>NZ_SGWX01000001.1:0-1321699 GCF_004216535.1 Xylanimonas ulmi
CGCGGAGGACCTGCCGACGGGCTCACTGCACGAGCTCAAGGCCGAACTCGACCGCCGGTGGCCGCAGCTCGCGCTGCCGCCCGGCTGGCCAGCGCGGCAGCTGCGGCAGCGGGCCGAGCGCATGGTCGAACGCCTCGCCGACTACCTGGCCGACGCGGGCGCGCCGCTCGCGGTCGAGGCCGAGTTCGACCTTGAGGTGGGCCGGGCGCGGTTGCGCGGCAAGATCGACCGGGTCGAGGACGCGGGCGAGGGCGCGGCGATCGTCGCCGACCTCAAGACGGGGCGCAGCGCCCCGACCAAGGAGAAGGCGGCCACGCACCCGCAGCTCGGCGCGTACCAGCTCGCCGTCGAGGGCGGCGCGCTCGAACTGCCGCAGGGCACGCGCAGCGCGGGCGCCCGCCTCGTCTACGTCGGCGCCGACACGGTCCGAGCCACGCGCCGCGAGCAGCCCGCGCTGGTCCCCGAGCCCGACGGCACGAGTTGGGCCAGCGCCCTGGTCGCCGGAGCGGCCGATGCCATGGCCTCCGCGCGGTTCGCCGCGCACACCAATGACCTGTGCTCGATGTGCCCGGTGCGCCGGTCCTGCCCGTTGCGGCCTGAGGGAAGGGGAGTGGTCGCGTGAGCGGCGAGGACGAGCAGCGCGGGTTCGACGAGCTCGGGCACGCGTTCACCGGTGGGCTGTGGACCGGCGCCGAGGCGGCGGGCGCGTCGCTCGCGGACTGGTCGGCGCTCGACGCCGAGCCGGTCGAGGCCCCCGCGCCGGCCCCGACCCTCACCGCCCGCGAGATCGCGCGTCTCATCGGCCGTCATGAGCCGACCGACGAGCAGGTGGCCGTGATCGAGGCCCCGCTCACCCCGACGCTCGTGGTCGCGGGCGCGGGGTCCGGCAAGACCGAGACCATGGCCGCGCGCGTCGTCTGGCTCATCGCGAACGGGCTGGTCGAGCCCGAGCAGGTGCTCGGCCTGACCTTCACGCGCAAGGCGGCGGGCGAGCTGCAGACGCGTGTGACCTCCCGCCTGGCCCAGCTCGCCCGGGCGCGCGGACGGGCGCCGGGCGCCGACACCGCGATCGACCTGCTCGCGCGGCCCACGGTCGCGACCTACAACGCCTACGCCGCCTCGCTCGTCACCGACCACGGGCTGCGCCTGGGCGTGGAGCCCGGCTCACGGCTGCTCGGCGAGGCGAACCAGTGGCAGCTCGCGAGCCAGCTCGTCGAGTCCTGGGACATGGACCTGGGCACCGACCGCGCGGTGTCGAGCGTGGTGGGCGCCGTCATCTCGCTCGCAGGCGAGCTCGGCGAGCACCTCGTGCCCGTCGAGGACGCGCGCGCGGCGCTCGACGCGATGCTTGAACGGCTTGAGGCGCTGCCGCTCGGCACGCGGCAGCGCACACGCGGCGCCGACGTCGAGAAGCTGCTGCGCAGCCTGGGCGAACGCCGCAGCCTGCTCGACCTGGTCGCCGAATACCGACGCCGCAAGCGTGCGTCCGACGCCCTCGACTTCGGCGACCAGATCGCGTTCGGAGCCGACCTGGCCCGGTCGGTCCCGCACGTGGGCGAGGTGGAGCGCGCACGGTTCCGTGTGGTGCTCCTCGACGAGTACCAGGACACGTCGTACGCGCAGGTCGAACTGCTCGCCGGGCTGTTCGGCGGCGGCCACGCGGTCACCGCCGTGGGGGACCCGCACCAGTCGATCTACGGCTGGCGCGGCGCCTCGGCCTCGGGGCTCGCCCGCTTCCCCGAGCGGTTCCGCCGCGTCGACGGCGCACCGGCGCAGGTGCGCTACCTGTCGACGTCGTGGCGCAACGACGCCGCGGTGCTCACCGCCGCCAACGTGGCCTCGGCCCCGCTGCGCGCCCCCCGGCCCGCCGCCGCGCTGGTCGATCCTGTCGAGAGCACGTCGGCCGCGGTCCACGTCCCACCGCTGGCCCTGCGCCCGGGTGCGGGCCAGGGGGCGGTCGTCGCCCACGTCGCGGCGACCATCGAGGAGGAGGCCGAGACGGTCGCGCAGTGGGTCGCGGCGCGCTGGCGTCCGGGCTCGCATCCCGCCGGGCGCACGACGGCGGCGGTGCTGTGCCGGGCCCGGTCGCAGTTCGCGGCCGTCGAGGTCGCGCTGCGCCGCCGGGGCCTGCCGGTCGAGGTCGTCGGGCTGGGTGGGCTGCTGTCGACGCCCGAGGTCGTCGACGTCGTCGCGCTGCTCGAGGCGGTGCACGACCCGTCGCGCGGCGACTCGGTGCTGCGGCTGCTGACGGGACCGCGCGTCAACCTGGGCGCCGCGGACCTGCACGCGCTCGGCTCGTGGGCGCACGACCTCGCGCGTGCCGACGACCCGCGCCGTGCCGCGGCCTGGCTCGGCCGCTCGGGGCGCGACGGTGATGATGAGCCGAGCGGACCGGACGATCCCGCCGTGGTCGAGGGCGACGTCGTCGACCATCGCTCGCTCGTGGACGCGCTCGACGACCTGCCGGCCCCCGGCCGCGCCGCGCGCGACGGACGTGTGCTGAGTGCGGCGGGTCACGCCCGCCTGACGGCGCTCGGCGGGGTGCTGCGCGGCCTGCGTGGACTGACCTACCTGTCGCTGCCCGAGCTCGTGGTCCAGGCCGAGCGCGCGCTGGGCCTGGACGTCGAGGTCGCCACGGCCGATGTGCTGGGGCAGGTCGTGCCCGACGCGGGCGAGCGCGTCAGTCGCCGGGGGCGCGAGCACCTGGACGCGTTCCGCGACGTCGCCGCGACGTTCGCGCAGTCGGCCGACGTCGCGACGCTCGGCGCCTTCCTCGCCTGGCTCGGCGTCGCCCAGGCGCAGGAGCGCGGCCTCGACCTGCCGGTGCGCGAGCCCGACCCGGACGCCGTCCAGGTCATCACGGCGCACGCCGCCAAGGGCCTGGAGTGGGACGTCGTCGCGGTGCCGGGCCTGGTCGACGGCGTGTTCCCCACGATCGCGCAGACGTCCTCGGGGCAGCGCGCCGACTCCGGGTGGCTGACCGACGTCGGCGCGCTGCCGTACCCGCTGCGCGGCGACGCCGCGGACCTGCCCGTGTTCGGCTGGGCCGCGGCCGCGGACACGCGCGAGCTGGAGGAGCGTCGGGTCGAGTTCCGCCTGGCGTGCGGTGAGCACGCGCTCGCCGAGGAGCGCCGGCTCGCGTACGTCGCGTTCACCCGCGCGCGCCGCGAGCTGCTGCTGGCGGCGCACTGGTGGGGCGCCGCGGCCAAGCCGCGCAGGCTCTCACCGTTCCTGACCGAGCTCGTTGAGGCGGGAGTGGTCGAGGAGGGCGGCTGGAGCGCGCAGCCCGAGCCGGGTGAGGGCAACCCGCGCGACGCCGACGAGGTCACCGCCTCGTGGCCCGCGCCCGACGACGCAGACGGAGCCTCGCCGCGCGACGTGCTGCGCCAGGGCGCGGGGCTGGTCGACGCCGCGGCCGCCGCGCGCGCGGATCGGCCGGCGGGCGAGCTCAGCGCGCCCGCGGGTGTGCTGCGCGACGCGTCAGGCCACGACGTCGTCGAGCTCGCGCGCATGCTGCTGGCCGAGCGTGACGAGCGATCGGGCCACCGGGTCGAGCTGCCCGCGCACATCTCGGCCTCGGGCCTGGTGCGGCTGGCGGCCGACCGCGAGGCGTTCGCGCTGCAACTGCGCCGTCCCGTGCCCACCCAGCCCACGGTCCACGCGCGCCGCGGCACCCGCTTCCACGAGTGGGTCGAGCGGCACTTCACGTCGTCGTCGCTGCTCGACCTGGAGGACCTGCCCGGCGCCGACGACGCCGACCTGCCGGGCGACGCGGACCTCGACGCGCTCAAGGAGCGGTTCCTGGCGAGCGAGTGGGCCCACCGCACGCCGATCGCCGTCGAGCAGGACGTCGAGACGCCGATCGCCGGGGTCATGACCCGCTCGCGGATGGACGCCGTGTTCCCGGACCCGGAGCGCGGCCCGGACGCCGTCGTCGTCGTCGACTGGAAGACCGGGCGCCCGCCCGCCGACGACGAGGCGCGCGCGGCGCGCGAGGTCCAGCTCGCGGTGTACCGGCTGGCGTGGTCGCGCTGGACGGGCCTGCCGCTCGACCGGGTCAGCGCCGCGTTCTGCTACGTCGCGGCGGGTCAGACGGTGCGCCCCGAACGGCTGCGCACCGAGTCGGAGCTGGAGGCGCTCATCACCGCCGGCGCGTGACGCGGGCTCGGGCCCGATCGGACTCGCTCAGACCGCGTCCTCGCGCGTGGCCTCGTCCAGGTCCGCGAGCATCGCCTCGGCGTCGGCGACCACCTCGGGCAGGCCCTGGCGCACACCGTGCAGCAGCCAGCGCGCGAGCGCGAGCTCGCCGACGAGCAGCGCGCGGTCGACCAACCGCGGGTCCTGCAGCTCGGTGCGACGCAACTGGTAGGCCTCCATGATCGAGTCGACCGACTCGGGCGGCGCCGCGACCAGCAGCCAGGCGAGGTCGTCGGCGGGGTCGGCCACGCGCGCATCCGACCACCCGGTGACCGCGATGACGCGCCCGCCTGCGACGAGCACCTGGTCGGCCGCCAGGTCGCCGTGCACCACGACGGGCCGGAACCGCCACAGGGCGACGTCCTCGAGGGCCGCCTCCCAGCGGCGCAGGAGCGCGGTCGGGACGCGGCCGGTCGTGGCCGCCTCGTCGAGCTCGACCAGGCGCCGCTCGCGGTAGGTCTCGGCGGTGTAGGACGGCAGGCCGCACGTCTCGACGACCGAGGCGGGCAGCTCGTGGACGGCCGCGAGGGTGCGTCCGAGGTCGGCCGCGAGCCCGGGTCCCGGCGTCAGCGACTCGATGTCGAGCGGGGCGCCCGCGATGTGCTTGTGCACGACGGCGTGGCCACCCTCGGGCAGCAGCGCGGACCCGGCGATGCGGGGGACGGCGAAGGGCAGCACGCCCGCCTCGTGGTACCGGTGCAGCGCGTCGAGCAGCCCCATCTCGGCCTCGAGCGCGGCGCCGGCCACCGCCGACTGAGGCGCGCGCACCTCCCACAGCGTCCCGTCGCTCGCGGTCACGACGGCGACGTCGTACTCACCGGGCGCGTCCTCCTGACGGACCGCTCGGGCGTCGAGGCCCGGAACGGCCGCCGTGGCGAGCGCGGCGAGGGCGAGGGCGGAGCGTGGCACGTGACCACCGTAGCGGCGTTCCGGGCGCGTCCCGGCCTCCGGGCGCGCGTGTCGGCTCCGGTGCGACGACGGCGCCCGCGGCGCCGCTACGGTCGTGGTGTGCCCACACCCCTTGGCGCCGTGGCGGCCCTCGACCTGCCGTTCGCCCGCGCCCGCCACGACCGGGCGGCAGCGCGCCGCGACACCCCCGACCTGCTCGAGCGCCTGTGCGCGGACCCCGCCACGCGCGTGCTGGTGCTGCACGGCGACCGGCTCGCCGTCGTCGGCGATCCCGCGCGCCTGGCCGTGGTCGGGCCCGCCGGCCTGCCCGCCCCACTCGACGCGAGCCCCACGCCGCCCCCGCACCTGGACGCGGCTGACGACCCGGCCGACGCCCCGCGTGACGCGCCGCGCGAGGAGGGGCCGCCGCTGTGGCTGTTCCTGGGCGAGCACGACGGCGTCGCGTACACGGCGCTGGCGGCGCCGCAGACGACGTCCGCGCTCGCCATGCTCTCGGCGGCCGCCGCCGACGCCGCCGACGCGGGGGAGCCGCGTGGCGTTGCGTGGGCGACGCTGCGCGAGCTCGACGCGCTCGACGACCTGCACCAGGGCCTCGCCACGCAAGCCGTCGCGCTCGCGAACTGGCATGCGGTGCACGCGTTCTGCCCGCGTTGCGGCGCCCCGACGCGCGTGCGCGACGCCGGCTGGGTGCGCTGGTGCCCGGTCGAGGACCGCGAGCTGTACCCGCGCACCGACCCGGCGGTGATCATGGCCGTGGTCGACGACGCCGACCGGATCCTGCTGGGCCACGCGGCGCACTGGCCCGCGGCGCGATTCTCGACGCTCGCGGGCTTCGTCGAGCCCGGTGAGAGCCTGGAGCAGGCGGTGCGCCGTGAGGTCGCCGAGGAGGCCGGGGTGCGCGTCGGGGCGGGCGCCGACGACGTCGTCTACCGCGGGTCGCAGACCTGGCCGTTCCCGGCCTCGCTCATGCTGGGCTTCCGGGCGCGGGTCGAGGGCGTCGGGGCCGATGTCACGCCCGACGGCGTCGAGCTCACGGACGTGCGCTGGCTCACGCGAGCGGCGCTGTCGGCCGCGCTGGCGTCGGGCGACGTCGTCCTGCCACCACGCCTGTCGATCGCGCGGGCGCTCATCGAGGAGTGGCACGGCGGGCGCCTGCCTGGCGCCTGAGGTCAGCCGGCGAGCGCCCGCTTGACGTCGGCGAGCGACGGGTTGGTCGCGGCCGAGCCGTCGGGGAACACGACGGTCGGCACCGTGCGGTTGCCGCCGTTGACCTGCTCGACGAACGCCGCCGTCTCGGGCTGGTCCTCGATGTCGATCTCGGTGTAGCCGATGCCCGCGGAGTCGAGCTGCGTCTTGAGCCGGCGGCAGTAGCCGCACCACGTCGTCGAGTACATGGTGATGGAGCCGGGGGCGGGCAGCGTGGGGGCGGCGGTCATGTGTCCTCCAGAGTCGGACGTGTCAGGTGCGGCTGCAAGAATCGCGTGCGATGTCATCCGTCGCCAACTCCGCCGCGTCCTTCGGTCATCCCGACGCGATCCTCGACGCGCTCGACCCCGAGCAGCGTGAGGTCGCCACGGCCCTGCACGGGCCCGTCGTCGTGCTCGCCGGGGCCGGCACCGGCAAGACGCGCGCGATCACGCACCGCATCGCCTATGGCGTGCGCTCGGGCGTCTACAAGCCGACGACGGTGCTGGCCGTGACGTTCACGGCGCGGGCCGCGGGGGAGATGCGCACGCGCCTGCGCGACCTGGGCGTGGTCGGCGTGCAGGCTCGCACGTTCCACGCCGCGGCGCTGCGCCAGCTCGGGTACTTCTGGCCGCGCGTCATCGGCGGCGCGCCGAGCCGGATCGTGGAGCACAAGGCGGCGCTGGTCGCCGAGGCGGCGCGGCTCGTGGGGGTGAGCGTGGACCGCGTCGCGGTGCGCGACCTGGCCTCGGAGATCGAATGGGCCAAGGTGAGCCTGGTCGCCGCCGAGGACTACGCGCGCCGTGCCCTGGCCGAGGGGCGCCCGGCGCCCGCGGGCTTCGACCACCAGCAGGTCGCGCGGCTGGCGACCGCGTACGAGGAGGTCAAGGGCGAGCGCGGGGTCATGGACTTCGAGGACGTGCTGCAGATCCTCGCGGGCATCCTCGCCGAGAACCGGACGGTCGCCGAGGAGGTGCGGGCGCAGTACCGCCACTTCGTGGTCGACGAGTACCAGGACGTCTCGCCGCTCCAGCAGTTCTTGCTCGACCAGTGGCTCGGTGACCGCTCCGACCTGTGTGTGGTCGGCGACCCGTCGCAGACGATCTACTCGTTCACGGGCGCGAGCCCGCGCTACCTGCTCGACTTCCGCAAGCGCTTCCCGCGGGCGCACGAGGTGCGGCTGGTGCGCGACTACCGCTCGACGCCCCAGGTGGTGCGCCTGGCCAACGAGCTGCTGCGCCGCGGGCGTGTCACGGGGGCGCTCGAACTGCGCGCGCAGCGCCCCGCGGGCCCGCCCGTCGCCTTCACGGCGTACGACGACGACGACGCCGAGGCCGCGGGCGTCGCCGCGAAGGCGGCCCGGCTCGTGGCGGAGGGCATGCGCGCGAGCGAGATCGCCGTGCTGTACCGCACCAACGCGCAGTCGCAGGCGTTCGAGGCGGCGCTCGCGGACGCGGGGGTCGGCTACCAGGTGCGCGGCGGCGAGCGGTTCTTCCAGCGCAAGGAGGTGCGCGACGCCATCGTGCTGCTGCGCGGCGCCGCGCGATCGGCGGACCCGGACCAGCCGATGCCCGAGCAGGTGCGCGACGTGTTGACCTCGGCCGGCTGGTCGCCCGCGCCCCCGGCCGCGCGTGGCGCGGCGCGCGAGCGGTGGGACGCGATGGCGGCGCTCGTCGGGCTGGCCGACGACCTCGCGCGCACCGGCCCGGCGACGATCGCGAGCCTGGTCGCGGAGTTGGAGGAGCGCGCGGCGGCGCAGCACGCGCCGACGGTCGACGGCGTCACGCTCGCGTCGCTGCACGCGGCCAAGGGCCTGGAGTGGGACGCCGTCTTCCTGGCGGGGATGAACGAGGGGCTCATGCCGATCTCGCTTGCGGAGACCGACGACGCGGTCGCCGAGGAGCGGCGCCTGCTGTACGTGGGCGTCACACGCGCCCGGGTGCGCCTGGAGGTGTCGTACGCGCGCTCACGCGCCCCGGGCGGTCGCGCGAGCCGCAAGCGCACGCGGTTCCTCGACGACCTGTGGCCCGAGGCGGGCGGGGTCCGGCGCTCCGCGGCGCGCAGCCGCCCGCGTGAGCTGTTGACAGGGGAGCACGACGCCGCGCTGTTCGAGGCGCTGCGCGAGTGGCGCCGCCAGGTCGCGGCCGAGAACGACCAGCCCGCCTACACCGTGCTGACCGACCAGGTGCTCGCCGCGGTCGCCGAGGTGCGCCCCACCTCGACCATGCAACTGGCCCGGATCCAGGGCATCGGCCCGGTGAAGATCGACCGGTACGGGGCCGCCGTGCTGGCCGTCGTGGCGCGCTCCGACGACGCGTCGGGCGACGCGTCGAAGAAGTTCTGAAAAAAGATGTGGCATTCGCGGCGAGGGGCCCTATCCTCGGAGAGTCCCTGACCGAGGGGCGCACGCCGCAAGGCGCGCGTCCGAGCGCATAAAGGAGGTGGAACCTGTGGAGACCATGAACATGACGACGGCGCACTTCGAGCTCACGCATGCCCCCAGCTACGACGTGACGTCCCGTCCGCGTCGGCGTGACGCCATTGATCCGTTCGGCGCCAAGCGCGCTGGGCTCGGCGGCGACCGCCTCGCCATCGCACTCGACTCCGCCCCTGGGAGAAGTCCGGTCTAGCCGGAGTTCCAGGCCGCGGAGTCCTCCCAGGACCCGCGGCCTTTGTTCTCGGCGACGAGGACGGCGCACTCCGATGAGTGCGCGCCGTTCCGCAGGTCCTGAAAGAGCCACCACTGACTTTCAGCACCTGACGGAGGAACCGTGCGACTCGCGCACCTACTGGACGAGCGACACCTGGAGATGGCTCCTGGCGCCGCCGCCTGGACTCCCCACCAACCCCTGCCCAGCGCCTCGAACGGCTTGAGCGCCGCGAGCGCTGGGACTGTCCACACCCCCACGCAGGCGGGGGCCAGCGGCGTCGACCTGGAGTTCGACGCCGTGATGAGCAGCGTTCTGCCGTGCCGGTCGCACGACCCGGAGCTGTGGTTCGCCGAGCACACCGCGCAGGTCGAGCAGGCCAAGGCCCTGTGCCGCACCTGCCCGCTGCGCGAGGGTTGCCTCGCCGGCGCCCTGGAGCGCGCCGAGCCCTGGGGCGTGTGGGGCGGCGAGGTCTTCGTCGACGGCGCCATCGTGGCCCGCAAGCGCGGGCGCGGGCGGCCCCGCAAGTCGGAGAGCCAGGCTGCGTGACCCTCACTCACGGCTGAGGGTCACGCAGCCGCACCGCCGGTGCGGCCGTAGCTCGCGGGCCAGCGGCAGCACCTGGGGCAGGGCGAGCTCGACGAGCGATCCGGCCGACGCCGGCCGGATCCCGTCCAGGTGCGCGAGCACCTGGGCGCTGGCCACCGCCGCGGCGCCCGCGGCCAGCGCCGTCTCCTGTGGCGGCTCGCTCACCTGCCGCAGTTGCGCGGCCAGCGCGGGCCAGGCGGGGTCCTCGTCGGCCCGGTGCAGGTCGGCGCACCGCGCGCACGCGGTGACCCCCGGCAGCACGAACGGCCCCACGACGACGTCGGCCTCGCGCACCGTCACCGTCAGGTGCGCCACCCCCTCGCCCATGAGCCGCGCGTAGCGTGCGGGCGCCGGCGCGTGCGCCTCCACCAGGACGACGACGTCGGCGGCGCCGTCGGGCAGCACGCGCGTGCGCGGCGCGACGCGTGCGACCGCCTCGCCCAGCGCGGCGCCACGGGGCCGCCCGACGTCGGTGGGGGCGTAGGCGCCCAGGCCCAGGTCGGTGGTCAGGACGGGCGCGCGGTCGCGCGCGACGAGTGTGCCGACCCCGGCCGTCGCCAGCTCCACAGCGAGCGCCGCGCCGAGGCGGCCCAGGCCGGCGACGGCCACCGACGCCCGCGCGCGGCCGGCGAGCGTGCGCCTGCCCGCGCCGTCGGCGCGCAGCGCGCCGAGTGCGGGGGCGTCGGCGGCGCCGTCGCCGACCGCGGCCACCGCGGCCACCGCCTCGCCCGCGGGCGGCGCCGGGTGCAGGAAGCCGCCGCGGCGCAGCACGCCGACGATCTCGCAGCGGCGCGCGGGCGTCACCCCGAGCCGGTCGGCCGACGCGACGGGGGAGGTGTGCCGGCGTGTGGCCAGGTCGCGCAGCCAGGTCACCTCGGCCGGGTCGAGCCCGGCCAGCCGCAGCGCCCACCGCGGGTCGGTGCCGAGCTGCACCTCGCCGCCGCCGCGGTCGAGCACGGGTGTGCCGGAGCGCAGCCGCAGCCGCGCGAGGGTCTGGTCCGAGGTCACCGCGTCAGGGTGCCAGCCGCGGCCGATCGACGTCGGGCGTCATCCACAGGCCCGCACGTGGCCGGTCTGGGTGTGTGAATGACCACAAGGAGGGAACATTTCGGTACGGTCGGGATGTGGCCACTGACGCGCGCTCGTCCGTCGAGGTCCGTCGCAGCCGGCGGCGGACCGCCACGGTGAGCGCGTACCGCGAGGGTGACCGCACCATCGTCGCCATTCCCGCCCGCTTCTCCCGCGCCCAGGAGCAGGAGTGGGTCGCCAAGATGCTCGCGCGGCTCGAGAGCAAGGAGCGGCGGCGGCGGCCCAGCGACGACCAGCTCATCGCGCGCGCCCACGACCTGTCCGAGCGCTACCTCGACGGCAAGGCCGAGCCCTCCAGCGTGCGCTGGTCGGACAACCAGGGGCGGCGCTGGGGCTCGTGCACGCTGACCGACCGCTCGATCCGCATCTCGACGCGTGTGCGGGGGATGCCCTCGTGGGTGCTCGACTACGTGCTGCTGCACGAGTTGGCCCACCTGCTGCACGCGGGCCACGGGCCCGAGTTCTGGCGGCTGCTGGAGGCCTACCCGCGCACGGATCGCGCCCGCGGGTTCCTTGAGGGCGTCTCGTTCTCGCAGGACGACTGAGCCGCCCCTGGCGCCCGGGCGACGGCGGTCAGTCGTCGCCCAGCAGGTCGGCCAGGGCTTGGTCGAGCTCGCTGTCGGCCATGGCCTGGGCCGCGCGCCGGGCGAGGTAGCCCGCCGGGTCGTCCAGGTCGAGCGGCCCGGGCAGCAGGTCGGGGTGGTCCCACACGGCGTCGCGCCCCTCGGCGCCGCCCGCCGTGTACACGTGCGCGAACAGCGCCGCCGCGTCGCGCGATCGGCGCGGGCGCAGCTCCAGGCCCACGAGCGAGGCGAAGGTCTGCTCGGCCGGCCCGCCCGCGGCCCGACGTCGTCGCAGCATCTCGCGCAGAGGCACCGCGTGCGGCAGGTGGGGCAGCGCGGCCTGCGCGCTGACCTCGTCGACCCAACCCTCGACCAGCGCGAGCGCCGTCTCCAGCCGCAGCAGCGTGGCCTTCTGCTCGGGCGTCGGCTGCACGCCGAACACCCCGCCGCCCGACAGCGCGCGCCGCAACTGGTCCGGATCGGCAGGGTCGACGTCGCGCACCTGCTCCTCCAGTGTGTCCAGGTCGATCGTGATGCCGCGCGCGTACTGCTCGACCAGGCCGGTCAGGTGCGCGCGCACCCACGGCACGTGTGTGAACAGGCGGGCGTGCGCCGCCTCGCGCACCGCGAGGAACAGACGGACCTCGTCCGCGGGAGCGTCCAGGCCCTCGGCGAACGCGGCGACGTTGGTCGGCACCAGCGCGGTTCCCGGGTCGGGCAGCAGCGGCAGCCCGACGTCGGTCGCGCCGAACACCTCGCGCGAGAGCGTGCCCGCGGCCTGGCCCACCTGCATGCCGAACGCCGCCGCGCCCAGCCGGCGCATCACCTGGCCCGGCTCGAGCCCGCCCAGGCCGAGCTGCTCCAGGCCCAGCTCCTCGCCGCCCGCGAGGCCCGGCAGCTGCACGCCCAGGTCGACGTCCTCGGGGAGCTGGTCGCCCAGCACCGTGGCGAGCGCGTCGGCCATCGACGCCGCGACCGGCGCCACCAGGCGGCTCCACGCAGGCAGCGTCGCCTCGACCCACTCCGAGCGACTCCACGCGTGCGCCTGCCCGCCCGACGGCGGCAGCGTCGTCGCCGCGTCGAGCCACAGCTCGGCGACTCTCAGAGCGTCCGTGGCCGCCTTGGCCTGGCCGGCCGTGAGCGACGGGTCGCCCTCGGCGATCGCCACCTGGCGCGCCAGGTCGTGGGCCACGCTCGTGTTGACGGGTCCGTCGCCCGGCGTAGACAGCAGGCGCTGGACCTGGGCGAGCACCTGCCGCATGGCCGCCGAGTCGGGCAGCGGGCCGTCGCCCATCAGGGCGGACGGATCCAGCCCCTGGGCGCGCATCTGCGCCAGAACCTCGTCCGCGCGGTCGCCGAAGAGCTGACCCAGCAGCTCAAGCAGTCGGCGCTCGCGGTCGTCGGCGTCGTCGGGGTGGGTCATCGCGCTGCTCCTCGGGTGGCGCTCACATGCTCGCCCGGAGAGCCGGGCTCGGTGTTTCACCGTAACCACGACGACGACGCGGCGTGCGCCGCGGTTCCCCCTTTCGCCCACAGCGGAGCCACGTGTCCGCGAGCGCTCGTCGCGGCAGGGATGATGGGTCGGTGGCTTCGACACAACCTCGCACCCGGCTGCTCACCGGCTCGCTCCTGGTCACCGCCGCGCTTGCCGCCGCGACCCTGGTGCTGCCGACCGGATTCGTCGTGCGCGGCCCCGGACCCACCGAGGACACGCTCGGCGCCCAGAACGATGTCCCGCTGGTCGAGATCACCGGCGCGGACACCTACCCGGGGTCGGGTGAGCTGCTGCTGACCACGGTGTCGGTGGGCGGGGGCCCGGTGAGCGACGTGTTCGCCGCCGACGTCCTGTACGCCTGGGCCTCGCCGCAGCGCGCGGTGCTGCCCACGGAGGCGGTGTTCGCCGTCGGGACCACGCGAGAGCAGCAGCAACAGCAGAGCCAGTTGCAGATGACCACCTCGCAGCAGTCGGCCACGGCCGCCGCGCTGACCGAGCTCGGGTTCGAGGTGCCCGCGACGCTCACCATCGAGGGAGCGGTGACCGGCTCGCCCGCGGACGGCGTCGTCGAGCAGGGCGACGTCATCCGCACGCTCAACGGTGAGGCCGTCACGTCACACGGCGACCTGCTGTCCGATCTGGCGAAGGTCACGCCCGGCGACGACGTCGTGCTCGGCGTCGAGCGCGACGGGGTCAGCAAGGACCTCGCCGTCACCACCAGCGACGGAACCACGCCCGACGGCGGACGCCGGGCCGCGCTCAATGTGTTCGTCTCGTCCCAGTTCGACTTCCCGATCGACGTCTCGATCCGCATCGACGACATCGGCGGACCGAGCGCCGGGATGATGTTCGCGCTCGCGATCATCGACCGGCTCACACCCGAGGACGAGCTCGACGGCCAGGTCGTCGCCGGCACCGGCACGATCGACGTCGACGGCGTCGTGGGGCCGATCGGCGGCATCGAGCAGAAGATGCACGGCGCCCTGCGCGACGGCGCCGGTTGGTTCCTCGCGCCCGAGGCCAACTGCGACGAGGTCGTCGGGAACGTGCCCGACGGGCTGCGGGTCGTCGAGGTCTCGACGCTCGCGCAGGCGCGCGACGCCATCATCGCGATCGGGGCGGGCGACGGCGACGCGCTGCCGACCTGCTCCTGAGGCCCCGCGCCGCGCGCCCGGGCGAGCCGGCGCGGCCCCGCCGCGGCCTCGCTTTGGCGACAGTGCGAGCGGCTCGCCGTGCCCTGCGTGCTACCACGCAGGCGACAACGGTGGGAACCTGGGGCGACCCGAGGACGTTAGCCCAGACGGCCGCGTCTGCCACGCGGCCCGCATCCATCCGAGGTAGGTACTCGTGTCGTTCGCACCACCCCGCCGTCCATCGCCGTCCGCGCGGCGCCGTCCCAGCCCGATCGCCATCACGGTCATCGTGCTCGCCGCCCTGGTCGCGGCCGTGCTGCTGCTCGCCCAGTTCTGGACCGAGGTGATGTGGTTCCAGGCGCTCGACTTCGGGCGCGTCATCTGGACCCAGTGGATCGCGCGAGCCGTGCTGTTCGTCATCGGGTTCGCCCTGATGTCGTCCGCCGTGTACTGGTCGTTCCGGATCGCCTACCGCTCACGGCCCATCTACGCCCCCTCGACGCCCGAGCAGGCGACGCTCGACCAGTACCGCGAGGCCGTCGAGCCGCTGCGGCGGGTCGTGATGGTCGCGGCCCCGGTGATCGTGGGGTTCTTCGCGGGCGTCGCCGCGGCGTCGCAGTGGCGCACGGCGCTGCTCGCGGTCAACGCGGTGCCGTTCGGCACACGCGACCCGCAGTTCAAGATCGACCTGAGCTTCTACGTCTTCCAGCTGCCCGCGCTGCGGTTCGCGCTGAGCCTGCTCATCGCCGTCGTCATCGTCTCGGGGATCGCCGCGCTGCTGACGCACTACCTGTACGGGGGCCTGCGCGTCGGCCCGCTGCAACAGGGCGCCGAGCGCACCACGCGCGCCGCGCGCGTCCAGCTCGCCGTGACCGCGGCGGCGCTCATGCTGCTGCTGGCCGTGAACTACTGGCTCGACACGTACTCGCTGCTGACGTCGGCGGGCGACAAGTTCGACGGCGCCACCTACTCCGACGTGCACGCCGTGATCCCGTCCAAGGTGATCCTCGCGGGCGTCGCGGTGCTCGTCGCCATCGCGTTCGTCATCGCCGCCGTGCGCGGCAACTGGCGCCTGCCCGCGATCGGGGTGGGCCTCATGGTCGTCTCGGCCATCGCGATCGGCGGCGTCTACCCGTGGGTCGTCCAGCGCTTCCAGGTCAACCCCAACGCGCAGGAGCTCGAGACCCCGTACATCCAGCGCAATATCGACGCCACGCTCACCGCGTTCGGGCTCGACGACATCACGACGCGGCAGTACGACGCGGCGACGACGGCCGAGGCCGGGGCGCTGCGGCAGGACGCCGAGACGACGGCGTCGATCCGCCTGCTCGACCCGCAGATCGTCAGCCCGTCGTTCCGCCAACTCCAGCAGAACAAGCAGTACTACAACTTCACCGACAACCTCGCGGTCGACCGGTACGAGATCGACGGTGAGTCGCGAGACACCGTCATCGCGGTGCGCGAGCTCAACCTCGCCGGCCTGGGCGCGTCGCAGCGCAACTGGGTCAACGACCACACGGTGTTCACGCACGGCTACGGCGTCGTCGCCGCCTATGGCAACCAGACCGGCCCCGACGGGCGACCCGCGTTCTTCGAGGGCGGCATCCCGACGCAGGGCTCGCTGACCGACTCCCAGGAGTACGAGCCGCGCATCTACTTCAGCCCGCAGACCACGACCTACTCGATCGTCGGCGCCCCCGAGGGCGCCAACGCGTGGGAGCTCGACTACCAGGCCGACGACGACCAGGGCGGCGGCCAGGTCAACACCACCTTCCCGACGAGCCAGGCCACGGCCGGGCCGGGCATCGGCTCGATCTGGAGCAAGCTGCTGTACGCCGTGAAGTTCGGCTCGCAGGAGATCCTGTTCTCCGACCGCGTCACCGGCGAGTCGCAGATCCTCTACGACCGCAACCCGCAGGAGCGCGTCGCCAAGGTCGCGCCCTGGCTGACGCTCGACAACCGCATGTATCCCGCCGTCGTCGACGGGCGCGTCAAGTGGATCATCGACGCGTACACGACGTCGCAGGCCTACCCGTACTCCACGTCGACGCCGGTGAGCGAGTCGATCGCCGACTCGCTGACCTCCCCGCAGGGCCTGCCGCTGCAGCTGCCGGAGAGCGTCAACTACATCCGCAACTCGGTCAAGGCGACCGTCGACGCCTATGACGGCACGGTGACCCTGTACGCGTGGGAGCCGAACGACCCGGTGCTCCAGGCGTGGGAGAAGGTCTTCCCGGGCGCGGTCGAGCCGATGTCCGAGATCTCGGGCGACCTCATGAGCCACCTGCGCTACCCCGAGGACCTGTTCAAGGTGCAGCGCACGCTCCTGGAGAAGTACCACGTCACCGACGCCGGCCAGTTCTTCTCGGGCCAGGACTTCTGGAAGACCCCGCAGGACCCGACCACGGCGTCGGGCGCGACCCCCGCGACCGGCACGACGGCGGGACCGCTGCAGCCGCCGTACTACCTGACGCTGCAGATGCCCGGGCAGGACTCGGCGGCGTTCTCGCTGACCAGCCTGTTCATCCCCGGCGGCCAGTCCGACCGGCAGATCCTCACCGGGTTCCTCGCGGTCGACGCCGAGGCCGGATCGGAGCAAGGGGTCAAGGCCGACGGCTACGGCAAGCTCAGGCTGCTGGCCATGCCGCGCGACAACACCGTGCCCGGACCCGGCCAGGTGCAGACCAACTTCAACACCAACACGACCATCTCCACGCAGCTCAACGTGCTGGAGATCGGCTCGTCGGTGATCAAGCGCGGCAACCAGCTCACGCTGCCCATCGGCGGCGGCCTGCTGTACGTGCAGCCGGTCTACATCCAGTCCGCGTCGGGCACGCAGTTCCCCCTGCTGCGCAAGGTGCTGGTGGCGTTCGGCGACTCGATCGGGTTCGCCGACACGCTCGACGAGGCGCTCGACCAGGTGTTCCAGGGCGACTCGGGCGCCACCGCGGGCGACGCCGGCGAGGCGCCCGACGAGGTGCCCGTGATCCCGACGGAGCCGCCAGCGGGCGAGGAGACGCCCACACCGTCCCCCGGCGACGCGACGACCCCGCCGCCCGCCACGGGCGACGCCCGCAGCCAGCTCAACCAGGCGCTGACGGACGCGAACAAGGCGATGCAGGACGGCCAGGCGGCCCTCAAGGACGGCGACTTCGCCGCCTACGGCGAGGCGCAGGACCGGCTGCAGGACGCCCTGGAGCGCGCCGTCGCGGCCGACCAGGCGCTGGGCGACACTGCGGGGTGAGCGTGTGACCTCCGTCGCAGGAGGTCGTGACCTGCGGCCCGACCCCGGGAGCGGATTTGGAGGTTCCCGGGGTCGTGCCGTAATGTTCTGGGAGTCGACGCGGGGTGGAGCAGCTCGGTAGCTCGCTGGGCTCATAACCCAGAGGTCGCAGGTTCAAATCCTGCCCCCGCTACGAAAAAGGGCCCCTGACCAGGCAGAACGCCAGGTCAGGGGCCCTTCACTTTGCCCTCAGAACGCGAAAGTCCGTTCAAAAGTACGTACAGAGAGCTGAACGGGCCCCAGAACCGTCACCGATGTCCACAGACATGACAACCGGCGAGGGTCGCCACACTGAGAGTGTGCCGATACGCGACGGCGCGGAGCAGGCTTCGGCCAACGCGCGCGACTGTCAGTCGGTGACGACGCCGGACGCGCTGATCCCGGCCCGGGTGTGGCTCACGGCTCGGCAGACCGGCGAGTTCGAAGCCGACGGGCGCGCGGTCGCGTGGACGCCTCGCCAGGTGCGCGCGCGGTACGACGACCCGCACGGCCGCACCGGTTACGCGTGGGTGTGGTCGTCAGCCGTGACCCGGCGCTGAGGGGCGGCATGAGCCCGGATGACAGCGGCGCGGCCCGCCCCGATCACCCGAGGCGGGCCGCGCTGGCATCTGATTGTCGTCAGGGCGTCACAGACACCTCGAAGGTCGCGCCGTCGGGCAGGGCGCCCGCGCCGAAGAACGACGTCTCGAACCTGGCGCTGCCACCGGCCGGGAGCCGGTCGATGAATGTGAACGTGCTGCCGACGATCTCGCCCTCGGCGTTGCGGGCGACCACCGCCACGCGCAGCGAGGTCTGGTCCTCGGCGAACGTCGACGTCACGACGCCGGACACGCGTGTGGAGAACCGGTCGGTGGTCGAGTCGACGTCCGAGACGTCGAACGAGCCGATGCTGTCCGGGCGGATCGTGTTGGCCCGGGTGGGCTCCGGCCCGCGGACGTTCAACTCGGCGATGTCGTTGTCGCCGATCGAGAGGAAGGACCCCTCGATGACGGTGCGCCCGGGCAGGAGCGTGGCGAACGCGCTCGACGAGTCGAGGATGACGCCGTCCGCGTCCAGCGCCTCCACGGTGATGCGCGATCCGAGGCCGCCGGAGCGGGCGAAGACGAGGTCGGGGTTCGGGTTGTCGACGACGACGACGTACCACCAGCGCGACCCGTCGTCGCCGAAGGCGTGCTCGACGACGTTCAGCGGCTCGACGTCGGACGTGGCGGCGGCGTCCTCGGCGTCGGTCCCCGCGTCCGCCTCGGCGTCCGGGTCGGCGTCGTCGTCGGTCGGGTCGAGCGGCTGCCACGTGGACAGGTCGTCGGCCGCGTCCACGGTGTCGTCCGCCGCGCTGAGGAACGCGACGTTGATGGCGACGCCGACGACGAGGGCGGCCGAGCCCAGGATGACACCGGCCAGCGCCAGCCTCCTCCCGGCGCCGAGCCTCGCGGCCGCGCGCAGCCCGACGAAGGCCAGCACCGCGCCGACGACGCCCATGACGACGGCGCCGATGCCGAGCACAGGGACGACCGAACCGAGCAGGCCGAGCAGCGCCAGGATGAACCCCACGGTGGCCATCCCGTTGCCGGGCTTGGCGGACGCGGGGGGCGGGCTGACCGGGGCGGTCAGGTCAGGGGCGGGGGCAGGGGCAGCGACACTGGTTACTCCTGTGGGTGGGACCGGCGCTCCGGTCGTACCGGGAGTTCCTATCAGCCGGGCGCCGGGCCCCCAGTGCCACGGGCGCGATGCGGACGCGGTTGTGGCTCACGCTCCGCTCGCCCGTCGCCGCGGCGCACCGCCACGGCGCGCCGTGCGTCGAGGTGGCTGATCGCGGCGTCCCCGATCCGGGCCAGGCTGTGCCGCTCGTCAGAGTCCACGTCTCCGTACTTGGAGCCGTCCACGCCGCGGAACCTCACGTGGTCCTATACCTCACGGACCACCGCGTCGAGCAGGCGGGCGCGGCCGAGCCGGGCCGAGTTCGGCAGCAGGAAGCGCACCTGCGCGGCGATGTCGGCGATGTCGGCGGCTTTCACGCCCAGGAGAGTGGGCGTCCCGCGCGCCGAGGGCGGGCGGGAGCCCGTCAGACGAGCCGGTAGCGGACCGAGTCACCAGCCGCTCCGCGCGGGGCGGGAAAGGGGCCCAGTCGGACACGTCGCCGTGCCCGTGGGCGGCGGGCGCAGCCGATGAGCACGGACCCGAGGGCGGTCTTGGGCCGGCGCGCGCGTGGGAGATGACGAGCTGGACCCCGCCCAGGCCGCGGGCCGAAGGCGCCGCTGGAACGCGGTCCAGAACGTGCCGTCCTCGGAGTCGTCCACGTCGAACCCGAGGACCGCACGGCGCTCGTCGGCGCGCGCTCCGGTCGCGGTCACGACGGCCTGGGACACGATCTGCCCGCCCTTGCCCGTGCCCAGAGCAGCGACGGGAAGAACGACCGTTCGCAGCTTCGGGATCCGCAGGTCCAGGTCACCAGTCGTGGTCGTGAGCATCCGATACCGGGTCCGGGTGCGCTGGGTTGTGCGCGCACTGGTGCGTTCGAACGGGCCGCGCTGATCACGTCGGTCGCCTCCGCATCGATCAGCTCCTGGTAGAGCGTTTGGGTCGCGACCCTGATCCGGGCGCCATCGTGCGATGTGCCCTTCCGTGAGTTCCCTAGTCCGGTCTCACTGACCATCGCACGATGGCCTTCTACGTCGTGGCCATGACGCTCAGGCCCGAGGAACCCACCACCCCCGGGACGTCACCTGGCGACGGTGGTCGGGGCGGGTTTGAGTGCTCTGGCCGGATCAGCGACAACGTGGGTGCTGGTGCGGGTGAGTGCTGGTGGCAGTACCACTCGACGGCGCGGCGTTGGTGGTCGGACGTCATCCCGCGGTGGCGGCGTAGTAGGTCGCCCAACTTGAAGAGCGCGCGATTGGCTCCGCATTTGGAGAGACCGATGCCGAGGAGTCGCACCGGGCACGGCTCGGCGAATGGCCTGCCACGCCTACGCGGTGGCGAAGCGGGGCTTCTTCTCTCCGGCTCGCACGGGCGTCGTGGCGAAGCGGTTGGACGGCGGCGCCAGTGGGCAGTTGAACTGGTCGCTGAAGCCGCACGGGGGGACGACGGCGCGGTTGAAGTCGAGGACGACATCGGCCGTGCGATCGCGCTCGCCTTCGGGGAGCGCGACGTGGAGGAACCGGCCCGCGCCGTACGTCTCCGAACCCGTCGTCGCGTCGGCGAAGACAACGAGGAGCGTGTCGCCATTGTCGAGCGTCGTCAGCCGGTGGTCGGCTTCGCCGACCCGCACCACAATCTGGCCGGGGGCGTCGTGGGTTCGGGTGCGGCCGCCGTCGCGCAGATGCTCGAACGCGGCGGTCGCGCCGACCGGATTGGGCTCGTAGCGGCCGCTGAGAATCCACGACGGGTCGTACGGATACGTGTCGACCCCCTCGAAGGGATCGCGCGCGCGATCTCGGTGCGCCCCGCGTTCATCATGTGCGACGAGCCCGTCTCGGCGCTGGACGTGTCGATCCAGGCCCAGATCGTGCGGTTGCTGCGGTCGTTGCAGTCCGACCTCGGGCTGACGTACCTGTTCATCTCGCACGACCTGTCCGTAGTCCGTGACATCGCGACCCGCGTGGCCGTCATGTACCGAGGGAAGGTGGTCGAGGTCGGCCCGACGGAGCAGATCTTCACCGACCCGCAGCACGAGTACACGCGTGCGTTGCTCTCCGCGATCCCGATCGCCGACCCTCGCCGGGCCCGGGCGTGGCAGACTCGCCTTGGTCCGTCTGGGCCGCGAGGGCAACAAGGCAGACAAGAGGACTGATCGCATGCCGTCCGACGACACGCACGAAGCACCGACGAGGCCCACGCCGTCGCAGGAGGCGAGAGCGAAGTTCCGCGAGGCTCTTGAGCGCAAGGCGTCGGCCACCACGCGCCACAACGAGGGGCAGCGCAACCGCGGCTCCGTCACGGGCTCCGAAACGTCAGGACCCACCCAGCGCAGGTTCCGTCGCAAGAGCGGCGGCTGACCGACCCCGGCAGGTCGCGGCCTGCACGCGTTCCGAGATGACGGCCCCCGCAGCCGATTGCTGCGGGGGCCGTCATGTCCGCAGGGCCGGTGGCGGGGCCCGGTGGCGCTCCGCGGGATCGGCGACGACGCCGGCGCCGTGACGTCCTCGGGGTTGTGCCCGGCGAGTCTGCCCGCGATCTCATCGCGCGCCGTCTGAGCGACGGCTCCAGTTCGATGACCCGACGCGGCCGTACCCGCGCCCGCCGGACAGGTGCGCTGTGGGGAACCTCACCGGGCAGCGTCCCGGCGCCGGCGTCAGACCAGCAGCTCGGACGGCGTCGGTCTCATTGAGGAGATCAGGTCCGTGGGGGCGGACCGTTGGCGCCTGCGGCTGTTCGCGGCCTTGAGCGCCGATCGAGCTTGAGGAAGGGGAACCACAATGGTGTGGACCACAAGGCTCTTCACGCAGGGGAGGTCTGCCGACTCGGTCGGCGGGCCACGACGAAGCGGACCACGACGAGGCGGACCGTGCTGGCCGCACGCCCTCGGCGCGCAGGGGCGATCGCGACGAAAGGCACGTCTCTGGGTGCGCAGGCTCGGGGCGGCGATCATGAGCGCATTGCTCGGCGTCGGCCTTGTGATCACACCGGTGGGTCCGAGCGTCGCGGCCGGAACCGGGACTCGTCTCGACATCGAGAACCAGTTCATCTCGGTGGGCACGGCGTTCGGCGTCTACGTTCCCGAGGGCGGGACGCTTGACCTCGACCTGCACATCTTCGCTCACCGGGACACCGACCGGTCGGTCCCGAGTCTGCGCATCATCGTCACCTCGCCGTCAGGCGAGCGCACGGAGTTCAATCCGGAGATCACGCCTCAGGTCGTCAAGAAGCAGTGGTTCCGCAAGGCGAACCTGAGCGACACGTCGGCGGGTGTCTGGTCGATCGCCGCATTTGGTGGCAGTCCGCTGGCGCAGATCCCGACGATTGACGCCGACGCCCGAGTTCCGTCCCGTCGGGTCTATTACGGCCCCGAGAGCGCGATCACACCGCGGGACGCCTCCGGTGCGGCCCTTGACGGTCACGTGTGGGCTGAGGTGCTCACAGGGTGGAACGACTCGAAAGAGTATGGCAAGTTCAAGAACGCCCCCGCGGTCGCCGGCTCAGACCGCACCCTCTATCACCTTTCGAGACTCGGTGTGCTCTATCAGTCGATCGAGCACGGATTCGATGGGATCTACTCCAGTCTCCTGACCGACAATTACGGCGTGGTTGGCGCGGGGACGTGCGCGCGCACGTACAAGTCGAGCATCTTGACCAAGCCGCCCCGGGCCTCCGCTGCGTGTCCCGGGTTTGTCCAGTATCGGATTTTTCTTGAGCCGCCCAGCGCTGACCTTCCGACGCAGACGGCGAAATGGTTCGACGGTCGAACCGAGGACACCTGGGTGAGGCCGATCTACGCCCCCACGAGCCTCGAGTCGGTGCGATATGCGCCGGATGGCGCGCGCTTGGCGGCGTCGCAGTGGGGAGGCGTGTTCACGGCCGAGGCGACGGGCATGGAGGGCAACCTCGTCACAGAGATCGACACCAATGGAAATGGCGTCTACACCGACGCGGTGGACACCCGTCTGGAGTCGATCGGCGTTCCCGGGGGAACACTGAAGGTCACGTGGGATGGGAAGAACGGCAAAGGGGAGCAGTTGTCCTTGAATGCTCCGGTGCGCGCGCGCTTGAGTTGGGATATGGCCGCAGAGATCCATATCCTCTCCATGGACATCGAAGCTCGGACCGAGGGGATCGAGATCAAGATGCTCGAAGGACCTCGTCCGGGAGACCAGATCGTCCGCTGGGATGACAGTGAAGTCGCGGCCGATCTCGCTGGCGTGGCGGTTGTGGGTGTGCGCCCCGATCCGATCTCCACGGGCGGTCCTTCGGAGAACGGAGTCGACTCCGCGGGCGGAGTGCACCGGTGGGGCGAGTACATCGTCAGCGCGAACAAGGTCGCACCCATCCCCGGCTCCTGGGCCGATCACTCCATGATCGACGACTACAACATCTTCGTCGAGCACTCCGAGATCGAACTCGCGCTGGACGCCGCAATCGCGATCAGCAAGGCCTCCTCGCACGACGCGGCGGCCGGCGCCCTCGCCCCGGGCGACGTGGTGACCCACACCGTCGAGATGCGCAACTCGGGCAGCCTCGACCTTCCCGGGCAGACGGTCGTCGACGACGTGAGCGATGTCCTGACGCGCGGTGACGTCGTCGTGGACTCGCTTCAGGCATCGAGCGGAGCGGCCGTCTTTGACGCGAAGGCGAAGGCGATCCGATGGACCGGGGATCTGGGCCGAGCCGGCGTCACGGAGGACCCCGACGTTCCCGACACGGTGACGGTCTCCTATCGAGTCTCGGTCAAGGCGACTGAGGGGATCGTGACGGACGGGGAGGTGGTCGACAACGCCTGCGTCGAGGGCCGGGTCGGCGACGACGGGGCCGCGTTCTGTGACAGTGTGCGCGACCCCGTCGACTTCCCGGCGTGGGGGTTGGACCTGACCAAGGTGGGCAGGAACCTCGACGGCTCGGTGACCACCGGGCTCGAAGGCGCCGGTTTCGAGTTGCGCGTCGACGACGGCGGGGCCCCGGGGGACATGGCGACGAGGACCGTCGTGAACGACGTCGCGCACACGACGTCGGCGCAGGACGTCACGATCGACGCGGTCGTCGACACCCCAGGCCTCTATCGGGCGCGCGCGGTTCCACCGGGCACGTATTGGCTTGTCGAGGTGCAGCCCCCGCCCCCGTACGCGCTGGCGGCGAACCCGGTCTGCCTGCGGGCGACGGCTGATCGGGTTGACGGCGTGTGGGCACAGCGCCTCACGCTGTGTGAGGGCAGTGACACGCTGGTCTCGACACCTCAGGTGGTGGTCGATGGGAGCGACGGGTCGGATGCCCAGTTCGCGCTCACCTTCACCAACAACCATCCCCTCACCATGCCGCGCACCGGTGGGTCGGACGGGACGCGCCTGGTCTCGCTGGCCGCCGGATCCCTCGCGATCGCCGTGATGGGAGTGTCCATCTGGCGTCGCAGGAGGCCCACGGTGATGTCGCGGGGGGATCAGTGAGCCTCTGAGGCCGGACGGCGCGCGCGGGGCGAACGCCGTCAGCCCGCGGTCAGCTGGTGCACATAGCCGTCGGCCGGGTTGAAGTCGGTGATGCCGAGGTACTCCTGCGCCCAGCGCGTGACGTAGTCCAGGGGGTCGACGTCGCGGTACAGCTCGGGGTAGGCCCACTTGGCGAAGAAGAGCGGCGTGATCTGGTTGCCGGCGAGGTCGAAGGCCCAGGCGTTGTACAGGAACGTGTTCCCGCTCGTGACGGCGTCGAGCTGCGCCCAGCCGGGCTGACTGGTCAGCTCGGCGGCCTTGGCGGCGTAGTCGGCGTCGCTCGTGCCGCCGTAGATGTTCGTCGTCTCGACGGCGATCAGGTCGGGGCTCCCGGCGATCACGGCCTCGGGGTCGATGTCGATCTGGTTCCCGGCGACGTCCGCGAACAAGTTGCGCACTCCGGCGGCCTGGATCGCGAAGTTCTTGCCGCCCTCGTTCCCGGTGCTCTTGCCGGCGGAGTCCTGGTAGAACAGGACGGCCTGCTTCGCCGGGTCCTGGGGGCTGCGCTCAAGGAGCGTGGCGATGTCGTCGGAGAAGGCGTGGACCTTGGCGGCCTCCTCCTGACGGCCGAGGACCTTCGCCGCCAGGTCGATGGACGCGTCCCACTGGTCGAAGACCCAGGTGCTCAGCACGACGACAGGGATGTCGAACGCCTCGAGCGAGCTCGCGAGCTCCTGCCAGCCGTGATTGCGGTAGATGAGGACGACGTCGGCGCCCTTGGCCACGATGGCCTCGGCGTTGAGCTCGGTGCCGTTCGCGCCGACCGAGAGGCTCTCGGGCAGCTTCGAGGCCGCCAGGCGCTCGATGGTCTGCTCGTCGGTGCCGACGATCTGGTCACGCGCTCCGAGCGCCAGTGCGAGGTCGACGTTGAAGCTGCCGATGACGACGGCGCGCTGTGCGGGACCGTCGAGGTGGACGGCACGGCCCTGGTCGTCGACGACGTCGACGGCCGCCGACGTCGCGGGCCCCGCCTGGGGCTCGGCGCCGGCCGAGGTGGGGGCGCATCCGGCGGCGGCCCCGAGGAGGGCTGCGGCGGTGATCAGCGCGGTGGCGTGGCGGGCGATGGCGTGGCGGGCGATGGCGCGGGTCATGGGTGTGACTCCTGGGGTGCTGGTCAGGGACGGAGGAGGGGCAGGGTCTCGCCTGCGGTGACGGCGAACGGCAGCCGGTTCGCGGCCGGCGGCAGCGGGCACGAGTGGCTTGGCGCGAACGCGAACGGCGGCAGGTAGGCGCGGTTGAAGTCGAGCGTGACGACGTCGGACTCGCCCGGGTCGGGCAGCAGCAGGAA
The DNA here is from genome assembly GCF_004216535.1 of Xylanimonas ulmi. Lineage (NCBI taxonomy): Bacteria > Bacillati > Actinomycetota > Actinomycetes > Micrococcales > Promicromonosporaceae > Xylanimonas > Xylanimonas ulmi. The sequence continues at coordinate 25,509 of NZ_SGWX01000001.1, forward strand.
CCGGAAGCGGAACGTCTCGGCGCCGCTGGTCGCGTCCGCGAAGGACACCATGAGGCCTGGCTTGCCCGGCACCGGGCTGCGGAAGGCGAGCAGCTCGTGCTCGGCGCCGTCGTAGGGGAAGACGATGCGGCCGACGAGCTCGCGGTCGTAGATCTCGCCGTCGGACTGGTCGGTGACCAGGCGGGAGCCCGGGGCGCTGCGCACCAGACGGCCTTCGATGACCCAGGCGGGGTCGGCGTCGAACGTGCCGAAGCCCTCAAGCGCGGCGCGCGACGGGTTCTCGTGGTCGAAGACGCGCAGGGCCTGGTCCTCCAGACGGCGGAACCAGGCGAGGATCAGGCGCCCGTGGCGGACCTCCTGTCCCTGACGCAGCACGATCGTGCCGTCGGTGACGGCTGGGCCGTCCCCGACAACCTGCACGTCACCTGTGGTGAGGCCTTCGGCGTGGACCTCGGCGCCGCGCGCGAACCAGCGTCCGGGCAGGTCGGGGAGCGCCTGCGGGGTGGGGGTGAGCCAGTAGGTGCCGACGACGGCGGCGCTGCCGTACGGGCCGGTGACGGCCCGCAGACGGCTGGCGCGCCAGCGCTCGAGCCCTGCGGCCCAGGTGGTGTCGGTCGTGGTGATGGTCATGCGGGTTCCTTTGGTCGGGGTGAGAACGTCGCGGGTGGAACGGGGTGTGACGAGGTCAGGCGGAGGCCCTGACGGGCTCCAGGTCCGCAGCGGCCGGTCGGGCGGCCGACGGCGACATGGAGCGGGGACGGACCTCGACGACGCCGGGCGCCGGGTGCGTGACGTCGATCTCCAGGCCGTACACCTGGCTCAGCGTGGCGGCGTCGAAGGTCTCGGCGGGGCGCCCTGCGCGCAGCACGCGGCCCTCGTGCAGGAGCGCGCTGTGGCCGCAGAACCAGGCGGCGTGGTTGAGGTCGTGGATGACGACGAGCACGGCGACCGACTTGTCTGCGGCGACCTGCCGGACGACCTCCAGAGTCTCGACCTGGTAGCGCAGGTCGAGGGCCGAGGTCGGCTCGTCGAGGATGAGCACACGGGGCTCCTGGGCCAGGGCGCGGGCGACGAGCACGCGCTGCGCCTGACCGCCCGAGAGCTCGGCCATGGGCCGCGCCGCCAGATCGCGCAGGCGCAGGCGTTCGAGCTCGCGCTCGACGATCTGGTGGTCCTGGGCGCGCGGGCGCATGCCGATGTGCGGGGTGCGTCCCAGCATGACCATGTCGCGGACCGTGAGGTCGAACGGGGTCGCGGAGACCTGTGGCACGTAGGCGACGAGCGACGCGTGCTCGCGGCGGGGGAGCCGGTGCAGGTCACGGCCGTCGACCGTCACGGCGCCCGAGGAGGGGCGCGCGATGCGGGCGACCACCTTCGCGAGCGTGGACTTGCCGGACCCGTTGGGTCCGAGCACGGCGGTGAGCTCGCCGTCGGGCACGTCGAGGTCGACCCCGAGCAGCACGCGCCGCTCGCCGTAGCTGACGTGCAGGTCACGGATCCGCAGGCTCATGCGGCTGCCCTCCGGCGGCGCAGGACGAGCTGGATGAACACCGGGGCGCCGACGACCGCCACGACGATCCCGACGGGCACGACGGCGGGGGCGATGATCGTGCGCCCGATCGTGTCGGACACCAGGAGCAGCAGTCCGCCCGCGAGCATCGACGCCGGGATGAGCACCCGATGGTCGGAGCCGAGCGCGAGGCGGGCGATGTGCGGGGCGACGAGCCCGACGAACCCGATGATCCCGCAGGTGGAGACCACGACCGCGGCCAGGAGCACCGAGACCGTGATCAGGCCCGTGCGCAGCGCGGGGACGTGCACGCCCAGGCTGGTGGCGGCGTCGTCGCCCGCGAACGCGACGGCGTTGAGCCGCACCGCGAACCACAGGGCGATGGGCGCGGCGGCGGCGAGCACCAGGGCGACCAGGCCGACGTCGGTCCACCGCGCCTCGTTGACCGATCCGAACGTCCAGCGCACGATGCGCTGGAGCGTGTTCTCGTCGGCGGTGAACTGCAGCGCCGAGGTCAGCGCCTCGAACAGCTGCGTCAGCGCGATGCCGAGCAGGAGGAGGGTCGCGGCGCCGAGGCTGCGGGCCGCTGCGACGCCGAGCAGCGCGCCCGAGACGCCGAGGGCGACTGCGAACGCGGCGAGGGCGACGACGCCGCCTGAGGCGGACGGTCCGATGAGCAGGATCGCCGCGGCGGCGCCGAACGCGGCGGCCGGCGAGACGCCGAGGGTGAACGGGCTGACGAGCGGGTTGTGGAGCAGGGCCTGCATCAGCACACCGGCGAGCGCGAGTGCGGCGCCCGCGGTGAGGGCGAGCAGGGCGCGAGGCAGGCGCAGCCCGGTGAGCACGGTGTAGGCGGAGGCGAGGTCGCCCGTGCGCTCCTGGCCGAGCGCGGTCGCCTGGACGGCCCGCCACATGGTGGCGGGGCTGACGCCGGCGGTGCCGACGCTCACCGACACGGCGAGCGCGACGACGGTCAGGGCGACGCCGGCGAGCAGGACGACGGAGGCGGGCACGCGCCGGCGGGTCGCGAGGCGACTGGGTTCGTCGGGCCTGCGATCGGCGTCTGGCGTGGGCGCCGGGTGGGTGGTGAGGGTGGAGGTCATGGGTCTCTTCCAGGCAAGGGCGTGCGGGCAGCACAAAGCGGCTCTCGACGAGCGGATGTGCGGGAGCGTGAGGTGTGGCGGGAGGGCGCGGGTCGCGGGTCAGCGACGGCGCAGGCGCACGCTCACGAGCGAGGGACAGCACATGGGCGCGCCGGACATGCCGGGGGCTGCCATGGTGACCACTCGCGTGCTGGACATGGGGGCACTGTGACACCGCGACGCCGCGATGCCAAACGGTGGACCATCCGTCCCGGATGGTGGACTGATTCGCTCAGCTCGGGTAGCGCGCCCCGACCGGGACGGCGACGTCCAGCACGTTCTGGGGCGGGGCTGCCGGGCACGTCGGCTGCGGCGAGTAGGCGCACCAGAAGTTGCGGGCCCGGTTGAAGTCGACCGTCATCACGTCCGACCCCTCCGGCAGGTCGAGGTCGATGTGTCTGCCGCGCGGATAGGTCTCGACGCCGTTCGTCGTGTCGCGGAAGATCAGCCGCGCCGCCACGCGCGCGGTCGAGATGAGGGTGAGCCTCCAGGTGCGTCCCGCGATGTCGAGGTCGAGCGTGCCCGCGTCGCCGTAGTGGTTGGTCACTCCGGCGAGGGACGACGGCAGGGCGACACGCCCCGGGCGCGCCGGGGGAGTCCAGCGACCCTGGAGCCGCCACGCGGGGTCGAGGTCGTAGGTGGGGGTGCCGGGGTAGGTCAGACGCCGCGGGTTGTCCGGGTCGCGCGGTCGGACGTAGACCCCCTCCGTCCGGTGCACGACGTCGATCCACACCGAGCCGTGGAAGATCCGGGTGGGCGAGTCGAGCGGGACCCTGACGCGCCCTGCGACCTGCTCGGTCCCGACGTGCAGGCTCTGCCCGGCGTCGAGGTCGGCGACCACATGCCCGCCCTCGACCCACCACAGCCCCGGCACGCCCGCGATCCGCGTCGGATCGGCGTCGAGCCACGTCAGTCCGGTCATCGCGAGGAAGCCGTACGGCTCGGTGAGCGCGGCCTCGGCCTCGCCATACCAGTCGCGCCACTGCGCGACGTACTGCTCGTCCGTCGTCTCCCGCGTCCCCCACCTCGACATGGGCGCGAGGGTAGGGCGACGCGGGCGTCGTGCGCGTGCTCAGGCCACTCGTCTCAGATGCCGGACACGTGGGGGTCCGAGGCGAGCGCAGGCGCGGGCCCCCGGCCTACGCCGTCGGCCCCGGGCCTACGCCGTCGTCTCTGTGACGGTGACCTGCGCGCCGTCGGCGACGACGCGGAAACTGCGGGGACCGACCCGCACTCCGTCTGCGACCACGCGCGCGCCCGGTGCGAGCGCCGACGTCGCGCGCAGCCCTCCGGCGCCGTCGGGAGCGAGGCCGAGCTGCGCGGTCAGGATGGCGACCGCCGACGCCGCGGACCACGCCTGCGGGTGGCACGAGGCGGGGTAGGGGAGCGGCGCCGGACCGTCTCCGAGCGCATTGCCGCCAAAGAGCTCGGGCATCTGGAAGTCGAAGTGCGGCGCCGCCGCGAGCAGACCGTCGGCGAGCGTCAGGGCCTGGGCGCCCAGACCCGCGCGGGCCAGGCCGAGCACGGCGATCGCCGTGTCATGGGTCCACACGCTGCCGCGGTGGTAGCCCAGCGGCCAGTAGCCCGCCGAGGTCGTCGACATGGTGCGCAGGCCGTAGCCCGAGGACATGTCCGAGGCGACGAGGCGCGCGGCGACCTCGCGCTCCTCGTCGGGGGTGAGGATGCCCGTGCCGACGACGTGGCCCATGTTGGAGGCGACCGAGTCGACGGGCGCGCCGTGCCTGTCGAGCGCGATGGCGAGATAGCGGCCCGCCTCGTCGCTGAGCCAGAAGCGCGCGCGGAAGCGGTCGGCCAGCGCGGCAGCCCACGAGCGCCACTCGGCGCCGTCGCGCCCGAACGCCTCCAGGAGGTCGGCGGCGCCGGAGGCCGCCTCATACGCGTAGGCCTGGACCTCGGCGAGCGCGATCGGACCCTCGGCCAAGCGCCCGTCCTTCCACTGGATGGAGTCGCCCGAGTCCTTCCATCCCTGGTTGGACAGGCCGTGGCCCGTGGTGTCGGCGTAGTCGAGGAATCCGTCGCCATCGCTGTCGCCGTGATCGCGCATCCACGCCAACGCGCGCTGCAGGGGATCGATGAGCGCGGCGACGTCGTCGTCCGCCATGCCCCAGCGCCAGGCGTCGACCAGAAGGGTGATCCACAGCGGGGTCGCGTCGACCGTGCCGTAGTACTCGGGCGGGAGGGACAGGCCGCCCTCGCCGGTCAGTTGCTGGCTGCGGATCTCGTGGAGGATCTTGCCCGGCTGCTCCTGGGTGCCTGGGTCGTCGGCGACGCCCTGGCGAGCCGCGAGGGTGCGCAGGGTTCCCCGTGCGAGGTCTGTGCCGAGCGGCAGGAGCAGACGGGCCGCCCACAGGCAGTCGCGCCCGAAGAGCGTGAAGAACCAGGGGGCGCCGGCGGCGAGGAAGGTCTCCTCGGGGGCGAAGTGCGCGCTCATCCGCAGGCTGGCCAGGTCGGCGAGCGACCGGCGCACGAGCGGCGCCAGGCGCGAGTCGGTCGCCTCGACCGCCGGGGCGGACCACTCCGGGGTGGGGCTCGACGGCGGGCCGACGACGGCGCCGTCGACGCGCGAGACGACCTGCCACGTCACGGTGGCGGGCGCGCCGGAGGCGACGGTGACCCGCCAGGTGAGCGTCGCGCCCGACTCGTCGACCGCGACGGTCGCCGCCGGCGCGGTGACGCTCACCTGCGTGCTGGCGTCGGCCCAGCGGGCGGAGCCGTCGACGAGGGCGGGCGCCAGCGGGGTGGTCGCCAGGCCCTGCTTGACCGTCTCGGTGCGCGCGAGGTCGCTGGTGAGCCGGATGGTGACCGTGCCGCTGACGGGGTGGGCCGTGCCCGCGGACAGCTCAAGCGACTCGGCCATGCGCCCGGGCGTCAGGGTGCGCCGGCGCCGCAGCATGGTCGTGGGATCGGCGCCCTCGCCGTCGATCATGCGCAGCACCGAGACCGACTCGTGGGCGCCGGGACCCATGGGCCCCGAGGAGATCGCCTCCGGCAGCGCGCCATCGACGCGAACAACGGCGGACGCGAGGACGCGCACGTCGGCGTGGTAGACGCCCTGGAGGCCGGTCGGGGCGATCTGCCCGTCGGCGGCGCACCACGCCTGGCTCGGGGCGCGGACGGTCGCGGTCAGGTCGTCGAGGAAGGGCTGGACAGGTGCGGTCTGACCTGCGGACATAGGGATCGCGACTCCTTCGACGCTGGGGCGTGTGGCGTGATGTGGACAGGGGACCGATCGGCATTTGATCGATCAATTGCGGTGCGACCACATCGACGGTACCTTCATGGCATTCGATCGATCAAACGTAATGATCGGCCGGCCCGGCGACGACGTCGACGAGGGGCCGGCGACGAGGGACACGACCCGCGAGGAGGCGGAGATGCGCGCAGGAAAAAAGGCCACCATGGCGGACGTCGCGGAACGCGCCGGCGTTTCGCGCCAGACGGTCTCCAACGTGCTCAACACCCCCGCGAAGGTGCTCCCCGACACTCGCGCCCGGGTCGAGGCGGTGATCGCCGAGCTCGGCTACCAGCTCAACTCCGCCGCACGCCAACTGCGCACGCAGCGCTCGTTCGTCGTCGGGATGTGCGTCCCGCCGGCCGCCGGAGGCATCTCGGGCCAGGTGCTCGACCGGTTCCTGCACGCGCTGACGGCCAAGGCGCAGGAGTCCGGCCTGCGGGTGATGCTCTTCACCGCGGCTGACGACAGCGCGCAGATCGACCAGTACGGGCGGCTGCTGTCCACCAAGTCGGTCGACGGATTCGTCCTGACCGACTCCCACCCCGACGACGCCCGCGTCGTCTGGCTCGACGAGCACCACGTCCCGTTCGTCTCCTTCGGCCGTCCGTGGGCGTCTGACGGCGACACCGAGCGCCCCGCCGCGTCCCGCCACGCGTGGGTCGACGTCGACGGCCGAGCGGGCGCGCGCGACGTCACCGAGCGACTCATGGCGGCCGGGCACAAGCGGATCGTGTTCCTCGGCTGGCCGCTGGGCTCGGGCGTCGGGGACGACCGGTACGCCGGCTACGCGGCGGCCATGGACGCCGCAGGGCTCGACGCCGTCGTCGTGCGCGCCACCGAGGGCGTCAGCGAGGGCGCCGGGGCGGCGGCACAGGCGCTCGACGACCCCGAGGTCACCGCCCTGGTCGCCGTGTCCGACGCGCTCGCGCTCGGCGCCCTCTCCGCCGCCCGGGAGATGGCCCTCACCGCCCCCGAGCGACCGCAGGTCGCCGTCACCGGGTTCGACAACTCGCCCGTCGCCGCCGCCGTCGACCTGACCAGCGTCGACCAGCGCACCGAGGAGGTCGCGTCGGCGGCGATCGACCTCCTGCTCCCTCAGCTCGCCCCGGGCGCCCAGGTCCCCGACCGGACCGCGCGCCCGGCGGCGATGCACGACGCCGACCGGCACGTGCTCATCCAGCCGCGGCTCGTCGAACGCGCGTCGAGCCGAACCGATCGCTGACGGCCCAGCACCGTCAGTCACCACCACGGGCAGCACCGATGCGGGCCCAGCGACACCACGAGGAGAAACCCATGACACGCCAGCCCACCCGCCGCCTCACGCGCGGCCTCGCCGCCGCCGCGGCGCTCTCCGCTGTCCTCGGCCTCACCGCGTGCGGTAATGGCGGAGGCTTCGCCGACGAGTCGCCCGCCGCCGACGCGGGCGACTCGACGGACACGACCCTCTCGGTGCTCATCGGCTCGTCCGGTGACGCCGAGACCGCGTCGGTCCAGGCCGCGATCGACGCCTGGTCGGCCGCCACCGGCCACAGCGCCGAGCTCAAGGTCGCCACGGACCTGAACCAGCAGCTCGCCCAGGGCTTCGCCGCCAAGACCCCGCCGGACGTCTTCTACGTCTCGACCGAGTCGTTCCCCGGCTGGGCCGAGAACGGCTCGCTGTGGGCCTACGGCGACCAGCTCGACGCCGAGTTCTACCCCGGCCTCGTCGACTCGTTCACCTTCGACGGGCAGTTCTTCGCCGCGCCCAAGGACTTCTCGACCCTCGCCCTCATCATCAACGACGACGCGTGGCAGGCCGCGGGCCTGACCGACGCCGACTACCCGACCACCTGGCAGGAGCTGGCCGACGTCGCCGAGACGCTCACGACCGACGGCCAGGTCGGCCTGTCCTTCGGCCCCGAGTGGGCGCGCATCGGCGCGTTCATGGCGCAGGCCGGCGGCGGCCTGCTCGACGCCGACGGCAACGCCGCGGTCGACTCCGACGCCAACCTTCAGGCGCTCGAGTTCGTCAAGCAGATGCTCGCCGACGGCGTCGCGGCCTTCCCGTCGGCCATCGGCGCCGGGTGGGGCGGCGAGGCGTTCGGCTCGGGCGGCGCCGCCATGACCATCGAGGGCAACTGGATCTCCGGCGCGCTCTCGGCCGACTTCCCCGACGTCAACTGGACCGCCGTCGAGCTCCCCCAGGGCCCCGGCGGCGACCGTGGCACGCTCCAGTTCACCAACGCGTGGGGCATCGCCAACGACTCGCAGAACAAGGACGTCGCGCTCTCGTTCGTCGAGTTCATGGTCTCGGACGCCCAGCAGATGCAGTTCGCCAAGGACTTCGGCGTGATGCCGTCCGTGACGAGCGTCGCCGACGAGTGGGCCGCCGAGTTCCCCGAGATGGGCGCCTTCATCCGGGGCGGCGAGTACGCCCAGGGCGTCCCGCCGCTTCAGGGAATCGGCTCCGTCCTGTCGGACTTCAACGCGCAGCTTGAGGGCCTGAGCACCGGCGACCCGGCCTCGATCCTCAGCTCGGTCCAGTCGACCCTCTCGGCCCTCCAGTAATGTCCGCCACCGCAACCGGAGGGGCGGTGGCCCGGCGCCGCCGCCCCTTCGGGGGTCGCAACGGCGGGCAGACTGCCGCGGGTTGGCTGTTCGTCTCGCCCGTCATCGTGATCCTGACCGTCTTCATGGCCGTGCCCATCGTCATGGCCCTGTGGGTCTCGGTCTCCGACTGGACCGGGCGCGGCAACCCGTTCGGTGGTGGCGCGAACTTCGTCGGCATGGCCAACTACGCCGACCTCCTGTCCGGCGAGACGCTGGCCTCGCGACAGCTCGGCACCGCGCTGCGCAACAACGTGTACTACGTGCTGCTCGTCGTGCCGATCCAGACCGCCGTGTCCCTGGGCCTGGCCGTGCTGGTCAACCGTCGGCGCCTGCGGGGGCGCGGGTTCTTCCGCACCGCGTTCTACTTCCCGTCGGTGACCAGCTCGGTCGCCATCACTGTCGTGTTCCTCTTCCTGTTCTCGGCCTCGGGCGCCGTCAACCGGACCCTCGCCGCACTCGGGGCCAACGGCCCGAACTGGTTCGCCGACCCGCGCGGGCTGATCCACATCGTGCTCGGCGGCCTGGGCGTGACCTCCCCGCCCGAGGCGCTGCGCGCGGCGCCGCTGCTCGGCGTGAGCTGGTGGGACTGGCTCGCCGGCCCGTCGGTCGCGATGAGCGTGTTCATGATCATGGCGATCTTCACGACGTCGGGCACGTTCATGCTGCTGTTCGTCGCTGCGCTGCAGAACATCAGCGCCGAGGTCGAGGAGGCGGCGCTCGTCGACGGCGCGACCGGCTGGCAGCGCCTGCGGTACGTGACGATCCCGATGCTGCGCCCCACGATCTTCACAGTTGTGACGCTCGGCCTGATCGGCACGTGGCAGGTGTTCGACCAGATCTACACCGGCTCGCAGGGCGCCCCCGCCAACACGACCATGACGCCCGCCTTCCTCTCCTACCAGATGTCGTTCATCGACCAGCGGTGGGGCAACGGCGCGGCGATCGCGTTCATCCTGTTCGCGATCATCGTCCTGATGACGCTCATCCAGCGCAACGTGCTGCGCGAGCGCGAGACGGTGCCACGCCGCAAACGCTTCTACCGCGACGGCGTCGTGCCGTCCGGCGCCGCATCGGGCGAGGGGCCGGCCGCGGGGCCGGCCGCCGGGTCGAAGGAGGCCGTGCGATGACCGCCTTCGCCGGCGCCATCGCGCCGCAGCCGCTCGCGCGCCGCCGCCTGCGGATCTCCTCGGTGATCGTCTACGCGCTGCTCATCGCGCTCGCGTTGATCTACATCTACCCATTCCTGCTGTCCATCGCCAACGCGTTCAAGACCGACGCCGAGGCGGCGGCCAACCCGCTCGCCCTCATCCCGACGACGCCGACGCTCGCCGCGCTTGAAAGGCTCTTCGCCAACTCGGACTTCCCGATCTGGCTGAAGAACTCGGCCATCGTCACGGTGTGCGTGACGCTCGGACGCGTCTTCTTCAACTCGCTCGCCGGCTACGCGCTCGCGCGGCTGCCGTTCAAGGGGCGTGGAGCCGTGTTCGGGGCGATCGTCGCGATCATGGCGGTGCCCGGCGTGGTGCTGCTCATCCCGCGGTTCCTCGTGATCAACACCCTCGGCATCTATGACACCTACGCGGGCCTGATCATCCCCTTGCTGGTCGACGCCGCGGGCGTGTTCATCATGAAGAACTTCTTCGAGTCGGTTCCCCCGGCGGTCGAGGAGGCTGCCCGGATCGACGGGGCGGGCACGTTCCGGATCTTCTGGTCCATCGTGCTGCCCATGGCCAGGCCGGCGATCGTCACGCTCGTCATCCTGTCCTTCCAGGGGTCGTGGAACGAGCTCTCCCACTTCATCGTCGCCTCGCAGTCGCCGGCGCTGACCACACTGACCCGTGGTGTCGCGGGGCTCGCCGCGGGTGGCCTCGGCCAGGGCTCGCAGTTCCCGCTGCGCCTGGGCGCCGCTGTCCTGATGACGATCCCCGTCGCCATCCTGTTCTTCGTGTTCCAGAAGCGGATCATGAACGCGAGCTCCGGAGCGGTGAAGGAGTAGCCCGGACCGCGGTTGCGATGACGCCGTGGCGCCGTGACGGCGTCCCGACGTTGTCGAACAAGGTCGGCCAGCCCAGAGGCTTGCCTCAGCCATGCAGGATGGTCTATACCTCAGCCGCTCATCATGAAGCGTCGACAACGTTATTGGCGGCCCATCTGTCTAGGCCAATCTGCTCGAAACGCTCTCGACACCGATGTGTAACCCAGCCTCTTGCCGGGAGGGTTGACAGATTGGTATACACCTGTGATGCTCACCGTGGTGTAAGCCAGACCACATCGTGGCGGGATCACAGGAGGCAGGGATGAGGAACCGACGACTGGTGGCGACCCTCGCGGGCATCACCACGGCGATGACCCTCGCAGGGTGCGGCTTGTCCGGAGCTCAGGCGGACGACGCGGGATCGGAGCCGTCGAGCTCTGATGTCACTGGCGAGATCACAGGTGACGTGACGCTGCAGACTTGGGCGCTGAAGGCGGGCTTCTCGGACTACATCGAGGGTGTCATCGCCGCTTTCGAGGAGAAGTACCCCGGCACACACGTCAACTGGATCGACCAGCCAGGCGAGGGGTACGAGGACAAGCTGCTCGCTCAGGCGAGCGCGGGGGAGTTGCCCGACGTCACCAACACGACGCCCGCGTTCGGCTTTCAGCTCGCCAAGGAGGGTTTGCTGGAGGACTTGACGCAACTCGACGATGAGCTCGACTCGACCTACGTCGCAGGGGCGCTCGAGGGCTTCCAATTCGCTGGCATCGAGGGCACCTACGGCTACCCCTGGTACCTGACGACTGAGCTGAACTACTGGAACACCGATCTGCTCACCCAGGCCGGGCTCGACCCTGAGAGCCCGCCGCGGGACTTCGACGAGCTCCTCGCAGCAGCGCGGACCGTGAAGTCGGCGACCGACGGCCAGGCCTACCTCATGAGCAAGAAGCCGAACCTGGGAGACTTCGCCTCGGCGGGCGTCAAGGTCATCAACGACGAAGGCACGGAGTTCGTCTTCAACTCCAAAGACGCCGTCGCCCTGCTCGACGAGTACCGCCAGGCCTACGCCGACGGGTTGCTGCCCCAGGACGTGCTCACCGACAAGTTTCTCGGTCACACCGAGCTGTTCAAGAAGGGCGCGGTCGGATGGACGACCGGAGGCGGCAACTTCATCGCGGGCGCCATCGCCGACAACCCGTCGCTCGAGGACAAGTTCGCCCTCTCGCCCCACTTCGGCACCCCGCCGCTCGATGTTCAGGGCGTGTCCGTGCCGAAGACGTCGAAGAACAAGGCCACGGCGATCGCGCTTGCCCGCTTCCTGACGAACGCCGAGAACCAGGAGGCGTTCGCCGACCTCGTTCCGGGCATCTTCCCGTCCACGCTGTCCTCGCAGTCGGACTTTGCCGCGTCTGACGGCAGTGACATCGCAGAGGCGAAGGCGATCGCCTTCGCCTCGCTCGACGACGCGCGTGTGCTGGAGCCGGTCCAGGTCTCCTCGGCGATGTCCACGATCATCAACCAGGAGATCGCGGCGGCGATGACCGGACAGGTGTCGTCGCGTGAGGCGCTCGACACGGCCGTCGAGAAGTGCAACCAGATGCTCTCCGAGTAGAGCCGCCCGCGGACGGGGCCGGGTCGTCGACCGTGACACGGCCCCGTCCGATCAGCGCGACCCCAAACGAACGGAGGAGCCGATGAGCGCGACGGCACAGGCCGGCGGAGCGCGGTGGTCCGCACAGGCGGGCGGCGGCGCAGAAGGTCAGAGCGAGTCGATCGGCGCCAGCCGACCGACCACGGCAGCATTCGGACGCGCCCGGAGGATCCGCACCCACAGTTGGTTCGCGCCGTGGCTGCTGTGCCTTCCGGCGATCGCCTTTCTCGTGGTCTTCAACCTCGTTCCCGCCATCAACGTCGTCGTGCTCGCTTTCACGAACGCCAAGATGCTCTCCGGCGGGACGTTCGTCGGAGCGGACAACTTCGTGCGGATGCTCCACGACGACCAGGTCGGCACCGCCTTGGTCAACGGGCTGGTCTACCTGGCGGTCTGCTTGCCCTTCCTCTTGGTCCTTCCGCTCGGTTTAGCGGTCTTGGTCGAGAAGAAGATCCCGGCGATCGGCTTCTTCCGGACGATGTTCTACACCCCGGTCGTCGCCTCCGCGGTGGTGGTCGGGCTGATTTGGACCTGGTTGCTCGACGATCGCGGCGCGATCAACGCGATCGCCAAGAGCCTCGGGCTCATCACGCGGTCGGTCCCCTTCCTGACCGACCGATGGCTGCTGCTCCTGAGCGCCATCAGTCTGACGATCTGGAAAGGCCTGGGGTACTACATGGTGATCTACCTGTCCGCGCTGGGCAGCGTGCCTCGCGAGTTGCACGAGGCGGCGGCCGTCGACGGCGCGTCCGCGTGGCGGCGGTTCTGGAGCGTGACCGTTCCAGGCGTGCGCGGCACGATGTTCCTCGTCGGGGTGCTGATCACCGTCGGGGCCCTGCGGGTGTTCTCGGAGCTGTTCATCCTGACTAACGGGACCGGCGGTGTCGGCGGCGCAAACGTATCGATCGTGATGCTCGTCCAGATGTACGCCAGCGGCTTCAACGGCAACCTCGGCTACGCCTCGGCGTTGTCAGTGCTGTTGTTCGTGGTCACGTTGGTTCCCCTCGCGGTCATCGCACGAGTCCAGCGCAGGACTGAGCAGTGACCGCGGCCGAAACCTCGACCGGCGCTGCGATGTCCAAGGTCGGCCGATCGCATCGAGGCTTCTCGTCCGTCCGCCCGAGTGAACTCGTCGTCCGGTACGCATGCCTCCTGGTCGTGCTCGCGGTGACGATCGGGCCCTTCCTGTGGCAGCTGTCGACGTCACTCAAGGGCCCGGCTGACGACATCTACAGCTCCACGCCACGACTCTTCCCCTCCGATCCGACGCTTGCGAACTTCATCGAGGCGGCCACGAAGATCCCGATCCTCGGGTTCGCCGCGAACTCTTCGCTCGTCGCGCTGCTTGTGGTCGGTGGGAACATCATCGGCGCGACCATGGCTGGTTACGCGCTCGCGCGACTGAGGTTCCGAGGCCGAGGCGTTGTCCTGGGGGCCATCCTCGCGACAATGCTGTTGCCGGCAGAGTCGACGATCGTCGCGCAGTACCTCACGGTGCGCGAACTCGGCTTGGCCGACACACTGCTCGGGGTCGCGCTTCCAGCGATGGTCTCAATGATCAACATCCTCTTGATGCGTCAGGCGTTTCTCGCGGTGCCGAAGGAGCTGGACGAGGCCGCGATCGTCGACGGCGCGAACGTCTGGCAGCGCTTCTGGCGCATCGGGCTCCCCAACGTTCGGGGCATGGTGGCGGTGATCTCCGTCTTCGCGTTCATCGCGGCTTGGGACGACTTCCTGTGGCCGTTGCTCGTGCTGACGACCCCCGAGAAGTTCACGCTGACCGTCGGGCTGCAGTACCTCTCGGGCGCGTTCTCGTCCAACCCGCGTGTCGTCGCGGCCGGCACCATGATCGCCTTCATCCCGATCGTCGTCTTCTTCCTCGTTCTCCAGCGGCAGTTCTTTCGAGGCGTCGACGCGGGCGCCATCAAAGGGTGACCGCCGACGCCTCACCCAGCGGTGCGAGCACGGCCGAGCAAGGTCGGAGCGCGCCGCCACGACCAAGGACGGTATCGAGAGGAGCAGTGAAAGGCATGAGTCACGATCGCGCAGTCTCGCCTTATCGATGGGCTGTCTTGCGGCGCGCGCCACGCGCGTTGCTGGTGCTCGCGCTGGCCGCGGTGGGGATGAGCGTCCCTCCACCCACGGCGAGCGCCGATGCCACCGAGGTCGACCGCCCGACAGTCGTGGCCGCGGACGGCGCGCAATGGGCCATCGACGCGGTCAACACTGGTCGAGGCGCTGGGATGCTCGTCCAGTACACGCCGGACTACGGGTTCTCCACCTTCACCAACCCCTGGGGAGCAGAGGCCGTCGTCGAGGCCACCGCGGAGCCGAACACGTACCAGGTGCTGACGGTCGGCTCGGCCCAGAGGGATCTGTCGACCAGCGGGAACCGCCAGATCCCGGCCGATGGCTTCGTCCTGTCTGCCGGCCCGGACGGCAGCCCCGACGCCGTCGCCTTCATCACTGACCACTTCACGCCCGGAGATCTGGTCACGATCGTGCGCCCGACGTCGCTGAACGCCAGCAACCCGCTGGCCGTGGTCGACCCGACGCCCGAGACGAACCCTTCCGGCGCCGAGTTCCCCGGTTACCGAGGCGCTGACCAGCTCATTCAGTACACTCCGGCCTTCGGGCAATCCACTGGCACCAACGAGTGGGGATATGAGCTCGTTGTACGCTCCGGGGTCGTGGCCGCGGTCGGTGGGGCGAACTCTGCCATCCCTCCTGACGGCTACGTCCTGTCCGGCCATGGCGTCGCGGACGCGTTCCTGCGCGCCAACGGCATCGTCGGCGCATCGGTCGAGATCGAGGCAGGCGCTGTCCGGATCCGCTCGGACGTCGGAACGGCGATCAGCAGCGCGACCGCCGAGGTCGCCAGGGTCGCCCAAGCTGTCTCGGAAGGCGACGCCAACTTCCTCGACGCGGACTTCGCCACTGCGAACGACGCGCTCACCCGCGCGGACGCCGCTCTGAGAGTGGCACGGTCCGCGATGGGCGTCGACGACCAGACGGCCCTATGGCAGGTCGACCAGGCCCTGGCCGCCTCGCGCGCGGCGTCGTACGCCGCGACGCCCAGCCGTGTCGCCGAGTCTCGCGGCGTCTGGTACCGACCGGTCGAGCTCGACGCCGAGGCGGTTCGAGCGACCGTGGCGAGGATGGCGCAGACGGGCGTCAACGAGCTCTACCTGGAGACCCTGTGGGGTGGATACACCATCTACCCGAGCGCGGTCGCCGCTCGGTACGGACTACCCGCGCAGCGCCCCGAGTTCGCCGGCTTCGACGCCCTGGCGGTGTGGAAGGCGGAGACCGAACGGGTGGGCATCGCGCTGCACGCCTGGGTCGACGGACTCGCCGTCGGCAATGAGCTGGGAGACGGTGTCGGTCCGATCGTGACCACTCACCCCGAGTGGCTCGCCCAGCCCCGTGACCATGCCGGCTCGGACGCCGCGTTCCCGTCCGCCAATGGGTTCTACTGGCTCGACGTCACCGATCCCCGCGCTCGGCAGTACTTCCTCGATGTCACCTCCGAGATGGTCCACCAGTACGGCCTCGCGGGCCTGAACCTGGACTACATGCGCTACCCGTCGAACGGGAGCTGGCAGAGCGCCTACAACTTCTCCACCGATGCCGTCGCGACGTTCCAGGCCGCCTACGGAACGGACCCGCTGACACTGTCGGGGGACGACGAGGCAGCGTGGTCGCAGTGGACCACGTTCGTCGAGTCCGAGGAGAATCGCATGGTCGGCGAAGTCTCCCGGGCGGTGAAGGCGGTCAAGCCGGGCGCAGTCGTGTCTGACGCGCCGGAGGCCGGGACCGAGGCGGACAAGATCGGCCAGTGGTCCCACGTGCTCGACGTCGTCATCCCGCAGGCCTACACCACGAACCTCGACGCGATCCGCCAGCGGGTCGACACGGTCGTGCACAGCATGACCGGGGGTCAGCTGGTGTACGCGGGGCTCAGCGCGATGTACGAGCGCGGCGGTGCGGACGCGACCGTCCAGCAGACCCAGGCGGCGCGAGACGTGGACGCCGGGTCGGTGATCTTCGCGTTCGGCCAGGCGGGGCCAGCGCACGTCAGCGCGCTCTCAAGCGGGCCGTGGCGTGAGTCGGCGGTGTCGCCGGGCGTCCACCCGATCGAGGCGACACGTGCCGTCGTCGACGACGCTGTGGAGCGGATCGCGGCCTCATACCTCCCCCGCAAGGGGCTCGACAGGGTCATCGCCACGACGCTCACCGCCCGGCTCAAGGCGGTCAAGGCCGTCCTGGGGGGCGAGGCGCGGCCCATCCAAGTCACCGTCGCCTCGCGCCAGGTCGCGGCGCTGCAGTCCGTCGTCGAGCGCGAGCAGTCCGCCGGGCGCATGGATGCCGCGGTCGCTGCCCGCCTGCGTGACAGTCTCGGCGAGTGCGCCACCTTCCTCGCGTACGCGTCAGCGAGGAACATGCGATGAGGATCGGGACTGACGACGTCGCGCACCTGCGCGCAGGAGGGGTCTCGCTCGTCGTGGCGGTCGGTGAGGGGCTGCCGCGCGTCGTGCACTGGGGGCCGGACCTTGGGTCATTGAGCCAGGAGCACCTGCGGGCGCTCGTGACGTCGTCAGTCCCGCCGATCGTCTCAGGTCCCGTCGACGCAGTCGTGCCGCTGGCGGTGCTGCCCGAGGCGCATCGAGGCTGGTTTGGCACCCCCGGCGTCAGTGGGCACCGGGGCGGGCGCGACTTCTCGCCGGCCTTCACATCACGGGCCGTTGAGCACACCGAGCACGATCAGGGCGCCCAGCGCCTGGTCGTTCATGCCCGCGACGCGAAAGCCCTCTTGTCACTCGTGCTCACGATCGAGTTGGCCTCGTCGGGTCTCGTCACGCTCCGAGCGACCCTCACGAACGACGACCATGACAGTGAGTACTGGCTCGACCAGATGAACCTCGCGCTGCCGGTGCCGACCGAGGCGACCGAACTGCTCGACTTCACCGGGCGGCACCTGCGCGAGCGTGCGCCACAGCGAAGCCCGTTCACACAGGGCACACACCTGCGGGAGAACCGGCGCGGACGAACCGGATCGGACGCTGCGACCCTCTTGATCGCGGGCCGCCCCGGATTCGCTTTCGAAGCGGGTCAGGTGTGGGGTGTCCACGTCGGCTGGTCGGGCAACCACCGCGTGCTTGCCGAGCGCAACGCCGAGGGACAAGGTGTTCTGGCGGGTGGCGAACTGCTGCTGCCCGGCGAGTTGCGCCTCGCGCCCGGGCAGTCCTACACCACGCCCACCGTCTACGGATCGTGGGGTGACGGGCTCAACGCATTGTCCTGGCGCTTCCATGACTACCTGCGTGCCCGCCCGAACCACCCGAGCCCGCGGCGGGCGGTCCTGCTCAACACCTGGGAGGCGGTCTACTTCGCTCAGGATGTCGAGACCCTGAGCGAGCTCGCGGACGCCGCGGCCGACGTCGGGATCGAGCGGTTCGTGCTCGACGACGGATGGTTTCGTGGCCGTCGCGACGACTCCGCGGGGCTCGGGGACTGGTTCGTCGACCCCGACGTGTGGCCCGATGGACTCGACAAGTTGGTTGAGAGGGTCCGCGAGCGCGGAATGGAGTTCGGCCTGTGGTTCGAACCCGAGATGGTCAACACCGACTCCGACCTGGCGCGCGCCCACCCGGAGTGGATCTTGTCGGCCGGAGAGCGCCTGCCTCCGGAGGCGCGCCACCAGCAGGTGCTCGACCTGACCGAGCCGGAAGCCTTCGAGTTCGTGCTCGCTCGCCTCGACGCACTCGTCCTTGAGTACGGGATCGACTTCGTCAAGTGGGACCACAATCGGGACCTCGTCGACGCCGGACACGAGGGGGCGCCCGCAGTCCACTGGCAGACGCTCGCCGCCTACCGGCTGATGGACACCCTGCGAGAGCGGCATCCGGGGTTGGAGATCGAGTCGTGCGCCTCAGGCGGTGCGCGTGTGGATCTGGGTGTTCTGGAGCGCACTGACAGGGTCTGGGCATCCGACGCGATTGACGCCCTCGAGCGGCAGCACATCGAACGCTGGACCCGTCTGCTGCTGCCACCCGAGTTGATCGGGTCGCACATCGGTTCGGCGTGGGCCGCCGCGACAGGGCGCACGCACGAGCTTGAGTTCCGCGCGGGCACCGCGTTCTTTGGCTGCCTTGGCGTCGAGCGGGACCTGCGGCGCGCCGACGCGGCAGAACGCCAGGCGTTGCGCGAGTGGATCGCCCTGTACCGGCGCCACCAGGTTCTGTTGCACACAGGCCGGTTTCACACTGTCGACCACGGCGACGATTCGCTCCACGTGCACGGTGTGGTCGCACGCGATCAGAGTGAGGCGATTTTCTCGTTCGCCGCTGTGGCGACCTCGCCGTACGCCCGGCCGGGTTTGGTCCGGCTTCCCGGACTTGACCCCGACGCCGAGTACCTGGTGACGCCTGTCGCACTGGCGTCGCAGGTCGAGAAGTTCATGGGGCGGACCGTGCCGCCGTGGTGGGCGACTGGAGCACGGCTGCCGGGAGGCGTCCTGTCGCGCCGCGGAGTGCAGATCCCCGCGCTGTTCCCTGAGAGGTTGACGATGGTGCATCTGGTCCGGACGGTGGAGTCCACGCCATGACCGTGACGCCCTCATCCCCGGCGCGCGCGGCCTGGTGGCGTCAGGCGGTCGTCTACCAGGTCTACCCGCGCAGCTTCGCGGACGGCAATGGCGACGGTGTCGGTGACTTCGCCGGCATCCTGGGCCGGATCGGTCATCTCGAGGCGCTCGGGGTCGACGCCGTGTGGATCAGCCCGTTCTATCCGTCGGCGCTTGTCGACGGAGGCTACGACGTCGACGACTACACCGACATCGATCCCCGTATCGGCACGCTTGAGCAGTTCGACCTGCTGGTGCACGGCCTGCACGAACGAGGCATCCGATTGATCATCGACCTCGTTCCGAACCACTCCTCGAACCGGCATGCTCGGTTCCAGGCAGCGCTCGCCGCAGGGCCGGGATCGCCCGAGCGGGATTGGTACGTGTTTCGAGACGGCAGGGGAGAGCACGGCGAGCTGCCGCCCGCCGACTGGCGCTCGCTGATGGGCGAGCCCGCGTGGACGCGCGTGCCGGACGGACAGTGGTACCTCCACCTGTTCACCTCCGAACAGCCCGACTTCAACTGGTCCAACCCGGCGGTCCGCGACTTCTTCACACAGGTGCTGCGCTTTTGGGGGGACCGGGGCGTGGACGGGTTCCGCGTCGATGTCGCCAACGGCCTGACTAAGCGGCTCGACGCCGACCTGCCAAACCAAGAGCAGCTTGATGACGCCTCTGCGCACGCGGTCGGCGATCACCCGCTGTGGGACCGCGACGACGTCCAGAGCGTCTACCGACAGTGGCGGCGCGTGTTCGACGAGTACGACCCGCCGCTGATGGCGGTCGCCGAGGCGTGGGTGAGCGCCGATCGGCGACTCCGGTACACCGCGCCCGGGTCACTCGACCAGGCGTTCGGCTTCGACCTGCTGCGAGCGCCCTGGGACGCGAGCGCGTTCCGTCGGGTCATCGCGGAGAGCTACGACCTCGCTGACCGCTCGGGAGCCCCGCCGACGTGGGTGCTCTCCAGCCACGACGTCGTGCGGCACGCGACCAGGTACGGGCTCGTCGGCGCCGGTGACGAGAACGACTGGCTGCGCAGCCGAGGGGCGCAGCCTATCGAGGACCGTGAGGTCGGGTTGCGGCGGGCGCGTGCGGCGACTCTGCTCGCGCTCGCCCTGCCAGGCTCGGCCTACCTCTACCAGGGCGAGGAGTTGGGTCTGCCTGAGGTCATGGTCCCCGACGACCAACGTCAGGATCCCGTGTTCTGGCGCAAGGACGGGCTGGAGGTTGGCCGTGACGGATGCCGAGTCCCGCTGCCGTGGACCACGGATGGCACGTCGTTCGGCTTTGGCGCCGGCGGTGCTCACCTGCCTCAACCGTCATGGTTCGGCGAGTACGCGGTCGACGGTCAGGAGCGCGACCCCGCGTCGACGCTCACGCTCTACCGCCGCGCGCTGAGGCTGCGCCGGGTGTTGCAGGTCGCCGAGAGCATGCGGCTCCTCGACCTCGGCAACGGTGTCGTCGGCTTCGAGCGTCCCGGTGGATGGATATCTGTCACCAACTTCGACGAGGCGCCTGTGCCCTTGCCCCGCGGGGAGGTGGTGCTCGCGAGTGACGCGGAGGCGGTGCGAGCTGGACTCCTCGGACCGAACGCCACGGTCTGGCTCACGCAGAACGGTGTTCAGGCCGCTGCCGCGTCCCGAGTCGTCGGAGGCGACCCGTCATGAGGATCGCGTTGCTGCCGCTCGATGAGCGCCCTGTCAACGTGCGCCTGCCCGCTGAGGTCGCGGCGGTCGCGGGCGCCGAGGTCGTCGTGCCTCCTGCGGGAGCGCTGCCGCGGATGCGTGTGCCGGGTGACGTGGACGTCCTCGGCGACTGGCTGGTCGGCCAGTGCCTCGACCCTGCCACCGACGCAGCGGTCGTGTCGCTTGAGATGCTCCACCACGGCGGTTTGCTCCCCTCGCGCCTGAGTCACGACGACCTGTGGAGCACCCTCGGGCGATCACAGGTGTTGCGCACCATCCGAGCCGCTCGACCGAGCCTGCCGATCGCCGCGCTGTCCGTCGTCATGCGCGCAAGCGACTCCTATGTGGCGGATGAGGAGCCCGAGTACTGGACGCTGTACGGCCGTGACCTGCACGCCGTCGGCGCGGACCTGCACAGGAGCTTCCTGGGAGAGCCGACGTCGGGCGCCGGCGCCCGCGTGCCGCATGAGGCGCGCGCGGACTTCCTGCGTCGTCGGCTCCGCAACCACCTGGTCAACCTTGCGGCGCTTGACCTCGTGGCTGACGGCGTGATCGCCCCGTTGCTCGTCACGGCCGACGACACCGCGTCCCGATCCGCCGGATCGGTCGAGCAGGCGTGGATCGCTCACTGGTCGCGTGCGCTGTGCCGGCCGGAGGGGTCTGTCGTCAGCCACCCTGGGGCCGACGAGGTCTCGGCCGTCCTGGTCTCTCGCGCGCTCGGCGCCCTCGACCCGCGACCGGTGTCGATCGCCGTCGCGTGCGCAGACCCGCTGGGGCTCAAGCGCACGGCGCCCTACGAGAACGCGCCGGTGGGTGTGGGGGCGGCGTCGCAGATTCGCGCGTCGGGCAGTGTCGTCGCTGACGGGCCGGGCGACGCGCTGCTGGTCGTGCACGCGCCCGATCCCATCGGCGGGGACTGGCGCGGGAGGATGCCCCACGACTGCGGGCGCGAGCCCGGGCCGGCCGCTCGGGGGGACGAGGCCGTGCGATCGACCGCCGCGGTCATCCGAGCCGCGCTCGACGCGGGCGCCGCCGTGGGCCTGGCCGACGTCCGATACGCCAATGGAGCAGACCCGCGGCTTGTCACGGAGTTGTTGGAGCAGGGGCTCATCGAGAGGCTGTCCGCCTACGCGGCGTGGAACACCGCAGGGAACACTCTCGGGTCGGTCGTGGCGACGCTCCGCGCCGGAGTGATCGGCAGGCGCGCCGGCGCCTTCGACGCTCACGCGGCGCGAAGGCTGCTGGTGGGGCGTGTCCTGGAGGATTGGGGGTACCAGGCCGTGGTGCGCACCCGCCTGACGGGGACGCTCGACCCTCAGGCAGGAGAGGACCCCGCCGCCGACGGCCGTGGGGACAGCTACCTCGCCCGCGCGCGCCGTGAGCTCGCGGGGCTCCTTGAGCGTGTCTCGCCCGGAGCGCGGCTCGACCGCGTCACCCTGCCGTGGCGTCGTTCGTTCGAGGTCGAGTTCGACGTCCGACTGCCCCACGACAGACCGCGGGGGGCCTGAGTGCGTTGCTTTCTGGGGGTTGACGTCGGCGGAACGAAGACCGCCGCCGCCGTGGTCGACGCGTGCGGGCGGGTGCTGCTGAGCTCCGTCGTCGCGACGCCCGCACGGCTCGGGGGAGCGGCGGTGCTGGAGGCCGCAGGCGCTGGTGCGGCCTTGACGCTCGAGCGCGCCCGTGCGGAGGGTCTGCGACCCGAGGCATGCGGCGCCGGTGTGGCTGGGGTCATCGGCCCCGACGGGGTCGTCACCAGTGCGACCGAGGCGCTGCCAGGCTGGGCCGGCGTCGATGTTCGATCGGGCCTGGCGGCAGCGACCGGCCTGCCGGTGCGTGTCGTCAACGACGTTCACGCGCTCGCTCTCGGTGAGGCTCGGTTCGGCGCCGCGGCGGACGCGCGAAGTGTCCTGGTCGTCGCCGTCGGGACCGGCGTCGGCGGCGCCTTCGTCCACGACCGGAGGTTGGTCGCGGGGCGCAGCGGAACCGCCGGGTCGATCGGGCACACTCCGGTCGCAGGTCGTGAGGGCCGCCGGTGCCCGTGCGGCGCCGAGGACCACCTGGAGGCCTACGCCTCGGGTCCGGCGATCGTGAGCCGCTACGCCGCGCGTGGTGGGCAGGGCGAGCGCCTGGAGGACGTTGTGGCCGCTGCGGGGCGCGGAGACGACGCCGCGCGCACGGTGCTGGTCGAGGCGGGGACCCTGATCGGGCAGGTCGTGGCAGGCGCCGCCAATCTCCTCGACCCGCACGCGATTGTGTTGGGCGGCGGGGTGCTGCACGCAGGGGCTCACCTGCTCGATCCGCTCAGGCGGGCCTTGATGGCGCACACGCTGCCGGGACCGCGCGCTGCGCCGGTGAGCGCTACGGCGCCGCTGCCCCATGGGAACGTCGTCGGTGCCGCAAGCCTGGTGATGGATGGTATAGACCTTTAGGATGGCCTTATGACGGCAGAACCCGGGGTCACAGCCCCGCCTCGCTCGAAGTACCTGCAGATCAAGGACGCTCTGCTCGAGGCGTACATCGACGGCAAGCCGGCCGGCAGCGCTCTTCCCCCCGAGCGGGTCCTCGCGGCTGACTTCGGCGTCACTCGCGTCACCGTGCGTCGCGCCATCGACGAATTGGAGTCCGACGGGTTGGTCTACCGGGTTCAAGGCGGGGGCACGTACTCCGTCGGCCCGTCGATCGCCAAGTCGCTGCGCCTGACGTCGTTCAGCGAGGACGTCCGGGCTCGTGGCAGGACGCCAAGCTCGCGACTGTTGGAGGTCGCTCACGGCGCCGCTGGTGACGAGGTCGGGCGCAGCCTCCACCTCAGTCCGGGGGACGGTGTCGTGACCGTCCGGCGCCTGCGCATGGCAGACGGCGAGCCGATGTGCCTGGAGGTGTGCGCTCTCGCGGCAGCGACCGTCCCTGGCCTGGAGGACCTCGATCTGACTGGCTCGCTCTACGAGTTGCTCGAGCGGCACTACGGCATCGCGCCCACGCGCGCCGAGCAGCTCATCGAGGCGACGGTGCTCGACGAGCATGACGCCGCGATGCTCGGCGTGCCGCCGTTCTCCGCGGCGCTGCGCGCGACACGGACCTCGTACGACTCGCGAGGTGGTCCCGTCGAGTACGCGGTGACGACGTACCGGGCCGACCGGTACTCGCTTCGGTTCGCCGTGCGCAGGGACTGACGGCGGATCCTCCCAAAATCGTTGCATGGCCGAGATAAATGGTATATACCAAAGCCTGTGAAATTGACTCCCGGCTCGCGCCCCCGAGGGACCGGACGTCCATCTCGTGATGTGACCGTCGCGAAGCTGGCTCACGGCCTGGTCGTCTCCGCGCAGACCCACCATCCGGGCGGACCGCTCGACCACCCCGCCACGCTGGTGCGCCTCGCCCTGGCGGCAGGGCACGGCGGGGCTGCCGGCTTCCGGGTCGCGTCCCCGGACGTCGTCGCCCTGCTGAGCGGGAGCACGGACCGACCGGTCATCGGCATCACGAAGCGTCGCGTGCCAGGCCAGGAGGTGTTCATCACTCCGTCGGTGTCCGACGCGGTGGCCCTGGTGAACGCGGGGGCGGACCTTGTCGCGGCGCATGCGGCGACCCGAGGACGACCAGCGGAGACGTTCGGCGAGATCGTCGCCGCCTGCCACGCACTCGGGGTGCCCGTGATGGCGGACTGCGCAACCGAGGCCGAGGCGCATGACGCCGTCGAGGCAGGCGCGGACCTCATCGCGACCACCATGGCTGGGTACACCCGAGAGACGAGGGACGTCGTCCCGCCCGCACTGGAGCTGGCGGAACGGTTGGTGCGCGCCCTCACGGTCCCGGTGGTCGTCGAAGGGGGTGTCTGGGACCCGGCTGTCGTCACCGCGGCCTTTGCGACGGGTGCGTATGCGGTCGTCGTCGGCTCGGCCGTGACCGACCCCGAGCGCATCACGCGACGGATGGTGGCGGCGATCCCGCCGATCCCCGAGAACAGGTCCGCTGTCGAACAGGTCGACGCGCGTGGCCCCTGGGCCTCGACCCCGAATGGAGAGTGTCGGTAACCATGAGAGTGGGAATGATCGGCGCCGGCGGAATCGCCGTCGAGCACGCCGCCGCCTGGGCGGCGCTCGGTGCTGAGATCACGGTCTTCAGCGCCGAGGGTGCGCAAGACCTTGCGACGGAATGCGGCGGGAAGGCGGTCGCCAGCCTCGACGACCTTTTGGGCCGCAGCGACGTCGTCGACGTCATGACGCCGACGGACACGCATTACGAGTACACGCTGGCCGCAATCGAGGCCGGCCGGCACGTGGTGTGCGAGAAGCCGCTCGCGCGCACGCCGGCACAGGCTGGTGAGCTCGTGTGGGCAGCCGCCCGTGCGGGGGTGCAGCTCTATCCGGCCCAGGTTGTGCGCTACTTCCCGGAGTACGTCGCCACCCGGAACGCGGTTGCCGCCGGGCGTGTCGGACGCCCCGCCGTGCTGCGGCTCACGCGAAGCGGCGTGTTCCCCTCGTGGTCGCCATGGTTCGCCGACGACGCACGGTCGGGTGGGATCGTCGCTGACCAGATGATCCACGACCTGGACATCGCGCGGTGGATTGCTGGAGAGGTCCGTGAGGTGTACGCGCTGCGCTCGCGCGCCGACCAGCGGCAGACCGCGCACGTCACGCTCACCCATGTGAGCGGAGCCGTCAGCTCGGTCGCCGGGCTGTGGGGTCCGCCGCACCTGGCGTTCCGCACCGCCGTCCACGTCGCCGGCGACCGCGGAGTCCTGCGGTACGACTCTGCTCAGCCAACTGGTGTGCGAGCCGACCTCGCCCCGGTCGCGGTCGACGGGCGACCTCGCCCCGCCGCGGTCGGAGGTGAGAGCCCCTATCTCGCGCAGTTGCGTGAGTTCGCAGCGGCATTCGACGGCGGGCCACTCCCGCGCGTCGACGCCGTCGACGGGGCGATCGCCGTCGAACTCGCCGCCGCCGCCCAGACCTCGATCGCGCGCGGTGAGCCTGTGCGCGTCGACACAGCGGCACGCGCGTGCGCACTGGCTGCCGCTGTCGGCACCACGGATCGGAGAAGCGCGTGAACCACGACAAGCCCCGCCACGCCGACCTGAAGGTCGCGGTGCTCTCCTTCGCGCACCCACACGCCGAGGCGTACGCGGACCTGCTCACCGCATGGCCTGGCGTCCAGGTACTGGCCGCCGACCCCGACGGCTCGACCGAATCGGGTGGGGGCCCCCGGGGTCGGGAGCTTGCACAGACTCTCGGCGTGGACTACGTCGAGACGTATGCCGAGGCGTTCGCCTGGGGTCCCGACGCCGTCATTGTGTGCAGCGAGAACGCCCGTCACCGCGACCTGGTCGTCGCCGCCGCCCGGGCGGGGGCGCACGTGCTGTGCGAGAAGCCGCTCGCCACGAGCGCCGCCGACGCGCGCGCCATGATCGAGGCGTGCGACGGAGCCGGCGTCTTCCTCATGACCGCCTACCCGGTCCGGTTCAGCCCCGAGTTCGCGACGCTGCGCGCGCACGTGGACGCGGGATCCCTCGGACAGGTGATGGCGTTGGTGGGGACCAACAACGGAAAGATCCCCCTGGACGGGCGGCCCTGGTTCGTCGACCCCAGGCTTGCGGGAGGTGGAGCGCTTGTCGACCACGTCGTGCACGTCGCAGATCTGCTGGATGCCTTGCTGGGCGTGCGAGCGGAGTCCGTCCGTGCGGCGACGAACCGCATCCTGCACGCTGACGATCCGCGTGTGACCGTCGAGACCGGTGGGCTGGTCAATGTCACCTACCCCGGTGGGGTGATCGCCACGATCGACTGCTCATGGAGCCACCCGAACGCAGCGCCCAACTGGGGTGGGCTCACGCTTCAGGCGGTCGGCACAGAGGGTGTCATCGACATCGACCCGTTCGGCGCCCACGTTGCCGGGACGGCCGAAGACCAGCCCGCGTGGCTAGCGTTCGGCGGCGATCTTGACCGTGCGATGCTCGGGCATTTTCTGGACGGCGTCCGCAGCGGCGTGGCTCCGCAACCAGACGGGCCCGCGGGACTCCGCAGCCTGGAGGTGATGTTGGCCGCTCAGGAGTCCGCGGCGACGGGTCAGGCGGTCCGACTGGCCACGTGAGTGTGCCGCTGCCGGGCTCGCCCGCGGGCGCTCCTGCCGTCCAGGTGATCAGTTGATGGCGGGTCCGGACCGCGGACGCATACGGTCTGCTCAGGCGCGTCCGGCGACCGGAGCGCGCACCATCGATCATGCGGTGTGGGGGATGATGAAGTCGCTTAGCAGGCCACGGCTGGCGGTCGCCGTCGTCGGCGCCGGGCAGCGCGCCGGGATCGGGCGTCATGTCGCGGCGGTCCGCGACGACGCCGCGGTGAGCGCCGTCGTCGACAGCGACCCGGTCGGCCTCGACCGCGGCCGGACCCTGTTCGGCGACGTCCAGACCTTCGCCAGCCACCGCGACCTGATCGCCGCGCGCGCCGCCGACGCGGCGATCATCACGACCCCCGACGACACCCACGCGGACATCGCGGTCGACCTGTTGCGGGCGGGCGTGGCCTGCTACTTGGAGAAGCCGCTCGCCACGACGCTCGCGGACGCCGACCGGGTGCTGGCGGCCGCGGCCGAGAGCGGGACGCCGCTGTACGTCGGGCACAACTACCGGCACGCGGGCGTCGTGCGCGCGATGCGAGGGGTGATCGAGCGCGGCGAGATCGGTGAGGTCAAGGCCATCTGGGTGCGCCACTTCGTGGGGCATGGCCCGGACTACTACTTCAAGGACTGGCACGCCGACCGGTCGCGCACCGGCACGCTCCTGCTGCAGAAGGCGAGCCACGACATCGACATCGTCCACTACCTCGCGCGGGGGTACACGCGCCGCGTGGTCGGCATGGGCGACCTCATGGTCTACGGCGAGGTGGCCGACCGTCGCGAGCGGCCCGGGCAGACGATGGCGGACTGGTTCTCGCTCGCCAACTGGCCGCCCGCGAGCAACACGGGGCTCAACCCCGTCGTCGACGTCGAGGACGTCTCGATGATGCTGATGACGCTCGACAACGGGGTGCAGGCCAGCTACCAGCAGTGCCACTTCACCCCGGACTACTGGCGCAACTACACGGTCATCGGCACGCAGGGGCGACTGGAGAACATCGGCGACACGGCCGGGGGAGTCGTGCGCGTCTGGAACCGCCGGCACGACTGGCAGATCCACGGGGACGCCGAGCATCCGATCGAGGGCGTGACCAGCGGGCACGGGGACGCGGACGTGGCGACCATGGCGGAGTTCCTCGGCCTGGTCATCGACGGCGCGCCGACCGTCGTCTCACCCGTCGCCGCCCGCGCGGCTGTCGCCGCGGGGGCGCTCGCCGCGCAGTCGCTGCGCGACGGGTCGCGCCCACGAGACGTGCCGCCGCTGGCCCGGTCGGTGCTCGACCACTTCGCCGCCACGACGCGGTCGCCGGTCTGAGCGCGGGGCCAGCCGCGTCAGCCGAGCACCTCGCGCAGCGGGCGCCGGGGCGATCGTCGCGGGTGCCTGGTCGGGTCGACGGCGCCGAGGCGCAGCACCTGCAGCAGCGCCTCGTCCCGCAGGCTCAACAGGTCGCCCGCCCGCGCGCGGGCCTCGTCGTCCTCCACGACCTGGCCGAGGAACCCGACCCGGGCCTCCTCGGCGGTCGCCGCGAGCATGGCGCGCTGCATCGCGGCGCCGGCCCGGACCCAGGTGGTGGGCCCGTCGGGGGCTCCGGCGAGCACGAGCAGCCGCGGGCTGACCTCGAACACGTCGGTGGATGGCGCCGCGGTGTCGCCCGACGGCGCAGGAGCCCTTCGCGGGGAGGTCGGTGAGACCGCGAACTCGCGCCGCGGCACGTTGCCGCTCGGGTCGCCCGGCCCGATCAGCGTGGGCGGGATGCCGCGACCGCCGTCGGGCTTTGTCCACCGTTGGACCTCGGCGAGATAGGCGACGTCGTCGCGCCATCGCGCCTCGACCGCCCGGGTGAGGTCGACCAGCGCCGCCGTCTGAGCGGGGTCGGGGCGCAGCGCGCGGATGTGCCAGCCGTCGCCCGCGGCGCTCGCGGCCGCCATGACCGTGTCCCACGCCGCCGCCTCCAGGTCGCCGTAGAGCGGGCCGCGGCTCGTGCGGCGCTCCAGGATGGCGGTGTGGAGGCGGTCGTCGAGCGGGTCGCCGCGGGCGTCGTCGGCGATCTCCACGACGGCGACGACGGCGCCGGTCAGGGTCGCGGTGGCGCCGCTGGCCGCGCCCGCCTCGTGCGGGTCGAGGTCCGGGAACACCTGGGTGCGGGTGGTGCGTCCGGTCCGCACGCGCATGCCCAGCTCCAGGTTCGCGATCGCCGCGCCGAGGGACTGCAGAAGCCAGCGGCCCTGGCGGTCGATGATCCGCGGGCGCAGGGTGGGGTCGACGCGCACGGCGACCCCCTGGGCGATCATGGTGAAGTGCCAGGGCTGGCTGTTGTGCACCGACGCGGCGAGCGTCGCGTCGCTGACGGCCGAGCGCAGCTGCCGCTTGAGGGGGCCTACGACGCCAGGCACAGCGCCCACCCCCCAGCGGGAATCACGATCGCCAGGCCGTACGTCGCGGCTCGCACGATCTCGGGCGGGTTGAGGTGCAGGTCGTGCAGGGCGTGGTAACCGCGGTGGCAGCAATGCCACAGGATCACGCCCAGCGTCGCGAGAATGGCGAACGACGCCGCCGGGTGGGTGGCGACGCCGGCCAGCGAGCGGTACGTCGTCGCCGCGTCGCCGAAGACCTCGAACGGGACGATGACGCCGAAGACGATCACGACGGCGGGCATCACGAGGACGGCCAGTTGGCCGCCCCCGGCGAACAGCGCCCACATCACGGACTCGTTGTTGCGGCTCTCCCAGCGCCTCATGACGCGCTCCTCCAGATCCAGACGACGGTCGCCGCCAGGACGGCGAGAGCGACCACGTATTGCGCCGCGACGATCCAGCGGCCGGACAGGTACGCCTGGCCGATGCGCACGCGCACGATCTTGGGCGCGGCGGCGTACCAGGTGGTGGCGTGGACCAGCGTCATCGCCAGCACGAACACGATGAGGACGACGTTGAGCGGGTGGCGCTGCAGCGTGACCCACGAGTCCCACGCCTGCGGGCCGCGGTGCAGCGCGACCATGCCGACGACGAGGTCGAGCAGGAAGAGCCCGACGATGAAGGACGAGACCTCGCGCAGGGCGTAGGCGCGCATCTGGCGCGAGCGGAGGAACCAGGTGCGCGGCATCGGCCGGGAGACCGGCCGCCGGGCGCTCGCCGGCTGGCCCACGCCGCGCGCGTCCAGGACCGCCAGGACCCCGGACATGTCGCGCCGCGGGCTCGGTGGTGCGGGACTCGATCCGGGCGTGCGGTCGGCGTGGGTCATGGTGATCCCCTCCGTGCGGTCTTGTCGCTCAGGTCGCCGGCCGTGCCCTTGTGCGGCGTGACGAACTCGGCGGCCCAGGCCAGCGCGGTGGCGATCTTGGCCTGCTGGATCGCCGCCGCGGGGTCCACGCCCTTGGGGCAGACCGTCGAGCACGCGCCGACGAAGGTGCAGGGCCACACGCCGTTCTCGGTGTCGAGCACCGGCAGACGTCGGTCGGACCCGCTGTCACGCGTGTCCTTGTCGTAGCGGACGGCCGCGGTGATGGCCGCCGGCCCGAGGAAGTCCGACGCGATGCCGACCTGCGGGCAGGCCGCGTAGCACAGCAGGCAGTTCACGCACATCGTGAAGTCGTGGTAGGCGACCATCTGCTCGGGGGTCTGGGTGTTCCCCTCGCGCCCCGGTGACCCGTCGGGCGCCTCGGCGCCGGGCACGACCCACGGCATGACCGAGGTGAGGCGCGCGAGGAACGGCTCGAGGTCGACGACGAGGTCGCGGTCGACGTCGAAGTTCTCCAGCGGCTCGACGCGCAGCCCCTCGTCGGCGTACGTGCGCAGGAACGTCTCGCACGCGAGGCGCGGGCGGCCGTTGACCATCATCCCGCAGCTGCCGCAGATGCCCATCCGGCACGACCAGCGGAACGCCAGCGACGAGTCGACGTGGTCCTTGACCCAGTTGAGCGCGTCGACCAGGGACGTCTCGGTGCTGTACGGCACCTCGTACGCCACGGTCCGCGGTCCGTCGCCGTCGTCGGGCCGGTAGCGGAACACCTCCAGCCGCACCGTGCCGAGGACCTCGGTCGAGCCGCTGCGGCTCTCGCCGGGTCCGCGACCGTCGTCCGGGCCGGGCGGGGTGGGGGCCACCGCCTCCGCGTCGTGGTCGTCGCTCATTCCTCGTCCTTCCCGGCGGCGGCCGCCGCCTTGGCGCCGGCGGCGCCGTACTCGCGCGCGGACGGTGGGGACGTGGTGATGACGACGTCCTGATACCCGATCAGCGGCGCCTGGCCGGGTCGGTGGGTGGCGACCGAGTGCGCCAGGAACCGCTCGTCGTCGCGGGCGGTGTGGCCGTCGAGGCGCTGGTGCGACCCGCGCGACTCGGTGCGCCGCAGCGCCGAGTGGACCATCGTCTCCGCCACGTCGAGCAGCGCGCCGAGCTCGACGGCCTGGGCCCAGTCGGTGTTGTAGACGGGGCAGGTGTCGCTCACGCGCACGTCGCGGTGCCGGTCCTTGAGGCCCGCGATCACCGTCGCCGCTCGGCGCAGGCCGTCGGCCGTGCGGAAGATGCCGACCTCGTCGTCCATCACCCGGCCCAGCTCGGTGCGGATCTCGCTGGGGCTCTGCGTGCCGCGGCCCATCATCGCGACATACCGGTCGGCGATCTCGGCGCCGGCGGCGCGCACCGACGTCGACGGCCCGCGCGGCTCCCGCCACGCCAGCTCTGCGGCGCGCTCGCCCGCGACGCGCCCGAACACGACGAGCTCGGCGAGCGAGTTGGATCCGAGTCGGTTGGCGCCGTGCAGGCCGCTGGAGGCGCACTCGCCGACCGCGAAGAGTCCCGGCGTCGACGTCTGGGTGGTCACGTCGGTCTCGATGCCGCCCATGGTGTAGTGCGCCGTGGGCGCCACCGGGATGGGCTCGCGCGCGGGGTCGACGCCCACGTACTGCTCGGCGAGCTCGCAGATCAGAGGCAGGCGCTCGCGCAGGTAGGCGCGGCCGAGATGGCGCAGGTCGAGGTGGACGGCGTCCCCGCGCGGGGTCGGGATGGTGCGCCCGGCGCGCTGCTCGTGCCAGAACGCCTGCGAGAGCCGGTCGCGCGGGCCCAGCTCCATGTGCTTGGTCTTCGGCTGCCCGACGGGGGTCTCGGGCCCCAACCCGTAGTCCTGCAGGTATCGGTACCCGTCCTTGTTGAGCAGGACGCCGCCCTCGCCGCGGCAGCCCTCGGTGATGAGGATCCCCGAGCCGGGCAGGCCTGTGGGGTGGTACTGCACGAACTCCATGTCGCGCAGGCGCACGCCCGCGCGATAGGCCATCGCCATCCCGTCGCCGGTGACGATGGCGCCGTTGGTGTTCTGCGCGTAGGCGCGCCCCGCACCCCCGGTCGCGATGACGACGGCGCCGGACTCCAGCAGCACCGGGTAGCCGTTGCGCTGGTCGTAGGCGACGACGCCGGCGACGGCGCCGTCCCGCACGACGAGCTCGAGCGCGAAGTGCTCGTCGAAGCGCCGGATCTGCGCGAACTGCAGGGACGTCTGGAACAGCGTGTGCAGCATGTGGAAGCCGGTCTTGTCGGCGGCGAACCAGGTGCGCGGGCGGCTCATCCCACCGAAGCGGCGCACATTGACCGCGCCGTCCGGGCGCCGGCTCCACGGGCAGCCCCACCGTTCGAGCTGGTACATCTCCGCCGTCGCGTGCTCGACGAAGTACCGCACCACGTCCTGGTCGCACAGCCAGTCGCCACCCGACACGGTGTCGTCGAAGTGCCGATCGAGTGAGTCGTCCGCGCCGACCACGCCCGCGGAGCCGCCCTCGGCGGCGACCGTGTGCGACCGCATCGGGTAGACCTTGGACACGAGGGCCACCGTGAGCGTGGGGCGGGTGCGGGCGACCTCGATCGCCGCGCGCAGGCCCGCTCCGCCCCCGCCGACGATCACGACGTCGACCCGTTCGACCAGCATCAGTCGGCGCCCGGCGCCGTGGGCGCGACCGTCATCGACAGCACGTCGAGTGCGGCGTCGAGCCGCTCGGCCGTCAGGTCGCCGTCCAGGTGGCCGAGGGCGACGACCGCCTCGCGGATCGTGAGTCCCTCACGCACGGCGTGCTTGGCGACCTTCGCGGCCGCCTCGTAGCCGATGACCCGGTTGAGCGGCGTGACCACCGACGGGGAGGACTGGGCGAACACCAGGCACCGGTCGGCGTTCGCGACGATCCCGTCGACGCACTTGCGGGCGAGGTGCCGCGACCCGTTCGCGAGCAGGGTGATCGACTCCAGCAGGTTGCGCGCGATGAGCGGCAGCTGCACGTTGAGCTCGAACGCGCCCGAGGCGCCCGCCACCGCGATGGCCGCGTCGTTGCCGATGACCTGCGACGCGACCTGAAGCACCGCCTCGGGAATGACCGGGTTGACCTTTCCGGGCATGATCGACGACCCGGGCTGCAGGTCGGGCAGCGCGATCTCGGCCAGCCCGGTGCGTGGGCCCGAGCCCATCCAGCGCAGGTCGTTGCAGATCTTGGTCAGGCTGACCGCGATCGTGCGCAGCGCGCCGGAGGTCTCCACGAGCGAGTCTTGGGCGCCCTGCGCCTCGAAGTGGTTGCGCGCCCGCGTGAGCGGCAGCCCCGTGTGCTCGGCCACGAGCGCGATGACGCGCTGCGGGAAGCCGGGCGGGGTGTTGATGCCGGTGCCCACGGCCGTGCCGCCGAGCGGGAGCTCCGCCAGGCGCGGGAGGGCTGCGCGCACGCGCTCGGCGCCGTAGCGCACCTGGGCCGCGTAGCCCCCGAACTCCTGCCCGAGCGTCACGGGCGTGGCGTCCATCAGGTGCGTGCGCCCCGACTTGACGACGTCGGCGAACGCGGACGCCTTCGCCTCCAGCGCCGACGCGAGCTCGTCGAGCGCCGGGAGCAGGTCGTGCAGCACGGCCGCGGTCGCGGCGATGTGGATCGAGGCGGGGAACACGTCGTTGCTGGACTGTGAGGCGTTGACGTGGTCGTTGGGGTGCACGGGCTGCCCGAGCCGCTCGCCGGCGAGCGTGGCGATGACCTCGTTGGCGTTCATGTTGGACGACGTGCCCGAGCCGGTCTGGAAGACGTCGATCGGGAACTGGTCGTCCCGCAGACCCGAGGTGACCTCGGTGGCGGCCGCGACGATCGCCTCGGCGACCGGCGCCGCGATGACGCCCAGCTCCTGGTTGGCGAGCGCGGCCGCCCGCTTGATCTGCCCGAGGGCGGCGATGTGCGGCGGGGACAGCCGTGCGGACGAGATGGCGAAGTTGTCCACCGCGCGCTGTGTCTGGGCGCGGTACTTGGCGCTCACGGGCACCAGGACCTCGCCCATGGTGTCGTGCTCGACGCGGTAGCCCGTCGGGTGGTCGCTGGACTGGGTCATCGGGTGCTCCCTCGTGTCGGCGGCGCTCGGTGCGCCGGGTGGCGCTCGACGGCGCCGGGTCGCGGGACGCTCGGCGCTCACCACATGCCGAGCACCTTCATCCACACGCCGCCCAGGCCCATCCAGATCGCGATGTTGAGGACGCCGATCGCCAGGCCGTAGCGCCACCAGTGGCCGATCGACACGTAGCCGGCGCCGAACAGGACGGGCGCCGGCCCGGACGAGTAGTGGGTGCAGGAGGCGAAGAGGGAGGAGATGAAGCCCAGGACGAGCGCGGCGAACAACGGCGGCGCGCCCGCGGCGATCGCCGTGGCCAGGAAGGCCGCGTACATGGCCGACACCTGGGCTGTGTTCGACGCGAACAGGTAGTGGGTGAAGAAGTACACGAGCGTCAGGATGATGAAGGCCACCACCCAGTCCATGCCGGCGACCAGGCCGGACATCTGCTCGCTCACCCACGGGATGAGGCCGAGCTTGTTGAGCTGCGTCGCCATCATCACGAGCGCGGCGAACCAGACCAGGGTGTCCCACGCCTGCCGCTCGCTCTTGACGTCCTCCCAGGTGAGCGCGCCCACCACGAGGAGCACCCCCAGGCCCGCGAGCGCGGCCGTCGTCGCCGACATGTCGAGGGCGACGTCGCCGACCGTCCACAGCAGCAGCAGGAGCACCAGGGTGCCGACGACCGCCCACTCAGGCGCCGTCATCGGGCCGAGCTCCTTGATCTGCCTGCCGGCCTGGGCGGCGGCCTCCGGCGTCCTCTTCACCTC
The DNA here is from genome assembly GCF_004216535.1 of Xylanimonas ulmi. Classification (NCBI taxonomy): domain Bacteria; kingdom Bacillati; phylum Actinomycetota; class Actinomycetes; order Micrococcales; family Promicromonosporaceae; genus Xylanimonas; species Xylanimonas ulmi. The sequence continues at coordinate 60,159 of NZ_SGWX01000001.1, forward strand.
GGGCGGGTAGATCCGGTAGAGCACCGCGGGCACGATGGTCAGCGACGCGACGCCGGGGACGACCGCAGCCAGGGCCCACTGGCCCCAGCTGATGGAGACGCCCTGGTCGCCGGCCAGCTGCGCCGCCAGGGGGTTGGCCGCCATGGCGGTCAGGAACATCGCCGAGGTGACGACGTTGACCTGGAACGCGGTCAGCGTCAGGAACGACCCCACGCGCCGCGACGACGGCGAGTTCGGCTCGCTGCCGTACGTCGAGGAGATCGAGCGCAGGATCGGCATGATGACGCCGCCCGCCCGCGCGGTGTTGGACGGCGTCGCGGGCGCGAGAATCAGGTCGGTGAGCGTCATCGCGTAGGCGACGCCCAAGATGCGCGAGCCGATCTTCGACACGAGGTACAACGCGATCCGCGCGCCGAGCCCGGACTTGATGACCGCGCGTGAGATGAGGAACGCGGTCACGATGAGCCAGATCGTCGAGTTGGAGAAGCCGGACAGCGCGTCGGCCGGCTCCAGGGTCTTGGTGACGATGACGACCGCGACGCCGATGAGGCACACGGCGCCCATGGGCAGGGGCCGGGCGATGACGCCCACGATGGTGGCGACGAACACCGCCAGGAGATGCCAGGCCTGCTGCTCGATCCCGCTCGGTGGTGGGATGAACCAGATCACGAGCGCCACCCCGACGGGGATGAGCAGTCGGCCGAGGGAAGCGGGGCTGAGCGCGGTCACCCGCGCCGGCGGTCCGGCGGACCCGGCGCCGCCTGGCGCCGCGGGTCCAGGGCCCGCGTCCGCGGGCGGTGTGGGCGTGGGTCGAACACTGGGAGTGGATGCCATCGGTATCGCCCGTCGTCGCGCTGCGTGCCTGAGCCTGGCCGGCGTCATCTCCGGCCGAGCGCTCAGACAGCGGGTCTGGGTGGCCCGTCGACGCTCACGCTATTGACGCGCCGGCGCCGCAGATCCGCGGTTTGCTGGGCTATGGAGTTGTGTGCTTTGCGATCACGGCGGAGCCTGAGATTTGTCGCCGGGTCACGCCTCTTGTGTTCATAGAGAAAGTGGGCGAGTCGGACCCCTCTCGCGAACAGCGGATGCCGCGGGCGTCAATTCCGCGTGCGCATTGTTTATCGGGGCTCCTTGGGCTGATCGCTCTCGGGTCATAATGGCGTTGTGGAGCGACCGGTCCGCGAATATCCGACAATGGCGCCGGCCCGAACGGGCGCGCGCCATCATGCGACCGACGGCGCGCCCCTGCGCGAGCGTGACAGCCGCGAGCGTCACAGCCTGGGCCGGCTGGCCGGCGGCGTCGTGGCCGTGGCGCTGATCGCCGTCGTGGGCGTCGGGGTCGTCCTCGGGTACGCCGCGGCCCGCGCCGCCGCGTTCGACCAGGCGCGCGCGACCGTGCGGTCGGCCGCCCTGCTGCTGGCCCAGGATCGCGACGTCGTCGACGGTGCGCTCGCCCCCGCCCCGGCCGCCGCTCTGCGCGCTCGCGCTGAACGGGCGCGCAAGACGGCCGGCCTGGACTTCGTCGTGGTCATGGCCGTCGACGGCACCCGCTGGACCCACCCCGACCCGGAGCGCGTGGGCGAGCCGTACATCGGGTCCATCGCCGCGGCGCAGGCGGGCGGCGTCGTCGTGGAGGAGCACGTCGGGACGCTGGGGCCCTCGGTGCGCGCCGTCGCCCCGGTCCTGGGGCCGAGCGGACGGCCGATCGCCCTGGTCGCCGCCGGGACCCGAGTGGGCGCCATCCACGCGACGGTGGCCAGGAGGGTCGCGGTGCTGGTCGCGGTGGGCGCGGCCGCCGTCGCCGCCGGCACGACGGTCGCCTCGCTGGTGCACCGCAGGGTCGACCGGCAGGCGCACGGGCTCGGCCCGCGCGCCATCGTGCGCACGCTCGCGCAGCACCAGGCGTTGCTCGGTTCGGTGCGGGCCGGTTACCTGCTCGTCGGCCCCGACCGGCGTGTCGAGCTGTGCAACGACGAGGCGGGTCGACTGCTGGGGCTCGACGACGTCGTCGGGCGCCGGATCGCCGACCTCTCGCTGGAGCCCGGGCTCGCCGAGCTGATCGCCTCGGGACGCCGAAGCGCCGGGCAGGTCCACACGGCCGCCGGGCGGACCGTCATCGTGACGCAGGTGCCCGCGCGGAGTGACGCGCACGCCCCCGGGTGGGTCACGACGATCGCCGACCACACCGATGTGGTGCGGATGGCCGGGGTCATCTCCTCCCAGAAGACGCTCATCGACGCGCTGCGCGCGCGAGCGCACGAGGCGGACAACCGGCTGCACACCGCCGTCCTGCTGGTCGAGCTGGGCCGCGACGCGCAGGCCGTCGAGTTCGCGACCGGCGCCCTGGAGCTTTCCCGCGAGGTCGCCGAGCGTCTGTCCGCCGCCGTCGACGACGCGGCGCTGGTCGCGCTCCTGCTGGGCAAGAGCGCACAGGCCCACGAGGCCGGGGTTGAGTTGCGGTTCGCGCGGAGGTTCGCCATCCCCGCGACGCACCTGCCCGCCGAGGACCTCGTGGTGATCCTCGGCAACCTCGTCGACAACGCCGTCGAGGCGGCCTGCGGCGCGGCCGAGCCGCGGTGGGTCGAGGTGCGCGCCTGGGTGTCGGACGCGCCGGCCGACGCCGGACCCGACGGGTCGACGCTCGTGGTCGAGGTCGCCGACTCGGGGCCCGGACTGCCCGCTGACGCCGTCGCCCGCGCGTTCACGCGCGGGTGGACGACCAAGTCCCCCGCCCCCCAGTCGCCGGGCGAGCGGGGGATCGGGCTCGCGCTCGTGGACAGCGCCGTGACCCGGCTGCGAGGCTCAATCGAGGTGCGCCGCGAGCGCGGCGCGACCTTCGCGGTGCGTCTGCCGCTGCGCAGCGCGGCGCCGCCCGTCCCGGCCGGGAAGGAGGCGCGCGGATGATCCGCGTGCTGGTCGTGGACGATCAGCGAGCCGTGGCGGACGGGCATCGCGTGCTGGTCGACCGGGTGCCCGGGTTCGTGACCGTCGCGGTGACGCACAACGGCGAGGACGCGCTCGTGCGGGTCGCCTCGGGCGGGGTCGACCTGATCCTGTTGGACTTCGGCCTGCCCGGCATCCACGGGCTGGAGGTGTGCCGCCAGCTCCAGCAGACCGAGGCGCCCGTCGACGTCATCGCGATCACCGCCGACCGGAACCTGGTCACGCTGCGGCAGTCGGTGCGCCTGGGCATCGTCGGCTACCTGCTCAAGCCCTTCTCGTTCGCCGCGCTGCGGCAGACGCTGGAGCGTTACGCGGCCTTCCGTGTCGCCGTCGCCGGTGACCGGCCGGTGGACCAGCAGGAGATCGACGCGGCGCTCGACCGGCTCCGGGAGCGGTCGCACACCGAGATGCCCAAGGGCATGAGCCGCGAGACGCTCGACGACGTCCGGCACGCGGTCGCCGTCGCGCCGGACGGGCTCACCGCGGCGCAGGCCGCCGCCGCGACCGACGTCTCGCGCGTGACCGCGCGCCGCTACCTCGAGTTCTTGACCCACTCGGGCGGGTGCCTGCGTGAGCCGATCCGCGGCCATGCGGGCAGACCCGAGATCCGCTACCGGGTGCGGCCCATCTGAGGGCGGCCGTGGGCGCGGCGCCCGTCGCCGCCTCGTCGCCTACTCGGGCCCCGGCCGCGTCGCCGGGCCCGCGGCGGGGCAGGAGGCGGCGATCGCGCGGACCGCGGTCTCGGACGCCGCGACGGCGGCCAGGATGCGCTCGGCGTCGTGGGCCAGCCGCAGGCCCGCGGGGGTCAGGGACACCTGCCGGGTGGTGCGGTCGAGCAGCCTGGCGCCCATCTGCGACTCCAGTTGGCGGATCGCCTGGGACAGCGCCGGCTGGGTGATGTGGAGTTGGTGCGCGGCGCGGCTGAAGTGCAGCGTCGCGGCCAGCCCGGCGAAGTACCGCAGTTGGCGAAGCTCCAACGTGACCTCCAGGTCGGTAGGTGGCGCACGCGGGTGACGTGAGGACGTCGAGAAGACTCCTCGTGGCTTCCGCACTGGTCAAGCGGCGAATCCACCTGATGAGACGGCGTCGGGCGCGCCGTGCTCGGCGCCGGGATCTATCCGACCTTCTTATGACACATCGTGGCAATACGCGTGAATCACCCGGGTGACGTGCTGCTTCTACGTTCGCGCTGTGCCGACGGCGCCCCGTGGAACCGCGGGGCGCGTGGCTCGCCAGACCGTGACCGAGAGGTAGGCAAATGACTGAGAAGTTGGATGTCCTGGACGAGAGGGCCGCCAGCGGCGTCTCTCGCCGCCGCTTCCTGCAGGCCGTCGGCATCGGCTCATCCGCCGGGGTGATGCTGGGCGCCATGGGGGCGATCGGCCTGGCCCCGACCGCCGCCGCCCACGGCAACGGGCCGGGCGGCATCGCCCACAAGCAGGACTGGCGCTGGCGCCCGCCGACCCAGGCCGACTTCCACGCCAAGGGCAAGGACAACAAGAAGCACGTCATCGTCATCGGCGCCGGCCCGGCCGGGCTCTGCTCGGCCTACGAGCTGCAGAAGGCCGGCTACAAGGTCACGGTGCTCGAGGCCCGCCACCGTCCCGGGGGGCGCACGCTCACCGTGCGTCCGGGGGACAAGGAGACCGACATCGACGGTGTCACCCAGGTCGCCCAGTGGGACGACGGCATCTACATGAACTGCGGCGCGGGGCGCGTCGCTCAGTGGATGGTCACGCTGGAGTACTACCGCGAGCTCGGTGTCCCGTACGAGGTGATGACCAACGCCAACGCCGAGGCCTACCTCTACAACGAGGGCCGCGGGTCGACTCCGGGCAACCCGACCAAGTACCGCACCGCGAAGGCCGACTTCTACGGCACCGTGGGCGAGCTGCTGACCCTCGCCACCGACCAGGGCGCGCTCGACGCGAAGCTGACCGCGCAGGACAAGGACAACCTCAAGTCCTTCCTCAGCTCTCTCGGCTCGCTGCGCAACGGCGTGTACTGGGACGCCCCCACCCACTCGAACCGCGGTTACGCGCAGTACCCCACGGCGTGGAACTTCGAGGAGACCGAGCTCCCGCCAACCCGTCCCACGATGTCCGAGACGCTCGCGAGCCGGTTCGGCAACTACTTCCAGTTCGAGCACAACTGGGAGCAGGCCATGCTCATGTTCCAGCCCGTCGGCGGGATGGACACCACCTACCAGTACTTCGTGCGCGCGATCGGCGAGAAGAACGTGTTCTTCAACTCTCCGGTCACGGGCGTCGAGAGCACGTCGAACGGCGTCAAGGTCACCTACCAGGACAAGCACGCCAAGAGCTACCAGCTCAGCGCGGACTTCGCCGTCGTCGCCTCACCGGCGCACATCGCGCGCGGGTTCACCAACAACTGGGGAGCCGACATCGACACCGGGCTCGGCGAGTTCGCCAAGGGCTCGGCAGCCGGAAAGATCGGCCTGCAGTACAAGTCGCGCTGGTGGGAGACCGACCACCACATCTACGGCGGCATCACCGAGACCGACATGGACCTGCAGCACATCTGGTACCCGTCCTACGGCTACGGCCAGCAGAAGGGCCTGATCGTCGGGTACTACAACACCGGCACGGCCGCCAGCACGTACGGCGCGCTGGCGCCGAAGGACCGCGAGGCGCGCGCCGTCGCGCAGGGCGTGAAGATCCACGGCGAGAAGTACGCCACGGAGCTTGAGCACTCGTTCTCGATCGCCTGGCACAAGGTGCCCTACATCGAGGGCTCCTGGGCCTACCCCAAGCAGGACTCGGCGTACTTCCACAAGCTCCAGGAGGGCGCCGGCAACGTGTTCTTCGCCGGCGACTGGATGTCCGAGGTCTCCGCCTGGCAGCACGGCGCGTTCTGGGCCGCGCGCTACGCCGTGCAGGCGCTGCACGAGAAGGCCCTGGCGACGGTCTGACCCTCGCCCGTCGGCGCCGGGCCGTCCGTCCGGACGGCCCGGCGCCCCGATCCCCACAGTGCGCGGCGTGCGCCGCCTGGAGCCAAGGAGTCATCGAGATGGGCATGCTCAAGCCGTGGCACATCATCGTGCTGGTCGTCGTCATCCTGCTGATCTTCGGGGCGCAGCGCCTTCCCGACCTGGCCCGCAGCGTCGGCCAGTCGCTCAAGATCTTCAAGAGCGAGGTCAAGGACCTCACCTCCGACGGCGAGCAGCCGCCCGTCGTCTCGACGGGGGCGCCGACTGCGGCGCCTGAGGCCTGACGGCGAAGGGCGCAGACGGTGCTCGACATCAACGGTGGTGAGCTGCTGGTCATCGCCGTGCTCGCCGTCGTGCTGATCGGGCCCGAACGCCTGCCGCAGTACGCGCAGCAGCTCGCGACGCTCGTGCGCGACGCCAAGCGCTGGCTGGCGCAGGCCAAGGACCGCGTCGCCGACGAGCTCGGCCCCGACGTCGACGTCGACTGGTCGCGACTCGACCCCCGGGCCTACGACCCGCGCGCGATCGTGCGCGAGGCGCTGCTCGACGACCTGCTGCCCGGCGGGGTCCGGCGACCGGCCGGCTCGGTCGAGGACGTCGCCGTGCGGCGCCCCCAGGGCGCGGTGTCGCTGCCCGACGAGCCCGACGGCCCTGACGAACCGGACGGCGTGGCGCACGGCGTCGGCGGCGGCCGCCAGGCCGAGGCGGCCTGACATGGCGTCACCGACCACGGCGCCCGCGCGCGACGCGTCCCGCGAGGCGCTGACCGACTCGCCGCCCGTCGACGGAGCGCGGGCGCCGGGCCGCCGCGCCCGCATGCCGCTGCGCGGGCACCTGCGCGAGCTGCGCACGCGGTCGTTGTGGGTCGCGGTCGGCTTGGCGGTCGGGGCGCTGTTGGGTTGGGCGCTCTACGACCCGCTGCTGGCGCTGCTGACCCGCCCGCTCCACCTCGCCGCGTCGACCGAGCACCGGGACATCGCCCTGAACTTCACGGCGCTTGGCGCGCCGCTCGACATCCGGCTCAAGGTCTCGCTGTTCCTGGCGGTGCTGGTGACCTGCCCGTGGTGGCTCTACCAGGTCTGGGCGTTCATCACCCCGGGCCTGACCGCGCGCGAGCGGCGGTACGCCGTCGGCTTCCTCGGCGCGGCCGTGCCACTGTTCCTCGGCGGCGGGGCGCTCGCCTGGTGGGTGCTGCCGCACGCCGTCAACATCCTCGCCTCGTTCGCGCCCGAGGGGACGTCTCAGCTCGTCAACGCGCAGGACTACCTGACCTTCGTCATGCGGCTGGTGCTGGCCTTCGGGGTCGCGTTCGTGGCGCCGGTGCTGCTGGTCGCGCTCAACCTCGCCGGCGTCGTCCGTCACGAGCCGCTCGCCCGGGGCTGGCGCTGGGCGGTGCTGGCCGCGTTCGTGTTCGCCGCCGTCATGACGCCGACGCCGGACGCGCTGACCATGGTGCTGGTCGCCGCGCCGATCTGCGCGCTCTACTTCGCGGCGCTCGGGGTGGCGGTGTGGCACGACCGCCAGGTCGACGTGCGCGTGTGAGCCGGATCCTTCAGCAGACGCCAGCCGGGCGATGTTTGGCGAGAGGGGGCGTCGTCAGGCTCCTGGGCGCACCGGAGGACTCGCGCCGACGGACGGTGGCCACGAGCTCCAAGCGCTTTCGGAGCACCACGGAAGCCCGGCTGCCCCATTCGGTGACGCGGTTGTTAGGAGCGCTCCGGGCCAACCTCGGACATGTGACGCCCGGCCGACGCCACAGATTGATGACCCCGCGCGGGTTGACCGCCAGAGACAGCGATGACTCTCATGGCCGATCCCAGGCATTCTCAGAGCCAGTTCCTGCCCGGGTGAGTGGCGGGGGAGAGTCACCGATCGCCTCCACCAGCGTTCGTCAGACGGATCATGCGTCGCACGCCGTTGATCCAGTTCTCGCGCAGCGCCTCCTGCGCGGCCGGGATGTCTCCGTCGCACACGGCCCTCGCGATCTTCACGTGCTCAGCGGCCACACGCGAGACGACAGTGTGGTCGGAGACAAGCAGCCGCTCGTAACGATGTATGGCCTGGCGCGTGTTCCGCATCATCTCGCCGAGCCTTTGGTTCGGGCAGCCGCTGGTGAGGAGTGTGTGCCATGCGTCGTCGTTCGCCGCGACGTGTGCGAACTGGACGTGCTCGGCGCGGAAGTCCCCGGCGAGGGTCAGCAGGCGCCTCCCGATCTCCGGGAGCTGATCCGTTGCCGTGAGCGAGACCGCCAGGCCCTCGAGTGCGGAGACGATCGGCGCGAGCTCCTCGAGCTCCTCCGCGCTGAACGGCTTGAAACGAAAACCCTTTCCCTCAACCCAGTCGATCTGGTCGGCCTCCGCGAGTCCGATCAACGCCTCTCGCAGCGGAGTGCGACTCACTCCGAGGTCAGCCGCGAGTTGCGCCTCGCTGATGCTCTGGCCGGGCTCAACAGCCCCTGAACGCATGCGAGCGAGCATCTCGTCGCGGACCTGGCTTCGCAGGGAGTGCCGTCGGATCTTCACGTTCACCGCCCTTCGTCGGTCGTTCTCTGACTCAATCTCCGGGGCCAGATCGGCGGCATCTCGAGCCCGCGCCTGTCCGCACCTGCCTTCGGCAACTCCGCTCCGCGCGCTCCTCGTGTGTCGAGAGCCTGATTGCCAGAGTTGAGGAGCCGCACGGCCTGCGCGTGAAGCTCACGTGTCCCCGCTGCGAGACACGATGTGCCGTTGTGCAGCGTGATCGGCTCACCGAAGGCGTCGGTACACCACCCACCCGCGCCGTTGACGACCGGCACGAGCGCGCACACGTCCGACTCCACGACGTCACCACTCTCCACAGCGATGTCGAGCGCCCCCGACGCGAGACTTCCAAAGCCGAAGGAGCCAGAGCCATACACGCGCCAGGCCGTCGCCGCGCGGAGCGCGTTCGCTCCCGCCTCATGCTCCAGAAGGGTGACTTCTGGATATCCCCATGCGACAACCGCGTCTTCGAGGGATCGCAGGTCTCGAGTACTCGTCTCGACGCCGTTCCTCCGCGTGGCCGAGCCGACCACGCCAACCCATCGATCTCCTGATGCGGGCGCATCGATGACGCCGATGACGGGCTCCGAGCGATGGCAAAGGGCGATCAGGGTGGTGAAGACCGGTATTCCCGCGGCAAAGGCACGGGTGCCGTCGATGGGGTCCAGGACCCAGACGAATTCGGCGTCCCTTCGCTCAGGCTCGAACTCCTCTCCGACGATGCCGTGCCGAGGATACTGGTCGTTGATTCGCGCACGAAGCGTGGACTCGACGACCAAGTCAAACTCCGTCGCCGGATTCGACTCGGATTTGCATTGAGCCGCGGCGCCCGCCGAGTTTCCAGAGAGCAGGCTGCGTGAGATGTCAGCGAGCTGCTCGGCGAACCCGACAAACTCCGCACGGCGAGGGTGATCCGAGAATGACTCAGTCTCGGACATTCTTAACCCTGCGCCGCATTCCATGCCTCTTCGAACGCCTTGCGCTCGGCTGGGCTGTCCTTATCGTCGCGCACGATGTTCAAAGAGGACAGGCTCGGCAGGTCCAGGTATTCGCCAACTTCGATGTCGGTGCGGCTCGGGCGCCGGAACGTCTTCTCGAGAATCTTGATCTGTGTCTCCTTGGAGATCATTGCGTCGACAAGTCGCCGCGCGCCGTCGGGATTCGCTGCCTTCTCGATGACGGCGACCGCCTCGTAGGTGGTCGACACTCCGTCGCTGGGGTAGACGATCCTGATGCTCTCCTGGCCGCCGGCGATGTACGCGTAGATGTTGGACTCGTAACCGAGGCTCACCGCGTACTCGCCCTGCGCGACGGCGGGGTACAGCGTGTCCGTGTCGTCCGTGACCTCAAGATTCTGCACCAGCCGTGCGAAGTCGTCCCCGAGGGCCTTGTACGCGCCGTACAGCGCGGTGTACGTCGTGCCGGAGTCGAGGGGGTTCCCGGAGAGCACCTTTCCCTTCCAGCGAGGATCGGTGAGGTCGCTCCACGAACTCGGAATCGCACCCTCGGGCGTCTGGTCGAGATTCACCATCAGCGCGGCCACATGGACGTTCTGCGCCGTCCATTTGTAGTCGGGCGCGACCGCGTCATCGGGTAGGGCGGCAGCTTCGGGCGACTGGTAGGAGGCGAAGAGTTCGGCATGCCCAGCGAGGACCCCGGGAACAGCGTTGCCGAAGACATCGGCGCTGTTGCTTCCGTCTTCGGCCGCAATGCGCTGCAGGAGCGCGCTCGTCGATCCCTGTTGCACGACGCTCACCTTGAGCGGGGGTTCGAGGGATCCGCCGGCTTCGGTGAAGTTCTGGTTCACCGTGGCGTTGTTGTTGCTGTAGAGCGTTACCGTGTCAGCGCTCGTTGGCGCGCGTTCGCCAGAGCACGAGGCAAGCGTCGCGGCAAGCACCAGCAGTGCCCCGCCTGTCGCCAGAGGTCGTCCCGTCATGGTCTCACTCCTTCTGTGCGGTGGGCTTCTACGTGAACAGTCTGACTTTGAGAACTCGCGTTGCGACGAGAATGGGAGCCAGGGCGAGCACGCAAAGGACGAGCCCGTATGCCGCTGCCTGTCCGTTCATTCCGGCGAACATGAGTTGGAAGATCCGGATATTGATGGTCTCTTGGCCGGCGGAATAGACGACGAGAGAGGCGCTCAGTTCGCCAATGATGGTGACCCAAGTGAGGATCGCCGCTGCCGCAATCCCTGGAAGCATGAGCGGAAGGACCACGCGAGCGAAAGAGCGCAGGGGTGGGACGCCCAGACTGACCGATGCCTCCTCGATCGACTCCGGAATCGAGTGGATGCTGCCGGAGGCGCTTCGCACGCCGTGGGGGAGCCTGCGCACAACGAAGACGAGTATGATGATGAGCGCGGTGCCGGACATATTCCAGGGCCGTCCTCCGAACGACATGACCACTCCGATGCCGAGCACGGTTCCGGACAGAGCCTGGGGGAACATGACGAGATAGGAGAGGAGGGGAGACAGGAGGTTCTTCTTTCGCACAATGACCGTGCTCACGACAGCGCTGAGAATGACGCCGATGATACACGCGACACCTCCGAAAACCAGCGTATTCCTGATCGGGTAGGGATCCGAGACCATGATGCTTGCGAAGTTGTCGACGGAGAACTCCCCCCAGTGGAGCACGGGCCCGGTGCTCTTGGTGAACGCCATCACCGCGGTCAACCCGAAAGGCAGGAGCGTCGCTGCGACGATGATCGTTGCGATACTCGTCAACGCGAAGCCGTGCGGTCCTCGCAGGGGGATCGGCGTCCAGGATCTACCCTGGACCATGTGGTAGCGACGCCCGCCGATAAGGAGGTTCTGTCCGAGGAGCGTGAGAGCGATGATTGCCACTGACACGGTCGCCAGGGTGCTCTGCATCTTCGGATCGGCTCCCGTCTCGGCCAGGAAGACCCTGTAGGTCATCGGGGCGAGGAGTTCGACGCGCTTTCCCACAACCGTGGCGGTTGTGAAGTTGCCCAAGGTGAGAGAGAAGACGAGGATGGTTGTTGAGAGCACGGCGGGGAGGATTGCTGGGATAGTGACTCGCACGCGGGCCCTGAAGGGCGTTGAGCCGAGGCTCACCGCCGCCTCCTCCAATTGTGAGTCGAACCCCTTGAATGCGGCCAGTGTCCCGAGGTAGACATAGGGAAATGAGAATAGCGGCATCACAAGCAGGAGGCCGGCCCAGCCGTACATGCTCGGGAACCCGATCCCCACGTCGCGCAGCCAGTTGCTGACCACTCCGTTGTTTCCCAGCAGCATGAGCCAGGACTGCGAGATGATCAGTTCGGGGATAAGGAGTACGGCGATGGGAAGTGTGCCGAGCACGGACTTTCCCCAGAACCGATAGCGCGTGTTGAAGTAGGCGAGAAAGACTCCGATGACTGTTGAGATCGCTGAGACGAGCGCAGAGAGCAAGAGCGAGTTCCTCAGCGCTCTGAAGTACTTCCCCTCCGTCACGAACTCTCGCCAGCCGTCGAGTCCGCCACCGGTGGCTACGGAGCGAAGGATCACGTTCGCGATCGGCGTCACAACGAAGATGAGCGCGAGCGCGACCGAGATCACGGTGAAGACCAGCCATGGTGAGAGGCTCTGGCCGGGAGTCCTCGGCGCCGGCGGGTGTGTCGGCGCCGGGCGGGAGAGCCTCATGACCTCATCACCAGGACGTCTTCGCGTGGAAACTCCACGCACACACGGTCACCGGGTCCGAAGCCTGGCTCCGAGGCCGCCGTGGACACCTCGATCTCCTGACCGCCCGGAACGCGCACACGGTGGACCTGGCGTGAGCCGAGGAACTGGTGCCTGGTCACTTCGCCGCGCACAGCGGCCCCCAACGTGAGAGCCGCGGCGGAGGCCCCTGACAGCCGCAGGGCCTCGGGTCGCGCAACCGCGAAGACGTCGGCGCCAACGAGTTCGGTGCGCGCGACTCCGCAGAGGGTCGAATCTCCGAGACGAACATCGACGGGGTCACCCGGGACGAACCGCCTGCCCTCGGGAAGGGCCACGCGAAGGACGTTCGCCGCGCCGATAAAGTCGGCTGTATAGGTCGATACCGGGTTGCGGTAGACGTCGGAGGGGCTCCCCAGTTGGTCGATCGTTCCTGCGCGCAGGACGGCCATCCGGTCGGAAAGAGCAAGTGCCTCCTCTTGATCGTGTGTCACGAACACTGTCGTGATGCCGAGCTCACCCTGGATGTCGCTGATCGACTCCCGCACCTGAACGCGCAGCTTCTTGTCGAGATTCGACAGCGGCTCGTCCATCAGGAGCACCCTGGGCTTGATCACGAGGGCGCGTGCGAGCGCCACCCTCTGTCGTTGCCCACCGGAGAGCGCGGCAGGCATCCGATCCCCGAGTCCTGCGATGCCCACCCTCATGAGTACCTCGTCGACCAGTTCTGCGATATCAGATCGATTCGTCTGCCGTGCCTTGAGGCCGTAGGCGACGTTAGCGTTGACAGTTCGATCCGGGAACAGTGCATAGTCCTGAAACACCATGCCGATCTCACGGCGGTACACGGGCAGCTCTGTCACTGCGGTGTCGCCGAAGTGGATTTCACCGGACTCGGGGCTGATGAAGCCTGCGATCGTGCGAAGCAGTGTTGTCTTGCCGCAGCCCGAGGGTCCGAGGAGCGTGAAGAACTCTCCGTCCCCAATAGATAGACTGAGATCGTCGAGCACTCGGTTGCCGCCATACGCGACGCTGAGTCCGTCGATCGTAATCGAAGTCATTGCGGACTCCTTTCGTTGTCGACGCTGACAACTGAACTGTGAGTGCGCTGGCCGCCCAGGGGTGGCGCCTAGGCGGTGCCTCCGCCGTCGACCACAATTGACGCACCGGTGATGTAGCTGGCTCTGTCGCTCGCGAGCCAGACGACGGCCTCGGCGACCTCGTCGGGAGTTCCCATCCTGCCCAAAGGGCGGTCGGCGGCTTGGTCCCTGAAGGCGATCTCATCCTGTCCCAACTGACGCGCCTCGTCGCGCACCATTTGGGTGAGGACGTCGCCGGGGTTGACGGAGTTCACCCGGATGCCCTGACTGCCGTGGTCGATCGCGAGCGCCCGAGACATGTTGACCACGGCGCCCTTGGACGCGCAGTAGGAGATCGCGTTGTCGCCGCCCTTCAGTCCCCATCCGGAGCCTGTGTTGACGATCGATCCGCCGCCTTGGGCGGCCATGATGGGAATCACCCGTCGTGAGACGAGGAACACCGAGCGGACGTTGACGCCCATGACGAGGTCCCAGTCGTCGACGTTGGTGTCGAGGATGTTCGTGCGGCGAATGATGCCGGCGTTATTGAAGAGCACGTCGACGCGGCCGTATGCGCTGAGCACCTCATCGACGGCGGCGTCGACGGCGATGGCGTCGCTGACATCCACCTCGATCGCGATCGACTCGCGTCCGGAGTCGCGGATGTCCTGAGCGACCTGCGCAGCCGCAGCGTGGTCGATGTCGAGCAGGGCGACCCGGGCTCCCTCGCGCGCCATGGCCTTCGATGTCGAGGCCCCGATCCCTCCGCCGCCTCCGGTGACGATGGCGACTTTTCCCTCAAGCAACACGCGCTCCTCCTTTGGTCGCGCTCCGCAATCGGTATCGGCTCGTCGTCCGGACGCCGGTGATGACTGTCACGACTCCGCTGAGTCGGTCATCGGTGGCGGCGTCTCCTGAGTCGATGAGCAGGGGGCGCCCCTGCAGGTCCAGGAGTTTCTGCTCCGACGCCACGACGATGAGGTTCGTGGGTGGGATGGCGTCCAGGACGCGATGCGAGATCTGCTGGTTTCCGCGTCCGATGACAAATCCGTGCCCGCCGATGACCGAGACGACGATGCTGAGGGGTGACCCGGTGGCGACTTCCAGGAGGTCGGCCTCTGACGCGTCGCGGACAAGAGGTACGCCGTCTCGCACGATGTCGACGCCGAGCGGGCCCTTGTCGTAGCCGATCAGCCGTGCGAGCTCCCGCATCGTGCTGCCAGGACCGATGGCCGTCGTTCGCTCGGCGCTGACCCTTGCGAACGCCCCTTGGGCGGCGGCGGCGACGGCGTCTCGCTCGCCCGTGGGGACGGAGCCCTTTCGCGCCTGAGTTCGGCCTGCGATGACCGGCACCCTCATGACGCTGTACACCGTCGGGGCGACGACCTTCTGTCGCAGCGTCTCCTCGTCGACGTCGAGTACGTCTCGGACTGCCGTCGGCACGTGGCCGCCTTCCCAGGCCGCTGCGGTCGCGCCAGCCGCCTGGGGTGAGACTCCGAAGACGCCGGAGTACATCTTGACGCCGCTTGGCACGCCGAGTCCTGCGGCGCCATCGGGTAGCGACAAGGCCACGTCCCGTGCGGTTCCGTCGCCACCGGCGAAGAGCACGAGATCCACCCCCTCGTCGATGAAGGCTCGTACGGCGGCCACCGTGTCGCATGCTCTTGTCGGGTATGTCGGGCTGAAGACCACTCGTGGCGAGAGCGCCGCTTCGCGGACGGCGTCCTCGCCCATCCTCCCCGCGACGGTGACCAGCCGGGCTGAGGGGACCTTCCGGGCGACCACACGCAGCGCCTGCGCCATGCGTTCGTGGGCGCGTGATCGTCCGCCGCGCGCCTCTGCAAGCCGCTGGATGTCGACGCCGTCGGAGCCGGACAGGCCCGCGGTTCCGCCGACCCCAGCCACGGGGTTCACCAGCACGCCGATCATGGCGACCCACGCGTTCCGAAGTACTTGCGGCGGTAGGCGCGCCAGGTGACTGCCCATCGCTCGGGATCATCGAGGTCCGCGTGCTCAGTCCGGTGCACGGTGGAGCGGTGCGGAGCAGTCTGAACTGTCTCGGGGCTCTCGTGCGCCTCGCGGCTCACCTCGGCGAGCGATGCCGCATAGAGATCGAGCTCCTGCCTCGAGTAGGACTCCGTGGGCTCGAGCGTGAACGGCTGTGGCACGACGTGCGGATGATGACTCGTCCAGTAGTGCAGGCCGTAGTCAGCCATCCGGAGTCCGATCTCCTCGGAGCTCACGCCCGTGGCCTCGAAGAGCTCTTTCCAGGAGTACCGCACTTGCTCGATCCGGCGTCGGCCCTGGGCATAGGGGACGCTCGCCCCGGGAATCCGGCGCACGAGTTCAAGCAGATAGTTATTGTTGAGCACCGCGATTTCGGCGACCTCGCGAAGACCCTCTGCGCCGAGCGAGCGAATCCAGGAGTACGCGCGCACAATGTTCGGCACGACCCCGTAGAACGGCGCGACCGCACCGATCGATCGAGGCGCCGCACCCGTCGTGACGAATCGATCGCCCTTTTTGACCACTCGTGGACCAGGCAGGAGCTCCGCGAGCTTCTCAGTCACTGCGTTCACGCCGCCTCCGGGCCCGCCAGACCCGTGGGGCGTGCTGAAGGTCTTGTGAAGGTTGAAGTGGCAGAGGTCGAACCCGGCTTCGCGTGCACGGGTGATCCCGAGTATGCCGTTGGCATTGGCCTGATCATAGGAGGCGAGGGCGCCGACGGCGTGCGCTGTCTCCACCCAGCCTCGAATGTCTGGGTTGAAGATCCCCGTATCCTCTGGATTCGTGACCATGATCGCGGCTGTGCGGTCGCTGATCGCCGACTCGAACGCGCCGCGGTCCGGATAGCCGCTCTCGTCCGGATAGATGGTGATGACGTCGTAACCCGCAGCCTTGGCCGCCGCCGCGTTCGACGGATGGCTGAAGATCGTCGTGATCACCTCGCGCCGCCGCCCGCCCTCGCCACGGAGGTCGTGATACGCGCGGATGAGCGAGGCGTTCATCCAGATTGCCGACGAGCCGCCTTGGGTCTGCAGCGACACCGCATCCATCCCGGAAATTGCCCTCATTATCTCCTGAAGTTGCCAGATGATCTCCAGCACACCCTGGACATCGTCGTCGTCCTGCATGGGGTGCAAGGACTTGAGCTTCGGTGTGTCGATGAGCCGTTCGTTGACCTTCGGCGAGTACTTCATCGTGCAGGTCCCTTGGCCGACATCGATGTTCAGATCCGCGCCAAGGGTTCCCTGCGACAGGCGCAAGTAGTGCTTCAGGACGCGCATCTGCCCGATCTCGGGGAGGTCGAGGCGCGATCTGCGACGGAGGGACTTCGGGACGAGGGCGGCCGCGTCGCCGACCACCGCGGAGACTTCGGATTCGACGGCGGACACGAGGACGCCCCGTTGCCCCGGCGCGTGGAGATCGAAGATGATCCGCTCGTCCCACCGGGCTTGGTGGAACCGGGGAAGATGCGGCTTCGGCAGGAGTGGAAGGCTCATTGCCGCGCCCCGTTCTGCGCGTCGACGTCGCCCAGAGCCGCGGCGATGGCGTCTGCGAGACGGTCGATCTCCTCGCGCGTCGTCATCTCCGTGACGCAGATGAGCAGACTCCGTTCGTCGAGCACGACACCCGCGTCGATCTGTGCGCGGCGGGTCGCCGCGACGACGTCGACCGCGCTCGCGCTCTCGAACTCGACGCAGAACTCTCGGAAGTGCAGCGCGGGGTCACTGAGCCTGGCGCCGGGGATCGCTGCGACTCGCCGCTGCGCGTAGGCGGTGCGGGCGAGGATGGTCTCGCCAATGTCGCGCATTCCGCGGGGTCCCATCAGGGCGAGATAGACGCCAGCGGCGATACCCCAGAGGGCGGCTGCCGTCCCCACCCACTCCTTCCCCTCTTCGCGCAGCGCGAACGACGTTCTTTCGTAGGCGACGTCTCCGAAGCCGAGTTCGCCCGGCACGGATGTGCTCGCGAGGCCGAAGAGGCGAGACGGCAGCTCCATCACGAACTGAGGGTCGTCGTGCAGTGCGATGAAGCCGCCGCGGGCGCCGCCAAACCACTGGTGCAGACCAAGTGACTGGATCTCGCCGGTGACGATGTCGGCACCCAACCCCGCGGGCGGCTCCAAGACGCCGTAGAGAAGCGGCTCCGTGCCGACCACGACGATTGCCCCCGCTGCGTGGGCGAGCTGCGAGATCTCTGACAGGTTCTCCTCGATCGATCCCCGCACGCTGGGTGTCTCAATCCAGACGGCCGCGACATCGTCGTCGAGTGATGCGGGAAGCGCGGAGATGTTGGCCACGCTGGCGCTCGTCGGGATTGTCTCGACGCTGAGGAACCCGCTGACGAAGTCGCGGACCTTGTCGAGCTTGTGCGGGTGAGGGTCGCTCAACTGCAACACGCGCCGACGCCCGGTGATGCGGCCCGCCATGGCGACTGCGGTTGCCGCCGCCTGGTAGCCGTCGTAGGTCGGAACGTTGACGACATCCATCCCGAGGAGCTCCCCCATCAGGGATTGGTATTCGAACAGCGCTTGGAACCGTCCGTGGTCGTCGTACGGTTCACCGGCGTAGGCGGTGAGGAACTCGCTCCGTCCGATGACCTCGTCCACTACTGCGGGCACCGAGTGCCGATAGACCCCGAAACCTAGAAACGAGGTCCGCTCATCCGTGGATGCGTTTCTGGACAGGAGATCCGCGACGTGTCGCGCGAGATCCTGCTCCACCGGCAGCGCCGGGGGGAGGTCGAGTGCACCCTGTACGCGCAACGCCTCGGGCACGTCTGCGAAGAGTTCTTCGACACTCGTCGCATTGATTGCGTCGAGCATCGCCTGACGCACCTCAGAGGCGGAGTTTGGAATGTACGGATGAACGTAAGACAGCGGCATCGCGACACCTCGCACAAGTTCGACATTGAACGGCGCAAGACTCATCGGGCATTCTGTGTGCAGTCGACAGTAGCGTCGCCGATTTGGGTGGTCAAGGGCGACGGTCAGAGTGTTCGTCTCGTTCGCGACGCCTACGCGCTCCGCACACCTCGCTTGCGTTCCGCATGACGTGAGGCGAACGGGGTACGTGGGCGCCCAGGGGCGCGTTACCACTCTCGCGCGGAACAGTAGTCGCAGCGGCCGGCACTGAGCGCCGCCGTTGAGGATCGCCCGCGGCCCAGGCCGCGGCACCGCGACCCAGACCGCGGTGCCCGCGACCCACAGGACGCGACACCGCCGCGCCTGCGCGCAGGCGCGGACGGGCCGTCGGACTACAGGTCCCGGTCGTCGCAGTACCCGCCCGCGGGGACGCGGTCACCGCAGGTGTCGCCGAAGCGCTCGTACTCGCTGTCGAACGGAGCCTGCATGTACAGCTCGTCGCAGGCCCCCATGTCGCCCGCCTCGCAGGCGTCCCACAACGTGTCGAGGACGGGGTCGTGGCCGAGGCCCGAGTCCCCGGAGCTGGCGATTGCGCCGACGACGAGCAGGACCGCCAGCACCCCGTAGGCCGCGGTCTGCAGCGCGCCGAGCACGATCCCGGCGATCGCCAGTCCGCCGCCGGAACGCCCCGTCCGGGCCACGCGCCGCAGCGCGACGATGCCGAGCGTCAACGGCACGACCGCCAGGCCGAGCAGGCCGGTGACCAGGGCGGCGATCGCCAGGCCGTCCGTGCCCTGCCGCGGGGGCTCGCCCCACACGCTGGCGGGGTGGAGGGGCGCGGCGGGGGCGCTCGAGGCGCCCGCGTACCGGTCGTCACCCGCAGGCCCGTACCCGCCGGGCGGCGGCGGGCCCGCGTCGTGCGGGCCGGGTGGCGTCGAGTGGTTGAGGGGGTTGGTCACGGCGGTCCCTTCGTCGGTGTGAGGCTGGCCTGGCAGCCGGGCGATCAGGCCGTGTCGCGGCTACTCAAGCAGTCGACGCGCATCCGAACGGCCAGGTGGCGCAGGAGGAGCGCAGGTGGCACTCAGCGTCCGCGCAGGCAAGGCGCTGAGGGGCCGAGTGATCACTTTGATGAAAAGTGCGTGAACCCTCCCTACTGTGCTCATGAGCAGTCATTCGCGGCCGCACGGGAGCGGCCTGTCGGGAGGTGGGACGTGTCCGTCGTCTTCGTCCGTGCCGAGATCGCCTCGCAGCCGCGCACCTGGCGCGAGGCGGTGGGGCTGCTGCCTGCGGTCGCGGCCGCGCTGCCGCAGCCGGGTGAGCGCGTCGCCGTCGTCGGCTGCGGCACGAGCTGGTTCATGGCTCAGGCCTACGCCGCGCTGCGGGAGGCGTCGGGGCACGGGGAGACCGACGCGTTCTCCGGCTCCGAGTACCCGCTCGGCCGCGCGTATGACCGGGTGTTGGCCATCTCGCGCTCCGGCACGACGACGGAGGTCGTCGGGCTGCTCGACGGGCTCGCCGACCGTCCGACGACGCTCCTGACGGGCGTCACCGGCTCGCCCGCGGGGGCGCGCGCCCAAGCCAGTGTCGTCCTGGACTTCGCCGACGAGCACTCGGTCGTCCAGACCAGGTTCGCCACGACGGCGCTGCTGCTCCTGCGCGCCCACCTGGGTGCCGACGTCGAGCCGGTCATCTCCGACTGCGCGGCCGCGCTCGCGGTCGACGTCGACCACCTGCTCGGCGTCGAGCAGGTGACGTTCCTCGGGCGCGGTTGGGCGTACGGCCTGGCCAACGAGGCCGCCCTGAAGGCGCGCGAGGCGGCGCAGTTCTGGGCCGAGTCCTACCCGAGCATGGACTACCGCCACGGCCCGATCGCCATCGCGCAGCCCGGCCGCCTGGTGTGGTCCCTGGGCCGCGCGCCGGGCGGCCTGCGCGAGCAGGTCGTCGCCACGGGGGCGCGCTTCGTCGAGCACCACCTCGATCCGCTCGCCGGGCTCGTCGTCGCGCAGCGCTTCGCGCTCGCGCTCGCGCTCGGCCGCGGCCTCGACCCCGACGTGCCGAGGTCGCTCACCCGCTCGGTGATCCTGCCGTGAGCCCGACGCCGTCGCTCGGCGCGGGCCCGCCCGTCCTGGCGTTCGACGTCGGTGGGACGAGCATCAAGGGCGCGCTCATCGACGCCGCGGGGACCGCTCACGGCGTCACGCGTCTGCCGACGCCGGCCGCGGGCCCGACGTCCGCGCAAGCCGTGCTCGACGCCGTCGCGCGTCTCGCCCCCTCGCTGACCGCGCAGGCGCCCGAGGGCGTCGCGCCGACGGCGCTCGGCATCGCGGTGCCGGGGGTCTTTGACGACGAGGCGGGCGTCGGCGTGTACTGCGAGAACCTCGGGTGGCGCGACGTCGACTTCCGCAGGCTGGTCCGGGCGGGCTTCGACCTGCCCACCGTGGTCGGCCACGACGTGCGGTCGGCCGGACTCGCCGAGATGGCGGTCGGCGCGGGCGCGGGCGCCCAGAACGCGCTCGTGCTCGCGCTCGGCACCGGGATCGCCGCCGCGGTCTTTGTGCGCGGCGAGCCCGTCACGAGCGGGGGCTTCGCGGGCGAGATCGGGCACACGGTCGTCGTGCGGGGCGGCGAGGCGTGCGCGTGCGGCAACCAGGGGTGCCTGGAGGCCACGGCCTCGGCCGCGGCGATCGCCCGGCGCTACAACCGGGCGCGCGGCGCCCGGGTGTCCGGATCGCGTGAGGTGCTGGCCGCCGCACGCGCCGGCGACGCGGTGGCGCGCGCGGTCTGGGCGTCCGCCACGGACGCGCTCGCCAGCGCGATCGCCCCGTGCGTCGGCCTGCTCGCGCCCGAGGTGGTCGTCCTGGCCGGTGGGCTCGCCGAGGCGGGCGACGCGCTGCTCGCCCCGGTCGTCGCGCGCCTCGACGAGCTGCTGACCGTCACCCCGGCGCCGCCCGTCGTCAAGGCGACCGCGGGCGAGAACGCGGGGCTGCTCGGCGCCGCCCTGCGCGCCCGGGCCGTGGCCGAGGCGGGCTCGCGGTGATCGTCACCCTGACCCCCAACCCCGCGGTCGACCTCACCATCGCCGCCGACGCGATCGCTCGCGGCGGCACGAGCGTCGTGGACGCCGCGTCCGCGCGCGCGGGCGGCAAGGGGATCAACGTCTCGCGCGTCCTGGCCCAGGTGGGCGTCGCGACGCGGGCCGTGGCGCCCGTGGGGTCCGCCGAGGCTGCCTGGTTCGCCGCCGACCTGGCCGGCGTGGGCCATGCGCTGATCGAGTGCGACCGGCCGACCCGCCGCTCGTACGCGCTGCACGAGGCCGCCGCCGACGTCACCTCAGTCGTCAACGAGCGCGGCGCCCCACTGGCGCCCGGGGAGTGGGCGCGCGTGCTGCGCGCCCTCGACGCGGCGCTCGCCGCCGGCCCGCGTGGCGACCCGGCCGCGGCGCTCGCGGTGTGCGGCTCGATCCCGCCCGGAGCCCCGGACGACCTGGTGGCGCGCGTCGTCGCGCTCGGCGCCCGGTGCGGGGCGCCCGTCGTCGTCGACACCTGCGGCCCCGGCCTGTTGGCCGCCGCACGGGCGGGGGCGACGCTGGTCAAGCCCAACCGCGACGAGCTCGCCGAGGCGGTGGGCGACGCCGGTCCGCTCGCCGGAGCGGCGGCGCTGCAGGCGCTCGGCGCGCGCGTCGTGATCGTCTCGCTCGGCCCGGACGGACTGGTGGTCGTCCCACCCCGCGGCCCGGCCGTCCGCGCGCGCCTGGCGGCGCCGCTGCGGGGCAACCCGACGGGCGCGGGCGACGCCGCCGTCGCCGGAGCCGTCTCGCTGCTGGTCGACGCCCCGCTCCGGCGCGCCCTGCTCGGCGGCGAGGTCGCCGCGACGACGGCGGTCGCGCGGCGCGCGGCGGCCTGGTCCGCGGCCGCGGTGCTCATGCCCCGTGCGGGCGAGCTCCACCCCGACCACCCCCGGCTTGAGCGCGAGCTCATGGTCGAGGCCATCGACCGCAGGGAGTGATGATGCCGCTCGTCCCCACGGCGCAGCTCATCGAGCGCGCCACCGCCCGGCGCCGCGGCGTCGGCGCCTTCAATGTTCTCCACCTGGAGACCGCCGAGGCGCTGGCCGGGGCCGCCGAGGACGCCGGCCACGGCCTCATCCTGCAGATCTCGCAGAACCTCGTTCGCTTCCACGGCGCCCTGCGGCCCGTCGCGTCCGCCACGATGGCCGTCGCGTCCGCGTCCAGCGCGCCCATCGCCGTCCACCTGGACCACGCGCAGGACGAGGACCTGGTCGACGAGGCGATCGCGCTCGGCTTCGGCTCGGTGATGTACGACGGCGCGGCCCTGCCCTACGGCGAGAACGTCGCCGCGACCCGGCGGGTCGTGGCCAGAGCGCGCGCCGCGGGGGTCTTCGTCGAGGCCGAGCTCGGCGAGGTCGGCGGCAAGGACGGCGTCCACGCCCCAGGGGCGCGCACCGACCCCGACGAGGCGCGCGGGTTCGTCGCGGACACGGGCGTCGACGCGCTCGCCGTCGCCGTCGGGTCGTCGCACGCGATGGCCACGCGCACCGCCACGCTCGACATCGCACTCGTCGCCGACCTCGCCGACGCGGTCGCCCCGCCGTTGGTGCTGCACGGGTCGTCGGGGGTCCCCGACGACCAGATGGTCGCGGCGATCCGCGCCGGCATCCGCAAGGTCAACGTCTCGACACACCTCAACAAGGCGTTCACCGGCGGCGTGCGCACCTGCCTCGCCGCAGACGCCGCCGTCGTCGACTCCCGCGCGTACCTGGGCGCCGGACGCGCCGCGATGCGAGACGAGGCGGCGCGCCTCCTGCGGCTCTTCGCCACGTGACCGAAGGTGGGCGCATGGACCGCGACGAGAGGCTGTCCCAGATCGCCGACGCCGTCACCGCCGACGGCTCGATGAGCGTCGAGCAGGTCATCGAGCGGTTCGGCGTGTCCGCGGCCACCGCGCGTCGCGACCTCGACGCGCTCGCGGGCCAGCAGCTCGTCACGCGCACCCGCGGCGGCGCCGTCGCGAACGCGACCTCGGGAGACCTGCCGCTGCGCTACAAGGCGGCCATCGCCTCGGGCGCCAAGCACGCCATCGCGGCGTACGCCGCCGGGCTGGTCCGCCCCGGCGCCATCGTCGCCTTCAACGGCGGCACCACCACCACACTGGTGGCGCGGCACCTCGCCATCCGCTCCTCTGCCGAGGACGCCTTCGGCGTGGCCGGGCTGACCGTCGTGACCAACGCCGTCAACATCGCCAACGACCTCATCGTCCGGCCCCGGATCCGCGTCATGGTCACCGGCGGCGTCGCCCGCACGCGCTCCTACGAGCTCGTCGGCCCGCTCGCCATGTCCACGCTCCCCAGGGTCCACGTCGACACCCTCTTCCTCGGGGTGAGCGCCGTCGACCCCGCGCGCGGCCTCTACGCCGACCACGAGGGCGAGGCGGAGGTCAACGACGCGCTGCGGCGCATGGCCGAGGCGACCTACGTCGTGGCCGACGGCTCCAAGCTGCGCGCCACGGCCTTCGCGCTGATCTGCGGCCTCGACGACGTCACCGCCGTCATCACCGACGACGGCGCCGACCCGCACGACGTCGCGGCCCTGCGCGCCCGGGGCGTCGAGGTCGTGCTCGCCCCGCGGCCGGGCGCGCCGTCGCGCGACGCCCACCGCTGACGGCCTGGCGCGCGGCGGCTCAGACGAGCACCAGCACCAGGTCGCCGCCCTCGACCGGCTGGGCGCCTGACAGCACGACGCGCTCGACGACGCCCGCGATCGGCGCGGTGATCGCGGCCTCCATCTTCATCGCCTCGATGGTCGCGACGGTGTCGCCGGCGGCGACCGTCTGGCCCGCCTCGACCCCGACGGTCACGACGCCCTGGAACGGCGCGGCGACGTGCCCGGGGCGCGCGGGGTCGGCCTTCTCGGCCGCGGCGACGGCCGCGGTGACCGAGGTGTCGCGCACGCTGGCGGGCCGCAGCTGGCCGTTGATGGTCGCGAGCACGGTGCGGAAGCCCTGCTCGTCGGGCTCGCTGATCGCCTGGAGGCCGAAGATGACGGTCTTGCCCTCCTGGAGCGTGACCGGGTGCTCCTCGCCCTGGCGCAGCCCGTAGAGGTACTCGCGGGTCGGCACGACGGACAGGTCGCCGTACCTCGCGCGCGACTCGGCGTACTCGCGGGTCGGGCCGGGGAAGAGCAGCTCGTTGAGCGTGCGACGGCGGGTCTGGCCGTCCGCGGCGAGGTCCGCCCGCTGCTGCGCCGTGAGCGCCTGCGGCGCGGGGGTGTGGCCGCGCCCCGCCAGGGCCTTGGAGCGGAACGGCTCGGGCCAGCCGCCGGGCGGGTCGCCGAGCTCGCCGTTGAGGAACCCGACGACGGAGCGGGGAATGTCGAACTTGCCGGGGTCGTCCGCGAACTGCGCCGGGTCGGCGCCCACGGCGACCAGGTGCAGGGCGAGGTCCCCGATGACCTTCGACGACGGGGTCACCTTGGGGATGTTGCCGAGGATGTCGTTCGCCGCCGCGTACATGTCCTCGATCTGCTCGAACTTCTCCCCGAGGCCCAGCGCGATGGCCTGCTGGCGCAGGTTGGACAGCTGGCCCCCAGGGATCTCGTGGCGGTAGACGCGACCGGTCGGCGCCCGCAGCCCGGACTCGAAGGGCGCGTACGCGCGCCGCGTCGCCTCCCAGTACGGCTCGAGCGCGTTGACCGCGGCGAGGTCCAGCCCGGTCTCGCGCGGGCCGTGGTCGGTCGCGGAGACCAGCGCGGACAGGGGTGGCTGCGAGGTGGCGCCGGCCATGGAGGCGGTCGCCGCGTCGACGGCGTCGACCCCCGCGTCGATGGCGGTCAGCAGCGTCGCGAGCTGGCCTCCCGCGGTGTCGTGCGTGTGCAGGTGCACCGGCAGGTCGAAGCGATCGCGCAGCGCGGTCACGAGGGTGCGCGCTGCGGGGGCCCGCAGCAGGCCCGCCATGTCCTTGATCGCGAGCACGTGCGCGCCGGTCTCGACGATGCGCTCCGCCAGCCGCAGGTAGTAGTCGAGGGTGTACAGCCGCTCGCCCGGGTCCGACAGGTCGCCGGTGTAGCACAGCGCGACCTCGGCGACGCCAGTCCCGGTCTCGCGCACCGCCTCGATCGCCGGGCGCATCTGCTCGACGTCGTTGAGCGCGTCGAACACGCGGAAGACGTCGACGCCGGTCGCCGCGGCCTCCTCGACGAACGCCCGGGTGACGTCGGTCGGGTAGGGCGTGTACCCGACCGTGTTGCGCCCGCGCAGCAGCATCTGCAGGCAGATGTTCGGCACGGCCTCGCGCAGCGCGGCCAGGCGCTCCCACGGGTCCTCGGCCAGGAACCGCAGCGCCACGTCGTAGGTCGCCCCGCCCCAGCATTCGAGCGACCAGAGCTGAGGTGTGGTGCGTGCGACGTGGCCGGCCACCGCCACCAGGTCACGGGTGCGCACACGGGTGGCGAGCAGGCTCTGGTGCGCGTCACGGAACGTCGTGTCCGTGACGGCCACGTCGTCGCGCGCGCGCAGTCGCCGCGCGAACTCCTCGGGGCCCACCGCGCGCAGCAGTTGGCGGCTGCCGTCAGGCACGGGCGCGTCCCGGTCGATCGGCGGGAGCTTGGCCGACGGGTCGACGCTGATCGGCGCCGGCCCGTAGGGCTGGTTGACGGTCACGTCGGCGAGGTAGCTGAGCAGCTTGGAGCCGCGGTCGCCCGAGCCGCGCGCCTGGAGCAGGTGCGGGTGGGTCTCGATGAACGACGTCGTCGCCCGGCCTGCGGCGAAGTCGGGGTCGGCCAACACCGCCTGCAGGAACGGGATGTTCGTGGAGACGCCCCGGATGCGAAACTCGGCCACGGCGCGGCGCGCCTTCTGCACGGCCTGCTCGAAGGTGCGGCCTCGGCAGGTGAGCTTGGCCAGCATCGAGTCGAAGTGGGCCGAGACCTCGGCGCCGGTGTACGACGTGCCTCCGTCGACGCGGACGCCGCCGCCGCCGGGGGAGCGGTAGGTGGTGATGACGCCGGTGTCGGGTCGGAAGCTGTTGGCCGGGTCCTCGGTCGTGATGCGGCACTGCAGCGCCGCGCCGCGCAGCGTGACGGCGTCCTGCGCGAGCCCGAGGTCAGCGAGCGTCTCGCCCGCCGCAATGCGCAGTTGCGACTGCACGAGGTCGACGTCGGTGACCTCCTCGGTCACGGTGTGCTCGACCTGGATGCGCGGGTTCATCTCGATGAACACGTACTGGCCGCGCGGGTCGAGCAGGAACTCGACCGTGCCGGCGTTGCGGTAGCCGATCTCGCGCGCGAACCGCACGGCGTCGGCGCACATGCGCTCGCGCAGGCCGGGCGGCAGGTGCGGGGCGGGGGCGATCTCGACGACCTTCTGATGCCGTCTCTGGACCGAGCAGTCGCGCTCGTACAGGTGGATCACGTCACCGGCGCCGTCGGCGAGGATCTGGACCTCGATGTGGCGCGGGTCGACGACCGCCTGCTCGATGAAGACGGTGGGGTCGCCGAACGCGCTTTGCGCCTCGCGCATGCAGGTCTCGATCGCCTCGCGCAGGTGCGCGGCGGCCGGGCCGGGCTCGTCGACGCGCCGCATGCCGCGCCCGCCGCCGCCGGCGACGGCCTTGACGAAGAGCGGGAACGGCAGCGCGGAGGCGGCCTCGATCAGCGCGTCCACGTCGGTCGACGGCGCGATGGACGCGAGTGTCGGCACTCCGGCCGCCCGCGCCGCGGCGATCGCGCGCGCCTTGTTGCCCGTCAGCTCCAGCACGTCGGGGCTCGGGCCGACGAACGTGATGCCCGCCCGGCGGCACGCCTCGGCCAACGCGGGGTTCTCCGACAGGAAGCCGTAGCCGGGGTAGACGGCGTCGGCGCCCGCACGCTGTGCGACCCGCACGATCGCCTCGGGGTCGAGGTAGGCGCGGACGGGGTGGCCGCGCTCGCCGATCTCGTACGCCTCGTCGGCCTTGAGACGGTGCTCGGACCGGCGGTCCTCGTGCGCGAACACCGCGACCGTGCGGGCGCCGAGCTCGTAGGCCGCGCGGAAGGCGCGGATCGCGATCTCCCCGCGGTTGGCCACCAGGACCTTGGAGAACATGCGCGGACCGGAGCCTTGCGGCTGAGACGTCATCGTTACCCCATCGTTCGTCGTCGGCGGTGGGCCCGTCGACGCACCTCGGGCCGTCGCCCTCACCAGCGGGCGACGGGAGCGATGCGGTCAGCGGGGGCCGTGTGCGGCGCCGAGACTGTCGTGATCGTCCGGTGACGGTCGGCGACGACGCCCCGACGACCGGATGGGGAATGTACCACGCAGCGCGCAGGGGCCGAGCCGCGGGCGTTCGGCCCGACCGGAGGGCGTGACGCGCTCAGGCCGCGACGAGCCCGACGACGCGCATGGAGCCGTTGGCGTAGCAGGACTGGATCATGACCGACCCGCTCAGGCCGATCACCTGGTCGGCGCCGTTCTCCAGGCCTGCGGCGACGTCGCGGGAGCTGACCACGCGGTAGACGCCGAGGCCCTGGATCTCGACCAGGTCGCCGACGCGCAGGGCGAGGACGGGCTTGCCCCCGCAGTGGCGATGGATCGCGAGGTACGTGACGCCGAGATAGTCGCCGACCCCGCGCACCTGGGTCAGCCCGCCCGTGCAGGCGTCGATCGCCGCCTGCGCGACGCCGTCTGCCGAGTTGGCCAGCCACGTCCGCCACGCAATGGGCGCCGGCTGCGCGTCATGCCCGGGTCGCTGCTCGGTCGCGGGTGGGGGTTCGGGGGCCTCGCGGGTCGCCGGCTCGACGCTCGTGAGGTAGGCGCCCGAGACGAACCCGCCGTCGAGGAGCCGGTAGAACGAGCCCCCACGGCCGTTGACCGTGACGCGGGCGCCCGCGCGCAGGACGCCGACCTTCGCATGGCCGGTTCCCGGGCCGGCGCGGACATTGAGCGTGGTCGTGGTCCACAGATCCCGCGCCGCGATGCTCTCCACGGCGATGTCCTCCACGGCGACGTCAACGGCCGCGACGGCCTGCGCGGGGGTGGCCTGCTCCTGCGCGGCCTCGGCGGCCGCGCGCTCGGCGGCGGCCGCCTGCTGCGCTGCCGCCGCTTCGGCTGCGGCCTGCTCCGCGGCCTGGCTGGCGGCGGCCTCCTCGGCGGCCGCGCTCTCGGCGGCCGCCAGCGCCGCGGCCTCTCGCGCGGCCTCGCGCGCGGCGGCCTCTTGCGCCGCGATCGCCTGCGCGACGGCGGCGCACTGGGCCTCGGCGCGCTCGCGCTCCAGGCGCGCGCGGTCGGCCGCGCTGAACGTCACCGACGGTGGTGCGGCAGCGGGCGTGGGCGGGCTCACCGCGGTGGCGGCGCACAGTGCGCCGCTGACGCCGATCGCGGTCAGCACGGTGGCGGCGCTGTGGGCGAGGCTTCTCATCGTGGTCCTCCGTGAGCGCGACGAGCCGCTGGGCTCGGCCTCCAACACGTGGAGCGGGGGCACCACAATTCTTTGTCGCAGGGAAGGATTTTGAGAGGTATGGATCTTACGTCCCGTCGTCTTATCCATGCCATCACGGGTCATGCGGGAGTATTGCGAGAATGCGGCCAGACTTCGCGCATGGTGACGAATGGCTCGCGACTCACCGACCCGGCCGGTGCGCGCCGTGCGGGCCCCGTCCCGTTCGCGCGCCGCCCGTTCGGCGGCCGAGGCCCGGGCTGACCGGCTGCGGGGAGGCGGCCCGACGGCGGCGGCACGTCCTGGCGCAGTGCGGCGTCTGCGTCGACCCGGCCCGCCGGGTCGACGCGCCCGCCCCTCATCTCTGCGCAGGTCAGCGCGCTCGTGGCGGCCCGCTGGCGGCGGTCACGTTGTCGCGGGCGGCGCCTGCGTTCACCGCGGCGCAGCGCCTCGCGCCCGTGACGGCGCGGTCGCCACGACCGATCGCGCAGGCGCCGGGCGGGACGCCAACGATGCCGGCGGCGACGTCGTCGGGAGGACGACGGGGGGTCGATGTGCGGCGCCCGACGACCCCGCGCACACTTCGCATAGCATTCCCCGAACTGCTTTGGTGAGAATGTCGCGCCTTGTGCGCGCACTGTCACCTCAGGCGCGTGGCCGCATCCGCAGGTCGTTCATCCCGCCGTCGACGGCGATGGCCGTGCCCGTGGTCGATCCGGCCGTGGGGCTGGCCAGGTAGGCGACGGCGTCGGCGACCTCCTGCGCCTCGACCAGCCGTCCGTGCGGCTGGCGTGCCTCGAGCGCCGCACGCTCGGCGGCCGGGTCGTCGGCCCTCGCGAGCAGCCGACCGATCCACGGCGTGTCGGCCGTGCCGGGGTTGACGCAGTTCACCCGGATGCCCTCGCTCAGGTGGTCGGCGGCCATGGCTCGCGTCAGCGCGAGCACCGCCCCCTTGCTGGCGCTGTACAGCGCGCGCTGCGGCAGGCCCGCGGTCGCGGCGATCGAGCCGGTGTTGACGATGGCGGCCGCCGGCGAGCGGCGCAGGTGCGGCAGCGCCGCGCGGGTGACCCGGACGGCGCCGAGCACGTTGACGTCGAGCACGCGCCGCCACTCCTCGTCGGGGTTGTCGGCGACGGTGCCCTGGGCGCCGACGCCCGCGTTGTTGACCAGGATGTCCAGGCGGCCCAGCTCGCGCACCACGGTCGCTACCGCGTCGCGCACGCAGGCGTCGTCGGCGACGTCGGCGCGCACGCCCAGCGTGCCCGCCGGGGCTGCGGCGGGGTCGAGGTCGAGCACGGCGACGCGCGCGCCGCGGGCGGCGAGCGTGGTGGCCACCGCGGCGCCGATGCCGCTCGCGCCACCGGTGACGACGGCGACCAGGCCGTCGAGGTCGCCGCTCACGATCGCGTCCACGCGCGGAACTCCTGGCGCTGGCGGCCCAGGCCGTCGATCGCGAGCTCGACGACGTCGCCGGGTGCGAGGTACGGGAACCGCCCGCTGAGCGCGACGCCCTGCGGCGTGCCGGTCAGCAGCAGGTCGCCCGGTTCGAGCGTGAGGTACTGCGACAGGTGGTGCACCAGGTGTTCGACGCCGAAGATCAGGTCGGCCGTCGTCGAGTCCTGGCGGGGCTCGCCGTTGACCCAGCTGCGCAGCCGCAGGCCGCGGTGGTCGACCTCGTCGGGCGTGACGAGCCATGGCCCGGTCGGGGTGAAGCCGGGGGAGCACTTGCCCTTGCTCCACTGCCCGCCCGACTGCTCCAGCTGGAAGGCGCGCTCCGAGACGTCGTGGACGAGCACGAACCCGGCGACGTGGCCCAGCGCCTCGTCGGGGGAGTCGAGGTAGGCCGCGCGGCGGGCGATGACGACGCCGAGCTCGACCTCCCAGTCGGTCTTGACGCTGCCGCGCGGGATGGTGACGGCGTCGTGCGGCCCGACGACGGTGTTCGGGGTCTTGAGGAACACCACCGGGACCGAGGGGGGAGCGGAGCCGGACTCGGCGGCGTGCGCGGCGTAGTTCATGCCGACGCAGATGACGGCGCCGGGGCGCGCGATGGGCGCGCCGACGCGCAGCCCGGCCGTCTCGATCGCGGGCAGTGCGCCCGCGGCGAGCGCGGCGGCCACGCGCTGGGGGCCGTCGCCCGCCAGGAACGCGCCGTCGATGTCGTCGGTGAGGCCGGACAGGTCGTAGGCGGTCTGGTCGTCGATGAGCACGGGGCGCTCGGCGTCGAGCGGGCCCAGGCGGGCGAGTCTCATGGTGCTCCCGTTCGCGGCGTTCGGCGGCGCCGGGTCGGAGGGTCGGATGTCTGAGGCAGACTAGGGCAGGCGAAAGGGCTATGTCACCCCGTTGACGCACCAGACATCAGATGTCTACGGTGACGGTGTGTCACCACACGGTGGCCGGCACCCGAAAGGAGCGCCGTGAGCCGCTTCACCGCGTTCGTCACCGACGACGTGCGGTTCCCCACGTCGCAGTCGCTCGACGGCTCCGACGCCATGAACCCCGACCCCGATTACTCGGCCGCCTCCCTGCGGCTGGGCTCCGACGCCGGCGACGGCCTGGAGGGACACGGCTTCGTCTTCACCATCGGCCGCGGCAACGACGTCCAGGTTGCGGCGATCGAGCTGCTGCGCGACCACGTCGTGGGCCGCGACGTCGAGGCGACCCTCGCCGACCTCGGCGGGCTGTGGCGCGAGCTCGCGCACGACAGCCAGGTGCGCTGGCTCGGCCCCGAGAAGGGCATCGCGCACATGGCGATCGGCGCCGTGGTCAACGCGATGTGGGACCTGCGGGCCAAGCGCGAGGGCCGGCCGCTGTGGCAGGTCCTCGCGTCCTTGAGCCCGGCCGAGCTGGTCGACCTGGTCGACTTCCGCTACCTGTCCGACGCCCTGACGCCCGGCGAGGCGCTCGAGCTGCTCGAGAAGGCCGCGCCCACACGCGCTGATCGCGAGGCCGAACTGCTGCGCTCGGGCTACCCCGCCTACACCACCACGCCCGGATGGCTCGGCTACGACGACGCCAAGCTTGTGCGGCTGTGCCGGCAGGCCGTGGCTGACGGCTTCACCCAGATCAAGCTCAAGGTCGGCGCCGACCGCGACGAGGACGTGCGCCGCCTGGCCCTGGCGCGCGAGGCGGTCGGACCCGCCGTCGCGATCGCCGTCGACGCCAACCAGCGCTGGGACGTGGCCGAGGCGATCGAGTGGACCGCCGCGCTCGCGCCCTACGACGTCGCGTGGGTCGAGGAGCCGACCAGCCCCGACGACGTGCTCGGGCACGCCGCGATCGCGCGCGGCGTGCGGCCCATCCCCGTGGCGACGGGCGAGCACGCGGCCAACCGGGTCATGGTCAAGCAGCTCCTGCAGGCCGGAGCCGTCGAGGTGCTGCAGATCGACGCGTGCCGCGTCGCGGGCGTCAACGAGAACGTCGCCAACCTGCTGCTGGCCGCCAAGTTCGGCGTGCGCGTGTGCCCGCACGCGGGCGGCGTCGGCCTGTGCGAGGTGGTCCAGCACCTGGCGATGTTCGACTACGTCGCCGTCTCCGCCTCGACCCAGGGCCGGTTCGTCGAGTACGTCGACCACCTGCACGAGCACTTCGTCACGCCCGCCGTCGTCGCCCAGGGCCGCTATGTGGCGCCGACGGCGCCCGGCAGCGGGGCCGAGATGCTCGCCTCCTCTCTCGAGGCCCACCGGCGCCGCCATGCGTGACGACGACCTGCTGCGTCGCCTCGCCGGCGCCGGACGCCTGGGCTACGGCGCCGCGAACGTCGGCAACCTCCACCGCGCGCTGTCCGACGACGACGCGCGCGCCGTGCTCGACGCCGCGTGGGAGGCGGGCGTGCGCCACTACGACACCGCGCCCCACTACGGCCTGGGCCTGTCCGAGCGCCGGCTGGGCGAGTTCCTGCGCACCAAGCCGCGCGACGAGTTCCTCGTGTCCACCAAAGTCGGGCGCCTGCTCGTTCCGCACCCCGCGGGCGCGGGCGCCGACGACCTGGCGAACGGCTTCGCGGTTCGGGCCGATTGGCGGCGCGTGTGGGACGCCTCGGGCGCGGGCGTGCGCCGCAGCCTGGAGGAGTCGCTCGGGCGGCTGGGCCTCGACGCCGTCGACATCGTCTACCTGCACGACCCGGAGCGGTACGACCTCGACCGCGCGTTGGGCGACGGGCTGCCCGCACTCGCCGCGCTGCGCCAGGCGGGCCTGGTGCGCGCGGTCGGCGTCGGGTCGATGGACCGCGAGGCGCTGACCCGTGCGGCCCGCTCCGGGCTGGTCGACCTGCTCATGGTCGCAGGCCGCCACACGCTCGCCGACCCGGGCGCCGGCGACGACGTGCTGCCCGCCTGCCGCGAACACGGTGTGCGCGTCGTGGCCGCCGCCGTGTACAACTCCGGCCTCACCGCGCGCTCGACGCCGCCCGACGACGCGCGCTTCGACTACGGCCCCGCGCCCGCGGCGCTGCTCGCGCGCGTGCGCCGCATCGCCGAGGTGTGCGCGGCGCACGGCGTCGACCTGCCCGTCGCGGCGACGCAGTACCCGCTGCGCGCCGACGTCGTCGACGCCGTCGTGATCGGCGGCGCCCGCCCCGACCAGGTGCGCGCCAACGCCGTCCGCCTCGCCACCCCCGTCCCGCAGGCACTGTGGGACGACCTCGCGCGCGCGGGGCTGGCGTGATCGTCGACGCCCACCTGCACGTGTGGGACCGCACGGTGAGCGAGTACGCCTGGATCCCGCCGGGCCCGCTCGCGCGGAGCTTCGGCCTCGACGACGTGCGCGTGGCGCTCGCAGCGGCGGGCGTCGAGGCGGTGGTGCTCGTCCAGGCCGAGGACTCCGAGGCCGACACGCACGCGATGCTCGCCGCGGCCGGCGACCCCCTGGTCGCGGGGGTCGTCGGCTGGGTGCGGCTCGACGACCCCACGACCGCGGCGGCCCAACTCGGCGCCTACGGGCGCCGTCTGTGCGGCGTGCGCCACCTGGTGCATGACGACCCGCGCGACGGCCTCCTCGACCTGCCCGCGGTGCGCGCGAGCCTGCGCCTGGTGGCCGAGGCGGGGCTCGCGTTCGACGTGCCCGACGCCTGGCCGCGCCACCTGGGCGCCGTCGCGGCGCTCGCGGACGCGCTGGAGACGCTGCCCGTCGTCGTCGACCACCTGGGCAAGCCGCCGCGCGGGACCGACGCCATGGACGCCTGGGAGCGCGCGCTGCGCGCCGTGGCGGCGCGCCCTCGCGCGGTCGCCAAGGTCTCGGGGCTGGCGCGGCCCGGGCAGCCGTTCACGGCGCAGGCGCTGCGACCCGTCTGGGACGTCGCGCTCGACGCGTTCGGACCCGCGCGGCTCATGTACGGCGGTGACTGGCCGATGACGGCGCCCGAGGGCGGGTACGGCCCGCACTGGGCCGTGGTGCGCGAGCTCATCGACGAGCTCAGCCCGGCCGAGCAGGCCGACGTGCTGGCCGGGACCGCGACGCGGACCTACGCGCTGCGTCGCTGAGACGTCCGATCCGGCTCCTGCGGCGCCGTCATGGCGCGCGCGAGCCACCGCTCCACGCCCGCGATATGCACGGTCAGGCACGCGCGCACCAGGTCGGCGTCGCCCGCCGCCATCGCCTCGACGAGCGCGCGGTGCTCATCGAGCGTGCGCCCGACGGCGTCGGACTCGGTGAGCCCTCGCCACACGCGCGCGCGGTGCGTGCCGCCCGAGAGCTGGTCGAGGATGCCGCTGAGGTAGGAGTTGCCCGACAACTCGGCGATGCGGCGGTGGAACGCGAGGTCGTGCGTGACCAGGTCTTCGACCGACGTGGTGTCGACCGCGGCGACGAGCGCGCCCAGCGCGGCGATGTCGTCGCGTGACGCGCGGCGCGTCGCGAGCGCTGCGGCGGCCGGCTCCAGGAGGCGCCGCACCTCGAACAACTCAAGCAGCGTGCTGTCGCGGTGCAGGTCGACGATGAACCCGACGGCCTCAAGCAGCAGGCGCGGCTCCAGGCTGGTGACGTAGGTGCCGTCGCCGCGGCGCACGTCGAGCACCCGGATCACCTCGAGCGCCTTGACCGCCTCGCGCAGCGAGCTTCGCGAGAGCCCGAGCCGCTCGCTGAGCTCCTTCTCGGGCGGCAGCCGGTCGCCCGGGCCGAGCTCGCCTGTCAGGAGCATCTCCTTGATCTTGACGATCGCCTCGTCGGTCACGGCCATGGGGCCGAGTCTAGGCGCCAGACATCCGATCTTTGTGCGCGTCGGGGAGCGGGGACGGGCCGCGCGTCGGGTCAGCCCGGGCCGCCGTCGTCAGTACGGGTGGCAGGCCACGCCGTGGTCGGGACGGTACGTCCAGGTGTGCGCCGTCTCGCTCACGAGGGTGCTGCCGCGGAACACCCGGCGCGTGTTGGTGATCGTGAAGCCGTCCTGCCCGACCGGGCTCGGCGCGCAGTTCGCGTCGGTCGAGACGTTGACGGTGGCCGGTCGGATGTTGCGCTTGGGGCCGGCGACCGACTCGACGCGGAAGTGCTCGGTGCCCCAGATCTCCACATGCAACTGCCCACCGCTGACCCACGAGCGCAGCACGGCGCCGTAGGGCGTGTTGTTGCGGAAGCGCAGGTCGATCGAGCCGGTGAAGATCGTCGCCTCGCGTCCGGCGGGATAGCGGGGGATCCAGACCGAGTGCGGCTGACGCTCGACGATCTCGAACCCGGCGAAGTGGGCGGCGTTGTAGACGTTGGTCGCCATCTGCGACAGGCCGCCGCCCAGCCCCGGCACGAGCCGTCCGCCCACGATCACCGGCGCGTTGCCGAACCCGCGCGCGGGCGTGATCGGACCGAGCGCGTCGAGCAGCGAGAACGTCTCGCCGGGGCGCACCAGCGTGCCGGTGAGCAGTTCGGCGCCGCGCCGCAGGTTGTTGGTCCGCACGGCGTCGGCCGTGACCCCGGTCGAGAAGCTCGCGACGACCTCGCTCACGCCGAGCGCCTCAAGCGCCTCGCGCGTGCGCTCGGGCGCCTGCTCGACCAGGTCGACCTGCGCCGTGCGACCGGCCCCGGAGGCGTCGGCCTCCTCGAAGAGGGCGGCCGCGCCCACCGCGGTCGCCAACGCGTCGGCGTCGAGCGTGGTGCCCGGGACGCCGCCGGCGATCTGGGGCCGTCCGGCCGCGAAGGTGAAGTGCGCGTTCTGCGGGGCGGCGAGCAGGCCGGTGGTGCGCTCGACGACGGCGGTGTGCAGCGCCTCGCCGTCGAACCCGACGACCAGTTCGCCGGCAGCGGGCTCGAAGGCCGCCGCGTCCGCGAGCACCGCGGCGGGCAGTTCGGGCCGCTGCCCGGCGACCTCGACGACGACGGGCGCCGCGACGATCTGGCGGGCCTGGGCGTAGGCGGCGTCGGTCGCGTCCTGGCCGATCGCGGGGGGCACGGGCTGCGCGGGCACGTCCAGCGGACCCGTCTCGACCAGCCAGCGCGAGGCGAGGGCGTGTGCGGCGTCGTCGGGAGCGACGTGCGAGCCCTCCTGGGCGGCGGTGGTCACGGCCTGCGCGTCAGCGAATCCGACAGACCCGTCGACCGGCTCGACCTCAAGCCGCTCGGCGAGGGTCAGGGCGGCGGCGTCGAGTCGGGCGCGGTCGACCAGCACGACCGGATCGGCCTCGTTGTGGCCGTCGATGTGCGCCCACAGGCGCAGGGGGTGCAGGGAGAAGCCCGTGAGCCGGTCGACGGTCGCGGCGGCGTCGAACGCGAGTCCCGCCTCAGCCGGGTCGACGGTCGCGCTCGCCGTCGCGGCGACCAGTTCGACGGGCTCGCCGACTCGGTCGGCGAGCGCGTCGTCGAGGGCCGTGACCGCGGCGTCGCGGGCGAGGCCGCCCAGGTCGACGCCTGCGACGGTGGTCCCCGCCGGGACGCGGCTCGACGCGAGCCATTGGGCCCCGGCGTAGGCGCCCGCCAGCACCGCGACGCCGGCCACGCCGGCGAGCGCGCGGCGCCTGCGGCGCGAGCGGGCAGCGCCGTCCATGGGCTCGGCGGGCGTCCCGGCGGCCGTCGCCGCTGCGGGCGTCTCTGCGGCGGGTGGGGTTGCGCTGGGCGGCTCGGTGGCCGGAGCCGCTTGCGGCCCGGCGGCGGGCGGTGGGACGGCGGGCAGCGCGAGGGTGACCGCCGTCGAGCGGGGGGTGCGCGGGCCCTGGCCGGCGCGCGGGGTCAGCGGCGCGGGCGCGAGGTCGCGCTCGGTCGAGTGGCCCATCGGGACGCTCCGTACGGTGGGTGGGGCAGCGGCGGGCGGAGGGCGGCAGCCACTGCGGGACAGCGAGCCGCGGGCAGCGGCCTGGTCGAGCCGACCCTAAGGGGCCGATGGCGCCGCGGAGCCGCCCCGTCGCGCTCGTGTGCGGGCTGGCGGCGGGCGGTGACCGTCCGCCCCGTGCCCGAGCGGCGGACTGTCCAGCCTGTGGGCACTTGCCCGGATCTGTCCCGCTCGGGCTTTCCAGCGGCGCGTCCTTCTGGAAAAGTGCGACCCATGTCGCAGACCCTCACCGCCACGCCGTCGCGCACCCTCGTCGAGATCCTGCCCGCCGGGAGGGTCCGCACCGTCGCCGCCGTCGTCCTCGGCGCCGTCGTCGTCGCCGCGCTCGGACAGGTCGCCGTCCCGCTGCCGTTCACGCCCGTCCCGCTCTCGCTCGGCACGCTCGCCGTGCTCGGTGTGGGCGCCGCGCTCGGGCCGCGGCTCGCGCTTGCGTCGGTCGGGCTGATGGTCCTCGCGGGTATGAGCGGGCTGCCGGTCTTCGCGGGCGCCACGAGCGGCTGGGCGTTCGCCTCGTTCGGCTACGTGCTCGGCTACCTCCCGGCGGCCGCGCTCATGGGTCGGCTCGCGCGCTCGGGCGGCGACCGCTCGGTGTGGCGCACGTTCGCGGGCGCGGCCGGGGCCAGCGTGCTCGTGTACCTGGTCGGCGCGCCGTGGCTCGCCGTCTACGCCCACCTCGGGCTCGCCGAGACCCTCGCCGCGGGTGTGACGCCGTTCCTCGTGGGCGACGCGATCAAGTCGGCCATCGTCGCGGGCATCCTGCCGTCCCTGTGGGCCGCCCAGCGCTTCGTCGCCGCCCGCCACTGACCGCCCGAGCCGCCCCAGCATGTCGGTGTAGGGGTTCGGCTCGGCGACTGCGGTCCAGCAGCATGCCCGTGCTCGCCGCCATCGACGCGCGAAAGGCGCCAGCACGTCGTCCGCGAAGCCGGCCGCCCAACCGCCGCTGCATGACGCCGTCGAGGGTGACGCTCTCAAAGACGCTGATCGTTCCCATCGGGCCTTCCCCTCCCAGGAGCCAGCCTCGCGGGCCATGATGGAGGGCACCACTCGACGGCGAGCAGGCAGGAGTAAGCCCATGAAGGCGACGGTGGGGGATCGGATCATCCGAGCGTCGGGCAAGGTCGACGGCACGGTGCGCGATGGTGTGGTCACCGAGGTCAGGGGCGCGGACGGCGCGCCGCCCTACACGGTGCGCTGGTCGGACACCGGAGAGGAGTCGCTGGTCTTCCCGGGCGGCGACTGCCTCGTCGAACCGGTCGACGCGCAGGCCGACGTGGCACAGGTGGAGGTCGCACACCCGCGAAGCCGCTCGTGGGTGGTGCGGGTGGCGCTCGTCGAGTCGG
The DNA here is from genome assembly GCF_004216535.1 of Xylanimonas ulmi. Taxonomy (NCBI): domain Bacteria; kingdom Bacillati; phylum Actinomycetota; class Actinomycetes; order Micrococcales; family Promicromonosporaceae; genus Xylanimonas; species Xylanimonas ulmi. Next base: position 98,192 of record NZ_SGWX01000001.1, read on the forward strand.
GACCGAGCACGACGGCGGAGGCGACGCTCGTCGCGGGCGACGTCGGCAGCCTGCGGGCCGTCGGGCGGGCGCAGAAGGACCCCGCCGACGCCGAGGTCCCCGTCGTCGGCGATGAGATCGCCGCCGGGCGGGCGCTGCGGCGCCTGGCCGACGCGCTGCTCGGCCAGGCAGAGGCGGACATCGCGGCGTCGACGGGCACGCACGGCCACGTCCACACGTGAGCAGGGCGCGCGCGCCGCGTCAGCCCAGGAGTGAGCCGCCGTACTTGAGCAGCACGATCGCGACCGTCGCGATCAACCAGGCGGCCAGGAGGAAGCCGAGGCCGCCGCTGCGCACGACCGACATCGCGACCCGTTGGACGCGGGGCGGCCAGTGGAGGTTGTTCTCCAGGATGTTGAGGTGCAGCATCGAGAAGAAGACCACCGTGGTCGCCAGTTGCACCGTCAGGCACCAGACGCACAGCGCGTGGATGGTGAACACGGCCTCGAAGAACAGCCAGTAGGCGAACACGAACCCGAACAGGTAGATCGTCTGCGCGGCGATCATGAACCACTTCGGGAACCGCGTCCCGGCCAGGCCCAGCACCGCCACCGTGATGACGACCGGCTCGGCCGCCAGCCCCAGGAACGCGTTGGGGAAGCCGAACAATGACGCCTGCCACGACAGCGCGACCGTCGAGCACGAGAAGATCGCGCTGAAGTCGCACGCCAGGGAGGCCGCGGGATCACGCGCGAGGTTCACCGCCTCGGTCGACAGCACGAACGCCGCGAACAGTGAGATGAGCGCGCCGACGAGCATCTCGCCGAACAGCCAGCGACGGGAGTGGAAGAAGCCCGACGGTCGCAGGTCGCCGTCGGGCGTCGTGTCGCCGGGCGTCAGATCGTCCGGGACGGTGGTGGGCGCTGTGGTCAACAGGGCTCCCCTGATCGTTTTCGGGAGTGTCGCGGTCGTGGTCAGGCTAACGCGCGCCCCTGCGCGCGCGATGGCAGTCTGACACGGTGAGCGACCCGCACGTACTCGGCGCCCCGCTGGCCCCGGTGACGATCGTCGAGTACGCCGACCTGGAGTGCCCTTACTGCCGGGCCGCGGCGCCCGTCCTGCGCGAGGTCGTGGAGTCCTCGCAGGGCCGCGTCAGCCTTGAGTTTCGACACTTCCCGCTGTTCGAGACACACCCGCACGCGCTGACGGCGGCGCTCGCCGTGGAGGCGGCCGCCGAACAGGGCCGATTCTGGGAGCTGGTCGACGAGCTGTTCGCTCATCAGGACAGGCTGACCGACGAGGACCTGGTCGAGCACGCGCACCGCGTGGGCCTGCCGCGGCCGCACGAGGTCGCGGGCCCCGTCGCGCAGCGCCACGCCGAGCGTGTGCGCGAGGACTACGCCACGGGTCTTGCGGCCGGCGTCGACGGCACGCCGACGATCTTTGTCGACGGCGTCCGGTTCCGCGGCCGCCCGACACCGGAGCGCCTGCGCGAGGCCGTCGAGCGGGCGGCGGCCGCGCGGTTCAGCTGACCATCCCGGCGCCCCGCCGCTCGGGCTCACCCCGCGGCGGGCTCACCCTCGAACGGCTGGTCCGCGCCCGACTCCGGCGCGAGCCACGGCCCCCCGGGCAGCGTCGGCGGCGGGCCGTCGCCGCTCCCGGGCGAGCACAGTGGCCACCGCTCGCCCATCCAGCGCAGCAGCACCGAACCGGCCGCGGCCGCGACCAAAGAGCCCGCCAGGATGCCGATCTTGGCCTGGTCGCGCAGGGCCGGGTCGTCGAAGGCCAGCGCGGTGACGAACAGCGCGATGGTGAACCCGATCCCCGCGAGGGTCGCGCCGCCCAGCAGGTGTGAGTACCGCACACGCCCGGGCAGTTGCCCCAGGCCTGTGCGCAGCGCGATCGCCGAGAAGGCGAAGATGCCCGCGGCGTTGCCCACCACGAGCGCGACGGCGACACCGATGGTCAGCGACGACGTCGCCGCGACCCGAAGCGCCTCGCCGTCGACGCGCACACCCGCGTTGGCCAGCCCGAACACCGGCACGACGACGAACGCGCTCCACGGGTGCAGCACACGCTGCAGACGCTCGCCTGCGGGGACGGCGGCGCGTGCGGCGAGCTCGGTCAGGTGCTGTTGCTGGGCCGTCGTCTCCAGCGCGAGCCGGCGGGCATAGGCGGGGACGGCGGCGACGTCGTCGGGCCGGGCGCGCGAGGCGGGCACGAGCAGGCCGAGCGCGACTCCCGCGAGCGTGGGATGCACGCCCGAGGCGTACACCGCGAACCACAGCGCGACACCCACGATGGCGTACGGGCCAAGCCGCCACTCGCGCATCCAGCGCAGCCAGCCGAGTGCGCCCACGAGCACCGCCGCCGCGCCGAGCGCGACCCAGCTCACGTGCGCCGTGTAGGCGACGGCCAGCACACCGATCGCGCCCAGGTCGTCGACGACGGCGAGGGTGAGCAGGAACAGGCGCAGTTGGTCGGGGCATCGCGGGCCGAACAGGGCCAGCACGCCGATGAGGAACGCCGTGTCGGTCGACATGACGACGCCCCACCCGTGCGCGGCGGGGCCGGAGTGGTTGAACGCGAGGTAGATCGCCACCGGCACGCACAGCCCGCCGAGCGCGCCGAGCGCGGGAACGGCGACGGCGCGGCGGTCACGCAGGTCGCCGACGGTCGCCTCGCGGCTGATCTCCAGGCCGATGACCAGGAAGAACAGCGCCATCGCGCCGTCGTTGACCCAGCCCTCCAGCGGCAGCGCGAGGCGGTGGCCGCCCAGGTCGAGGCCGAGTGGGGTGTGCCAGAACGCCTCGTAGGCGCCATGCCAGGGGCTGTTGGCCCACACGAGCGCGGCGAGCGAGGTGCCCAGAAGCAGCAGCGCGCCGCCCGCCTCGGTCGCCAGGAACGCGCGCACGCCCGGGGCGAGCGGGCGCAGCGTGACGCGCAGTGGCGGGCCCGGGCGTCGCGGATCGCTCACCGTGCCATGCTCGCAGCGTCACGCCGCTGGCGCCGCGCGGGGAGCCAGCGGGGCCGCGGGAGCGGCTGGAGCGGCGGCTCAGGGCTGGGCGTACTCGGCCTTGACCACGAGCACGGGCACCGACGCGTCGAGCAGCACGCGCTGGGTCGTCATGCCCAGCACAAAGGTGCCCTCGCTTGAGCGGTTGCGCGTGCCGATGGCCACCAGGGTCGCGTGCGCGTCGTCGGCGGCGTCGAGGATGGCGTCGCTCGGCTCGTCGTCGGCGGCGCGGAAGGTCACGGCGGGCGGGGCGACGCCCGCGGGCAGCGCGTCGAGCTCGGCGGCGAGCGAGGCGGGCACGGAGTCGCCGGGGTTGAGCACCAGGACGGCGAGAGGCAGGTGTCGCCGTGCGGCCTCGGCGATGCCCGCGCGCAGTGCGGCCACGCCGTGATGGGAGTCGTTGCAGGCCACGAGCACGGTCATGCGATCACCTTCTCACGCATGCGCGCTGGGCACAGCCACTTCGGCGCGTCATTCTCACGGGCCGACGCCCGGTGTCGTCAGGCCGGCGGGCAGCAGTGTGGGGAGGGTGTCGAGCAGGGCGCCGACGCGCGCGCGCCGCGCAGCGCCGGACAGGCGCTCGGCGGGCGCCGTGATGCTCACGGCGGCGATCGGGCGCCCGGCGCGCAGCACGGCGACGGCGACGCACGCGATTCCGGGCTCGTTCTCCTGGTTCTCCTCGGCGTATCCGCGCGCGCTGGCCTGGGCGAGCGCGTCGCGCAGCGCGGCGGGGTCGGCGTCGTCTCCCGCCAGGCGCGCCAGGGCGGCGTCGTCGAGCGCGTCGCCCGCGGCCTGCGCCGCCGCGAGCCAGGCGCGGCCCAGCGCCGTCGTCGCCGCGGGGCGGTGGCGCCCGACGGCGGACCACACGCGCACCGCCCGCTGCGGCTCGACCTTGTCGAGGTAGACGATCTCGCGCCCGGCCAGGGCGCCCAGGTGCACGAGCTCGTCGACCTGCTCGCTCAGGGCCGTCAGGGCCGGGCGCAGCAGGCCGGGCAGGTTCTCCTCGCGCAGGAACGTGCTGGCCAGCGTGAGCGCGGCGGCGCCCAGGCGGTAGGCGCCGCCGGGCGTCTGCTCGGCGTAGCCGCGGTGGCGCAGCGCGGCCAGCGTGCGGTGCAGCGTCGTCTTGTGGACGCCGACGTCGGCGGCGAGGTCGGCGAGCGGGGCGCCGTCGGCGCCGGCGCGCGCGAGCGCGTCGAGCGCGAGCAGTGCCTTGTCGACGGCGCCGATGGGGCTCGGGTCGGCCACGGGGGACTCCTTCGGGTAGTCTGCGTTTCGCAGGTTACAACATGCGTTCACCATCACGAAACGCACTTCGAACTCATCACGAAACGGAGCACCGATGGACGCCACAGTCCTCGACCGGATCGCCGCGCTGCGCATCGTCCCCGTCGTCGTCGTCGACGGCGCGGACGAGGGCGCGCGCCTCGCCGACGCCCTCGTGGCGGGCGGTCTTCCCGTCGCCGAGATCACCCTGCGGCTGCCGGGCGCGCTCGACGCGCTGCGCGCCGTCGCCGCCGAGCAGCCCGACGTGCTCGTGGGCGCCGGCACCGTGGTCACCGCCGACCAGGTCGACGAGGTCGTCGAGGCCGGCGCCAAGTTCCTCGTCTCGCCCGGCACCTTCGAGCCCGTGGTGCGGCGCGCGCACGAGCTCGGCGTGCCGATCCTGCCCGGCGTCGCGACGGCGTCGGACGTCATGCGCGCCCTCGACCTGGGCGTGCGCGTCGTCAAGCTCTTCCCCGCCTCGATCGCGGGCGGCCCCGCCGCCATCAAGGCCCTCTCGGCCCCGTTCGGCCAGGTCCGGTTCATGCCCACGGGTGGCGTCAACGCCGCCAACCTGCACGACTACCTCGACCTGCCCTCGGTCATCGCCGCGGGCGGCTCGTGGATGGTCGAGCGCCCGCTGGTCACCGCGGGCGACTGGGCCGAGATCACCCGCCGCACGGCGCAGGCCGTCGCGCTCGCCGCGCCCCGCTCGACGACCACGGAGGGCTGAGATGAGCACCTCGATCACCACCCGCCCCGCCGCCGAGTGCCGCTACGACGTCGTCGCGCTCGGTGAGGTCATGCTGCGCCTCGACCCGGGCGACCGCCGCATCCGCACCACCCGCACCTTCGACGCGTGGGAGGGCGGCGGCGAGTACAACGTGGCCCGCGGCCTGCGCCGCGCCTTCGGCCTGCGCGGCGCCGTCGTGACCGCGCTCGCCGACAACGAGGTGGGGCGCCTCGTGGAGGACTTCATCCTCACCGGCGGGCTGGACACCTCCTGGATCCAGTGGCGCGCGTACGACGGCATCGGACGCACAGTGCGCAACGGCCTCAACTTCACCGAGCGCGGCTTCGGCGTGCGCGGCGCCGTCGGCGTCTCCGACCGCGGCAACACCGCGATCGCGCAACTGCGCCCGCAGGACGTCGACTGGGACGCGCTGTTCTCGCAGGGCGTGCGCTGGCTGCACACCGGCGGCATCTTCGCCGCGCTGTCGGAGTCGTCCGCCGACGTGGCCGAGGCCGCCATGACCGCAGCGCGCAAGCACGGCACGATCGTGTCCTACGACCTCAACTACCGCCCCTCGCTGTGGAAGGGCATCGGCGGGCCCGAGCGCGCGCAGGAGGTCAACAAGCGCCTCGCCTCGCTCGTCGACGTGATGATCGGCAACGAGGAGGACTTCACGGCCTCGCTCGGCTTCGAGGTCGAGGGCGTCTCCGAGGACCTGACCGACCTGGACACGGGCGCGTTCCGCGCGATGATCGAGCAGGCCTCGGCCGCCTACCCGAACTTCCAGGTCATCGCCACCACGCTGCGCGGCGTCAAGACGGCGACGCGCAACGACTGGGGCGCCATCGCCTGGTCGCGCGCCGAGGGCTTCGTCGAGGCGACCCACCGCCCCGACCTGGAGATCTACGACCGCGTGGGCGGCGGCGACTCGTTCGCCTCAGGCCTGGCGTACGGGCTGCTCGAGCTCGACACGCTGGAGCAGGCGGTCGAGTACGGGGCGGCGCACGGCGCCATCGCGATGACCACGCCGGGCGACACGACGACGGCGACGCTGGCCGAGGTCGCCAAGCTGGCCGGCGGCGGCAGCGCCCGCGTCCAGCGCTGACCCGCCCTCCCCGCACCCGCCAACCCGCACGCGCTCGGTAGGGTCGGCGGGTGCGGCGCGTTCTGGGGCAGTGGGTCGATCCGTTCATCGTCACGCTGCTGGCCGTCCTGGCGGTCGGGCTGCTCCTGCCGCTGCCCGGCGCCGCGCTGCGCGCGCTCGACGTCCTCGCGCGCGGCGGGGTCGCGCTGCTGTTCCTGCTCTACGGCGCCCGCCTCTCGACGCGCGAGGTATGGCGCGGGCTGGCCCACTGGCGGCTGCAGGGTGGAATCCTCGCCGCGACGTTCGTGCTCTTCCCGGTCGTGGGCCTCGCGCTCGCCCGCGTGGTCGAGCCGTGGGTCGGCGCCGCGTTCGCGCTTGGGGTCGCCTATGTCGCCCTGCTGCCCTCGACCGTGCAGTCCTCGGTCGCGTTCGTTTCGGTCGCGCGCGGCAATGTCGCCGGGGCGATCTGCGGCGCCACGGTCTCGAACATGCTGGGCATGTTGGTCACGCCGCTGCTCGTGCTGACCCTCCTGAGCGACGCCGTCGCGGGCGGCGCCGACGTCGCCACGGTGGGCCTGACCCGGCTCGGTGACGTGCTGCTCGGGCTGCTGGCCCCGTTCGTCGTCGGGCAGCTCGCCCAGCCGTGGGTGGGCGGATGGGTGCGCGCGCGCCGCCCGCTGACGCTCGCGGTCGACCGCGGCGCGATCCTGCTCGTGGTGCTCGCCGCGGTCGCGGGCGCGACGGCGGCCGGCACGTGGGCGGGGGTCTCGGCGTGGGCCGTGCTCGCGCTGCTGGGCGTGTGCGCGATGCTGCTCGCCGTCGTGCTGGCGGCCACCTGGTGGGGCGGCAAGGCGCTGGGCCTGGACGTCCCCGACCGCATCGCGCTGTTGCAGTGCGGGGCGACCAAGTCCCTTGCGACCGGCCTGCCGATGGCGGGCGTGCTGCTCCCCGCAGCGGCCGTGGGCTCCGTCGTCGTCCCGGTCGTCCTGTTCCACCAGCTCCAACTGGTCGTCTGCTCCATCCTCGCCCGCCGCCTAGCCCTCCGCCCACCCCTCTAACCCCGACCTCCCCGACCCCCGACCCCGACCGCTGCCGCCGAGGTACCGGTTCTCCGGCGAGGTACCGGTCCTCGGTCACGAATCGGGGGTGTGGTGACCGAGGACCGGTATCTCGCGGGTTAGGCGGGGTGGAGTTGGGTGCGGATTTGGCGCTTGGCGCGGGTGAGCATTCCCGTCATGCCGTTGAGGCGGAGGGGGCTGACGGCGCGGGTCAGGCCGAGGGTCATCGCGAAGTCGTCCGGGACGGCGAGCACCTGCTGCGGGGTCAGGCCCGTCAGCCCCTGGGCGAGGATCGAGGCGAAGCCGCGCGTCGTCGGCGCCTCACGCGGAGCCGTCGCGTAGAAGTGCACGCCGTCGGCCTCGACCTCCGCGAACGCCCGCACGGGGGACTGGCACTCCTCGACCTTCTCCAGCAGGGCCGGGCTCGCCGCGTACCGCTCGGGCAGCTCGGGCAGCTCGCCCGCGAACTCCAGCAGGAGTTGCAGCCGGTCGCGCTCGCCGAGTTCCAGGAAGCTGTCGCGGATCTCGGCGAGCGGGGCGGGCAGGTCGGTGGAGTCGGTCATGGGTGCAGTCTCTCGCGGATGGGCCGGGGTCTCGACAGGCTCGACCGCCGGGGTCGCGGCCGGGGTCTCGACAGGCTCGACCGCCGAGACCCCGGGGCTCGGGGTCAGGCGGCCGCGACCGCGGTGCGCAGCGCGGCCGGGACCTCGCCGGGCTCGTCGCCCGTCACGATCGGCACGCGCACCGCGTTGCCCCATTCGGTCCACGAGCCGTCGTAGTTGCGCACGTTCTCCAGGCCGAGCAGGAAGCGCAGTGCGAACCACGTGTGCGAGGACCGCTCGCCGATGCGGCAGTAGGTGATGACGGCGTCGTCGGCCTGGATGCCGAGGCCGCCCTCGCGGTAGATGGCCTCAAGCTCGGCGCGCGTCTTGTACGTGCCGTCGGCCGCGACCGCGGTCGCCCACGGGACGCTGCGCGCCGTGGGGATGTGGCCGCCGCGCAGCACGCCCTCCTCGGGGTAGTCCGGGATGTGCAGGCGCTCACCCGTGTACTCCTGCGGCGAGCGGATGTCGACGAGCGGCCCGCGGCCCAGGTGGGCGAGCACGTCCTGCCGGAACGCGCGGTAGGTGACATCGTCGCGCTCGACGACGGGGTAGTCCACCGCGACCGGCTCGACGACGTCGGTGGTCAGCTCGCGGCCCTCGGCGGCCCACAGGTTGCGGCCGCCGTCGAGCAGGCGCACGTCCTGGTGGCCGAACAGCGTGAACACCCACGCCGAGTACGCGGCCCACCAGTTGTTCTTGTCGCCGTAGAGCACGATCGTCGTCTCGCGCCCGATGCCCTTGGAGCCGAGCAGCGCGGCGAAGCCGGCGCCGTCGAGGTAGTCGCGCTCGACGGGCTGCAGCAGGTCGGTGTGCCAGTCGACCTTGACGGCGCCGGGGATGTGGCCGGTCTCGTAGAGCAGCACGTCCTCGTCGGACTCCACGACGACGACGTCGGCGTCGTCCAGGTGCTGCGCGAGCCACTGCGTCGACACGAGGCGGTCGGGGTGGGCGTACTCGGCGAACTTGGGCGACGGGTCGAGCGGTGCGGTCATGGCTCCTCCTGAGGTGCGTGCGGTGTGGCGGGGACGGTCGGTGGGTCGGGTGCGCCCGGGCCTCGGGCGGGGCTCCGGTCGTGGGCCGGCGAGCGTCGACCCGTCCGCATACAGAACCACTCCGGGCCTGTCGTGCGTCCCAGACGATCACGCCGTCTCGCGATGTGGGACCGTCATATGGACCCTCGCGCCTCGCGCGCGGCGCGCCCGCGAGGGCTTCTGTGATGCGCGTCACCATGTCTACACTGACGATCAGTCCCGGACGACGACGTCGGAGGCAGCATGCGAGCGCGCACCGTCCCCACCGCGAGCGGTCGGACCGCCTCGGGCGGGCGGTCCCGTCGGGGCTCGCGGTGGGTGCGCGCCGCGCACGACAGGTTCCTCGCCACGGGCACGCCGCCCGCGGGGCTCGACCCTGTCGTCGCCGAGTCGTGGCGGCGCAGCCTGCGCTCGGGCGTCGACCCCGACGAGCCGCACCCCGGGCGCATCCTGAGCGCCGACGAGCTCGCGCAGTACCGCGAGCGCCACCCGCTCGCGGCCGCGATGCCGCTCGCGCGCGCCATGCTCATCGAGTCGGCCGTCGACGACGGCCTGGTGGTCGCGGTGTCCGACGACGTCGGCCGGCTGCTGTGGGTCGAGGGCGCCAGCCGGGCGCGCGGCGCCGTCGACCGTGTGGGTTTCGTCGAGGGGGCGGTCTGGCGCGAGGAGTCCGCCGGCACCAACGCCCCGGGCACGGCGCTGGCAACCCGCCGCCCCGTCCAGGTCCTGGGCGCCGAGCACTTTGCGCGCCCGGTCCAGGCGCTCAACTGCGCCGCGGCGCCCGTGCGCGACCTGCGCACGGGCGCCGTGCTCGGCGTGCTCGACGTGACGGGCGGACGGGCGGCGGGCTCGCGCATGGTGCTCGCGCTGGTGCGGGCCACGGCGGCGAGCCTGGAGGCCGAGCTCGCGCGGATCGCGCGCGAGCACTCCGGCGCGCACACGGCGCCCGGCGCGTACGCCGCGCCCGACGCGCTTGTCGCGGCGAACGGGCTCGTCGCGGCCAACGGGCTCGCGGCAGCCGAGGGGCTCGGCGCGGCGCTCACGCCCGGCGCCGCCGTCGACCTGTCCGTGCTCGGACCCCGCCCGGCCTTCGCCACCCCGCGTGGCCCGGCGCCCCTGCCCCTGCGCCACGCCGAGATCCTGCTGCTGCTGGCCGCCCACCCGGCAGGCCTCGGCGCCGACGAGCTCGCCGTGCTGCTGCACCCCGGCGAGCTGTCCGACGTCGCCGTGCGCGTCGAGATGTCACGCCTGCGCCACTCGGTCGGGCCGGTCCATGTGGGCTCGCGCCCCTACCGGCTCGCCCGGCCGCTGCGCACCGACGCCGACGTCGTGCGCGGCTGCCTCGCAGCCGGTGACGCCGTCGGCGCCCTGGCCGCCTATCCCGGGCCGCTGCTGCGCCGCTCCACGGCCCCCGGCGTCGAGCGGCTGCGCGCCGACCTGTCCGCAGAGGTGCGCGCGGGGGCGCTCGCCGCGGGCGGGCCCGCGCTTGAGGCGTGGGTCGCCTCACCCGAGGGCGCCGACGACCACGAGGCGTGGACTCGCCTGGCCGCGCTCGCCCCGCCCGGCGGCCCGCTCGCCGCGCGCGCCCGCGCGCACCTGAGCGTGCTCGACGACCTGCTGCGCTGAGGTCCCGTGCGTGGGTGCAACGCAGATGCAACGTCGCGCGCCCTACGGTGCGCGCAACGGCACGAGGTCGTGCCGCGACCGCTGCAGAGAGGCAGGACAGATGACCGTCTACGCAGCCCCCGGCCAGGCCGGGGCCGTCATGGAGTACAAGCCGCGTTACGACCACTGGATCGGTGGGGAGTACGTCGCGCCGTCGAGCGGGGAGTACTTCGCCAACCCCAGCCCGGTCACGGGACAGACGTTCACCGAGGTCGCACGGGGGAACGCGGCCGACATCGACCGGGCGCTGGACGCCGCGCACGGCGCCGCGCGCGCGTGGGGCCACACGTCGGCGACCGAGCGCGCCAACATCCTCAACAAGATCGCCGACCGCATGGAGGCCAACCTCGAGAAGATCGCGGTGGCCGAGGCGTGGGAGAACGGCAAGCCGGTGCGCGAGACGCTCGCCGCCGACATCCCGCTCGCGATCGACCATTTCCGGTACTTCGCCGGGGCGATCCGCGCCCAGGAGGGCTCGATCAGCGAGATCGACGGCGACACCATCGCCTACCACTTCCACGAGCCGCTCGGAGTGGTCGGGCAGATCATCCCGTGGAACTTCCCGATCCTCATGGCCACGTGGAAGCTGGCGCCGGCGCTCGCGGCGGGCAACGCCGTCGTGCTCAAGCCCGCCGAGCAGACGCCGTCCTCGATCCTGTACCTGATGGAGCTGCTGGCCGACCTGCTGCCGCCGGGCGTGGTCAACGTGGTCAACGGGTTCGGCGCCGAGGCGGGCAAGCCGCTCGCGTCCTCCGCGCGCATCCGCAAGATCGCCTTCACGGGTGAGACCACCACGGGCCGCCTGATCATGCAGTACGCGAGCCAGAACATCATCCCGGTGACGCTCGAGCTGGGCGGCAAGAGCCCGAACATCTTCTTCGAGGACGTCGCCTCGGCACGCGACGACTTCTACGACAAGGCGCTCGAGGGCTTCACGATGTTCGCGCTCAACCAGGGTGAGGTGTGCACCTGCCCGTCGCGCGCGCTCATCCAGGAGTCGATCTACGACCAGTTCATCGGTGAGGCCATCGAGCGCACGCGCGCGGTCAAGCAGGGCAACCCGCTCGACACCGAGACGATGATCGGCGCGCAGGCCAGCAACGACCAGCTCGAGAAGATCCTGTCCTACATCGACATCGGCAAGGCCGAGGGCGCCAAGGTGCTCACGGGCGGCGCGCGCGCCGACCTCGGCGGCGACCTGGCGGGCGGGTACTACGTGACGCCCACGATCTTCGAGGGCAAGAACGCGATGCGCGTCTTCCAGGAGGAGATCTTCGGGCCCGTGGTCGCGGTGACGACGTTCAGCGACTTCGACGACGCCATCAAGACGGCCAACGACACGCTCTACGGCCTGGGCGCTGGGGTGTGGACGCGGGACATCCAGAAGGCCTACCGCGCCGGTCGCGAGATCGAGGCCGGGCGGGTGTGGACCAACAACTACCACGCCTACCCCGCGGCGGCGGCGTTCGGCGGGTACAAGGGGTCCGGCGTCGGGCGCGAGAACCACAAGATGATGCTCGACCACTACCAGCAGACCAAGAACCTGCTGGTCAGCTACAGCCCGACAAAGCTCGGCTTCTTCTGATCGGCGTGCGGCGACCGGACCTGTCGGGACCGCGCGGCATGACGCGGTCTCGGCGGGCCCGCTCGCCGGGGCGCATGACGACCTCGGGGGTGTGAGATGACGACGGCGGTGGCTCGCGTCGCCGTGACCGACGACGCCGCGGCGCTGCTCGCGCGGCTGCGACGACGGCACGGCGAGCTCATGTTCCATCAGTCGGGTGGCTGCTGTGACGGCTCGAGCCCGATGTGCTACCCGCTGGGCGACTTCATCACGGGCGACGCCGACGTCCACCTCGGCGACCTCGCGGTGACGCCCGAGGACGGGGAGGCGTTCGCCGTGCCCGTGTGGATGAGCCGTGCGCAGTTCGAGTACTGGCGGCACACGCACCTGACGATCGACGTCGTGGCGGGGCGCGGGGCCGGGTTCAGCCTGGAGGCGCCCGAGGGCGTGCGGTTCCTCGTGCGCTCGCGCCTGCTGACCGACGCCGAGTGGGAGGCGCTCGGCGAGCGCCCCGGACGGTGACTAGGCCGCTGACTGGTCCCCGGGCTTGGCGGTGAAGCGCGCGTAGATGTCGGTGAAGATCGGCTTGTCGTTCTGGTACCAGAACCACACGCCGATGCCGCCCAGTGGCAGCAGGCTCCACTCGGTCAGGAACCACGTGACGGTCGCGGCGATCAGGACCAGCGCGAACACACCGAACGTCGACCGCTTGGCCATCGCGAGGTAGTAGACGGCCAGGCGCGCGACGTCGCGCGTGCGGAAGGCGAAGAACGTCGCGATGGCCACGGCGTGCAGCGCCCACACCCCCACGAGCGCCGAGATGAGCGCCAGCACGATGCGGTACGCGGCGCCTAACCCGGCGAGGTCGCCGTGCGCGAGCGTGAACCCGATGATGGCGAGCACCACGACGGCGGGCGCCCACACCCGCAGCACGTCGGCCCAGTTGAGGCGGTAGCCGCGCCAGAACGCCCGGGCGGGCGCCAGGTCCTCGTCGGTGTAGCGCGCCCGCACCGTGTACAGCGCGGCCGACAACGCCGGGCCCAGCGGCAGCGCGGCGATCGCGATGAACGGCGCGTTCGCCGGTGACGGGTCGATCACCAGCATGAACGCGAGCGTCGGCAGGCTGACGAGCGCCATGAGGGCGGTCAGCACGATGTACCAGTAGATGGACTTGGTCGCGCGGCCCAGGGCGCCCTCGCCGAAGTCGCCGGGGACGCGGCGCGCGGGGCGCTCCGGGGGCTCGAACGGGGTCGGCTGGCCGGGCTGGCCGGGCTCGTCGGTGGTCACGTTCCTGAGGCTAACGTCCGGTGAAGCGCGCATCGTCGAGCCGACGCGGCTGCGGCGGTCGGGGGACCGGCGTTCCCCTGATGCGGTCGGGTCACCGCCTCCCGTGATCGGGACGCTCGCCACCGCCGTGGGCTGTCGCGCCACTCGCTCGCGAGTCTTCCGCGATCCCGGGGTCGCTTCTGAGTGCGGTGATGACCAAAACCGTGGGCTGGCACGGGATTTGCTTGATCAAGTGGTGTGTTTCGCCCGCTCCTGCGGGCCAAACCTTGCATCTGTGCAGGTCGTCGCTTGGTGTGCTGTAGGGTCCGGCGTCTACTGAAAGTTTCGAACCCGCGGGAGCAGTCGATGACCATGTCCAAGCCGACCGTCGTGGACGTCGCGCGGGCCGCCGGCGTGTCAGCGCCGACCGTGTCGAAGGTGCTCAACGGGCGCAGCGACGTCGCGGACCGCACGCGCGCCCGCGTCGAGCAGGCGCTCGACCGCCTGGGCTACCAGGCGCGCCGCCCCGCGCCGCCCGCCGAGGGCACGGGCCTCATCGACCTCGTGTTCCACCGGATCGGCTCGCCGTGGTCCATGGAGCTCATCGCGGGCGTCGAGCGCGCCGCGGCCGAGGCGCGCCTGTCGGTCATCGTCACCGAGCTCGATGGTCGTCACCGGCCCAGCGACGCGTGGGTCGACGCCACGCTCGCCCGTCCGCCGCGCGGCGTGCTGCTGGTCGCCTCGCACCTCGCCGCGGATCAGCGTGAGCGGTTGCAGCGACGCTCGATCCCCGTCGTCGTGATCGACTCCGACGGCGACATCGGTGAGAATGAGGTGACGGTCGGCTCCGACAACTGGCGTGGCGGGCTGCTGGCGACCCGGCACCTGATCGCACTCGGGCACACGCGCATCGCCGCCGTCGGCGGTCCGGACGACCTGCTGTGCAGCCGCGCGCGCCTCGACGGCTACCGCAGCGCGCACGACGAGGCGGGCCTCGTCATCGACCCGCGGCTGATCCGGTCTGGGGACTTCTACATCGAGGCAGGGCACCGGGCCGGTCGTGACCTGCTCATGCTGCCTGAGCGCGAGCGCCCGACGGCGATCTTCGCCGGGTCGGACATGCAGGCGCTCGGCGTGCTGCGCGCCGCCCAGGAGCTCGGGGTCAGCGTGCCGGGTGACGTGTCGGTCGTGGGCTACGACGACCTGCCCGTGGTCGAGTGGGTCCATCCGGCGCTGACCTCGATCGACCCCAAGCTCGCCACACAGGGGGCGGTCGCCGCCCGGCTGCTGGTGGACCTGGCCGAGGGCCGGACCCCGCCCGCGAGCGGCATCAACCTCACCGCCGAGCTGGTGGTCCGGGCCTCGACCGCGCCGCCGCGCACCGCGGCCTGACGAGCGGGCAGCCCGCGCGCCTCAGCGCGCCGCGTAGGCCTCCAGCGGCAGGCGGTAGGCCAGGTCGACGGCGGTGTCGACCGCCTCGTCGAGGTCCAGGCGGTGCTCGGCGACCAGACGGGCCAGGTAGCCGGCGTCGATGCGCCGCGCCAGGTCGTGGCGCGCGGGAATCGAGCAGAACGCGCGCGTGTCGTCGACGAACCCGGACAGGTTGCCGAAGCCTGCCGTCTCGGTCGCCGTCTCGCGGAAGCGCCTCATGGCCTCGGGCGAGTCGATGAACCACCACGGGGCGCCCAGGCGCATGGCCGGGTACACGCCCGCGAGCGGGGCGAGCTCGCGCGAGTACACGTCCTCGTCGAGCGTGAACACGATGGTGCGGAAGTTCGGGTGGTGCCCGAACGCGTCGAGCATGGGGCGCAGCGCGTGCGTGAACTCGACGGCGAACGGGATGTCGTAGCCCTTGTCGGGGCCGTAGCGGCGGGTCATCTGGGTCGAGTGCCCGCGCACGACGCCTGGGTGGATCTGCATGACCAGGCCGTCCTCGGTGGACATCTGCGCCATCTGGAACAGCATGTGGGCCGCGAAGGCGGCCGCCTGCGCGTCGCTGACGGGCCTGCCGGCCAGGGCGGCGTCGAACAGGCGCGCGGCGTCGTCCTCGGGCAGCGGCGTGGTGTCGGCGGTGTGGCAGCCGTGGTCGGTGGCCCGGGCGCCGGCCGCCTTGAAGCGCAGGCGCTGGGCGCGCAGCGCGTCGAGATAGGTCGCGTAGTCGCGCACCTCGACGCCGGCGGCGGCGCCGGTGGCCAGCACGTCGTGGGTGAACGTCAGGTTGTCGAGCTGGAGCAGCGGGTCGGGGCGGAATGTGGGCAGCACGCGCTGGCCCAGCCCGTCGGCCGTGAGCCGCGCGTGGTGTTCGAGGGACGCCCACGCCGGGTCGGTGGTGCCGATGACCTCGATGTCGAAGCGGTCCAGCAGCGCGCGCGGGCGGAAGCCTGGGGTGGCGATCTCGGCGGCGATCTGGTCGTAGATCGCGTCGGCGGACTCGGCCGACGGGCGCTGGGTCACCCCGAAGATCTCGACGAGCACGTGCTCCATCCAGAAGCGGGTCGGCGTGCCGCGGAACGCCTTCCAGTGCTCGCAGAACCGGCGCCAGACCACGCGCGGGTCGGCCTCCGTGGTCGCCGACCCGTCGATGGCCGGCACGCCGAGCTGGTGGAGCGCGTACCGGCCCTGCGAGACGATCATGCGCAGCAGGTAGTGGTCGGGCACCACGAGGAGCTCGGCGGGGTCGGGGAACTGGGTGTCCTCGGCGAACCACTCGACCGGGACGTGCCCGTGCATCGAGACGATGGGCAGGGCCCGCGTCTGCTGGTAGATCTCGCGTGCGATCGGCCGGGTGACCGGGTCGGCGGGCAGGGCGCGATCCTCGTGGAGGGTCCAAGGCTGCGTCATCGTGCGGTGCTCCTCGCTCGGGCAGTGGCGTCGTCGCCAGGTAGTGCGAACGTTTGCAGCATAGTCAGCGGCGTGGCGCCGCCGCGGCGCTCAGCGCCGAACAGTGCGTGTGACGGTGAAGCGCGGGTCGCGCGCCGCCTGCGTCGTCGGGCCGATCGTGCGCTCCAACGCCCCGCGATGGCGCAGCGCGGAGTTGTACACGCACCACAGCTCGCCGCCCGGGCGCAGCACACGCGCCGCGGTCGCGAACATCCGGTGCGCCGCGTCGGTGGACAACGCCGCGCGGTCGTGGAACGGCGGGTTGCACACGACCAGGTCGGCGCTCGCGTCGGCGAGGCCCGCCCCCGCGTCGTCGCGCAGCACGGCGACGCGCTCGCCGACCCCGTTGGCCTGCGCCGTCGCGTGGGCCGACGTCGTCGCCGCGGCCGAGCGGTCGGTCGCCACCACGCGCGCGCCGCCGTCGCGCAGCGCCAGCACCGCGGCGAGCAGACCCGTGCCGCAGCCCAGGTCGACGGCGTCGGCGGCCGCCGGCCACTGGCCCGCGGTGCGCAGCAGCGCGCGCGTGCCCAGGTCGAGCGTCGCGCCCGCGAACACGCCGCCGTGCGCGACGACCGTCACGGCGCCGTCGGCGGGCAGGCGTGCGGCGGCCAGCAGCTCGGCGTCGCGCAGCCTCGCCGTGACGGGGTACGACGGCGGCGCCGACCGCGCCTGCGGAAGCGGGCCCGAGGCGACCAGCACGCGCGACTTGCCGCGCGCGAGCGTCGCGCGCACGTGGGCGAAGCACGCGCCGAGCACGTCGTTCATGGCGTGCGTCATGTGCTTGACGCGGCCGCCCGCGAGCAGCGTGACGCCGTCGGCGCCCTCGCGCGCGACGAGTTCGGCGACCTCCTGTAGCTCCGAGAGCGAGCGGGGGAGTTGGAGCAGCACGACGCGCGCGCCCTGCGCCAGCGCGGGGCCGAGGTGGTCGAGCACCCTCAGGCCGCCGACCGCGTCAGGCGCGGGCGAGGCCGCCTGGTTGGCGAGCACGGCGCGCTCGGCGGTGACGGCGTCGGTGTGCAGGCGCACCCGCCCGGCGCCCAGGGCCAACGCGCCGAGGCTCAGCGCGCCGAACCGGTCGCCGATCACGGCGACGTCCTGCGGCCCGGCGCCGGCGAGCAGGGCGGCGGCCTCGTCGAGCAGCAGCCGGTCAGTCGCGTCGACGGCGACGGGGCCGTCGGCCCGCGACCCGTCCTCGGGCCACGGGGTCAGCGCCGCGAGCGCCGCGGCGAGCGCGGGGCTCGCGGCGGCGTCGGCCTCGGGCACGTCAGCGTGGCGCGCGGCGGGCGGCGCGCTCGGCCTCCTGCGCGGCCTTGGCCGTGAGCCGGTCCTCCTCCTCGCGCACCTTGGCCGCGACCTCGCGCTCGTGGACGAGCCAGGCGGGCGGGTCGGCGCGCAGCGCGTCGATCTGCTCGGTCGTCAGCGCATCGGTGAGGCCGCCGCGCGCGAGCCCCGCGATCGAGACGCCCAGCCGACCGGCCACGACGGGGCGCGGGTGCGGTCCCTCGCGGCGCAGCGTGGCCAGCCACTCGGGCGGGTTCTTCTCGATCTCCTCGAGCTCGGCGCGCGTCAGGCCTTTCTCCTGGAACTCCGGGGGAGTGGCGGGCAGGTAGACGCCCAGCCGCTTGGCGGCGTTCGACGGCTTGAGGACCTGCTGCGAGAAGGGTGTGGCCATGCCGCCAAGGGTACGTGGCGCGCCGTGGACGCGGCGTCCGCCAGGCACGCCGCGGGGGCGCAGCGCCTGGCACGTAGCCTGGCCCCGTGAGCGAGCAGCCCGTCGAGACCTTCCGCCTCGGCTACGTGCCCGGCGCGACCCCCGGCAAGTGGGCGCGCACGTGGCGCGAGCGCCTGCCCGGAGTGAGGCTCGACCTGGTCCAGGTCGAGGCCGCCGACGCCGTCGCCGCGCTCGAACGCGGCGAGGTCGACGCCGCGATCGCGCGCCTGCCCGTCGACAAGACCAGGCTGAGCGCCATCGCGCTGTACGAGGAGGTCCCCGTCATCGTCGTCTCGCGCGACCACCTGCTCGCGGCGAGCGGCGACGACGAGGCGGTCACGCCCGCCGACCTCGCCGACGACGTCGTGCACCTGGCCGACGACGACGTGCTGTTCGCGCCCGGCGCGCCGGTCCCGGGCCTGCGGCCCGCGGCCTACCGCGAGGACGGGACGCTCGACCCCGGTGGCCTCGCGCCGCGCCCGACGACGACGGCCGAGGCCGTCGCGTGGGTCGCCGCGGGCGCGGGGGTGACGATCGTGCCCATGTCGCTCGCTCGGCTGCACCACCGCAAGGACGTGACTCACCGGGTGCTCGACGGCGGGCCGAGTGCGCCGGTCGGGCTCGTGTGGGTCTCCGAGCGGACGACTGACCTGGTCGACGAGCTCATCGGCATCGTGCGCGGGCGCACCGTGAACAGCTCACGTGGTCGTGGCGGGGCCCGGCGCGACGAGGACGGCACGGGTGGCCGGGACGGGCGGGATGGGCGCCGCGGCGCGGGCCGCGGCGGGCAGGGGCGCGGCGCGGGCGGTCAGGGGCGCGGCGCGGGCGGCCAGCCCGGCCGCGCGGGCGCCGGCAAGGGCTCGTCCGGCGGCGCCGAGCGAGGGTCGGCGCGCGGCTCAGGACCGGGAGCGGGCCGGGGCAAGGGCCGACCGGGCTCCACCGGCAAGGGGCGCCGGGGTCGCTGACCAAGAGGGGCGAAAGGCAACGTAGATCCTTTCTGTCCGTTTCGATACAGTTCGCTCCGGCACGTTTCCGCGCGCCATTCCCCACTGCCAAGGAGCGTCAGTGCGCACCCCCCTCCTGCCCGGAATGTCGTCGTCCCGTCGTCCGCTGACCGCTCGTGCGCTCGCCGTGGGCATGCTCGCGCTCGGCCTCGCCGCCTGGGGCGTCACCCCCGCCTCAGCCGCAGGGCCCGCAGCCGCGACCCGATCGGGCGACGGCCACGTCGGCGCCCACTGGGACGGCGGCTCGGCGCGCTCGGGCGGCGTCGAGTACTCCTGGGCGCCGCGCACCTACGACTACGAGGCCGACGCCTGCCCGCGCCTCGACTCGGGCACGCAGACCGCGCGCGGCGCACACGAGACCCTGGTGATCCAGGCCGACCCCGGCAAGGTCATCAGCGCCTACTGCGTGACCGCCGGATCGCGCCGCACGGGCGAGGGCCCCAAGCTCGTCGAACTCGACGAGCCCGTCGCCCGCCTCACCATCGCCTACCCGGCGGGCGGCCGCTGCCAGTCGATCGCGCACTACTCGTACGCGCAGCAGGACGCCCCGCGCGCCGACACGCCCGGCGCCCCGGGCGGCGGCGCCGCACCCGTCACCCCGGCGACGCCCCGCTCGGGAGGGTCCGACGAGGACGCCCCCACCGCGGGCGGCACGTCACCGTCGCCCAGCGGTGAGGGGCAGGCCCCGCAGGCGGACGCTCCCACGCCGGACGCGCAGCCCGACGACGTCGCACCCCTCTCGGCGGACGCCGAGGCGGCGGACGCCGGCACGGATGCCGCCCCCAAGGCGTCCGGTGACGCGGGCAGCCTGACGGCGGACGAGGCCGTCGCGGTGGCGAACGTGACGCAGGCGGGCGACGTCAGCACCGCGCCCGTCGACGAGGCGGCCACCGCGGCCGAGGCGACGAGCACCGCAACCGCTCCGACGCCGGCCGACGCGGCGCCGGTCGTGCGGGCGGGCGCCGAGCGGCTCGCGCTCACGGGAGGGGCGGTCGCCACGGCTGCCGTCGTCGCCGTCGCGCTCGTGGCGCTGGGCGTGCTCGCGGTCCTCGTGGCGCGCCGTCGGCGCGGCGCGCAGATCTGAGGCTCGCGACGGCATGCTCGACGGCGCCGCGCCCGCGCACGTGGCCGCGGCGTCGTCGGGCTGCGGGTGAGGTCGGCGTCAGGCGCCGACGAGCAGCGCCCGGACCGCGTCGAGGGTGTCGGCCTCGGCCGCCGTCTTGTCGTCGCGGTAGCGCACCACGCGCGCGAACCTCAGCGCGACGCCACCGGGGTACCGCGACGAGCGCTGCACGCCGTCGAACGCGACCTCGACGACCTGCTCAGGGCGCAGGCGCACGACCCAACCGTCGGCGGGGCCGTCGGCGAGCTCGGTGAAGCGCGCGGTCTGCCAGGCGAGCATCTCGTCGCTCATGCCCTTGAAGGTCTTGCCCAGCATGACCCAGCCGTCCCGGCCGTCCTCACCGGCGTCGGGCACGCGCGCGCCCAGATGGATATTCGACAGCCACCCGGCCCGGCGCCCCGATCCGCGCTCGACGGCGAGCACCACAAGGTCGAGGGTGTGCCGCGGCTTGACCTTGACCCACGCGCTCCCGCGGCGCCCGGCGTCGTAGGGGGCGGTGAGGCTCTTGACCACGACACCCTCGTGGCCCTGGGCGAGCACGTCGGCGAAGAACGCGGCGGCCTCCGTGAGGTCGGCCGTCACCGTGCGGCGCACCAGGGCCGACGGCGGGGCGACGCGCGACAGCACGGCGAACCGCTCGGACTCGGGGGCGTCGAGGAGGTCTTGGCCGTCCACGTGCAGCGCGTCGAACAGGTACGCGGTCAGCGGCGTGCGCGCGGCGGCGCCGTCGCCCTGGGAGCCCGTGCGCGCCGCGGTGTCTTGGAAGGGCAGGGGGCGTCCATCGTCACCGAGCGCGATCGCCTCGCCGTCGAGCACGACGGCGTCGGCGGGCAGGGAGCGCGCCAGCGCGACGAGTTCGGGCACGCGGTCGGTGACGTCGTCGAGCGAGCGCGTGAAGATCGCGACGTCGTCGCCGCGGCGATGCAGTTGCACGCGGATGCCGTCGATCTTGGCCTCGACGGCGACGCCCGCCGGGGCGGCCACCCCGGGGCTCTGGGGCGCGGGCGCGTCATCGGCGCGTGAGGCGGCGTCGGCGCCGCGGTGGGCGGTCGCGCCGAAGCTCGCGAGCGCCGCGGCGACGTCGGACGCCGGGGAGGCGAGCATGGGCCGCACCGGCCGGCCGACCTCAAGCCGGAACTCCGCCAGCGCCGCCTCGCCGCCCGTCAGCGCGGCGCGCGCGATCGGCCCCGACAGCGCGCTGAACATGGCCGCGCGCCGGACGGCGGTGATCGGCACGCCCGCGGCCGCCGCGACGGCGTCGAGCAACAGCGCGTCGAGCGCGCCCTGGCGCAGCTCGCCCAGCAGGAGCCCCCGCAGGAACCGCTGCTCGTCGGCGGTGGCGGCCGAGAGCAGGCCGTCGAGCGTGGCCGCGCGGGCGGCCTGCGATCCGGGGCCGGCGGTCGAGGCGAGCGCGTCGAGCGCGGCGTCCACGTCGAGCGGCGTCAGGCTCGCGGCGTCGGCCGGGTCGGGCGCGCGGGTGAGCGAACGCCAGCCGACACCCGTGCGCCGCTGCCGCGCACGCCCTGAGAGGAACGACGCGACGACCTCGACGAGCTCGCCCGCGCGGTCAGCTTGCGTTCCGTGGTGCGCGCCGCCGTGGTGCGCGCCGCCGTCGTGCGCGCCGCCGTGGTCGGAGGCGTCGGGCGCGCCGACGGCGGCCGCCGCCCGCAGCGCTGCGGCGAGCAGATCCCGCTTGGCCGTGCGCGACCGCGTGGCGGCCACCGCTGACCAGGTCGCGACGACGTCGTGGAGCAGCACGCCGTCGATGCTGCCACCGTGGCGCGAGGTGCGCCTGCGAGCGCCGCAGGCCAGCGCGACCTCGGTCCGGGCGGCGTCGCGGCCGCCCGGCCGGGAGGCGGTCGGCGCACCGCACCGTTCGCAGGAGAGCGCAGGGGCGACCCCACACCGTATGGGCTGGCCGCGATGAGCAGCCCCGTGTTGAGCAGCCCCGTGTTGAGCAGCGGGGAGTTCGCGGTCAAGGAGATCGGCGCGGGCCTGGCTCACCTCTCGATCGACGAGGCATCGCGGACGCCGGCACCCCCACTGGCTATGCGGCGACCGGGTACGGCACGCCCGTCGTCGCGTGGCAGCGGTA
Source organism: Xylanimonas ulmi (assembly GCF_004216535.1). Classification (NCBI taxonomy): domain Bacteria; kingdom Bacillati; phylum Actinomycetota; class Actinomycetes; order Micrococcales; family Promicromonosporaceae; genus Xylanimonas; species Xylanimonas ulmi. Next base: position 120,266 of record NZ_SGWX01000001.1, read on the forward strand.
CCCGTGCGGGTTCTTGTCGAGGTATTGCTGGTGGTAGTCCTCGGCGTAGTAGAAGGGGCCCGCCTCGGCGGCCGGGCGCAGCTCGGTGGTGATGGGGTCGTACCCGCGCGCCGCCAGGACCTGCTCGTACACGGCCTTGGTCGCGTGGACCGCGGCCTCCTGCTCGGGCGTCGTCCAGTAGATCGCCGAGCGATACTGCGTGCCCACGTCGTTGCCCTGCCGGTTGCCCGACGTCGGGTCGTGGCGCTCCCAGAACACGCGCAGCAGCTCCTCCTCGCTCACCCGGCTCGGGTCGTAGGCCACCAGTGCGGTCTCGGTGTGGCCCGTGAGCGCGGTGCACACCTCGTCGTAGGTCGGGTGCGGGGTGATCCCGCCCATGTACCCGACGGCGGTGCTCACCACGCCGGGCTCCTGCCAGAAGATCTCCTCGGCGCCCCAGAAGCAGCCCATCGCCAGGTACAGGACGCGTGTGCCCTCAGGCCACGGCCCGGTGATCGATGTGCCGAGCACGGTGTGTGGCCTGGGGCTGGCCAGGACGGGCGAGGTGCGCCCGCGCAGGGCCTCGTCGGACTGCACCATGGACTGCTTGTCGGAGCCGAACAGGCGGTCGAAGATCGTCACGTCATTTACCTCCTTGTGGGGCGCCCGGCGCTCCCGACGCCCGCGGCGGCGCTCCCGCAACCAAGAACCGCGCGCCGCCACCGGGTGTTCCACCCGCCCGCCACACCGTCCCCGAATCCGCACCGGGTTCCACCCGCCCGCCGCACCGTCCCCGAAGCCGTGCCCGAGCCGCCGTCGGGGTGTTCGAGCATTTGGGCCACGTTCGAGCATCCGCGTCGAGTTCGAGCACTCGGGCGCTCGACCACCTCGACGATTGCTCGAACGTGGCCCAAATGCTCGAACGCGTGAGGGCCGTGGCGCGCAGGTGGGGCGGGTGGGCTGCGGATGGCGGGTCGTGGGCGGGTGGGCGGCGTAGCGTGCGGCGCATGGTTGCGGGTCCGCTTCCGGACGAGTTGGTCCTTCCCGACGTCGCGGCCTGGCGCGCCTGGCTCGACGCGCATGAGGAGGAGCCTGACGGCGTCTGGCTCGTGCTCGCGCGCAAGAGCCGCGACGCGCCGACGACGCTGACACACGACGTCGCGCTGGAGGAGGCCCTGTGCAGCGGCTGGATCGACGGGCAGGCCCGCTCGCGCGACGAGGACACGAGCCTGCAGCGGTTCACCCCGTGTCGGGCCCGCAGCGTCTGGTCGGCCCGCAACGTCGGCATCGTCGGCCGGCTCACCGAGCAGGGGCGGATGCGTCCGCGCGGGCTCGCGGAGGTCGAGCGGGCCAAGGCCGATGGCCGTTGGGAGCGCGCCTACGGCGGCAGCCAGGACATCGAGGTCCCGCCCGAGTGGGCGGCGGTGCTCGCGGCCAGTCCGCTCGCAGCCGCCAACTTCGCGCTGCTGACCGCGCAGAACCGGTTCGCGATCCTTTTCCGGCTCACGCACGCGAAGCGGGCCGAGACCCGTGCGCGCAACGCCGCGATGTACGTCGCGATGCTGGAGCGTGGGGAGAGCGTCTACCCGCAGCGTCGTCGCCTGACGGCGCAGCCCGCGCCCGACGACACCGGGACTGGTGGGCAGGACGGACCATAAGGTTGACCCGTGACCACGCATGACTGGACCGAGACCGGGTTCGCCACACGAGCCATCCACGCCGGGCAGGACCCGGACGCCGCCACCGGGGCGGTCGTGCCGCCGGTCTACCTGACCAGCACCTACAAGCAGGACGGTGTCGGCGGGCTGCGTGGCGGGTACGAGTACTCGCGCTCGGCCAACCCGACGCGCACCGCCCTCGAGACGGCCCTTGCCGCGGCCGAGGCGCCCGCGGGCGGCCCGTCGCCGCACGGTTTCGCGTTCGCCTCGGGCCTGGCCGCTGAGGACACGCTGCTGCGCGCCGTGCTGCGTCCGGGCGACCACGTGATCCTGCCCGACGACGCGTACGGCGGCTCGTACCGCCTCATCGCCCGCGTCTTCGGCGCGTGGGGAGTCGAGCACACCGCCGTCGACCTGACCGACGCGGGCGCCGTCGGCGCCGCGGTGCGGCCGACGACGCGCGTGCTGTGGGTCGAGACGCCCACCAACCCGCTGCTCGGCGTGAGCGACATCGCCGCGCTGGCCGCGCTCGCGCACGACGCCGGGGCGCTGCTGGTCGTCGACAACACCTTCGCGACCCCGTACCTGCAGACGCCGCTCGCCCTCGGCGCCGACGTCGTCGTGCACTCGACCACCAAGTACGTGGGCGGGCACAGCGACGTCGTCGGCGGGGCGCTCGTCGTGGCCGACGGCGTGCCGCTGCCCGGCGGACGCCCGGCGCCGAACGGTGAGGACGACGTCGCCGCGGCCGTCCGGTTCCACCAGAACGCCTCGGGCGCCGTGGCCGACCCGTTCGCCGCATGGCTCACGCTGCGTGGCCTGAAGACCCTCGCGGTGCGCATGGACCGCCACCAGGCCAACGCGCTCGCCGTCGCCCAGTTCCTCCAGGCGCACCCGCGGGTGACGCGCGTGCTCTACCCGGGGCTCGCCTCCCACCCGGGGCACGCGCTCGCGGCGCGCCAGATGCGCGGGTTCGGCGGCATGCTGTCCTTCCAGGTCGGGTCCGAGGCCGCGGCGCTGGCCGTGGTGGACCGCACGCGCGTGTTCACGCTCGCCGAGTCGCTCGGCGGCGTCGAGTCGCTCATCGAGCACCCCGGGCGCATGACGCACGCGTCGGTCGCGGGCTCGGCGCTCGAGGTTCCGGCCGACCTGGTGCGCGTCTCGGTGGGCATCGAGGACGCCACGGACCTCATCGCCGACCTGGAGCAGGCTCTGGCCCCTACGGTGTCGCAATGACGAATGCGCGTGGACGGGCAGTGAGCGGTCGCGGGGAGAGGTCGCGGTGAGCGCTGGGCCGTCGCTGTCCGGGGCCGAGTCCGTCCCGCCCGCGGTGCGGGCGGCGGCGGCGTGGTCGTGGCGCCTGCTCCTGATCGGCGCGCTCGTCGCGGGCGTGCTGTGGTTGGTGTCGCAACTGCAGACCATCGTCGTGCCGGTGGCGGTCGCGCTGCTGGTCGCGGTGCTCCTGCGGCCCTTCCGTGACGGCTTGGAGCGCAGGGCGCGCCTGCCGCGCGGGCTGGCGACGGCGGTCTCGGTCGTCGGCCTGCTCGCGCTCGTCGCCGCGCTCGTCTCGCTCGCGGGCCGGCAGATCGTCGCGGGCTTCTCCGACCTGGCCGATCAAGCCGTCGCGGGCGTCAACGAGGTGCGCGAGTGGTTGGCCCACGGCCCGCTCGGCATCGGCAACGACCAGCTCAACGCGTACTGGGAGCAGATCAGCGACGCCCTGACCAGCGGCGACGGCACCTCAACCATCGTCACGGGCGCGCTCGGGGCCGCGACGACCGCCGGGCATGTGCTGGTCGGCGCGCTCATCGCGCTGTTCTGCACCATCTTCTTCCTCATCGACGGGCGTGGGATCTGGACCTGGCTGGTCAACCTGCTGCCGGTCACCGCGCGCGAGCGGGTCCACCAGGCGGGCCGGCGCGGCATCGTCACGCTCTCGGCCTACGTGCGCACCCAGGTGCTGGTCGCCTTCGTCGACGCCGTGGGCATCGGCGTCGGCGCCGCGTTCTTCGTCCCGGCGCTCGCGCTGCCGCTGGGCATCCTCGTGTTCGTCGGGTCGTTCGTGCCCATCGTCGGCGCGATCGTGACCGGGGCGATCGCGTGCGTCGTCGTGCTCGTGGCCCAGGGGTGGGTCGCGGCGCTGATCATGCTGGCCATCGTGCTGGCCGTGCAGCAGATCGAGGGCCACGTGCTCCAACCCTTCCTCATGGGCCACGCCGTCTCGCTGCACCCCGTGGCCGTGGTGCTGGTGGTCGCCGCGGGCTCGCTGGCCGCGGGCATCGTCGGCGCACTGTTCTCGGTGCCCCTCGTCGCGGTGCTCAACACGGTGATCCTGTACCTGCACGGCACCGACAAGTTCCCCGCGCTCGGCACCGACGACCATGTGCCGCTGCTGCGGCGGCGCCCGTCGCTGCCGGCCATCTCGCTGCCGGGGCGTACCGGGCTGCGCTGGACGGCCCGCGGCGGCGACGCCGTCGCGCAGGGCGAGAGCGCGGGCGTCCACAGCGCGGGCGGCGAGGGCGCAGAGGCAGAGAGCGCAGAGGCCGAGAGCGCGGGCGACGAGAGCGCGGGCGACGAGGACGCGCGCGGCGTGCGGCGCTCGAGCGGAGCCGACCGATGAGCGCCGGGCCGCCGACGACGTCGGGCGTCGCCCCGCACGCCGGACCTCCCGTGGTGACCATCGACGACGTGCGCGCCGCCGCACGGCTGCTGGAGGGCGTGGCGATCCGCACGCCCGTCCAGCCGTTCCGCGCGCTGGCCGAGGCCGCCGGCGTGCCCGTAGTCCTCAAACTGGAGAACCTGCAGCGCGCCGGCTCGTTCAAGGTGCGCGGCGCCTACACGCGCATGGCCCGGCTCTCGCAGGCCGAGCGCGACGCCGGCGTGGTCGCGGCGTCTGCGGGCAACCACGCGCAGGGCGTGGCGCTCGGCGCGCAACTGCTCGGCATCGACGCGGTCGTGTACATGCCCGTCGACGCGCCGCTGCCCAAGCTCGCGGCGACGCGCGGGTACGGCGCCGATGTGCGCCTGGTCGGGACCAGCGTCGACGAGGCGCTCGTCGCCGCGCGTGCCGACGCCGCGCGCTCGGGGCGCGTGCTCATCCACCCGTTCGACCACGTCGACGTCGTCGCCGGACAGGGCACCGTCGCGCTCGAGATCCTTGAGCAGACGCCCGACGTCGGCACGATCGTCGTGCCGCTCGGCGGCGGGGGGCTCGTGGCCGGGATCGCGACCGTGCTGGCCGAGGCCGCGCCGCACGTGCGCGTCGTCGGCGTCCAGGCCGAGATCGCGGCGGCCTATCCGGGCTCGCTCGCGGCCGGGCATCCGGTGTCGCGCGCGCTCGGGCCGACCATGGCCGACGGCATCGCGGTCGGCACACCGGGCGAGGTGCCGTTCGAGATCCTCGAACGCCTCGGCGTCGAGGTGCGCACGGTCAGCGAGGAGCAGATGTCGCGCGCGCTGCTGCTGGTCGCCGAGCGCGCCAAACTCGTCGTCGAGCCGTCGGGGGCCGCGGGCGTCGCCGCCGTCATGGCCGACCCGCGCGGGATGCCGGGCACCGTGGTGCCGCTGCTGACCGGCGGAAACATCGACCCGCTGCTGCTGATGCGCGTGATCCAGCACGGCATGGTCGCGGCCGGGCGCTACCTGCAACTCCAGGTGCGGGTCGACGACCGGCCCGGCGCGTTGGCGACGCTGGTGCAGACGGTCGCCGCGGCGGGCGGCAACATCATGCACGTCGACCACACGCGCACCGATGTCGCGCTCGGCGTCTTCGACGTCATGGTGACGATGCAGGTCGAGGCCAAGGGGCCCGAGCACTGCGCCCAGATCCTCGCGGCCCTGCGCGAGGCGGGATTCGAGACGCATCCCACCCGCGGGGCGCACCCGGCCGGGTAGCGGCGGCGTTCGCCCGACGCGGCCCCGAACGACAGAGCCCTCCGCCGGCCGCGGGTCGTGCCGCGGCGGGCGGAGGGCTCGGGGCCACGGGGCGTCAGCGCCCGCGGCGAAGCCTGCGCTCAGCCCACAAAAGGCTTGGCGCCGGTGATCTCGACGGTGAACACCTTGCCGTTCGGGGCGGTGTAGCTCACCGTGTCGCCGATGGAGTGGCCGTCGATGGCCGCCCCCAGGGGCGAGGTGGGGGAGTAGACGTCGACGTGCGTGGTGCCCGCGATCTCGCGCGAGCCGAGGAGGAACGTCATCGGCTCGCCGGCGAGCAGGACGTCGACGAGCATGCCAGCCTCGACCATCCCGTCGTCGGGCGGCGTGCCGATGTGCACGGTGCGCAGCTTCTCCGTGAGCTCACGGATGCGCGCCTCGTTCTTGGCCTGCTCCTCGCGGGCGGCGTGGTAGCCGCCGTTCTCCTTGAGGTCGCCTTCGTCGCGGGCAGCCGCGATGCGCTCCGCGATCTCGGTGCGGGCGGGCCCGGTGAGGTGCTCGAGCTCAGCCTTCAGCCGGTCGTGAGCCTCCTGGGTGAGCCAGGTGACAGCGGATTCGGACACGAGGGCTCTCCTTTCGTGATGCTCGGTCGCCTGGCTCTTGACCGCACGAAAGCCGCACCGACCGCGTCGGCACGCGTGTCGGTGAGGGCCAGGACTGCGTGAATCCCTCAGCCTAGCGCGCGACCACCCGGCCGAGGCAAGTCCATCAGTCCGCGACGCATCCGTCGACGACAGCGGCATCGGCCTTTTGCGACGTGCGCACGGTCACGCTGTAGCGCGCGGCGCCCGAATCGCTGGGACCCACCGGCACGCGCAGCGACCCCACCTCGGCGAAGCTCTCCGAGAGCGCGCCCACCGTGCACACCGCCGTCGTGCCGGGGCGCATCGAGACCTGGAAGTCGATCTCGATCTCCTCGGCGCTGGTCACCCGGAAGGAGACGACGTCGGCCTGGATGGGAGAGCGCTGATACTGCGCGACGGCGAACCATGCGGCCAGCGCCACGGCCACCGCGAGGGCCACCACGACGGCCACCTTGGCCAGTCGCGAGGACCCGCGCGCGGGGCGCCCGTACCGGTCGACGGGCGGTGTGGGCGGCTGTGCGGTGCTCATGGAGCATGATTGTGGTCGATGCGCGCGGCGCCGCCGACCTGCACGGGGTCGGAGGCGCGCTCCGGCGCGCACCGTAACGCCCCTGATCGTGGAGGTCAGCCTTGTCCAGCGCCCCTCTCGGCACCCCCGGCCGCCTGCGGCTGATGGCAGTGCACGCCCACCCTGACGACGAGTCGAGCAAGGGCGCCGGCACGACGGCGCGCTATGCCGCCGAGGGCGTCGAGGTGCTGGTGGTCACGTGTACGGGAGGTGAGCGCGGCGACGTGCTCAACCCCGCGTTCGAGGTCCCGCCGGGTCACGAGTTCGAGACGCTCGCGGGCAAGCGCGCCGTGCGCAGGCTGGAGATGGCCGCCGCGGCGAGCGCGCTCGGCGTGCGGCAGCACTGGCTCGGCTTCGTCGACTCGGGGCTGCCCGAGGGCGACCCGCTGCCGCCGCTGCCGCAGGACGCCTTCGCGCGCGTCCCGGTCGAGGTCGCGGCCGCGCCCGTGGTCGAGGCGGTGCGGCGCTTCCGTCCGCACGTGCTGACGACGTACGACCCGAGCGGCGGCTACCCGCACCCCGACCACGTCTACACGCACACGGTCTCGATGGAGGCGTGGCGGGCCGCGGGTGACCCGGCGCGCTACGTCGTCGACGGCGGAGCGCCACCGTGGACGCCGCTCAAGCTGTACTACAACCACGGCTTCTCGCTCGCCCGGCTGCGCGCCGTGCACGAGGCGATGGAGGGTCTGGGCCTGGAGTCGCCGTTCGGGGACTGGATCGAGTCGCGCGCGGCGCGCGAGATCCCCGAGCGTCAGGTGACCACACGCGTCACCGTGGCCGACTACTTCGGCCAGCGCGACGCCGCGTTGGTCGCGCACGCCTCGCAGATCGACCCGACCGGCTTCTTCTTCGCGGTGCCGCGCGACGTCGAGGCGGATGTGTGGCCCTGGGAGGAGTACGAGCTCGCGGCATCGCGCGTGCCGGTCGAGCCCGAGGAGGACGACCTGTTCGCGGGCGTCCGCGGAACGCAGGAGGCACGATGAGCGCGCTCGCCCTGGCGACGGGGATCACGGCCGGGCTGGCGGCCGCCGCGCCGTCGCCCTCGCCCTCGCCCGCCAAGCAACTCGACGCGACCACGGTGACGCCCGGGATCGCCGGGTTCATCGCGACGTTCCTGCTGGTCCTCGCCGCGATCGGGCTGTTCCTGCTCATGTCGCGCTCGCTGCGGCGCACGGGGCACAACGCGCGGTTGCGCGGGCTGGAGGTCCCCGAGTCCGCGCAGGGTGTGCGGCGCGGGAGGCTGCCCGTGCGCCGCGCCGAGCCCACCGCGCCGGGCGTGCTCGACGGCGGCACGCCGTTCGCGGCGCCGGACGCTCCCGGGCAGAGCCCGGACGCGTGACGGCGCCGGACGAGGCGGCGAGCACGGCGGGCGTGCGCGTCACGGTCGCGCAGGTCGAGGTCTCCCGCGACCACGCCGCCAACCGCGATGCCGTCACCGCCGTCGTGCGCGAGGCGGCCGAGGCGGGCGCCGACCTGGTGGCGCTGCCCGAGTACGCCTCGGGCTACGAGCGGCGCGGGGTCGGCCCGGCGCACGCCGAGCCGCTCGACGGGCCGTTCGTCACGCTGCTGCGCTCGCTCGCCGCCGAGCACGGGCTGGCGGTGGTCGCGGGAATGACGCTGCCGGGTCGGTCGCCGCAGCGGGCCGTCAACGCCGTCGTCGCGGTGGGGGCCGACGGCGAGGTCGCGGGCGTCTACCGCAAGGTGCACCTGTACGACGCGTTCGGGTCGCGTGAGTCGGACACGCTGGAGCCGGGGCCGCTCGACGCCCGGCCGCTGACATTCGCCGTCGGCGGCCTCACGTTCGGCGTGCTGACGTGCTACGACCTGCGCTTCCCCGAGTCGGCGCGGCGCGCGGTGGACGCGGGGGCACAGGCGCTGCTGGTGCCCGCGGCGTGGGTCGCCGGGCCGCTCAAGGCCGACCACTGGCGGACGCTCTTGCGCGCCCGCGCGATCGAGAACACCGCGGCCGTGGTCGGCGTCGGCATGGCGGGCCACGGGACGACGGGCCGCTCGCTGGTGGCGGGCCCGGACGGCGTCGTGACCCTGGAGTTGGGCGATGGCCCGCAGACGGCGACGGTCACCCTGGACCCGGCCGCGATCACCCGCACGCGCGCGGCCAACCCGTCGCTGGCCAACCGCCGCTACACCACCGCGCCGCGGTAGCCGCCGAAGCGCCCAGGGCGGGCGCACAGCGCGGCGCGCGCACCGGGCCGCTATCGCACCGGACCGCTATCGCACCGGGCCGCTATCGCGCGGCGAGGGCGGCGATGAAGATGGCGACCGTGTGGCAGCCGAAGCCGACGACCGTCAGGGCGTGGAAGATCTCGTGGAAGCCGAACCAGCGCGGGGACGGGTTGGGGAACTTGGTGCCGTAGATGACCGCGCCGAGCGTGTACGCGACGCCGCCGGCGATGACGAGCCACACGACGGCGGGGCCGCCGCTGGCCCAGAACTGGTGCATGTAGGCGACCGCGACCCAGCCGAGCGCCACGTACACGGGCACGTAGACCCATCGCGGCGCGCTCATCCAGAACACCCGCGCGAGCAGCCCGACAACGGAGCCGCCCCATACGAGGGCCAGGAGCACCGTCGCGGTCCGCGTGTCGAGCAGCAGCACCGCGAGCGGCGTGTAGGTGCCGGCGATGATGAGGAAGATGTTCGAGTGGTCCATGCGCCGCAGCACCGCGGCGACCTTGGCCGACCAGGTGCCGCGGTGGTAGACGGCGCTGGTGCCGAACAGCGACAGCGACGTCACGGTGAAGACGGTCGCGGCGACCCGGCCGGCGACGGGTGGCGACAGCACGATGAGCACGATGCCCGCGGCGAGCGCGAGCGGCGTCGTCACGGCGTGGATCCACCCGCGCAACTTGGGCTTGATCTGTGCGACGGCGGTGCTCATCGAGGTCCCCATCGTCTGGACGGTCTGGGTGACCGCGTTGCGCGCGACGTCGATCGCGTCGGGCACGAGGTCGCCGGAGCGAGGGTCGGCGTGCGTTGCCACGGGGCCTCCTGAGGTGGGTGGGGTGTGGTGGTCGACCACGAACCTACGCTTGCGTAGGTTACGCCACCGTAGCCGACGGCGCCCAGCGGCGGCGGCCGTGCGCCGTGCGCAACGGGTGAAGATCTGGGATCGGCGCTGAACGCGAGGCAGGGCGTCGTCGGACGTGCGCGTCGCGGCCCGGTAACGTTGACGCGTGCGACAGCCTCAAACGCTTTACCGTCTGTACGAGCGTCGCCTCGCCGCCGGACTCACCCCCGACCGTGTGCCCCGACACGTGGGCGTGATCCTCGACGGCAACCGCCGTTGGGCGAAGTCCTTCGGCGAGACGGCGGCCACCGGTCACCGTCGCGGCGCCGACAAGATCGCCGAGTTCCTCGGCTGGGCCGAGGACCTGGGCATCGAGGTCGTCACGCTGTGGATGCTGTCGACCGACAACCTCAGCCGCTCCGCCACCGAGCTCGGCGACCTGCTCGACATCATCGAGGACGCCGTGCGCGGCCTGTCCGACTCGCGGCGCTGGCGCCTGCGCGTCGTGGGGCGACTGGACCTGCTGCCCGAGCGCCTGGCCGCCGCGGTGCGCGACGCGTCCGAGCGCACCGCCGGGGTCACGGGCCTGCAGGTCAACGTCGCGATCGGCTACGGCGGGCGGCACGAGATCGCCGACGCCGTGCGCGCCTACCTGCGCCAGCAGGCCGAGGCCGGCGCGACGCTCGCCGAGCTCGCCGAGCGCATCGACGTGGGCGACATCGCCGAGCACCTGTACACCGCAGGCCAACCGGACCCCGAGCTGGTCATCCGCACCTCGGGTGAGCAGCGCATCGGCGGGTTCCTCATGTGGCAGTCGGCCCACTCGGAGCTGTATTTCTGCGAGGCGTACTGGCCCGACTTCCGCCGCGTGGACTTCTTGCGAGCGCTGCGCGACTTCACCCAACGCGAGCGCAGGCTCGGGCGGTGACCTCGCCGCGCGGCGCCGCACCGCCCGCCGACGAAGGCGCGGCGGGGCGCGGCGAGCGCGTCCACGAGGGCGACCGGCGGGCCGCCGCCACCTGGCAGGCCCTCTTCCGCACGCAGGCCCTGCTGCTGCGGCGCCTGCAGGACGACCCGATCTGGGACGACGTCTCCCTGCGCGAGTACGACGTGCTGTTCGCGCTGGCCTCCGCGGGCGGCGCGCTGCGCCTGCGCGATCTGACCGAGAGCCTCTACCTGGTCCAGTCGTCGGTCTCGCGGCTCGTCGCGCGCATGGCGGCGCGCGGCCTGGTGAGCCGCTCGGTGCCGTCCGACGACGCGCGCGGCACGCTCGTGACCATCACCGGCGAGGGGCGCCGCGTGCAGCGTGAGGTCGGCGCCCGGCACGTGCAGGCCATCGGCCGCTACGTGGGCGACGCGCTCGACGACGACCAGCAGCGCGCGCTGCGCGCCCTGCTCGACGCGCTGCGCAAGGCCCAGCCGCGCATCGCGGACATCGAGCGCCCCTGACGCGAGCGCCGTGCGCGCCGCCCGACGCGCGTGCGACGGCGCGCCCGGCCCGCGGGTCGACGCCCAGTATCGTCGCCCAGATGACCCTCACCACCACGGACCCCGCCTCCGCCGGCCCGCACGTCGTCGTCGCCCCCGACTCCTTCAAGGGGTCGCTCGACGCGATCGAGGTGGCCGAGGCCATCGCCGCGGGCGTGCTCGCCGCCGTCCCGACGGCCCGGGTCACGCGCCTGCCGATGGCCGACGGCGGTGAGGGGTCGCTCGCGGCGCTCGCCGCGGCGTGGCGGGTGCCGCAGCACGAGCTCGACACGGTCGACGCCCTGGGGCGCCCGACCACGGCGCGTTGGGCGACCTCGCCGGACGGGCGCACCGGCGTCGTCGAGCTCGCCTCGGCGTCCGGGCTGCCCGCCGTCGCCGACGCCGAGCCGCAGCCGCTGCACGCCCACACGCGCGGCACGGGTGAGGTCGCCGCGGCGGTGCTCTCGGCGGGCGTCGAGGAGGTGCTGGTGTGCCTGGGCGGCTCGGCGTCGACCGACGGCGGCGCCGGGGTGCTCGCCGGGCTGGGTGCGCGCATGCTCGACGCCGACGGCGTCGAGGTGCCCGACGGCGGGCAGGGCCTGGCGCGCGTGGCCTCGCTCGACCTGACGGGCCTGCACCCGCGGGCGCGTCAGGTGCGCTGGCGGCTCGCCGTCGACGTCACGAGCTCGTTGACCGGTGAGCACGGCGCCGCGGCGGTTTACGGGCCGCAGAAGGGCGCCGGGCCGGGCGACGTCGCGTTCCTCGACGAGGCCCTTGCGCGCTGGGCGGGCGTGCTCGAACGCGAGACGGGGCGCGCGGTGCGCTCGCTGCCGGGCGCGGGAGCCGCGGGCGGCGTGCCCGCAGCGCTCGTCGCCGTGTTCGGCGCGGCCGTCGAGCGCGGGGCCGACCTGGTCGCCGAGGCCGTCGGGCTGCCCGCGGCGCTCGCGGACGCCGACCTGGTCATCACGGGCGAGGGGTCGTTCGACTCGCAGTCCTCGCGCGGCAAGGCGCCCGACGGCGTCGCGCGCGCCGCGGCGGCCTCGCCCGCCCACCCGCCGGTGGTCGTCATCGCCGGGCAGGTGTTGATGCCCGCGGCGCAGTCGCGCGCCTCCGGCATCCGGGCCGCGTTCTCGATCGCGAACGGGCCGCTCGGGCTCGACGAGCTCGTGGCGCACACGGCGCAGCGGCTGACCGAGACGGCGGCGCACGTCGCCGCGCTGGCGCTCGGCGAGGGCTGAGCGGCGCTCGCGGCGCCCCGTGCGACCTGCGCCGTCTTGACTGGCGGGCGCCCGAGGCAGAGGTCTGACCACGCTGGAATACTGGCGGCGCAAGCGCTGTTCTTCACAAGTCGCCTGCCGACGAGCCTGTCGGCGCGCAGCGCATGGCAGGAGGTTCACATGACCCGCCGCAATACGAGCCGCGTGGAGTTCGAGGAGTACGGGCGCACGGTGGTCTACCGGCGTCACCGCAATGGCGGAGGGCTCGTGTCGCCGAACGCCTCGGTCGACGCCACGGCGTTCGTCGCGAGCGACGCGTGGATCGAGGACGGCGCCCGGGTGGGCGCGCGGACGACGGTGGGCGCGGGCAGCTGGGTCGACGTGGACGCGGACGTCGGCGACGGCGTCGTCATCGGGCCCAACGTGCACGTGGGCCAGCGCGCCGAGGTCGGCGACGAGGTGCACCTGGGCAAGGGCGTGCGCCTCGGCGCCGACGTGCGCGTTGCGGCGCGCACGCGTCTGCCGGAGGACTTTGTGGTCGCGCCGGGCGAGGTCGTGCACCGCACCCGCTGGGGCGTCGCCGCCTGACGCGACGCCCGCGCCGCGGGCCGAGCCCCACCCCGTAGTGACACGCCGTCTGGACAACGTCACGTCGGGCGGGCCGCCTGACGGTCCGAACCCCAGGGCGGCGGTGGAATGATGCCTACCATGCCGACTGAGACCGCGGCGCTTGACGCGCGCCCTTACGACGCCCTGATGCTCTACTCCTTCGGCGGGCCCGACAAGCCCGAGGACGTCGTCCCGTTCCTGCGCAACGTGACCGCCGGCAAGGGAATCCCCGACTCACGGCTCGAGGCCGTGGGCGAGCACTACTACGGGTTCGGCGGCAAGAGCCCCATCAACGAGCAGAACCTCGCGCTCAAGGCCGCGCTGGAGAAGGAGATCGCCGAGCGCGGACTCGACCTTCCCGTGGTGTGGGGCAACCGCAACTGGGCGCCCTACACGACCGACGCGGTCGACGAGCTCGAGGCGATGGGCGCCACGCGCGCCGTGACCCTGGTGACCAGCGCGTACTCCTCCTACAGCGGCTGCCGCCAGTACCGCGAGGACCTGGCGACCGTGCTCGACCAGCGCGGCCAACTCGGCCCGGAGGGCTCGACGGGAGTGCGGTTCGACAAGATCCGCTCCTACTTCAACACCCCCGGCTACGTGCAGGGCAACGCCGACGCCGTCGTCGAGGCCTACGCGACGCTCGCCGCGCAGGGCGGCGACCCGGCCGCGGCCCGGCTCCTGTTCGTCACGCACTCCATCCCGGCGACCATGGACGCCGCGTCCGGCGTCGGTCACGCAACCTACCGTGAGCAGCACCTCGACATCGCCGCGCTCGTGGCGGCGCAGGCGGGCGAGCGACTGGGCCACGCCGTCGAGTGGGAGCTCGCCTACTGCTCGCGCTCGGGCCCGCCGCACCAGCCGTGGCTTGAGCCCGACGTCAACGACCGCCTCGGCGAGTTCGCCCAGGCCGGGGTGCGCGACGTCGTGATCTCCCCGATCGGGTTCGTCTCCGACCACATGGAGGTCGCCTACGACCTCGACACCGAGGCGCTGGCCACGGCCCGCGAGCACGGCATGGTCGCCGTGCGCGCCGGGACCGTCGGCACGCGTGAGGTGTTCGTGAGGCAGCTCGTCGACCTCGTGCTCGAGCGCGCCGCGCTCGCGCGTGGCGAGGACGTCGAGCAGGCCGTGGTGGGGTCGCTCCCCGCCTTCCCATCCGTCACGCCGAATGACTGCTGTCTGCGCGTTCACGAGCAGCCCAGCGGCATCCCGGCCCTGTGCAGTGAGGACATGCACCGATGAGCGAGTCTCACCACCACGCCGACACCGGCGACGCCGTCGACACCACCGCCATCAACGAGACCATCCGCTACGCCATCATCGCGACCTTCGCGACGACGCAGCCGCTGCCCGCCGACGACGACGAGCGCGCCGCGCTGGTCCGCGCCGCCGAGGACGCGCTGTGGGCTGGCCAGCCCGAGTCCGCGCGCGACGCGGCCCGCGCGAGCGGCGACGTCGTCGTGCGCGGCGTGTACGACGTCGCCGGCCTGCGCGCCGACGCCGACCTCATGGTCTGGGCGCACGGCCCCTCGGTCGAGTCCGTGCAGGGCGTGTTCCACCGGCTGCGCGCGTCCGACCTGGGCGCCGCGCTCGAGCCCGTCTGGTCGGTCGTGGCGCTGCACCGCGCCGCCGAGTTCAACAAGGGCCACGTGCCGGCGTTCCTCGCGGGCGAGCAGCCGCGCGGGTACCTGTGCGTCTACCCGTTCGTGCGCTCGTACGACTGGTACCTGCTACCCGACGACGAGCGCCGCGCCATGCTGCGCGACCACGGCATGGCCGCGGCCGGGTACGCCGACGTGCGCGCCAACACCATGAGCACGTTCGCGCTGTCGGACTACGAGTGGCTGCTCGCGTTCGAGGCCGACGAGCTGCACCGCATCGTCGACCTCATGCGCGATCTGCGCGCCACCGAGGCGCGCCGGCACGTGCGCGAGGAGGTCCCGTTCTTCACGGGCCCGCGCGTCACGCTCGCCGACTGGGCCGCGTCCCAACCCCGCGCCTGACCGCCGCGCCCGCCCGGTGGTTGAGCCTGTCGAAACCACGCCGCCGCGCCCGCCCGGTGGTTGAGCCTGTCGAAACCACCCCAGTCATGACGCGTGGTTTCGACGGGCTCAACCAGCGGGGTGGGCGGTTTCGACGGGCTCAACCAGCGGGGTGGGCGGTTTCGACGGGCTCAACCGGCGGGGGCGCGCGTCGCGACGACGACCATCGCGGCCGTCTCGTCGTCCTCATGGACCTGGGCGCGCAGCCCGGCCTGCGCCAACAGCGCCCGCGCCGCGGTGAGCTGCCGCCCGTCTCCGAGCTCGAACAGCAGGGCCCCGTCGTGTGCGAGCCACGTGGGCGCCGCGGCGATCACCCGTCGCAGCACCGCCAGGCCGTCGGCCCCGCCGTCGAGCGCGCGCACGGGCTCGTGCTCGCGCGCCTCGGGCGGCAGCAGCGCGATGGCGGCCGTCGGCACATAGGGGGCGTGGCACAGCAGCAGGTCGACGCGCCCGCGCAGCGTGGGTGGCAGCGGCGCGTCCAGGTCGCCCGTGTGGACGGCGGCGCCGAGGTCCGCGAGGTTGCGCGCCGCGCACGCGCTCGCGGCCGGGTCGACGTCGGCCGCATGGAGAGTGACGGCGCGTCCGGCCTCGCGTAGCGCGATCGTCACCGCGCCGCCCAGCGCGCCGACGCCGCAGCACAGGTCGACCACGGTGACCGTCGCGTCGCCCGGTCCGCCATCGCCCGGTCCGCCATCGCCCGGTCCGCCATCGCCCCATCCGGGATCGACCCGTGCGTCGCCGCCGTCGTCGTGCCGCACCACCCGCACCGCCGCCTCGACCAACAACTCCGAGCGCTGCCGCGGCACGAACACCCCCGGCGCGACGGCCCAGCGCCGCCCGGCGAACGCGACCCAGCCGAGCACGTGCTCCAGCGGCTCACCCGCCACGCGCCGCGCGACCAGGCGTTCGAGTCGGGCGTCCGCGTCGGGGCCTGCCGCCTCGCGCAACAGCGCGGCCTCCTCCTCGGCGAACACGCAGCCCGCCGCGCGCAGACGCGCCACGAGCGGGTCTGGCACGAGCGGGTCCGGCGAGGGCGGTGCGCTGGCCACCCGGCGATGGTAGGTCAGGGGTACAGGCCGCGGGTCTTGTGCGCCTCGGCGACGCGCTTCACACCGATCGCCAGCGCGGCGTCGCGCAGCGACAGGCCCTCACGCCGCGCGAGGTCGGCCACGGCGGAGTACGCCGCGACCATGCGGTGCTCCAGCCGCTCCGCGATCTCCCGCTCGGTCCACCAGTACGTCTGATTGGCCTGGACCCACTCGAAGTAGGAGACGACGACGCCGCCCGCGTTGGCCAGCACGTCGGGCACCACCGTCACGCCGTTCTTGGCGAGCACCTCGTCGCCCTCGGTCGTGGTGGGGCCGTTGGCGCCCTCGACCACGAACCGCGCGCGCACGTCGTGCGCCGTCACCTCGTCGATGACCCCCTGGGTCGCGGCGGGCACCAGCACGTCGACGTCCAGGGCCAGCAGCTCGTCGTTGGTGAGCGCGTCGGCGTTGTCGAAGCCCACAACCGTCCCGGTCGCCGCGACGTGCTCGGTCAGCCGGCCGACGTCGAGGCCGTCGTCGGCGCGCACGGCGCCGTCGACGTCGGACACGGCGACGACGCGCGCTCCGGCCCGCGCGAAGATCTGCGCGGCGTGCGAGCCGACCTTGCCGAAGCCTTGGACCGCGATGGTGCGGCCGTCCAGCGGCTCGCCTGCGGTGCGCAGCGCCGACTCGGTGACGTGGACGACGCCGGCGCTGGTCGCGGTGCTGCGGCCCAGCGACCCGCCGACGGCGATGGGCTTGCCGGTGACGATCGCGGGGATGGTGTGGCCCTGATTGACCGAGTAGGTGTCCATGACCCAGGCCATGGTCTGCTCGTCGGTGCCCATGTCGGGGGCCATGATGTCGGTGTCCGGGCCGATCATCGGCATGATCTCGGAGGTGTAGCGCCGCGTGACGCGCTCGAGCTCCGAGGCCGAGTGCTCGCGCGGGTCGATCGCGACACCGCCCTTCGCGCCGCCGAACGGCAGGTCGACGACGGCGCACTTCCACGTCATCCACATCGCCAGCGCGCGCACCTCGTCGATGTCGACGGAGGGGTGGTAGCGCAGGCCGCCCTTGCCGGGCCCGCGCGAGACGTTGTGCTGCACGCGGAAGCCGTGGAACAGGCGGATCTCGCCCGAGTCCATGCGCAGCGGGACCGAGACGTGCACCTCGCGTCGCGGCGTGGCGAGGTTGGCGTGCAGGCCGTCGTCGTACCCGAGATGGCGCACGGCGGCGGCGAGCTGCGCTTGGGCGGTGGCGAGTGGGGACTGGGTGTGTGGCTCGGACGGCGTCGTCACGCACCCCAAACTAGCCATCGCGGGGCCAGTTGGCGACGGCGCCCGTCGTGAAGGGCCCGTTCAGTGCCCGAACGAGTCGGAGTCGGTCACGTGCGCCTCGCCGCGGTCCAGCGCGTCGATCGCCGCGACCTGCGCGGCGCTCAGCGTGAAGTCGAAGATGGCGAGGTTCTCGGCCTGCCGCCGCGGGTCGGCGGACTTGGGGATGGGCACGTAGCCGTGCTGGGTGTGCCAGCGCAGCACGACCTGGGCGGGCGTGACGCCGTGCTCGCGCGCCGCCGTCACGACCGCGGGCTCGGCCAGCATCGCGGCGGGCTTGATCGGGCTCCACGACTCGGTCACGGCGCCGTGCGCGGCGTTCGCGGCGACGCTCGCGGTGCGCAGCGCGTACGGGTTGAGGTTGATCTGGTTGACGTCGGGCGTCACGCCGGTCGCCGCCACGACGCGCTCCAGGTGTGCGGGCTTGAAGTTGGACATGCCGATCGCGCGCACCTTGCCCGCATCGAGCAGCGCGGCCAGCCCTCCCACGCCTGCGGGTAGGCGCCCTGGTCGGGGTTGGGCCAGTGGATGAGGAACAGGTCCAGGTAGTCGAGGCCCAGGCGGCGCACGCTGTTCTCCCATGCGGTGCGCACCCCCTCGACGGAGTGCCACTGGCGGTTGAGCTTGGTGGTCACGAAGACGTCCTCGCGCGGCACGCCCGCGTCACGCAGTCCCTGCCCGACGCCGGCCTCGTTGCGGTAGTTCTCGGCGGTGTCGACCAGGCGGTAACCGGCCTCGACGGCGGTGGCGACCGCGCGGGCCGCCTCGGCGTCGTCCATGGGCCAGGTGCCCAGGCCGATCGCGGGCAGCGCCGCGCCGTGGGTGAGCGGGATCGTGGGGATGGTGGTGGGTGCGCTCATGGCGTCAACCTACGTCGTGGGGCGTGGGCGCCGCGCTCGGCGCCGCCTGGCGCCACGGCGCCGTCAGCGCCGGCGCGCCCGACGCCGGAACGACGACGGCGTCTCGCCCGTCAGACGGGCGAACTGCCGCGAGAACGACGGCTGGTCGTAGAACCCCGCGGCGTGCGCGACCTGGGCGAGCGGAGTCGTCGTCTCCGCCAGCAACCGCGCGGCGCGGTCGGTGCGCGCGCGCAGCACGAGTTGGCGCGGGGAGATGCCGAACACCCGGCGCACCTGACGGTCGAGCGTGCGCGGCTCGCAGCCGGCCAACGCGGCGAGCGCCGCGAGGCTCAGCGGCGCCGACGGCGTCGCCTCCAGGTGCGCCGCCACGCCCGCGCTCAGCCGGGACATGGCGTCCATCGTGGCGTCGTCGGCGTCCCGCGAGCGCAGGTCCTGGGACACCGACACGAGCCCGACGACCTGGCCGTCGTCGCCGCGCACCGAGAGCTTGGAGGTCAGGAACCAGCCCGGCTGGCCACCCGGCCGGCGGATGAGCTCGAGCTCGCCGCGCAGCGGGCGGCCGGTGCGCAGCACCTCGCCGTCCTGCGCCTCGTAGCGCTCGGCGAGGTCGGGGACGAACAGGTCGACGGCGCGGCGCCCGACGACGTCGCGCCGTGAGCGGGCGTGCGCGCGGCGCACGAACACCTCGTTGACCAGCACGTAGCGGCCCGAGGTGTCCTTGGCGCAGAACATGACCTCCGACAGGTCGTCCATGAGACCGACCATGGCGGGGGAGAGGGCGGTGAGCAGCGCGTCGCCCTCGGGCCACCCCACGGTGTCCCCGTCTGACTTGTCGGATTCGCGCGCCATGGAGCCCACAACAGTACAAGACGGCCGCCGCGCCGCGGGGGCACGCTGGGGGCATGACCCATGCCACGGCCGCGCCCGGGTCCGCGGGCGCCCCTGACCAGCCGCCCACCTCTGGCCCGCCGCCCACCCCGATCTCCGGACTCGTCGAGCCCGCCGTCGCCCTCGCGGGGCGTTGGGCCGCGGCGTCGGGCGGCGGGACGGGGCGCGCGGACCGCCGCGCCCACGCCGAAGCCGAGCGCCTCGCCCGCCTCGTGTCCGACCCCGCCGGGCTCGACCTCGCCGTGGGGTTCGTCGACGACGTCGCCCGCCCGCAGGACGTGCGGGTGGCCGCCAAGGCGCTCGCCCGCCTCGGGGATCGCGCCGGGGAGGCGAGCTTCCTGGGCGGCGCCGACCGCCTGCTGCTGCGCGTGGGCGCGCGCCTGGCGACCACGCTGCCCGGCGTCGTCGTGCCCGCCGCGCGCATGCGGCTGCGCCAGCTCGTCGGCCATCTCGTGGCCGACGCCGGGCCGGGCCTGAGCCGGCGCCTGGCGCGCACCCGCGCCGACGGGTTCGCGCTCAACGTCAACCTGCTCGGCGAGGCCGTGCTCGGCGAGGACGAGGCGCGTGCGCGCCTGGCCCGCACCATCGCGCTCGCCGAGCGCCCCGACGTCGACTACGTGTCGGTCAAGGTGTCGTCGGTCGCCGCGCAGCTCGTGACGTGGGACCTGGAGGGCTCGCGCGCCCGCGTCGTCGAGCGGCTGCTGCCGCTGTACCGCGCGGCGCGCGACCACGGCGTGTTCCTCAACCTCGACATGGAGGAGTACCGCGACCTCGCGCTGACCACGGCGGTGTTCCAGGACGTCCTGGGCCGGGAGGAGTTCCGCTCGCTCGAGGCCGGCATCGTGTTGCAGGCGTACCTGCCCGACGCGCTCGGCGCGCTCGACGAGCTCACCGCGTTCGCGCGCGCACGCCTCGCCGCGGGTGGGGCGCGCGTCAAGGTGCGGCTGGTCAAGGGCGCCAACCTCGCCATGGAGCAGGTCGAGGCCGAGGCGCACGACTGGCCGCAGGCGCCCTACCCGTCCAAGGCCGAGGTCGACGCCAACTACGTGCGCGTGCTCGACACGGCGCTGACGGCCGAGCGCACCGCCGCCGTGCGCCTGGGCGTCGCGTCCCACAACCTGTTCGACCTGGCGCTGGCCGTGCTCACCGCGCGCGCCCGCGGCGTCACCGAGGGGCTCGACCTCGAGATGCTGCAGGGCATGGCGCCGGGCGAGTCGCGTGCCGTGCGCGAGGAGGTCGCGCGCGACGGCGGACGCGTCGTGCTCTACACGCCCGTGGTGCGCGCGCAGGACTTCGACGTCGCCATTAGCTACCTGGTGCGGCGCCTGGAGGAGAACGCCGCGCCGCAGAACTTCCTGCACGCCGCCGCGGCGCCCGGGCGCGAGGCGATGGTCGCCCAGGAGGCCGCCTTCCGTGCCTCGGTCGCCGCCGCGGTCCCGTACGCGCCCGACGACGTCGCCCCGCGCCGCACCCCCCGCCAACCCGCCTCGGTGGTTGAGCCTGTCGAAACCACCTCACCATCCATGCCCGGGGTCTCGACAGGCTCGACCGCCCAGGTTGGCTCGACCGCCCAGGTTGGTTCGACCGCCCAGGTTGGCTCGACCGCCCAGGTTGGCTCGACCGCCGAGGTCCGCTCGACCGGCGCGCCCACCGCCGCCGGGTTCCACAACGCCGCCGACACCGACCCCGCCGTCGCCGCGCACCGCGCGTGGGCCGCGCGGATCGTCTCGCGCACGCAGTCGGGATACCGCCCCCTGCAGACCGCCCCGGTCGCGACGACCGCCGCGGTCGACGACGCCGTCGCCCGCGCGTCCCAGGCGCAGCGCGCATGGGCCGCCGTGCCCACCGCCGCCCGCGCGGCGGCGCTGCGCGCGATCGGCGACCGCCTGGAGGGGCGCCGCGCCGACCTGGTCGCGGCGATGGTCCACGAGGCGGGCAAGACCGTCGCCGAGGCGGACCCCGAGGTCAGCGAGGCCGTCGACTTCGCGCGCTACTACGCGGGCTCGGCTCAGGCGCTCGACGCCGTCCCGGGCGCCCGGTTCACGCCCGAGGGCGTCACGCTCGTGACCCCGCCGTGGAACTTCCCGGTGGCGATCCCCGTGGGCGGTGTGCTCGCGGCGCTCGCGGCCGGATCGAGCGTGCTGGCCAAGCCGGCCTCGCCTACGCCGCGCTGCTTCGAGGTCGCGGTCGAGGCGATCGGCGCGGGACTGGCCGACGCGGCCGCCGCGACCGGCCTCACCGACGCCCAGTGCGCGGGCGTGCTCCAGTTCCTGCCCGTGCGCGACCGCGCCGTCGCCCGCCACCTGGTGACGCATGACGGCGTGGCGCGCGCGATCCTCACGGGCTCGATCGAGACGGCGGAGCTGTTCGCGGGCTGGCGCCCGCAGCGGCCGGTGCTGGCGGAGACGAGCGGCAAGAACGCGATCGTCGTGACGCCGTCGGCGGACCTCGACCTGGCCGTGGCCGACCTGGTGCGCAGCGCGTTCGGCCACGCAGGGCAGAAGTGCTCGGCGGCCTCGCTCGCGATCCTGGTCGGCTCGGTGGGCGATCCGACGACGGCGACGGGCGAGCGGTTCCGCCGCCAGCTCGTCGACGCGGTGCGCTCGCTGCGGGTCGGGCCAGCGACGGACCTGGCGACGGTGATGGGGCCGCTCACCGAGCCTGCGGCGGGCAAGTTGGAGCGCGCGCTGACCACACTGGAGCCCGGCGAGTCGTGGCTGGTGCGTCCCGAGCGGCTCGACGAGACCGCCGACGCCGCCGGCCTTGACCCGCGTCGGCTGTGGACGCCCGGATTGCGCGACGGGGTCGCGCGCGGCTCGTTCTTCCACCTGACCGAGGTCTTCGGCCCGGTGCTCGGCCTCATGACCGCCGCCGACCTCGACGAGGCGATCGCGCTGCAGAACGGCGTCGCGTTCGGCCTCACCGCAGGCCTGCACTCGCTCGACGACGACGAGGTCGCCACGTGGTGCGACCGGGTCGAGGCGGGCAACCTCTACGTCAACCGCCACATCACGGGCGCCATCGTGCGCCGCCAGCCGTTCGGCGGGTGGAAGGCGTCGAGCGTCGGCCCCGGAGCCAAGGCGGGCGGTCCGCACTACGTGGCGCAGCTCGGCGCCTGGTCCGACGGTGAGGGCGTGCCGTCGCGCGCGTCCGACCCCGGCGCTTGGCTCGCGTGGGCGCAGGCCGACGACGCGCGCGCCTGGCCGCTGCTCGTCGCGGGCCAGGACCCGTCCCGGCTGCGCGCCGAGGAGAACACCTTCCGGCTGCGACCGGTCGACGAGGTCACGGTGCGCGTCGGCGAGGGGGCGCTGCCCGTCGAGGTCGCCCGGGTGGTCGCGGCCGCCGGGCGCGCGGGGGTGCGCGCCGTCGTCGTGCCCGCCGCCGATCAGGGGTGGGGTGTGCCGCACGAGGCGCCGATGGGTGACGCCGACTTCGCCGCCGCGGTCGCGTCCGGGCAGGTCAGCGGCCGAATCCGGGTCATCGGCGGTGCGCCCGGGCTGCGTGCGGCGGCCGCCGCGCACCCCGGCTCGACGACGGTGCTGGACGCGCCCGTGGTCGCCTCGGGTGAGCGCGAGCTGCTGGTGTTCCTGCGCGAGCAGGCGGTCAGCCGCACGCGCCACCGCTACGGACATGTGCGCCACTGAGCGAGATGACAACGTTTGCAGGATTCTCTGCTACCGTCGCGTGGCGCGGGTGACGTGGGTCACTAGCGCGGTTCGGCCAAGGAGGCCCGGACCGGGATCCGAGCGATGAGGCGAGGCTGACGTGGCGACGAGCGACACGACGAGAGCGCGGGTGTACACGGCACGGCCCATCACGTTGGCCCGCAGCGTGGGGTTCGGCGTGCTGGACTTCATGGGCGGCGGTTGGAACACCATCGTCGGCGGCCTGATGCTGTACTTCTTCACCACCTACGGCGGTGTGAGCGTCGGGCAGAGCGCCACCATCTTGTTCGTCGCCCGCATCGTCGACGCGCTGGCGTCGCTGCTCATCGGCCCGGCGACCGACAACTTCTACCGCACGCGCCTCGGCCGGCGGTTCGGCCGCCGCCACTTCTTCCTGCTGGTCGGCGTCCCGGCGCTGCTCGTGGTCTTCCCGCTGCTGTGGGTCTCGGGCGGAGGATTCTGGTACTACCTCGTGGTGTACCTGGCCGTCGAGGTGGTCATGGCGTTCATCCTCATCCCGTGGGAGACGCTGCCCACGGAGATGACCGACGACTACGCCCAGCGCACCAAGCTGAGCTCGACGCGCATGTTCCTGTCGGCGCTCGGCACGTTCGTCGTGTTCTTCGTGCCCGCGATGGTCAAGGAGACCGGCAACCCGCACGCGTTCACCATCACGGGCGCGATCTTCGCCGTGCTGTTCGGCGCGGCCGTGGCCACGACCTACCTGACGACGTGGGAGCGCGAGCTGACGCCCGAGCTGATCGCCGAGCTCGACGCCCGCCCACGCCTGACGGCGCGCGAGGCTGTGGTCTCCACGGCCAAGGACTTCGCCTCCACGTTCCGCAACGCCAGCTTCCGCAAGCACCTGACGATCTACCTGTTCTCGTTCACGGGCAAGGACGTCTACGCCTCGGCGCTGACCTTCTTCACCGTGTACGCGGTGACCATCGCCGACGGCGAGCAGATCGGCTTCGTCCTGCAGACCCTGTCGATCGTGGGCCTGCCCGTGACCGTCGCCGCCGGGTTCCTCATGGTCAAGAGGGGGCCGCGGTTCCTGTGGGCGACGTCGTACACGCTCATCCTCCTGGCGCTCGTGGCGACCGGGGCGATCTACGCGCTGCGGCCGGGCGCCGTCGTCGCGCTGCTCGTCGTCGTCAACGTCGTCTACCAGGCCGGGCGGGCGCTGCTGGAGTTCACGCCGTGGAACGTGTTCCCGTTCATCCCCGACGTCGACCGCATCATGACGGGCAAGGACCGCGCCGGGATCTACGCCGCGGTCATGACATTCGGCCGCAAGTCGACCGGCGCGCTGGCCACGCTGCTGGTGGGCTGGCTGCTGGAGGTCGGCGGGTTCGTCTCGCCGGGCGCCGACGGCGCCCCCGTGGCGCAGACCCCGCAGGCGCTGCACACCGTCGCACTGGTCACCGTGCTGGCCCCGGCGGCGCTCATTCTCGTCGCCTTCGTGACCTCACGCCTGTTCCGGCTCGACGCGACCACGCACGCCGTGCTGCGCGCCGAGATCGACCGCCTCGCCGCCGGGGGCGCGAAGGCCGACGCGACGCCCCGGGCGCGCGCCGTGGCCGAGCAGCTCACCGGCCGCCCCTATGACGAGTTGTGGCCGGTGCCGCCGGTCGCGGAGGCCAGGGCGCTCGTGTGAGCCCCCGGCGGGCGCCCGACGCCAGTTCTGAACACCCCGTTCACCATTCGAGATGGTGCGGTATCGTCAGGCGGCGCCGGCGCTTGCGGCGATCGGCGCGCCTGCGGGCCCGGAGCGCGCGCCACTGAACACCGAAAGAGGTACCTCGCATGGAGCTCATGCGCAGGCGGTCGATCGAAGCGACGATCGCCGCATCCGACGAGCCTGAACGCCATCTGCGCCGGACGCTCGGGGCATGGGACCTCGTCGTCCTCGGCATCTCCGTCGTGATCGGCGCCGGCATCTTCTCCAAGGCCGCGATGGTCTCGGCGACGCAGACCGGCCCCGCCGTCGTCATCTCGTTCCTCATCGCGGGGACCGTGTGCGCGCTCGCGGCGCTGTGCTACGCCGAGTTCGCCTCGCACATGCCCGTCGCCGGGTCCGCGTACACCTACTCCTACGCCTCCATGGGCGAGGTCGTCGCGTGGATCATCGGCTGGGACCTCATCCTCGAGCTGTTCTTCGCCGCGGGCGTCGTGTCCAAGGCGTGGGGGCTGTACCTCGACAACGTCCTGAACCTGTTCGGCCTGGGCGGCGTCGACACCGACGGCGTCGCCTCGGGCGTCCACAACACGGTCCACCTGGGCGGGGGCGTGACGTTCGACCTGGGCACCGTCATCCTGATCGCCGTGCTGGCCACGTTGCTGACGGTCGGCACTCGGCTCTCGACGCGCTTCACCGGCGTGCTGACGGCGATCAAGGTCGCCATCGTGCTGCTCATCATCGTCGTGGGCTTCTCGTACTTCTCGGCCTCGAACCTCAGCCCGTTCATCCCGTCGAGCGAGTCGTTCGGCGACTCCCTGACGCACGGCTCGGTGTGGACGCAGACCCTGTTCTCGTTCGCCTCGGGCTCCGAGCTGTCGGTCGGCGGCGTGTTCGGCATCCTCGCCGGCGCCGGCACCGTGTTCTTCGCGTTCATCGGCTTCGACGTCGTCGCCACCGCCGCGGAGGAGACCCGCGACCCGCGGCGCAACGTGCCCCGAGGCATCATCGGCGGCCTCGTGGTGTGCACCCTGCTGTATGTCCTGGTCTCGCTCGCGCTGTCGGGCATGGCCACCCCGGAGCAGCTGCGCGACGCCACGCCCGACGGCGGGGCGTCCGCCACGATCATCACCGCGTTCCAGCTCCAGCCCAACGCGCCCGAGTGGGCGACGAAGGTCATCGCCGTCGGCATCCTCGTGGGCCTGACCACGGTGGTCATGGTGCTCATGCTCGGCCTGACGCGCGTCGTGTTCGCCATGTCGCGCGACGGCCTGCTGCCGCGCGGCCTGTCCAAGACCTCGGCGCGGTTCGGCACGCCCGTGCGCCTGCAGATCGGCGGCGCGGTCCTCATCGCCCTGGTCACCGCGTTCACCCGGGTCGACGTGCTGGGCAACATGGTCAACATCGGCACCCTGTCGGCCTTCGTGCTCGTGAGCTTCGGCGTGCCGCTGCTGCGCAAGCGCCGCAAGGCGGCCCTGGCGCTGGAGGGCAAGGACGACGCCTCCGACCACTTCCGTGTGCCGTGGTCGCCCGCCCTGCCGATCATCTCGGGCGTGCTGTGCATCTGGCTCATGCTGCAGCTCGACGTCGAGACCTGGGTGCGGTTCCTCGTGTGGCTCGCGGTCGGATTCGCGATCTACTTCGGCTACTCCTACCGCAACTCCCAGCTGCACAAGAACCCGGACTTCATCGCCGCCGACTACCGCGAGGCCCTGCAGGAGTCCGTGGGCATCGAGGAGCCCCGCCGCTGACGCTCGCTGGGGACCGCTGAGTGGGAACCGCTCCCGCTCAGCGGTCCCGCGCCCGGACGGCCGCGTATGCTTCGCGTGTGGGAGCGCTCCCATGTCCCATGCTCGTCCGACTCTCGACCGCCCTGGAGGCGCAACGATGCGTTACGGCCACTTCGACGACTCGGCGCGCGAGTACGTCATCACCACGCCGCACACGCCGTACCCGTGGATCAACTACCTCGGGTCGGAGCAGTTCTTCTCGCTGCTCAGCCACCAGGCCGGCGGGTACTCCTTCTACCGCGACGCGAAGCTGCGCCGTCTGACGCGGTACCGCTACAACAACATCCCCACCGACGTCGGCGGACGCTACCTGTTCGTCAATGACGGCGGCGACGTGTGGACGCCGTCGTGGCTTCCCGTCAAGGCCGACCTCGACCACTTCGAGGCCCGGCACGGACTCGGCTACTCGACCATCACGGGCGAGCGCGGCGGGCTGCGGGTGTCCACCACATTCCTCGTGCCGCTGGGCGAGAACGCCGAGGTCCAGAAGGTCACGCTCACCAACACCTCCGACGCCGCCAAGTCCGTCTCGGTGTTCCCGTACGTCGAGTTCTGCTTGTGGAACGCCGAGGACGACCAGACCAACTACCAGCGCAACCTGTCGATCGGCGAGGTCGAGGTCGAGCCGTCGACGCCGTCGGGCGGCTCGGCGGTCTACCACCGCACCGAGTACCGCGAGCGCCGCGACCACTACGCGGTCTTCGCCGTGAATGTGCCCGCGGCCGGGTTCGACACCGACCGCGACGCGTTCGTCGGCGCGTACAACCACCTGGGCGAGGCGGCCGTGCCGCGCGCGGGCCGGGCCACGGGCTCGGTCGCGTCCGGGTGGTACCCGGTGGGCGCGTTCCAGGTCGACCTGACGCTGGAGCCGGGCGAGTCGCGCGACGTCGTCGTCATGCTGGGCTACGTGGAGAACCCCGAGGCGGAGAAGTGGGCCGACGACGCCCACCAGGTCGTGGACAAGCGGCGTGCCCACGCGCTGCTGGAGCGCTTCGCGACCGGCGACGCCGTCGACGCGGCGCTGGCCGCGCTGCGCGAGCACTGGACGGCGCTGCTGTCGACCTATGAGGTGCGCTCGGGCGACGAGCGGCTGGACCGGATGGTCAACATCTGGAACCAGTACCAGTGCATGGTCACGTTCAACATGTCGCGCTCGGCGTCGTACTTCGAGACGGGCATGGGGCGCGGGATGGGGTTCCGCGACTCGTCGCAAGACCTGCTCGGGTTCGTGCACCTGGTGCCCGAGCGGGCGCGTGAGCGCATCGTCGACATCGCGTCCACGCAGTTCCCCGACGGCTCCGCCTACCACCAGTACCAGCCGCTGACCAAGCGCGGGAACCACAACCTCGGGTCGGGGTTCAACGACGACCCGATGTGGCTCGTGGGCGGCGTGGCCGCGTACGTCAAGGAGACCGGCGACTGGGGGATCCTCGACGAGCCCGTGCCGTTCGACAACGAGCCCGGCACCGAGGCGCCACTGTTCGAGCACCTGGTGCGCTCGGTCGAGTTCGTGCTGAGCCACCTGGGCCCGCACGGGCTGCCGCTCATCGGGCGCGCCGACTGGAACGACTGCCTCAACCTCAACTGCTTCTCGACGACGCCGGGCGAGTCGTTCCAGACCACGGGCAACAAGACGGGCGGGGTCGCGGAGTCGACCTTCATCGCCGCGCAGTTCGTGCTGTACGGGGAGCAGTTCGTCGAGCTCGCCCGCCGTCGCGGCGACGACGCGCAGGCGGCGCGCGCGGCGGACGCCGTCGCCGCGATGCGCCAGGCGCTGCTGACCGACGGGTGGGACGGGCGCTGGTTCCTGCGCGCCTACGACTACTACGGGCGCCCGATCGGCACCGACGCCGACCCCGAGGGCAAGATCTGGATCGAGCCGCAGGGCTTCGCCATCATGGCGGGCGTCGGGGTCGAGTCGAGTGACCCGACCACGCCCGAGTGGGCCGCGAGCCCCGCGGGCAAGGCGCTGACCGCCGTCGAGGAGTTGCTGGGCACCGAGCACGGCATGGTGTTGCAATACCCCGCCTACACCACCTACCAGGTGCATATGGGGGAGGTGTCCACCTACCCGCCGGGGTACAAGGAGAACGGCGGCATCTTCTGCCACAACAACCCGTGGGTCATCATCGCCGAGACCGTCGCGGGCGACGGGGCGCGGGCGTTCGACCACTACAGGCGCATCACGCCCGCCTACCGCGAGGAGATCAGCGACGTACATCGGCTTGAGCCGTACGTGTACGCCCAGATGATCGCGGGCAAGCAGGCCGTGCGGCACGGCGAGGCCAAGAACTCGTGGCTTACGGGCACCGCCGCGTGGAACTTCGTCGCGGTCAGCCAGTACCTGCTGGGCGTGCGCCCGGACTTCGACGGCCTGGTCGTCGACCCGCAGATCGGCCCCGACGTCCCCGAGTTCACCGTCACGCGCGTCGCCCGCGGCGCCACCTACGAGATCACGGTCCACAACAGCGGCCGCCCCGGCGCCCGCGCCACCCTCACTGTCGACGGCGCCCCGATCAAGGGCCGCACCGTCCCCTACGCCGCCCCCGGCGCCCACGTCACCATCACCGCCACCCTCTAGCGCCACCCCACCCCCCACCCCCCCTCACCTGCCGAAATGGGACCCTGGCGGTCCGGTTCTGGGCCCCTTAACCGGACCGTCAGGGTCCCATTTCGGCCACCGGGTGTGACATGTGGGTGGGCGAGTTAGTGGGGGAGGTGAAGGGTGGGTGGCGTGGGGCGGCGGGGGCGCCAGCCTGCTGTGGTGAGGCGGCGGGCGACCTCATCGGCGACGCGCCCGCTCCACGCGTCGCGTCCGGTGAAGCGCAACACCGCCCCGAGGTCGGCGAGAAGGTTCTGCCGGGTGCGGTCGCGCACGACGGCGAGAGGGGTGCTGTGGACGTCCTGCCCGTCGATCTCCGCGAACAGCCACCCGCCGCGGGGCAAGAGCCAGGCCATGTCGACGCGCGCGATAAGGATGCCGGCGTGGTTCCTGACCTCCAGTTGAAGCCGGTCGGGCGGGCATCCAGCGTCCTCACAGGAGAGCCGTGCCCAGGTCTCGGCCGGCGACTGAGAGCCGGGATTCACCTGGTCGAGCCACTCGCGCGCTTGCGCGGCCCCCGGCCGGTGCCACACCCGACGCCTGACCTCCCTCAGTCCGTCAAGGTCGATGAGGCCGCGGCTGACGACGTCGTCGAGCAGAGCGACGGCGTAGCGCCGGCGCCCGGGACGGCTGGCGAGTTCGAGCAGCGCTTGCGCGACGGCGCAGGGCAGGGGAGCGGCGCGCAGACCGCGGACGATGACGACGTCGTCCGACCGGCGTGCGCGCCGGACCGAGCCACGGCCGGGTGACGTTCGCGGTGCGCGCCGGGGGATGGTGACCGCGGGGTCGAAGTCCGCGGGCAGGCCGCGCACCTCGTGGAGGGCGAGCGCGGCGAGTCCGACCGCAATCGCGGCCGATCCCCGCTCGAACAGGGCGAGGATCGCGGCGCGACGATGAAGGTGGTCGACGACGGCGCCGGGCCGCTCCCACCCCTGTGCGCGCGCCCAGTGCGGCGTGCGGTCCACCACGGGGACGAGTTCGACGTCGAACACGCCCCGCGAGACCCGCACGAGCGTTCCCTGCGCCACCTTGTCGGCGACGCGCTGCCGTGGCACGCCGCACGCGGCGAGCTGCCGACTCGTCACGAGCCCCTCCTGCTGCGAGGCGAGCCTGACCACCCCGTCCGGCACCCCACTCGACCGCCTCACCGCCCCATCCCACCCCACCCCCACCCCCCACCGCCGCACCCACCCCCACCCCTGTGGACAACGCGGGACTTCCGGGCACTTCTGCAGAAACGGGACCCTGACGGTCCGGTTCTGGGCCTCATAACCGGACCGTCAGGGTCCCATTTCGGCAGGTGGGTGGGTGGGGGGTGGGTGGGGGTTAGGCGCTTTCGCCCTCGATGAGGGTGGGGGTGAAGATTTGGGGGGTTGTGGGGACGGGGGCTCCGGCGAGGAGGGCGAGCAACGCGGCGGTGGCGGCCATCGTCGTGCGGATCACCGGGTTGTGCACCGTCGTCAGCCGTGGGCTGGTGTGTTGTGCGATCCCCAGGTCGTCGAAGCCGACCAGCGCGACGTCGTCGGGCACCCGCGCCCCGCGCGAGTGCAGCGTGCGCAGCACCCCCTCGGCCATGAGGTCGGACGCGGCGAAGATGCCGTCGAGGTCGGGGTGCGCGTCGAGCAGGCGGGAGGCGGCCGCCGCGCCCCCTGAGGCCGTGAAGTCGCACTCGACGACGGCGTCGTCACGCAGGCCGTGCTCGCGGAGTGTGTCGCGCCACCCCTGGAGCCGGTCGATGCCGGCCGGCATGTCGAGCGGCCCGGTGATCGTGCCGATGCGCCGTCGCCCGCTGTCGATGAGCCGCTGGGTCGCCAGGCGCGCGCCCGCGACGTTGTCGACGTCGACGTAGTGGTGTGTCGCGTCGCCGAACGGGCGGCCCACGAACACCGCGGGCAGTTGTGCTCGCGCGAGCGCCGACTCGAGCTGGTCGCGGCGGTGGTGCGAGGCGACGATCGCCCCGTCGACGTGACCCGAGGCGAGGTAGCGCGCGAGGCGGCCGGGGCCCTCGTCGACGCGGTTGAGCAGCAGCACGAGCTGCAGGTCGGCGCCCACCAGGCCGTCCGACACGCCCCGGATCACGCCGGTGAGGAACGGGTCGGTGAGCACGAGCGTGTCGGGCTCGGGCACCACCAGTGCGATCGAGTCGGTGCGTCGCGTCACGAGCGAGCGCGCCGCGCGGTTCGGCGAGTAGCCCAGGCGTGCGACCGCGTCGTCGACGGCGGCCTGAGCCTCGGGCGAGACGCGCTCGCCGCCGTTGATGGCGCGCGAGGCCGTCGAGCGCGAGACGCTCGCCTCGCGCGCGACGTCGTCGAGTGTCGGCTGCGCGCCGCTCACGAGTCAGCCCCTCGCGGCCCGACGGCGCCGCGCGCCGCAGCCCTCGCGCCCCCGGCCCCGTCATCGCCCCCGGCGGCGCGCCCGTCAGCGGCCCCGCCAGTGACCCCGTCAGCGCTCTGGTCGGCGCCTGCGACGGCGCTCGCATCCGGCACGACGCCGGTGCGCGCCACCTGCCCGTACCAGCGCCCCGACGCCTTGACGGTCCGCCGTTGTGTCGCGTAGTCGGTGCGCACGATCCCGAACCGCTTGGAGTACCCGTGCGCCCACTCGAAGTTGTCGAGCAGCGACCAGGCGAAGTACCCGCGCACGTCGGCGCCCGCGTCGATGGCGTCCTTGACGGCCCGCAGGTGCGCGTCGAGGTAGGCCAGGCGGTCGCCGCTGTCGTCGACGAACCCGTCGTCGTCGGCGACGTCGTCGTAGGCGGCGCCGTTCTCGGTGACGTACAGCGCCACGCCCGCCGGCCCGGTGTAGTCGCGGTGCAGGCGCGTGAGCAGGCGGGTCAGCCCCTCGGGCTGCACCTCCCAGCCCATCGCCGTGCGCGGCAGACCGCGACCGTGGTGGTGGACGCCCTCGGGGGACGGCGT
Organism: Xylanimonas ulmi; assembly: GCF_004216535.1. Taxonomy (NCBI): domain Bacteria; kingdom Bacillati; phylum Actinomycetota; class Actinomycetes; order Micrococcales; family Promicromonosporaceae; genus Xylanimonas; species Xylanimonas ulmi. The sequence goes on from NZ_SGWX01000001.1 coordinate 152,123, forward strand.
CGGCGCCTGCGTGTGGCGGCGGGGCGCGTCGGCGTCGTCGCGCACGCCGTCGGGCCGGTCGGTCACGCCCGCGTCGACGACGGCGGGGGGCGTCGCGGCGACGGATGAGCCGTTGTAGTAGTTGACGCCCAGGGCGTCGATGGGCGTCGAGATGAGCGGCAGGTCGCCGTCGCGCACGACGTCGTCGAGGCCGTAGGGCGCGAGCCACTCGCGCACGTCGGCGGGGTAGTCGCCGCGCAGCACCGGGTCGAGGAACGTGCGGTTGAACAGCCCGTCGTGCTTGGCGGCCGCGGCCACGTCGGCGGGGTTGGCCGGGTCGACGGGGTCGGCGACCGTGAGGTTGACGGTCAGGCCGACGACGGCGGTGGGGTCGACCTCGCGGATCGCGGCGGCGGCCAGGCCGTGGCCCAGCAGCAGGTGGTGCGCGGCGGCGACGCCGTCGCGGCGCGAGGTGCGGCCGGGCGCGTGCTCCCCGCCGATGTAGGACAGGAACGACGAGCACCAGGGCTCGTTGAGCGTGGTCCACACGCGCACACGGTCACCCAGCGCCTCGTGCGCCGTCATCGCGTAGTCCGCGAACCGGTAGGCGGTCTCGCGCGCGGGCCACCCGCCGGCGTCCTCGAGCGCCTGCGGCAGGTCCCAGTGGTAGAGCGTGACCCACGGCAGGATGTCCGCGGCGAGCAGCTCGTCGACGAGCCGGTCGTAGAACGCCAGGCCGCGCGGGTTGGGGGCGCCGCCGTCGGGCCGCACCCGCGCCCACGACGTCGAGAACCGGTAGGCGCCCAGATGGAGCGAGCGCATGAGGGCGACGTCGTCGCGGTAGCGGTGGTAGTGGTCGCACGCGACCGCGCCGTCGTCGCCGCCCGCGACGGCGCCCGGCACGCGCGCGAACACGTCCCAGATCGAGTCGGTGCGTCCGTCCTCGGCGGTGGCGCCCTCGATCTGGAAGGCGGCTGTGGCCGCGCCCCACACGAACCCCGGGGGGAAGGCGACCGCGCCCGTCGCGTTCGACGTCGGGGCGAGCGGCGCGCTCGGAGCGAACGGGAGGGTGGTCCCCGGGGCGGGGCGGCGGGGGCCGGCGGCCGGCACGGCGAACGGCATCGATGCTCCTCAGGTCGGCGCGCGGGCTGGCCGCGCGGCAAGGGCGGGGCGCGGCCAGTCTCTCAGGCCGCGCCCCGGTGACGGCGGACCACGGCGCCGTCGCGTCGTCGGCCGCGTGGTCGGTGGGGTGACTCAGCCCTTGACGGCGCCCGCCATAATCCCGGACACGAGCTGACGGCCCGCGAAGAAGAACACGATGATCAGCGGGAACGCCGTGAGCACGACGCCGGACATCACCAGTGTGTAGTCGGTGAACCGCGCGCCCTTGAGCGCGGCGGCGGCGACCGTCAGCATCGAGTTCTTGTTGGGGCCGAGGATCAACATGGGCCAGTAGTAGTTGGTCCACTGCGCCACGAAGGTGAACAGTGCGAGCATGGCGGCGGCCGGGCGGGCGGCGGGCAGCGCCACCGACCAGAACGTGCGGATCATCGACGCGCCGTCGACGCGGGCCGCCTCGATGAGCTCGAACGGCAGGGCGCCGTCGAGGTACTGCGTCATCCAGAACACGCCGAACGCGGTGACCAGGCCGGGGATCATGACGGCCGCGAGCGTCCCGAACAGGTGCAGGCGGGCCATCATGATGTACAGCGGCACGACGGCGAGCTGCGTCGGGATCGCCATCGTGCCGATGACGAAGAACAGCAGCGGGCCGCGGCCGCGGAAGCGCAGCTTGGCGAACGCGTACCCGGCGAGGGTCGAGAACAGCACGGTCGACAGCGCGCACACGGTCGAGACCAGCAGCGTGCCGCTGAGCGCGGTGAGGAAGTCGATCTCGCCGAACGCCGTGCTCAGGTTCCGGAACAGGCCCGAGCCGAGCTTGAGGGCGGGCAGCCCGTACTGGGTGTCGGTGGTGGGCTGCGACGCGATCGAGATGGCGTAGTACAGCGGGAACACCGAGACGAGCAGGACGGCCGTCAAGATCGCGTAGGACACCCAGCCGGGGCGGCGGCCCTCGCTCGTGACGACGATGCGACGCTTGCGCGCCGCGGCGTTTGCGACGCCCTTGCCGCCGACCTGGCGGATCGCGGCGACGGAGACCTCGCGGCTCATCGAGCCACCTCCTTGGCGTGGTGCTTGCGGGCGGGGGCGCCGCCGGCCGACGCGATACGCCGGGTGAGCAGGAAGTTGACGATCGCGAACGCCACCACGATGAGGAACAGCAGCCAGGCGACGGCGGCCGACCGGCCGAGGTTGGGCTGCCCGATCGAGACGTGGTTGAAGCCCAGGTCCCACAAGTACAGCGACACGGTCAGGAACTGGCGGTTGGGCCCGCCGTATCCCGAGGTGCCCTGGGTGAACATCTGCGGCTCGTCGAAGATCTGCAGGCCGCCGATGGTCGAGGTGATGATGACGAAGATCAGCGTGGGCCGCAGCATCGGGATCGTCACCGACACGAGTTGGCGCACGCGCCCGGCGCCGTCGACCACGGACGCCTCGAACACATCGCGCGGAATGGCCTGCATGGCCGCCAGCAGGATGAGCGTGTTGTAGCCCGTCCAGCGGAAGTTGACGATGCTCGCGATGGCGATGTGGCTCGCGAGCGTGTTGGCGTGCCAGGGCACGGGGCTGACGCCGATCCACCCCAGGAACGTGTTGATGAGGCCCGACTGGTCGCTGAAGATCTGCGAGAAGATGATCGCCGCCGCGGACGGGGCGATGACGTAGGGCAGCAGCACGCCCATGCGCCAGAACGTCTTGGCCTTGAGGTTGGCGTCGAGGATGGCGGCCAGGATGAGCGCCGCGATGAGCTGCGGGATGGTCGAGATCAGGAAGATCGAGAACGTGTTGCGCAGCGCGTCCCAGAACGCGGGCTGGTTCAGCACCCACTGGAAGTTCGCGAAGATCGACGGGTCGGTCGATCCGCAGACCGCGCCGCAGACGGCGACGCCGCCGTCGCCCGTGATGGTGTTCCACTGCCGGGTCGCGACCCAGGCCGTGTAGATGAGGGGGAACAGGCCGGTCAGCGCGAACAGCAGGAAGAACGGCGAGATGTAGAGGTAGGGCGAGAGCCGGACGTCGAGGCGTCCGCGCCGGCCGCGTGCGCGCAGACGGCGCTCGTGGGCGTCGTCGTGGGCTGGGGGAGGGGTCTGGGGTTTGTCGGGGGCGACGGGGTTGGCGGTCACGGCACGTCCTTGGGCGCTGGCACGGTCTCGACGGTGGGATGGCCCGTCCGGGGGCGCGGTGCGCGCCCCCGGACGGGCGTGGCCGGGCGGTCAGGCCCGGCGAGGCTCCGTCAGGACAGCGCCTTGACGTCCTGCAGCCACTGGTCGAACGACTGCTGCGGTGACTGCTCCTTGGTGACGTCGACGCGGTTGAGCGCGTCGGCCATCTTGGTCTGGATGTCGAAGTACTGCGCGCCCTTGAACGGGACGACGGTCACGGCCTTGGCGCGGTTGGCGAAGATCTGCCCGACCGGGGCGTCGTTGAGGAACGGCTCGGTCTTGTCGGCGACGGACGGGTCGGCCTGCGCGGTCGGCGAGCTCGGGAAGTTGGACGCCGCGGCGAAGACGGCGGCCTGCTGCTCGGGCGCGGTGATCCACGCGGCGAGCTTGGCGGCCTCCTCCTTGACCTTGGACTGCTCGGGGACGACGAGGAACGAGCCGCCCCAGTTGCCGCCGCCGCCGGGGAAGACGTCGGCGATGTCCCAGCCGGTGAAGTCGGCGCCGGCGTTGCCCTTGATGTTGTTGATGAACCAGGCGGGGCACAGTGTCGTGGCGAACTTGTCGGACTTGAACGCCGCGTTGAAGTCGTCGCTCCACTGCTGCAGGCCGGCGGACTGGCCGGCGAGGGCCGCCGCGGTCACCTTGTCGAAGGCGGCCTTGACGTCGGGGTTGGTGCCGGCGATGACGTTGCCGTCCTTGTCGACGTGCGAGTACTCGATCTGGTTGACCATGCCCTGGAAGACGGCGGCCGAGGAGTCGAACCACGCCTTGCCGGTCGCGTCGGTGTACTGCTGGCCGACCTCGAAGTACTTGTCCCAGGTGGCGTCGGCGCCGCCGAGCAGGGTGGCGACCTCGGCGCGGTCGGTCGGCAGGCCGGCGGCCGCGAACAGGTCGGAGCGGTAGCAGATGCCCTCGGGGCCGATGTCGGTGCCCAGGCCCACGACCTTGCCGTCGGGGGTGGTGCCCTGCTCCTTCTTCCAGTCGAGCCAGTCGTTGTCGCCCGCGTAGGCGCCCAGGTCCACGAACGCGTCGGGCTGGGCCATGATCGAGGGCATCCAGTCGACGTCGACGGCCTGGATGTCGTAGGCGCCCGTGCCGGTCGAGATGGCGGTGTTGAAGGCCGCGCGCGCGTCGTCCGACGACGCCGCCACGACCTCGTCGATCTTCACGTTGGGGTGTTCGGCCTCGTACTTGGCCCACAGGTCCGCGCCGGGGCGGGTGTCGCTGGGGGCGCCCAGGCCGAAGTTGTTGAACGTGCTCACCTTGATGGTGACCTGGCCGCCGGCGTCGGTCGTGTCGCCCGAGGCGTCGTCCGAGCCGCCGTTCGAGCATGCCGAGGCGGCGAGCGCCAGGACAGCGGCGCCTGCGACGGCGCCGAAGCCCTTCCTGGTCGCGTTCTTCACAGTGACCTCCTTGTCTGAGGGCGGCCGGTCGGCGGCCCTTCCAGCCGTGCGACGGCGAGTGTGGGCCCGGACCCCGCGGCGGTGCAGTGGTCGTGGGCCGTGCCCCTGGACTTCCTCGTCTGTCGCCCGCGAGTGGTAGCGCTCCCACACTGATGTGGTAGCGCTCCCACGCACTGTCTGAACTGTGGATCGGCCAGGGGGCGCCCGTCAAGGCCAAGCGGCTGCGGGCCCGGTCCGAGGCGACCACTCGAAAGCGTTTTCGCAGGTCAGGCGCGAGAGGCCATCGTGCGCGTGATCAGATCGTTATGGGTCGCTTGGTCACACCTCGGCGTGCGCCCTCGTCCTGGGCGTCAGCGCCCTGGGTGTCAGCGCACCCCGGCGAGCCAGTCGCGCCCGGCGGCCTCCTCGGCCGTGAGCGTCGATCGCACCGTGCCCGCGGTGGCCTGCTCGACGACCGAGGCGAACAGCGGGACCGTCGCGCGCACGTCACCCGTGTAGACCTGGCGAGCGCCCCCGTCCGCAAGCGGCTCCAACGTCACCGTGCCGGTCAGGCGCACCGGCGCCCCCGTGATCTCGAGCGCCACGGTGCCCACGCGGCGCCCGCCCCGAGCGGCCTCCCACACCTCGGCCTGGCGCACCTCGAGCCGCGCGCCGACGAACGGGCGCGCCTGCGCGGGGATCTGGTCGGTCGGCAGGGTGCGGCGCACCAGCACCGTGAACCCGCCGTCGGGGTCAGAGTCGACGTCCGCCTGCTCGACGGTGCCCGCACCCGTCGTGCGCTCGGCCCGCCAGCGGACGAACGAGGCGTCGGCCAACATCGCGGCGACGTCCTCGACGCTCGCGGGATAGGTCTGCTCGACGTTCAGGTGCACGGGTCCCTCCCAGGCGGGTTGCCGGTGGCTGAACTCTAGCGCCAGCGAGCCCGCCGTTCAGGCGGGACGTGCGCATCCGCGCACGTAGGCTGGTCGCGTGTCCGCCATGAGTGATCTCGTCGCCCAGCATGCCGACCTCGCCCCGGGCGATGTCGAGTGGTTGCACCTGCTCGTGGGTGACTGGCAGATCGTCTCCGACCTGGCGTTCGCCGACCTCGTGCTGTGGCTGCCCTCGCGCGACGGCGGGTTCGTCGCCGTCGCGCAGTGCCGCCCGTCGACCGGCGCCACGATCCACTACGACGACATCGTGGGATCCATCGCGTCGGGCGGGCTGCGCCCGCAGCTTGAGGCGGCGCTGCGCGAGGTGCGCCCGCAGCGCCCGCGCGAGCCGCGCTGGTTCGGCGCGTACGCGGTGCGCGAGGAGGCCGTGCCGGTGGTGCACGCGGGGCGGGCCATCGCCGTCGTCGCGCGCCAGACCAACCTGGGCTCAGGTCGCACGCCCTCGCGCCTGGAGCTCAACTACGTCGAGTCGGCCGACGACCTCATGGCGATGATCGCGCGCGGCGAGTACCCCGTGCCCAACGCGGCGACCGGGCCGCGGCGCGGCGCCCCGCGCGTGGGCGACGGGCTCATCCGCCTCAACTCGGAGGGCGAGGTGCTCTACGCCTCGCCCAACGCGCTGTCGTGCTTCCACCGCCTGGGCATCATCGGGCCGCTCGTCGGGCAGTCGCTCGTCGAGGTCACCAGCGGCACGATCGAGTACCAGTCGACCGTCGACGAGGCGCTGCCGCTCGTGGTCATGGGCCGCGCGCCCTGGCGCACCGACATCGAGACGCGCGGCGTCGCGCTGTCGCTGCGCGCGCTGCCGCTAACCGACCACGGGCAGCGCATCGGCGCCGTGCTGCTGTGCCGCGACGTGTCCGAGCTGCGCCGCCGCGAGCGCGAGCTGATGACCAAGGACGCGACGATCCGCGAGATCCACCACCGCGTCAAGAACAACCTCGCCACGGTCGCGGCGCTGCTGCGCCTGCAGGCCCGTCGGGTCGAGATCCCCGAGGCGCGCGAGGCGCTGGCCGAGGCCACCCGGCGCGTGGCGACCATCTCGCTGGTCCACGAGTTCCTGTCGCAGACCCTCGACGAGCAGGTCGAGCTCGACGGCATGCTGCAGCGCGCGCTGCGCATGACGGCCGAGGTCGCCTCGACGCGCACCTCGGTGCGCACCGTCCAGAACGGGTCGTTCGGGCTCGTCCCGGCCGAGGACGCGACGCCGCTCGCACTCGTGCTGACCGAGCTGGTCACCAACGCCGTCGAGCACGGGTTCCCCGACGAGCGCGAGACCGGAACGGTGCAGATCGACGTCGAGCGCGACGGCTCGCAGCTGCGGGTGCGGGTCACCGACGACGGCGTGGGCTTGGGCGACGGCGACATCTCCGACCTGGGCAAACAGTCCCGGTCGGGGCTGGGCAACCAGATCGTGCGCACGCTCGTGACCAACGAGCTCGGCGGGTCGATCGAGTGGCGCGTGCGCGAGGGCGGCGGCACCGAGGTGGAGATCCAGGCGCGGCTGCGCGACACCCCGCGACCGTGAGGTCGCCCGTGGGGCATGCGCGCGGTGTCGTCGTCGCGCGACGGGTCGCCGATGCGAGTCGATGCGAGTCGATCGTGAAGGGCCCGCAGACGTGACTGCGGCCCGGCCCCCAGGCGGGGACCGGGCCGCAGGCGCGAGCGGGTGGCGTCAGCCGGCGCGGCGGGCGCGGGCGGTGCGGCGCTTGAGCGCGCGGCGCTCGTCCTCGGACATGCCGCCCCAGACGCCGGCGTCCTGGCCGGACTCGATGGCCCACTTCAGGCAGGTGTCGACGACCTCGCACCGACGGCAGACCTGCTTGGCCTCTTCGATCTGGAGGAGCGCGGGTCCCGTGTTGCCGATCGGGAAGAAGAGCTCCGGGTCCTCGTCGAGGCAGGCTGCCTTGTGGCGCCAGTCCATGTCATCTCCTTGCGTCAAATGTGCCCCGGCGCGCCGATGATGCACGAGGCTGAGAGCCGAGTGCGGGCGCACGGATGCCGGGAAGACTGTGTCTGGGGTGGGGACTCCACCAGTGGTGCGGTGGGAACTCCATCTAGGTTCACACCTCGTGAAGAACCGCACAAGAGGTGTCAGGCGGGTTTCTGGTGCATGAACCGTGAGGTTTTGCTCACATTGTCGTGAAACCGCAGGTCGCCGGTACTCTGGGGGGTCATGTCCGTGAGTCCGGAGCCCCTGCGAGACCCTGGTCAACACAGGTCCTCGATCGATCATCCCGCGCCAAGGCCGAGTGTGCGCGCGCTCGTCGGCGCTCTCCGCGTCGAGGCCGCGCTACTCGCCATCGCCGCACTCGCCGTCGTCGTCGATCTGATCGCCCGCGGCGGTCCGCATGACGGACGCGAGATCGGCATGGGGGCGTTCCTCGCGGCCTGCGCGCTCGGCGTCGGCTGGGCGCTGTGGTCCGCCGCCCGCGCGCTGCGCGCCGGACGCCGGTCAGGCCGGGCCGTGGCCATGACCTGGCAGATCTTCCAGGTGGTCGTCGGTGTGAGCGCGATGGGCGCCGGGTCGGCGGGAGCCGTGGCGCTCGGCGTGGTGCTGATCGCGCTCGCCGTGGGCGTCGGGGTGCTGCTGCTCCTGCCGCGTGTGGTCGAGGCGACGACGAGCCGCTGAGGCCGCGTCGGCGGCGCGCGGCCCCGTCGCGGCGTGGTCCGTGGGCCCCGCCGCGTCGAGGTCCGGTGAGGCGACCTGGACCGGAACGACGACGCCGTCGACGACGAGCGCGCCGCGTCCCGGGTGCGGCGCCCCCGGCTCAGCCGCGTCGTCGAGCGCGGTGGCGAAAACCTCCTCGCTCCCGCGCTCGGCCGGCGCCAGCACGAGCCCGGTGCGTGTCGCGCGCAGGTGCGCGAGCAGCCCGCGATGGGCCATCGAGGCGGACAGGGTGGTGGCGGACGCGACGACGGCGAGGGCGCCGTCGGCGGCGAGCTCGGCGAGCCGGTCGACCTCGAGCGGGCACGTCTGCGCGACCGTGTCGGCGTCGTCGAGCAGCAGCAATGGCGTCGCGGGGTCGCCCACCGCGGGGTCGCCCACTGCGAGGGCGTCGAGCGCGGTGCGCAGCGCGCCGGGCGTCGGCGCCACCAGTGCGGCGCCGAGACGCGCGGCGTCGGCGCACAACGCGCGGTCGCGCCCGACGACCACGACCCGGCGGGATCCGCGCGCCAGGCCGCGGGCCAGCGCCCGCAGCACGGACGTGCGGCCCGCGCCGCGCGGCCCGGTGACCAGTGCGCCCGCGGTGACGTCGAGGCGGACGGGAGTGGCGCCGTCGCCGCCGACGCCGACCAGCGGGGCGCCGGACTCGTCGCCGGGATGTGCGTCGCGGTCCAGGTCCGCGAGGCTCACGGCGTGGGGCAGCGGCAGCACGCGCGCCGGCGTCGCGACCGGTCCGGTCCGGCGCGCGGCGACGCCCGCGGCCGTGATGGCGTCGGTCATGTCCCCGGGCCTGGCGACCTGGCACTCGACGGGGTCGGCGCCCAGCCAGACGCCGCGGCCCGGCGTTCGGCCCCTGCCGGCCAGCGCGGTCGGGGACCCGAGGATCGCGTCGCCCGCGGCGTCGGCCGAGAGCAGCACGAGGCGCGGCCCGAACCGCGTGGCCAGCCCGCCGAGGCTCGCCGTGTCCGCCGTGACCGCGAACACCGCCCCGCCCGCCGCGAGCGCGGTGGCCAGGGGGTCGTGCGTGGGGGTGGCGAGCGCACCGCGCAGCTCCTCGACGCCGTCGACCAGCACGAGCGTCGGCGCTTGCTCTCGGTCGCGCCGTCCGCTCACGATCCGCAGCAGCCGCAGGGCTCGGCGCGGGTCGTCGGGTCCGGCGAGCGTGCCGAACCCCGGGTGGGCGGCGAGCGGTTCCAGCACCGTGGCGGCCGACGACGGAGCGAGCGCGTGCACGTGCCATCCCCGCGCCAGCGCGGCGTGGGCGAGTGTGCGCAGCGCGGTGGTGCGACCGGTGCGGGCGCGCCCGAGGACCGCGAGGTGGCCGGACGCCGGGTCCCACGCGACCGCGGTGCGCGACTGGGTCGACGGCGAGTCCCCGAGCGCGAGGGGGAGGGAGCCGGGTGGGACGGCGCCGATCTCGGCCTCCTCGACCGTGGGCGGCAGTGGCGGCAGCCACGGGGCGGGCCATCGGGGCGGGGCGTCCCCGGCCGCCGCGCGGGCGCGCGCGACGAGGTCAGCCACCGGGTCGGGCGCCGGGTCGCTCAGCGGGCGCGTCGTCGGGTCGCCCAGCGCGTTGGAAGCCGGCCCGGTCCCATGGTCGCTCAGTGGACGCGCCGCCGGGTTCGCCCACACGCCTCCGGGCATGTCGGACCATGCGGGCGCGCGCCGCGCGGGGGAGTGCGCCTGCCCGGGCACGGCGCCCGCGTACGCGCACTGCAACGCGATCGGCGCCGACGCGCCGACCCGCAGCACGGCGCGCCCGGGCGTCCCGGAGGGGATGAGCGCCGCCGCGGGGGAGTCGAGCACGTCGTGCGAGTCGGCCACATCGACCACGCGCAGGGCCAGGCGCGCCGAGACGTTCGCGCGCACGTCGGCCGATACGGCGCCCGCGGGGCGTTGCGTCGCCAGCACCAGGTGCACACCGAGGGAGCGGCCTTGGGCGGCGACGCGCAGCAGACCCGGCAGCAGGTCGGGCAGGTCGTCGGCCAGCGCGCGGAACTCGTCGACCACCACGACGAGGCGAGGCAGGACGCCCGGCGCCAGCGCGTCGGCGTCGGCGACCGCATGCTCGGCGAGGACCTCCTTGCGCCGCCGCAGCTCGGCGCGCAGCCCCTCCAGCGCGCGCGCCGCGAGCGCTGCGTCAAGGTCGGTGACCTGGCCGACGACGTGCGGCAGGTGGGCGCAGGCCCCGAACGACGCGCCGCCCTTGAAGTCGATGAGCGCGAGGGCGAGGTCGCGTGGCGTGCGCCGCAGTGCGAGGGCGAGCACGAACGCCTGCAGCAGTTCGGACTTGCCGGCGCCCGTGGTTCCCGCGACCAGCAGGTGGGGGCCGTCGGCGACCAGGTCGAAGGTGACCACGCGCCCGGCCGCGTCGACTCCGAGCGGCGCCGCCCAAGTGCCGACGGGGCCGGGCCTACCCGGCGCCCGCGCGCCCGCCAGTCCGTCCGCGAGCGCTCCCGCCGGCCCGTCCGGGAGCGGGTCAGCGGGCGCGTCCGGGAGCAGGTCGGCGAGCGGCACGACGGCGGGCAGTCGCGGGTCGGCCGGGTCGGCGCCCGCGGGCAGGGGAGACTCCTCGGCGCCCGACGCACCCCGTGGGCCCACGGCCCACAGCGCCGCCAGGTCGCGGCCGAGACTGCGGATGGCCGCCAGCCGGCGGGCGAACCGCTCGGCCCACGCGGCGCTGACCCCCACCAGGGGCTCGACCGCGGCGCCGCCGTCGGGTGCCGAGCGTCGCACGCGCGCCACGTCGTCCGAGCCGGGTTCCACGTCGATCGTCGCCCGGCACCACGACGGCGTGTCGGCGCCTGGCGGCAGGCACAGCACGACGGCGTCGCCCGCGCGGTGGGCGGCATGAGCCGCGTCGAGGTCGGCCTGGGTCGGGCAGTCGACGATCAGGGCGCGCGGCGTCGCGCGCGAGGGCTCACTTACGCCGAGCCAGCGGCACCACGCCCACTCGGGCCGTCCCGCTCCGGTCACGGCCACGGGCGACCCGCGCGCCGCGAGCTCGGCGGCGACCGCGCGTGCGGCGGCGCGCGCGTGGGGCAGCGTCCCGCGGATCGCCAGGGCGCCGTCGGGCACGGGGTCGGCGAGCGGTCCGTGTGGCGCGCGCAGCGCCGCCTGCCACGCGCTGGCGGTCGCGGCGAGCCCGGCCAGCGCGGCCTGGGCGACACGCGCGGGATCGACCGCAGGCCCCGGCGGCGCGCTTGCCCCGGCGCCGAACAGCGGGTCGGACGGTGGGGGGCCGGGGGTGCCGCCCGTCCGGGCCGCTCGGCGCCGGCGCAAAGCCGTGGTGATCTGCGGGAGCGCGGCGAGCAGGCCGACGAGCGAGAACAGCATGAAGGCCGGATGGCGCAGCGCGATCGCGAGCCCGACCGAGCCGAGCACCGGCAGCAGGGCCATGGCGAGCGTGAGGCCGATACCCGGCGACGCGGCGTCCGGCGCCGCCGCGCCTGTGGGTGGGCGGCCGAGCAGGGTGGCGGCGTCGCCCGAGCGGCGCAGCTCATAGCGGGCGTCCGCGTCCAGCACGTCCCCTGGCCGCCAGGTGCGGGCGGTACGGCCGAGGCGTCGTCGGCGCTCGCGGCCCGCGGTTCGGACGATGGCGACGCCGCGGCGCCGCGGGCAGCGCGCCCGCACCCGCCCGCGCGCCGAGACCCACACGCGCACGCCGGGGGCGAGGTCGACCGCTCGGCCGGGCGCGAGCGCGTGGAGCTCACCCGCGTCAGGCCCCGTCAGACGGGACACCATCCACGGCGAGCGCAGCGCGTCCTGGTCAGCGGCGCCCCGCGGCCTGCTGGCGCCGGCTTCGACGCGGAGCGTCGCCCCGGCGAGCAGCGGCCGCTCGCCCGCCACGTCGCCAGGGCCGAGCCGCACGCCGTCGGCCCAGACGGTGGCGTGCCGCAGCTCGGGACGTCGCAGCAGGTCGGCGAGCGGCTCGCGCAGCGCCGCGAGCGTGCGTCCCGCGGGCAGCAGCACATCCTCGCCAGGGTGCACGGTGACGCGGACGTCGGGGCACGCGGCGTTCGTCGAGGTCACGCGCCCAGGATGCCGCCCGCGCGAGCGCCCCGGATCGCCCCTGTGGACAGCGGAAGCCCCGCCGGGCGCCGCCGCGGGCACGGCCGAGCCCGGGCGCGCGCGAGGCCCCCCGCCGCACGGGCGGGAGGCCTCGGACGCGCCCAGCCGGCGCTACTCGGTCGCGAGCGCCGCGACGGGCGAGGGGCGCACCGCGGAGCGTCCGGGCGCCACCGAGGCGACCAGCCCCGCGGCCAGCGCGATCGCGGCGACCAGGGCGACGTCGCGCCACGGCACCGCGAGGCGCACGTCGCCGATGGAGCCGAGCGCCGCGAGCGACCCGCCCCAGCCGTAGACAAGCCCGAGCGCGATGCCGAGCACAGCCCCGACGCCCGCGATGAGCATGCCCTCGACGGCCAGCATCCAGCGCAGCTGCCCGCGCGTGACGCCGATGGCCCGCAGGGTCGCCGACTCGCGGCGCCGCTCGAGCACGCTCAGCGACAGCGTGTTGGCCACACCGATGAGCGCGATGACGACGGCGACGGCGAGCAGTCCCACGACGACGCCCAGCGCGGTGTCGATGACGCTCTCGAACGACGCGCGCTCGACGGCCGCGCCCTCGACCGAGATCTGCGCGTCGGCGTCCGCCACGGCGTCCTGGATCGCGGCGACGGCGGACACGTCACCGCTGGTGAGCGCGACCCACAGCCGAGAGGCGTCGGGGTGGGCGTCGAGCGTCGCGAGGTCGGCGGGCACCACCATGAGGTCGGTGACCGCGCCGATCGGCGCGGTCGCGACGGTGAGCGTCTCGCCGCCGTCGGGCCCCTGGAGCGTCAGGTGGTCGCCGGCGGCCAGGCCCCAGGCGTCGGCGAGCGAGTCGGCCGCGAGGACCGTGCCGGGCGCGAGCGCGTCGAGCGCGGACCCGTCGGCCAGCGTGGCGCGCGCCTCGGCGGCGTCCACCCCCACGACGTGGGCGCTGACGGGCTCCGTCCCGGCGGGCGCGGCGCCCGCGGCGACGTGGCCCGCGGCGTCGAAGTACCGGTCGATGGTGACCTGCGTGGACGCGGGCTGGGCGATCGACGCCACGCCGTCGACGCCCCTGACGGTCGCGACGACGGCGGCCGGCACCGACGGCGCCGAGTCCTCGCCGCCGTCGAGCGCCACGAGGGCCACGTCGACGGGGTACTGCGTGTCGAGCAGCGCCGTCAGGCTCGTGCGGGCGCTGGCCGCGCCGGTCGACATCATCGCCACGAGCGTGACGCCGATGAGCAGCGCGGTCGACGTCGCCGCGGTGCGCCGCGGGTTGCGCAGCGTGTTCGCGGCGGCCAGGCGCGCCGTCGGTCCGGTCAGGCCCACGAGGCGCCCGGTGAGCGCGGTGACGCGCGGCAGCCAGAACACCGCCGAGACGGCGACGCCGACGAACGACAGCGCGCCGCCGGCGACCCCGGCGAGCAGCCCGAGCTGTGGGTCCTCCTCGACCGTGCCGAGCGCGGCGCCGGCGCCCAGGAGGGCGAAGCCGCCGAGGATCGCGAGCACGGAGAGCACCAGGCGCACGCGCCCGGCCGAGCCCTTCTCGACCGACGGGCCGGTGTCGGGGCGCAGCGCCGCGAGCGGCGCGACCCGTGTGGCGGCGCGCGCGGGCACGAGCGCGGCCAGCACGGTCACCGCCGTGCCGACCAGCACCGGGATGACCACGACCTGCCAGGTGACGGTGATCGCCGAGGGCAGGAACGGGGCGGCGTCACCGTTGCTCGCGACCAGCAGCGCGAGCTGGCCGAGCCCGCAGCCGACCAGCACGCCCGCGAGCGAGGCGGCCACGCCGAGCATGGCGGCCTCGAGCAGCACGCCCGCGCCGACCTGCCGCTTGCCCGCGCCCACGGCGCGCAGCAGCGCGAGGGTGCGGGTGCGCTGGGCGACCAGCACCTGGAAGGTGTTGGTGATGACGAGCCCGGCGACCAGCAGCGCGATCGCCGCGAACGTCAGCACGAACACGAGGAAGATGACGTCCTGGCCGCCGGTCATCGCCCGGGCGGTCGCCGCGGCGTGCTCGGCGGGCGTGACGACCTCGGCGCCCCGGGGCAGGGCCTGGGCGAGCGCGGCGCGCACCTCGCCGAGCGAGGCGCCGTCGGCCAAGAGCACGGAGACCTCGGTGACCTGCGGGTCGCCGCCGCGCTGGGCCGCGGCCCGCTCGGCGAGCGTGGCGGCGTCCAGGACGGCGGCGCCGCCCTGCATGCCGTAGGCGTTCTTGGGGTCGGCGACCAGGCCGGTGACGGTGAACTGCTCGGTCTGGGTCTCGCCGTCCTCGTCCCAGGTCTCGACGCCGACGTCGGAGCCGACGCCGACGCGCAGGCGCTCGGCGACGTCGGGCGGCAGCGCGACCTGGCCCGGCCCGGTCGGCCACGCGCCCTCGCTGAGCTCGAGCGGCATGAGGCGCGGGTTGGCGGTCGTGCCGATGACGCCTTGGTAGATGGTGCGCCCGCCTCCGGTGAACAGCTCGGACGAGACGATCTGGTCGGCGGTGGCCGCCACGCCCGGCGCCGTGCGCAGCGCCTCGCGCTGGGCCTGCGTCAGCGGGGCGCCGACGGGGGCTTTGACGACGAGGTCGGCGCTCGCGTACTGCGCGGCGATCGCGTCGTACGTCGAGCGGGTGATGAGGTTGCCGGCCAGGAGGGTCGCGGCGACGAACGCCGTGCCGATGAGGATGGCGACGCCGGCCGCCGTGAGCCGGCCGACGCTGCGGCGCATCTGCGCCAGGGTCAGGCGCAGCATCACGCGCCCGCCTTCGCGCCCAGGCCCTCGGCGTCGTCGAGGGGCTGTTCGAGCGAGCGCAGCGCGTCGAGTCCGGCGAGCACCGCCTCGGGCGTCGGGTCGGTGATCTCCCCGGCGATGCGCCCGTCGGCGAGCAGGACGACGCGGTCGGCGTAGGCGGCCGCGGCCGGGTCGTGCGTGACCATGATGATGGTGCGGCCCAGCTCGCGCACCGAGCGGCGCAGGAACGAGAGCACCTGGGCGCCGGAGCGTGAGTCGAGGTTGCCGGTCGGCTCGTCGGCGAAGACGACGTCGGGCTTGGCGATGAGCGCGCGGGCGATGGCGACGCGCTGCTGCTGGCCGCCCGACATCTCGGCGGGGCGGTGCTCGAGGCGGTCGGCGATGCCGAGGGTGCGGGTGAGCGTCGCGAGCCACTCGCGGTCGACCTTGCCGCCCGCGAGCTCGACGGGCAGCGTGATGTTCTTCTCGGCGGTGAACATCGGCAGCAGGTTGAACTGCTGGAAGACGAAGCCGACGCGGTTGCGGCGCAGCAGCGTGAGCTCCTTGTCGCCCAGCCCGGTGATCTCGGTCGAGCCGATGAAGGCCTGCCCGCTCGTGGCCGAGTCGAGGCCGGCGAGCAGGTGCATGAGCGTCGACTTGCCCGAGCCCGAGGGGCCCATGATCGCGGTGAAGCGGCCGGCCTCGAAGTCGACGTCGACGGCGTCGAGCGCGCGCACCTGCGCGGCGCCGCGGCCGTAGGTCTTGGCGAGCGAGCGCGCCCGGACGGCGGCGACAGAGCGGGGGGAGCCGCCGGACGCGGCGCCCGAGGCGGCGTCGGCGAGCGGGACGAACACGGTGGTGTCCACGGGGTTCTCCGGTTCGAGTGAGGGATCGGTGCGGAACACCTCGAAACTACGGAGCGTGGCGGGGGCGGGGCGTCGCCCCTGAGGCTGGTCCTGGCGGGACTCAGGTCATACCCAGGTCGTACGCGCCGTCATCCGCCCCAGTCGCCCAAGGCGCCCTGTAGGGCGCCGAGCGCGGCCTCGACGAGCGGCCACCGGTCCTCGGGCGGGCAGCCCTGCTCGGCCCAGCGCGCGCAGGCCGACTCCAGGAACCCGAGGTAGCCCCACAACGCGTATTCGAACCGCCGGTCGACGCGGTCCGCGAGCAGGTCGCGCAGCCGCGTGGCCTGCTCGGCGCGCGCCTGGCGGCGCACCTGTGCGACGACGGCGGGCTCGTCGCCGGGGCGCAGCACGGCCCCGGCCCATGCGTGCGGGTGGGCGGCGACGTCGTCGAGCTGGACGAGCGTGACGGCGCGCACGCGGTCGCGGCGCGGCACGCCGGGGCGCAGCGCGGCGACGGCGGCCTCTTGGCGTGCGGCGAGGTCGGCGACCGTGTGGCGCACGACCGTGGCGTACAGGTCGTCCTTGCCGGCGAAGTACCGGTAGAGCAGCGCCTCGGAGGCCCCGGCCCGCGCGGCGACCTGCGTGATGGTGACCTGCGCGTAGGGGGCGCGCGAGAACTCCTGCGCGGCGGCCGCGACGATCGCGGCCCGCCGTGAGTCGGGGTCGAGCCGGCGGCGCGGGCTGGCGTCGGTGCGCGTCACGTTGCCCAGCCTACGAGAGCGGGCTATGGTCACTAGTGAATCCCATTCACTAAGGAGCTGGCATGGCCTCTCACGCGGCCTGGTCCGAGCACGCGGTGCTCTGGCACGTCTACCCGCTCGGCTTCTGCGGGGCGCCGATCCGCCCCGAGCGCCCCGAGCCCGCCCCCGTCCACCGCCTGCGCCGCCTGACCGCCTGGCTCGACCACGCCGTCGCGCTGGGCGCCTCGGCGCTGCTGCTCGGACCGGTGCACGCCTCGGCGACCCACGGCTACGACACCCTCGACCACCTGCGGCTCGACCCGCGGCTGGGGACCGAGGAGGACTTCGACGCCCTCGTGGCCGCGTGCCACCAGCGCGGCCTGCGCGTGGTGCTCGACGCCGTCCTGAGCCACGTCGGGCGGGAGCACCCCGCGCTCGTGCGCGCGCTGCGCGAGGGGCCCGGCAGCCCGGACGCCGCGCTCTTTGACATCGACTGGGACGCGCCCGGCGGGCCTGCACCGCGCGTCTTCGAGGGGCACGGCTCCCTCGCGCGCCTCGACCACTCCGGCCAGGCCGCGCGTGAGCACGCCGTGCGGGTGCTGACGCACTGGCTCGACCGCGGCGTCGACGGCTGGCGCCTGGACGCCGCCTACTCGGTGCCCACCGACTTCTGGGCCGACGTCGTCGCGGCCGTGCGCCGTACGCACCCCGACGCGTGGCTCCTCGGCGAGGTCATCCACGGCGACTACGCGGGCTTCGTGCGCGCCAGCGGCGTCGACACCGTCACGCAGTACGAGCTGTGGAAGGCCGTGTGGTCCTCGCTGCGCGACCGCAACCTGTACGAGCTCGACTGGACCCTGCGCCGGCACTGCGCGCTGCTGGAGGAGTTCGTGCCGCAGACGTTCGTGGGCAACCACGACGTGACCCGCATCGCGTCGCTCGCCGGGCGCGACGGCGCTCTCGTGGCGCTCGCGGTGCTCATGACGGTCGGCGGCGTCCCGTCGGTCTACGCCGGCGACGAGCACGGCTTCACCGGGGTCAAGGAGGAGCGGCTCGGGGGAGACGACGCCGTGCGGCCCGCGTTCCCCGACACCCCGGGCGAGCTGGCGCCCTGGGGGATGGACGTGCTGCGCGCCCATCAGGACCTCATCGGGCTGCGCAGGCGCCACCCCTGGCTGACGACCGCGCGCACCGAGGCCGTCGAGCTGAGCAACACGCGGTTCGTCTACCGGACGGTCGCGGCCGACGGCGGCGCGTCGCTGCGCGTCGAGCTCGACGTCGCCGACACGCCGCGCGCGGTGGTCCGCGCCGCCGACGGCGCACAACTGTGGCCCCTGCCCACCGCCCCCACCGCTGGTGGTTGAGCCCGTCGAAACCACCCCACCACCCCACCGCTGGTTGAGCCTGTCGAAACCACGCGACCCGAACGTGGTGGTGGTTTCGACAGGCTCAACCACCGGGTGGGGCTCAACCACCGGGTGGGCTCAGGCGCCGGGGCGGACCAGGCCGGTCTCGTAGGCCACCACCACCGCCTGCACGCGGTCGCGCGCGCCGAGCTTGGCCAGCACCCGCCCCACGTGCGTCTTGACGGTCGCCTCGGCCACGAACAGGTCCGAGGCGATCTCGGTGTTGGACCGCCCGCGCGCCATGAGCACCAGCACCTCGCGCTCGCGGTCGGTGAGCGTGGCGAGGGCCTCGTGCTCGGGCGTCGAGGCATCGGCGGTCGGCTCGGGCAGCGCCGTGACGAGGTGTTCGAGCAGTCGACGTGTCGAGGACGGCGCGATGACCGCGTCACCGTGGTGCACGGTGCGGATCGCCGTCAGCATCTCCTCGGGCGGCGCGTCCTTGAGCAGGAACCCCGACGCCCCGGCCCGGATGGCCTCGAGCACGTACTCGTCGAGGTCGAACGTGGTCAGCACGACGACGCGCGGCGCGTCGGGCGCCTGCGTCAGCCGCGCGGTCGCCGTCAGCCCGTCCATGCGCGGCATGCGCACGTCCATGAGCACGACGTCGGCGGGCACAGGCAGCACGCCCAGCACTCGCAGCGCCTCGACGCCGTCGCCCGCCTCGGCGACCACGGTGAGGTCAGGCTGGGAGTCGATGACCATGCGGAAGCCCGCGCGCACGAGCTGCTGGTCGTCGATCAAGGCCACCCGGATCGGCCCGCCGTCGCCGTCCCCGGAGTGCTCGCGGACGCCGATGTCGGCTCCCCGCGCGTCGTGCGCGCTCGTGCTCATGCCGGCTCCCTTGTCTCGGTCGTCGCGTCGGTCGCGTCGGTCGTCTCGCTGCTCCCGGTCCCACCGGTCGCCTCGCCGGGCCTGATCTCAGCGGGCCTGATCTCAGCGGGCCTGGCCTCAGCGGGCGCAGTCGGGCTGGGCGCGGTCGGGCTGGGCCCGGCCTCGGCGGGCCGCGACTCCGGCGGCAGCGGCATCGCGAACCGCACGCGCCAGCCGCCCCCGGGCCGCGGACCGGCCGTCGCCGAGCCGCCGAACAGGGCCGCCCGCTCACGCATGCCCAGCAGGCCGTAGCCGGGCCCGCCCGGCTGGGCGTCGACGGCCGCGGCGCCACGCCCGTCGTCGGAGACCTCAAGCTCGACGCCCGCCGCGGCCCAGCGCACGACGACGGTCACCGACACCCCGGGTCCGGCGTGCTTGCGCACATTGGTCAGCGCCTCCTGGCACACGCGGTGCAGCGTCAGCCCGGCCCCGGGCGGCAGGCGCCGCGGCTCGCCGACGCGCACGAGCGACACCTGTGTGCCGGCGTCGCGCGCCTGGTCGATGAGCGAGCCGAGGTCGGCGTCGTCGAGCGGCGCGGCGATCGGGGTTGGCTGGTACGCCTGGCCGGCTGGCGTGGCGCCCGCTCTGGCGGCGCCTGTCCCCGTCGCGGCGGTCGGGGACATGCCGGGCTGGGGCGCGCGCGGCGCGGCGGCGCCGTCGTCCGAGCGCAGCACCCCCAGCAGGCGCCGCATGTCGGCGAGCGCGGCGCGCCCGGTCTCGGAGATGACCTCCAGCGCCCGCCCCGCGGCGCCCGGGTCGCCCACCGCGGCGTAACGGCCGCCGTCGGCCTGGGCGATGACGACCGACAGCGAGTGGGCGACGATGTCGTGCATCTCGCGCGCGATGCGGGCGCGCTCGGCGGCCGTGGCGAGCTGCGCCTGCTGGTCGCGCTCGATCTCCAGGCGGCGGGTGCGGTCGTGCAGGGCTTCGAGCATTTCGCGGCGGGCGCGGCGCATCAGGCCGAACGCCCACGCCGACAACGCCATGATGGATGCGACAACCGTCACGCCCACCAGGTCGGCCTGCGCCGCGCGGCCGCCCGCCTGGTAGGCCATCGCGGCGCCGAGCAGCGCGGCGCCGCCCAGCGCGGTGACCATGGCGGCCCGGTGCGCCCAGACGGGGCCGTTGACGGTGACCGAGTAGAGCGCGATGAGGATGGCGAAGTCCGCGGGCAGGATGAGGGGATTGCCCGTGAGCACGTGGGCGAGGGCGACCGCGGCGACGGCCGCGGTGGCGGGCACGGGCCGCACGCGCCGCCAGGCGAGCGGCACGACGAGCAGCGTCGACCAGATCAGCGCCGCCAGCGGGCTCTCGTACGTCACGAACCGGGCGGCGCTGCCGAACGCCACGACCGAGAGCGCCACGGTCGGCAGCCCGAGCGCGACGGTGGCCACCACGTCGACGCCGAAGCGGTGCGCCTCCGCCCAACGCACGAGGCGCTCGTACCAACTCATGGACATCGAGGCTAGGGTGTGAGGCGTGCGGGCGCGTCAGCCCGCGGGATGGTTCGGCGCGCGAAGCGTCATCCCTGGGGTGGGTGAGGCCCGTGGGTGACACCACCCGCCGGGTTTGCGGCGTGGCGTCGCAACGACGGCCTGACGCCTGCCTGGATGCCGCTACCATGGCGGAATGACCCACGTGCTGCTAGCTGAGGACGACCCGGCGATTGCCGAACCCTTGGCCCGGGCCCTCACTCGTGAGGGTTACGACGTGATCGTGCAAGGAACTGGTCAAGGCGCCCTCGACAATGTGGGCACCGCGGACGTCGTCGTCCTCGACCTGGGCCTTCCGGACATGGACGGGCTCGATGTCGCGCGCAAGGTGCGCGCCAGCGGCCTGACCGTCCCGATCCTCGTGCTGACGGCCCGTGCCGACGAGGTGGACCTCGTCGTCGGCCTCGACGCCGGCGCCGACGACTACGTCACCAAGCCGTTCCGCCTGGCCGAGCTGCTCGCCCGCGTGCGCGCGCTGCTGCGCCGCACGCACGGCGAGGTCGCGGACGAGGAGGAGCTGCGCGCGCAGGACGTGCGCGTCGACGTCTCGGCGCACCGCGCGTTCCAGGGCGACCGCGAGCTGCACCTGACGACCAAGGAGTTCGACCTGCTGCGGGTGCTGGTCGCCAACGCCGGCTCCGTCGTCGTGCGCGACACGCTCATGCGCGACGTGTGGGGCTCGGACCCGGTCGGCTCGACCAAGACGCTCGACATGCACGTGTCGTGGCTGCGCCGCAAGCTCGGCGACGACGCGAACTCGCCTCGCTACGTCTCGACCGTCCGGGGGCTCGGCTTCCGCTTCGAGGCCGGGGCGAGCTGACCCGTGCGTCGGCGGGTCCTGCTGTCGACCATCGCCGCCGTCGCCGTAGCGGTCATCCTCCTGGGAGTGCCGCTGGGCTTCTTCGGCGCGCAGATCGTCATGAACAACGAGCGGCAGCGCCTGTCGGACCGCCTCGACCGCCTGGTCAGCAACGTCCAGACGGCGCAGGAGGGCGCGTACGCCATCCCCGAGGCGGCGATGCGCCGCGCCGTCGAGGGGCGTGAGGGCGACATCCCCGCCTACGTGAGCGTCGTGCTGCCCGACGGCACGCTGGTCGAGGCGGGAACGCCCGTCGACGGCCCCGACATGACGGTGGGCGCGACGACGTCGCTGGCCGCGAGCGTCTCCCTGTCGGTGTCGAGCGTGTCGACGTGGATCAGGGCCGCGTATGTGGTCACGCTCGTGGTCGTGGCCGGGGTCGTGGCCATCGCCGCGGGCGTCGCGGTCGCGGTGTGGCAGGCCAACCGGCTCTCGGCGCCCCTGGTGTATCTGGCGGCCTCCGCAGAGCAGGTCGCCAGCGGGCAGGTGCGCCCGCGACTGGAGCCGAGCGGTGTCGAGGAGATCGACCTGGTGGCCGCCGAGCTGGCCCGCACGAGTGACCGGCTGGCCGCCCGCCTGGCCGCCGAACGGCAGTTCACCTCCAACGCCTCGCATCAGCTGCGCACGCCCCTGACCGCGCTGACCATGCGCTTGGAGGAGATCCAGGCGGCCTCCAAGGATCCGGACGTGCAGGAGGAGGCCCGCATCTCGCTGGAGCAGGTCGAGCGCCTGGTCGCCGTCGTCGACGACCTGCTGGCGGCCTCGCGCCGCTCCCAGGGCGGCACGACCGAGCCGGTGCTGCTGATCGACGTCGTGCGCCAGCAGGAGGAGGAGTGGGGCCCGACGTTCGCGCGCGAGGGCCGCCGCCTGGTGCTCGACGTCGCGCCCGACCAGCGCGTGCTGGCCACGCCGGGGGCGCTGGCGCAGGTGCTCGCCACCCTCATCGAGAACTCGCTGCGCCACGGCGACGGCACGACGACGGTGCGCTCGCGTCCCTCGGGGACCACGGGCGCCGTGCGTGTCGAGGTCACCGACGAGGGTCCGGGGGTGCCCGACGAGCTCGCCGGGAAGGTGTTCGAGCGTGGCGCGACCTCGGGGGCGGGCACGGGCCTGGGGCTCGCGCTGGCGCGTGACCTCGCGGCGGCCGACGGCGGCCGGCTGGAGCTCGCGCAACGCCGCCCGCCGGTGTTCGCGCTGTTCCTCGCGGGGGTGCCCAAGACCCTCGACCCGGGGGTGGTGCTGCCGCCTGGCACAACCATCTCCTCGCACGGGAGACGCGGACGGCGGCGCGCGAGCGGCTGACGCGTGCCTGGACCCGGATCAAGGGCCGTGCCCGTCGGCGGGTAGCCTGGTCACCCGTGACAGCACCTGTGATCGCCGTGGTCGGCGGAGGACAGCTCGCCCGCATGATGGCCCCGGCGGCCGGAGAGCTCGGCGTCCACCTGCGTGTTCTGGTCGAGGAGCCCGGCAGCTCGGCGGCCCAGGTCCTCGCCGACGCCCCCGTGGGCGCCGCATCCGACGAGGCCGCGATCCGCGCGCTCATCGCGCCCGGTGGCGACGACGCCGCGCCCGCCGCCGTCCTGACCTTCGAGCACGAGCACGTGCCCAACGCCCTGCTGCGGGACCTGCTCGAGCACGGCACCCCCGTGCGGCCCGGCCCCGACGCGCTGGTGCACGCGCAGGACAAGATCGTCATGCGCACGCGCCTGACGCAGCTCGGCCTGCCGTGCCCGCGCTGGGCGCCGCTGCCGCTCGACCCGGACGCCGCGCGCGCCGCGCTGGGGGAGTTCCTCGCGGGCGCCCCGGACGGCGAGGCCGTGGTCAAGACCTCGCGCGGCGGGTATGACGGCAAGGGCGTGCGCGTGGTGTCGGCCGCGAGCGACGTCGACGACTGGATCGCCGCCGCGGCGGCCGGCGCCCCGCAACTTCTGGTCGAGGAGAAGGTGCCGTTCACGCGTGAGCTCGCGGCGCTGGTGGCCCGGCGCCCCAGCGGCGAGGTGCGCACCTGGCCCGTCGTCGAGTCGATCCAGCGCGACGGCGTCTGCTCCGAGGTCATCGCGCCCGCGCCGGGCATCTCGGCCGAACTGGAGGCGCGCGCCGAGCAGATCGCGCGCGACGTCGCCACGGGCGTCGGGGTGACCGGGGTGCTGGCCGTCGAGCTGTTCGAGTACCCGGACCCCGTCACTGGCGAGCCGAACGTCGCCGTCAACGAGCTGGCCATGCGCCCGCACAACAGCGGGCACTGGACCATCGACGGGGCGGTGACCAGCCAGTTCGAGCAGCACCTGCGCGCGGTGCTCGACCTGCCGCTGGGCGCGACCGAGGCGACCGCGCCGTGGACCGTGATGGCCAACGTGCTGGGCTCGTCGCTGACCGAGCTGACCGACGCGCTGCCGCAGGTCATGGCCCGGTTCCCCGAGGCGCGCGTCAACCTGTACGGCAAGGGCATCCGCGCCGGGCGCAAGCTCGGCCACGTCAACGTGAGCGGCGCCGACCTCGCGCAGGTGCGCAGCCGCGCCGTCGAGGCCGCCGCCCTCCTGCGCGGCGAAACCCTCTAGCCCCGACCCCGCCCCGGTGGTTGAGCCTGTCGAAACCACCCGCCCCACCCCGCCCCGGTGGTTGAGCCTGTCGAAACCACCCGCCCCGTACCCTCAAGGTGGTTTCGACAAGCTCAACCACCGCGCCCCCGAAGGAGCCCCCATGACCACCCACCCCGTCGTCGGCATCGTCATGGGGTCGGACTCCGACTGGCCGACCATGGAGGCCGCCGCCACGGCGCTCGACGAGTTCGGCGTGCCGTATGAGGCCGACGTCGTCTCCGCCCACCGCATGCCCGTCGAGATGGTCGAGTACGGCCGCTCGGCCTCGTCGCGCGGTCTGCGCGTGATCATCGCCGGCGCGGGCGGCGCCGCGCACCTGCCGGGCATGCTCGCCGCGGTGACGCCGCTGCCCGTCATCGGTGTGCCGGTGCCGCTGCGCTATCTGGACGGCATGGACTCGCTGCTGTCGATCGTGCAGATGCCCGCAGGAGTTCCGGTCGCGACGGTCTCGATCGGCGGGGCGCGCAACGCGGGGCTGCTGGCGGCGCGCATCCTCGGCGCCGGGACGAGCGAGCAGGACGCGGCGCTGCGGGCGCGCATGGAGGAGTTCCAGGCCGAGCTGGGCGAGGTCGCGCACGCCAAGGGCGCGGCGCTGCGCGAGCGCCTCCGCGGCTGACCCACCCCGGGGCCCCGGTGGTTGAGCCTGTCGAAACCACCCCAGCTGCCGGGTCTCGACAAGCTCGACCGCCGGGTTGGCTCGACCGCCGGGTTGGCTCGACCGCCGAGTGGGCTCGACCGCTGGGTTGGCTCGACCGCCGGGTCCAACCGGTCGCCGAGCGGCCCGAGGGCCCTCAGCTCGGCATGCCCCCGACCTGCCCCGGCGTCAGGTTTCCGTCGCGCAGGTCGGCCCAGAGCTGGGCGTTGCGCTCGGCGTCGAGTTGGACGGTGGAGCCGACGCCGCCGCCTGGCCGGTAGTTGACGCTGGCGATCCAGGGCGTCCCCGTCACGCCGCCGGGGCCGTTGGCCGCGCGGAACGCGAGGGCGAGGCCGACGAAGTTGAGGATGTTGGTGTCCTCGTCCACGGTCAGCGCGCCGAGGCCCGCGTCCGCGAGTGACACCTGCGCGCTCGGACGGAAGATGAGGCCCGGGTCGGCGACCTTGCCGGTCACCGCGCTGATGAGCTGCCGCTGCCGCTCGGTGCGCCCGATGTCACCCTGCGGGTCGGAGTAGCGCATGCGGGAGAACGCGATCGCCGTCGCGCCGTCGACGTCATGGCAGCCGCTGGTCCACTGCAGCCCGCTGTTGGCGTCGTTGACGTCGAGGTCGAGGCACAGGTTGACGCCGTCCACCGCGTCGACGACGTCGGCGATGCCGCCGAACCCGACCTCGACGTAGTGGTCGACGGTGAGGCCGGTGAGGTGCTCGACAGTCGCGACCAGGAGCGGCGCGCCGCCGAACGCGAACGCGGCGTTGAGCTTGTTGGAGCCGTGCCCCGGGATCTCGACGAACGAGTCGCGCGGCAGGCTGAGCAGCGCCGCAGGCCCGCTCGAGGGCTTGTGCAGCAGCATGATCGTGTCGGTGCGCGCGCCCGTGGTCTCGTCCTCGATGCCGCCGCTGCCGCGCGCGTCCGAGCCGGCGAGCAGGTAGGTGGTGCCGGGTGTGCCGGGCGCGCCCGAGAGCGCCTCGATGTGCTGGATCTTGCCGTTGGCCCAGATCAGCAGGCCGACCGGCCAGGCGAGCACGAGCACGAGCACGACGGCGGCCACCGCCGCGATGACGCGGCCCTTGCGCCGCCGACGACGGCCCGGGGCGGCCGTGAGGGGCGCGCCGTCGGCGGAGGCGGGGCGCGACAGGCGACCGGCTGCGACGGAGCGGGTGCCGTGGGGGTGCGCGGCGCCTGAGGGACGGGCCGCGCCGTGGGGGCGCGCGGTCCCGGCGGTTCGGGAGGCGCCGGCGGTTCGGGGGGCGCCTGCACCCCGGGGGGCGTCGCCGGACGCCGTCGGACGCCCGTCGGCCGCTCGGCCAGCGTCGACGGTGCGGCCCGCGTCGGCCGAACGGCCCGCGACGGCGCGCGGCGCTGCCGCGGATGCCCCGTCGGCGGCCTGCCGTCGGGGTGGGATCGCCCGCGGGGCTCCCGCGGGAGAGGGGCCCTGTGTCGAGGGACGCTGCGCCGAGGGACGCTGCGCCGAGGGACGCTGGGGAGCGGCGGACGGTGCGGCGTCGTGTTGCTCGCCGCCGCGCCGCTCGGACCCGCGGGGCGTCGCACCGCTCGCGCGCGGCGTCGCGCCCGGCGGGAAGGCCTGGGGGCGGGCGATGCGGGGGCGGCGCTCGGGCGGGGTCACGGGGACCTCACGCGAGGACTGACGGCGCACGCGGGGGGAGTCGCCGCCGACGACGGCGTCGTCGGGCTCGGTGGCGCGAGGCGCAGGCGCGTCGCCGCGCCGCCCGTGGACGGGCACGGCGCCGTCAGGCCCAGGCGGACGCTGTCGGGTTCCCGAGGGGCTGAAGGACGGGGGGATGCGGGGGGTGTCAGTCATGGCCTCACCCACAGACCGAGGTGACGTCGGCGCCCGTGAAGGCCTCCTTGCCAGCCTGCTTGGTCTCTGTCGGAGTCGGGGTCGGGGTGGCGTCGGCCGCAGGGGGCGCAGCGTCGTCGGGCTGGTCGGTCGGCGACTCGTCGGGCGCGGCGGCCGAGCCGGCGGCGTCGTCGGCCGGGGCGGGGCTGGTGACGCCGCCCGCGGGCGTGCCGACCGGCACGTCGTTCCGCATGTTCTCCCAGACGACGCCGGCCGCGCTGGTCCACACGACGGTGTTCTTGTCGGCGGGGTTGGCGCCCCACGGAACGGTCATGAACGTGATGGTGTCAGGCCGCACGTTGCGCAGGCTGTAGGCGAGGCCGGTCAGTCCGGTCAGCGAGGCGAAGTTGCTCGACATCGTGAGCGACTGCGTCACCGCGTTGAGGAACTGGATCAGCGCGGGGGAGTCGGTGAGCATGTTCTTGCTGAGCACCTCGCGCGCGAGCGCCGCCATCATCTCCTGCTGGCGGCCGATGCGGCTGGTGTCCGAGCCGTCGCCCAGGCCTTGGCCGGTGCGCGCGCGGGCGTACTGGAGCGCCTGAAGCCCGTCGAGGGTCTGGTTGCCCGCCGCCAGGCGCAGGTGGTCCGCCTTGGGCGAGTACACCTCCTCGGGGATGCACATCGTGACGCCGCCGAGCGCGTCGATCATGTTCTTGAACCCGGCGAAGTCGACGACGATGAAGCCGTCCATGCGCACGTTCGTGAGGCTCTCGATCGTGGCCATGGCGCACAGCGCGCCGGACTGCACGTCCTTGCCGTAGGCGACGCCCTGCGCGAAGGCCGCGTTGAACCGTGTGCCCTTGAGCGCCGGGGCGAGCTTGCCGTCCGACGTCGGGCACTGCGGAGTGTTGACGATCGAGTCGCGCGGGATCGAGACGAGCTCGACCCGGGTCCGGTCGGCGGAGATGTGCATGACCATCGTCGTGTCCGACCGCATGCCGTCGTTCGCGCCGCCGAGGTCGGCGTTCTCACCGCTGCGATCGTCACTGCCCATGAGCACGATGTTGAGCGGGGTGCCGGCGTTGGGGTCCTCAGGCTCGACCACCGTGGGGCGCTCGACGGCGGCGAGCGCCTCGTCCGCGTCGACCGTCTCGATGTTGCCCGTGAACTTGATGGCCGCCGCCGCGCCGCCTCCGAGCGCGAACGCCAGGACCGCCGTCATGCCCATCGCCACCACGCGCAGCACACTGTGGTGGCGCAGTGTGCGGGCGTGGGAGGGCCGACGCGGTCCTGCGGGATCGCCCGCGTCAACGAGGGCGCCGGGCGCCAGCGCGCGCACGTGCCGGGGCGCGTTCCGGTGCGCCGCGTGGCGTCGGTTCGGGCTGGTCACGGTCGTTGAGCATACGTGGGCCGTGTTACCGGCATCGGTGCCGACGGCGTTCAGACGGTGCAGGGTTTGTGAAACGAACACACGACTCGGCCCCGCACCCGAACGGGTGCGGGGCCGAGGAGGTCACTGGCCCTGGGCCGCGTACTTCGCCTCGGTGGCCTCCTTGGCCGGCCGCCACCACGCGTCGTTGGCGCGGTACCAGTCCACCGTCGCCTCCAGGCCCGTGCGGAAGTCCGTGTACCGCGGGGTCCACCCGAGCTCATCGCGCAGCTTGGTCGCGTCGATCGCGTAGCGCAGGTCGTGGCCCGGGCGGTCGTTGACGTGCTCGAAGTCGTCCTTGTCCAGCCCGAAGATCTCCAGGAGCGTCTGTACGACCTCCAGGTTGTTCTTCTCGCCGTCGGCGCCGATGAGGTACGTCTCGCCGATGCGGCCCTTCTCGATGATGGCCCACACCGCCGAGTTGTGGTCCTCGACGTGGATCCAGTCGCGCACGTTCTGGCCCGCGCCGTAGAGCTTGGGGCGCACCCCGTCGATCAGGTTCGTGATCTGACGCGGGATGAACTTCTCGATGTGCTGGTACGGCCCGTAGTTGTTCGAGCAGTTGGAGATCGTGGCCTGCACGCCGAAGCTGCGCACCCACGCGCGCACCAGCAGGTCCGATCCCGCCTTGGTCGACGAGTACGGCGACGACGGGTTGTACGGCGTCGTCGGCGTGAACTTCGCCGGGTCGTCGAGCTCAAGGTCGCCGTAGACCTCGTCCGTCGAGATGTGGTGGAAGCGCACCCCGTGCTTGCGGACGGCCTCCAGCAGCGTGAACGTGCCGACCAGGTTGGTCTGGACGAACGGGCTCGGGTCGTTGAGCGAGTTGTCGTTGTGCGACTCGGCGGCGAAGTGGACCACCAGGTCGCTGTTGGCGACGAGCCCGTCGACCAGCGGCGCGTCCGTGATCGAGCCCTCGACCAGCGTGATCTTGTCGGCCACCGGGGCGAGCGAGGCGCGGTCACCCGCGTAGGTGAGCGCGTCCAGGACGGTGACCTGGACCTCCGGGCGCTCGCGGACGGTCTGGTGGACGAAGTTCGAGCCGATGAAGCCGGCTCCGCCGGTGACGAGCACGCGCATGGGAAGGTTCTCCTGGGGGAAGGGCGGTCAGGGCCAGCGTATCGGAGTGGCCACGCGCACGGTCCTCGCGCGTCAGCGGCAATCGAGGAATGGCCGACGTGGGCGTGTGGTGTTGCCCGTTCGCGCTTCACAGCGTTCACTCAGGCACGACCGAAGTGTGCAGGAGGGTGATCTCATGGGTTGTCGCAAAGCGGCGGGATCTGTGGCGGTATGCGCTGTCGTCGTCATTGCCGGGTGCGGCGGGCCGGCCCCGCTCGGCGCCGTCGAGCGCGGCGGGTCGGCCAGAGCGCTGAGCGTGGCGGTGGCCGATCCGGATCCGTCAGATCCGCCGACGATCACCGAGATTCCGGTCGTCGTCGGCGACGAGGTGACCGCGGCGCTCGACGCCGGGCCCGCCCTGCCAGCGGCCGACGAGCTCGACGCGCAGGTCGAGGTGGTGCCTGACGTCCTGGCGGCCACGCCGCCCACGGTCTCCGCGCTCGCCGACGGCACGCCCATGGAGCTCGACACCCTCGACGCGGAGGACCGCGCGGCCGGACCGACCGTTGAGAGCGACACGACATTCCAGACCGTGGCGGTCACCTGGCCGAGCGACGCGCAGGTCGCCCCCGAGCTCCAGGCGCGGGTCCGCGGGCAGGACGGCGAGTGGAGCCGGTGGTTCCCGCTCGAGGACGACGGCGCCGCCCCGGACCCCGGCTCGCCCGACGCGCTGCGGGAGACGCGCGCGGGGACTGACGCCATCCACGTCGGCGACGCGAGCGCCGTGCAGGTCGCCACCGTCGGGCCAGCCGACGAGTCGCTCAGCGTCGACGGCGTGAGCCTGACGCTGATCGGATCGCAGGCGCCCACGGCGGGCCTCCACGCCTCGGCTCAGAGCGCCGTCCACCGGCCGGGTGGGCCGAGCGTGGTGTCCGACATCGCGTCGGGTCCGATCGTGCGGCAGGCTGCGGCGAGGCCAGCGTTCGTGACGCGGGCGCAGTGGGGCGCCGCGGCCCCCACGTGCGCCTTGGACTCGGCGCCGGCGCTGCGGGGCGCCGTCGTCCACCACACGGCTGGCGGGAACTCGTACTCGACGCAGGCACAGGCCATGCAGCAGATTCGCAACGACCAGGCGTACCACATGGGCACGCGCGGATGGTGCGACCTCGGGTACAACTTCGTCGTCGACAAGTGGGGCACCTTGTACGAGGGCCGCGCAGGCAGCATGGACTCGGCGGTGGTCGGGGTCCACGCCTCCGGGTTCAACACGGGGTTCGTCGGCGTGTCGTTCCTCGGGAACTACGACACGGTGGGACTCCCGGCCGCCGCGCTCGAGACCGCCGGGCGCGTCATCGGCTGGAGGCTGGGCGCGTACGGCGTCAACCCGAATGGCACGGGCACGTTCACGATCTCGGTTGCGGGCACGAAACTCCCGATCGGGTCACAGGTGAGCCTTCCGCTGGTGATGGGCCACAAGGACGTCTCCTCGACGGCGTGCCCAGGCCGGTACGTCTACCCGAGCGCCGGTCAGGCGGGGACGAACCTCATGCCGTCGATCAGGGCGATCGCCGCGGCCAACCTCGGTCCGGCGCTCAACCCGCCGCCGGTGGGCGCGCTCGACGTCGTGACGCAGGTCGCCCACGGGTCGGTCATTGTCGCCGGGTGGGCCTTTGACGATGACGCGGCCACGATCCCGATCCATGTCTACGTCGACGGAGCGATCGCCGTCGGGACGACGACGGGACGCGAGCGGCCCGACATCACCGCGATCTTCGGCAAGCCGGGCGCGGGCTACTCGGTGACGATTCCCGTGAGCGACGGGACTCGCGAGGTGTGCGCCTACGCGATCAACGTTCCGGCGGGCGCCAACGCGCTGCTGGGGTGCAAGACGGTCGCCGTGCTGTCGAACCTCCAGCCGACCGGCGTGCTCGACGCGGTGACCGCGGCCCAGGGGTCGATCTCGGCCGTCGGGTGGGCGTTCGACGAGGACACGCAGGAGTCGATCCCTCTGCACCTCTACGTCGACGGCAAGATCGCCGCGGGTGTCACGACGGGCGGAGCCAGGCCTGACGTCGAGGCGGCGACGGGTCGCGCCGGCGCCGGCTTCTCGTTCGACGTGGCCGCGTCCATCGGCACTCACAACGCGTGCGTCTACGCCATCAACGTGCCGGCCGGGCTCAACGTGCTCCTCGGATGCCGCACGGTGACGCTCGCCAACGCGCAGCCCTTCGGGTTTCTCGACGTCGTCTCGGCGTCAGGCGGCACGATCACCGCCGCCGGCTGGGCCATCGACCACGACGCGGCGTCGATCCCGGTCCACGTCTACGTGGACGGCGCGATCGTCGGGCAGGTGACGACCGGCGCGGCGCGGCCCGACGTCGAGGCGGCCTTCGGGCGAGCGGACGCGGGGTACACCATGTCCTTCCGCGCCGCGCCGGGCGCGCGGCAGGTGTGCGTCTACGCGATCAACGTGCCGACGGGTCTCAACACGCACCTGGGGTGCATGTCGGTTCGGGTGTGACGGGTCAGGCGCCGGGCTCGTCGGGAGCCGGGGTCGGAGAGATCGGCCGGTCGGTGTCGGGTCGGGCCGGGCCGGGCGCGTTGAGCGGGGTCGAGGTCTCCGCCTCGAGGATCGCCAGACGTCGTGTGGTGAGCGTGATCATGCGCGCGAGCTCGGTGGCGCGCCGGGAGTTCATGGCGAGCGACCCGATGAACGCGACGACCAGCGCGTAGAGCAGGAGATCGGCGCCGCGCCCGACGCCCAGGAGTTGAGCGAACCGGCTCAGCAGGTTGGGGAACGCGATCGCGACCATGGAGGCGATCGCGAACACGAGCAGGAAGAGGCGCCTGAACGCCATGTGCCGGGCGTTGCTGGTGCTGCGCCCGAGCAGGACCACCAGCAGGAGGATGGCGGTGACGAGGAGGAACTGGATCAGCATCGGCGGACCTACCGGAACATGAGGTCGACAAGGATGTTGACGGAGTTCCACAGACTCTGTCCCTTGCCGCGCGAGTAGTCGGTGTACAGCACGTGGACGGGGTACTCGGCCCACGGGGCGCGAGTGCGCCCGAGCTGCCGCACGATCTCCGTGGCGTGCGCCATGCGGTTCTGGTGGAGATCCACCTGCGCGGCGACGTCGGCGCGGATGACTCGCAGGCCGTTGTGCGCGTCGGTGAGGCGCATCCCGGTGCTGTGCCGGGTGAACCAGGCCGCGAATCGCAGCACGAGCCGCTTGAGCGTGCCCGTGTCCGTCCGGTCGTCGAGGAAGCGGGAGCCGAAGACGAACCCGAGGTCGTTGGTCGCGGCGAGGCTCAGCATCGCGACGGCGTCCTCCACTTGGTGTTGCCCGTCCGCGTCGAACGTGAGGACGTAGGCGGCGCCACGGCGCAGGGCGAACTCGATCCCCGTCTGGAGCGCGGCCCCTTGGCCGAGATTGGTCGCGTGGCGGACCACGACGGCGCCGGCCGCGCGGGCGAGGTCGCCCGACGCGTCGCTCGACGCGTCGTCGACGACGACGACTGGGAATCCCGCCGCGCGAACCTCGTGGACGACACCGCCGATGACAGGGCCCTCGTTGAATGCGGGCACCACGAACCACGCGTCGGCGCGCCGAAACTCGGCTGCGGTGGCTCGGGGCATGCGAGCATTCTGCCAGGGTCGCCAAGCCGGCTCCTGATGCCGGGCTGCGAGCCCTCCAACGCTTTCGAAGTCGAAGGAGTCATATGGCTGTGCGAATCGTGCCGAGCGCCGACGTGTCCGACGACGCCGTCATCGGCGACGGGACGTCCGTCTGGCACCTGGCCCAGGTGCGCGAGCAGGTTGTCATGGGTAGGGGCTGCGTCGTGGGCCGGGGCGCCTACATCGGCACGGGCGTGCGGATGGGTGACCACTGCAAGGTCCAGAACTACGCCCTCGTCTACGAGCCGGCGGTGCTCGGCGACGGGGTGTTCATCGGCCCGGCGGTGGTGCTGACGAACGACACCTATCCTCGCGCCATCAACCCGGACGGCTCGCTCAAGAGCGCCGACGACTGGCACGCGGTCGGCGTGACCATCGGGAAGGGCGCGTCGGTCGGCGCGCGGGCGGTGTGCGTCGCCCCGGTGACGATCGGCGCCTGGGCGACGGTCGCCGCCGGCGCCGTGGTGACGCGCGATGTCCCTGCCCACGCGATCGTCATGGGCGTCCCCGCGCGCCAGGTCGGGTGGGTGGGACGCGCCGGAGTGCCGTTGGAGCAGGCAGACGGCGCGTGGGTCTGCCCGCAGACGGGTACGGTCTACGAGGAGTTTGAGGACACGATCCGAGAGGTGGCCAGCAAGTGAGCACGTTCATCCCGGCAGCGAAGCCGATCGTTGGTGACGAGGAGCGTGAGGCCGTCGACCGCGTCCTGCGCAGCGGCATGATCGCCCAGGGCCCTGAGGTGGCCGCGTTCGAGCAGGAGTTCGGCGCACAGATGGTCGGCGGGCGCGCCTGCGTCGCCGTCAACTCGGGCACGGCGGGGCTGCACCTCGGACTGCTCGCCGCGGGCGTCGGCCCCGGCGACGAGGTCATCGTCCCGTCCTTCACGTTCGCCGCGACGGGCAACTCGGTCGCGCTGGCCGGCGCGACCCCCGTCTTCGCCGACATCGACCCGGTGACGTTCTGCCTGGCCCCGGAGTCGGTCGAGGCGTCGATCACCGAGCGCACCAAGGCCGTCATGCCCGTGCACCTGTACGGCCACCCGGCTGACATGGACGGCTTCGCCGCGCTCGCGGACAAGCACGGCCTCGCGGTGTTCGAGGACGCGGCGCAGGCGCACGGCGCCACGCTGCACGGCAAGCCCGTCGGCTCTTTCGGCGCCTTCGGCATGTTCAGCCTGTACCCGACCAAGAACATGACGTCAGGCGAGGGCGGCATGGTCTCGTGCGCCACCGACGAGATCGCCCGCAACGTGCGCCTGCTGCGCAACCAGGGCATGGAGCGCCAGTACGCGAACGAGCTCGTCGGCTTCAACGCGCGCATGACGGACATCCACGCCGCCATCGGCCGCGTGCAGCTGACCAAGGTGGACGCCTGGACGCAGCAGCGGCGGGCGAACGCCGCATTCCTCGACGCGAACCTCGAGGGCGTCGTCGTGCCGACCATCGCGGCGGGCGCGACGCACGTCTACCACCAGTACACGATCCGTGTCGCCGAGGACCGCGACCGTGTCGTGGCGGCGCTGCGCGAGGAGCACCAGGTCGGCTCGGGCGTCTACTACCCGATCCCGAACCACCGCCTCGACTCGCTCAAGCACTTCGCACCGGGCCTCGAGCTGCCCGAGACGGAGAAGGCGGCGGCCCAGGTCATCTCGCTGCCGGTGCACCCGTCGCTCACACCAGGCGACCTCGAGCGCATCGTGCACGCGGTCAACACCGTTGTGAAGGCGGGCGCCTGATGGGGAACCTGCGCGCCGGACTCCTCGGCATCGGCTCGATGGGCCGTCACCACGCGCGCGTGCTGCGGGAGATCGACGGCGTGGACCTGGTCGCCGTCGCGGATCCGGGCGGCGACAAGTTCGGCGTCGCACGCGACCTCGAGGTGCTGCCCGACGTCGAGAGCCTGATCGCCGCCGGACTGGACATGGCGATGGTGGCCGTGCCGACGGCGTTCCACGAGGACGCCGCGCTCAAGCTGGCCGCCGCAGGCGTGCACACGATGGTCGAGAAGCCCATCGCGAACACGTCCGAGGAGGGCGAGCGCATGGCCAAGGCGTTCGCCGAGGCCGGCCTGGTCGGCGCCGTCGGGCACGTCGAGCGCTACAACCCCGCGCTGCAGGAGCTGCGCCGCCGCATCGAGGCCGGAGAGCTCGGCGAGGTCTACCAGATCGCGACGCGCCGCCAGGGCCCGTTCCCGGCGCGTATCGCCGACGTCGGCGTGATCAAGGACCTGGGCGCGCACGACTTCGATCTGACGGCGTGGGTCGCGCAGAGCGAGTACGCCTCGCTGTCGGCGCAGACGACGCACCGCTCAGGCCGCGAGCATGAGGACATGGTCGTGGCCACCGGCAAGCTCGCCAACGGCGTGATGGTCAACCACACCATCAACTGGCTCTCACCCATGAAGGAGCGCCTCACGGTCGTGACGGGTGAGCGTGGCGCCTTCGTCGCCGACACCTCGACCGGTGACCTCACCTTCTTCGCGAACGGCGTGATCCCGACCGAGTGGGAGGCCGTCACGGCGTTCCGCGGTGTGTCCGAGGGCAACATCACGCGGTTCGCGTTCGCCAAGCGTGAGCCGCTGCGGGTCGAGCAGGAGGCGTTCCGCGACGCGGTGCTCGGCAAGCCGGCGGACATCGTGACGATGGAGCAGGGGCTCAAGACGCTGCGGGTGTGCGAGGCCGTGCTCGAGTCAGCGAGAGATGATCGGACGCGCACGTTCTGAGTTGCCGGGTCTGAATGCCGCGAGAGCGGGGTTGGCCTTGTCGAGCCGACCCCGCTCTGCGTTGGTCCGGTCGGCGCCCAGGCACCGCAGGGCTACGTGAGAGTCGGCCCCAGAGGCGGTCCTGTGGCCCAGAGACCGGTCGGACCTGATGAGGGTTCATCGGCAACTGGGCGGACCGCTGCGGTGGCGCGAAAAGCTCGGTTCCGAGAACGACCAGGGATCCGGAGCACGCGGCCCGGCCGCGGCAGAGACGCCGCTGGTGTGCTCGACAGGCCAGTCGAGCACGCACGTGCGCTCGAGGACCGCCTCGACCCGCGGATCGCCGCCTTCGCCGCGGACTCGACGCTTGCTCCTGGGTAGCGCAGCGGCACCGTAGAGTCTTCCCGTGAGTCATACGCCGCGAGTCATCATCGCGACACGGATCTATCAGCCAGAGGCGGCTGCGGCGTCGTTCCGGCTCGCGGCTCTCGCGACGGCGCTTGTGAGTGCCGGTGCGGACGTCACCGTGCTGACCACACGGCCACCACGGGGCTTCGCGCTGACCGATTCAGGTCCCGTCCGCGTGCGGAGGGCGCGCGTGCTGCGCGACTCGCAGGGCTACGTCCGTGGATACCTGCAGTACATGAGTTTTGACGTTCCGTTGTTCTTCCGGCTGCTGTTTTCCCCGCGCCCTGACATTGTCGTCGCCGAGCCTCCTCCCACGACGGGGCTCGTTGTGCGGTGGGTGTGTGCGCTAAGACGTGTCCCCTATGTGTACTACGCGGCCGACATCTGGTCTGACGCATCGGCCTCGCTCGATGCGCCAGGTGTGGTCGTGAGGCTCCTGCGCGTTGTGGAGTCAACGGTGCTACGGGGTGCTCAGAGCGTGATCGCCGTCACTGGCGGGCTCGCCGCGCGGGCGCGTGACTTGGGCGCGCGGCGCGTCGAGGTGGTGCGCAACGGCGTCGACACCGCGGTGTTCAGTCCGGACGGCTCCACGTCCTCGGAGGCCCCCGTGCGGGCGTACGCGGTCTACGCGGGCACCGCGTCGGAATGGCAGGGGGCTGAGGTGTTCGTGCAGGCGATGCGCCAGGTCCTGACTCGTGTCCCGGAAGCGTCGCTCATCTTTATCGGCCAGGGCAGTGCTTGGGACGGGATCGCTGAGACGGCACACGCTTTGCCGGATGGTGGGCGCTGCGTGCGGATGCTCGGGCCGGTGCCGCCGGCGGAGGTGTCGTCATGGTTGCGGGGGGCGCGTGCGGCGCTCGTGAGCTTACGCCCCGGCCAGGGTTACGACTTCGCCTTCCCGACCAAGGTGCTCGCTGGACTCGCATCGGGTGCGCCGGTGCTCTACGTCGGTCCCGGCGAGGCCGCCGAGACGATCACGCGTGTCGGGCTCGGCCGGGCCGTCCCGTTCAAGGTCGACGCGGTCGCGAACGCGCTCGCCGAGATGCTGGCCCAGCCCGTTCTGGAGGAGGAGAGGCGGCGGCTGTCGACGTGGGTGGAGGCGAACCTCTCCGCTAGCAAGATGGGGTCGGACGCGGCACGCTGCGTTCTTGCCTCTGTTCGGCGGCAGCCATGAGCGGTGTGCTGGCCCAGGTCACGCGCGTCGGCGCCTCCGCGTGGAGGCGTGTTCCCCTTCGAGCGCGGCGATTCGCCTGGCGGGTCGCTGGTCTGTTGCCGGTCACGGTCATCGCAAGGGTGCAGGCGCTCGCCTCGGGACGTCGGTACATCGCACCTGCGCGTCTTGGGGTCCCCGATGCGCCGGTGAGACTCCTTGTCGCGCCTGCGAACTTTGCCGGCCAGGGACATGCGTGGGCGCATGCCGCGGAGCGGTCGCTCCCGGGCGTGGCGGCGCGGAATCTCGCATTCGGCACCGCGTTCGGGTTCCCCTCCGATGTCGACGTTCCGCCCAGCGTGGCCTGGTCGAGGGCGTGGGCGCGCAGCGCTCGACGTGACGTGTACCGCTACAGCCATGTGCTCGTCGAGGCGGAGCGTGCGCTGCTGCCGGGCGTCGAGCGCGACGTCTCAAAGGCGATTGCTGACCTGCGTGGGCGGGGCGTCTCGGTGGCCACCGTCTGTCACGGAAGCGACATCCGGTCGCCGTCGGCCCATGCAGACCGTGAGCCTTGGTCGCCGTTCGCGCTGGACACGTACAAGGACGCGCAGGTGCTCCAAGCGCAGGCGGAGAGGAACCGCGCACTGCTGGAGGATCTGCGCGCCGCGGACGTGCCGGCGTTCGTGTCAACGCCCGACCTGCTGCTCGATGTGCCATGGGGCACATGGCTTCCTGTGGTCGTCGACGTCGACGCGTGGAGCGCCGATACCGTGCCGCTCGCGGGCGAGGTGCCGGTGGTTGTCCACGCCCCGAGCCGAAGCGCGCTCAAGGGCACCGACGTCATCGATCCTGTTCTCCGGGGCCTCCATCGCTCTGGGTTGATTGAGTATCGGTCGGCATCCGGTCTAGACCGCGACGGGATGCAGAAGCTGTACCGCGGGGCGGATGTCGTCGTCGACCAACTGCGGATGGGTATCTACGGGGTCGCCGCGTGTGAGGCGCTGGCCGCAGGGCGCGTCGTCATCTCACAAGTCAGCGACCAAGTCAGAGCAGCGGCCCGTGACGCGTCGGGTCAGGACCTCCCAGTCGTCCAGGCGACTCCCGACACACTGGAGGAGACGATTCGCGGAGTGCTTGACGACGTCACCGGCGCCAGGAACGTCGCGTCCCGAGGACCGGGGTTCGTGCGACAACTCCACGACGGGCGCGCCTCGGCCCGTGTGCTGCGGCCTTTCGTTCTGGGGGCCGCGTCATGAAGCAGATCCTCAAGGCTGTCCGGGAGGTCTTTCCGCTCCTGCCCCAGGGCGCGCGTCGCTTCTGCGCAGGCTATGCCGTCGTCACCTGCCTGCTCTCCGTGCTCGATGTCCTGGCGCTCGCCCTTGTCGCGGCCGTCACCGCACCCCTCGTCGCGGGGACGGCCGTTCGCTTCCCTGTGATCGGTGACGTCTCCGGTCAGGGTCTGGTCTGGATGCTCGTCGTCGTCTCGGCGCTCATAGTCGTCAAGGGCGTGCTCGCTCTCGCGGCGAGCTGGGTCGCGACCCGCCGCTTCGCCCGGTTCGAGTTGGAGATCGGTGACCGGCTCTTTGGCGCCTACATCCGGGCGCCGTGGATTCAGCGGCTTCAGCGCAGCACTGCCCAACTTGTCCGGATGGCTGACGTCGGAATTGCGGCGGTGACGACAGGCTTCCTGCTACCCGTGGTCGGGCTTCCCGCTCTGATCACCACGTTCGTCGTCGTGATCGGTGTATTGGTCGTCGCGGCGCCCCTGACCGCGCTCGTCACCCTCATCTACCTCGGATTCGTCGGGGGAGTCCTCTATCTCGTCGTCTCCCGCAGGGCGATCCGGTCGGGGCGGGTGAACCGTGACGTCTCATTCCGAGTCGCGTCACTGATGAGCGAGATGATGGGCGCGCTCAAAGAGATCACGCTGCGCGACAAGGCCGGCGAAGTCGCCGCCGTCGTCCACGAGCGTCGGATCGCAGCGACGAGCGCAAGGGCGAGCATCGCGTTCCTCGGCCAGGTACCGAGGTATGTGCTCGAGTCTGCGCTGGTCCTTGGGTTCCTCGTCGTCGGCGGCGTGTCGTACCTGACGTCCGGGGCGGGGGGCGCGTTCACCGCGATCGCACTGTTCGGTGTCGCGGGCTTTCGAATCATCCCGTCGTTGACGGCGTTCCAGTCGGTGCTCACCAGCGCTTCCTCGAACTTGCCGCAGGTCACAGCTGTCATCTCCGACATTCACGCCGCCGAGCGGTACGCCGCCGAGAACGAGCAACTCGGGCGCCGCCGTATTGAGGGGCGCCCCCGCGAGCTACGACTGAACGACGTGTCGTTCACCTATCCAGGTGCGGAGACACCTGCCGTGCGGGATGTGGATCTCACTATTCCCATCGGTAGCACGGTTGCTCTCGTGGGCGCGTCCGGGTCCGGGAAGTCCACCCTTGTCGACCTGATTCTCGGGCTGCTAACGCCGTCTGCAGGCTCGATCGACCTGGACGGCACTCCGATCGGCGACGTTCTCGGGGACTGGCGCGCGCGTGTGGGCTACGTGCCGCAGGAGGTCGCGCTGTTTGACGCCAGCGTTGCGCAGAACGTCGCGCTCGCTTGGGACGAGTCCGCGGATGACCAGCGAGTTCGTTCGGCGCTCGCTCAAGCACAACTCCTCGATGTGGTCGCGGCTCGGCCCGGAGGCCTCGACGCACCGATCGGCGAGCGTGGCGGGGCGCTCTCTGGCGGCCAGCGACAGCGACTCGGAATCGCACGTGCCTTGTATGGCGACCCGCTGGTGCTGGTGCTCGACGAGGCCACGAGCGCGCTCGACACCCAGACTGAGGCCCAGGTCGCCGCTGCGATCGCAGAGCTCAGCGGCGATGTCACTGTCGTCGCAGTCGCCCACCGGCTCGCCACGATCCGGCACAGTGACCAGGTATGTTTCATGAGTGATGCGCGCATCGTCGCCGTCGGCACGTTCGATGACCTGGTGGCGCGGGTTCCCGAGTTCGCCGCGCAGGCCGCGCTGGCCGGACTCGCCGAGGAACAGGGCACGGACGGAGCGTGGTCGAAGTGACCCTTCGCGTCGACATGGTCGTGGCCCTGCATGACCCGCGCCGTCCCATCGAGCGGGCTGTGGCGTCGCTGCTTGCCGACGGCGTGCCCGTTCGCGTCACCGTGGTGTGCCACGGGATCGACCCGTCGCCGATCGCCGAAAGGTTGGCGACCGTCGGGGCAGTCCCCGGATCGGTTCGCGTCGTGGCGTTCGCCGACGGAGTCCAGAGCCCGACAGGTCCGTTCATGTACGGGCTGCGTATGGCGACAGCAGAACACGTGGGAATCATGGGCTCGGACGACTGGCTCGATCCTGGAGCGCTCCGAGCCTGGCTGGAGGCCGCTGATTTGGGCGCCGACGTGGTTGTCGGCAGGTTGCGCCATCAGTCCGGGCAGACGGTCCGGGCTCCGCTGGTCCGCCCGTGGCGTACTCGTCGTCTGGACCCGGTGCGCGACCGGCTCGCCTATCGCACGGCACCTCTGGGGCTCTTCCGTCGGTGCTTGCTCAGCGACCCCGAGTGGAGCCTCACGCCGGGGCTGCGTACGGGCGACGACCTCGCGTTTGGCGTCCGCATCTGGACGTCGGCAGCGCGGATCGACTATCCCCGCGGCAGAGCCGCGTACGTCATCGGTTCCGATGCCACAGAGCGCGTGACCACCGCGCCCCATCCCGTGAGCGACGTTCTCGCGCCCATCGAACACCTACTGGACCGGCCATGGTTCGCGGACCTTCCCGCCCCCGTGCGTCGAGCGGTGGCGATCAAACTCGTCCGCGTCCATCTCCTGGGCGCCGTCGCTGCGCGTACTGAAGCGAGCCGTTGGATGCCGGGCGAACCCGAGCGCCTGGCGCACGTTCTCGCACGCTGCGTCGCCCAGGCTCCGAACGTCCCCGCGCCGTTCAGTCGGGCGGACCGCTGCGTCATCGACGCGGCGTTGCGTCCCGGCGTGAGCGCGGTCACGCTAGCGGCGGTGGCCGAGCGCCGACGGACCGCGTCGCGCCTGGAC
Source organism: Xylanimonas ulmi (assembly GCF_004216535.1). NCBI lineage: Bacteria > Bacillati > Actinomycetota > Actinomycetes > Micrococcales > Promicromonosporaceae > Xylanimonas > Xylanimonas ulmi. Next base: position 192,886 of record NZ_SGWX01000001.1, read on the forward strand.
GGTGTGCTCACCGCGCGCCTGCGCGATGCGCTCATGCGCGAGAGTACCGCCCGGCGCTACCTCAACTATGCTTTGTCCCGCTTCGTCGAGCGGGTCCGAGGAGATCGATGACCACCCAGCGCACCCGTCCCACGATGGTGATTGTCGCGTTCTCGCCCCTCGCGCGCGATGCACGTGTGCTCAAGCAGATCCGACACTTCGCCGACCACTACGCCGTCACCACTGTGGGGTATGGGCCGGTGCCCGACCCGAGGGTTGAGCACCTTGAGCTCCCGGCTTCTTCTCAAAACGAACTCGACGGGCGGCTAATCACGTTGCGCGCCTACCGCTTGGCGCACCGTGCAGTCCCTGCGGTGCGGGCGACACGCGCGCTGCTGCGCGGGCGGCGCTTCGACGTTGGGATCGCCGACGACGTCGAGACCATCCCGGTGGTGTTTGGCGTTGTCGACAGGACGAGCGTGCTCGCTGACCTGCACGAGTACTCGCCACGCCTGCATGAGGAGAATGCCGCTTGGAATCGCCGCATCGCGCCGTACTACGCGTGGCTCACCAGGCGCTTCGCCGCGCGTTCCGGAGTGGTCACCACGGTGGGACAGGGGCTCGCGGACGAGTACCTGCGCTCGGAGGGCGTGCGCTGCCAGGTGGTCACGAATGCGGCGCCGTACGCCGAACTCGCGCCCGCGCCCGTAGGTGGGAACATCCGGCTGGTCCACTCGGGCGCTTGCCTGCGCAATCGGCAGCTCATGGAAATGATCGACGCGGTCGCAGCATCGAGCACGCCCGTGAGCCTCGACCTCTACCTCACGCCCAACGATCCCCAATACCTCCAAGAGCTCCGCGATCGGGCGGCGTCGTTGTCGAATGTCCGGGTCAACGACGCTGTGCCTTACGAGTCGCTGGTGGCGACGCTGAACGGGTTTGACGTCGGCATCGCGCTGATCCCTCCCGTCACGTTCTCTTATCGGTGGTCGTTGCCCAACAAGCTTTTCGACTACGTGCAGGCGCGGCTCGCTGTCGCCATTGGGCCGTCGCCGGAGATGGCCCGGATTGTCGAAGACCACCGCCTCGGGCCGATCGCTGATGGATTTGCGACAGGCGATCTGACGAATCTCCTTGACGCGCTCACACCTGAGGCGGTGACGCGGTTCAAGGCTGCGTCACACGCCGCGGCGCGCGAGCTCTCCGCCGGGACCCAGATCGCCGTATGGGAGCGTCTTGTCCGCTCGCTTCCGGGGAGCCGCCGGTGAGTGCGCGCCCGACCGTCTTGGTTCTGTCGTTCTCGATCATCGCCGCCGACGCCCGCGTGCTCAAACAGGTGCGGCTGCTCGCCTCTGACTTCGATGTCGTCACGTGTGGCCACGGCCCGCAGCCCGAGGGGACCGTCGAGCACATCGAGGTGCCCGTCGAGCACCAGGCATGGGTCAAGGACCCGCGGTGGCTGCTGCTGCGTCAGTACCGTCGCGTGTATCGCACCAACCCCGCGGTTGCGTACGCACGGCCGCTGCTGAAGCGCCGCCGGTTCGACGTCGTCCTCGCCGACGACATCGAGACAGTGCCGCTGGCGCTCGACCTCGCGCCGCTCGGGGGCGTGCATGCCGACTTGCACGAGTACGCGCCCGGGCAGCGGTCCGAGTTGCGCAGGTGGCGCTGGTTCGTCCGGCCCTACGTGCGCTGGCTGTGCCGACGGTTCGTGCCTCAGGCGGCGAGCGTCACCACCGTCGGGCCGAGCATCGCCGAGCGGTTCCGACGAGAGTTCGGCTTCTCCGCCGAGGTCGTGATGAACGCGGCCCCGCTCGCCGACCACGCTCCCGGCACGGTCACGGAGCCCATCCGCCTCGTGCACAGTGGCATCGCGCAAGCGAACCGCCATCTGGAACTCATGATCGAGGCAGTCGAGAACGCTGCCCGGCCTGTGACGCTCGACCTCTTCCTCATGGCGAACGATCAGGACTATGTTGACCGGCTCACGACAATGACCGCTGGTTCTGCGCGCGTGCGGGTCCGGGGTCCTGTGCCGTACAACGAACTCGTCACCACACTCAACGGCTACGACGTCGGGGTGTTCCTCCTGCCGCCAGTCAACGAGAACTACCGCTGGGCCTTGCCGAACAAGCTGTTCGACTTCGTGCAAGCGCGCCTGGGCGTCATCGTGGGTCCCTCGGTCGAGATGGCCAAACTCGTGCGCGAGCACGGCCTCGGGGCCGTGACCGAGGGGTTCACGGCGCAGGATCTCACTCACGTCATCAACGGGCTCACGCCGCAGCTCGTGCGAGGGTGGCGGCAGGCCGCCGACGCCGCCGCCCGCGAGCTCTCCGCCGAAGAGCAATCCGGGCCGTGGCTCGAGGCCATCCGACGTCTGGCGGCGCGTGGCTGAGGCGTCTGTGCCGTTCGTTCGCTGGCGGTCGTGGGCGTGCTGCGACCATGTGAGGGTGGCATCGTCGCGTTTGGACGCATCTGCCACCTCCAGCTGGCATACCGCGCCCTTGCCCTCGGTGGCGCCGGGGCCACTGATACGGTCGGCCGCGTGAAGGTCGTCGTTGTCACCACGTGGTATCCCAATGCCGCAAACCCTTCGATGGGCACCTTCGTTGAGAAGGACGTCACGGCGATCCGCTCCGTGGGACACGATGTCAACGTCGTCCACCTCGTGAGTCCGTCGTTGCATGACGGCGGCCAGGAACGAGAGGTCCGCAACGGGATCTCCGTGCACCGCATCCCTATGTCGACGTCGAACCCGATGTCGATTGCGCGCGCCGCTCGCGCCGTGCGCCCGCTGCTCGGTCGCGCGAACCTCGTGCACACCATGGCGTTCTCTACGCTTCTGCCGTTCGCGCTCATTCGGCCGTCACTGCCGTGGGTTCACACGGAGCACTGGTCTGGCCTGACGACGCCGACGACCCTGCCCACCGCGTGGCAGGTTGTGCTTCCCGTCCTCAAGCGGCTCTTCCGCCGCCCTGACGTCGTCACCGCAGTCTGCGAGTATCTGGCGCAGCCAATCCGAGCCGTGCGGTCCGGGCCGGTCGTGGTAGTGCCCTGCATCGTCCCGCCCGTGTCGCTCGTCCCACGATCAGTCCGCGACGGCGTCGTGCGACTCGTCGCCATCGGGGCCCTGGTCGATCGGAAGGACCCGCTCGTCGCCGTCGACACACTCACCGAGCTCCGAAGCCGGGGGGTCGACGCCTCCCTCACATGGGTGGGCGATGGGCCGCTCCGGGCCGAGGCGGAGGCACGTGCCGCGGCGGCGGGTCTGGCCTTCCACGTCTCCATCACCGGGATTCTCGACGCTGCTGGGGTGCGGGCGGCGCTCGGCGCGAGCGATCTCTTCTTCCTCCCCACGAAGGCCGACAACTTCTGTGTCTCGGCTGCCGAGGCTCTGGTATCCGGGCGGCCGGTCGTCGTCGGTGCGACCGGCGGGCAGCGCGAGTACATCAGTCCGGGCGTCGGAGCACTCGTCGGCGTCCAAGACGCGCGCCTGTACGCCGACGCGATCGAGGACGTGGCCGCGCGCACGGCATCGCTGACGGCGGAGGAGATCGCTGCGACGATCGGCGGTCGGTTCGACGCGCCTGCTGTCGCTGAGGGTTATGACACCGCCTACGCCCTCGCGCGCGAGGTTCGGGCAACTCGCCGTGGCTGAGGTGCCGGCCGTTGACCTGGTCATCGCGTCGCACGACCCCAGGCGGCGTGTGGGGCGCGCCGTGGCGTCGGTGCTGGAGGGTCCGCAGGTGCGCACACGCGTCACCGTGGTCGCCCACAACACGGATGTGGCGGGGATGGAAGAGGCGATGCGCCGTGACGGTGTCGATGTCACTGAGCTCATCGCGCGCGGGTCACTTCGCGTCCTGTCGCTGACAGACGGCGTCGCGAGTCCTGCGGGGCCGTTCAACCTAGGCCTCGACCGAGCCGACGCGGAGTTCGTCGCGGTCATGGGCTCGGACGACGAGCTCGAGCCGGGCGCCGTTGCCTCGTGGCTCGCGCTAGCCGGGCTGGCGGGAGCCGCAGCCGTGATCCCGCGGCAGCGCCATGCGAGCGGGGTAGCCATCACGACACCTGTCGCGCGGCCAGGCCGAACGGTTGGGCTTGACCTGGTTCGGGATCGCCTCGCCTATCGCTCCGCGCCACTGGGCCTCGTCGCGCGTGCGGAGGTGGCGCGGCTCGGGCTGCGCTTCCTCGAGGGTGTCGCGGTGGGCGAGGATATCGCGTTCGCGACGCGTGTCTGGGCTGAGGGGAGCGTCGCATTCGACCGGAACGGGCCGGCATACGTTGTCAGGGACGATGCTCCTTTCCGGGTGACGACCGCGCCGCGGCCGCTTCGCTCTGAGTTCGCGTGGCTCGATGCGATGCTCGATGACGGATGGCTCACGGGGCTGGACCGGCTGCGTCGTGCGGCAGTCGTCACCAAGTTTGTGCGGACGCACGTATTCGGCGCGGTGCTCAACCGGCCCGACCCGGCGATCTGGACGGATGTCGAGCGCGGCGCGCTTCGACACGCGGCGGTGCGGCTCATCGCCGTTGAGCCGACCGCTATCGAGCCGCTCTCCGTAGCGGATCGCCGACTGCTCGATGCGATGCTCGATGTGACGGTTCCGGCCGGGCGGCTTGTTGGTCTCGCGGCGGCGCGCCGCCACTTCGGTAGACCCACGACGCTTGTGCCGCGGAACCCGCTGTGGATCGCCCATCGGGAGGCGCCGCCTCGCTTCATGGCGGCGTCCCTGCTCGTCCGCTGACCCGGCGGCTGAGGTGTCGGCCCCTCTAGACCACGGGTTCCCAGAGCGGGGTCTGTACGGTCTGCGGCTCTGGCGCACTTTCGGTGGTGTGGCCTGCGGTTGTGGCCTGCGGTGACGCTCATGCGGTCAGGAGGATGCGGTGGCGTAGGAGGTCGAATCCGGCGCGTCCGTACATTTGGCGTTTGAGCATCTTGGTGCGGGTGTTGACGCCCTCGGTGCGCCCGTTGTGGTGCGGGAGGGTGACCGCGGCGACGACGGCGTCGCGGTCTTGTTCCAGGCCGCGGACGAAGGAGTGCAGGTGCGGCAACACCGCCGCGCGGGCCTGCTCGATCCAGGTGGTCAGGGCGTCGGCGTTCGACTCGTCGGGGGCGAGCAGCCGGGCGAACCCGGCGACGAGGTCGTGCAGGGCGGTCATCTCCGGGCACGCCGCGACGAGCCGTCCGAGGCGTTCGGTCTGCCGCTCGGTCAGGGCGGTGGGTCGGGTGAGCAGGAGCCGGGTCGCGCGCCGAGGCGACAGGTGCGGGTGCTCGCCCGGGTGGCGGTGCTGGTTCAGGTACCGGTAGAGCAGGTTCTGGCTGCCCGTGTAGCCGAGCTCGCGGATCTCGGCCAGCAGGACGGTGACGCTCACACCCGGCTCTGCGTCCCGGCGTCGGCGTAGGGGGTCGCGGTAGGGGTCGACCAGAGTGGCCCGATACCGCGGTGGGCGGGCGATCTGCTCGGGCTTGGCGGCGCGGGCGTACCGCTTGACGGTGTTCAGCGCGATCCCGAGGCGGCGCGAGCAGTCCAGCAAGCCCGACCCCGGCGTCGAGCAGGCCGTGGACCTGATCCCACCGCTGCGTGGTGGTCTCGGCGAGCCGTCCTTCGCGCATGCCGGTCGCGGTGGCCGCCGCCCAGCACGCCGAGTGCGCCGCGACCTCCTTGCCGACGGCGTCACCGAGGCCGTGCCACAGGTGCCACCGGTCGGCGACCTGTGTCGCGTCCGGCAGGACGTCGCGCACGGCCTGGGCGTAGACGGTCGACCCGTCCCTTGTGACGACCTGCACCCCGGGATGGGCGGTCAGCCACGCCTTGACGACGGCGCCGTCGCGGCCGGGGACGACGTCGACCCGGCGGCCGGTGTCCGCGTCGATCAAGACGGTGGCGTAGACCTGCCCGCGCCGCAACGCGAAGTCGTCGATCCCCAGTGTCCCGCGTCAAGCTGCTGGCAGGTTTTGGGTCTCGGGAAAGTTGGGGGTCAGGGGGTCAGCCAGGCCCAGGTGCACCTCCAGGGGCCGGTTCCAGGCGATGGCCTCGTGCGGGCGGACGGTGTTGTAGTCGGCCCGGTAGTCGTCGGCGTGGGCGACGAGGGACAGGACGTCGTCGATCTCTTCGAGGAAGAGTCGCTCGTACTTCAGGGAGCCGAAGCCGCGTTCGCGTGACCCGTTCTGCCCGGGCGTGCGCACCCGGGTGCGCATGTGCCGCAGCTCGGGGTGGGCGGTGATGAAGTGCTCGAACCGGAACGAGCGGAACGGGCCGCCGTTGTCGGTCACTACCGTCACCGCCGGCACGACGTTGCCGTCGCCGTCGCGGGCGCACGTGTCGATCAGGGGGCGGCCGAACAGGGTCTCGTAGTCGGCCAGCGCGAGCTCGATCGCCGCGATCGCGTCGTGCTGGTTCGCGGTCGGGGACACGTGCCACGGGTGCTCGTACTTGGACCAGTAGTCCCGGCAGCCCGCGATGCGCCAGGTGCCACCGGTCGTGGTCTCGAACTCGGAGAAGTCGAGTTGCCACACCTGGTTGGGCCCCGTGGGCTCGGTGGCGAACGCGGCCTTCCTGCGGGCGGCGAGCTGGCGGCGTTCCCGCTGGTAGGCCGCGGGCAGGATCAGCCCTTCGTCGCGCAGCAGGCGCAGCACGGTGGCCTGGGAGACCCGGTGGCCGTCGTGGCGCACCATGGCCCACACCTTGCGGTGCCCCCACGCCGGGTGCGCGAGCGCATGCCGCCGGGCCGCCTCACGCACGTTCTGCCGGGCCGGGCGCGGCCACGGCCGCTTGACCGGGGAACCGGCCCGGGCGCGGGCCTGCCAGCGCCGCCAGGACCGCTCGGGCACGCCGACCAGCCAGCAGAACCTCGTGGTCGGCATGCCCGCCTCCACACGGATCACCTCGAGGTCCTCGAAGGGCCCAGGCGGCCCTCCGCGGACTTCTTCCACACCCGGACCTCCAGGTGCGCCTCACCCAGGGCCTGGGTCAGCTCGGCGACCTCGGCCTCCAACTGCTGCTCCCGCGTCGAGGGCCCCGACTTCCCCGCCACCAGGCCGGTCTTGCCGGCCTCGAGGAACTGCCGCTTCCAGTTCCCGACGGACTGCTCGGACACCTTCGCCCGCCGGGCGGCCTCGGCGACGGTGACCTCGCCGGCTAGGACCGACAACACGATCCTGGACTTCTCCTCCACCGGAACGGCTGGTGGTCTTGCCATGAACGATCAGAATCCTCACAGGTCAGGCCCGCAAGCAACGGGCCCTGCCACAAAGTCTGACGCGCGACACCCAGGACCCGCGGCACGACCAGCGCCGGGAGCTCGATCCTGCGCAGGACGCGCAGCGCGGTCTCTCGCCGCAGGCGCATGCCGAGAGCGGGGGCGAGCCGGGCCGAGGCGCGCCCCGCGAGCTCGGTCACCACGGCCTCGAGGGCTTCGGTCAGCCGGGCCGTGCGCCGTTGATAACGCTCGAGCACGCCCGGGACCTGCTCACGGAACGTCCTGCGCGGGCAGTGCGGCGACTGGCAGACCAGGCGCCGCACCCGGACCCGCAGCACGACCCGCAGCCCAGCGACGGGCAGGTCAGCCGGCGCGCGCTCGTGCCAGGCATGCAACCGCGTCGACGGCTGACTACAGACCGGGCAACCCGCTGGCCCGCCACGTGTCGTCACGGCGAGGACGAGCCCGCCCTCGCCCTCCTCCACGTCCTGGACGATCAGCCCGTCCAGCCCCGCGAACACCGCCCTGACCAGCACCGACGCATCGAGCACGGCAGATCATTACAGATCCGCCAACCGCCATCGGACACCACCGAAAGTGCGCCAGAGCCGCTGGCTTTACAGACCCCAGGCCGGGACTTCCGCAGGAACGGTGGGTGAGCCCAGCGGTTTCTAGTTGTTCGCCGGCTCGAGTCGGCCAGCGAAGGTGATGGCGAACGCGTTCAGTGCGGGCTTCCACCTGATCATCCAGCGTGCCCTGCCGCCCCCGGTCGGGTCCAGGGACCGGGTGACCAGGTAGAGGCACCGTAGCGCGGACGCCTCGTTGGGGAAGTGCCCGCGGGCGCGCACGGCCCGTCGGTACCGGGCGTTGATCGACTCGATCGCGTTCGTCGTGCAGATCACGCGGCGGATCTCCACGTCGTAGGCGAGGAAGGGCACGAACTCAGCCCACGCGTTCTCCCAGAGCTTCACGATGGCCGGGTAGCGCCCGCCCCACTCTTGTGTGAACTCCGCGAACCGCTCCCGAGCGGCGGCCTCCGTGGGCGCGGTGTAGACCGGCTTGAGCGCCTTGACGATGCCGTCGCGGTGTTGCCGGCCGGCGTAGCGGAACGAGTTGCGGATCAGGTGCACGACGCACTGCTGGACGATCGTGCGCTCCCACACGGTGGTGATCGCGTCGGGCAGGCCCTTGAGCCCGTCGCACACAGCGATCAGGACGTCGTCCACGCCGCGGTTCTTGATCTCGGTGAGGACCTGGAGCCAGAACCGTGCCCCTTCGGCGCCGTCACCGGCCCAGATCCCCAGGATGTCCCGCTCACCGTCCGTGGTGACGCCCATGACGACGTAGAAGGAGGTGTTACGCACCTGCCCGTCACGGACCTTGACGACGATCGCGTCGACGAAGATCACCGGGAAGACGCGGTCGAGCGGCCGGTTGGCCCACTCGGCCATCTCCCCAGACACCTTCTCCGCGATGCGGCCGATGGTGTCCTGGGAGACCTTCGCGCCGTACACATCGTCGAAATGCGCGGCGATCTCTCCGGTCGTCAGCCCACGCGCGGACAAAGACAAGACGAGCGCGTCGATACCGTCCAAACGGCGCTTGCGCTTGGGCACGACGACCGGCTCGAATGTGCCCTCCCGGTCCCGCGGGACCTCGATCTCGACCGGGCCGATCTCCGTGAGCACGGTCTTGGCGCGGGTGCCGTTGCGCATGTTCGTCCCCGCCGGGACGCCGCCGTGCTCGTGACCGAGGTGCTCGGTCATCTCGGCCTCCAACGCCGTCTGAAGCACCTGCCTGGTCAGCGAGGCGAGCAGCCCGCCGGGCCCAACCAGAGAGACTCCCTGGGACTTGGCCTGCGCGAGCAACTGCTGCGCGAGCTCGCGCTCATCGATGATCTCTCCGGTCACCTGATCGATCATCAGATCCGGGTCCTGCTCGACCGCCGCAGCGGTCATGGTCGTGTCTGTCACAGCCCTACCTCTCGGTCAGGCTGAGCCACCCACCGTTCCTGCGGAAGTCCCGGAAACACGGCGTTGGCCCGGCCGGTGTGGGTGGGTCTGTACGGTCTGCGGTGTATCTCCTGACCAGGAGGAACACGGATGAGTACGCAGGTCGACATGGTCGCGGAGGCGATCAGCGAGGAGCAGGTGCACGTGACGACGACGCCGCAGGCGCCGCAGTTGGACAAGACGCTGATCGCTCAGCTGGTTGGTGACGCGCAGGCGTCCGGGCTGGGCATCGATGGGGAGAACGGGTTGTTGGCGCAGCTGACGAAGCTGGTCCTGGAGTCCGCGCTCGAGGGTGAGCTGACTGCTCACCTGGGCTACGAGAAGCACGAGAAGGGCGCCTCGACGGACGGCAACGCCCGTAACGGCACCCGTGCGAAGACGGTGCTGACCAAGGGCGGCCCGGTGCAGGTCGAGGTGCCCCGGGACCGGGCGGGGACGTTCGAGCCGGTCGTGGTCGCCAAGCGGCAGCGCAGGTTGGGGTCGATCGAGGACATCGTGCTGTCGTTGTCGGCTCGGGGGATGACGCACGGGGACATCAGCGCGCACCTGGCCGACGTGTACGGCTCGGAGGTGTCGAAGACGACGATCTCGACGATCACGGACAAGGTCCTGGACGAGATGGCCGAATGGCAGTCCCGGCCCCTGGACCCGGTGTATCCGGTGGTGTTCGTTGACTGCATCCACGTCAAGGTGCGTGACGGGCAGGTCGCCAACCGGCCGATCTACGTCGCACTGGCCGTGACCGTCGACGGGAACCGGGACATCCTGGGGCTGTGGGCCGGGGACGGTGGTGAGGGCGCGAAGTACTGGCAGCAGGTCCTGACCGAGATCAAGAACCGCGGCGTGCAGGACCTCCTCATGCTCGTGTGTGACGGCCTGAAGGGGCTGCCCGACTCCGTGAGCGCCGTGTGGCCGGACACCATCGTGCAGACCTGCGTCGTGCATCTGATGCGGGCCAGCTTCCGGTACGCCGCCCGGCAGGACTGGGACGCGATCTCCCGGGACCTGAAGCCCGTCTACCAGGCCGCGACCGTCGAGGGGGCCGAGGAACGCTTCTTGGAGTTCTCCGAGAAGTGGGGCGCCAAGTACCCCGCGATCGTGCGGCTGTGGACGAACGCGTGGGCCGAGTTCGTCCCGTTCCTCCAGTTCGACCGGGAGATCCGCCGGATCGTGTGCACGACGAACGCGATCGAGTCGGTCAACGCCCGGATCCGTAAGGCCGTGCGTGCCCGCGGGCACTTCCCGAACGAGCAGGCCGCGCTCAAGTGCGTCTACCTCGCCGTCATGGCCCTGGACCCCACCGGCAGGGGACGAGCCCGCTGGACCCAACGCTGGAAGGGCGCGCTGAACGCGTTCGACATCACCTTCGACGGTCGGCTCACCGCCGGCCGCCGCTGACCAACAACACCCAGAGATACACCGCTGGCTTTACAGACCCGTGTGGGTCGGCGGGGCCAACGCCGGTGGTGGGTTATCAGGGCGCGTAGGGGGAGTTTTCGGCGAGGTTGCTGAGTTGGGTGGCGAGGGTGTCGCTGATGGCGCCGGTGCCGCCGAGGATGATGATGCGGCGGGGCAGGATGCGTTTGATCTCGGCGATGACCTCGGGGCTGGCGGTGTTGGTGCGGGTGAGCAGGACGGGTCCGTCGAGGTGTCCGGCTGCTGCGGCGCCGGCGAGGGCGTCGGGGAAGTCGAGGCCGTTGGCGATGTAGAGGGTCTCGACGCCGTTCAGGTTGGGGTTCGTCTTGGTGTAGGTGGCCTGGCTGATGGCGGCGGAGGTCGCGAAGCGGTCGGCGCCGGCTTGGCGGGTGACGGTCGTGGCGTACGACTTGAGCTGGTTCAGGACGGTGTCGCTGATGGCTCCGGTGCCGCCGAGCACGACGATGCGGGTGGGCTTGAGTCGCTTGAGGTCGGTGGCGACGTCGGCGCTGATGCTGTCGGTGCGGGTGAGCAGGACGGGTCCGCCGAGGTGTCCGGCTGCTGCGGCGCCGGCGAGGGCGTCGGGGAAGGTGAGGCCGTTGGCGATGTAGGCGACCGGGACGCCGGGGCTGTAGGTGGCCTTGCTGATGGCGGCGGAGGTCGCGAAGCGGTCGGCGCCGGCTTGGCGGGTGATGGTCGTGGCGTACGACTTGAGCTGGTTCAGGACGGTGTCGCTGATGGCTCCGGTGCCGCCGAGCACGACGATGCGGGTGGGCTTGAGTCGCGTGAGTTCGGCGCTGATCTCGGCGCTGATGCTGTCGGTGCGGGTGAGCAGGACGGGTCCGCCGAGGTGTCCGGCTGCTGCGGCGCCGGCGAGGGCGTCGGGGAAGGTGAGGCCGTTGGCGATGTAGGCGACGGGGACGCCGGGGGTGTAGGTGGCCTGGCTGATGGCGGCGGAGGTCGCGAACCGGTCGGCGCCTGCCTGGCGCTTGACGCCCGACAGCGCGGGTCCGGGCACGGTGCCGCACGTGTCGGGGATGACGATGTTGGTCGCCTCCGCGGCCGTGTTCGCCCCACCCGCGAAGTACTCCTCGCCATCGTAGTAAAGCGCGACGTCATAGGAGCCGGGGGCGAGCCCGGTTACTGAATAGGCGCCTGACGCGCTGACCAAGAAGTTGGTGCTGCGGGTGACAAGGTCCGGGTCGGAGTCGTTGAAGACCACCGCCCGCGCGTTGTTGTTGACGGGCAGCCCAGTGAACGACCCGGTCACGACGCCGCACTGCGAGGCCTTGAAGTCGATTCCCGTCGCGCTCTGGCCCTCGGTGAGAGTCAGAGGAGAGGCCTGGGCGAACTTCACCGTTCCCTGGGGTGACCCAGCCTTGTAGTACACACCGGTGCTCAGTGAGTAGCCGCTGTCTCGATTGAACCCCACGAAGTAGGTCCCCTCCAGGGGCGGGAACCCAGCGATGAACGAGTACACCCCGTTGCGCGCGATCCACCCGTCCCTCAATGGGAGCGTCGTCATGAGGCTCGCGTTGTCAGAGCCGTACAAGGTCAGCGCAGGGGGATACGACTCATTCTCCGGCACTCCTGACACCGTGCCAGTGATCGTGTCTGGCGGCACGTCGTCCGCAGTCGCCGGGACGGCAGGGGCGAGGAAGAGGACCGCTGCGGCGACTACGCCGAGTGTGCGCGGAAGGTTCTTCCGGATTCTGTGGTGGGCATTGTGCATGGGTTCCATCCGTCTCGATGAGGGTGCTCTGCACGTTCCCAGTGAGCCGTTTGTCTCGCAAGCGGAGGCGGAGAAGTCACCCGGGTGAAGTTGTGCGCATCGAGTGTGGACGATGTCATCGCCGCTATTGGGGCCCGGATGGCGATGACGACGCATGGCGAGTTCCGGCATTCTCGCGATGTAGATGACGGTTCTTCATCTTCTTGGCGGGTCTTCTTCTGGACGCGCGGAAAGGAAGGGCCATCAGGCTGCGGTGCCGTTCGCGCAACGGGCCCTCTTTTTCTGGGTCGATAGCGCGCTGTCGGGCCGCATCTCGGTGAGGCGATCGTGCTCCCGGACAGTCGTCAGGGGGCATAAGGTCTGGGACATGCGGATCGCCCATGACCGAGCGCCTGTCATGGCGATAGTTCTCCTCGGCGCCGCTCCGCTGGCCTTCCTTCCTGGAGGTCTCTATCGGTTCGCTTTGCCCAAGCTCGCGGTGCTGGCGGTCGGTGCCTTGGTGGCTGCGTATGCCGCACCGCGGGGACGTCTGCCGCGCTCGGTTGTCACCGGGGCCGCAGTCGGGTGTGTCCTGTTCGTCACTGCCGCGCTCGCAGGAGCCGCTCCGCTCGCACAACTCGTGGGGCGCTGGCCGCGATACGAGGGCGTGCTCGGGCTCGTCGTATACCTGAGCGCCGTGTGGGCAGGTGCGCGAGTGCTCGGACCGCAGTCTCGTCCGCAGGACTTCGGTGTCGCGGTGCGCGTGGCCGCGGGCGTCGCCGTGATTCTCGCGGCCATCAGTGTCGCCGAACTGTGTGGGTTGCGACCGCTCGGCGGTGATGTGGCGCGGCCCGGCGCGCTGCTGGGCAATGCGACCGACCAAGGCATCGTCGGCGCCTGTCTGGCGGCGAACCTCGTCGGTCCCGCGTTGCGGAGGCAGGCGCGCCTCGGTCGCGCGGTCGCGACTTTGGGGCTGGCAGCGGCGCTCGTCACGGTGGTGGCCTCGGGGTCTCGGGCGGCGTTGCTCGGCGGTCTGATCGGTCTCGGCGTGGTGGGCTTGGCCCAACCGCGCGCCCATCGACGTCGCACACTGGCCGGTACGTGCGCGAGCGCCGCAGCGCTCGTTGCGCTGGCGCTCGTCGTTCCCGGAACGCGCAGCCGTGTGACGGGTGAGAGCCCGTTGGCGGTCACAACCATCACGAGTCGCCTCGAGCAGTGGTCCGCGACGGTGAGCTTGGTGCGCGACCACCTGTGGCTGGGCGTCGGACCGAGCGGGTTTGTCGAGGCGTTTCCAGCCTACCGACCGCTGTCATGGACGGTGACGCAGAATCCCGCAGGCGTGCTGGACTCGCCGCACAACTGGGTGTTGCAAGTCCTCGCGGCGGGTGGTGTGGCGCTGGCCCTGTGCTCGGTTGTCCTCGCCGCCGTGGTCGCATCGGCCGCACGGGCGTCGATCGTCGAAGCGGCCGACGGGGCCCGCCGAGAGTATCTGGTGGGCGGCGCGGCAGGGGCCGTGGTGGTCGCTGTGGCGGGGCTCACCCACTTCACCAGTCCAGGCATCGTCGCTGTGGTCGCAGCGCCCCTAGGCACCCTGGTCGCCGCGCGCCATGTGCGGGCACCCAATCCTCGCCCTGTCATTGTGTTCGTCCGTGGCGGGATGGCGCTCCTGGTCGCTGTCCTCGGGGTGGCGTGTGCGGCAGAGATTCCGCTCGCTCGCGGAGCCGCCGCTGCGGCCCGGGGCGACGTGGCGAACGCAGAACACGACTTCGCCGTTGCTGAACACCTTCGGCCGTGGGATGCCGACGTGCCGCTGATCGCCGCGCAGTCGTTCGTGCCTGAGACGGCCGCGGGGGACAAGTCGGCGGCGCAGGCCGCTGGGCGATGGTCCGCACGAGCGCTCGATCGTCTCCCGGGGTCGATCGAGGCCGGCAGCATCCACGTGCTGGCCTTGCTGGGCGTCGGTAAGCCTGAGGCGGCAGCGGATGAGGCGTCGGTCCTGGTGGTGGTTTCGACGACGGATCCATACCTGCGCTTGCTCTACGGGCTTGCGCTCGCGCGGTCCGGTGAGCCCACGCGAGCCATCGAGGAACTGCGGCTCGCCAGCCAGAATCCCTACCTGAGAGAGTTGGCGCAACGGGCGCTTGGTGTGGTGATGGGTTCGGGCAAGTGAGTGGGCGCTCGCGCCAGGCCCCACGAGTGTGGGTCGGCCGGGCCAACGGTGGTGGTGGCGCAGGGCACGATGGGGGAGTTGTCGGCGAGGTTGCTGGGGTGGGTGGTGAGGTGTCGCCGATGGCTCCGGGGCCGCCGAGGATGATGACGCGTCGCGGCCGGATCCGTTTGATCTCGACGATGACCTCGGGACTGGCGGTGTCGGCGCGGGTGAGGGCTGAGAGCGCGCGCTGCGCCGCGCTTGCGGCGCTATGGGGCTTCGCGTCGATCGCTGACGGCGTCGGGCGTGTGAGAGCGGCGGCGATCGTGTCGACGCAGCTCCCCGCCAAGATCGGGGCGAACCCGTGTCGCTATCGTTCCTCGCGGAGAGCCGAGAGCGTGCGTTGCGCCGCGCATCCGTCGCCGTAGGGCTCCGCGTCGGTCGGCGGGGGCGTCGGGCGTGCGAGCGCGGCGGTGATCGTGTCGATGTTGTTCGCGAGCACGTTCCAGCCGAGATCGACTGTCTCGGTCCACTCGGTCTCCGTTCGCACTGTGGTGCAGGGGACGCGGAGGAGGAATGCCTCCTTCTGAAGGCCGCCCGAGTCTGTGACGACCCCCGCGCTACGTAGCGCCGCCGCGATCAGGTCGGGGTAGGTCAGGGGTGGGTGGCAGCGCAATGCCCCCTGGTTGAGTGCGATGCCGTGCGCTGCGGCCTTCGCGAGAACGCGCGGATGGGCGAGGAGGATGACGGGACGGTCTGCGCGCGCGAGGGCCTCAATGATCATGGCCATCCGCTCGGGGTCGTCAGTGTTCTCGGCGCGGTGAATGGTCGCAACGTAATACTCACGGTCTTTGAGGTCGAGGTCGGGCAACAAGCGGGGCGCGCGGCTCGAGACGATGTCGCGCACCTGGATGAGGACGTCGCTCATCACGTCGCCGACGAGGACGGAACGCGGGGCAAGTCCCTCAGCCGCGAGATGGCTCATCGCCACAGCGGTCGGCGCAAGACATAGATCGGCCGCGTGGTCCGTCAGCACGCGGTTGTGCTCCTCTGGCATGCGCCGGTTGAAGGAGCGCAGCCCAGCCTCCAGGTGGGCCAAGGGCACGTGGAGTTTGACCGCGGCGATGGCTGCGGCGAGCGTGGAGTTCGTGTCACCGTAGGCGAGGAGCCAATCAGGCTCGTGCTCGACGAGCACGCTGTCGAGGGCGCCGAGGATCGCACCGGTCTGGACCCCGTGGCTGCCGGATCCGACTCCGAGATGCACATTCGGCTCAGGGATGCCGAGGTCGCGGAAGAACACGTCGGAGAGCATGGGGTCGTAGTGCTGACCAGTGTGGACGATGACGTGCTCGACGCCCGCTTCCTCCGCAGCCCTGGCGATCGGTGCGAGCTTGACGAACTGCGGGCGCGCACCGACGACGCTGAGGATTCTCACGGAGACCGATGCTATCGGCGCTGTGGATGTGTCGGCTCAGTTCGCCATGCCGTAGGTCGCCCGCAGGAGGGCGTGTGACGCAACTCGTCGCGGGCGACGCGTACTCAACAGACTCGGTTCCCGTACGTTTGCCCCCAATGAGGTCCGCGTCCGCGCCGGCTTCTGGCATCCGACGGAAGATGACTCCCTGTGCATAGGCTCCCGTCCCCTGCGCCGTTGGGGTACTCCGGCAGCCGAGCGCGGGTGGCGAGGACCGCGTTGGTGTTGCTGGTGTCGCCCTCTGTGTGGCTTCCCTGATGGCGCTCGGCGCGTTCCCGCGGTGGCCGCCTGCCGCATGAGACGGCATCGCGACATTCGCGTGGCCTCGCCGCAGATTCGGCTCTTCCGTCACGGGGAACGGCGACGGTCGAAGTCGAGTCGCACAAGGTGACTCAAGTCCCAGCGGAGCGCAGCGTTCCTGATGTTCGGCACGCCGCTCCGGGCAACGCTGGCGAGTCCGTGGGACTCGTGCTCGACGCGGTTGACGAGATCGGTGTCGCGATGGTCGGAACCTTCACGACCACGGCCGGCGTGACGCCGACGGACGCGATGCTCGCCGGTGTCGCCCGGATCGTTGGCTATCGCCTGGCGCAGTACGGCGTTGACCCTGGCGGCTCCGCGACGTTCACCGCCGCCAGCCAGACGGCGGGAGGGCGATTCGCGGCCAGCCAGCAGGTGGCGCTGCCGCGTGTCTTCAGTCACCGAGACACTCACCGGACGAAGTGCCCTGGCGAGCTCGCATACCAGCAGCTCCCGCGAATCCGGGCGCAGGCCGCGCTGTATGCGCAAGCGTTCTCCGCCGTGTCGCGGTTGGCGGGAGATGATCGGTATGCGACGTCGGCGGCGGTCTCGGCGGCGACGTTCGCTCCGGGGGTTCCGGTGGCGTATGTCGCGAACGGACTGCTGTTCCCGGATGCGTTGTCGGGGGCGCGGTGGTCCCGTGCTGTTGGTCCGGTCGGATTCGGTTCCGTCGGTCGTGGCCCAGGAGTTGGCGCGGTTGCGGCCGGGGCGGATCGTGGTGCTGGGCGGCTCGGGGGCCGTCTCGGACTCGGTCGCTGGGCTGCTCCTCCGCTACGCGACAGGTGTCGTCGGATAGCGATGGAGCGGACGGCGCGCAGGTGGGCCACCGCCGCGCGCCCGCCGCAGACGCGACCTGGGCTGCTCGCGTATCCTGCGTGGTGGCTCGATCGTCGCGCCGGAATGGCGTCCGTCGGCGCCTCGCCGGGACGGTTGTCAGGCCGACCGCCGCCTCGCCGACCGCCGCCTCGTCGAAAGGAACGCTCGATGCGCATCGCCGTCATCGCCCTGGGCAAGATCGGACTGCCGCTGGCCGTCCAGTTCGCGAGCAAGGGTCACGAGGTGATCGGCGTTGACGTGAATGCCGAGACGGTCGCGACGGTGAACGCCGGCGAGGAGCCGTTCCCTGGCGAGGCGCGCCTGGCTGAGCGTCTTGCCGAACTGGTCCCGTCAGGCGCGCTGCGCGCCACGACCGACTACGCCGACGCGGTGCCGGGTGCTGACGCCGTCGTCGTCGTCGTGCCGCTGTTCGTCGACGAGGAGACGGCGAAGCCTGACTTCGGGTGGATGGACGCCGCCACCAAGTCGCTCGCCGAGCATCTGTCGCCTGGCGCCCTGGTCTCCTACGAGACGACGCTGCCCGTGGGGACCACGCGCACTCGGTGGAAGCCGATGATCGAGGAGATCTCGGGGCTGACGGAGGGAGAGGACTTCCACCTCGTCTTCTCGCCCGAGCGCGTACTGACGGGCCGCGTGTTCGCGGACCTGCGCAAGTACCCCAAGCTGATCGGCGGGCTGAGCGAGGCAGGCGCGGCTCGTGCGCGCGAGTTCTACGAGGCCGTGCTCGACTTCGACGAGCGCCCCGATCTCGACCGCCCGAACGGGGTCTGGGACCTGGGCGCGGCCGAGGCCTCCGAGCTCGCGAAGCTCGCGGAGACCACGTACCGGGACGTCAACATCGGCCTGGCGAACCAGTTCGCGCTCTTCGCCGACAGGCAGGGCATCGACGTGCACGCCGTGATCGCCGCGAGCAACTCCCAGCCGTACAGCCACATCCACCGCCCGGGCATTGCCGTCGGCGGCCACTGCATCCCCGTCTACCCGCGCCTGTACCTGTCGGTGGACCCGGAGGCGACGATCGTGCGCGACGCGCGCCGCGTCAACGCCGAGATGCCCGAGCGCATGGTGGCGCGGGCGGAGGAGATCCTCGGTGACCTGACGGGCCTGCGCGCTGTTGTCCTGGGCGCCGCCTATCGGGGCGGCGCCAAGGAGACGGCGTTCTCCGGCGTGTTCGCCACCGTCGACGCGCTGACGCGCCGAGGCGCCACCGTCACCGTGCACGATCCGCTGTACACCGACGGAGAGCTCGAGGGCATCGGCTTCGCCGCCCACCATCTCGGAGATCCGGCCGACGTCGCCATCGTGCAGACCGACCACCCGGAGTACGCGACGCTCGCGCCCGCCGATCTGCCTGGCATTCGCCTGCTGGTCGACGGGCGCCGCGTCACGGATGGCGCGCGGTGGGCGGGGACCGCGCGAATCGTCTTGGGCGCCGGCTCCCGCCTGAGCTGAGACGGCGGGGACGCTCCCGGACACGAGCGAGCAGGACATCCCTGACCGGTTAGGCTGCGCGTCCGGGCCCCCACGAGGTCGGCCCGTTCGCAGCCATGAACAAGCAGGGAAGTGTCGAAACGTGAGAGCAAGCGTCGTGCGCTATCTCGTCGCGGGCGGGCTTGCCTTTCTCGTGGACTTCGGCATGCTCGCGTTCCTCCGCATGGTTCTCGGGTGGCGGACGGGCATCGCCGCCGCGGTGGCCTTCCTGCTGAGCTTCGCCTTCACCTACACCGTTCAGCGCCGGATCGGCTTCGTGTCGCGTGCGCCCCACGGTCGCGCGTTGGTGCGCTACACGGTTCTCGTGGCCTTCAACACCCTGGTCACGTCCGTCATCGTCGCCCTCATCGACCAGACCGCGGGCGGTTGGGGTGTGGGCAAGGTCGTCGCGACGGCGGTGACCACAGTGACCAACTACTTCGTCTACCGCTCGTGGGTGTTCGCGGGCTCTGGGCCAGCCGCGCAGGACGACGAGCCGACCACGGTCTGCGACGGGCAGACCACAACAGAACGGGAGCCGTGATGGTGTTCGAAGGAGCGCGGATCGCCGCCGTTGTGCCTGCGTACAACGAGGCGAAGATGATCGCCACGGTCATCGAGACGATGCCCCACTTCGTCGACCACATCATCGTCGTCGACGACTGCAGCTCCGACGGCACCAGCGACGTCGTCCAGGCGTCGGCCGACGAGCGCGTCGTGCTCGTGCGCCACGAGACCAACAAGGGCGTGGGCGGCGCGATCATCACCGGCCACCGCAAGGCGATGGCGCTCGGCGCCGACGTGAACGTGATCATGGCCGGCGACGCGCAGATGGACCCCGACTACCTGCCCCCGCTCCTCGAACAGGTCACGACTCACGGGTACGGCTTCGCCAAGGCCAACCGGTTCTTCGCTCCGGAGTCGTTCCACGGGATGCCCCGCTACCGGGTCTTCGGCAACATCGTGCTGTCGTTCATGACGAAGTTCGCGAGCGGATACTGGCACCTGTTCGACCCGCAGAACGGCTACACGGCCATCCGGACGGAGGTGCTTCGGCGTCTTGACCTCGACCGCATCGCACCGCGCTACAGCTTCGAGAACGACCTGCTGATACGCCTGAACATCCTCCAGGTGCCGGCAGTCGACGTGCCGATCCCCGCGGTCTACGGCAACGAGGTCTCAAGCATCCGGCTGAGCAAGGTCGTGCCGGAGCTCCTCACGCTGCTCACCGTGGGGTTCTGGCGTCGCATCTGGTACCGGTACGTCCTCTGGTCGTTCTCGCCGATCGCGCTGCTCCTCGTCCTCGGTCTCCTCCTGAGCGGATTCGGGCTCGCCGTGGCGATCTGGGTGTGCTTCCAGATCGCCGCCTCCGTCGTCGCGACGGCGGCCACGGTGATGCTCGCCGCCGTGCCGCTCATGGTGGGCGCGCAGATGCTCATCGGCGCACTTCAGCTCGACATCCAGGCGAGCCCCTCGACGCCGAGCGGCGAGCCCTTCGAGCGGACGGCGCCCCGGTAGCCGTCGCCGAGGGGCCGGCTCACGTGGAGGCGGCCTCAGACGCCGGAGGCCGCCGGCGCGGACCGCTCCCGAACGGCGAACAGGGCGAGCAGGAGGAGCGTGAACCCCACCGTCCCGAACGCCCAGGTGGCCATCGGCGACGGCCCCCCGTGCCACCACTCGACATCCGCGTTGAGGTTGAAGCCGGAGACGTCGAGGCCGGTGACGAACCGCCGGATCTGCGTGTGCAGCGCGACGCTGTGCGCGACCGCGAGCCCGCTGACCAGTGCGAGCGTCTGGGGCGTTGCGATCGTCGGAGCCCCGCCGTCCTGCGGTGACCACATGACGACGGCCATGAGCACGAACAGGAGCGGGAGCGTGTACCGAGCCTGGAACGCGATGCCGACGTGCGCGCTGCTCACCTGGAGGAAGATCAGCGGCAGCGCGACGTAGAGCAGCGCGACCCCGCCCAGCGCGATCCACTTGCGCGGGCGCATCGACGCCAGGCCGCTCCACGCGACCGCCGCGCTGAGAGCGATCACCGTGACCCAGGTGATGGCCGGCACGGGAGTGTCGAGCCAGTTCAGCATCGTCGGCTGAACGGCCGCGAATCCGAACAGCAGCGGCAGGAAGTCCCGGACGTTCGCGAACAGCAGGGTCCAGCCCGTCTCCGTCGCCGTTCCGCCGGAGAAGCCGCGGAGCAGGAGGGCGGACTGCCCGGAGGCGAGGAAGGCGGTCACGGTGGCCGCGAGCAGGGCCGTGAGCGCGCCGCCGGCGATCCAGGTCCTGCGCGACCATGTGAGACGCACGAACATCACCGCGACGGCGATGATCGCCACGCCGACGAACGCGGCCGCGTCTGCGCGCGCCGCCGCGGCCAGGAACGCTCCGACGAGGGCCAGTGCCGCGAGCGCGACCCTCCTCGCGCGGCTCACCGGTTGGAAGAGTCCGTAGCTCCCGAAGAACGCGACGATGACTCCGGTGATGGCCCAGCTGCTGGGGTTGACGCTGGCGACGAGGAAGATCGGGAACGGCGCCACCACTGGCAGGACTGCGTACAGGACGTGCCGGCGCCCGCCGAGGGGAAGGAGCAGGACCACCGCCGTGATCAGGCCGACCGCGAGCAGTCCGTTGACGATCCGGATCGTGACGACCGTTGCCGCGGGATCGTCGCCCACGAGGTGATGGACGATGTCGTAGTAGGTCCCCGGGTACCCGCCGCCGTGGTCGAGGCGTGAGGTCCAGGCCGTGCCCTCGACGCCGAGTGCGCAAGCGCCCGACTCGGCGGGCTGGAACATGTTGCAGGAGGAACTCTCCACCAACAGCCTGGGCACCTCGGCCTGGGTGACACCCGTGTCGCCCACGCGGGTCTCGCACGCGCCGTCGATCGGCGTCGGGCACCAGATCGACGCCAGGTGGAAGTCTTCGTCGGGCGAGGAGCCGGGAGGCGACGCCGTCGCCCACGCGACCACGGACAGAACCGCGCCGAGGATGGCCAGTGCGCCCAGGAGTGATCGGCCGCGGAGCGTCAGCGCGTGGAGGGGGTTCGGTGGCACCAGTGAAGGCTAGAGGACGAACTCGGCGTGACGCGCGCCCCCACCAATGCGGGGTCGCGATCGTCCTGCTAAGCGGTCGCCAAGTGCCTCCGGGGACGGCCGGGCGGGTAGGCTCGACGCCGTCGTGCGAACAGAGAGGGAGTGCCTGCGTGAGCCACTACCAGACCGTGGTCGACCTGACGGTGCGGAACTCGAGCCAGACGCTCGAGGTCGAGATGGTCGGTACCGGCAAGCGCGTGCTCGACGTCGGTTGCGCAGGGGGGTTCCTCGCCGACGCGCTCAACCTCCAGGGGTGCACGGTGAGCGGAGTCGAGTATGACGCCGACGCCGCGCAGGAGGCGCGCCCGAAGCTGAGGCGCTTGGAGATCGCCGACATCGAGAAGAGCCCGCTCGCCGAGCTGTTCCGCGGGGACGAGTTCGACCGGATCGTCTTCGGCGACGTCCTTGAGCACCTGCGCGACCCGGCCGCGGTGCTGCGCTCGGCCATGGAACTGCTGCCCCCCGACGGCCGCATCGTGATCTCCGTGCCGAATGTCGCGCACGGGTCGCTGCGGCTCGCGCTCCTGCAGGGGCGCTGGCGCTACCGCGACACGGGTCTGCTCGACCGCACGCACATCACCTTCTTCACGCTCGAGAGCCTCGTCGCGATGCTCACGTCGCTCGGGCTCGTCATCCACGACGCGTGGTCGCCGCAGCTCGACGTGCTCGGGACCGAGGTGGAGGTCGCCCCGGACACGTTCCCTGGCGGCCTGGTCGACTGGGTGCGGCACCAGCCGCGCGCGCTCGACTATCAGTATGTCGTGAGCGTCGGTGTCGGTGAGCCGACCGGTGAGTTGCCCGACGTCAAGCCTGCGGCCACGTGGGAGGAGATCGTCCCGGACGACCGGTTCGCCCAGGAGGCGAGGGACCGCGTCGCAGGAGAGCACGCGCGCATGTACCAGCGCGACCACGTCATGGGCCTTGAGGCCGGTCTCGCACGGGCCGAGCTCACCTACGCCGACGCCGCGGCGCGCGCCAAGGCGGAGTACGCCGACGCCGTCGAGCAGGCGAACGCGAAGCTCGAGAGGGCGAGGGCGACGGTGGACGAGATCCAGGCGGAGCGGGAGCGATTGTCGCGGCTTGTCGAGGATCTCGACTCACAGAGCAAGGAGCTGCGCGCGTCGACGACATGGAGGATCGGCTCGCTGGTGATGGCGCCGCTGCGGTTCGTCAAGCGTGCCCGGCGATGACGGCCCCGCTCTTCTCGATCGTCACGCCCGTCTACAACCCGCCGATCGACGTGCTGCGAGACATGATCGACGCGGTTCGCGCGCAGACGTTCGCGGACTGGGAGCTCATCCTCGTCGACGACGTCTCACCCGATCCGGCCGTGCGGGAGACGTTGCGGGCGTCGGCGGCCGCCGACAGCCGCATCGTCGTGGTGGAGCGTGAGGAGAACGGCCACATCGTCGCCGCCTCCAACGATGGGATCGAGCGAGCCCGCGGTGAGTTCGTGGTGCTCGTCGATCATGACGACCTGATCACGGCGAACGCGCTCAAGGCCGTGGCCCGGGCCATCGAGGCCACACCGACCGCCGACTACCTGTACTCCGACGAGGACAAGGTCGACGCCGAGGGCAACCTCTACGACACGTTCCGCAAGCCCGACTGGTCACCTGAGCGGCTCCGCGGGCACATGTACACGGGCCACCTGTCGGTGCTGCGCACGTCGCTCGTTCGCGCCGTCGGGGGGTTCCGTGAGGGCTTTGACGGGTCGCAGGACCACGACCTGGTGCTGCGGGTGACGGAGCGCGCACGCGACGTCGTGCACCTGCGCGAGGTGCTCTACCACTGGCGCGTGGTGCCGGGGTCCGCCGCTGGGGACCCGAACGCCAAGCCCTATGCGTGGATCGCGGGGCGCAAGGCCGTACAGGAGCACCTCGACCGGCTCGGGGTCCGCGCGACCGCGCAGTTCGCGCAGCACCCGAGCACCTACCGCATCGTGCGCGACCCGGTCGGTGACGACGTGCTGGTGTCGGTGATCATCCCGACGCGTGGCGGAGCCGGGTACGTGTGGGGCGAGAGGCGCGTCTTCGTCATCGACGCCGTGCGCTCACTCCTCGAGCGAGGCGGGCACCGCAACCTGGAGATCGTCGTCGTCTACGACGCCGCGACGCCCTCAGACGTGCTCGACGGCCTCAGACGGCTCGCAGGGGAGCGGCTGGTGCTCGTCGCGTACGACAGGCCGTTCAACTACAGCGAGAAGTGCAATCTCGGCGTGCTCGCCTCGCACGGCGGGGTGATCCTGCTGTTGAACGACGACATCGAGGTGATCGCCCCCGGGTTCGTCACCAAGCTCGTCGCGCCGCTGTCGGAGCCGGGAGTCGGCATGACCGGAGCGCGGTTGCTGTACTCCGACAACACGATCCAGCACGCGGGCGTGGCCGTGTGGGCCGGGAACTACGTGCACCGCTTTCGCAAGGCGCTCGACGAGGATCCCGGTGGTTTCGTCACGCTGTGCGTCGACCGCGAGGTGAGCGCGCTGACGGCCGCCTGTGCGGCGCTGACCCGCGGAACCTACGAGCGGGCGGGGGGCCTTAGCGAGCAGCTCCCGGTCAACTTCAACGATGTCGACCTCTCGCTCAAGGTCGGTCTGCTCGGCCTGAGACGGTTGTGGATCGCCGAGGCCCGCGCTTACCACTTCGAGTCCCAGACGCGCGAGGTCTGCGTGGAGGCGTGGGAGCCGGCCTTCATGGTGAACCGCTGGCACATGCCGGACCAGGACCCCTACCTGCCCGAGTGAGCCCCAGGGAGTGGGCGGTCGGCACCGATCAGCTCAGCACCTCGAACTCGGCGTCGGCTCCGACGAACCCCGCCGACGTTCCCGGGCCCGTCACGGAGAACTGCGCGGCGTCCGGCACGCGGTGGACCTCGGTGCCGTCGTCAAGGGTCAGGCCGACCTGGATCGAGTAGTCACCCTCGCCGAGGCGCATGCCCCCCAGGTGAACCTGGAACTTCGACGTCGGGCGAAGTGTTCCCGGCTCGACTCCCAGCAGCGTGGTGTTGGTGGAGTAGACGCTCATCCCGAGGGGCGTGGCGATGCCGATCTCGATGATCGGACGCGCCACCGGCACGGGGGAGTCGATCTCCATCGCGACCAACAGACCCTCGCCCTGAGCGAGAGTGGGCTGGCCGATCGCCCCCGAGTCCGAGCGCAGCGCGATCCCGGTGAAGTGGGCGTCGAGTTCCTTGCGCGCGTCGGGGGCCGCCTGCTGGCGCGACCGCTCCTCCTGGCGGGCGTCCTCGAAATCGGCCCTCAGGGTCCGGAGCGCCTCGCGCGCCGTGCCGTCCGTGACCACGCGTCCGTTCTCCAGCACGACCGCGCGGTCGCAGAACTCATCGACCTGGTCGAGGCCGTGGGTGACCAGGATGATCGTGCGGCCCTCGGCCTGGAACTGCCGGATCCGCTCGAGGCACTTGCGCTGGAACGGCTCGTCGCCGACGGCGAGCACCTCGTCGACCAGCAGGATGTCGGGATCCACATGCACGGCCACGGCGAATGCGAGGCGCACGTACATGCCGGACGAGTAGAACTTCACCTGCGTGTCGATGAACTTCTCGATCCCGGAGAAGTCGACGATCGCGTCGAAGTACTTGTCCGTCTGCTCCCGTGAGATCCCCAGGATCGACGCGTTGAGGTAGACGTTCTCGCGTCCGGTCAGGTCGGGGTGGAACCCGGCGCCGAGCTCGAGCAGAGCGGCCAGGCGACCGCGGATGCTCACTGATCCGGTGTCAGGCTGGAGGATCCCGCCGATCATCTTCAGCAGCGTGGACTTGCCCGACCCGTTCGGTCCGATGAGGCCGACCGTCGTGCCCGCCTCGATCGACACGTCGATGTCGCGCAGCGCCCAGAAGTCCTCCTTGTGCGCGCGCGAGCGTCCGAAGTTGACGACGCGCTCCTTGAGCGACTTTTCCTTGCGGATCGTGAAGTGCTTGGACAGGTTCGCGATCTCGACGACGGTGGTCATCACAGCTCCTGGGCGAAGTTTGCTTGCAGCCGGGCAAACACGCGCTGCGCGACCCACAGAAGGACGACGCCCACGGCCAGCGCGACGCCCAGGCGCAGTGCGAGGTCGGAGATCGGGTGCGGGACAAATCCCATGCTGGGATCCGGGGTGTCACCGGCGACCCAGAAGGTCTTCTGGAAGCCGAGCACGGCGAGCGTCGCGGGGTTGGCCAGGTACACCTCCATCAACGCGGACTGTGTGCTGGCCGACATGCTTGTGCGGCCGAGCGCGTCGACGACAAAGTGCCAGGAGTACACGATGGGGGAGACCCACATGAAGATCATGATCGCGATCTCGACGAGGTACTGGACGTCTCGCAGGTACACGTTGACGGCGCCGAGGACGAGTCCGAGCGCAAGCGAGTAGACGAGCAGCACAGCGAGGGCCAGGACGGCGTAGAGCCACCGCGAGCCCGTGGGAACCTGCCCGACCAGCACGGTTCCCAGGAGCAGGATGATCATCTGCATCGCGAAGTTGAAGAGCGACGAGCCCACCGACGCGAGGGGGAAGACCTCGCGAGGGAGGTAGACCTTCTTCACGAGTCCGCTGTTGGCGACGATCGAACCCGTGCCGGCGGAGATCGTCTCGGAATAGAAGCCCCACGCGGTCAGGCCGGCGAAGATGAAGATCGCGAAGCCCGGGATGCCCCGGGCCGCGCCCATGAACTGCCCGAGCACGATGTAGTAAATGCCGAGCATTGCCAGCGGGCGCAGGAGGCTCCAGACGAACCCGAGCGTGCTGTCCTTGTAGCGCGCCTTGAGCTCGCGGCGCACCAGCATGCCCAGCAGTTCGCGGTGGGCGGCGAGGTCGCGAAGCGAGTCGAGCGTCCCTGTCGCGAACCCACGGCGGGGTCCTGCGGGCCGAAGCGGCTCAGCCGCGAGCAGCGCAGCGCGATGGCTGACATCCGAGGTCATACGAGAGGTCTCCTCCGAGAGGCCTGGCCGCGGTCGCGAGCAGGCCGGGTCACTCTACCGTCTCCACCACACATGCCCTGCTCCGCGGGCAGACAGAGCGCGCTCTCTGGTCGATCCGAACGCGACGGGCAACCGACGGGCCAGTGAACGACGGCGCCTTACGAGGCTGGCGCAAAGAGAGTGATGAAGACGGTGTACATGCATGCCGCGTGAGCGAGAGTTAAGGCGCCGTATACGCAAATCAGAACAGGGCGAACGCTCGTGATCGCTGGCAGAGCTCTCCGGAGGGAGACGAGTCCGTGAGTCGAAAGCAGCACTAGCCCGGGAAGCGCGGACATCAAGTACCGTCCTTGTGCCTGGAAGTCCGAAGTGTAAGAGCGGTACACAGACAGCGCCAGCGGGACCAAGATTCCGACGAAGAGCCAGGGTGCGATTGCCGCCACGGTGTCGCCGGACTTGTGACCGTGTCTGACGATCACTCTCACCAAAAGGCCCAGACAGGCAGCGATGAGAAGCGCGCTGTAAAACTGGACGACGAACGCTGGCGCGAACACGGTCATGTTCCCAAAGCGCGCGATAAAAGTCTCGTACGACGTCGCGAGCCAACCCGGGTCACCGAATACCATCTCCGTGAAGGACCACCACGTGCTGCCGGCGCGCTGGCCTACCTGAACGATGTCAGCGCCGTAAGTGAGGCGCAGTGCCTCAGCCGTTCGGAGCCCGAGGGCATCTCCATCGAACATGAGCATGTTCCGGAGATAGAACCAACCGGCCATGCTGGCGACACATGCGCAGATGAGGGCAGCGCTGGCCGACCATGTGCGCCCTGGCCTTCGCGTCGACCTACGAACTGCGTTGCACCAGAGCCAGAGTGCGCCGCTGAGCAAGCCCCAACCAAATGCGTTGTAATATGAGATCGCGAGCAGACCGAGTCCGATCGCAAGTGCGCAGTTCGAACGCAGATCCCATGAAGTCTTCAGACCGCGGACCCACGAGTAGAGGATGACCGTCGTCGCGAGAACTGCAAACGTGTCGACGTTCGAATAGCCAGCAAGAAATGCGAACTGGGGCCAGGTCATGAACAGCACCGTCGCGAACCAAGCCCCGCGCCGGCTGAAGATCTGGCTGCTCGTCAGCCAAAGGAACCAGCCCGAGACGACGCCAGAGACGATGACGGGAAGTCGAATGGCGTAGAGGATCAGCCACGGGCTCGACGTGAGCCAGGAGGCGATATTCCCCGTGATTGCGCCGAGAATCTGAGGTGTGAACGGAAAGAAGGCGTAGCTGAATCCCCAGTTGGGTTCCCTGATCATCGGATCGTCGGCGGCTGGGAGTCGACCATGGTCCATCATGTAGTGGACGAGCGTGAGGCGCATCGCCTCATCCGGCGCATAGGCTGTCGGAGTCAGGAAGGACCACGCTGAGTAGAGCGCGAAACTGAGTCCGAGAAAGAGAAGGATCGCCCGGTTGCGATCGAGCGCCGCACCGACCCTCTCGGAAACGTGGGTCAACCCGCGGAGCGTCGTCAAAGGTTCTCCTGCGTGCTCGGAGGGCGCGCCGGGTCGATCCGACGCGAGTCGGAGGGCTCTGCAGTTCGGCCACGACGAAAGGAGAACCGTGAATGCGCGAGGTATGTGATGACAGCCACGGTGATCGTGGCGAAGCCCTGAGCAACAAGTGGTGTCGCGCTCGTCGCCTCGATGATCACGGGAAGTAGCACGCTATTGAGTGCCAATCCACCGATCTGCACGAGTGAGAACCGCGCGAGGTCAAGCCAGAAGTGGCCGCGCGGCCGAAAGACGAGTGCCCGCTGGGTGAGATAGGAAAGGAATACGCCAACCGTGTAAGACAGATAGAGCGAGACCATGTAGCCGAAGCGGCCGAGATGCGCTCCGACAAGGTGCTGGGCCAAGGCGAACAGAGCCCATCCCAGAGCAGTATTGAATCCGCCAACCACGAGGAACGCCAGACGCCGATCCTTGAGGACCCCAAGCGACGAGTCCCGGTCTTCTCTTTCGTGGCGGCGGGTACCGGTCACGGACTGCCATCCGCAGGAGAGGAGGGATCCGGCGGCGTCGTACTCTCGGCGTTGATCTGCTCCTTGATGACGAACTGAGGCGCCTGGCTGATGGAGATGTATGCGCGCCCGAGGTACTCGCCGACGAGGCCCAGCGCGGAGAGGATGAGACCGCCGAGGACGAGGAGCGCGACCATGAGCGAACTCCATCCAGGCGGTGCCGATGGAGAGATGATGGCCCTGATCGCCGTGACGCCGCCGTAGACGATTCCGCAAGCGGCGACAGCGACGCCCAGCACCGCGGAGACACGGAGCGGGCGAACAGAGAATGCTGTGAAGCCATTGAGCCACAGGCTGATGAGCTTCCGAAGGCTATAGCCCGAGCGCCCGACGGCTCGGGCCTTGTGCTCGACCGTGACGTTGGCTATCGAGCGCGTCGTTCGCAGGATCAAGCCAATGATGTACGGATATGGGCTGGTATATCGGGCGACTTCATCGATGACATACCGTCGTGCCCCGAAGAAGCTCGAGAGATAGAGACCACGGGGCTTGCCAAGTAGTGCGCGCGCCATTTGCTCGTTGAGTGCGCTCCCGACGTTGCGCAGCGCCGTGTGCTCCTTTTGGTCGTACCGTCCATAGACCACATCGAAGCCCTCATCAAGGCGCTGCAAGATCTTCGTCACCTCGCGAGGGGGCGTCTGTCCGTCGTCGTCGAGGCACACCACGACGTCTCCAGAGGCGTGACGCAGCCCCGCCATGAGCGCCGAGTGCTGCCCGAAGTTCCGTGCCAGGGCGAGCACCGTGATGTGGGGCCTGGCGGCGGCGAGTGAGCGAAGATGCGTGAGCGTGTCGTCAGGCGAGCAATCGTCGACGAGAATCACCTCATGCTCCAGTTGCGCCCGCCGCATCGTCTCGTCGAGTTCGTCGACGACATCGACGATTGTCAGGGCAGAGCAGTAGCAGGGTATGACGAAGGAGATCACCGGGCCCAGTCTTCCTTGAGAACTGCCATCACAACAATGTCTGTTGCGACGCCGTCGAGATAGACGTCCTGTCGAAGGTACCCTTCGTGCGTGAACCCGACCTTCTCGTAGGCGCGGATCGCCTGCCGATTGTGAGCGAGGGCGCGTAGGGTAATCCGGTTGAGGTTGAGCTCGGCGAATCCGAAGGCAAGGATCTGGCGCGCGGCCTCGGTCCCGACTCCGCATCCTCGAGCGGACGGATCTCCGATGAAGATCCCGAACTCACCCTTGTGGTGAGGGGTGTCGAGATCGCGAAGATAGGTTGATCCAACAGGAACGCTCGACTTGCCCAATTCGATGATGAACTGCGCGACTCTGCCGCGATCAACCATCTCGGTCATCCAACGGTGCTGGTCCGCGACGGTGAGTCGGTCGCGGAAGATGAAGTTGCTGCGAACCGAGTCGGTGTTGCGCCATGCCACCACACGCTCTGAGTCGTGCCGGGTGATCGGCCGGAGTCGCACCAGTGGAGTTGAGGAGGTCACCTGATGTGCTCCCGTCGCGCGGTTGGTGGCGCGAAGAACTCCAGAACGCTCTCGATGACCTTGTTGGCGTCAGAATCTTTGAGGCCGTAGTACATCGGCAAGCGCAGTAGTCGTTCGCTTTCACGTGTCGTAACGACATCCGCGCCCGAGAATCGCCCGAAGTGACGACCCGCGGACGACGAATGCAGTGGCACGTAGTGGAACACCGCCATGATCCCCCGGGCCTTGAGGTGGGAGATCAACTCAGCTCGCTGGAGGTGGTCACGGACCTTGATGTAGTACATGTGTCCGTTATGATCACACCCTTGAGGAATGGTCGGAACGTCAATCACTCCCGTCTCGGCCAGAGGAGCCAGCCCCTCGTTGTATATCCCCCAGGTGCGAAGCCTGCTGTTGTTGATCGTCTCTGCGAGCTCGAGTTGTGCGCGCAGATACGCCGCATTGAGTTCGCTCGGAAGGTAGGAGGATCCGGTGCCGACCCAAGTGTATTTGTCCACTTGTCCTCGGAAGAACCGCGATCGGTCGGTGCCCTTCTCGCGGACGATCTCGGCGCGATAGTAGGCATCGTCGTCGTTTGTGACGAGCGCCCCGCCCTCGCCCATCGAGTAGTTCTTGGTTTCGTGGAAACTGAACGCTCCGAAGTCGCCGAATGAGCCGAGCGATTTCCCGTGGTAGCGCGCCATCAACGCTTGAGCCGCGTCCTCGACGACCGCGATGCCATGCTTCCTTGCGACTGACATAATGGCGTCCATCTCGCATGCGACGCCTGCGTAGTGGACCGCGACGATCGCCTTCGTCCGCGAGGTGATCGCGGCCTCGATTCGTGTTTCGTCGATGTTCATCGTGTCTTTGCGGATATCGACGAAGACAATGCGGGCGCCTCGCAGCACGAAGGCGTTCGCCGTCGAGACGAATGTGTACGATGGCATGATCACCTCGTCGCCCGGGCGGATGCCCAGCAGCAGTGCGCTCATCTCGAGCGCATGGGTGCATGACGTTGTCAGGAGCGCGTGCCGCACCTGGAGTTCTTGCTCCAGCCATCGGTGGCACCATTCCGTGAACTCGCCGTCGCCCGAGATCTTCCGCGCGCGGACAGCTTGCTGCGCGTACTCGAGCTCGCGCCCTGTGAACGGCGGAACGTTGAAGTTGATCATCGAGGGATCCCTGTCTGGGTCGGCCGGTTCCTCCACGGGAAGCCCAAGCGGAGTGTAGCGGGGCCGCGCTCTTGGTTCATGCATCCGGTGCTTGGCCGACGAGCCGTGCCCGACCGGTTTCGGCCTTGGCGGGCGTCCGCGAACGCTCGCGAGGCGTGGTCAGACCGTGTGGTGCTGCGGGCTGGGGAGCCGGGTCGTCGCCGAACTACGATGTGGATCGAGTCCCGCCCGGTCCCTGAGGTCGGCGGGCCATCTGTACGCCGCATGCCGCGCTGACATCGAGGAGCTGTTCTGAACGCACGCCGGGCGCTCGTATACGTCCACTTCAACCCGCTGGGCCTCCTCGCCGACCATGTCGTGTACCAGCTCGCGGCGCTGCGGCCGCTGTGCGAGAGGGTCGTCGTCGTCTCGAACAGCGCTCTCGACGCGCCCGCCCTCGCACGTGTGGAGACGCTCGCCGACGGCGTCATCCTGCGCGAGAACGTCGGGTTCGACTTCGCGGCGTGGCGAGAGGGCCTGGCCTCGATCGGCTGGGACGAGCTGGCGGGCTTCGACTCGGTCACCCTGATGAACGACACGTGCTTCGGCCCGGTGGGAGACCTCGGCGAGGTTTTCGCGACCATGGAGGCGCACGGCTGCGACTTCTGGGGCGTGACGAATCACCGCGCGACGCCCGCCGTGCCGTTGGGCGGCGTCCCCACGGACGTGCCGGAGCACCTGCAGAGCTACTTCGTCTCCTATGCGCGCAGCGCGGTCCAGCACCCGGTGTTCCGCGAGTTCTGGGAGTCCGTGCCGGACTACACCGACGTGAATGACGTCGTGCGCAACCTGGAGATCCGGGCGACCGCGCGGTTCGCCAAGGCGGGCCTGCGCTACCGGGCCGTCTTCGACACCGTCGACGAGGACTACGCCCCCGCCCCCTGGCCCGACTTCTCCTACAGCCTGCCCGACAGGATGCTCGCGGCGGGAGCGCCGCTGCTCAAGGTCAAGTCCTTCCTGACCAGGCCCGAGTTCGCCCCGTTCGCGCTGGCGCACATGCAGGCGCGCGGCTACCCGGCGCGCCTGGCCGCCGCGCACCTGTCCCAGATCGACCGGCCCGACCGCACCGGCTATCTGGCAGCGAAGCAGGGCGACTACTCCCACGACACGGCGGCGCCCTCGCCGGGCCTGCGGGTCGTCGTCCACCTGCACGTGCACTACGTGGACCTGCTTGCGGAGTTGCTGGACGCGCTCGACGCGCTCACCTTCGACCACGCGCTGATCGCGACGACCGACGACGCGGACAAGGTCGCCCAGATCGAGGCCGCCTTCGCGGGCCGGGGGCGCGTCGGCGAGGTCGTCGTCGTCCCACCCCGGGGGCGCGACATCTACCCCCTGATGCTGATCGCCGACCGCCTGCGGGAGTACGACGTCGTCGGGCACTTCCACACGAAGAAGTCCGTCGGCGACAAGCCCTTTGTCGGCGAGGCATGGCGCCATGAGCTGATGGACATGCTCATGGCGCCGGGGTCGGCGATCGTCGCAGACCTGGAGGCGAACCCCAGCCTCGGCGTGGTCATCGCGGACATGCCGATGTACTTCCGCTACAACAAGATCGTCACGGCGGACAACGAGGCGCTCATGGCCCCGCAGATGAACGAGCTGTGGCGCCGGATGGGCATGGAGCGGGAGATCGACTTCCGGTCACGTGACACCTTCGTGATGAGCTACGGCACGTTCTTCTGGGCCCGCCGCGACGCGATCGCGCCGCTGCTCGCCCTCGAGCTCGAGGGCGAGATCCCGCCGGAGCCGCTCGGCGTGAACACGATCCTGCACTGCCTGGAGCGGATGCTCGTGTACGTGGCCTGGGGGCGCGGGTACGACTTCCGCATCGCGCAGGGACGCTATGTCACGCCGTTCGTCGACAGCGGCGTGCTCAATCTCCACACGCCGTCGCCCGTCGCCGCGATCGTGAGCATCCCGCCCTCTGCGCGCTCGCGCCTGGCGCGCTACGTTCCCCGGAGGGTCGCCGATCTCCTGAGGAGAATGCTGCGGTAGCGCCCTGGTCGTTCGGGTCAGGGCGGGCGCGGCGGTCCCGGTGCTAGCGTTCGCGTCGGCGCTGCGCCGGCGTGCGGCTGCGCGCCGCCGCGGGAGGTGTCAGCAGGCGGCTGAGGTGAGGAGATCTATGCGGTGCTTGGTGATCGGCGGGAACGGGTTCATCGGATCCCATGTCGTCGACGCGCTCATCGAAGACGGCCATGAGGTGACCGTGTTCGACCGGTTCGACGACGATCCGACCTATGTCGGCGCGCCAGCGGCGGAGATTGTGGGCGACTTCCTCAACAACGGCGACGTCCGCGGAGCCGTCAAAGGCCAGGACGTCATCTATCACCTGCTGTCGACGACGACCCCCGCCACCGCGGAGGAGGACCCGCTCATCGACGTGCGCACCAACATCCCCGGCTCGATCGACCTGTTCCGGGAGGCGGTCGACGCAGGGGTGGGCCACGTGTACTACGCCTCGTCGGGCGGTGCGATCTATGGGTCGCACACCGAGGGCGCCGTGAGCGAGGAGGCCGTCGCGGCCCCCGTCTCTCCGTACGCGATCGGCAAGCTGGCGATCGAGCAGTACCTCGCCTACTTCGAGCGGAAGCACGGGCTGAGGTCGACGGTCTTCCGCATCTCCAACCCGTACGGCCCGCGTCAGCACGCGCTGCGCCGCCAGGGCGTGATCCCGATCTTCCTGCGCAACCTCGCCGACGGCCGGCCGCTGACCGTCTTCGGCGATGGGACGATGGTGCGCGACTACATCTACGTCACTGACCTCGCCGCGATGCTCGTCACCCCGCTGGGCCGCGACGCGGCCCATCGCGTCTACAACCTCGGCAGTGGGACGGGCCACTCGATCAACGAGATCATCGACGGCATCCATCAAGCGACAGGGATCGAGCCCACGTTGGTGCGCCAGCAGGTCCCCTCCACCTTCGTCGACCGGATCACGCTCGATGTCTCTCGCTTCCACGCCGAGTTCGGCGCGATCGCGAACCCGACGACGCTGCTGGACGGCATCGTCGCCACCTGGAACGAGATCAAGGCCCAGGACGCGGCCCGCCGCAGCGTCAGGGCGTTCTGACCCACTACCACCTCGGCGCGCAGACCCCCCGCGCCGGACTTATCGACAACCGCAACCCGCGGCCGACGGCCGGCGGCGGGCGAAAGGACCGTTCGTGCGCACACCACAAGGCCGAGCCAGCGAGAGCCTTCTGTCGAAGGCCGCACGAGTCGCGCGTCGCGAAGGACCGCGGGGGGTGGCGCGCAGGGTGATGCGCCTGGTGCGCCCCGGCCGCGCGCAGGTCGCGGCGGAGGCGCCCCGTGCGCTCGTCGACATGGACCGCCTGCCGCAGATGCCGCGGATCTGCGACATCACCGCCATCGCCGAGCTGCCCGCCTACACGCCGCCCGCCAAGGTCGCCAAGACCGCGCTGCGCATCACGTGGCTCTCGCCGCCCATTGGTCCCGGAGGCGGCGGACACATCAACATCGTGCGGTTCGCCAAGCACTTGCAGAGCAAGGGCCACAGCGTGAGCTTCGCCGTCTACGAGACGAACACCGTGCCGCAGTCGCCGTCGCAGGCGCACGACATCCTCAAGCACTCCTACGGCATCGACGCGCCGGTGCGCCGGCTGGAGGACCTGGGGTCGCAGGACGTCATCTTCGCCTCGAGCTGGGAGACCGCGTACGGGCTGCGTTCGCTCGACGTCCCGGCCCACAAGTTCTACTTCATCCAGGACTTCGAGCCCTACTTCTTCCCCAGGGGCTCGCGTTCCGTCCTCGCCGAGGAGACCTACCGCTTCGGGTTCTACGGCATCGCAGCCGGAAGGTGGATCGAGAGCCAGGTCAAGCCGTTCGGCATGCCGTGCGACCACTACGAGTTCGGCGCCGACGCCGAGCTGTACCGGCCCCGCGACCTCGCCGCCCTGCGCAAGCGGAGGCGGGTGCTCTTCTATGCGCGTCCGTTCACCGAGCGGCGCGGGTTCGAGCTCGGCGTCATCGCGCTGTCGATCTTCGCGAAGCGGCATCCCGAGTACGAGATCGTCACGGTCGGCCAGGATCTTCGCGACTACGACCTCCCGTTCGAGCACACCGACCTCGGCACCCTGACGCTCGACGAGCTCGGGCCGCTCTACCGCGAGGCCACCGCGT
Source organism: Xylanimonas ulmi (assembly GCF_004216535.1). Lineage (NCBI taxonomy): Bacteria > Bacillati > Actinomycetota > Actinomycetes > Micrococcales > Promicromonosporaceae > Xylanimonas > Xylanimonas ulmi. The sequence goes on from NZ_SGWX01000001.1 coordinate 228,310, forward strand.
GCCTCGTGATCTCGCTGACGAACGCGTCGCTGCTGCCGCTCGAGCTCGCTGCGGCGGGGTGCGTCACCGTGATCGACTCCGGTGCCAACAACCACGAGATCTTGGGCGACATCGACGGCATCGTCTACGCCCGCGCGTTCCCGACAGAGCTCGCCGAGGCCCTGTGCCAGGTCGTCGAGCGCGATGACATCGACGAGCACGCGCGGGAGGTCTCCCGGTCCGTGCACGACCGCGACTGGCAGGCGAGCCTGGAGAAGGTCGAGCGGATCATCCTGCGCGAGGTGACGACCGGTGGGACGGACGATGAGTGAGGACGCCGTGACGGCGGCGGTGACGGCCACCGTCGTCATCCCGACCTACAACGGTGAGCACGACCACCTGGTGGAGACGCTCACCGCCGTGATGGCCCAGCAGGCGCCGTTCTCCTGGAACGTCCTCGTCATCGACTCGGGCTCGTCGGACGGCTCCGTCGCGATCCTAGAGCGGTTCGCCGCCGCCTACGACACCTTCCGGCTCCACCAGATTCCCAACGCCGAGTTCTCGCACGGTGGGACGCGGCAGCGCGCGGCCGAGATGGCGGACGGCGAGTTCGTCGTGTACCTCAGCCAGGACGCCGTCCCCGCGGACCCCACCTGGCTGGCGCGGATGGTCGACGGATTCTCCCTCAGCGACAGGGTCGCGGGCGTCCTGGGACGCCAGGTTCCACGCAGGTGGTGCTTCCCCCTGCAGAAGCGGGACATCGGGCTCGTGTTCGCCGCACAGGGCGTCGACGGCGCGCACACGGTGTATGACGCGAGCTCGCTGGAGCAGGGGCGCGCGCGCTACTACTCGGATGTCTGCTCGGCCGCGCGCCGTTCGGTACTGCTCGGTGACGTTCCCTACCGGGACGTGCCGTACGCCGAGGACCAGGCGTTCGGCGCCGACCTCATCGAGGCGGGCTACCTCAAGGTGTACGCGGACCCCGCGCGGGTGGTGCACTCCAACGACATCGCGCTCCGGGACTACCGCCGACGGATTCTCGACGAGTTCGCCGGACTGGAGAAGGTCGGCGTGGTGCTGGGGCGTCCGCCGGTGCGCGAGCTGCTTCGCGAGCTCACGGGCGGCGTGGCGCGCGACATCCTGTTCACGTGGCGTGACCGCACGTACACGGCGAAGCAGAGGCTCAAGTTCACCGTGACCGCGCCGCTCTACCGCTACAGCCGGTGGCGGGGCAAGCTCATGGCCTTCCGGCGGGAGGAGGGCCAGTCGCTCGAGGCGCGCCGCAAGTCGGAGCGCGGCGACTGACTACGCGGCGGGCGTCAGGGCTGGGCTGACCGCCGCGAGGGGCTCGCCCGTGAGCTCGGGCCGCTCGTCGCTCGGGTCTGCGCGCTGGACTCGGAAGAGCACGAGCGCGAGCACCGCGAACCCGAGGCTGCCCAGGAACCAGGTGGCCATCGGGCTGACCGGGGATCCCCACCACTCGACCGCCGAGTTGAGGTTGAGCCCGCCCACGTCGAGGCCCGTGACGAACCGGCGGATCTGGATGTGGAGGATCACCGCGTGGGCGCCGACGAGGCTGGCGTAGACGAGGGCGCTCTGGCCCGTGCCCAGGCGAGGCATCCCCCCGCGACATGGCGTCCACAGCGTGGTGGCCATGATCGCGGGGACGAGGGGAGCGACGTACCGGGCCTGCACCTCCAGCCCGACCGGGGTGCCGGAGAGCTGGAGCACGAGCAGCGGCAGCGCGACGTACACGCCGACCATGCCGAGCAAGGCAACGCCCTTGGGGACGTCGACGACGCGCATCCCGCGGAACGCGAGCGCTCCGGCGACCAGGACCAGGGGGACCCAGGCGATCGGCGGCACCGGGGTGTCGAGCCAGTTGAGGCTCTCGGTCTGGGCGCCGAGCAGGAGTGACGGCAGGGCGAAGAGATTGGCGAAGAACAAGTCGCCGTCGCCGGGCCCTTGCGTGCCGTACATGCCCGTCAGCGCGCCGGTCTGGCTCGCCGAGAGAAAGCCGACGACGCCGATGGCCGTGACGAGGAGGGGCAGGATCCCTGTCCGCACCCGCGCGCGGACCGTCCGGATGTGGAGCGCAACCACTCCCGCCGCGACGACTCCGAGGTAGGCGCCGGCGTCGGCCCGCGCCGTGGCGGTCAGGACGGCCGCGAGCAGCGCGACCGCCGCCAGGCCGTAGCGTCGGCGCCGATCCGGCTGGGTCATGAACCCGTGCATGCCGGCCCACGCGACGGCGACCCCCGTGACGGCCCAGCTCGAGGGGTTGATGGAGGCGATCAAGTAGACGCCCAGCGGGACGGACACGGTCAGAAAGCCGTAGGCGAGCACGCGCCGCGACGCGGGCGGTGAGAGCACGGCGACGGCGGTGAACAGGGCGATCGCCACCAGTCCGTTCGCGATCCGCATGTTCGTCACGGACTGGGGCACGTCGGGGCCGACGAACCAGTGCATGACGTCGTAGAAGCCGCCGGGGTAGAGGCCGTCGTTGAGGCGGCTCGCCCAGACCTTGTCGTTGCCGAGCCCGTCCACGCAGGCGCCCGAGTTGTCGGGCTGGAAGGCCGTGCAGAGCGCCGCGGAGACGACCACGTGTGGTGCGGCGACCTGGGTCTCTCCCTCCTCCCCCACGCGGGTCTCGCAGGATCCGTCGATCGGCATCGGGCACCAGATCGACGTGAGGTGGAAGTCCTCGTCGGGCGACGATCCGGGGGGCGACGCCGTCGCCCAGGCGACCACGGCGAGGAGCGCGCCCACCACCAGCAGGGCCGACCATGCGGCCGTCCGCAGTCGCGATCGGCGACGCGCGTCGGTGTCTCCGGGCGTGCGGTGGCGCAGGGGGCTCATCCCCGCAGGATACCGGCGCGGATCCACCTCACGGCGCGAACGACGGAGGATGGATCCGCGCCGGTCCGTCACCAGATCACGGGACGGCGATGGTGGACGGCCAGCCGATGCTGGGGTGGACGCCGTCGTTCGGGGAGTTGATGAAGTACACGCGGACGTCCTTGGCGCCAGAGGTCACGGGGACGGTGATGTCGAAGCCGCGGTTGGCGCCGAGGCCGATCGCCGCCTCGACATCGGGCCGGGATCGGTTGGCGACCCCGGAGCCCGCGTAGACGCCGCCCACGTAGACGTCGACCGCGACGAAGGCGCTGGTGTCCGGGTCGATCGCCCACCCGGCGACCTGCAGGCTGCTCGACCCGTTCGACGTCGAGAGGCTCACGACGTCAAGGGATCCGAACGGGCCGCGGTTGGGCACGTCGACCGAGGCGCAGCCGAGGGACGCCGTCACACCCGTCGGGGAGTCGACGGCGGTCGCGCAGACCTGACGTGTGCCCGGCGACGTCTGGGTGGTCAGTGACCAGCCCACGGTCGCGCGGCCGGCGCCCGCGGGGATCGGGGACACGGTCGCGGACGCCTTGGCCTGGCCGACGGCGACGCCGTCGACCGCAAGACGCACGGTCACGGGAGTCGTGACGTCGTAGTCCCACGCCCACCCGGACGCGACCAGGCGCGCGGGCGCGGTTCCGCTCACGTCCGCTGCCGCGTCGGTGATGGCCCCCGTCGGCGGGGTGTTCGGGACGGTCACGGTGCGGCATCCCACCGCAGTCGCGGCTCCGGTGGGCGCGTCGAGGGCGTCGACGCAGATCTGCCGACTCCCGGCCGTCAGGGCGACGGTGGTGTCGAACCCGGTCGCGTCCCGGACGCCGAGCGCCTTGCCGACGTCGGGACGCGACGCGTCCGCGGTCGCGGTGTGGACGACGGCGCCGTCGACCCGGACCCGCACGCCGATCGGGGCGGTGGAGTCCGCGTCGTACGCCCAGCCGGCCACCCGGACGTTCTGCGGGCTGGCGGCGTCGACGATGTCGAGCACGCCGATCGGAGTCGCGTTGCGGACCGTGACCGTCCGGCACCCGGTCTCGACGTTGAGCCCGGCGGGGACGTTGATCGCGTAGGCGCAGACGCGGTGCGTCCCGTCGCTCGCGCCGAAGGTGGTCATGAACCCGGAGGTCGCGCCCATCCCCCCAAAGGCGTTCGCGACGTCCTGGCGCGCTCCGTCCGCGACGACACCCTGCGTGATCTTCCCGTCGACATAGATGTGCACGGGGATCGGCGACGTCGTGTCGGGGTCGAAGGCCCAACCGCCGACCGTGATGGCGCCAGGTCCGGCCGTCACGACGTCGAGGACCCCGAGCGGCGTGCGGTTGGTGACCGTGACCGTCGAGCACCCGAGCAACGCGTTGAGGCCGGCGGGGCTGTTGATGGCGTAGGCGCACACGTTGTGCTGGCCGGCTGTGACGGTGAAGGTGCCGCCATAGCCAGCCCGGGCGTTGCCGTAGATCGCGGCGACGTCCGGACGGGCGCTCGAGGTCATGAGCTGCCCGGCGATCGCGCCATCGATGTACACGTGGACCGGGATCGAGCTGACGTCAGGGTCGATCGCCCAGCCGCCCACGTAGATCGTCCCCGGCGTCGTCGCCTGGACCAGGTCCAGGTTTCCGAACGGAGTCCGGTTGCCCGTCGGCGAGCCGAACCACTGCTTGAAGAAGGTGTGGAAGTTGCGGTTCCCGTAGGACGAGCAGGCGTCTCCCGTCCCGGTGCCGGCCGCTAGCGCGGCGGCGTTGGGCTGGTAGGGCGTGTAGTTGTAGAGCGACGCCGTCGCTTGGTTCTGGATGTAGACGGGCGACGTCCCGCACGAGGCGTTGGGGCTGTAGCGGATGTTGTTCACCGCGCCCGGGCGGTGGGCGTAGGCGTTGGGGTTGGCGGCGTAGCGCTGGAGCTGCTGGGCCGCGGAGTACACCTGGTTCGCGAAGCCGGCGTACTGACCGTCGCACACCCCGCCCGCGTTGTCGGGGCAGCCGAACCCAAGCGCCCGGGCGTAGGTCGACGCGGGCTTGCCCGTCGTCGCCGTGACGAGGCCCTGCTCCTTCTGGAGCGTCACGAGCAGCACCTGCGGATTGATGCCGCAGGCGGCACCCACCTTGCTGATGATGGTGGCCGCGCTCTCGCCGCTCGCACCGGTGTAGGCGCTCGCGCACAACGCGCTCGCCGGCCGTGTCGGTGTCGTCTCGCGGTAGTCCTTGAGGCAGGTGTTGCCCGCGGACGGCCTGCAGTTCGCCCCCTGGGTGGCGATGAACTGCGCGACCTGGGCCGCGCTCATGCTGCGCGAGTCGTACATCACGGCGTCGCTGATGATGTAGCCCGGGTCGAAGTCGGTGATGGGCGCCGCGGTCGCCGTGCCGGTCGAGAGCACGGCGGTCACGAGCAGCAGCGCGGCGGACAGCGTCGTCGCGAGCGCCGCGGGAAGGGCGCGCCTTGCTGTCGAAGTCATGGGACCGTCACCGCCACCGAGGACGATTTGCCGCTATGCGTCGCGGACTCGTAGTGGAGCACAGCCGACCAGGTCCCTGACGACAGGCGCTCACCGGGGACCGTGAGGCCGCCGCACACCGTCGAGGTGACGTCGGGGATGGACGGCGTCTCGACGGTGACCGACGGGCTGCCCTCCTTCGTCAACGTCAGCGCGCAGGTGCCCCCGCCGTCGAGCGGGATCGAGAAGCCCGACGCCTCGACGTGCTGAGCCTGCGGCGACCACGCGAGGTAGCTGAGGGTGACATCGGCGCTCGGCTGTGGAGACGCCTCGTGCGGTGGCGGTGCGGACGCAGGCGCGACGTCGGGCGTGGGCGCCGCTGCGGGCGACGGCGTTGGCGCGGCGTCCGACGGCGTGCCCGAGGGCGCCGAGGCGGCGCCCGACGCTGACGGGGCGTCGGACGGTGTGTCGCGGGGCGGGGCGGAGGACGACCCCGCGGCATCCGGTTCGGGGCTTGGGCCGGGCCGGTCGAGCGTGATCGCGTAGCCGACCGCGCCGGCCGCGAGCACGCCGACGGCCACGACCGCTGCGACGATAACGGGACGTTTCATGACACACTCCTCACCGATGTGGCCTCACCCTAAGCGAGCGTTCGCGACGGAGGCGGTCGAACCGCGCCAGATCGGCCCCGATTGGCCTGGAAGGCGCCTTCGCGGACGCGTCGTGCGCGCCTTCGGCGGCCGTGGCTCGACGCGCGTTCGCGGCCACTAGGATCGGCGGCGATGCTTCGGCGACTTCTCACCCAGACAGACAACCCGGATCGAGCGGGTTTCCTCTGGAACACCATCGTCGGAGTGTGGTTCACGTTCCAGCCGACAGCCATCTCGTTCGTCATCACCCGAACACTCGGGGCGAGCGAGACCGGGCAGTTCGCCTACGCCGTCGCCCAGGCCTACCTGTTCTGGGGGATCGGGATCTACGGGATGAGGCGGTACCAGGCGTCGGACGTCGAGTTCCGGTTCACCTTCGGCGAGTACCTCGGCTCGCGTGTGGTCACCACCGCGGCGATGATCCTCGCCGGCCTCGGCTTCGCCGCCTGGAGCATCGTGCGCGACCCTGGGTCGGCAGACACGATGGCGCTGGTCCTGCTCGTCCTCGCGCTGCGGGCGGTCGACTCGCTCGAGGATGTCTATCTCGGCTACTTCCAGCAGATGGGCCGCCTCGACATCGGCTCGAAGGTCTCGGCGTACCGGTCGATCGCGTCCACCATCGTGATCATGCTGGCCCTCCAGGCAACGCACGACATGCCCCTGGCGATCGGGCTCGGCGTCGTGGTGTCCGTCGTGCTGCTCGCGGTCATGCTGCCCCAGGCGTTCGTGCGGCCCCTTACGCCGCAGGAGCGCGCCCTGACCTCAGCGCGACTGTGGCGGCTGCTGAGCGCGTGCGCGCCGCTGTTCGTCGCGACCTTCGTGTCCATCTACGTGGCGAACGCGCCGCGCTACGCGATCAACGCCGCGCTCGACCTGGAGGCGCAGGGGTTCTTCTCCTGGCTGTCGCTTGCGCCGTTCCTGATCACGCTGCTCAGCATGGTGATCTACAACCCCGTCATTACGAGGATGGCGGTGCAGTGGACCACGGGAGACCTGCGGACCTTCGTGTCCTGGACGCGGCGGCTCTCGATGCTGATCGGAGGCGTCACCGTGGTCACGACCGCGGCCGGGCTCCTGCTGGGCGTCCCGGTGCTCAACGCCATCACCGGATGGGACTTCGGCCCGTATCGGACCGAGTTGGTCGTTCTGCTGCTCGCCGGAGGGCTGTCCGCATGGGGCGGCCTGTACTCGACGGTGCTGACGATCGTGCGTCGGCAGGGCTGGTTCACGGTGGGTGTGGTCGCGGCCGCCGCGGTCGGGCTCACCGGCGGCGCCTGGGTCCGGCACGGAGGGCTGCTCGGCGCGAGTTGGCTGTACGTGGCGCTCTTCGCGGTGCAGTGCGCGGTGTTCGGCGCCGCACTCCAGACGGTGGTGCGTCGGCGACGACTCGAAGGGACCTCGCGTGCGTGACACCAGGGCGGCGGCGCCGCGACGGGTTCTGCACCTGCTGGGGACCAACCAGTTCTCCGGCGCCGAGAACGTGATCGTGACGATGATGGAGCAGTTCCGCGGCTCAGAGGTCGAGATGGTCTACTGCTCGCCCGACGGCCCCATCCGCGAGGTGCTCACCTCGCGCGGGCTCGCGTTCCTTCCGTTGGCGGGCCTGACGCCGCACCAGGTGCGGTCCGTGCTGCGCGCACACCGCTTCGACGTCGTGCACGCGCACGACTTCAAAGCGAGCATGGTCGCCGTGCTCGCGGGGTTCGCGGGCGAGATCATCGCCCACATCCATTCGAACCCGCGGTTCGTCAAGAGCTGGAACCCGCTCTCCCTCGCGTTCGCCAGCGTGGCCAGGAGGTTCCACCGGGTGGTGTTCGTCTCCGCGGAGGCGACGCGCGGAACGGTGTTCGCCGGGCTGGTCCGCGACAGGGCGCGGGTCGTGGCGAACGTGGTCGACAGCGAGCGGGTCCGACGGCTCGCCGCCGAACGCGACGTCGAGCGGCGTGATGTCGTCTTCCTCGGTCGCCTGACCGAGGTCAAGCGGCCGCAGACGGTCATCAGGGCCGTGGCCGGGGCGCGCCGGGCAGTCCCGGAGCTGACCGCGCGACTCGTCGGTGACGGTGATCTCAGGGCCGCGTGCGAGCGTGAGATCCGCGCGCTCGGCCTGGACGGTGGCGTGAGGCTCGAAGGGTTCCAGTCCAACCCGTACCCGTTCGTCCGCGCCGCGAGGATCGCGCTCATGCCCTCGACCTACGAGGGCCTCGGCCTCGCGGCGATCGAGGCGCTCGCCCTCGGGGTTCCCGTGCTCAACAGCGGTGCGGGCGGTCTCGGCGATATGTTCGCGGCCCATCCGGAGTTCATCTGTCGCACCGTCGAGGAGTACGCCGCGCGCCTCGTCGAGCTCCAGGACCCCGACAGATACTGCGAGCTCCAGGCGGCGTGCGCCGAGATCGTCGCGCCGTACTGCGACCTCGCGCGCTATACCGCCCAGATACGCGAGCTCTACGCGTGAGCGGCCACGGTGGCGGGCTCGGACCTCTCGGGGCGTGCCACCAGGAAGAGGGCGACCGCGAGCGCGGCGAAGCCGAAGCTGCCCAGAATCCAAGTGGCCACGGGTGAGACGGGCGACCCCCACCACTCGACGGCGTCGTTGAGATTGACGCCACCCACGTCGAGCCCGGTGACGTAGCGCCGGATCTGGGTGTGCAGCACGGCGCTGTGGCCGACGACCATCGCCGCGTAGGCGAGCACGGTCTGGGGCCGGCTCAGACGCGGGATGCCGCGTCGCACCGGGTCCCAGAGGGCGGCGGTCATGATCGCCGGGAGCAGGGGGGTGAGGTAGCGCGCTTGCACCTCCGTGCCGACATGCGCGCCCGACAGCTGCAGGAGCAGCAGGGGGAGCGCGGCGTAGACGCCGACGAGACCCAGCAGCGCGACGCGTTTGGGGACGTCGGTGACCCGCAGCCCGAGGAACGCGAGCGCCGCGATGACCAGCACGATCGGGACCCAGGTGATCGCGGGCACCGGGGTGTCCACCCAGTTGAGGGGGTCCATCTGCGAGCCGAGCAGCAGCTGCGGCAGTCCCTTGATGTTGGAGATGAGCAGCGCGCGGTCGCCGAGCTGCGCGTAGCCGCCCATGCCGCTGGTCACCGCCCCGGCTTGGCTCGCGGACGCGAATCCCGCGGCGCCGATGACGGCGACGGCCGTCGGGAGCGCCGCCAGGCGCAGGCGGCCGCGCACCGCCGTGAAGTGCAGCGCCACGGCGCCGACGGCGATCACGCCGAGGAAGGCGCCGGCGTCGGCGCGAGCGGTGGCCGCGACGACGGCGGCGCCCACCGCGAGCGCCGCGAGGCCCACGCGGCGCCGACGCTCCGGCTGCGTGAGGTACCCGTGCAGCGCGGCCCACGCGACCGCGACCCCGGTGATCGCCCAGCTGGAGGGGTTGACGGAGGCGATCAGGTAGACGGCCATCGGGACCGCCACGGTGAGATGGCCGTAGACCAGCGCGCGGCGCCCCTCGGGCGGGGAGAGCATGGTGACGGCCGCGAAGAGCACGATGGCGAGCAGGCCGTTGACCACGCGCATGATGGTGACGGATCTGGCGACGTCGTCGCCGACGAACACGTGCATGACGTCGTAGAAGCCGCCCGGGTACTGGCCGTCATCGAGGCGGTTCGACCACGTCGGGTCCGTCGTCAGCGTCTTGACACAGGCGCCCGAGTTCTCGGGGTGGAACGCCGTGCAGACCGCCGAGGAGATCACCATCTGCGGCGCCTGGACGGCGGTGTAGCCGTCCGGGCCGATCTTGGTCTCGCACGCGCGCCCCAGAGGTGTCGGACACCAGATCGATGTGAGGTGAAAGTCTTCATCGGGTGAACTTCCCGGCGGGGAGGCGGTCGCCCATGCGACGACCACGAGGAGGGCGCCGAGGACGAGCGCGGCAGCGCGCAGAGGCGTGGACGCGTGGTTTCGGGCGCGCGTCAGTCGCCTCAGGGCACTCATGCGCACATCGTAGTGGCGGGCGCGACGCCGCCCCGGCGGGGCGATCATCAACGGCAAGTGGGTGGTGGCGCCGTCGGCCACTGGTGAGTGTTCACCAGCCATTCAGGTAGCGTTCACCCGTGAATCTCGACAGACGTCCCCTCGCAGGCCCTGACGCGGGTGTCGACCCCGCGGTCCTGCTGCTGCGGGCCGTCGGCGAGCGCCGGACGAGGACGGCGTCGCAGCGAAAGCTCGCCGTCCTGCTGGGGTGGGACCGTTCGCAGGTGCGCGCGCGGGTTGCCGACGCCGTTGGGGCGGGGTTGCTCGTCCAAGTCGACGACTATGTGCAGTTGTCGCCTGCTGGATTCTCCTTCTTGGAGCCGTACCGGGTTCGCAACGCGATCATCCTTGCGGCGGGCACCGGGTCGCGGCTGCTTCCCTTGACGTTTGAGAGGCACAAGGGCCTGACTCCCGTCCGGGGGGAGCCGATGATCGAGCGGCAGATCCGGCAACTGCACGCGCGCGGGGTCGAGAACGTCGTCGTCGTCACGGGGTACCTGGCCGACTCGCTCGAATACCTCTCCGGGCGCCCGGGCGTCATCACGGTCCACAACCCGGAGTTTCAGGACAAGAACAACCTCGCGAGCCTCTTCCGGGCGGCCGATCAGTTGGGCGGCACGTACCTGCTCGTCGCCGACAACTGGATGGACGAGAACATCTTCCGGCCGTGGGAGACGCACAGTTGGATGTGGTGCGAGCACACCGACGACCCGACGCCGGAGTGGATCGTCGACACCGCGTCGGACGGTCGGATCACCGACATCCACATCGGCGGCGCCGGTGGGTGGTTCCTTGCTGGCCCCGCGTACCTCACGCCAGAGCTTGCCCAGGACTTCGCGCCGCTCGTCGTCGACTACTACCACCGGGACGGGTCGGACGACTTCTACTGGGAGGACGTGCTGCGCCGTGAGCTGGGCAGTCTGCCGCCCATCTACGCGGAGCACGCGTCGCGTCGCGTCGTGCATGAGTTCGAGACCGTCGAGGAGTTGCGCCAGTTCGACCGGTCCTACCTCTTCGACATCGACGATCCGTGCCTGACGACCATCTCCACCATCTTCGGAGTGCCGCAGCACGAGATCACCGGCTTCAAGCCGATCAAGACCGGCATGACGAACACCAGCTTCGTCTTCGCGGTCGATGGCGTCGACTACGTCTACCGCCGGCCCGGCGCCGGGACTGACGAGCTCATCAGCCGTCAGGACGAGAAGCGCAGCTACGAGGCGGTCGCCGAACTCGGGATCTCCGACGAGATCGTCCATTTCGACGCCGCGAGTGGGGTCAAGGTCTCCCGGTTCTACGAGGGCTCGGCGATCGTCGACCCGTTCAACGACGACCAGGTCGCGCGCTCCATGCGCCTGCTGCGAGAGTTCCACGACGCGCAGGTCACCACGCCGCACCGCTTCGACATCCGCGAGCGCCTCGCCGCGTATTTCGACCTCCTGGAGCAGGACGACCTCGACAAGGCTCGCGAGCTCAAGCCGTACATGCGCCAGGCCGCTCGGCTCGACGGGGTACGGGTCGGCCTCGGTGTGCCTGAGGTGCTGTGCCACATCGACTACGTCTTCGCCAACATCCTGACGCTGCCAAGCGGCGAGATGCGCGTCATCGACTGGGAGTACAGCGGTGCGGCCGACCCCCTGATCGACGTCGCGATGTTCTCCATCTATGCCCTGTATGACCGTGCGCACATCGACCGTGCGCTCGAGCACTACCTCGGCCGGTCCGCCACGGTCGAAGAGGCATTGCGCGTCTACCTGCACGTCGCGCTCGCGGGCCTGCTGTGGAGCCTGTGGGCCTACTTCAAAGCGGCCCGCGGCGAGACTTTCGGGGAGTATCCCGAGCAGATGCTGCAGTACTTCACGGCCTACTACCGGATCATCACGAGTGAGGGCACTTTCGATGACTACATTGCTCGCCACCACGCTGCGAGCCCAGCAGATCCGCCGGTATAGAAGCCGCGGAATCACGGTCGCCGTCGTCTCGGGCGTCTTCTACGGGCTCTACTCCGCCTTCATCTCGCTCGCGATGGCGACCGGTGGGTGGAGTGACTGGGCGGCGGGCGCTGCGGTCAGCGCATTCGCGGCCGTCTACCTGCTCGGCATCCTGGCCGCCGGCCTCAACGACCTGCTGAGCGGTGTGTGGGCGCTGGTCATCGGCGGCGCGCGCGGTAAGTTCCGCGACACGCTGCGAGTCGCGCGGACGAGGCCCGGCCGTGTGCTGATGGCCTGCGCGATCATCGGCGGCCCGATCGGGACCGTCGCGTACATCCTCGCGCTCCAACTCGGCGGTGCGGCGATCATCCCGATCACGGCGCTGTGTCCCGCGTTCGGCGCGATCCTGTCCCGCATCCTGTTCAAGCAGCCGCTGCGGCCGATCATGATCGTCGGCATCGCGGTCTGCTTGGGTGCGACGTGTCTGATCGCGTACTCGGCGGGCTCCGCTCCGGGCAGCGACGTCATCCTGGGCCTTGTGCTCGCCTTCGTCGCGGCCCTCGCCTGGGCAGTCGAGGGCGCGGTCGCGGGTATGGGCACGGCCGTCGTCGACTATGAGATCGCCATCACGATCCGTCAGTGGACGAGCGGCCTGATCACGCTCTTCATCGTCTTGCCAGCCGTCGCGCTGATCGGCGGAGAGCTCGGCACAGCGACCGAGATGATCGGGCTGACGCTCTCCAGCCCGATGACGCTGCTCGTCGTCGCCGTCTCGGGGCTCTTCGCGCTCTACGCCTTCGGTCTGTGGTATCGAGGCAATGGAATGTGCGGCACGGCGCTTGGAATGGCGTGCAATGGCACGTACTCCTTCTGGGGCCCGCTGTTCTGCTGGCTGCTGCTCGGTGTCTCGTTCGGCATGGCGGGGTGGGGCATCGCGCCCATCGCCTGGGTTGGCGCCGTCCTGATGAGCGTCGGCATCCTGCTTGTGGCCACCAACCCGCTTGAGTGGCTGCGCGCCGCTCGTGCCCGAGTCCCCGGAGGCGTCGCATGAGGCTCCCACTCAATGCCGCCGTGCTTCAGCAGTTCGCCCTACGCCCCGAGGCGAGCGCCGCCGAGATCGTCGAGGCTCTCGCGCCCGTCTACGGCCGAGACCGGTCGCTTCGCGTCGCCTACGTCGAGCAGGCGCTGCTCACCGCGATGATGAACGGCCTTCTCGAGGAGTCTCGAGTGGCCGAGGACGGCGGGGGCGTCTGCGCGTGGTACCGAGCCACATCGACCGGGCTCGACACCATCCGCACGTTCATCGGAGTGCCGACCCATGCCTGACCGGCGCCTGGTCGGCGAGGACGAGCTTCGCGCGATTCAGGTCGACATCCTGGAGACGATCGACCGCATCTGCCGCGAGCACGGCATCGAGTACACGATCGCGTTCGGCACGCTGCTCGGCGCGATCCGGCACGGCGGATACATCCCGTGGGACGACGACATCGACATCGAGTTGACGCGCGACGGGTACGAGCGCCTCATCGCGCTGCTGGCGACCGAACTGCCCGAACACCTCTCGCTGCTGCACCGCAGCGCGCGCCCGACATATCTGCCGTTCGCCAAGGTGTACGACAACCGCACCGAGTTCACCAGCAGACTCGACATGATGAACCGTGGCACCGGCGTCTTCGTCGACATCTTCCCCGTCGACGCCGTCCCCGACGACGCTGACGAGCGCCAGCGGTTTCACCAGAGCATCATCAAGGCGTCAACCCACCTCGCGGCGTCGAACGATCACGGCGTCGACTACTCGAGCGCCTCCCGGATGGCCTACCGGCTCGCCAAACTGGTGCTGTGGCTGCCCGCGCACCTGCGCCACCGGGGCCAGTGGCGACGTCTGGCGGCCGACGCCGACCTGCTGATGCAACGCTTCAACACCGAGCAGACGACGGAGTGCGGGTTCCTCGGCATGTTGACCGTCCCTGTCGTGGTTCCCCGCAGCCTTTACGCGCAGTATGAGGACGTGCTTTTCGAGGGCCGCACCCTGCGCAAGCTTGTCGATCACGACACGTACCTGCGCCGCCAGTACGGCGACTATATGGAGCTTCCGCCGCAGGGCCAGCGGGTCAACCACTCCTACTACCGATGGTTCTGGAAACCTGGATATCGTGAGTGAGCAGCCCGCGCAGCCCAGCCTCGGCGCGAACGCGCGCGTCATGCTGGTCTCGCAGGTCGCCCGCTACATCATCCAGTTCGGCGCCGTCGCGGTGCTCTCGCGCATCCTGACCCCGGCGGACTTCGGCGTCTACGCACTGGTCAGCGCCGTCGTCGTCATCGGCAGCGTCTTCAGCGATCTCGGCTTGACGCTCTCCGCGATCCGCGCGCCCGAACTCAGCCACCGCCAGTGGTCGGGCCTGTTCTGGGTCAACACGGCGCTCGGTGGAGTGCTCATGGTCGCCGTCATGGCGCTGGCGTCACCCATCGCCGCGCTCATGCACAACCCCAGCCTGACCACGTACCTCGTCGCCGTCGCGACCGTGTTCCTCTTGGGCGGCGCCTCGGCCCAGTACCGCGTCGCCTTGATTCGCGCGGGCCGGTATCAGGCGCTCGGCCTCGCCGAGGTCGTCGCCCCAGTGCTCGGCGTCGTGGTGACGCTTGTGGTGGCCATCTTCATCCGCGGCCCCTGGCCGCTGGTCATCCAGCAGATCGCCTGGGCGGCCTTCCTGCTCGCGCTCTCGGCGCTCGCCGCACGACGGGTGCCGCAGCGGCCCAGACGCGGCTCGGGAGTCCGCTCGCTTGTGACGACCGGCGGCGCGCTCGGCCTGCCGCTCCTCATCGAGTCGCTGTCGAACGCGCTCGCGCCGCTCGCGCTCGGGCGCACCCAACCCGCCGCAGCCGTGGGCGCGTTCTCGCAGGCGAGCAACATCGGCAATATCGTCCACCTCGCCCTCGGTGACTCGCTGACGCGCGTCGTCGTGCCGGCGATGTCGAAGGCCGAGGGCGACGAGGCGTTCGTCAGGGCGCTGCACACGGCGCGCGCGGCCTACGTCTTCAGCGTCGGAGTCCTGGTGATGGCGGTCGGTGGGCTCGCCGTCCCCGTCGTGACGATCCTCCTCGGCGGGAACTGGCTCGAACTCACGCCGCGGCTCTTGTCCATCTGGGCGGTCGGCAGCTTCTTCCAAGGAGTCGCCTTTGTCCTCTACTGGCCCTTGGTCGGCCGAGGGCTCGCGAGACTGCAGTTGCGGATCGACACGCCGGTCCGGGTGCTGTTCATCCTCGCCGTGCTCGTCGGTGCTCAGGTCGGCGTCGAGTTCGTCGCGTGGATGTTCCTGGCCACCGCGGCGCTGCGCGCGATCGCGTACCTCGCCTTCGTGCCTCGCGCGCTCGGGATCGGCGACTTGTCCTATGTGCGTGCGGCGATGCCGAGCCTGATGGCGCCGCCGCTCGTGTTCGCCGCCACGAGGGCGACCACACGCCTGCTGGCGGACGCGCCAGCGGTGGTGCAGGGCCTCGCGGGCGCCGGGGCGATGGCTGTCGTCGTGCTCATGTGCTCGGTCGTCTCGCCGACGGTTCGGGCGGACCTGCGCTCGACCCGTAACCTTGTCGCCGACGTCGTCGGACTGGGAGCGGGCAGGGCATGAGGATCGCGTTCATGGTGAGCAGCTACCCGCCCGCCATCGGAGGGCTTGAGCGTCACATCGCCGACCTTGCCGAAGAGCTCGCGAGCCTCGGCCACACGGTCGGGGTCTTCACGCTCGCGCCGCGCTCGCGGCCGATGCGGCGTGAGAACGGTGTTGAGGTCTGCCGTTACGCCGAGATCGTGCGGGTGGGCGACGTGCTCGGTTTGCCCACCGCGCCGGCACTGCGTCGGCTGCGCGAGGAGGTCAAGGCATGGCGTCCTGACGCGATCTCGGTGCATACGCGGTTCTTCCCGCCCACGTGGTTCGGCGTCCTGCTGGCACGACGCCTCGGGGTCCCCTCCGTTCTGACAGAGCATGGAAGCGGTCACGTCGTCTCCGAGTCCACGCTCGTGCACGTGGCCAGTCGGGTGGTTGACGGGACGCTCGGGCGGTGGGCGCTGAGAAGGGCGTCGCTCGTGCTCGGGATCTCACGAGGGGCCACTGCGTTCGTGGACCGGCTCGCCGGGCGGCGGGCGGTCCTCTTCCAGAACGCAGTGCGGCTGAGCGCGGGCGCGTCGGGAGGGCCGCACCCCGAGCGCATCGTCTTCCTCGGGCGCATGGTCGGCGGCAAGGGCTGGGATACCTTCCTTGAGGTCGCGGGTGAGTTGCGCCGTCGAGGTGTCGCCTTCGACGCGGTCATGCTGGGTGACGGGCCTGAGTTGGAGCAGGCTCGCGCCGAGGTCGCCCGGCTCGCCCTCGCCGATGTCGTCGATGTGCGGGGAGGCGTCTCGCACGCCGAGGTCTATGAGGCGTTGCGGTCAGCGGTGCTCGTCAACCCGACCCTGCTGGCCGAGGGCTTTCAGACCACCGTCATGGAGGCCGTCGCGGCCGGGGGGCGCGTGGTCACCTACGCCGGGTCGCAGAGCGGCGAGGCGCTTGTCGAGGACGGCGCTCCCGTGACGATCGTGCCCCGTGGCGACAAGGCCGCGCTGTGCGAGGCGGTGTTGGCCGAGCTGGCACAGCCGAGCGCGCCGTTCGCCGCCGAGCGCTTCGCACAGTGGACCTGGCCGGAGCGCGCCCGAGAGTATGAGGCGCTGCTTGCGGGCCTGACCGCGGGGCAGCCCGGCCGCGACTGACTCAGGCGGGGCCGCCGGCACCGTTCGGTCCCGCCCGGGCCGCGCGGCCGAGCGCGCGCATTTCGTCACGCAGCTCCTCGCACTCCTGGCGCAACAGTGCGTGCTCCTCGGCCACGGTGCGCGCCGACTCCTCCAGGCTCGACACTTCGAGGCTCAACTGGATGCACACCAGCAGAAGCACGAAGATCGCCGCGGCGAACAACAGGTTGCTCGGTGTCTCGACGCCGACCAGTCGCGAGAGCCACCCGGCGAGCGGCGGGATCGCGCCGATCACGCAGACTCCGACCGCCAGGGTGAACCACAGCGCCGCGTACTTCTCCTTCAGACGGCGCCGTCGCAGCAGCACCACCAGCGTGACGAGCAGGATCGCGCAGATCGTGACGGCGAACCAGTAGCCGGGGCTCATCGGGCCTCCTCGTGCAGAGGCTTCATCGGACGGGACATCGCGACGACCAGGGCGAGCATGACCCGCCCGAGGTACACGGCCGCCTTGAGCGGGTTGTGCGACGGCGCCCCCGCCGCGCGCTCGCGCATCTCGACGCCGACCTGCGCCACCCTCAGGTGCGCGCGAGCGGCGATGACCAAGGCCTCGACCGTGTCTCCGAGGTACTCCGCCGGGTAGTCCTGGGCGAACACCTCGATGGCGGCGGGGCCCGAGGCCTTGAAGCCGGAGGTGGTGTCGGTCAGGCGCGTGCCGACGACACGGGACAGAACCCAGGAGAGCAGTCGCATCGCCCAGCGACGCGGTCCGCCGACCTCGTAGGACCCGGTCCCCGCGAACCGGGCGCCGATCACGAGATCGGCGCTGTGCTCCCTCATGGCGGCGAGCAGGCGAGGCACGTCAGCGGGATCGTGCTGCCCGTCGGCGTCCAACTGGATCGCGACGTCGTAGCCCTGCCGGTGGGCGTACTTGTACCCCGCGCGCATCGCGCCCCCGACCCCCAGGTTGAGCGGAAGGTCGACGATCGTCGCTCGGCCTGTCGAGCGGGCGACGGCGGCCGTGTCGTCCGTCGATCCGTCGTTGACGACGAGGAGGTCCGCCCACGGGAGCACGGTCGCGACCTCGTCCAGGACGGCGGCGATCGCCGCCTCTTCGTTCCAGGCTGGGAGCACGATCAAGACGCGCTGGGAGGGCGGGGAGGTCACGCCTGGAGTCTATCGGCGGTTGCCGGTCACTGGGGCGAACGTGGGCGGCGACCGTGCGACAGCCAGACAAGATAGGCGCCCAGTGCGCGCCAGCGAGCCCGGTTGACGGCCTGGGCCTCATCGCGCCGCACCAGGCGCGTCAGCGCCCCTGCGCTCTGGCGCGCGAGACTGTGCAGCGCGCGGACCCCTCCGGCGTGCCGCGTGACGACGATCAGGGAGTTGCGGGTGTTGTAGTACCGGAACACCGGACTGGCGCCACCGCCCGTCGACGCCATGTGCCGGTGGTGGGCCCGCGCCGCGTGCTCGTGGATGATCGTCCAGCCGTGCTCACGCATGCTCCACGACAGGTCGGTGTCCTCGTAGTAGAGGAACAGGCTCGCGTCGAACCCGCCCGCCTCGCGCAGCGCGGACGTCCGCAGAAGCGCCGCGCCGCCGTTGAAGCCGAACACCTCGCGTGTGGGACGTGCCTCGTCGAGGGGGACGCGGTAGTCGCGGTCGGCCGCCGCCCCCGACGCGGTGAGGATGTTGCCCGTCGAGTTGACCAGCACCCGTCCGTCGTCGTCGCGCTCGGCGAGTAGCACCGTCGCGGTCACCGCCCCCACGCGCTCTCCGGCCGCCTCGGCCGCGTCCGCGGCCGCGACCAGGAGTCGGACGGCGTCCGGCTCGAACCGGGCGTCGTTGTTGAGCAGCGCGACGAACTCGGGCAGCGCCCCACCCGCCTGAGCCGCGAGCACGTCCGCCGTGCCCGCCGCGACGCCGCCCGCGAAGCCTCGGTTCTGGGGCAGGGTGAGCACACGGACCTGGGGGTAGCGGTCGGCGAGCAGCGCCGCAGTGCCGTCGGCGCTCGCGTTGTCCACCACCAGCACCTCGAGCTGTCCGGGGGGCAGGTCCTGGGCGAGCAGCGAGTCGAGGCACTCGGGCAGCAGGTGGGCGCCGTTCCAGGTGACGACGACCGCGCGCACGCGCGGCGCGCTCACGACGCCCTCGCGTGGCTCAGGGCGGCGCGGTAGGCGGTGACATGCTGCTCGGCCGAGCGCTCCCAGGTGTACGCGGCGGCGTTGGCGCGCGCGGCGGCGGCCAGGTCCCCGTGGGCTGGGCCGACGGCGACTTGGATGCCCGCGGCGACGTCGTCGGCGTCGAGCGGGTCGATGAGCACGGCGCCGCCGCCGACGACCTCGGCCATCGAGGTCCCGCGCGAGGTGACCACGGGGACACCGTGCGCCTGGGCCTCGAGCACGGGCATGCCGAAGCCCTCCCACAGCGACGGGAAGCAGAAGACGCGCGCCGCGGCGTATGCCTCCTGCAGTTCGCGCCAACTGACCGCGCCCAGGACGTGCACCCGGTCGGCGGGCAGGGCGGCGCGCCGAGCCCTCAGGTCCTGGGCGGCGCCGCCCCAGCCGTCGGGGCCGACGAGCACCAGATCGAGGTCGGTCTCCTCCACCAGGCGGGAGAACGCGTCCAGCAGCACGCCGAGGTTCTTGCGGGGTTCGATGGCCCCGCACCACAGCACATAGGGCCGGGTGATCCCGTGACGCGCCCGGAACGCCGTCGCCGCGGCCTCGTCCACGGGCGCGGCGCTCACCCCGTGGGCGATCACGTGGAGCCGCGACGGGTCGACGCCGGCCGCGACGGCGTCGTCGCGCGTGGCGAGCGACGGCACGATGACGGCGTCGGCGTCACGGCGCGTCGCCGTGAGCGCGCGCTCGAAGAACGCCACGCCGCGGGGGGTGAAATGCTCGGGACTGCGCCGAAAGGCCAGGTCGTGCACCGTGACGACGAGCGGAGCGGACCGGGGCGGGACGGCCCACGTCGTCGCGTGGAGGACCTGGGGCCTCGGCCCCGGGACGCGCGGGAGGCGCCAGCGTGTCCACGCCTCGTAGAGCGCGGCGCGCGGCAGGCGCGACTGATCGATCGGAACTGATGCGGGCAGCCCGTGGCCGTCGCCCTGCGGCCCGGCCGCACGCACGGCGCGCAGCGCGACGTCGCCGCGGGCCACGAGCGCCGAGGCGAGCTCGCGGATGTAGGTGCCCGAGCCGCCGGGGACGGGCTGCCACAGCTGCTCGGCGACGAGCGTCACGTCCAGGCTCTCGTGAGTCACGGGCAAGAGCCTATGCGGGCGTTGGCTCCGTCCCGCGCCAGCCGTCCAGGTAGGGTCGGGCCTTGCGTCTCGCCCGAGACCGAACGGAGGTCCTGTGCACGTCCTGCTCGACGCCACCGCCGTCCCCGCCGACCGTGGCGGCGTGGGCCGCTACGTCGACGAGCTCGTGCCCGAGCTCGACCGAGCCGGCGTCGCCCTGACGATCGCCGCACAGGCCCGCGACGGCGCGCTGTTCTCCGCGCTCGCCCCGCACGCCGACGTCGTCACGGCGCCCGCCGCCCTGGAGAGCCGCGCCCGCCGCATGGCCTGGGAGCAGACCTCGCTGCCGGCGCTCGTCCGCCGGGTGCGCCCCGACGTCGTTCACAGCCCGCACTACACGATGCCGCTCGCGACGCGCGCCCCCGTCGTCGTGACGCTGCACGACGCGACCTTCTTCACCACACCCGAGCTGCACCTGCGCTCCAAGGCGGTGTTCTTCCGCAACGCGATCCGGCTGGCGTCGCGGCGCGCGGCCGCGCTGGTCACGCCCAGCAAGGCCACGCGTGACGAGGTCGTGCGGCTCGTGGGCGCCGATCCCGCGCGATTCCATGTGGCCTACCACGGCGTCGACCATGCGCGCTTCCACGCCGTGCCCGACGCCGACGCGGCCCGCGTGCGGGCGACGCTCGATGTCGGCGACGCGCCCTACGTCGGGTTCCTCGGCACGCTCGAGCCGCGCAAGAACGTCCCCGCGCTCATCCGCGGCTGGGTGCGGGCGTGTGAGGGACTCGCGGACCCGCCCGCGCTGGTGCTCGCCGGGGGCAAGGGCTGGGACGAGGCGATCGACGGCGCCGTCGCCGCCGTGCCCGGCCACCTGACGGTGCGCCGCCCCGGCTATCTGCCGCTCGACGATCTGCCGGGCTTCCTCGCCGGCGCCCGCGTGCTCGCCTACCCGAGCCTCGGCGAGGGGTTCGGGCTGCCCGTGCTCGAGGCCATGGCGTGCGGAGCCACCGTGCTGACGACGCGCGAGCTGTCGCTGCCCGAGGTCGGCGGGGACGCCGTCGCGTACTGCGGCGTCGACGACGCCTCGATCGGCGCCGCGCTGCGCGCGCTGCTCGACGACCCCGCGCGACGCGACGCGCTCGCGCACCACGCCGTCGAGCGGGCGGCGGAGTTCACCTGGGCTGCCGCGGCGCAGGCGCACATCGCGGCGTACGAGGCGGCCCGCACCGCCCGCTGAGCGGCCGGGCCCGCGCCGAGCGGTCAGGCCCCCAGCGACGCGACGTAGGCGAGCACCTGCTCGTAGTCGGGCAGGAGCCCCTGCTCGGCGGCCTCGGCCAGGGTCGGCGCCGCGGTGTCCTTCTCGGACAGCAGCGGCGTGACCGGGTTGCCGTGGCGGTCCTGTGTGGGCCACACGAGCCCGATCTGCGGGTCGAGCGGGTTGATCCCGTGCTCGCCCGACGGGTTGTAGCCCGTCGAGCACAGGTACATGACCGTCGAGCCGTCCTCGAGCGCCATGAACGCGTGGCCCAGGCCCTCGCCCAGGTAGATCGCGCGGCGGTCGACGTCGTCGAGCAGCACAGAGTCCCACTGGCCGAACGTCGGAGAGCCGACGCGGATGTCGACGACGACGTCGAGCACTGCGCCCTTGGCGCACGTGACGTACTTGGCCTGCCCGGGCGGCACGTCGGCGAAGTGGATGCCCCGCACCACGCCGGCGCTCGAGACGGAGCAGTTGGCCTGCTGGAGGTCGAGCGGGTGCCCGACGGCCTCCTCGAACGCCGGGGCCTTGAACCACTCGAGGAACACGCCACGGGGGTCGCCGAACTGCTTCGGGGTGATCTCGAAGGCGCCGGGCACGGCGAGCTCGCGGAACTGCATCGCAGGGTTCTCCTCGTCGGATGAAGGGGTCGCAGGCCCTAGGATCCTACGCGTGAACACCTCCGCGACCCCTTCGTCCGTCACGCTCTCCGGCCGCTGGCTCGTGGTCGGCGCGCACGGGATGCTCGGCCAGGACATGGTGGCCGCCGCCCGGGCCGCGGGCGCCGAGGTCGACGGCGTCGACCGCCAGCACCTCGACATCACCGATGCCGCAGCCGCGCTGGCCGGGGTGCGCGGGTACGACGTCGTCGTGAACTGCGCCGCGTGGACGGCCGTGGACGCCGCCGAGGACCAGGAGGCTGCGGCGTTCGCCGTCAACGCCGTCGGCGCCCAGAACCTGGCGCGCGCCGCCGCCGCGACGGGCGCGAGGATCGTGCAGATCTCGACCGACTACGTGTTCGAGGGCCACGGGTCTGAGCCGTACGTGGAGGACGCGCCGATGGCGCCGGTGTCGGCGTACGGGCGCACCAAGGCCGCGGGGGAGTGGGCGGTGCGTGCGAGCAACCCCGACCACCTGGTCGTCCGCACGGCCTGGCTGTACGGGGCAGGCGGGCCGAACTTCCCCAAGACCATGGCGCGGCTGGGCGCCGAGCGTGACGTGCTGACCGTGGTCGACGACCAGCAGGGGCAGCCGACGTGGACCGTCGACCTGGCCGACCTCATCGTGCGGCTCGTCGCCGCGGGCGCGCCGTCCGGCACCTATCACGGCACGGCGTCGGGCGTCGTGACCTGGAACGGGTTCGCGCAGGCGGTCATGGCCGCCGCGGGCCTGGGCGCCCGCGTCGAGCCGGTCAGCTCGGCCGCGTTCGCGGCGAAGGCGCCGCGCCCGGCGTACTCGGTGCTGGGGCACGACGCGCTGCGGGCGGTCGGCGTGGCGCCGATCGGGGACTGGGCCGAGCGATGGAAGGCCGCGGCGGCGAGCGTTCTGGCGTAGCCCCTGGCGGTTCGACAGGCTCAACCACCGGTGGTTGAGCCCGTCGAAACCCCCACGGACGCTCAGGCCTCCAGCAGCCCCAGCAGGTACGTCCCGTACCCCGACTTCGTGAGCTTCTCGGCGCGCGCGCGCAGCTCGTCGTCGGTCAGGAACCCGCGCCGCCAGGCGACCTCTTCGGGGCTTCCGATCTTCAGACCTTGGCGGTTCTCGATGGTCCGCACAAAGTCGCTGGCCTCGAGCAGCGAGTCGAACGTGCCGGTGTCGAGCCATGCGGTGCCGCGCGGCAGCACCTCGACCTGGAGCTTGCCCGCCTCCAGGTAGTGCCGGTTGACGTCCGTGATCTCATACTCCCCGCGCGCCGAGGGCTGGAGGTTCTTGGCGATCTCGACGACGTCGTTGTCGTAGAAGTACAGGCCGGGCACGGCGTAGTTCGACTTGGGCTCGGCCGGCTTCTCCTCGAGCGAGAGCGCCTTGAAGCTCTCGTCGAACTCGACGACGCCGTACGCCGTCGGGTCGGAGACCCGGTAGGCGAACACCGCGCCGCCGTCGATGTCGTCGAACCGCATGAGCGTGCTGCCCAGGCCCGGCCCGTAGAAGATGTTGTCGCCCAGCACCAGCGACGCCGAGTCGTCGCCCACGAAGTCGGCGCCCAGCACGAACGCCTGCGCGAGCCCGTTGGGCTCGGCCTGGACCGTGTAGCTGATGGACACGCCGAACTGCGAGCCGTCGCCCAGCAGGCGGTGGAACTGCTCGGCGTCGTGCGGCGTGGTGATGACCAGGATGTCCTTGATGCCCGCAAGGATCAGCGTCGACAGCGGGTAGTAGATCATCGGCTTGTCGTAGACGGGCACGAGCTGCTTGCTCACGCCCAGGGTGATCGGGTGCAGCCGGGTGCCAGAGCCGCCGGCGAGGATGATTCCGCGCATGGCGCCCATTCTGCCCGAGTCAGCGCGCCGGGCGCCGCTCGCGCTCCGACAGCGCGACCTCGACGCGCTCACGCACCGCGAGCCCGACGCCGATCGCCCACCGCACCGGCGCCTGCCACCACGCGCCCCAGCGGTCGAACAGGTACCGCTTGGCGCTCGCGTGGTGCGCGCGGATCATCGGCGCGGGCGAGTGCTTCCACGAGACGCCCTGCAGGTGTGTGACGCGCGCGGCGGGGACGTAGACGTTGCGCCACCCGGCCTGGCCCAGCCGGTCGCCCAGGTCGACGTCCTCGAAGAACATGAAGTACCGCTCGTCGAACCCGCCGACCTGTTCGAACGCCGCACGGCGCAGCAGCAGGCATGCGCCCGAGAGCCACCCGGCGGCGTGCGGTTCGGTGGCCGTGATGGCCTCTTGGGCCTGTCGGTACGCGCGCGTCCACGGATTGCCCGGCCACACCGCGTGCAGCAGGGCGTGGCCGGCGCCGGCCGCGAGCGAGGGCAGCGCCCGCGCCGACGGATAGGTGGTGCCGTCCGGGTTGAGGACGCGCGGGCCGAGGCTTCCGGCGGTCGGGTCGGCCTCGCCCGCCTCGACGAGCAGGTCGAGAGCGCCCGGCTCCCACACCACGTCGGGGTTGGCGACCACGAGCCACGAGGCCTTGAGCCCGGCGGCGCCCGCGTTGGCGGCCCGCCCGTACCCGACGTTGCCGTCGCGGTGCCGCTCCACGCGCGCCGCGCCTGACGCCTCAAGGTCGACGACGGCGTCGGTGCGCTCCCCGTTGTCGACGATCACCAGTTCGTAGGCTCGGGTCGTCGCGCGCGCGAGCGAGGAGGCGAAGGCGCGCAACTCGTCACCGGGGTTGTACGCGACGCAGATGACGCGGAGCGGGTCCCCCGACGGGTCCGTGGCAGGTTGCTGAGACATCGGGGGTCGAGCCTAACCGTCGTGGCTGGGAGTTCGGCGCAGTGGGATCAGCCATGATGCGCCCATGGCTCCGAACTCACGGGAGACTGTCCGCATGGCCCCGGTAGGCGCACGCACCACCGAGAGGGGCGCGGCTCGCCGCCTCGACGTCCTTCTGACCCTGCTTGTGGTCGCCGTGGCCGCGACATGGGCCCTGTTGACGCCGCCGCTGCGCGCTCCCGACGAGCCGCAGCACCTCAACAGCGTGCTGCGCGTCGCCCATGGCGGCGGCTGGCCCAAGCCTGGCGACGCGGTGCTCGCGCCGGTGGTCCAGCAGGCGCGCCTCGACGTGGCGCTCGCGACCGACCTGCCGGGCCGGTACGTCGACCGCGCCGCGACACCGCAGTTCGCCGACGCCGACATCGTCCCGGCCGCCGAGCGCGCCCGCACCGACGCGACGACGGCGCTGCCGCACGGTCCCGCGGCCGAGCCCGACGACGTGGATCAGATGAGCCAACACCCCCCGCTGTACTACGCGCTCGGAGCGGGGGTGCTGCACGCGACCGGTCTGGCCGACGGGCGCTGGGACCTGCAACTGCTCGCGCTGCGTCTGCTCGACGTCGCGCTGCTGGCGCCCCTCGTGCCGCTGGCGGCGTGGTCGGCCCGGCGCCTGACCGGCTCGACGGCGGCGGGCGCGCTCGCCGCGACGTTCCCGCTGTTCTCGCCGCAGGTGGGGCACATCCTCGGGGCGGTCAACAACGACGCGCTGATCACGCTGGTCGGCGGTGTGGTCACCGCCCTGGTCGTCCGGGTGCTCACCGGTGACCGGCGGCTGCGCACGGCCGCGGCCATCGGCGTCGTGGTCGGCGTGGGGCTGCTCACCAAGGTCATGGCGGCGTTCCTGCTGCCCGTCGTGGCGCTCGCCTACCTGATCGGGCCGGGCGGCGCGCTCGGGGCGGGCACGCGCGGGCGCGGGCGCGCGCTGGGCGGCGACGTCGTGCGCGTGCTGGCCAGCGGCGGCGCGGCGCTCGCCGTCGGCGGCTGGTGGTGGGTGCGCAACCTCGTCATCTACGGCACAGTGCAGCCGGTCGGCATCGAACGCGACCTGCAGGGGATGGTCCCCGAGGGCGTGGTCGCCTACACGGTCCAGGCGTGGCGGCGCCTGTCGCGCTCGTTCTTCGGCGACCTCGGCTGGCTCGACCTGCGCACGCCGCAGGGCTTTTGGATGACCGCCACCGTGGTGCTGCTGGCCCTCGGCGTCGTGGCGTTGACCGCGCGCCGGACCTGGCGTCCGGCGCTCGTCCTGGTGGCTCTGCCCACCACCCTGACCGTCGCGATCCTCTACAACGGGTGGTCGTACTACCAGCAGCACGGGCTGCTGGTCGGTCACCAGGGCCGCTACCTGTTCGGCGGGCTCGCGGCGCTCGCCGTGATCGTGGCCGTCGCGGTGCGCCGCCTGGTGGGCGGATCCGAGGCGCGGGTGCGCGCGGCCGTGCCCGTGGCGCTCGCGGCGGGTCTCGCGGTGACCTGCTACGGGCTGTGGTTCGCGTTCCGGGGCTTCTACCGGCCCGACGGCTGGCCGCTGGGCGCCGCGTTCGACCGCTGGGAGCTGCTCAGCCCGGTCGGCGCCGGCTGGCTGGTCGCGGTCCCCGCGCTCACCGCGGCCGTGGCGCTGGCCGCGGTGAGCGCCGCGGTGCGTCTCACGCTGCCGCGTCGGCGCGCTCAGCTCTGACGACGGCGAGGACGGCGGCGCACGCCGCGGCGACCAGCGCGATCGCGACGACGGCGGCGGCCCAGGCGGCGCCCGTGAGCGGGGGATAGCCGAGCGGTGTGTCGGGCGGGCGGATCATGGCCGCCCCCGCCGAGCCGCCACGACCGGTGCCGAGCCACGTCAGCAGGTCGAGGACCGTCACCGCGGTCCACGCGGGCAGCACGACGCGGGGCGTCCACCACCGCGCCCATCCCCAGGCCGTCGGACCGGCGCGGTGGGTCAGGCCCGCGCTGACCGCCAGGACCAGCGCCAGCGCCGCGGGCAGCAGGTAGCGCGGGTAGATGCCGCCGCCCGGCATCGCGTAGACCAGTTGCATCGCGACCGCGACGAGGCAGGCGGCGACGGGCACGCCCACGGGCAGCGCGTCGAGCAGCGCGCTGCGCCGCACGTCCCCCCGCGTGCGCTCCGTCGCGGTCCCCAGCAGGCGGCGCAGCGCGCGGCCGGCCGCGCGACGGTGGACCACGACGGCGATCACGACCGGCACGAGCCACAGCGCCGTGCCCGCCTCGCGCGGCAGCACCGGGCCCCACCACCACAGGTTCGGCAGGCGATCCCACGTGACCGGGTCGATCGCCACCTGCAGCAGCGAGCGCGCCTGGCGGCCCTGGTTCTCCGCCGCCCAGTCCGGATGCCCGCCCGTGACCGTGCCGGTCAGGCGCACATTGCGCGCGTAGAACCAGCCCGCCGCCGCGGCCACGGCGGCGGCGACGGCGCCCGTGAGCGCCGCCGTGCGCGCCACCTGCCGGTGGGCCAGCCCGGCCAGCGCCGCGCCCGCCAGCCCGACCAGCGCGACCACGAGCGACGAGGTGCGGGCCAGCGCGCACGCCGTCGCCGTCGCGACCAGGCCCGCGAACAAGGGCCAGGTCAGCCCGCGGCGCGCGACCCGCACCGCCAGGCCCAGCAGCGCCGTCGTCCACATCGCGGCGAACAGGTCGTTGAGCACCGTGCCCGCGGTCTGGGCCACCACGGCCGAGCACGCGGCGACGAACGCCGCGACGACCGGCAGGCGCGAGCCGTCGCGCACCACGCCGCGCGCGGCCCACGCCGTCACCAGCACGAAGAGCCCCGCGACCAGCGCGCCGAGCGCGCGCGCCGCGTACATGGCGCCCACGGCGTGCCCGGCGTCGGCGAGCGGGCCCACCACCGGCGCGAGCAGCAGATAGAACAGCGGCGGATGCTGCGACGTCCACTGCACGGGCGGGATCCACGCGTGCTCGGGCCGCAGTCGCAGCCCGTCCTCGAACACCGGGAGTTGGCCGTGCCACACCTGCCACGCGTAGTCGAGGTGGGCGACCTCGTCACCTGCGGTGAAGGGCGCCACCGCCAGGAGTTGCACCGTGGCGAGGCTGACTGCCGCGGCCACGCAGAGCCCGACCGGGTGGCGCAGCAGCGCGCGCACCGCGTCTATCGTGAGCCTCACACACAGCAGCCTAGGCGTCGGCGTCCGCGCGCTCTGGCCAGCTGGCCGTCCCCGAATCGGAGCGTCTGCCTCGTGAAGTTGTTCGTCCAGATCCCCTGCCTCAACGAGGAGGCCACCCTGCCCCTCGTCCTGGCGTCGATCCCCCGGGAGATCCCCGGCGTCGACGAGGTCCACATCCTCGTGATCGACGACGGGTCGAGCGACCGGACGGTCGAGGTCGCCCGCAACCTCGGCGTCGGGCACATCGTGCGCCACACCCGCAATATGGGCCTGGCGCGCTCCTTCCGGGACGGCATCGACTACGCGCTGCGCCACGGCGCCGACATCGTCGTCAACACCGACGGCGACAACCAGTACCCGCAGGAGATGATCCCGGACCTGGTCGCGCCGCTGCTGCGCGGCGAGGCCGACATCGCGATCGGCGACCGGCAGACCGCGACCATCGCGCACTTCTCGCCGTTCAAGAAACTCATGCAGCGGGTCGGGTCGCGCGTCGTCTCGGCGGCCGCGCAGACGGCGCTGCCCGACGCCGCCTCGGGATTCCGCGCCTACTCGCGCGCCGCGCTCATGCGGCTGAGCGTGCTGACGCAGTTCAGCTACACCATGGAGACCATCATCCAGGCGGGCAACAAGCGCCTGAAGATCGCCTCGGTGCCCATCACCACCAATCCCAAGACGCGCCCGTCGCGGTTGTTCACGAACATCTGGCAGCACATGGGCCAGTCCGGCAAGGCCATCGTGCGCAGCTACGTCATGTACAAGCCGTACGGCGTGTTCGTGACCCTCGGTGTGGTCTTCGGCGTCGCGGGCGTGGTGCCGCTGGCCCGGTTCGTCGTGCAGTGGGCGTACGGTCGCGGCGGTGGGCACGTGCAGTCCGTGGTGTTCGGCACCACGATGCTGGTCGGATCGCTGCTGTGCTTCGCGCTCATGGTGCTCGCCGACCTGCTGCGCACCAACCGCACGCTCTCGGAGGAGATCCTCGAGCGGACCAAGGAGCTGCAGTACGGGCCGGCGCCCGCGCTCGTGCGCGATGCGGCCGGGCCCGTGTCCGACGCCGCTGGGCCTGTGCCCGACGACGCCACGCCAGGCTCGGCCGGCGCCGAGCCGGCTGCGGTGGACGCGGAGTCGGGTGATCCGGTGGTCCGCCGGTGATCGTCGTCTTCGGGACGTACGACGCCGCACGCCACCCCCGCGTCGCCATCCTCGCCGCCGGGCTGCGCGCCCACGGGCGCGACGTTGTCGAGCTCAACCACCCGCTCGGCCTCTCGACCGCCGAGCGGGTGCGCATGCTGCGCGAGCCGTGGCGGCTGCCGTTGCTCGCGCTGCGCCTGCTCGCGTGCTGGGCGCGGCTCACGGCCGGCGCGGTCGCGCTGCGCGTGCGCCGCGGCGCGCCCGAGGCCGTCGTGGTCGGCTATCTCGGCCACTTCGACGTGCTGCTCGCGCGCGCGCTCTACCCGCGCACGACGCTCGTGCTCGACCACCTGGTCTTCGCCGCCGACACGGCGCTCGACCGCGGCGCGCGCGGCCTGCGCGTGCGACTGCTCGGCCTGCTCGACCGGGCAGCGACGGGCGCCGCCGACGTCGTGCTGACCGACACCGCCGAGCACCTGGCCATGCTGCGCGACCCGGCCAAGGGCGTGGTCGTGCCCGTCGGCGCGCCCGACGCGTGGTTCGCGGCGGGGGAGTCCGACGACGCCGCCCCCACCCCGCGGGACGGCGAGCCGCTGCGCGTGGTGTTCTTCGGGCTCTACACGCCGCTGCAGGGCGCCCCGGTGATCGGCGAGGCGCTCACGCTCGCGGCCGCCGCGGGCACGCGGCTCGAGGTGACGATGGCCGGCGCCGGGCAGGACCTCGCGGCGACCCGCGTGGCCGCTGCGCCGGTCGACCCCGCCCCACCGGTCGACCCGAATCCGCTGGTCGAGCCTGTCGAGACCACCGGGGACGTGGGGGTGGTTTCGACAGGCTCAACCACCGGGGGAGTGAGCGTCACCTGGCGCGACTGGGTCGACCCCGCCGCGCTGCCCGCTCTCGTCGCCGCACACCACGTGTGCCTCGGCATCTTCTCCGCGACCCCCAAGGGCCTGCGGGTCGTGCCCAACAAGGTCTACCAGGGGCTGGCGGCCGGTCGCGTCGTCGTCACCTCCGACTCCGCGCCGCAGCGGCGCGCCCTCGGCGAGCACCTGGAGTTGGTGCCACCCGCCGACGCGGCGGCGCTCGCGGCCCGCCTCGCGGCCCTCGCGGACCCGGCGCGCTACGCCGCCGCAGCCGAGCGCGCCCGCGCGGGCCGCGACGCCGCGCGGCCCACCGCCGTCGTGCTCCCCCTGCTCGAACGGCTCGAACGCCTCGACGGCGCGCGACCCGGGCGGGCCGCGTGAGCGCGGTGACCGGCGCCCGGCGGATCGCGGGCCGCGCGCTGCCCGTGCTGCGCTCGCCCGCCGTGCGGTGGGCGTTCCTGCTCGGGGCGGTCGCGCTCGCCGTCGTCGCGGTCGTCGCGTCGTGGCCCGACCTGGTCGCGGCCGCGCGCCGCATGCCGGGCTCCCACCTGGCCGGGGCCGGGGCCGTCGGCGTGGTCTACGTGTGGTGCACCTTCCTGTCGTGGCGGGCGCTGCTGGCCGATCTCGGCTCGCCGCTGCCGCTGCGGCCCGCGCTCGCGGTGTTCGGCATCAGCCAGATCGGCAAATACGTGCCGGGCGGGGTGTGGAACGTGGTCGCGGCCGCCGAGATCGGCGCCGACCACAAGGTTCCGCGCTCGCGCTCGCTGGCCGGCATGGCCCTGGCCGTGCTGCTCGGGGTGGTCACGGGCGCCGTGGTGGCCGCGGTGTGCCTGCCCATCGCCGGGGCCGGCGGGCTGGGCCGCTGGTCGTGGATCGCGTGGGCGGCGCCCGTGCTGGTGGTGCTGCTCGTGCCCACCGTGCTGGGCCGCCTCGTGGGCGCCGGACTGCGGTTCCTGCGCCGTCCGCCGATGGAGCGGCCGCTGAGCTGGACCGGGCTGGGGTCGGCCGTCGGCTGGTCGCTCCTGAGTTGGGCGCTGGCGGGGCTGCACGTGTGGCTGCTGGCGACCGGTCTGGGCCTGGAGGCGAGCGCGCGCACGCTCACGCTCATGGTCGGCGGGTACGCGATCGCATGGATCGCGGGGTTCGTCGTCGTGTTCGTCCCCGCGGGCGCCGGCGTGCGCGAGGCCGTGCTGCTCGCGCTCCTGGCGGGGCTGCTGCCGCACGCCGAGGTGCTGCTCGTCGTGCTGCTCACGCGCGTGCTGCTCACCGTCGTCGACCTGCTGTTCGCTGGGGCTGGAGCCCTGGTTCGGCCCGCACGCGCCCGCTAGGCTGCGCGCGCCCGTCTGTCCGCCGCGCCGTCGACCCGTTCGGAGACCACCTGTGCCACTGCCGCCGCTGACCCCGTATGCCCGACTGCGCTGGGACCTCGCCTCGCGCCTCGTCGCCCGCGCCCTGCCGTCCCCCGGCGCGCGCGTGCTCGAGGTCGGCTGCGGTCAGGGCGCCGTCGGCGTCCGGCTCGCGCAGCGGCACCACTACACGGGTGTCGAACTGGACGGCGCCAGCGTCGCGGTCGCGCGCGGGCGCGCCGCCG
Organism: Xylanimonas ulmi; assembly: GCF_004216535.1. Taxonomy (NCBI): domain Bacteria; kingdom Bacillati; phylum Actinomycetota; class Actinomycetes; order Micrococcales; family Promicromonosporaceae; genus Xylanimonas; species Xylanimonas ulmi. Next base: position 259,559 of record NZ_SGWX01000001.1, read on the forward strand.
CGGCGGGCGTCGAGGCGACGCTCGTGCACGGCCCGCTCGCCTCGATCGACGCGGCCGGGTTCGACCTGGTGTGCGCGTTCGAGGTCGTCGAGCACATCGACGACGACGCCGCCGCGCTCGCCGAGTGGGTCGCGCGGCTGCGGCCAGGCGGCACGCTGCTGATCTCGACCCCCGCGTGGCCCTCGCGCTTCGGCGCGATGGACGAGGCCGTGGGGCACTTTCGCCGCTACGCGCCGGACGCGCTCGCCGGGATGCTGGCCGACGCCGGCCTGGCCGACGTCGGCACGCGCCTGTACGGGATGCCGCTGGGCTACGCGCTGGAGGCGGTGCGCAACCGGATCGCGGCCCGGCGGCCCGACGTGCGCGAGGAGGCGGTGGCCGATCGCACCGCGCGCAGCGGGCGGCTGTTCCAGCCGTCGACGGCCGTGCAGGGCGCCGTCATCGCGGCCGGAACGTGGCCGTTCCGGATGGCGCAGCGGGCGTTCCCGCACCAGGGGACCGGGCTGCTGGCATGGGGGAGCGCTCCGGCGAGGTGAGCGGCGCCCGGTCAGGCGGTGATCGACTCCTGCGCGACCAGGCGCTCGCGACGAGCGGGATCCGCGTCGAGTGCGGCGGCCGTCGCGGGAGACGTCAGCACCACCGAGCCGCCCGCGGCCCACAGTCCGAGCGCCGCGCGCAGCGTGTCGACCAGCGGGGCGCGCCCGTCGAGCAGCACGCGCGCGGGCGCGGCGGCGGCCGCCTCAGGCGCGCCCGCCGCCCAGTCGGTCAGGTCCCCGTACAACACACCCTGCACGGGCGCCGTCACGGCGGGCGCGATGATCGCCGGCTCGCTCGGGTCGGCCTCGGGCGCCCAGATCACGGTGTCGGCGTAGGTCATGACCGCGGACGCGGCGTCGATAGCCCCGGGGGGCAGGTCGCCGTCGAAGCGGCGTGCGAGCGCGGGCAGCGCGACGGCGACGACGTCGCCCGCGCGCCCGTCGGGACGAGTGGTGACGGTCACGTCCGCCGGGCGCTGGTCGGGGCACTCGCCGTCGGCGCCAGGCAGCAGCACGGTCGCGCCCGTGCGCAGCGCGCCCAGGGCCCACACCCCGGCGCGCCAGTGTGGGGGCAGGTCGATCAGCGCGCGCCGACCCGGACCGGAGTCGAACTCCTCGACCAGCAGATTGGCGGTCTTGCTCACCCAGTTCACCAGCACCGCTCCGGACAGCTCGACGCGTTCCCCATCGTCTCCATACCACGTCAGACGCGGTCGTCCAGGCTCTCTGACCAGGACATTCATGAGGTGGGCGACACTGCGAGCCGCAGCGGATGCGATGTTCACAGGAACAGGGTATAAGCGATCGGCAATTGCGTGCGGTGATGCTCGAACGAGCGCCTGCTAGCACAATCCGGCTTGACGCACCCGAAAGACACGCGTGTAATTCCACTTATGCGGTTTCCGTAAAGTTCAGGAGGACCCGCCATGTGGAACCTGCTCGAAGAGGACGACTTCCCGTCCGACGCGCAACGCGCGCCGGAGCGTGTCGCTCCGGTGCTCCCGCTGTTCGGCACGCCCATCGACGACGAGACGTTGCTGGGCTGGCAGGACAGGGCGCTGTGCGCTCAGACCGACCCGGAGGCGTTCTTCCCCGAGAAGGGTGGCTCGACCCGCGACGCCAAGAAGGTGTGCGCCGGCTGCGAGGTGCGCGCGGAGTGCCTGGAGTACGCGCTCGCGAACGACGAGCGGTTCGGCATCTGGGGCGGCCTGTCCGAGCGCGAGCGCCGCAAGCTCAAGCGCCGCGCGGTGTAGTCCCGCGCCCCAGGCGCAGGGCCTGCGCGCCCAACGCCACGACGGCTCCCGCCGCCACGAGCGCGGCGGGAGCGAGCAGTGGCCACCCGAACGGGTGCAGCCGCACCATCGCGGCGGCCGCGCTCCACACCGCGTCCGGTGACCCCGGACCCGACGGCATCCACAGGATCGCCCACGCGTCGGCCTGGAAGGCGGCGTGCAGCGCGAGGCCGAGCGCGAGGACGACCGCGGGCGTCCACCGGCGCACCGAGCGCGTCGAGCCCGCCCCCGCGACCGCGACCACCACCAGGCCGACGACGGCCATGAACAGGTAGCGCCCCTGCTGCGCGGCGCCGATCTTGCCGAACGCCGTGAACTGCTCGTACGAGCCCTTCGCGACGACGGCGGTCAGCGCGGCCGCGGGAAGCAGCAGCACCAGCACGTCGAGGCGGCGCAGCGGCCCGCGCACGAGCACGGCGGCGAGGCCGAGCGCGAGCGCCGCCAACCCCACGCGCGCCGCCCACCAGGACACGTCGTGGCGCAGCAGTGAGGCCTGGTCCTGGACGAAGAACAAGGTGATCATGCGGTCGGTCAACCGCCGCAGCCAGGCCGCGCCACCATCGGCCCACGTGTGGTGGCTCCCCGCGTCGAGGTAGCCCTGGTCGGCGTGGGTGCCGTGCGGCTGCAGGGCGCCGTAGAGGACGAGATTGCGCGCCCACCACGCGAGCCCGGGCGCCATGGCGAGCGCCGACCACGCCGCGGCGCCCAGCGAGCGGCGTGCGGCGTGCGGCGTCCGCCGCCCGTGCCACCACGACACCGCGTAGGCCGCGGCCACCCAGGCGGGCATCAGCAGCGCGAACCCCTTGGTCCACAGCGCGAGCGACGTCACCGCGCCCAGGGCGAGCGCGGTGCGGCGCGAGCGGTCGCCGGTCAGCACGCACGCCACCAGCCATGTCGCCGTGGCGCCCAGCAGGATCAGCAGGTTGTCGTTGTTGACCGAGGAGAGCAGGTGCGTGAGCTCGGGGATCGCGACGACGGCGCCCGCCGCCGCGAGCGGCAGCGGCTCGGGCAGGCGCAGGCGGCGCGCCGTCGCCCACGCGAGCAGCGGCAGCGGCGCCGCGAGCAGCACGTTGACCGTGCGCAGCACCATCCACACCTGGTCGAACGGCGCCTCGTGGCGGTCGGGGACCAGGTGGGCGACGGCGGCGCCGAGCACGTAGTACAGCGGAGGGTGCTGCACCAACTGGTTGTTGAGCGGCTCGCCGTCCACCTCGGAGATCCACGCGGACGCGCCGCCGGCCTCAGCCCACGACGGCCGGTTCGCGCGCGGCGGGAAGTCGCGGTCCGCGAGATGGGCGGCGCCCTGCAGCCGGTCAGGGGGCAACACCGTGCCCGCCTGGACCCCCGCGCCCACCACCAACGCGCCGGGATCGGGCCAGGGCCACGCCGTGCCGTCGGCGACCTGCATGACCAGGTCGACCTGCTTGGCCTCGTCAGGCGAGCGGCCGTGCGGGAACACCGCCGTCTGGAGCAGGCACACCGCGACCTGCAGCAGCACGATCAGCCAGAGCGTCAGGGGAACGGCCCGCAGCCTGGTCGCAGCGGCCCGGGGCGGGCGCAGGGGCGTCACGGCGCGCGGCACACGCCCACCCTACGTCCCCGCAACGGGCGACCCGCCGAAGGGCCAAATCCCGCGATCCGGGGCCCCGCCGCCCGATGATTCACAGGCGATGACAGCTCCCGACATGACCCAGGTTCGCGGCCTGCCACCGGAGGAACGTCCGGGCGGCGGCGCCGCACTCGATGTGGTGCACGCCCTCACCGGCGCGATACCGCAGGTTGTGGCCGTGACGGCAGTCGTGGTCACCCGTGGGCGCAGTCCCTTCCTGCCCACCACGCTGGCCGCCCTTGCCCGCCAGGACCACGCGCCCGACGACGTCGTCGTGGTCGACGTCGACGCGCCACGATCGACCGGATCGACGCTCGGCCTACGCCTCGAAGGCGCGCGATTCGTGGCCGCCGAGGGTGCGCGCACCTTCGGCGAGGCCGTCGACATCGCGCTCGCGGCGGGCGTCGCGCCCACCGATGGCTGGCTGTGGCTGTTGCATGACGACTCCGCGCCCGACCCAGGGGCCCTCGGCGTGCTGTTGCGCGCGGTCGAGCACACCAAGGCCGTCGCGATCGCCGGCGCCAAGCAGCGGCGTTGGCCCGTGGCCGACGACGGGAGCGTGCTCGACCCGTTCGCCGAGCCCGGCCGCGGCGTGCTCGTGGAGGTGGGTCACACCGTCTCGCCCCTCGGGCGGCGCATGACGGGCATCGACGACACCGAGATCGACCAGGGACAGCACGACGCGCGCGAGGACGTGCTCGCCGTCGGGCTGGCGGGCGCACTGGTCCGCACGCGCGTGTGGCGGGAGCTGGGCGGCACCGACCCCGAGTACGGCCTGTACGGCGACGGCCTCGACCTGTGCCGCCGCGCCTGGCGCGCGGGCCACCGCGTCGTCGTCGTGCCCGAGGCGGTCGTTCGCCACGCGCAGGCCTCGCTGCTGGGCGTGCGCGGCGCCCAGGGGCGCACGCCCGACGAGGGCGCCTCGTCGGGCGCTCGCCGACGCAGCCAGCTGCACCATCGGCTCGTGCACGTGCCGGGCGCGCTGCTCGTGCCCGCGATCCTCGGAATGCTGCTGTGGGCGCCGTTCGCGGCGATGTACCGGCTCGCGCTCAAACATCCGGGGCGCGCGCGCGACGAGATCGTCGCCGCGCTGTGGAACGCCGTCCGGCTCGGGCCGCTCATGCGCGCCAGGCGGAGGGCCGCGCGCACCTCGACCCAGCCGCGCCGTGCGCTGCGACCACTGCTGGCCACCTGGCGGCAGGTCTACTCCGAGCGGCGCGACGTGCGGCTCTCGCGCGCCGAGGCGAACCGCACGAGGTGGGCGCCGAGCGAGCTCGAACGCGCCGAGCTGCGCCGCATCGCGCTGCGGCGCCGCGCGGGGCTGACGGTCGCGCTGCTCGCGACCGGTGGGCTCGCCGTCGCCGTCTTCGGAGCGTGGCAGGGCGTGCTCGCCCAGGGTGGCCGCGTCGTGGGCGGTGCGCTGCTGCCCGCGCCCGGTGGGGCCAGCGATGTGTGGACCGCCGCCACCTCGGGCTGGGTCGCCACCGGCTTGGGCGCGCGCGTCCCCGCCGACCCGCTGCTGCTGCCGCTGACCGCGCTGTCGTGGCTCGCGGGCGGGTCGCTGCAGACCGCCGTGAATCTGCTCGTGGTGAGCGCGCTGCCGCTCGCCGCCCTCGGCGCGTGGTTCGCCGCTGGGGCGCTGACGCGCTCGACGTGGCCGCGCCTCGTCGCGGCGCTCGCCTGGACCGCCGCCCCGGCGTTCCTCGACTCGCTTGCGGCGGGCCGCCTCGGCACGGTGCTCGCGCACCTCACGCTGCCGTGGGTCGCGCTCGCGCTCGTGCGCGCCGTGGGCGCGCAGGCGCGCGACGAGGTCGACGTGCCCGAGTCCGCCAACCCTGACCCCGAGGCGCGCAGCCGACAGCGCTGGCGGCGCGAACGCGCCCGCCACGGCTCGCTGGGCGCCGCCGGCGCCGCGGGTCTGCTGCTGGCCGTCGCCGTGTGCGGCGCCCCCGTGCTCCTGCCGGTCGCCGCGGTGGCCGTGCTCGTCGCGATCGTGGCGGCGCCGCGCGGACGGCGCAAGCTGCCGCTCGCGCTCGTGCCGGCGCTCGCCGTCGGCGCGCCCTTCTGGCTCTTGGTGGTCCGCACCTGGTCCGACGGCGGCTGGCGTCTGCTGTTCGCGGAGCCGGGCGCCGACGTCGCGTCCCAGGCCGCGCCGACGGGGTGGCAGCTGCTGCTCGGGCAGGCCCAGGCGCCGGGCGCGTGGTTCGGCGCGAGCGACGGCGCCCACCCCGTGCTCCACGCGGCCGCGCAGATCGCCCCCTATGTGCTCGGTGGGATTCTGCTCGTGCTGGCCCTCGCCGCGCTGGTGCGCCGGCGCGTGCTCGCCGGAACCCGCACGGCCTGGCTCCTGGCCGCGATCGGCCTGGTGGCGGGAATGGGCGCCGTCGCCGTGGGGCAGTGGCCGGGCGTCGGCGCGAGCGTCGTCCTGCTCGGGCTGGGCGGAGCGGCCCTGCTGGGTGTGCCGGCGCAGCGTGAGGCGGTCGCCGAGCGCACCCGGTGGTCGCGCGTGCGCTCAGGCGCCGTGGCCCTCGGCGTCGGCGCGCTCGTGCTGCTGCCCGGGGCGGGCGCCGGCTCGTGGGCGTGGGGGGCCGTGGACGGCCGCGACGTGGGCGACCTGCGCGCCACGGCCACCCCCGTCGTACCCGCGGTGGGCCAGCAGATCCAAGGCGCCGGGCGCGGCGCCCGCGTGCTCCAGGTCACCCGTGACGAGCAGGGTGTGCTCGGCTACGCGCTCCTGCGCGCCGACGGGAGCGCACTCGTCGACTCCTCGGTGGTGGTGCGCGCGCGTGACGCGGGCGTCGTCGTCGGCCCCGAGCGCGCCGGCCGCGCACGCCTCGACGCGCTGGTCGCCGAACTTGGCTCAGGGCAGGCGCCCGGCCTGGCCGCGCGGCTCGCCGACGTCGGCGTGGGCGCCGTCCAGGCGCCCCCCGACGCCGACCCCGACCTGGTGACGACACTCGACATGGTGCCCGGACTGCAGCGCGTGACCGAGGGCGCCGGGACGCGGCTGTGGCGGGTCGCCGTCGCCGACGAGCCCGCCCCCGGTTGGGCGCGCGTGACCGACGGCGCGCCGACGGCGAGGGAACGTCCGACGACGCTCGCGGTGCTGCCCTCCGACGGCCGTTCGGTGCGCACCGACGCGCCGGCCGCGTCGTCGCCCGACCAGGAGCGCACCCTCGTGCTCGCCGCGGTCGCCGACTCGGGCTGGCGTGCCACGCTCGACGGGCGCCGTCTGCCCGTGGTGGAGGCCGATGGGCTCCAGGCGTTCGCCATGCCCGCCGAGGGCGGCGCGCTCGTGGTCGAGCACGTCACCTCGCGCCAGCCGTGGTGGTTCGCCGCGGCCGGCGCCGTCCTGCTCGTGTACGTGCTGCTGGCCCTGCCTGTCGGGCGCCGGCGGGGGAGGTGACCATGGCCCGCTCGTTCCTGCGCGCGCTCGGCGCGACGTCGACGGCGGCCGTCGCCGTCGGCGCCGTGGCCGTCGCCACGCTGTACGCCGGGCCGTGGGCCAGCGCGCTCGACGGCGCCGGCGCGCACGAGGGCGACGGCGTCCGGCAGGTCGGCGTCACGCCCGCACCCGTCCAACTCGTGTGCCCGCCCGCCGCGACGCTTCCGGAGGGGGCCGACGTCGGCGACACCCAGTTCTCCGCCGCCCCGGTGAGCACGACCTCGTCGCTCGCGGCGGGTGTGCTCTCCGCCGGGGACACCGGCGCGCGGTGGGGAGCGCTCGGCGGCCAGGGCGCGGCGCTGACCGTCGGCGCGGACGCCGCGGCGCACGTCGGCGACCCCGGAGCCGCGGGCAGCGTGCTGCAGGCCCAGCCTGTGGCGGGCGCGCCGTTCCGCGCCGCGGCGGCCCAGGCGTCGGTGACGACGGGCGGCGACCTGCGCGGCCTCGCGGCCGCATCATGCGCGGCGCCCGCGATCTCGCAATGGATCGTCGGCGGCAGCACCGAGGTCGGCTCGACGGCGGTGCTGACCGTGCAGAACCCGAGCGCCAGCACAGCGACCGTGACGCTCGACGTGTACGGACCCGCCGGCAAGGTGGCCCTCGGCAGCCAGGGCGCATTCGTGCTCGGCGCCGGTCAGTCGGCAACGACCCGCATCGAGGCCGTCGCGCCCGACCAGCGGCGCGTGGTGGTGCACGTGACCTCGACGGGCGCGCGCGTCGCGGCGAGCCTGCAGGTCCAGAGCCTCGACGGACTCGTGCCGCAGGGGGTCGACATCCTGACGCCCGGCGCGGCGCCGTCGACCTCGGTGGCGATCGCCGGGCTGCTGTCGGGCGGCGAGGCGCTCGATGACCCGCGCGCGCCGGTGCTGCGTCTGCTCGCCCCCGACGACGGCGGCACGGCGCACGTGAGCATCTACGGCAAGGACGGCCTCGCGCGACTGCGCGGCGCCGAGAGCGTCGCGCTCGAGCCGGGCGTCGTGACCGACCTGCCGCTCGGCGGCCTCGCCGCCGGGGGGTACGGCATCGTGATCGACGCGGACGTGCCGGTGCTCGCCGCCGCGAGCCTCACGCGCAGCGGGCCGGTGCCCGACGACGCCGTCGTCCAGGGATTGCCGTACGACGTCGCGTGGCAGGCGGGCCAGCCGCTGCCCGATCCGGGATTGGGCGCGCAGGCCGCGCTGCCCGGGGGGACCTCGGCGGTCGTCGCGGTCACCGCCGTTCCCGACGAGCGCGGCGCCACCCCGCCGTCGGGCAAGGCCAGCGCGGTCGTGCGCGTCTACGGCAGCGACGGCTCGGCGCTCGGCGAGCAGACCCTCACGCTCGACGTGGGGACCGTCGCGCGCGTCCCGGTCACCTCGATCGCCCCGCACGGCACGCCGGCCCTGGTCGTCGTCGACGCGGGCGAGGACGACCGGATCGCCTGGGCCGTGGAGCTCACGGCCGAGGACGGCAGCGAGCAGAGCGAGCGCCTGGTGGCGTCGTTGGCGCCGACGGCGTCCGTGCCCGCGCCGGGCGCGGCCAGCGTGCGCGAGGTCGACGCGCAGGGGTGAGCGCGATGCGCGCGCCCGGCCTGGCGGCTCAGCGCCCCTCGAAGTGCGGGTCGATCTCCTCGGGTGTGCGCGCCAGCAGATGGGCGACCTGCTCGACGACGACGTCGTGCACCAGGTCGGCGAGGTCCTCCGGATCCTCGGCGCGCAACTCGATCGGCCGTCGGTAGACGACCACGCGCGCGGGCTGCCCCGACTGGGCGGGGAAGCAGCGCCCGAGCGGCACCCCGCCGTCCTCCCAGGGCGCCGGGTCGGAGGGCGGCACGTCCTCGACCGCGAACTCGGTTCCCGTGAGCTGGCGCTCCCAGTCGTGCTCGACGTCCTCGACCGCGTCGAGCACCAGATCGTCGAACTGCTCGGCGCGCGTGCGGTGCGCGGGCAGACCCGGAGGCATCAGCGGGCCGCGTGGCCCGCGTCCGCGGCGGTCGCGCCGTCGGACGGGCAGGGCGGACAGGTCGGCCCGCGACGGCGCGGCGGACGCGTCGAGGTCAGGGGCTGCGCCCGTCCCCGTGCGCAGTCGACGCGAGTGCCCGTGCGGTCGCGGGGTCGGCGACGAGCCGCGCGAGGAGCCGAAAAGTCCCACGAGTGTGAGCCTACCGATCCGCCTGGGCCAAGGAGCGCGGAGGCGTCACCACGTGGCGCGACCGTGCGGGGTGGTTTCGACGGGCTCAACCGCCGGATGCGGCGCCACCACCGGTGGTTGAGCCTGTCGAAACCACGCTGGGGACGCAGGCGGGCAGCGCCTCGTGCGGCGTGGGGCGCCCGCCAGGGGGCGGTGCGGGGCGTAGTCTCACGCCGTGAGATCGGTCAGGCAGTGCTCGCGCACGGCATGCCAGCGTGCAGCCGTCGCGACCCTTACCTACGTGTACGCGGACTCGACCGCGGTGCTCGGCCCGCTGGCCCAGCACGCCGAGCCGCACAGCTACGACCTGTGCGCGGAGCACGCCGAGCGGTTGACGGCGCCGCGCGGCTGGGAGGTCGTGCGGCTGACGCCGCAGTACGCGGACGCCGGGCCCACGCCCGACGACCTGTCCGCGCTGGCCGAGGCCGTGCGCGAGGCGGGACGCGTGCGCCGTCCGGTCGAGCCCGAGCAGGGCTCGGTCGAGACCTCCCGGCGCGGGCACCTGCGCGTGCTGCGCGCGGACGGCGCCGAGTAGAACGACGGCGAGTAGACCGACGGTCGGGGCCGTGCGCGCGTCAGGGAACCCAGGCGCAGGCCACGAGGCCTGATCCCTCGACCGACGCCGCGCCGGCGTCGTGGGCGACGAACACCGACCCGCCCCGGCCCAGTTTCGTTCGCCCCCCGGCGTCGACCACCTCCACCTCACCATCGAGGCAGATGACCGTGCGCGGACCCGTCGGCGCGAGCGGCACCGACTCGGACTCGTCGACGTCGATGAGCGTCAGCGCGAACTCACGCACCGGCGGGCGGAACGTCACCGACTGTCCGCGCGATCCGGCGAGGTCCAGGTGCGGCGCCAGCGGTGGGCGCGGTTCGAAGGACGCCGCCTCGAACAGCGCCGCCTCGTCGACATGTTTGGTGGTCAGGCCCGCGCGCAGCACGTTGTCGCTGCTGGCCATGACCTCGACGCCGAGCCCGGACAGGTACGCGTGGATCTCGCCCGCGGCGAGGAACAGCGCCTCGCCCGGCTCGAGCGTGACGCGGTTGAGCATGAGGGACGCGATGGCGCCCGGGTCGCCGGGGTGCTCCTGGGCGAGGCGCAGCACCGTGGCGTCGGCGCGGCCGAAGCGCGATCCCGCCTCGGCGCGGGCGCGCACCGACGCGATGGTGCGCTCGAGTTGAGCGGCGCAGGCGTCGTCGTCGCGCGCCGCGAGCAGGCGCGAGAACGCCGCACGCAGGCCGCGCGCGGACCGGTCTCGCGCGAGCTCGTCGCGCACGGCGTCGACCAAGGGGCCGTCGAGCCCGTCGAGCAGCGAGGTGATGCTGCGCGGGTTGCGGAACCCGGCCAGCGCCTCGAACTGTGAGACGGCGACGATGAGCTCGGGCTTGTGCTGGTCGTCCCGGAACGAGCGGTGGGGTGCGTCGAGCGGGACGCCGCGCGCGTTCTCGCGGTTGAACCCCGCGCGGGCCAGGTGCGGCTTGGGGTGAACCTGCAAGGACAGCGCACGGTCTGCTGCGAGCACCTTGAGCAGGTACGGAAGCCGCGGCCCGTACTCGTCCGAGACGCGCTTGCCGAGCATGCGCTCGGGGTCAGAGCGGATGAGCGCGTCGAGCGGCTCCGTCGCGCCGTGGCGGTCGCGGGCCAGCGACGGTGCGCTCGCGTGCGCCCCCAGCCACAACTCGGCGGCGGGTCGCCCGTCCGGCGCGTCGCCCAGCAACTCGTGCAACTGCGTCCCCGAGCCCCAGTCGTAGTGCTGGATCGGGTTGTCCAGCGTGTAGACCGAGCGCCCGCGAGGCTCGTTCGTCGTCGTCATATCGCCGCCCACTCTCCCATACGCCCGCGCGCGGGCGGACGTCCTGGCCGACCGGCGGACCGCGCCCGGCATAGGCTGGGCCGGTGACCGTCGACCTCACCTCGATCATCAAGGCCTACGACGTGCGGGGCACCGTCCCCGACCCGTTCTCACCCGCCGTCGCCGAGGCTGTCGGCGCCGCGTTCGCGCGCGTCGTCGTGCTGCCGCAGCCCGGGGAGGCGGGACGGCGTCCCGAGGTCGTCATCGGCAACGACATGCGCGACTCGGGCCCCGCCCTCGTCGAGGCGTTCGCACGCGGGCTGACCGCGGCGGGCGTCGACGTCCTGCGCATCGGCCTGTGCTCTACCGACGGCCTGTACTACGCCTCGGGCGTGCGCGAGGCGCCGGGGGCGATGTTCACCGCCTCGCACAACCCCGCGATCTACAACGGCATCAAGCTGTGCCGTCCCGGCGCCCGCCCGGTCGGCGAGGAGACGGGCCTGGCCGAGGTCCGCTCGCTCGCGCAGCAGTTCCTCGACGAGGGGCTGCCGGACCCGGTCGCCGAGCTCGGGACGGTGCGCGAGGCCGACCTGCTGGGCGACTACGCGGCGTTCCTGCGCTCCCTCGTGGACCTGTCGGGCATCCGCCCGCTCAAGGTCGTGGTCGACGCCGGCAACGGCATGGGCGGGCACACCGTCCCCGCGGTGCTGGGCACGGGCGCGGGGCTGCCCGCCCTGCCGCTGGACATCGTGCCGCTCTACTTCGAGCTCGACGGGTCGTTCCCGAACCACGAGGCCAACCCGCTGGAGCCGGCCAACCTGGTGGACCTGCAGCGCGCCGTCGTCGCGCACGGCGCCGACCTGGGCCTGGCGTTCGACGGCGACGCCGACCGCTGCTTCGTCGTCGACGAGCGCGGCCGCGCGGTCTCGCCGTCGGCCGTGACGGCGCTTGTGGGGCTGCGCGAGCTGGCCAAGGAGAAGGCGGCGGGCCGCGAGGCGAGCGTCATCCACAACCTCATCACCTCACGCGCCGTGCCCGAGCTGCTGACGGCCGCCGGCGCGACGACGGTGCGCACGCGCGTGGGCCACTCGTTCATCAAAGCGCAGATGGCCCAGCACCAGGCGGTGTTCGGAGGCGAGCACAGCGCGCACTACTACTTCCGCGACTTCTGGTTCGCCGACACCGGCATGCTCGCCGCGATGCACGTGCTCGCGGCGCTCGGCGGGCAGGCGCACCCCATGTCGGCCCTGTCGGAGATGTACGAGCCGTACGTCGCCTCGGGCGAGATCAACTCACGCGTGGCCGACGTGCCCGCGGCCCGCGCGCGGGTGCTCGACGCGTACCTGGCCGCCTACCCCGACGTCGAGGTCGACGAGCTCGACGGCGTGACCGTCTCGCACTGGGAGGGGCAGCCGCGCTGGTGGTTCAACCTGCGCGCGTCGAACACCGAGCCGTTGCTGCGCCTGAATGTCGAGGCGGCCGACGAGGACATCATGGAGAAGGTGCGCGACGACGTCCTCGCGCTCGTGCGCGCCGAGCCCACTGCGGCGGTCGAGCCGAGCCCGGCAGTCGAGCCGAGCCCGGCGGTCGAGCCGAGCCCGGCGGTCGAGCCTGTCGAGACCCCGGAGGCGAAGTGACCGCCGAGATCGACCCCTGGGTCCGCGCGATCCTGCGCTGCCCGGCGACGGGCGCCGAGCTGGTCGACGGCGTCGGCCCGACCGGCGAGCCTGAGCTGCACTCGACCGACCCGCAGCGGCCCCTGGCCTACCCGGTGCGCGAGGGCATCCCGGTGCTGCTGGAGTCGGACGCGCGCCGGTTGGCGGCGCCGGCCGCGCCGCCCGCGGGGGCCTGACCGGCCGCTGCGGGCGGACGCCGTGCGGATCGGGTCAGCGGTGTCGCTTGAGCACGGCCCGCGGGCCGGGTGGCGATAGGTTCACGTCGTGGACGTCGCACTCACCCCCCTCGACGGACTGAGCGCCGCCCAGGTCGCCGAGCGTGTCGCCGACGGTCGCACCAACACCGCGGCGCGGCTGCCGAGCCGCACGATCGGGCAGATCGTCCGGGCCAACGTCCTGACGCCGTTCAACGGGCTGCTCGTCTCGCTGTTCTGCGTCATCATCGCCACGGGACGGTGGCAGAACGGGTTGTTCGTCGGCGTCGTCGTCGCCAACTCGGTGGTCGGCATCGTGCAGGAGGTGCGCGCCAAGCGGACCCTTGACCGCCTGGCCATGCTCACCGCGCCCACCGCGCGCACCGTGCGACAGGGTGTCGTCGCCGAGCGGCCCATCGAGGACGTCGTGCTCGACGACCTGCTGGAGCTGCGGGCGGGCGACCAGGTGCCCGCCGACGGCGTCGTGCGGGCGAGCGTGGGACTCGAGATCGACGAGTCGCTGCTGACGGGTGAGTCCGACCCCGTGCCCAAGGCCGAGCACGACGAGGTGCGGTCGGGCTCGATCGTCGTCGCCGGGACGGGGCGCGCCCAGGCCACGCGCGTGGGCGCCGACGCGTATGCGGCGCGGCTGGCCGCCGAGGCGCGGCGCTTCTCGCTGACGCGCTCCGAACTGCAGGCGGGCACCAACCGGCTGCTGCGCTGGATCTCGCTGCTCATGGTCGTCGTCGCGCCGATCCTCGTGTGGAGCCAGTTGCGCAGCCCCGACAACCAAGGGTGGCGCGACGCGCTCACCGGGGTGGTCGCGGCGCTCGTCGGCATGGTGCCCGAGGGGCTCGTGCTGCTGACCTCGCTCGCCTTCGTGCTCGGGGTCATCACGCTCGCACGGCGCAGCACACTGGTCCAGGAGTTGCCGGCCGTGGAGGGACTCGCCCGCGTCGACGTGGTGTGCCTCGACAAGACGGGCACGCTCACGCACGGTGACATCGTGTTCGACCGGATCGAGGTCGTCGGGAGCGACGGCGCGCCCGGCGACGTGTCCGGCGCGCTCGGGTTGTTCCGCGACGACGCCAACGCGACCGGCGCCGCCATCGCGGACGCGTTCGAGCCGAGCCCGTGGCCCGTGATCGGGGCCGTCCCGTTCTCCTCGACGCGCAAATGGGCCGCGGTCTCGGTCGCGGATGCGACCTGGGTGCTCGGCGCCCCCGAGCGGGTGCTGCCCGGGCCGGTGAGCGAGGCGGCGCGCACCACGCTCGCCCGCGCGCACCAAGTCGCCGCCGCCGGCAGTCGGGTGCTGGTCCTGGCCCGCGCGCCGCGCACGCCCGCCGCGCCGCCGCCCGAGCCCGCCTCGTCGCCGCCCGGGCCCGCCGTGCCGCCGTCCGAGCCGGTGGCGCCGGCGCTGCCCGACGGGCTGGAGCCCGCCGCCCTCGTCGTGCTCGCCGAGCGCCTGCGCCCCGACGCCGCGCGGACGCTCGCGTACTTCACCCAGCAGGGCGTCGCGCTCAAGGTCATCTCGGGCGACAACCCGCGCACGGTCGGCGCGGTCGCCGCGCGCGTCGGCGTGCCGGGCGTGTCGGGGCCCGACGACGCCGTGGACGCCACGCAGTTGCCCGAGGACCCGCAGGCCCTGGCTGACGCGCTGGAGGGCGCGAGCGTCTTCGGGCGCGTCACCCCGCAGCAGAAGCGCGCCATGGTGGGCGCGCTCCAAAGCCGCGGCCACGTCGTGGCGATGACCGGCGACGGCGTCAACGACGCGCTCGCGCTCAAGGACGCCGACATCGGTGTGGCGATGGGCTCGGGCGCCGCCGCGACGCGCGCGGTCGCCCAACTCGTGCTGCTCGACGGCCGCTTCGCGCACCTGCCCGAGGTCGTGGCCGAGGGGCGGCGCGTGATCGCGAACATCGAGCGCGCGGCCAACCTGTTCCTCGTCAAGAACGTGTACGCCCTCGTGCTGGCGCTCAGCGCCGCGGTCTCGGGCAGCGCCTTCCCCCTTGAGCCCATCCAGCTCACGCTCATCTCGACGCTGACGATCGGCGTGCCGGGGTTCTTCCTCGCGCTCGCGCCTAACCACCGGCGCTATGTGCCCGGGTTCCTGCGGCGCGTGCTGCGGTTCGCGGTGCCGGTGGGCGTGCTGGTGGCGGCCTCGGCGTATGCCGCGTTCCGCGTCGCGCAGGTGGTCGAGCCGGGCACGAGCGCGGTCGAGGCGCGCACGGTCGCGACCATCGTCGTGCTGCTGATCGGGCTGTGGACCGTGGGCGTGCTGGCCCGCCCGTTCAACCGATGGAAGACGCTGCTCGTGGTGGGTCTGGCGAGCCTGGGCGCCGCGGCCGTGCTGGTCCCGGTCGTCTCCCAGCACGTGTTCCTGCTCTCGGTGACCCCGATGCGCCTCGCGGTCGGCCTCGGGCTGGGCGCGGTGGGCGCGGGGCTGGTCGAGGTCGCGCACCGCGTCACCGCGCGCGTGGGCGCCCGCCGTGTCGGCTGAGGCCCCCTCAGACCTGGATGCCCGCGGCGCGCCGCGTCGTGCGGTTGGCGTGCGGCGTCCAGCGCGGCACCCAGCGCGCCAGGGCCAGCGCCGCCGTCGGGCTCAGCACGCCCACGGCCCAGATGCCCGCGGCGAGCGAGCCGAGCGCCGCGCCCGCCGAGACCACGAGCGGTCCGGCGGCTGAGCCCGTGTCTTGCAGCACGCGCCACAGCCCGAGGAACTGGGCGCGCCCGTGCGCGGGTGAGGCGTCCGAGCCGAGCGTCATGAGGATGCCCGAGCCGATGCCGTTGCCGAACCCGAGCGCCATCGCCACGGCGGTGAGCGAGGCGACGCCGCCCGTGAACGGCAGTGCGATCAGCGCGACCCCCATGAGCAGCATCGACGGGATCGCGATCCAGTTTCGGCCCATGCGGTCCATGACCTTGCCCGCTGGGTAGAACAGGAGCATGTCGACGCCGCCGGCGACGCCGAAGATGACCGAGGCCACCGCCGGCTCCAGGCCCAGGTGCTCGCCCCACAGCGGGATGACGGTCTGCCGGGCGCCGCGCACCAGGCCGACCAGCAGGCACGCGATGCCGAGCGTCGCGAACAGCGACCGGTGCTCGCGCAGCACCGAGCCGAGGGTGGCCCGCTCGGGCGCGGGGGAGGGGGTCGCGCCGCGTGCGCCGTCGTCGTCGGGCACGACGACGACGGTGACGGCGGCCGCGAGCGCGACCACCGCGCCGAGCCAGTACGCGCCGGCCAGGCCGACGCGGTCGATGGCGAGCGCGCCCGCGAACGGGCCGACGAATTGCCCGATGCGATGCACCCCGCCCATGGTCGACAGCACCCGAGCGCGTCGCAGCGGCGGGGTGACCTCGGTGAGGTAGGAGTGCCGCGCGAGGTTGAACACGGCCCCCGCGGCGCCGAGCGCGAGCACCGCGACCGCGAGTTGCGTGAGGCTGGTCGCCAGCGCGGCCAGGACGAACGCGCCCGCCCCCACCACTCCCGCCAGGATCATCGCGACCCGGTCTCCCACCCGCGCGGCCAGCGCGCCGGCGGGCAGGTCCGCAGCGATCGTGCCGACCGGCAGCAGGGCCGCGACCACGCCGGCCACGGCGAGCGAGGAGCCCAGGGCCGTGGCCGTCGGCGCGACGACGGGCAGCAGCGCGCCCACCCCGACGTCGAACAGGAAGGCGGGCACGAACGCGCCGAGGACCACGGTGCGCAGCGGGAAGAGCGGGGTGTCGGCTGAGGAGGGCATCGGTGCCATCATCGCGCGCCCCGGGAGCGCGAGGCCGCCGGTGTCCAGCGCGGCGACCCGGCAGCCGGGGTGGGTAGTCTGGTGCGCGAGCGCACACGGGAGCCCCCAGCGCACGCTGACCGACACCTGTCCCTCGGAGGTAACACCCGTGTCCACCGCGCAGTTCGACGAGGTCCCGGGCCGCTACAAGGTCCGCTCCCTCGCGCTGGCCGAGTCCGGCCGCCACCAGATCCGCCTCGCCGAGCACGAGATGCCCGGCCTCATGGCGCTGCGCGCCGAGTTCGGCGCGTCCAAGCCGCTCGCGGGCGCCCGCATCGCCGGGTCGCTGCACATGACCGTGCAGACCGCCGTGCTCATCGAGACCCTGGTCGCGCTCGGCGCGCAGGTGCGCTGGGCGTCCTGCAACATCTTCTCGACGCAGGACGAGGCCGCCGCGGCCGTCGCGGTCGGCCCCGACGGCACGCCCGACGACCCCCGCGGCGTGCCCGTGTTCGCCTGGAAGGGCGAGACCCTCGAGGAGTACTGGGACTGCACCGAGCAGATCCTCGTGTGGCCGAGCGAGTCGGGCGACGACGGCGCCGAGCGCCGCGGCCCCAACATGATCCTCGACGACGGCGGCGACGCCACCATGCTGGTGCACCTGGGCCTGCAGTACGAGCGCGCCGGCGTCGTGCCACCCAACACGCTGCCGGGCGAGCCCGACCACACGCACGAGATGAACGTCGTGCGCGACGTGCTGCGCCGCGCGCTGGAGGCCGACCCGCTGCGCTGGACCGAGATCGCCGTCAGCATCAAGGGGGTGACCGAGGAGACGACGACGGGCGTGCACCGCCTGTACCACCTGGCCGAGGCCGGCGAGCTGCTCTTCCCGGCCATCAACGTCAACGACTCGGTGACCAAGTCGAAGTTCGACAACAAGTACGGCATCCGCCACTCGCTGCCCGACGGGATCAACCGCGCCACCGACATCCTCATCGGCGGCAAGGTTGCGTTCGTCGCGGGCTACGGCGACGTCGGCAAGGGCGCCGCGGAGGCGTTCCGCGGGCAGGGAGCGCGCGTCATCGTCTCGGAGATCGACCCGATCTGCGCGCTTCAGGCCGCCATGGACGGCTTCCAGGTCGCGCGCATCGAGGACGTGCTCGACGAGGCCGACTTCTTCATCACCACGACCGGCAACAAGGACGTCATCCTCGCCGAGCACATCGTGGCGATGAAGGACAAGGCCGTGGTCGGCAACATCGGGCACTTCGACAACGAGATCGACATGGCCGGGCTGGCCAAGGTCCCGGGCGTCGTCAAGACCGAGATCAAGCCGCAGGTCCACGAGTGGACTCTCCCCGCGGGCAAGTCGGTGATCGTGCTGTCGGAGGGGCGCCTGCTCAACCTGGGCAACGCGACCGGCCACCCGTCGTTCGTCATGTCCAACTCGTTCTCGAACCAGACGATCGCGCAGATCGAGCTGTTCCTGGACGCCGCGAAACCCGAGGGGGAGCGCCAGTACGAGCGCCAGGTCTACCGCCTGCCCAAGGTCCTCGACGAGAAGGTGGCCCGCACGCACCTGGACGCGCTGGGCGTGCGCCTGACCGAGCTGTCGAAGGAGCAGGCCGAGTACATCGGCGTGCCGGTCGAGGGCCCCTACAAGCCCGAGCACTACCGGTACTGACCCCACCGCGCGGCGCCGCCGCGCCAGGGCGTCACGGGGGTTGTCCCCCGGCGCCGACGGCGGCGCTCCCGGTGGGCGCCGGCGTCGGCGCGCGGAAGGCTGAGGGCATGAGGACACCTTTCGCGGCGCTGTTCGCGCGCCGCACATGGCGCGCGTACGGGTACCTGTGGGTCATGCTCCTGATGGCGCCGTTCGGGCTCGCGTACACGCTGCTCGTCCCGGCGCTGTCGGCCGGTCTGCTGGTCACCGTGGTGGGGTTGATCGTGCCCGGCGGGCTGGTGCTGGGCGCCCGCGGATGGGGCGGCACCCACCGCGCGCTGGCCCGCGCAATGCTCGACGAGCCGGTCGAGCACCCGCCCGCGTTCGTCCGCCCACGCGGATGGTGGCGCGCGCTCGGCGCACGGCTGTTCGACCCCGCGGGCTGGCGCGCCCTGCTGTTCCTGGTGCTCGCCCTCCCGCTGTCGATCCTCAGCCTCGTCGTCTCGACGGTGTTCCTCGCCGTCGGCGCCGGTGGGCTCACCTACTGGCTCTGGCTCGGGTTCCTCCCGCTCCAGCGGGCCGGCGACGGCACGTGGCGCCGCGGCATCACGTTCGGCGCCAACTGGTTCGCCGACACCCCGCCGCGCATCGCGCTCGTCTCGCTCGCCGGGCTCGCGCTCCTCGCGCTCTGGCCGGTGCTCACGCGGGGGTTCGCCGGGCTGTTCCGCCTTCTGGTGCGCGGCCTGCTGGGCCCGACGGCGAACGCCGTGCGCGTGGCCCAGCTGCGCGCCGCGCGGGCCGCCGCGGTCGACGACGCCGACACGCGCCTGCGCCGCCTCGAACGCGACCTGCACGACGGCACACAGGCGCGCCTGGTCGCCGTGGCCATGCAGCTCGGTGAGGCGCGCGAGCACCTCGCGGCGGGCGGCGACCCGGCGCTCGCGGCCGAGCTGCTCGCCTCCGCCCACGCCTCGTCCAAGGACGCGCTGGGCGAGCTGCGCGAGATCGTGCGCGGCATCCACCCACCGGCGCTCGACGACGGACTCGTCGTCGCGCTCGAGACGCTCGCCGCGCGCACCCCACTGCCCGTCACGGTCGACGTCGACCCCACCATCGAGGCCCGCGGGGCACTCGCCCCCGCGGTGCGGTCGATCGCGTACTACACGGTCGCCGAACTGCTCACCAACGTCGTCAAGCACGCGGGCGCGAGCGGGGCGTACGTGCTTCTGGAGCGGGTCGACGACCGGACGCTGCGCCTGCGGGTGCGCGACGACGGGCGCGGCGGCGCCGTCGTCGTCACGGGCGGCCAGGACGGGCGGCACACCGGCCTGGCTGGGCTGGCCGAGCGGGTGGCGACAGTGGACGGCGCGCTGCGCCTGACCAGCCCCGCGGGCGGGCCTACGGTGGTCGACGTGACGCTGCCGACCTCCACGCCGACGTGACGCCCCGCCTCGAAGGCGCGACGCGCCTGCGCGTGGTCATCGCCGAGGACTCCGCGATCCTGCGCGACGGCCTCGCCGCGCTGCTGGCCCGTCGCGGGCACGACGTCGTCGCGGTCGGCGACGGCGAAGCCCTCGTGCGCGAGGTCGCGCTGCGGGACGCGGGCGGCGACCTGCCCGACGTCGTCGTCGCCGACATCCGCATGCCCCCGACGTTCACCGACGAGGGCATGCGCGCCGCGACGGCGCTGCGCGCGGCGCACCCCGGGCTGCCGGTGCTGGTGTTCTCGCAGTACGTCGAGATGCGCTACGCGGCGCAGCTGCTCGCCGCGGGGGCGGGCGGGATCGGGTATCTGCTCAAGGACCGCGTGGCCGACGTGAGCGACTTCCTCGACGCGCTCGACCGCGTCGCCGGCGGGCAGACCGTGCTCGACCCCGAGGTGGTCACGCAGCTCATGGGGGCGTCGGCGGCGGGCGACGCGGGGCTGGCGCGCCTGACACCACGCGAGCGGGAGGTGATCGGCCTCATGGCCGAGGGGCGGTCCAACGGGGCCATCGCCGAGCGGCTGTACCTGTCCTACGGAGCAGTCGAGAAGAACGTCGCCTCGATCTTCGCGAAGCTCGGCCTCGAGGCCGACGCAGCCGACCATCGTCGCGTCCTGGCGGTGCTGCGCTACCTGGGCGCCTGAGCGCGGACCCCGCCGCGGGCGCTCAGGTGCGCGGGTCGGGAATGGCGTAGGGGAGGCGGTGCAGGGCCTGTGACTGTTCGGCGGCGCGGTCGCGGTCGCGCAAGCCGCGATCCAGCTCACGGTCGCGACGCTCGTACAGGACGGCGTGCAGAAACGCCTCGGCCGGCGTGCCCACCGGCGGAGCGGGCGCCACATAGGGCTCGACGCGTGCGGCCAGGTCGTCGGCGAGCGAGGCGCGCGAGGCGGGCGCCAGGCGCGGCGCCCGGTCGATCATGCGCCGGGCCGCCAGCGCGAGGCCGTCGGGCAGCCGCCGCATGTCGGCGGTGCGCGCCCATCCGGCCAGTTCGGGCGGCATCAACAACGGCGACGTCCAGCCCTTGCCCCCGCGCACGCGGATCGCGTACGTGCCCGCGACCATGTCACCGAGCCGCTTGCCCTTGGCGTTGGCGAGCGAGGCGATCAGGGCCACACCACCCAAGGTCAGCCACAGCTCGGCCACGCCGACCAGCGCCCGCACGAGCGCGTGCCGGAGCCGGACGGGGCCGCCGTCGTCGCGCACCACGCGCACGCCCGTGGCGAGCTTGCCGACCGAACGGCCGCGCGTGAGGGTCTCAACCGTGACAGGCAGTGCGACGAACGCCGTCACCATGAGCGCGACGCCGCCGGCCTGCGCCCACCGCGCGTCGATCTGCGAGAGGCCGAACCCCGCCGCGAGCGTGACGGCGATCAGGAGCGCGACCGTCACGAGCGCGTCGAGCAGCCCGCCGAGCGCCCGGGTGAAGAACGAGGCCGGGCGCGCGTCGAGCACGACACCCTCGCCGATGAGGATTCCGTCGTGCACCTGCGCCTCCCTGGTGGCGGTGGCCATCTCGCGGCGCCGCGTCCGGCGACGAGACGTCCTGTGGCAGGGTAACGGGCGTGGACCTCGACGCCTTCACCACCGTGCACACGCCCGCGTGGGAGCGCCTGGCCGCCCTGGTGCGCCGACGACGGCTCGACGGCGCCGAGGCCGACGAGCTCGTGCGCCTCTACCAGGAGGTCGCGACCCACCTGTCGACGATCCGCTCGGCGGCGCCCGACCCGGTGCTCGTGACGCGTCTGAGCGACCTGCTGACGCGGGCGCGCGCCCGCGTCGGCGGCGCGCACGACCCGGCCTGGTACGACGTTGTGCGCTACGCCGCCTGGACGGTGCCCGCGGCGCTGTACCGGGTGCGGTGGTGGACGCTCGGCGTCGTCGTCGCGTTCCTGGCCGTCTCGATCGTTGCCGGGGCGCATGTGGCGACCGACCCGGACGCGCTCGCGGCGATGGGCACGCCCGCCGAGCGCGAGCAATACGTCAATGAGGCGTTCGCCGCCTACTACGACCCCGGCGCCTCGTTCGCGGCGATGGTGTGGACCAACAACGCGTGGATCGCCGCGCAGTCCGTCGCGCTCGGCATCACCGGGATCGGGCCGGTCTACGTGCTCGCACAGAACGCGCTCAGCGTCGGAGCGATCGGCGGCATGATGGCCGCCTACGGCGAACTCGACACATTCCTGCAGCTCATCGCGCCGCACGGGCAGCTTGAGGTGACCGCGGTCTTGGTCGCGGGGGCCGCCGGGCTCAAGACGTTCTGGGCGATGATCGACCCCGGTCCCCGCAAGCGCGCGACCGCGTTGGCGCAGGAGGGGCGCGCCCTGGTGACCTGCGCGGTCGGGCTGGCCGGGGCGCTGGCGCTGTCAGGGCTGATCGAGGGCTTCGTCACCGGTTCGGCGCTGCCGTGGTGGCTCAAGATCGCCATCGGGACCGTCGCGCTCGCCGCATTCTGGGCCTACGTGCTGGTGTGGGGGTCGCGGGCCGTCGCCGCTGGGCAGACGGGCGACCTGGACACCGACCGCGCGGGCGCGGTTGCGCCGACGGCGGGCTGAGTCCGCCCCGGGCGTGAGCGGGTGACCGGCCGCGCCCCGCGGCCATACCATCGCCGCATGGCAGGAGAGCGCGAACGCTGGAGCGTGCGATGAGCGGCGGTGTCGCCTGATGGGCGGGCACGCGCACGCGCACGGGCCGGACGCCCACGCGCCCGACCACCGGCGCGGCCTCGCGATCGCGTTCGCCATCACCGCCGCCATCCTGGTCGCGCAGGCCGTGGGCGCGCTCTGGACCGGATCGCTCGCGCTCATGGTCGACACCGCGCACATGCTGACCGACGTCGCCGGGCTGGGCATGGCGCTGGCCGCCGCGTCCCTGAGCCTGCGCCCGGCCACGGCCCGGCGCACCTGGGGCCTGCGCCGCATCGAGGTGCTCGCCGCGGGCGCCCAGGCGGCCGTCCTGCTCGCCGTCGGGGTCTACGTGCTGATCGAAGGGGTCCGGCGGCTCGCGGACCCGCCGCAGGTGCCCTCGACCGAACTGGTCGTGTTCGGCGTCGTCGGACTGGCGGGCAACCTCGCGTCGCTGCTTGTGCTGCGGGCGTCGCGGTCGGCGTCGCTCAACCTGCGCGCCGCGTTCCTCGAGGTGCTCAACGACGCGCTCGGGTCGATCGGCGTCATCGTCGCGGCCGTCGTGATCGCCACGACGGGATGGCAGCGCGCCGACGCCGTCGCGGGCCTGCTCATCGGGGCGCTTATCCTGCCGCGCGCCGTGCGGCTGCTGGTCGAGACCGGCAACGTGCTGCTGGAGTCGACGCCCGCCGGTCTCGACCTGGACGAGGTGCGCGCCCGGCTGCTGGAGGTCGAGCACGTCGTGGCCGTGCACGACCTGCACGCCTCACTCGTCGCGACCGGACTGCCGACGCTGTCGGCGCACGTGGTCGTGGCCGACTCCTGCTTCCAGGACGGGCACGCGCCGCAGATCCTCGACCGGCTGCAGGAGTGCGTCGCGACGCGGTTCGACGTTGCCGTCGAGCACTCGACATTCCAGTTGGAGCCGTCCGTGCACGCCGGGCACGAGGCGCCGTCGCACCTGTGACCGCTGGACTCGCGGCGCGGCTACAGGCGGCCGGCCGCTTTGAGCGCGAGGTAGACGTCGGCCAGGGCGGGCGGCAGGTCGTCGGGCAGGGCCTCGAGCACGTGGGCCCCCTGGCGGCGCAGCACGTCGCAGACCGCGGCCCGCTCCAGGTCGCCGCGGGCGGCCGCGGCGGCGTCGTAGACCGCCTCGGGCCCGCGGCCCGCGCGCAGCGCCGCCACCTCGGCGTCGGCCACCCCCGCGACGACGACCCGGTGTGTGCCGGCGAGCTGGCTGACGACGGTGAGCAGCCCGGTCTCGACGGCGGCGGGGTCGAGCGCGGTCAGCAGCACGACGAGCGCCCGCTGCGGCGCGTGCGCGCGCACCTGGCCCACGAGCCCGGGCCAGTCGGTCTCCAGCAGCCGCGGCTCGACGCCCGCGAGCGCGTCGGCGAGCTCGGGCAGCAGTCGCCGCCCCGAGGCCCCCGCCACGCGGGCGCGCAGTGTGCGGTCGTAGGCGAGGACCTGCACACGGTCCCCGGCGTGGTCGGCGAGCGCGGCGAGCAGCAGCGCAGCCTCGATCGAGGCGTCGAGCCGCGGGGCCGCGCCGCCCACGCGGGTGGCTGCCGTGCGACCGGTGTCGAGCACGATGAGCACGCGCCGGTCGCGCTCGGGCCGCCAGGTCCGCACGACGACGTCCGCGCGCCGCGCCGTGGCCCGCCAGTCGATCGACCGCACGTCGTCGCCCACGACGTAGGCGCGCAGCGAGTCGAACTCGGTGCCCTCGCCGCGCACCTGCACGGCCGAGCGCCCGTCCATCTCGCGCAGCCGCGCGAGCCGGGAGGGCAGGTGGCGGCGCGAGGCGAACTCGGGCAGCACCCGCAGCCGCACCGGAACCTCCAGCGTGGCCTGCCGCGCGGCCAACCCGAGCGGCCCGAACGAGCGCACCGTGACCGGGCCCGCGGGGCGGTCCCCGCGGCGGCGCGGGCGCAGCGGCGTGGCCAGGCGGGTCCCGTCGCCGTCGCGCAGCCGGACGCGGTGGCGTGCCGTGCGCACGGTCCGCGCCGACGCGGCGGCGACAGGGCCGGCGGCGTCGGAGACCCCCGCGTCGGACGCTCCGGCGTCGGAGGTCTCCGCGTCGGATGTGGCGGCGACCGACGGCGGCCACGCGTCGCGCACCAGCGCCCGCAGTGTGCGCCCCGAGTCGTTGACGACAGTCAGCTCGCACGTCGCTCCCTGCCCGAGCCGCACCGACGTCGGAACCTGGCGGGTGAGCGCCACGCGCCGCGGCGAGGCCGCCAGCAGCGCGTCGGCCCCGCACGCGAGCGCGACGACGGCGGCCCAGATCACGACCGTCCCGGGCGCCGGCCACAGCGCGACCGGCACGATCCCGGCGACGGCCAGCAGCGCGGCCCGACCGGTGAGGGTCACCGGGGCACCGGAACCGTCGCGAGCACCGAGGACAGGATCGTCTCGGCGGTCACGCCCTCCAGCTCGGCCTCGGGGCGCAACTGGACGCGGTGGCGCAGCGTCGGGTGGGCGAGCGCCTTGACGTCGTCGGGGGTCGCGTAGTCACGCTTGTTGAGCCATGCCCACGCGCGCGCGGTCGCCAGCAGCGCCGTGGCGCCGCGCGGTGAGACCCCCAACGAGAGCGACGGTGACTGGCGGGTCGCGCGGCACACGTCGACGGCGTAGCCGAGCACCTCGGGGGCCACGGTGACGCGGCGCACCTGCGCCCGGGCCTCTGCAAGGTCCGCCGGGCCCGCGACGGCGCGGATCCCGGCCGCGGCCAGGTCACGCGGGTCGAACCCGGCGGCGTGCCGGGCCAGGACCTCGACCTCTTGCTCGCGCGGCGGCACGTGGAGCACCACCTTGAGCAGGAACCGGTCGAGCTGCGCCTCGGGCAGCGGGTAGGTGCCCTCGTACTCGACCGGGTTCTGCGTCGCGACCACGACGAACGGGTCGGGCAGCGGGCGCGGCGACCCGTCGACCGAGACCTGCCGCTCCTCCATGGCCTCCAACAGCGCCGCCTGTGTCTTGGGGGGCGTGCGGTTGATCTCGTCGGCCAGCAGCAGGTTGGTGAACACCGGCCCCTCGCGGAACGAGAACTGCGCGGTGCGCGCGTCGAACACGAGCGAGCCGGTCACGTCGCCCGGCATGAGGTCGGGTGTGAACTGCACGCGCTTGGCGCCGAGGTCGAGCGATGCCGCCAGCGCGCGCACCAGGAGCGTCTTGGCCACACCGGGCACTCCCTCGAGCAGCACATGGCCCTGGCACAGCAACGCGATGAGCAGGCTGGTCACGGCGCCGTCCTGGCCGACGACGGCCTTGCCGACCTCGGCGCGCACCCTCGTCAGGGCGCTGCGCACGGCCGCATCCGGCGCTCCGGGCGCGGCGGGGGTCTGCGCCTCCGGGCCGCCGGTGGTGTCCTCGGGATGGGTCACGGTCGGTGAACCTCGCTCTCCAGCTCGTCGAGCCGCCGGGCGAGCGCGGCGAGCGCCGCGTCGTGGGCGGGTGGGGGTCCGTACAGCAGGTCCGCGACCTCGTGCGGGTCGCGGGTGGTCGCCCGCACGACGGCGTCGGCGAGCGTGGCCTTGTCAGCGGAGCGCGGCACGCCGAGGCGCCCGGCCATGCGGTCGGCCGACGCCGCCCGCAGCGCCGCCGCGGCGTGCCCCCGGGCGCGAGCGCGCCGGTACAGCCGTCCGCGCCCTCGCGTCGCCTCGGCCGCGGGCACGATGACGGGCAGGTCTTCGGTCACGAGCGGTCCCAAACGGCGAGCGCGCCACAGCGCGACGACGATCGCGCACAGCACCGCCCACCCGGTGACGGCCCCGGCCCACCAGGGCAGCACGCCGCCCCCGGCGCCGACGCCGTCGCCCGTCGAGAGGTCGAACGGGTCGGGCACGAGCCACACCAGCCGCTCGTTCTCGCCGAGCAGTCGCAGTGCGAGGGCCGCATTGCCCTGCTCGGTCACGTTGGCGTTGCGCAGCAGCGCGGGGTCGCCGACGGCGGTCACGGTGCGGGCGCCGTCGCCGCCGTCGCCGCGCACCTGGACCAGTGCGACGCTCTCGCCCGCGGAGTAGCAGGCGGTCACGGCGCCGCCCGTCGACGGCTCGCCGAGCTCGAGCGTGGCGTCGAGCGCGACGGCGCCGGCCGCGCGCGCCGCGGGCAGGTCGCACGCCGGGTCGAGCACGCCGGCGGCGGGCAGGATCGCCAGGTCGGCCGCCCCACCGGTCGCCAGGCGCAGCAGTGTGCCGCCCGGTCCGACCAGGACGAGGTCGGCCGGCACGTCGGCGAGCGCCGCAGCCTGGTCGTCGCCGAGCAGCGGCGCCGGCGTCACCAGGAGCGTCGTTCCCGGCTCCGCGGCGCGCACGGCCTCCTCGACGGTCGTGACGTGCCGCACCTCGACACCCTGGCGCGAGAGCACCTGCGCGAGCGCCCGCGATCCGGTCGGCGCCGCCGAGTCGGGGGCGTACGGCGTGTCGGACGTCTGCGGGCGCGTGACGACCAGGAGGGCGACCGTGATCGCGAACACCGCGAGGACCAGCGCGGTCCAGCGCACGCGCCGCCAACGGCGGCCTGCGCGCACGACGGCGGTGGTCCCGTCGCCGACGACGGTCGCGGTGCTCATCGCGGCCCTCGCAGGGCGGCGGGGGAGAGGCGGGCGGCGCGCACGTGGGCGTCGAGCTCGCGCATCGACGCGGCGTCGGCGGCCGAAGCCCCGTGCGCGCCGTAGACGACGTCGTCGAAGAGCGTCGCCGCGGTGCGCAGGGCCGCAGCGTGCGCGGGCAGCCTCGCTCCCGCCGCGGCCGCGGCCTCCTGGGCGGTGCGCCCGGGCCTTTCGTCGAGCGCGGCGCGCTCCTCAAGCCCGCGCACGACGGCGCGGAACCCATCGGCGACGGCCGCGGCCCAGTCGCCGCGGGCGGCCGCGGCGTCGGCGGCCGCGCGCAACTGCGCGGCGGTGCGGGTGTCGTCGTCCAGCACGACAGGCCCGGCGACGCGGCGTGTGCGCGCCAGGCGCACCGGCCCGGCGACCCAGCGCGCGACGAGCAGCACGAGAACGACGACGACGACGGCGCCCAGCAGCACCTGCCAGGGCGGCGCCGCGATCGGGTCCAGGGTGTCGAACAGGCCCGTGAACCATCGCCACAGCCGCTCGAGCAGCGAGGGCGGCGTCGCGTACTCGGGATGGGCGAGCTCCTCGACCAGCCACCGACGCGCGGTGTCGCGGTCGGGCGTGACGGGCACGTCGGTCAGCACCATGCCGCCCCACGCGCCCGCCAGCACCGCGGCCTCAGCTCTTGTCGGCCGCGGCGGCGGCCAGTGCGACGTCGAGGCCCTCGCGCCGCATGCGCAGGTCGATGTAGAGCAGCGCGACGACGCCCGCGAGGAAGATCGTCGAGATGGACGTCGAGACGACCGTGGTCACGACCGTGGTGGCCACGACCGCCGCCGTCGAGGATCCCACCGACAGCGCGATGGCGCTGCCCAGCAACCCGAGCGGCACCGCGACCACCTGGGCGATCACGCCCACGATGATGGAGGCCAACAGGTAGATGCCCAGGAGGCGCCAGAACGAGCGGCGCGTCAGGCGCCACGCACGGCGCACCGTGGCCCACAGGCCCGCGCTCTCGAGCGCGAGCGCGGGCGGCACCAGAACCAGGCGCGTGCCGAGCCAGACGGCCACCACGAGGCCGCCGATCGTGAGGAGGATCCCGAGCGCGACGGCGAGCGCCAGTGACTGCTGCCAGGCGGCGAGGACCAGTGCGGCGGCCGCGAGCGTGTACGCCGAGACCAGCACGAGCAGCGCGGCCGTCTGCAGCAGCGACCACCCGATGAGGGTCCACAGGCGCGGGCCGAGCCGTCGCCACACCTGGCGCACGCTCTCCCGCTCCCCGAGCACCGAGCGGCTGACCGACACGGTCAGGATGCCGTTGACGATCGGCGCCGCGAGGATGAAGGTCAGGCTGTTCCCAGCCGCCAGCGCGTAGGTCCGGGCGAGGTCGCCGACCGTGAACCCGATGGTCAGGCCCGAGTCCTGCAGCGCCGGGTCGTCGAAGAGGGGCCCGACCAGGTTGGTGACCGCCGGGATGAGGGCCATGCCCACGACCAGCCCGACGAGTGTCGCGATGAGGATGACCAGCGTCGCGATTCCGAGCATCACCGCGGGGTTGTGCCGCACCGCCGCGAACGCGCCGTCGTAGATCTCACCCATGGTCAGCGGGCGCAGGGGGATGATGCCCGGGCGGTCCGACGGGGGGCGGTACGGCGACTGCCCGGCGGGACCGCCATAGGGCGTCGGCGGCGCCGCGGGGCCCGTGCCGTACTGCCCGTAGCGGGGCACGTCGCCCCAGCCGGAGGGTGTCGGGGCTGGGCCGCCGGCGTCGGGCGGCGCGGGGTTGGCGTCGTCGGGCGGGCTCGGCGTGCTCATGCTCTCCCCATCGTGGGCTGGCTGTCGTCGGGTCACGATAGCGCGCCAGGCCTGGTCACCGAGCCCACCTGTGCGGGTTTCGGCTGGCAGACTGGTCGCATGAAGTCGCGTGTTCTTGTCGTCGACGACGACACCGCCCTGGCCGAGATGATCGGCATCGTGCTGCGCGCCGAGGGCTTCGAGCCGGTGTTCTGCGCCGACGGCGACGGCGCCGTCGCCGCGTTCCGCGCGGCCCAGCCCGACCTCGTCCTGCTCGACCTGATGCTCCCGGGTAAGGACGGCACGCAGGTGTGCCGCGAGATTCGCGCCGAGTCGGGTGTCCCGATCATCATGCTGACCGCCAAGAGCGACACCGTCGACGTCGTCCTGGGCCTGGAGTCCGGCGCCGACGACTACGTGCCCAAGCCGTTCAAGCCCAAGGAGCTCGTGGCCCGCATCCGCGCGCGCCTGCGCCGCACCGAGGACCCGGGCCCCGAGCGCCTGCTGGTCGGCGACCTCGAGATCGACGTGACCGGCCACACCGTGACGCGCGACGGCGCCCGCATCGGCCTGACGCCGCTCGAGTTCGACCTGCTCGTGGCCCTGGCCCGCAAGCCGTGGCAGGTGTTCACCCGTGAGGTGCTGCTGGAGAAGGTGTGGGGCTACCGGCACGCGGCCGACACGCGCCTGGTCAACGTGCACGTGCAGCGGCTGCGCTCGAAGGTCGAGCGTGACCCTGAGAACCCGGAGATCGTCCTGACCGTCCGCGGCGTGGGCTACAAGGCGGGCGCCCCGCGGTGACCACCTCGGGCGCCGCCGCGCCGGCGGACTGGGACGCCCGGCGCGCCGGGCCGGGTGGGCTGTGGCGTCGCCTGCGCGTGCTGGTCGGTCGCCGCGCGCGCGCCGCCGTCTACCGCTGGCGCTCCTCGATGCAGGTGCGCGTGGTCACCTCGGCGCTCGCGGTCGGCGTCGTGACCGTCGCGCTGCTGGGTGAGTTCCTGTCGACGTCGGTGCGCGACGGCCTGTTCGAACAGCGGGTCGCGCAGCTCGACCTGGAGGCGGCGCACTCGGCCGTCATCGTGCGCGAGGCGTTCGCCTCGGCCCCCGTCACCTCGACGGCCGACGTGCAGGCGTTGGTCATCACGCTCGCCGACACGCGGCGCAACGGCGCGTCGAGCGCGCGCGGGTCGATGCTGGCCAGCTCTCCGGACGCGTCCGCCGCCCTCAACACTGTCGCCTCACCCCAGTGGATGGCCCGCGACGACGTCACCTCGCACGCGCTGCGCGCCGCGACGCTCGCCTCGGACCACCAGATGTGGCAGTCCGTCATGATCCCCGCGGCCTTCAGCGAGTCCGGTCACGACGAGCCCGGCGTGGTGTTCGGTGCGGCCGTCGACGTGCCCCTGGGCGGCAAGTTCGGTCTGTACACGCTCTACTCGCTCCAGCCCGAGCAGGAGACGCTGCGGTTCGTCCAGCGCACGCTCGCGCTCGGCGCGCTCGCCATCGTCGCGCTCATCGGCGTGATCACGTGGCTCGTCACACGGCAGGCCGTCACGCCCGTGCGCCGTGCCGCGGCCACGGCCGCGCGTCTGGCCGACGGGCACCTGTCCGAGCGCATGCCCGGCAAGGGCTACGACGAGATGGCCACGCTCGCCCGGTCGTTCAACGAGATGGCCGCCAGCCTGCAAGACCAGATCCGGCGCATGGAGGCATTGTCGACCGCCCAGCGCCGCTTCGTCTCCGACGTCTCGCACGAGCTGCGCACTCCGCTGACCACGATCCGCATCGCCGGTGAGGTCATCCACTCCGCGCGCGACGAGCTCGACGACGGGGCGCGCCGCTCGGCGGAGCTGCTGCAGCAGCAGCTCGACCGCTTCGAGGAGCTGCTCGCCGACCTGCTGGAGATCTCGCGGTTCGACGCCGGAGCGGCGGTGCTCGACGTCGAGCAGCGCGACCTGGAGGGCATCGTGTCCGCCGTCGTCGACACCGCGACCCCGCTCGCCGAGCGCAAGGGCGTGTTCCTGTCGGTGCACCTGCCCGACGAGCCCGCGGTCGCCGACGTCGACCCGCGCCGCGTCGAGCGGGTCCTGCGCAACCTCGTGGTCAACGCCGTCGAGCACGCCGAGGGCAAGCCCGTGGAGATCACTGTCGGCGCCAACGCCCAGTCCGTCGCCGTCGTGGTGCGCGATCACGGCATCGGCATGACGCCCGAGGAGGTCGCCCACGTGTTCGACAGGTTCTGGCGCGCCGACCCCGCCCGGGCCCGCACCTCGGGCGGGACCGGGCTCGGCCTGGCGATCTCGCTCGAGGACGCGCACCTGCACGCCGGGCGCCTCGAAGCCTGGGGCCGCACCGGGCACGGGGCCAGCTTCCGGCTCACGCTGCCGCGGCGCGCCGGCCTGTCGGTCGAGGACCCGCCGTTGCCACTGGTCCCGACGCCGCGCGCGCTGACGGGCCTGCCGACCGGCCAGATCCCCGTCGTCATGCCCGCCGAGGGGCCCACACCGAGCGCGATCCCCGACCTGAGCGCGCTGCCCGACGTCGAGCCGTCGACGGCGCCCGCCCCGCAGGGACGCGAGGCGCGCGCATGAGCGGCGCGCGGCGGCTGCGCGCCGCCGTGGCCGCCGCCGTGGCCGCCGCGCTGCTGGCGGGGTGCAGCGCCATCCCTGTCTCGGGGCGGGTGCAGGAGGGCGGCACCGACGTGCGGCGCGACCCCGGCATCGGGTTCATCGCCGAGAGTCCGGTGCTCGGCGCCGAGCCCGACGCGATCGTGCGCGGCTTCCTGCTCGCCGCGCAGGCCGGCCCGACGTCGACCACGCCGTTCAGCGTGGCGCTGGAGTACCTGACGGCGGGGGCGGGCACGACGTGGAAGCCGTACGCGCAGGTGTTCGTGCTCGACGGGGTCGCCCAGCTCACCGTGTCCGACACCTCGGACGACCAGCAGGGCCACGCCGTGGTGCACGCCTCGGGCACCGTCGTCGCCTCGCTCGACGAGCAGGGGGTCCTGACCGAGGAGCCGACGCCGATCAGCAAGGAGACGACGTTCGAGCTGACCAAGGAGAGCGGGCAGTGGCGCATCGACTCGCTCGAGGACGGGCTGTTGGTCCCGTCCCAGGTCTTCACCACCACGTTCCACCGCACGCGCCTGAACTTCCTGTCCCCGGACCAGCAGGCCTGGGTGCCCGACGTGCGGTGGTTCCCGCAGCAGTCCTGGCGCACCAACGCCGTGCGGGAGATCCTGGCGGGCCCGCCCGACTGGCTCGGCGCCGCCGTCGAGCCCGTGCTGCCCGCCGGGACGGCGCTCGCGCTCAACTCGGTGACCGACGGGCCCGACGGCAACCTCCAGGTCTCGCTCACGGACCAGATCAGTGAGGCGTCGGCCACCGCGCGCGGCCTGTTCGTGGCGCAGCTGCGCGCGACGCTCTCGGACGGCACGGGCGAGTCGATCGGCATCACGCTGCTGGACCGCAACGGTCCGATCGCGCCGTCGGACGTCGCCTCGCTCACGCCGCCGCGGCCGTCCGGGCCCGCGCTCGTGCTGCGCGACGGCGCCCTGTGGTCGCTCGCGGGCCGCGAGCTCGTGCAGTCCGACACGGCCGTGAGCCTGGGCGGGCTCGACCCGACGGCGCTCGCGGTCGGCTCCGGCGGGGCTCCGGTCGTGGTGCGTGACGGCGCCGGCCGCCTGGTGCGCGTGACCGGCGATCCCACCGCGCTGCTGCAGGGCACGACGCTGCTCGCGCCGTCGGTCGACCGGTTCGGCGCCGTGTGGAGCGGCGAGCCCACCGGGCCGATCCAGGTGGTGCTGCCGAGCGGGGGGGTCTACCCGGTCGCGGCGCCATGGCTCGACGGACGCACCGTGACGTCGCTGGCGGTCTCCCCCGAGGGCGCCCGCGTGGCCCTCGTGTCGGTGGGCCAGGGCGGAACCCAGGTGCAGGTCGCGGGCGTCGTGCGCGACGTCCACGGCGTCCCGACGGCGCTCGCGCGGCCCCTCATCGTGGGGCAGTCGGTCGCGGGGGTCACGCAGGCGGTGTGGCAGGACGAGACGGCGCTCGCGCTGCTCGGCCAGGGTGAGGGCAGCGCCGGGGTGTACCTCGCGGGAGTGGGGGGCCTGGCCGGGTCGGCCGGAGGGCTCGCGCGCCGGGTCCCCGGGGTCAACGGGGTCACCGCGCTCAGCGCGTCGGTCGGCACGGGCGACATCCTCGCGCTCGACGCGCAGGGTGTGCTGTACCTGCACCAGGCCTCGGCCGTGTGGCCGGTGATCGGCCAGGACGTGAGCCTCATGGCGTTCCCCGGCTGAGGCGCCCGCACGCGGCGGCCCGCTGTGGATCGCCGACGTCGTCCACAGCGCGCGCCGCGGCGGCGCCCCCGTGCGCGGCGGCGGCGGCAGGATGCGGGCATGCCCCGACCGTTGACCGCCGCTGTGCGCGACCTCGCCCGCCTCGTCGTGCCGGTCGAGTGCCCCGGCTGCGGCATGCCCGACGTCGCGTGGTGCCCCGCATGCGCGGCGCCGTTCGCCGGCCGCCCGGTCCGCGCCGAGCGCGCCGCGGCGCGCCTCGACAGGCTCGACGGCGTCGCGCCACTGCCGGTGTGGACGCTGGCGCGCTACGAGGGCGCGGTGCGCGGCGTCGTCGTCGCCTGGAAGGACAAGGGGCGCGTCGACCTCGACGCGCTGCTGGCGCCGGCGGCCGCGCGGGCGGCCGGCGCGCTCGCCGGGACGCTGGCCCGCGCCGTCGGGAGTCGGCCCCTGCTGGTGGTCCCGGCGCCGTCGAGCGCGGCCGCGCGCCGTGTGCGCGGGCGCGAGCACCTGGCGCCCGTCGCCCGCGCGCTCGCGGCGGGACTCGGCGCGCGGCCCGCCCCCGCACTGCGTCGCGTCCGGGGTTCGGACCAGGTCGGTCTCGGGGTCCGTGAGCGGGGCGCGAACGTCGCGGTGCGCGCCGACCTCGCGACGCTGGCGCGCGCGGCCCGGCGCACGGGACGCGGGGGCGCGCCCGTGTGCCTCATCGTCGACGACGTCGTGACCACGGGCGCGACTCTCGCCGCCGCGGAGCGCTGCTTGGAGGCGGCTGGGACCGACGTTGTCGGCGCATTTGCGCTGGCCGCGACACCCTCCCCGGGGCGTACGGCGGATCTGGTCGCGCCACGCGGCCCTTAGCGGTGTTGCACAGGCGTGACCGGGGCTAGCCTGAGGGCTCACCGAGGGCGCCAGTCCCGCTCTCGGGCCGCCGCTGGCCCGTGTCACGGGCGCGTCTTGGAGGTGGTGCCGTCACCGGCATCCGGTCATCCGGATGACCCCAGAGCACACCGGGCGCTCGCGGGACGGGCGCCCTCCCCAGAAGGGAGCTACACGATGGAGATCGTCGTCGTCGGCAGGCACACGGAAGTGCCCGAGCGTTTCCGCCGCCATGTAGAGGACAAGCTCGCCAAGGTCACACAGCTCGCGCCGCTCGCGCAGCGCGTGGACGTCGAGCTCACGCACGAGAACAACCCCAAGCTGGCCGACGTCGCAGAGCGCGTCGAGCTCACCGTGCGTGCGAAGGGACCCGTGATCCGCGCGGAGGCCGCTGCGGACGACCGGTACGGCGCCCTTGACCTCGCCATCGACAAGCTGACCGAACGCTTGCGCCGCACCCGCGACCGCCGCAAGGACCACCGCCGCAGCTATGTGCTGGCTCCGGTCGACGTGCGTCCGTACGACGAGGTCAAGGCCTCCGAGCCCGAGCCGGCGGTCGAGGCCGCCGCGCTGGTGGCGGACGGCGCCGCCGTCGAGCACCAGCTCGGCGACTCGCCCGTCACCATCCGCCAGAAGCTCCACTCGGCCGACCCGCTGACGGTTGACGAGGCCGTGTACCAGATGGAGCTCGTCGGCCACGACTTCTTCCTGTTCATCGACAAGGAGTCGGCGCGGCCGTCCGCGGTCTACAAGCGCAAGGGCTGGACGTACGGCGTCGTGCAGCTCGACCAGCAGTGCATGGGCGTGCTGCCGGTGAGTGAGCTGACCTGATCCGACCGGCGACCGATGTCGGTGGCGGCGGGCACCCTGAAGGGGTGACCGTCGCCACCGTCGTGTCCGGGCGCTCCCGCGCGCGGGCGCCCGAACGCCTCTCGCTCTCGCAGGCGCGCCGCGTCGCGCTCGCAGCCCAGGGTCTGCACCGCGCCCGCC
Organism: Xylanimonas ulmi; assembly: GCF_004216535.1. Classification (NCBI taxonomy): domain Bacteria; kingdom Bacillati; phylum Actinomycetota; class Actinomycetes; order Micrococcales; family Promicromonosporaceae; genus Xylanimonas; species Xylanimonas ulmi. The sequence goes on from NZ_SGWX01000001.1 coordinate 294,275, forward strand.
CCGACGGCCCCGCGCCCGGCCTGCGCCAGGTGACGGCGGCCGTGCGCCGCCTGGGGCTGCTGCAGATCGACTCGGTCAACGTGCTCGCGCGCGCCCATCTGGTGCCGTTGTTCTCGCGCCTGGGCCCCTATGACGTGGGGCTGCTGGACCGCCTGCACTCGCGCGCGCCGCGGCGGCTGGTCGAGGCGTGGGCGCACGAGGCGTCGTTCGTGCCGGTCGAGACGTGGCCGCTGCTCGCCTGGCGCCGGCGCGCCTACCGCGACCACGCGTGGGGCGCGATCTCCTCCGCCGCCGACGCGCACCCGGCCGAGCTCGCGGCGGTGCGCGCGATCCTCGCCGAGCGTGGCCCCGTGACCGGCTCGCAGGTGCACGCGCTGCTGACCGAGGACGGGGTCGGCGCCCGCGCGGCCAGCCAGGAGTGGGGCTGGAACTGGTCGGCCGCCAAACGGGTGCTGGAGCTGCTCTTCTTCACGGGCGAGGTCGTCTCAGCCGGGCGCACGCCCCAGTTCGAGCGACGCTACGACCTGCCCGAGCGGGTGCTGCCGCACGCCGTGCTCGACGCGCCGCCCGTGTCGGACGCCGAGGCGATCAAGGCGCTGCTGGAGGTCGGCGCACGGGCGCACGGGATCGCCACCGTGCGCGACCTGCGTGACTACTTCCGGCTGCGGCGTGGGGTCACCAACACCCTGGTTCCGACCGCGCTGGCCGAGCTCGTGGAGGAGGGCGCGCTCGTGCCGGTGGACGTCGAGGGGCTGCGCGGGCCGTGGTACCTGCACCGCGACGCCGCCCTGCCGCGCCGGGCGCAGGGGGCGGCGCTGCTGAGCCCGTTCGACCCGCTGGTGTTCGAGCGATCACGTCTGGAGGAGCTGTTCGGGACGACGTACCGCATCGAGATCTATGTGCCGGCGGCCAGACGGGTCCACGGGTACTACGTGCTGCCGTTCCTGGACGGCGAGCGCGTCAGCGCGCGCGTCGACCTCAAGGCAGACCGGCAGGGCGCGGGTGGGGGAGCGTTGCGCGTGCGCTCGGCGCACGCCGAGCCGTGGCTCACCGCGCCCGACCGCGGCGCGACGGCGGCGCGACTGGCCGCGCAGCTGCGAGCGATGGCGGGGTGGCTGGGGCTGGGCGACGTCGTCGTCGAGCCGTCCGGTGACCTGGCGCCGGCGCTCACCGCCGCGGTTGCGTCCGACGGCGGTTGAGCCCGTCGGAATGAGGTCGTGCGCGCGCCGCGTCGTGCGACGCAGGCGGACGGGGGGTTCTCCCACGGGCGAACCCCGCGTCGTCGCCGCGGCCCTCGGGCCTAGGATGGCCGGGGTGACCTAGGGAGCGACGACTTGTCGCGCCCTCGATATGACATAGGAGAACCGCGTGCCTGCGATCCTCGAGAAGGTGCTCCGGCTTGGCGAGGGCCGGGTCGTGAAGAAGCTGCACGGGCTGGCCCAACAGGTCAACGCCCTGGAGTCGGGCTTCACGGACATGAGCGACGAGGAGCTGCGCGAGGAGACCGCACGGTTCCGCGAGCGGCTCGCCCACGGCGAGAAGCTCGACGACCTGCTGCCCGAGGCGTTCGCCACGGTGCGCGAGGCCGCGCGCCGCACGCTCGGCCAGCGGCACTTCGACGTGCAGCTCATGGGCGGCGCGGCCCTGCACCTGGGCAATATCGCCGAGATGAAGACCGGTGAGGGCAAGACCCTGGTCGCGACCACGGCCGCCTACCTCAACGCCCTGGAGGGCAAGGGCGTGCACGTGGTGACCACCAACGACTACCTGGCCAAGTACCAGGGCGAGCTCATGGGCCGCGTCTACCGGTTCCTCGGCATGACCACGGGCGTCATCGTCACGGGCCAGCAGCCCGCTGAGCGCCGTGAGCAGTACCAGTGCGACATCACCTACGGCACCAACAACGAGTTCGGCTTCGACTACCTGCGCGACAACATGGCGTGGGCGACCGACGACCTGGTGCAGCGCGGCCACCACTTCGCCATCGTCGACGAGGTCGACTCGATCCTCATCGACGAGGCGCGCACGCCGCTGATCATCTCGGGGCCGTCGTCGGGCGACGCCAACCGCTGGTACACCGAGTTCTCGAAGGTCGTGCGCCGGCTGAGCGCGGGCGACGACTACGAGGTCGACGAGAAGAAGCGCACCGTCGGCGTGCTTGAGCCGGGCATCGCGAAGGTCGAGGACTACCTCGGCATCGACAACCTGTACGAGTCGCTCAACACGCCGCTCATCGGGTTCCTCAACAACGCGATCAAGGCCAAGGAGCTCTTCAAGCGCGACAAGGACTACGTCGTCCTCGGCGGCGAGGTCATGATCGTCGACGAGCACACGGGACGTATGCTGCCGGGCCGCCGCTACAACGAGGGCATGCACCAGGCGATCGAGGCCAAGGAGGGCGTCGAGATCAAGGCCGAGAACCAGACGCTCGCCACGATCACGCTGCAGAACTACTTCCGCCTGTACTCCAAGCTCGCGGGCATGACCGGTACGGCCGAGACCGAGGCCGCCGAGTTCCAGGGCACCTACAAGCTTGGCGTCGTGCCGATCCCGACCAACAAGCCGATGATCCGCATCGACCAGCCCGACCTCGTGTACAAGAACGAGGAGGGCAAGTTCGCGGCGGTCGTCGCCGACATCGTCGAGCGGCACGCCAAGGGCCAGCCGGTGCTCGTGGGCACCACCTCGGTCGAGAAGTCGGAGTACCTGTCGGCGCAGCTGCGCAAGGCCGGCGTGCCGCACTCGGTGCTCAACGCCAAGGAGCATGAGCGTGAGGCGTCCGTCGTCGCGCTCGCGGGCCGCAAGGGCGCCGTCACCGTGGCGACCAACATGGCCGGTCGAGGCACCGACATCATGCTCGGCGGCAACGCCGAGTTCCTCGCCGTGCAGCAGATGGCCGAGCGCGGCTACGACGCCGTCGAGCGGCCCGAGGAGTACGAGGCCGCATGGCCCGAGGCGCTCGAGAAGGCCAAGGAGGCCGTCGCGGCCGAGCATGACGAGGTCACCGCGCTGGGCGGCCTGTACGTGCTGGGCACCGAGCGCCACGAGTCGCGCCGCATCGACAACCAGTTGCGCGGCCGGTCGGGCCGTCAGGGCGACCCGGGTGAGTCGCGGTTCTACCTGTCGATGCAGGACGACCTCATGCGCCTGTTCAACTCGGGCCTGGCCGAGTCGATGATGAACCGCGCCGGGTTCCCCGACGACGTGCCGCTCGAGTCCAAGATGGTCACGCGCGGCATCCAGTCCGCGCAGTCGCAGGTCGAGGCGCGCAACTTCGAGATCCGCAAGAACGTCCTGAAGTACGACGACGTCATGTCGCGTCAGCGCGAGGTCATCTACGCCGAGCGCCGCCGCGTGCTCGAGGGCGAGGACCTCGTCGAGCAGGTGGGCCACTTCCGCACCGACGTCATCGGCGCCTACGTCGACGGCGCCACCTCCGAGGGCGCGCCCGAGTCGTGGGACCTGGAGGGCCTGTGGACCGCGCTCAAGTCGGTCTACCCGGTCTCGATCTCGGTCGACGACGTCGTCGAGGAGGCCGGCGGGATCGGCCGCGTCACGCGTGAGATGGTGCGTGACGAGCTGCTGTCGGACGCGCAGGTCGCCTACGAGGCGCGCGAGGAGACGCTGGGCGAGTCGGCCATGCGCCAGCTCGAGCGCCGCGTCGTGCTCTCGGTGCTCGACCGCAAGTGGCGCGAGCACCTGTACGAGATGGACTACCTCAAGGAGGGCATCGGCCTGCGGGCGATGGCCCAGCGCGACCCGCTGGTCGAGTACCAGCGCGAGGGCTTCCAGCTCTTCTCGGCCATGACCGACGCCATCAAGGAGGAGTCGGTCGGGTTCCTGTACAACCTTGAGGTTCAGGTGCAGCAGGCGCCGGCCGAGGGCGCCCCGGCCGTCACGGCCGCCGACGCCGCGGCCGCAGCGCAGTCCGCCCCCGGCCTGGCATCGGCTGCGCCGGCGCCCACCGCAGCGGCCGACGCCCCGGCTGCGCCCGCGGTGCCGGCTGCGGCCGGCGCCCCGGCCCCGGCGAGCGCGGGCAGACCGGTCGCGCCGGTGCTGCTCGGCAAGGGTCTGGAGGATCGCGGCCCCCAGGTGCCGCTGTCGTTCAGCGGTCCCAGCGAGAGCGGCACGGGCGTCACCGCGGCCGCCGACGGCGAGGCGGACCGCCGCTCGCGCCGCGCGCTGCACGGCGAGGCCCAGGCGACCGAGGCCGACGGCCGCACGTTCCCGGGCACCCCGCGCAACGCGCAGTGCCCGTGCGGCTCGGGCAAGAAGTACAAGGTGTGCCACGGCCTCAACGAGAACGAGTAGAGCCTCTGGTCAGCGATGGTGGGCGCTACAGGCAGCTAGGGGTCTGTAGCGCCACCTACGCTCGCGCGTAGGTCAGAGAGTCCCTGTTCGTTGACCAAGCGTGGAGAAGAAGGCAGCCGCGAGGACCCGTCTGGAACCGGGCGAGACGTCCATCGATCGGAACACACCGACCCAGCGCGAGGACGGCACCGTGGTCCTCGGCTGGGCGGTGCGTCTGCGCAACTGCCGGTTGGTCCGCAAGCGCACGCAGGGCGCCGGAGTCGGGGTCAACTTTCGGCTCTGGCGCGCTTTCGGTGGTGGCTGGCTGGCGGTGTGATGTCAGGACATCGTGGACGATGTGTCTCGGGACATCGTGCACGTTCGTATGTCTCTGTGAGTCTTCAGGTGGCTGGTCCGGGACTGGCTGCTGAGGATGGCGCTGGTCGTCTGCTCTTGCTGTGACTCGTTGTGTCTCTGGCCCGCGTCGTGTGGTGCCTTGGTCCTGAACTGTCCGGTGGGTGCGGGTGGCCGGCGCCATCCCGGCCCACCTCGGTGGCTTGATCAGAAGGCTGTCCGACCCCGCTGTCGCGGACTCGTCGTGACTCATCACAGAGCTGCCCTGAAGTGACTCTTCCCCGGGTCGGCGCCGGCCGTTGCGGCCGGACCCGTTGTTCCCGGAAGGAAGGACCCAGTCGCAGTGACAATCGTCGCGCATGCTCACCCGTACGTCGTCGGGGTCGACACCCATGCCCAGAACCACGTCCTGTCGATTCTGGCCGCCGCCACCGGCGAACAGGTGGACGCCGCCCAGTTCCCAGCTGCCGAGGCCGCGATGGCGCGAGCCCTGGACTGGGTGGCCCGTCGCACCGGCGGTGACCTCGATGTGCTGTGGGTGATCGAGGGCACCGGCTCCTACGGATCGCGCTTGGCAGCGGTTGCTGCCCGCCGCGGCTATCAGGTCGTCGAGGCGGCCCGGATGGACGCCCGCTCCCACCGTGGGGTAGGCAAGTCTGATCCGCTCGACGCCCGCCGGATCGCTGCCGCCGTCCTGCCTTTGCAGGTCGATCAACTGCGCCACCCGCGCCGGGAGGACGGGGTACGTGCAGCGTTGCGGGTCTTGATCATGTCTCGCGACGCGATGACGACCGAGCGGACTGGCTACGTCAACGCGCTGACCGCGCTGGCGCGCACCGTCGACCTGGGGCTCGACGCGCGCGAACCGCTGACGAACGCGCAGATCGTCGAGGCGTCTCACTGGCGGACCCGCGCTGAGGACGTCGGCGCCGCCACCGCCCGAGCCGAGGCCGTGCGGATGGCCAAGCGGATCACGGCCCTGACCGACGAGCTCGCCGAGAACACCAAGCACACCCTCGAACTCCTTGAACGCTCCCCAGCGAGGGTGCTGCTGGAGAAGATCGGCATCGGCCCCGTCACCGCCGCCGTCGTGACGGCCGCGTGGTCACACCCAGGGCGGCTGCGTGACGAGGCCGCGTTCGCCTCCCTCGCGGGCGTCAACCCGATCCCGGCGTCGTCGGGCAACACCGTTCGTCACCGGCTCAACCGAGGCGGGGACCGGCGAGTGAACCAAGCCCTCCACGTGACCGTCGTCACCCGCATGATCCATGACCCCGAAACCCGGGCCTACGTGGAACGACGCCTCGCCGAAGGGCGCACCAGACGTGAGATACGACGCGTCCTCAAGCGCTACCTCGCCCGCCAGATCCACCGCACCCTGACCGCCGCCTACGAAGCCGCCGCCAGCACGGCCGCCGGGACACCCGCCCCGGCTTGACAAGACATAGAAGGTTCAGGACTTCGTGGGCGGTTGACTTTCTGCCCTTGGCGTGTGGTGGAGGCGTAGAACTTGCAGCCGAGCGCGCCGACGTATCCGCCCTTGGGGACGGTGCGTTCGACGGGGTCGGGTGCGCCGGCGGTCGGGGTCTGGTGGACGCTGGCGAGGGGGAACCCGTCCGGGTTGCGGGGGCCGTAGTACTAGCCCGTCGACATCGGGCGCGGGTAGCGGGTCAGGGACTCGCCGTCCTGGATCGTGAGCATGTCCGTCACGCGAGGGGCTGCCCCGACGTCAAGGTCCACGCCGCCGTTCGTCCGTGGCGGTGCGCGATCACTCAGGCCGCCGTGGCCATGGAAGGTGATGAGGGCGAACGGGCGGGCGTGTGAGCAACGGAGCGCGGAGAAGACCGGGCCCTGCGCTGGCGAGACGAACGGTGACCTCACTCACGGGACGCCGGAGCGAGCATCCAACTCCCGGTCAGGACACAGCGACTCGCTGAGCGGACCCCCCGCCCGGTGGGCGGGTAGTCAGGTCGCGCGGCCCCATCCCGCGACTACCAGCGCTACGGTGAGGAGCAGTGGCAGCAGGAGCACGACCCGCGCTGCCATCACGGGTCCGCGCTGCGACGCGTCGTCGTCATCGAGCGGGGCCCGGATTACGTCGACGGTGCGCGGGGCCGCGATCTGGGCCCACACGGTGCCAGCCGCGACGGCCAGCAGGCCGACGGAGACGACCCACCTGCTTGGAAGGTCGAGGTTTCCTCCGATCGTGAGGGCACCTGTGGCGAGCAGGAGGGCGAGCAGCACGAACGTCAGACCGACGAGGATCGTGATGGCCAGGAGGCCCCAGCGATGGGAGACGGCCGCTCGCAACAGTGGCGCCGCCCAACGCGCCGCGAGCACGAAGGTCGCGACGGCGAGCAGCGTCGCGAGGATGACCGAGACCCGCACGATGACGTTCGCCCCGGTCGCGGCTTCTGGCGCTGCGGTGATCGCGGCCATCATCCCGGGCACCCAGAGCACCACCGGCCAGACGGTGCGCAGGGTGGCCGCGGTGGTCTGGTCGGGCGCGGTGGGCAGGCCCAGACTGCGGGCATAGTCGGCCGGCTCACCGAAGGCGTCGCGCGCTGTCTCCCCGCTGTCGACGACGTGTGACTCCACCTCCGCCAACGACGCGCCGACGTCCGCGCCGCTCACGCCCGCCAGACGGAGCTCGAACACAAAGGTCTCACGCCAGGCGGGCTCAACGTGGGGGGCGATGTCGGGGTACCAGCCGGGTCTTGGTGTGCTCATGAGAGAGCCTCCTCGGAGGTGTTCTGCGCGTTGGCGAATGACGTGACGACGGCGGCGAACGCGTTCCAGATATCTGCGCGCTCGTTGAGGACAGCCCGACCGGCTGCGGTCAGGACGTAGAACTTGCGGCCAGGGCCGCCGTCGCCGGGGCGCCAGTCGACCGTGACCCACCCGGCGCCCTCGAACCGCTTGAGCAGCGGGTAGAGCGTGCCGCCCTTGACAGTTCCCAGGCCGCGCTCGGACAGGGCCGCGGCGATGGCATACCCGTAGGTAGGACCGTCGCCGACGATGCGAAGCACGCAGAGGTCCAGAGCTCCCCGCATGAGATCGGCTGGCCACAGGCGCTCGTCCATGACTAGATGGTATCGCTGACTAGATGGTGAGCCAATCCAGTGGGTGCGGCCCGCCCAGCGTGACGCTGGACCGGCGTCTGCGCTGCCGGGGATGCGGTTCTCCACGGCGACCCGCCCCATGAGGACGCCGACCTGTTGACGACGCCTGAAAACTGACCCTGTGGCGACGGATGAATCTTGACCCCTTTGGCTGAGTCTGGAGGGATGATCTCGATGGAGGACTGGGCGGAGATCCGCCGGTTGCACAGGTCTGAGGGCGTGCCGATCAAGGCGATCGCGCGGAGGCTGGGTGTCGCGCGGAACACGGTGCGGGCGGCGTTGGCGGCGAGCGATCCGCCGCGGTACTCGCGGCCGGCGAGGGGTTCGCTGGTCGACGAGGTCGAGCCGCTGGTGCGTGAGCAGTTGCGGCTGGACCCGACGATGCCGGCGACGGTGATCGCCAAGCGGATCGGGTGGACGCGCTCGTTGACGATCCTCAAGGATAGGATCCGCGACATCCGTCCGGAGTATCGCGGGATCGATCCGGCCGACCGGGTCGTGCACGAGCCCGGAGACACGGTGCAGTGCGACCTGTGGTTCCCCGAGCCGCGGATCGCGGTGGGGCATGGGCAGGCGATGATGTTGCCGGTCCTGGTGATGGTCGCGACGTACTCGCGGTACATGTGCGCGGTCATGGTGCCCTCGCGGCGCAGCGGGGACCTGACCGCGGCGATGTGGCAGCTGCTGGGGCAGATGAACGCGGTCCCGCACCGGTTGTGGTGGGACAGGGAGTCAGCGATCGCCACCACGCGCGGGGTGCCGACGCAGTCGATGCGCGCGTTCGTCGGTTCGCTGGGCGCCCGTGCGGTGATCGCTCCGGCCGCGGACCCGGAGTTCAAGGGCGGCGTCGAGCGCCACAACCGGTACCTGGAGTCGTCGTTCTTGCCGGGGCGCCGGTTCGCGGGACCGGGCGACTTCAACACCCAGCTCGGCGGGTGGCTGGCGCAGGACGCCAACCAGCGCGTCGTGCGGGCGCTCGGCGCCCGGCCCGCGGAGGTCTTCGATCGGGAACGGCCCCTGATGCTGCCGCTGCCGCCGGTGGCCCCGACGACGGGCTGGCATCACCGGGTGCGCCTGGGCCGGGACTACTACGTGCGCCTGGACTCCAACGACTACTCCGTCGACCCGTCCGTCATCGGGCGGATGGTCGAGGTGCACGCGGACCTGACGAGGGTATGGGTCACGTGCGAGGACCGGCAGGTGGCCTCCCATGCCCGCTGCTGGGCCGACCACGCCACGATCACCGATCCCGCGCATGTGGCCACCGCGGCGGTCCTGCGCAAGCAGTACCAGCAGACCATCGACGCCCGCGCCGAGCAGGCTCGACTGGCCGGCGCCAGGACGCACGCGGACGGCACGATCGTGCCGCTGCGCGCCTTGTCTGACTACGACACCCTGTTCGGCGTCGACCCCGCCATCGGCCACGCGGCCGCCGAGGACGGGCAGGGGGTGGCCGGATGAACGCCGAGCAGACGACGTCCCGGATCGCCTACCAGGCCCGGGCTCTCAAGACGCCGACGATCGGGCGGGTGTTCGCCGAGCTCGGCGATCGGGCCCGCGCCGAGGGCTGGTCCCACGAGGAGTACCTCGCCGCGGTCCTGGACCGCCAACTCGCCGACCGGGAAGCCGCCGGGATCGTCACCCGCATGGGCCAGGCGCACCTCCCTGCGCTGAAGACGCTCGAGGACTTCAACACCACCCACCAGCCCGGGCTTCGCCGCGATCAACTCGCGCACCTGGCCTCGTGCGCGTTCGTGCCGAAGGCCGAGAACGTGATCCTGCTCGGCCCGCCCGGGACCGGCAAGACCCACCTAGCGATCGCGCTGGGCATCAAGACGATCCACGCCGGGAACCTCGCCCTGTTCAACACCGCGACCGGATGGCTCGACCGCCTCGCCACAGCGCACGCCGCCGGCCTCCTGGACGCCGAGCTGCGACGCCTGCGCCGCTACAAGGTCTTGATCATCGACGAGGTCGGCTACATCCCGTTCGACCATGACGCCGCGAACCTCTTCTTCCAGCTCGTCGCAGCACGCTACGAACAAGGCTCGCTGATCATCACCTCGAACCTGCCCTTCGGGCGCTGGGGTGAGGTCTTCGGCGACGAGGTCGTCGCCGCCGCGATGATCGACCGCCTCGTGCACCACGCCGAGGTCGTCACCCTGACCGGCGACTCCTACCGCACCCGAGCGCGCCGCGAACTACTCACCACAAAAACCGACAAGTAGGACACAACCACCACCGGAGGGGTCAACTTTCAGACGACGATAAGGGGTCAGTCTTGGGCCGTCGTTGACACGACCACCCGGCTGTCGCACACCGCGACCTGCGCGTAGGCGCTGTCCAGGCAGGTGCGCCAGTAGACCTCGAGGGCGCCTCGGACGCGGCTGCGCTTCTTGGCATTCCGGTCGATCGAGAACGCCTGGTTGATGATCGGCGCGACGGCGTCGGCGTCGAGCCGCTCGTAAGGGCGGTGCAGGAGCCGTGTCACCGTGTTGCCGCGGTGGCGTCTGCCAAACCCGGCGAGCCGCCGCGTCGATCACGACGGACGCGAGCAGCGCCGCGCTGACTAGGGCGGTCATCGGACCATCCACACGTCCGTGGCACCGAGAATCAGACCCAGTGGTGCGGACCTGGAGACCCATCGGCGTGACCGCCCTCGACAGGTCTGCGCCGACGAACGTGATCTGAACTAGGCCGTGGGCCAGGACGTACATGGTCCGGCTGGATGGTCAGCGACCCTCCCCACTCGCGGGCGCCCGACCTCATGGCGCAGGCGTGTGCTCACCTGCGGACACGAGCCACTCGCGAATGGCTGCCACAGCCCGTTCGGGAGCCGGAGCCGAAGGGCTGACCGTGAGCTCGAGGTAGTCACCGGACGAGATGCCCAACGAAGCCAAAGGCGACTCACGCAGCCTGACCACGAGCGCACCTGCGGCCAGGAGATCCTGAGACTTGTCGAGGTCCACGCCAGCCTTCGCGGCATGCCAGTAGCCGCCGTCGTACTCCACCATGAGGGTGCGCCCGCTCGCGAGATGCACTGTCACGTCCGGCACCCACACCGTGCGTCGCTTGAAGGCCGGGTTGCGGACAGCCAAGCCGCTGAACGCCTCCCCGAACTCAGTACGCAGCGCCTCGAAGTACCGCAGCTCGACCATCGACTTCCCGCTCTCGCGGCACATCGGACACGTCGACCCCTGCACACGCGCCGTCGCGGCCATCCGCCAACGGTGCGTGGCGTCCTTCGGGCAGACCCACTCCGGGGTGAAGGTGAGCGATCCGCTCGGACGAACGTGCCAGGCGCTCAAAGGGTTGTCCTTCGACCACTGCGCTGCGAGATCGGGGTGATGCCAGGCGAGGGAGTCGAGGATCGTCCGGCACTCCGGGCAACGCAACCGCGGTCGCTTCTCGCGATCGGCCGGCGTGGCGACCCACCCGTGCCCACACACCGGGTCACGCCAATGGACGCGCCGCTTGGAGTTGGGCGAGATCGTCGTGACACGCAGGGGGTCGTTGAGTGTGGGATGCCACTGCTCGACCAGCTCGGGGTTCAGCCGAGGCACAGGGTCAAACGCCTGCTCAGGCTGACCCTGGACCGACGCTGGCCGCCGGGGGTTGACCTGGCAGCTACAACCCCAGCCGATGTCGCCCAGACGGTCGGCGGTGATCCGCCCGCAGTACCGACAGCGAACCCGGTATGCAGGCGGGATCGGAGCCGCTCCGAGGTAGTCGTACCCATGCGACTCCGCCACGAGCCGGGCGTGCTCGTCGTCAACGATGTCAGCACCCACCAGTTCTGCGCCAAAGCGCAGCGCGGTAGCCGTCCACTTCGCCCAGTGACAGGCACGGCACGTCGGTTCTTGATCGCGGTTCTTGTCGAGCGTGTAGACGAACCGGTAGTGCGCCTCGCAGCCGCACGCGAGACACCGTGTCAGCCGGAAACCGGTTGAGCTGGCGAACGGCTCCAGAGGCTCAAGACCACCCCGCCGGAGGATCTCGGTGATGTGCTCATCGCACCACGCGGGCTTCGTGCGGGTGCCGTAGGCAGCAAACGAGTCGCACCCGTCCCATGAGCACTGCTTCACCGCCATGGCCCGATTATCCAGGAGCGCATCCACGGCCAGAAGTAGGAACGGAGCGGGAGCAGAACTACCGGCGCCCTACCTCCGGCGGATACGACGTCACCCCGGTCGCCGACGCGCACACCACTGGCCACGGCAGAGCAAATCGTGGCGCACACCAGCATCTACCTTGCGGGTCTGATGGAGCCGGGCAGTCGTTCACCGTGGCCGGGCACGCATGGGTTGCGGCATCCGTGAAGCACCAACCCTCTGGCAGCGAGTACGAGGTGGTCGCATGAACAACCAACAGTCCCCGAACCGCAACACCAGGAATCTCCCGGCTTCAGCCGGGAGAGGAAGTCAACACAGGGCAAGGCGGCGTCGTTCATGGCCCCTGCGATGTGGACGCTGTTCATCAGGATCACTGGAGACACCATCTGGGGCACGCTCGGGATCCTCCTCGTGGTCCTCGTCGGCCTTGGTGATGTTCCTGACGCTACGCGGCGAGCAGGAGCGGACCGTCACCGCTTGACGACGACGGTGGAGGGGCGGGTGCCGCCGCTCGCGCTGCGTGCACCCGCCTCGACGGTGAAGCATGGCGGCATGGGAGACGTCACCGACTACCTGGCCACGCTCGAGGGACCCGAGCATGAGGCCGTCGCGCACGTGCTCGACCGCGCCCGTGCCCTCCTCTCCGAGGTCGAGGAGGGGCGGTCGTACGGGATGCCGGCGCTGCGCTACCGGGGGAGCCCGCTGATCTCGGTCATGGTGACCAAGCAGCACCTGGGGCTGTATCCGTTCAGCCCGGCCGCGCTGGAGGGCGTTGCCGACCGGCTCGCGGGCTTCCGCCTCACCAAGGGCTCGGTGTCGTTCCGGCCGGAGGCCCCGCTGCCCGACGACGTCGTGGACGCCATCGTGCGGGCGAGAGCCGCGGAGATCGACAGCAAGCAGAAATAGTGTGCCAAGAAGCTCGCCTCTATGCTTGACCCACCGTGACCGCCAGGCGTCGGCGACAACGGCTCGAGCAGAGCCCACTGCGCGTCCGTCATCGAAGACGACGGGTAGAAGTGCCTCCGCGTCGGGACGCCGCCCCGGCCCGTGACCTGGGCGCGCCGAGCACAGACACCTGCTGGAGGCCGAGGACGAGACGCTGTGGGCCGGGTTCGGCGAGCAGACCATGGACGGGCTGAGCCTGTACTTCCGGGCGATGCGCCACCTGCCCGTCTCCGAGATACGTCGGCTGGCCATCAACGAGGACGCCTCGCTGCGCGCCATGGGCGGCTCCGAGCGCACCATCAGCTCCGTGTACGGCATCGCGCTGGCCGCGATGAACTACTTCTCCGACCCGACGGTGATGATGCTGACCTCCGGCCCGCCGTCGGAGACCGTCGACATCGCCAGCCTGTCGTTCCCGCGCCGGCTCGCCGTGCGCCTGGACCCCGCCTACGTGCGCAACAGGGCCATGGGTGGCTCCCAGGTGCGGTGGTCGGCGTACGCCGACCCGCTGTTCTCCGAACCGCTCGGTGGGCGCGTGACGTTCGAGTGCGCCGATGCGAGGTGCGCCGCCAAGACGGGCAAGGTGACCGGCGCGTGGCCCGACGACGGCCTGTGCCCCACGTGCCAGGCGGCGATGGTCGACCTGGTGACGCCGGACCCCGAGTTCAGCCACACGGACACCCTCACCCAGAACGGGTGGGCCTACTTCTATCTACGCGGGATGTTCCCGGCCGACACCACCTACGTGCTGCTCGAGGCCGTCTCCCAGACCGCCGGGACCACGGTCGAGACGATGCGGTTCCGGTTCGACAAGGGCTACCGCCACGCCGACCGCGGCCGGACGATCGTGACCAAGCCGCTGACCGGCGAGCGGATCGTGCGCGACGGGCTGCTCACCGAGATCGCGGTGGGCGGCCAGCCGCGCACCTCGGTGTACGACCAAGAGCTCGTGGCCAAGCGAGACGGCCAGGCCCACCTCGAGGAGGTCGCCACGCCGATCGTGCGCTCGACGTCGGTGCGGTACTCGCAGTCGCCCAAGGCGCTGTTCATGATCACCCCGCCGCACCTGGACAAGTACGCGCGCCTGCTGCTGGTGCTGCTACGAGACATGGTCGACCTCAACTTCGAGGCGGCGTACATGACCCGCACGAACCAGCAGCCGGACCTGGGCACGAAGTTCATGCTCGACGAGATCGGCAACCTCAAGTCCGAGGGCAACGGTCTGCGCGGCTTCGAGACGCTGCTGTCCATCGGTCTCGGCCAGCGCCAGCAGTTCCATCTGATCCTGCAGTCCTTGCAGCAGCTCACCGAGATTTACGGCGGGTCGGTCGAGTCGATCCTGCAGTCCAACACCGCGAACCTGATTTTCCTGAAGTCCACCGACACCGAGCTCATCGAGCGGCTGTCGAAGATGAGCGGGCAGCGCCACGTCGCCTACCGCGGATCGAAGACGGTGACCAAGGACATGGAGGATCTGCTCCAGTTCAAGTCCGTCGAAGGGCGCGTGTCGTACACGATGGCCCTCGACACGGAGAACGTCATTCTCGCCAACGACTTGACGTTCTTGCCTGCCCGTAACTGGGTTGTGCTGCGCAGCGGTGAGTACCCGATCTGGAACCGCGACGAGACCATCATGCCGATGGCGTACGCCCTGCTGGACAAACAGCCGCCCGTCGGGGCGCCGACGTTCTCACTGCAGAACCTGCCGTCGCTGTCGAACGCCGGCGCATATGACCCGCGCAAGGACACCCCGAACTTCGAGTCCGCGCTGCAGCGCATCTGCGCCCAGGCGTTGGCCTCAACCCAGTCCAAGGCCGAGTACCAGCAGGTCGCCGGCATCGACGAGGACGAGATCACCTACATGGAACCGGACTTCTACGCCGAGCAGGTCATGTCGCTGATCCAGGCCAATGTGGTGGGGCGCCCGTCCCTCGACGAGACCATCGCCCTGCTGCGCGAGGAGTTCGCTCCCTGGGTCATCGGCGCGACCGCTCAGGGGTCCACCTCGACGGCGTCGGCGGCCGGCGGCGCCGCCAGCGAGCGGATCATGGGCGACTCGGGGTCTGGCGAGGCCGCCGCGGGAGCCGCGTCCGGCCAGACGGCGGACAAGCCCCGCGGCGGCCCGGCGTTGATCGTCGACGACGACGAGGGGTTCCCCCTGGACTTCGACGACTACGACGAGCCCGGGGCTTGAGCCCCGTGCGCGAGCGCTCTGTCTTTGTGCGAGTCGCCTCTGACGCCGGGCGCACCGTGATCTTCCTGCTAGCGGCGCAGACTCCGTCCTTCAGGGCGGAGATAGCCGCGTCATTCTGCCCCCGTACCGGTTACGGGACAGGTGTAGCACCCCACCCCACAGAGGTGGTGTCGAGTTCATGGATGGGAGGTTCCACCGTTGAGTATCAGGGCGCGTCTGTATCCGACCCCGGCCCAGGCCGAGGCGATGGTCGTGCACTGCGGGCATGCCAGGTTCGTGTGGAACCTCGCAGTCGAGCAGTCGAACATGTGGCGCCGTGACAAGGGTCCGACCCCGAACTATGTCGCCCAGGCTGCTCAACTCGCTCAGGCCCGCCGTGAGCATGCCTGGTTGGGTGCGGGGTCATCGGTGGTCCAGCAGGCCGCGTTGCGTGACTTCGACCGCGCCCGGCAGTCCTGGTGGAAGAACCCTCACCACTTCTCTCGCCCGACGTGGCGGAAGAGGGGTGTTCATGAGGGGTTCGTGATCCGCGACCTGACCGTCACGAAGGTCAACCACCGGTGGGCCACCGTGCACGTGCCCAAGGTCGGTGCGGTCAAGTTCCGCCTGACCCGCCCCCGGGCTCAGGTCACCGCCGCCACATCAGCACGGGTCACGTTCAAGGCCGGACGCTGGCACGTGTCCCTGGTCACCCCACCTCCTGTGTTCGACCGCAAGCCCACGGGCGCGGTCACCGGGATCGACCGGGGTGTGGCGAACACGATCGCGACCTCGGAGTCGGTCATGGGTTCCATCCCCGGGTGGACGCCCGGGGAGCAGGCCCGCTACGTGGCGTTGCAGCAGCAGTTGGCCCGCCAGGTCAAGGGCTCCAACCGGCGCGCTGTCACCAAGGGCAAGATCGCGCGCCTGCACCAACGCCTGACCGACCGGCGCACCGACTGGATCGAGCAGACCACCACCACCCTCGTGCGCGAGCACGACCTGATCGGGATCGAAGCCCTGAACACCCGGGGCATGGTCCGCAAGCCCGCCCCGAAGCCCGACCCCGAGAACACCGGCGTGTTCCTACCTAACGGCGCGAAGGCCAAGGCTGCCCTCAACAAGACGATCCACGCCTCGTGCTGGGGCAAGTTCGCGAAGCGCCTGCACGACAAGGCCGCAAACACCCCGGCCGGTGCCAAGACCCTGGTGGTCGAGGTGCCCGCCAGATACACGTCCCAGCGTTGCCACCACTGCGGTCACACCGCACCCGAGAACCGCAAGAACCAAGCGGAGTTCCGGTGCGTCGACTGCGGTCACGAGGCGAACGCCGACACCAACGCCGCCGAGAACATCCTGTCTCGCGCGATCACCCTTGCCGCCGGACAGGCGGTAGACCCCCGACCACGTCGGACGGTCGATGGACGCAACCGTGGCACGACCACAACCGCGTCAACCACCCGAGAACGGAAGGCAGTATGACCGCCAACCAGAACCCGGGAATCCCCGTCCTTCAGGGCGGGAGGATGTCAACTCGCATGGATACCAGTACCTCTGTGGTTCCTACGACACTGAGGTATACGCCGGCCTGCAGGACGAAGGCCGGCTGGACGTGCCCGGCCGTGGTGAGCGCGAAGATCCCGAGAGCGGTGGCGAGGACACCACTCATCAGGTGCAGGATGCCCTGTAGGCGCCGACGTGGACGTTCGTCCCACCGACGAAACGCCCGCCGAGAGCTACCCCATGCATGGGCGAGGAACGCGATGCCGAGCAACAGGTTCGTCGGCACGACGAGGACGTCCAGTCGAGGGATGAGGGTGAGCAGCAGGCCCAGCAGCAGGGCCTGGGCCGTGATGAACCGCCAGTCGAGGTTGTGGACGGTGCGGAATCGAGCCACGTACCGGCTCACGCGGACGGTTCCCCAGACGGCGAGGATGAAGACGCCCGTCGCCCCGACGATCTGCACGGCGAGCGAGGGCAGTGCCATGAAGAAGATGCCCAGGGCCAGGGAGCCGACGCCGCGCAGGGTGCGGTTGTCGCGCCCGATCGCGCGGTAGTCGGCTGAGGCCAAGGTGCGTGCGGCGACGCGCAGGGCGAGGGCTACCGGCCGCCGTGTCTGGGGGCGCGAGCGCATGAGGGCGACGAGCACCGACTCGACGCTCCCGTAGTCGACGTGCGCGATCTCGGTGGTCAGGCGTGCGCCCCCCGCACCGAGCGCGCCGAAGAGTGCGTTGGTGAAGTCCCTGCGGTCGTCGACGGTGGCGTCGCGCAACCACTCGTCGATTGCTCCGTTGAGGACGCCAGCGCGGCGGGAGATCTCGGCGACCTCTTTCAAAGAGGCGCGCTCGACCTGCCAGCTCATGATGTCGTGCTGGAGTAGTCCTCGTGCGTCGCTCGCGACGACATGGGTGGGTGGGTCGTTCTCGAACAGTGCGCCGATGAGCGCCCACTCGGGGACGACTTTCGTGATGCGGTCGCTGATCCGGTTCAGGCCTGCGCGATCGATGAGGTCGGTGCTGAGCCCGGGCCCGTCGTTGCTGTGGACGTCGAGGAGCCGGGCCTGGTGCTCGGGCGGGAGGAGCATGGCGGAGTAGACGGCGAGGTTGCCTCCTTTGGAGTGCCCGCCGACGCGTAGTGGGGTCGTCGTGCGCTCGGCCACGGCCCGCAGGTAGGAAGCGGCTTCGACCTGCGCCGGCATGACTTGGAAGCTCATCGCGAAGTCCTCGCGCCACCCCATGATCGTGTTGTCCGTGCCGCGGAAGGTGACATAGGTCGTGTCGTCGTCGAGCTGGATCGTCAGGGCCGAGAACTGCATCCCCAAGCTCTCGTCGGAGTCGTCGCGGTAGTCGCTCAGGAGCGCATCCGCGAAGCGCGCAGTGCGAGCGACGTCGTCGAGGAGTGTCGCCGGCACGATGTCCAGCCGGCGGTCGGTGCCGCGGTGCTCGTGGGTGGTCGCACGCACGGCGGCCTGCCTGATCGAGATCGAACCGGCGCCGGGTCCGGGGACGATGCCGTCGAGGTCGAGGTACGCGAGCGCGCTGATGACAAGGTTGTCGACGATGTTGAACGGCCGTTCCGCCAGCGTGACGTCGCCGCGCCAGCGAAGGTAGTCCAGCACGTCAGCCACGCGAGCTCACCCGGCTGACGATGCTGCGGGGTGCGCCATCAGGCCCGGCCAGAGCAGCGACACCGCGGTGTCGACGGTACCCAGACGCGCGCCGAGCGCTGACCAACGACGGTCATCGCCTGCGCCGAGGACGTGCTTAACCAGCGAGGACAGGTCGGCGAGCGTGTAGTGCACCCCCCGGTCGTTGCCATTCGGGCCGAACAGGATTGCGGCGTCCGCGTCAGGGTGTGACGGACGCGGCTCGTGGTGCGGATCCGTGGCGATGTCGCAGAGACGGACGTGGTCACCGAGCGGACCGACCGAGCTCGTCCCAGCACGTCCGGTCAACGCGATCCGTAACTCGGGTGCCGGAAGGTCGCGGGTCTGGATGAGGCCCCGGGAGTCGGCCACCAGGATGTCCGGCTCACCGAGCCGGAACGCCCGCAGCCGACGGCGATCGCGAAGGCTTGGATCTGAGGCCACCACGACGGCACCGATCGACCAGCACGCCCACGCGGCCACGGCTCGTGCGCTCGCCCTGTCGATCGCAATCGCCACCCTCACACCGAGGCCTGCTCCCGCCGCTGCCAACCGACAGGACATCGTCGCAACCTGTTGCGAGAAGGTCGATATGCCGTTCCCGGCTCGGCGAATGCTGCACAGGTCAAGTTTGGCGTGGGGCTCGAGCTCGGCGGATGGGGTCGCCTCGTCTTCTACGTTCATGGGTCATCGCTCGCTCACTGAAAGGGTCGGGGCACCATCGTCGCCAGAGACGGTTGCCAGTGTCGTCACCCAGCCGACGTAACGCCCATACCGCGTCGGCCGTACGTCGCGTCGTGCCTTCAGGCGCTCCCGCCCGGGGTGACCAGGCCGTTCTCGTATGCGAAGACCACGAGCTGGGCGCGGTCGCGCGAGTCCGTCTTCATCATGGCGCGGTTGACGTGGGTCTTGGTCGTCGCCGGGCTGATGAACAGCCGACGCGCGATGTCGATGTTCGACAGTCCTCGTCCGACCAGCGCGGTGATCTCCCGCTCGCGCGGGGTCAGAGCCTGCAGCGCCGGCCCGGCGGAGAGGGGCGGGATGTCCTCATGTGAGGTCGCCGGCGAACGAGTGCCGCTTGCGCGGCCCAGAAACCGGCCGATAAGCGCGGTGGTCGCGAGCGGTGACAGCAGGGAGTCGCCCGCTGCGACGGTCCGGATCGCGTCGAGGAACGCACGAGGCTCGACGCCTTTGCTGAGGTACCCGCTCGCGCCTGCGGTGATCGCCTGGATGACGAGGTCCTCCGTCTCGAAGGTGGTCAGGACGAGAACCCTGACGCCTGCCAGGTCGTCGTCGGACGTGATCCGGCGCGTCGCCTCGATGCCGTCCATCTCGGGCATGCGGATATCCATCACGACGACGTCCGCGCGGTCGGAGCGAGCGCGGGCGACCGCCTCGACGCCGGTGGCGGCCTCGCCGACGACCTCGAGGTCCGGTGTCGCGTCCAGCATCAGACGGAAGGTCGAGCGCAGCAGGGTCTGGTCGTCTGCGAGCAGAACGCGGATGGGCGCCGCCCGGCCCTCGGGGCCGACTGGTGGTGTGACAGCGACGTCATCGTTCATCGGTACCGCCGGGGTGCGTCGTGGGGATGTGGGCGCGGACGGCGAACCCGCCGTCGTCGCGTGCCGCCGAGTCGAAGCGGCCGCCGGCGGCGAGCGCTCGTTCGCGCAGCCCGATGAGGCCGCTGCGCGATCCGATACCTTGCACCTGCCGGCCATCGCGGCGTAGCCCGTTGACGACCTGGATCTCGAGCTCGTCGGGTCGCCAGGTCAGGTGCACCCGGATGTCGGACCCGGGTGCGTGCTTGAGCGCGTTCGTCAGGGATTCCTGGACGATGCGGTATCCGGCGAGGTCCCCGCTCGTGGTCAGCGGCTGGGGCTCACCCTCGAGGTGGAGGGTGATGCGGGCCCCTGACGCGCGGAACTCGGAGACGAGTCGCTCGACATCGCCCATCCCCGGCGAGGGTGTGCGTGCCTCCACGGTCGCCGTGGTCTCCCCACCGTCCTCGCGCAGCACACCAACGGTGGTGCGCAACTCGTCCAGCGCCTCGCGGGTGTGTCGGGCGATGTCCTTCACGGCGGCGCCAGCCCCGGGCTGTCCCTCCTCGACCAGGTACTCGGCGACGGACGCCTGGGCGTTGACGAGCGTCAGGCGGTGGGCGAGCGCGTCGTGCAGCTCGCGTGCGATCCGCATCCGCTCGTCCACGACCGCCCGGCGAGCGTGCTCGGCGCGGGCCTGCTCCTGCCGGTGGATCCGCTCCCGACGGGACGACTGCGCGGCACCGACGACTGTCGCGAGCACCACGGTGTCGAGCATGACGAAGTCGGTGGTGACCAGCCCTGACCTGCCCGCCACCAGGCCGGTGACAAACAGCGCCGCGGCGGCCACGACCCCGGGCGCCCAGCCACGAAGCCCGGGGTGGCGGGCGGCGAGGGTCCACGCGGCGAAGGACGTCGCGAGCGGGACGGGCTGGTACGCCCCCAGGCCCACCGCGTCTGCGAGCCCATGGGCGTCGACTGGGAGAACCACGATGTGCAGACACTCGACCACGGCCGTGCCGACGAGCGCGACCAGCGGGTACGGCCTTCGCGCCGCGAGGGGCGCCCACGCGCCGACGACGAACACCAGGAGCAGCCCATCGGGCGCCTTCCACGAGCCCTCGTACAGCCAGGACACGCTGAGCATGGCCACGAGAACGACGAGTAGGACGACGGACTCGGTCAGCCACGTCCGCGTTCTCGAGACCGGCTTCACCGGCCCGCTGATCGCGTCCCTCACGGCTGACCGCTCCCCTCGTGGTGGTTCCTCGGGCGCCGTCGCGGCGCCAAGACCCATCGTGCCGTGCCCCGGGGTCCGCGGTGTCCTGGTCGCGCCGATGTACACCAACAGCGGTATGGCGATACCGCACCGGTCCGACGACTGCGAACGACCGAGCAGCGAGGGTGGCGACATCCAGTCCAGCTCCCGTGGAAGGCCGTGTCCATGTCTGCTCTCGCCCGGTGGTCCGTCAGGCACCGCTTCGTCGTCGTCGGTATCTGGCTCTTGTTGTTTGCGGGTGCCGGTGTCGGGGTCCTCACCGCAGGCAACGCCTTCACCGACGAAACGTCCGCGCCCGGGACCGAGTCGAGCACGGCCTATGCTCTGCTCGCTGACGCGGGAGCGGGCGCGACGAAGGCGAGCGCCGGTACCGCGAAGATCGTGTGGCACGTCGAGGACGTACCGATCGACGACCCGTGGGTCGTCCAACAGGTCGACACCTTGCTGGCCGAAGTGGCCGAGGTTGACGGCATCGAGTCGGTCCTGAGCCCGTACGACGACGCGGGAGCCGCTCAGCTCAGCACGGAGACCGGTACTGCCTACGCCACGCTGGGCGTAGCGGACGGTGCCGACACGGCGGCCGTGACCGAGTTGGTGGACACGTTCGACGAGTCGGCCGGGTTCGATGCCGCAGCCTGGGGCTCGCAGTTCCATCAGTCCTTCGGCGGCGCTCCCGTCGAGCTGATCGGCGTGGTCGCTGCGCTGCTCGTACTGCTCCTGGTCTTCCGCTCGGCCTGGGCCGCAGTGCTACCAATCGCGACTGGGGTCGCCGGGGTCGCGTTGTCCGCGCTGGTCGTCATGCTTGGCTCCCACGTGATCGACCTGTCCAGCCAGACCACGTCGATGGGCTCGCTCATCGGGCTCGGGGTCGGCATCGACTACGCCCTGTTCATCGTGAACCGCCATCGCAAGGCGCTGCTGCGCGGCAAGTCCGTCGAAGCGGCGGCGGCCGAGGCGATCAGCACGTCCGGTCGCGCAGTGATCTTCGCCGGCGGGACGGTCATCGTCGCGCTCTTGGGCCTGCTGGTGCTGCAAGTTGGGATCCTGTCCGGCATGGCCGTGGGAGCGGCGATCACGGTCGCACTCACAGTCGCCTCCGCCGTGACTCTCCTGCCGGCCTTCCTCGGCTTCATGGGGCATCGAGTGCTGAGCCGCAAGCAGCGCCGCGCCCTACCCATGGACAGTGCGGTGACGGAGACGGCCGGCGGCGTGTTCGCGCGCTGGGCTGCGACCGTCGGGCGCCGGCCGGTTGCCGCCGCCGTCACGGCGGGGATCGTCATGCTGACGCTCGCTGTGCCCGCACTGAGCATCCGCCTGGGTTCGGCCGACGCGAGCAGTGACCCCGTCTCCTCCGCCACGAACCGCTTCCACGTCCTCATGGCCGACGGTTTCGGAGAGGGCTTCGACTCTCCGCTGCTGCTCGTGGCCCAGACTCCGGACGACGCTGCTCGTACGAGCTTCGACAAGCTCGCCTCCGAGATCACGGACACGCCCGGAGTCGCGAGCGTCGCCGCTGCCCCGACGGGACCAGATCAGCAGATCGCGGTCCTGACCGTCACACCCACGACCACGGCGCAGGACGAGGGGACGGCCCGACTGGTCGACACCCTGCGGTCCGACGTGATCCCCGACGCAGAGTCCGGAACGAGGCTCCAGGTGTACGTGGGCGGCACGACGGCCTCGAACGTGGACTTCGCGCAGTTGCTCACGTCAAAGCTCCCGTTGTACCTCGCCATCATCGCGACCCTGGGATTCCTGCTGCTCGTCCTCGCGTTCCGCAGCATCGTGGTCCCGCTCGTCGGAGCGCTCAGCAACCTGCTGACGATGGCGGTCTCCCTCGGCGCCGTCACCGCAGCCTTCCAGTGGGGCTGGCTCTCCGGCCTGCTTGGCGTCGGCGGGGCCGCACCGATCGAACCCTTGGTTCCCGTGGTCGTCGTAGGCATCGTGTTCGGGCTCTCCATGGACTACCAGGTGTTCCTCGTGAGCCGAATCCACGAGGAGTGGAGCCTCACCCGGGACAACCACCGCGCCATCCAAATCGGCATGAGCGAGACCGGCCACGTCATCGCCGCCGCCGCAACGATCATGTTCCTGGTCTTCGCCTCGTTCGGCACGATCGGGTTCCGCATCATCGCCGAGATGGGCATCGGCATGGCCGTCGCCATCCTCGCGGACGCCTTCATCGTGCGACTCGGCCTGATGCCAGCCCTGATGCACCTCATCGGCCCTCGCAACTGGTGGTTCCCCCGCTGGGCCGACCGCATCACACCGCAAGTCTCGATCGAAGGAGAGCACCTCAGTCGCACGGTCGACGCCACCCAGCCCTTAGCGACCTCGACGCGATGAGCAACCGGTACGTGGGGTACCGCACCTGCGGTACCCCACGTCCTACCCCGGTCCGATGCCCCGCACCGGACCAGGCTCGCATCGTGGTCTCACCGACACCAGAGAGCAAGGAACACCATGATCGAGCTGCACGAGCTCACGAAGAGATACGGCGACAAGACCGCGGTGGACGGGATCACCGCAACGATCCAGCCCGGCGCCGTCACCGGGTTCCTCGGACCCAACGGGGCCGGCAAGTCCACCACGATGCGCCTCATCCTCGGTTTGGACGGCCCGACGTCAGGCCATGCACACGTCAACGGCAAGCCCTACTCGACATCCAAGGCGCCGCTCGCCGAGGTCGGGGCGGTACTGGACGCGAAGGCGATCGACGGCGGACGCTCCGCCCGCAACCACCTCCTCGCCCTCGGAGCCAGCGTGAAGGTCGGCCCGCGCCGAGTCGACGAGGTCATCGACCTCGTCGGCCTGACCGACGTCGCGCACCGTCGGACCCGACAGTTCTCCCTCGGCATGGGCCAGCGCCTCGGGATCGCCTCAGCGCTACTCGCCGACCCCGAGATCCTCATCCTCGACGAGCCGGTTAACGGGCTCGACGTCGACGGCGTGCAGTGGCTGCGCGGCCTCCTCACCGACATGGCCGCCGAGGGCAGGACCGTCCTGCTCTCCTCGCACCTCATGAGCGAGATGGAACTCGTTGCCGAGCGACTGCTCGTCATCGGGCAGGGAAAGATCCTCGCCGACTCCACCATCAGGGACTTCATCCAGCACTCCGCTGTGGGGTCCGTCTCGGTCGTCTCCCCAGACGCCGACCGGCTCATTCATCTGCTCCAGGGCGACGGGATCGCCATCACGACCACCGGGAGCGAGCGGTTCCAGGTGCAGGGGATGGGAACCCGAACCATCGGTGACATCGCCTTCCAGAACAGGCTGCGGATCCACGAGCTCGCACCGCACGCTGGTTCGCTCGAGGAGGCCTACATGGCCATGACGCGCGACGCCGTCGAGTACAGCGGGACCCACGCCCACACACCGGCAAGCACCACCGTGACAGGAGCCCTGCGATGAGCACCACGATCACCACCGATGTCGGCGCACCGCGGACCGTGCCGTACCGGCAGACCATGGCGACGGTCATCCGGTTCGAGTGGATCAAGGCACGCAGCCTGTCCAGCACCTGGTTCCTCGCCGGTGCCGTGATCGCGCTGATGATCGCCTTCGCCATCATCGCAGCCGCGGTCCAAGGCGCCGACACCCCCGACGACGCGGTCACGACGATCATGTCCGGGGCCTCCATCACCGTCCTGGTCATCGGCATCCTCGGCTGCCTCACGGGCGCTCGCGAGTACGGCTCACGGATGATCGCGGCGACGATGTCCGCCGTCCCCAGGCGGTGGAAGGCTCTGGCAGCCAAGGCCATCGTGCTCACCGGCCTGAGCGTCGTGACCGCAGCGATCGCCGTCGCCGGCGCGTTCTTCATCGGCGCCGCCGTCCTGTCCGGGAACGGCGACCCTGCCCCCGCACTCGGTGACCCCGGGGTCCTGGGCGACCTGCTGGGCATGGTGCTCTACCTGACCGTGGTCGCACTGATCGGCCTCGGGGTCGGGCTGCTGCTGCGGAACGTGGCAGGCAGCATCGGGACCGTCGCCGCCGGGCTGCTGCTTGTCCCCGGGCTGATGGCCGGCCTGCTCCCCGACAGCTGGGGCCCGGCAGTGCTCAAGTTCATGCCCAGCGAGGCCGCAGCCGGCATCACCACCGTGTACGGCACCGGCTCAGAGTCGCTCGGCGCAGGAGCCGCGATCATCGTCGAGCTCGCGTGGGTCATCGTTCTGGTCGGCGGAGCCGTCGTCGCAGTCAACCGGCGGGACGTCTGATTCGCTCGCTCATGTGCCGGACGTCCTATTCCAGGGACACTGGCGCGCGCATGGCGAGCAGCCGCCGGGCGCCGCCAGCGCGGCATCCCGAGGGGGGGAGTGCATCTCCGGGCATGCAGCGAGCTCACCGCAGGTAACGACATCGACATGCTCCACCGCACCCTGCGCGTTCGCCGGCTCGCCGAAGACCTGCCGCGCGAGGCTGCCGGACGGATACGCACCGTGCGCCCGCCCCGCGTGCACGCCAGGTCCGGCCCGGCGCTGGTCGTCGACGACGAGGGGTTCCCCCTGGACTTCGACGACTACGACGAGCCCGGCGCTTGAGGTGCGCGAAGACGCGCTGCCCCCGGGATGCTCAGCGCGGTCGGCACCAGGACTCGAGGGCGTGCGCCAGGGACGGCACATCGCGCATCGACCCATCGGCCACGGACATGATCAGGTCGAAGATCTCGTCCTGGGGTGCGTCGAAGTCAAGGCCGTTGAGGCCGTAGAACACGAACACCGCGACAAGGCCGGCGCGCTTGTTCCCGTCGACCAGTCCGTGGTTGTTGACCACGGAGTCCAGCAGCGCGGCCGCCTTGAGGTGCAGGCTCGGGTACGCCTCGACGCCGAGCATCGCGGCGCGGGGGCGTGCGAGCGCGGACTCGAGCATGCCCAGGTCGCGCACCTCGGGCTCGTTGCCGAGGAGCGAACCCGAGAGCGTCAGCAGGTGGAACAGGTCGAGGTAGCGGACCTCATCCGTCATGCGCCCTGGGCCAGCCGGTCGAGCGCGTCCTTGTACCGGTCGATGCCCTTGGCCACGAGAGCGGCGAACTGCTCGTCGTCCTCGGCGTACCGGCGCACGGCGTCACGAGCCGCCTCCTGCTTGCTGATCCCCCGCCGTTGGGCGGCGCGCTCAAGAGCGGCGTCCTCGGCGGGTGTGAGCCGCAGTGTCATTGCCATCGTGGGATCTCCTTCGTGGTATCTGCATGATACCGCCCGACGGTTTGGACGGGCGCGGTGGTCGACCGGCGCACGTTCGTTGAAGGGGCATGACGCTCTACACCGAGCAGCTGGCCATGGTCCCGCCCGCGCAGCGGGCGGGGTACATCGCAGACCAGCCGTCCTACGAGATGGTCGCCGACGACGACGGCGACGTCCTGGACCTGCCTGACTGGCTGGCGTCCGACGCCGGCCGGTCGTGGCTCGCCGGTGGTGACGCGCCCGCCGAGCCGGCGGCCTCGAGATCGAATCCGGCGCCGCCGAGCGAGACCTCGGCTCAGACGGCCAGCCGGGCGCTGCTGGACGCGGCGCGCGCACAGTCGGTGGCGCTGCGAGGAGCCACAAACCGACCGTGCCTGCGCCTGCAGATCCCGGTGGACCTGGCCGTCGAGCTGCTCGCCGGGCACCCGGCGCTGGCGTTGGCGGTGCGCGAGCTCGACACGCGCAAGACGCCGAACAAGGACACCGTCGCCCCGCAGGCTTTGGCCGCGGCGCTGCTCGCCGCAGCCTCGCTGCACGGGGCCAGCGTCGAGCACGCCGAGCCCGACCTGACCTGGGTGGCCGCCCGGGAGGCGGCCGCCGCGTCACGAGAGGCGGTGCGTGAGTCCGCCGCTGCGACATCGGACCTGCACGGCGAGATCTCCGGGCTGGGGGACAAGATCGCCGCAGAGGTCGCCCGCGCAGCGGGCCAGGTGGCCCGCGAGGTGGCCAGCGTCGTGGCGGCACAGGTAGCCGACGCGGCCACCGTCAGCCGGCTCGCCGCGGAGAGGGCCGACGAACGGGTCATGCTGCGGCTGCTGGCGACGCTGCTGGCCCACTCGCCAGTGTCATCGGGCGCCGACTCGATCGACCTGGTCGCCTCCGACAAGACGACCCGGATGGAGAACGCCGTGCGCGAGCAGGCGGGTGAGCTGTTGGCCACCGACGCTGGTCGCGGGCAGGTGCTCGCACGCGCCGCCGAGTCGGGCGCCGACCCGCGCACGGTCGTGGTCCACGGCGCGCACCTGCAGACCGCCATGGACGCCGCAGCGACCACCTCGGGCGCCCCACTCGGGGTGGCGGACTGGGTCCGCAGCGAGCTGACGAAGCTGCGCGCCCTGCGCGCCCCGCGCGCCCCGCGCGGCCCGGGCGGCCGGGTGACCTGGGCGTTCGACAACCCACGCCAGGTGCTCGACGCCGCCGACATCATCGATCTCGTCGGCGCCGACCACGTGCTGTTGACGGGGTTGACGGAGACCACGCTCGAGGCGTTCGCGACCGTCGTGGACGCCAACCCGTCACCGGCGTTGCGGCGGCTGAGCACCGGCGCGAACTCCGAACACGTCACCGCGCTCAAGCGCGGCTCGTCGGTGGTGTGCTTCGAGCGGGTTCGTTGAGCTACAACGGTCTGCCTGTCGGCGTACACAGACATCGCAGGAGTGTCTGCGTACGTTGACATCATGGAGGTGTACAACGCGAGGTCGCTGCCCCGTCTGGGCTCATCCGTCAAGAGCCTGCGGCTCGCGCGCGGGCTGACTCAGGCGACCCTGGCGTCCTCGGCCGACGTCTCGCGCCAGACCGTCGTCGCGCTGGAGGCGGGCAAGACACGCGGGATGGAGATAGGCGTCATCCTGCGCGTCCTGGACGCCCTCGACGCGAGCCTGCTCATCCGCGACGATTTGGAGACGCGATGACGAGAGCCAGTCGCCTCGCCGTGCTGCTGGCGGGCGAGCACGTCGCAGACGTCGAGCGCACGCGCGCCGGGGCCCTGCGCCTGACGTTCACCGACCTCGGACGCACGCCGGGTTGCACGCCCCTGTCCCTCTCGCTTCCTGCGAGGACCGGGCCGCACACCGGCGAGGCGGTCGAGTCGTACCTTTGGGGCTTGCTGCCCGAGAGCGACGCGGCCGCGTCGAGGAGGCATGGCTGCTGGGCCGCGTCGCGCACATGGCCGACCGAGCGCCCGACCTGTTCAGCGACGCGCTCGACGAGGTCGACGACTGGGACGGGTCAGTCAGTGTGTTGCGCGAACGGCTGCTGCCTGCCCTGCGCTCCCACGCTCGACGCATGGCCGGCGGCTGCGGCGGTGGGCGATGATCGCTCAGCCTGGCGTCAACGACCTTTCACCTGTCTTGCGTCACCGCAGGTCGCAGGGCTTCGGCGTCCGTCGCCCCACCCACCCCGGCCGACCCGTCGGCTCCGCGAGCGCTCAGGCGAGCTCGAGGACGGTGACGCGCCACTGGCCGCGGTGGGCCTGCAGGCGCACGGCCGCCGCGCGGACGCGTCCGTTGTCCTCGACGATCACCGCGGCCTCGGCGGACTCTCCGCGCAGGTCGACCCGCACGCGGCGCACGTGTGCCGGCCGGCCTCCGGGGGACTGGCGGGCCGTCTCGCGCAGCACGCGTGCGCGTTCGGTGAGCTGGTCGAGCACCACGGGGGAGACCCAGCGGGCCAGTTGCGCGGCCGCGCGCTCGCCGCGCAGCACCTCGACCGCCGCGCGGACCACGGAGCAGCACATCGCCGTCGGATCGGGCAGGGGCGGTGCGGGCCGCTCGGCGACGGGTCGGGCCGAGGCGAGATCTTCGGCGGCCTCGGAGGTCAGCACCCGGTCGGAGCCGAGCCGCACCCGCGCCACGCGCGGCGGACGGGTCGGGGCGCGAGGGGGTAGACCCGGACGCGGAGTAAGTCCGCGCACGGTCAGGCGGGGGACGGCGGGCGAGGGGTGCTCGACGGTGGTGGACATCGGTGTCTCCAGGGTGTCGGGGTCGTGCGTCAGGTGGGCCGGACGAGGATCTGGCCCGGCAGGATGAGGTCGGGGTCGTCCCCGATGACGGCGCGGTTGGCCTGGTGCCAGGCGAGCATGGCGGCGAGAATCTCGCCGTCGGTCGGTCGGCCGCCGAGGTCGCGCGCGGCGATGTCCCAGAGCGTGTCGCCGCGCGCCACGACGACGGTCTCGGCGCCACGCGAGGTCGGCGCCGGTGTGACGATGACAGGCGAGATCTCCTCCGTCGGCGCCGACGTGCCCGGGGTCTGGGGGGTTCGCGATGCCCCCGCAGTGGCCGCATCTGCCGTCGCGGACCCGGACGTCCCGGCGCCTGTGGAGGCGTGCGACGGCGTCGGGGCCGACGTGGGCGCCTGCGTGCTGGCCGCGGCGGAGGCGGACGGCGTCGTCGCTGAACCGGCGGGGGTCCCAGAACTCCCCGGCGTGGCCGCGCCCGCGGAGGCCGGGGCGGGGTTCGCCGCGGGGGACGGGCCCGCTGAGGGGGTGAGGTCCGAGGCTGCGGAGCGGTCTGCGGTGGGGGACTGGGCCACCGTGGGCGACAGCGCCGCGGTGGACCGCCAGGCGAGGTCGAGCCCGCCACTGGCGTTCGCGCCGACAGTGAGGATCGCCCCGGCGCCGGAGTCGCGCCCCGCGCCGCCTGCGCCGAGCGCGCTCGGGCCGGCGCCATCAGGGAAGCGGGCGCCCTCGTCGACGCCTCCCTCATGGATGGCGTCACCCTGCGCGACGGCGGCGATCGGATCGGGCGGCGCGGTCGCGGCGAACGCCGCCGCGGGCGTGAGCGCGAGCGAGGCGCCGACGCCGACGCCCGCGCCGACCCGCACGAGCCGCCGCACGACGCCGGGCGCCATGCAACGCACCACGGCCTCACCCGCATGCCAGCGCGCTCCGGCGCGCGAGCAAACGACGACGGCGAGTCCGAGCAGCGCGCTGACCCCCACCCAGGTGGCCGCAATCGCCGCGGCGGCGAGGACGCCGAGTTCGACCCAGTCTTCGACTCGTGCCGCGGGCGAATGGGCCTGCGGCCAGATCGCGACAGCGCGCGAGACGAGCGCTGCCACTGCCGCGCCGAGTCCGGCCGCGAGTGAGAAGAGCGGTCCGACAGTGATCGGGCGGCTTCGCGGCCTCATAGCGGCTCCTTGTGGTGACGTTTGACGTCGTTTGGCGACGATGGCTGCCGGAAGGGAAGCACGCCTCGCGGCGGCTGTCCAGAGTCGTGTCGCAACGGGACTCACGGGTGTCAGGGCGATCCGTGGCACGCTGTGCCGCGGCGCCGCAGGGCGCCACCGGCCGCGTCAGGCCGATCCGGTGGGTGTCACAAGGAGGGGTGATGACCGCAGCGGGAGCCCAACGCTGGGACCTGCTCTTCGCCGACCTCGAGGCGCAGCTCGTCGCGCACGAGCAAGCCGTGCGCGACGGTCAGGTCGCCGAGCTCACGCGCGCCGAGCACGCGCAGATCGCGCTCGCGGACCGGCTGCGCGCCGTCGTCGGCGCGCGCGTGGCCGTCGACCTGGGCGACGGCGACGGTGTGCGGGGCGTGGTCCGCCAGGTCGCCGCGGCATGGGTCCTGATCGAGGGACACGGCGCCCGCGGGCGGACCGAGCACCTGGTGCCGTTGGCCGCCGTCGGCGCGATCACGGGCCTGACCAGGCGCTGTGTCCCGTCGACGGCGCGTACTGACGCCCTCGGGTTGGGCGTCGTGCTGCGCGAGCTGCAGCGTGACCGCGCTCGCGTCTTGGTGCGGACGAGCGCGGGGCAGGCGGTCGGTCGCCTCGCGCGCGTCGGACAGGACCATCTCGACCTGGAGGAGTCCGACCGGGCGCCCACCTGCGTGCGGACCGTGCCGTTCGCGGCCCTGCGGTGCGTCAGCCAGGCGTAGGGCTCACAGCTGTCCGGAGTCGATGCGCTCGCGGGTGCGCGCGTACTGGCGCGCGATGTAGGCCTCGAGCTCGCTCGCCTCGACCCGCCAGACTCCGCGTCCGCCGATCTGGATCGCCGGCAGCTCTCCGCTGCGCACGAGCGCGTACGCCTGGCGGGTCGAGATCGCGAGCATCTCCTCGACGTCGGCGAGGGACAGGAAGCGAGCGGCCATGGCGTCAGTCTCGCACAGCGGAGCCAGGCAGGAGATGTCGTTTATCCACAGGTGGCTTCGTTGTGTGGCGGTAGACCGCTGATGATGTTCGCTGCCGACCCGGCACCACGACGAAAGGACGCGCATGAGCGACCAGAGCCTCTCCGCGCCGCTGGCGCCCCGCCTGCGACGCCCGTCCTGGCGCGACCCTCGGCTGGTCACCGGCGTCGTGCTCGTGGCCCTGGCGGTCGCGCTCGGCTCGTGGGCGGTGTCCTCGGCGTCACGCACCGTCCCCGTCTGGGCGGCCGCCGGAGCGCTCACGCCGGGCGACCCGGTGACCGCCGAGACGGTGCGTGCGGTCGACGTGCGGCTGGCCGACGGCGTCGGGCGGTACCTGCCGGCCGACGAGCCGCCGCCTGCGGGACTGGTCGTGACGCGCGCCGTGGGTGAGGGCGAGCTCGTGGCGCGCTCCGCGCTCGGCGACGCCGCGAGCCTCGACCTGCGCTCGGTCGCGGTCCCCGTCTCGGGCGCGCTGTCGCCGCGCGTGCGCAAGGGCGCGGCCGTCGACGTCTGGTTCGTGCCCGACGAGGGCCCAGGCGCGACGGCCGCGGCGCCGCAGCCGCGCGCCGTCGTCGAGGGGGTGCTGGTCGAGAAGGTCGACGACGCCGGGACGCGGCTCGTGGTCGGGTCCTCCACGACGCTGCACGTGCTGGTGCCGTCCGCCGACCTCGCCGATCTGCTCGCCGCGCTCGCCGCCGACGGAACGGTCGGGGTCGTGCCCGTCGCCGGGTCGGGGGCCTGATGCCCACTCCGGTCACCGTCCTGGCGGCTGTGCGCGGCGCGGCCGAGACGCAGGTCGTCGTCGCGCTCGGAGCCCCGGACTCGGGGGCGAGGGTCACACGCCGGTGCGGCGACGTCGTCGAGCTGCTCGCGGCCGCCGCGGCGGGAGCGGGGTGCGTCGCGATCGTCTCCGGGGACCTTCCCGGCCTCGACCGAGAGACGGTCACCCGGCTGCACGCCGCGGGGGTGCGCGTCGTCGGGCTCGACGACGGACAGGTGGCGGGGCGCCTGCGCGCGATGGGCGTCGACGTCGTGCTCGACGTCGCGTCCGGACCGGCGGCAAGCGAGCTGGTCGCGGCGGTGGGCGAGGCGGCGAGCGCCGTCGAGCCCGCGTCCGAGGGGCCCGCCGGCGCGCCCGCGGTGCGCGGCGCCCCGTCGCCCGACGAGGCGGCCGCCGCGGGGGAGCCCTCGGGTCAGGTCGTGACCGTGTGGGGACCAGTCGGCGCGCCGGGGCGCACCACCGTCGCGCTCGAGCTCGCGGCGCACCTGGCCGGTCTGGCGGGCTCGGGCGCCCGCGCAGGACGGCGTGCGGGGACGGGCCGCCACGCGCGTCCGGCGCCAGCGCCCGTCGCCGGCGACGTGTTGCTGGTCGACGCCGACACCTACGGCTCGTCGCTCGCCATGCGGCTGGGGCTGCTCGACGACGCTCCCGGACTGGCCGCCGCGTGCCGCGCCGCGGGCCAGGGCTCGCTCGACGCCGCCGCTCTGGCCCGCCAGTGCCCCGTGGTCGCGCCGGGCCTGCGGGCCCTGACGGGGCTCACGCGGGCCGCGCGCTGGCCCGAGGTCCCGGCCTCCGGGTTGGAGGTCGTGTTCGAGCAGGCCCGGCGGATCGCGGTGTGGACCGTGGTCGACACCGGCGCACCGATCGAGGCCGACGAGCTGCTGATGTACGACACGCACGCGCCGCAACGCAACGCCGCCGCGCTGGCCTCGCTCGCCGCGGCCGACCATGTGGTGGTCGTGGGTTGCGCCGACCCGGTGGGGATCGGGCGGTTGGTGCGCGCGCTGGAGGATCTGCGCGAGGCGCCGATCGCGGTGGCCGCGCCCAGCGTCGTCGTGGTCAACCGCGCGCGGGCGTCGTCCGTCGGGCCGCGACCCGAGGCCGCGGTGCGCGAGGCCATGGCACGCTACGCGGGGCTCGACGACGTCGTCGTGGTCCCTGACGACCCGGGCGCCGCCGACGGGGCGCTGTTGGCGGGGCGCAGCCTCGCCGAGCACGCCCCTGCCTCACCCGCCCGTGCGGCGATCGCCCAGGTGGCCGACCGACTGCGGCGCGCGGCCACCTGATCTGCGGCGGCGTGGGCTTCGACACACTGGCGCACATCGATTTGTCGCGTGACCGCTTGGGGGCGCACCCTGTACAGGTTGCCCGCGCGCACCGTGCGACCACTCCGCGGCCCGGGCGACGGATCCGACGACGGTGAGAGGGCACAGCCATGACCGCGACCATTGAAGGCGCTGGGAGCGCTCTCAGGCTCGAAAAGCCTGGTGAGGAGCACGGCTTCTACCGCCTGACCTGGACTCAGCGCATCGGCTTCGGCTCGGGCGACCTGGCCCAGAACCTCATCTACAACACGGTCTCGACATACCTGCTGTTCTTCTACACCGAGGTCTTTGGCCTCTCGGCGGCGGCCGCGGCGACAATGTTCCTGGCCGTGCGACTCATCGACGTGGTGTGGGACCCGATCGTCGGCGCGATGGTCGACAAGCACTCGACCCCGTGGGGCCGCTACCGCGGCTACCTGGTGATCGCGGGCATCCCGCTGTCGGCGCTCGCCGTCCTGGTGTTCTGGACGGGGATGTCGGGCTCGCTGGTGTACGCCTATGTCACCTACGTCGGCCTGTCGATGCTCTACACGCTGCTCAACGTGCCCTACGGCGCCCTCAACTCCTCGCTCACGCGTGACAACGACGAGATCTCGGTGCTGACCACCACGCGCATGTTCCTCGCGAACATCGGCGGCCTCGCCGTCGCGTTCGGCGTGCCGGTGCTGGTGCGCCTCTTCTCCGCCGACGGGCACTGGGACACCCCGGCCGCGGCGGGCGGATGGCTGACCACCATGGCGATCTACGCCGCCGTCGGCCTGGCGGTGCTGGTCTTCACGTTCACGCAGACCAAGGAGCGCGTCGTCATGGACGACGCCGCCGCCGAGCAGGTCCGCGTCTCCGACCTGGCCACCGAGTTCCGCCGCAACCAGCCGCTGCGCGTGGTCGCGTTCTTCTTCATCACGGCGTTCGCGATGATGTCCGTCGGCAACGCGGGCGCGGCCTACTACATGAACGACGTCGTGCGCGCCGAGGGCGCCGTGCAGTGGTTCAACGCGCTGGGCGTGCTGCCCGCGTTCGTGTTCCTGCCGCTGGTGCCGCGCATCAAGCGCCGCGTCGGCAAGAAGCCGCTGTTCATCGGGTTCCTTGCGATCGCGATCGCCGGCATGGCGATGCTCTACCTCATCCCGAACCCGGCCGAGCATGTGGGCCTGGTCATGGCGGCCCAGTTCGTGCGGTCCACGGGCGTCATCGTCGCCACCGGCTACATGTGGTCGCTCATCCCTGAGGTCGTCTCCTATGGCGAGTGGCGCACCGGTCGACGCATCTCGGGCATCGTCAACGCCCTGACCGGCATCTTCTTCAAGGCGGGCATGGCCCTGGGCGGCGTGGTGCCCGGCGTCGTGCTGGCGATCACGGGCTACCGCTCCGACGCCGGCACGCAGTCGCACGCCGCCACGCAGGGCATCTTGTGGCTCGTCTCGGTCATCCCGGCGGCCCTGCTCGTGGTGGCCATGGTCGTCATCAGCCGGTACGACCTGGACGACGACCGGCTCACCGCGATGAACGCCGAGATCGAGCAGCGCGCGGCATCTGACGCCGCAGCCGCCTGAGCCGCCCGGCTCGGGCACAATCGGGACATGCGCCTCTACGTGCCCGCCACGCTCGACGACCTGGACTCCGCCGACGTCACTGACGTCGGCGCCACGTGGACGGTTCCGGGCCGCCTCGCCCACGCGGTCACGGCCGGGCTTCAGACCTCCTTCCCCGACGAGGACGAGGAGGGGCTGGAGTGGCAGGCGTTCCTCGCCGCGGCCCACGACTCGCTGCTGCGTGTCGCCGAGTCGCCCGACGGCGTTCGGCTGCGCGTCGTGGTCACGGTCGAGGTGCCCGACGACGTCGTCCAGGTGCCGCGCGCCCGCACCAACGCGCTGTCCCAGGTGTGCGTGACCGACGACGTGCCCGGGGTCGAGGTTGTGGCGCTGCACGTCGACGAGCCCGACGCCTTCCTCGACATCGCCGACGTGCTCGACGCCGCGGCCGACGAAGCGCCCGGCGCCGACGCGGCGCTCGACGACGCCATCCAGCGCGTCACCGACCGTGACCTGTTGTGGTACGCGCCCGCCGAGCTGCGCGCGATCCCGCGCGCCTGAGACGCGGCGCCGCCTGAGTCTGTCGCGCCGACGTCGGCGGCACCTGAGGCAGCGGTGCCTGCGGCTGCGGCGCGAGCGTCCTGAGGCGTGAGCCTCCTGGGAGCGCTACGCCGCGAACACCGCACGCCGGGCGGTGCGGCGCAGCACGTGCAGCAGCCCCGGGCCGAGCACCGTCAGGAGCACGACGCACGTGATCGCCCGCCCGAGGTTCCACCCGAGCGAGGTGACGGTGTTGACGACGGCGAAGGTGCGCAGGTTGGCCCACGGCCCCGCGGCCGGGTCGAACCCGGCCTGGGAGCCGGTGCCGAACACGAAGGGCCAGAACGCCAGGTCAAGCAGATACCCGTAGGCGAACGAGGCCACGAAGCCGTAGGCGCCCAGGAGCGCGACCTCGGCGCGCGACCCCGCCCGAGTCGGGGGCAGCAACCCCGCGCCCAGGCCCACGAACGCGGCGGCGACCATCTGGTACGGCATCCACGGGCCCACCCCGGCCGTCACGAGCGCGGAGGCGAAGATCGTCAGGGCGCCCAGCAGGTAGCCGAACCCGGCGCCGAACGCGCGCCCGCCGAGCACGATGAGGAAGAACACCGTCTCCAGCCCACCCGCGCCCGCGCCCAGCGGGCGCACGATGGAGCCGATGGCGGCGAGCACACCGAGCATCGCCAGCGTCGTGGTGCGCACCTCGCGCGCCGACAGCTCGACCAGCACCAGTCCGGCGACGACCAGCAGCACGACGCCCATGACGACGGGAGCCACGCTCGCCCCGGTGCGGTCGTCGCCGACCAGCGACGACGGGTCGACCAGCAGCGGCCAGGTGAACGCGAGCAGCCCGATCAGGGCCGCGGCGACGAGCGTGACCCGCGCTCGGGGGGCGAGCGGGACGGCGCGCACCCGCGGGGCGCGGTCGGCGCGACCGCCGGGGTCGGGGCCACTGGCCGACGCCGGGGCCGGCGCCCGAGCCGGGGCCGTCATGCCCGACCGCCTGCGGCCGGGTCGCGCTCGGGCCCGCCGGCCTGCGGCCGCGTGTGCAGGCCCGCGCGCACGTCGTCGAGCGTGAGCCACGGCAGCGGCCAGAACACCTTCGCGAGCTGCGGGGCATAGGCGGGCGACGCCGCGCAGATCTCGCGCGCGGGACCGTCGGCCACGACCTGGCCGTCCGCGAGGATGACCGCGCGGTCGGCGACCTCGGCGGCGAACTCGACGTCGTGCGTCGCGCACACGACCGTGGCGCCCTCGCTCGCGAGCTCGCGCGCCAGGGCGGCGAGCCGCTCCTTGGTCGCGTAGTCGAGCCCGCGTGTGGGCTCGTCGAGCAGCACGACGGCGGGGCGCGAGACGAGCTGCACGGCCAGCACGAGTCCGAGGCGCTGGCCCTCGGACAGGTCGGCCGGGTCGGCGTTCGGGTCCGCGCCCAGCCGGCGCTCGCCGTCGCCCCGTTCGGCGCCCTCGAGCCGGGCCAGCAGCCGTGCGGTGCTGCCCGGGGCCGCCGCGCTGTCGCGGTCGGCCTGCGCGCACTCGGCCGCGACCGTGGGCAGGTAGAGCAGGTCGGAGGCCGTCTGCGGCACGAGCGTCACCACGCGCCGGGCGGCGCCGGCGGGCAGCCGGCGCGGGTCGGCGCCCGCGACCGAGAGCGCGCCCGACGACGTCGTCGCCCCCGCCAGCGCCCACAGCAGCGAGGACTTGCCCGCGCCGTTGCGCCCCATGACCACGGTCACGGTCCCGGGCGCGAGCGTCAGGTCGAGGCCGTCGACCGCAGCGGTCTCCCCGTACCGCACGGTCAGGTCGCGGGCGACGACGGCGGGCTCCGCGCAGCCGGGCCCCGGGCCGTCGTGGCCCGCTCCGGCGGGCGCCGCCGCGACGGATGCGACGGCCTTCGCCAGCTCGGGGTGCTCGCGGCGCACCGTGCGCCGCGCCTCGCGCACGTCGAGCGGCACGCTCGGCCAGCCGAGCTCACGCGCGAGCGCCGCCAGGGGCGGGCGCACATCGGCGCGCGCGAGCACCTGCGAGCCCGGCCCGACGACGGCGGACCCGTCGCCCGGAAGCCACACGACCTGGTCGGCGGCCTGCATGACCCGTTCGACGCGGTGCTCGGCGAGCACCACGGTGAGCCCGACGTCGTGCACCAGAGAGGTGATGGCCGCGAGCACGTCGCCCGCCGCCGTCGGGTCGAGCGCCGACGTCGGCTCGTCGAGCACCAGCACGCGCGGCTGCGCGGCGAGCACCGACGCGATCGCGACGCGCTGCTGCTGCCCGCCTGAGAGCGTCGCGAGCGGCGCCCGGCGCAGCTCGCCGATGCCGAGCAGGTCGCACGTCTCCTCCACACGCTTGCGCATCGCGGTCGGGGCGACGCCGAGCTGCTCCATGCCGTAGGCGATCTCGTCCTCGACCCGGTCGGTGACGAACCCGCGCAGCGGGTCCTGGCCGACGTAGCCGACCAGGCGGGCCATCTGACGCGGGGGATGCTCGCGTGTGGCGCGCCCCGCCACGGTGACCGTGCCGCTCATCGTCGCGCCCGTGAAATGGGGCACCAGTCCGTTGACCGCGCCCAACAGCGTGGACTTGCCGCTGCCGGTGCGCCCGACGACAAGGCACAGGTCGCCCTCGGCGACCTCGAGGCCGACGTGGCTCAGCACGGCGCGGCGCGACCCCGCGGGGGTGATCGTGACGTCGTCGAACCTGATCATCGCGTGGCCTCCGGGGCGGGCGCGGGCGTCCACAGCAGGGCGCTCGCGGCCAGCGCCGGGACGGCGAGCATGGCCAGCGTAGGCGCAGGCCACGGGGGAGTCGTCGGGCGCATGACCGACGTGGCGGTCGCGAGCGCCCACGCCGCGACGGCGAACGTGGCGGCCCCGGTGGCGGCCAACGCCCACTCGACGCGCGTCCACTCGGTGGGGCGGTAGCGCGTGACGGCCAGGCGCCGGCGCGCGAGGGTCACGGCGCCGGCCGCGCAGGCCGTCCCGGCGACCAGGCACGCCGTCCCGGTGGCGCCCGCGCCGGGCAGGCCGAGCACGGCGAACGCCCCGAACCCGAGCAAGGCCAGCGCGGTCGCCGTCAGCGCGGTCGTCGCAGGCGGCACGCGCCGGGCGTCGAGCGTGGCGCCGTAGCCGCGCGCCTCCATCGCCGCGGCGATCGACACCGACCGGTCGACGGCGTCGCCGAACACGGGCAGCACCACCGTGCGCATCAGGCGCAGGCGCCCGGGCGGTCCGCCGCGCAGGCGCCGGGCGCGGCGCACGCGGGCCGCGGAGTCGAGCAGCTGCGGGGCCACGGTGAGCGCGATCGCCAGCGCGGTGGTGACCTCGCCGAGCGCGGCGGGCACCGTGCGCAGCGCCCGCCGCGGGCTGGCCAGCACGGCCGCGGCGCCGACGCACATGACGATCGCGGCCAGGCGCGCGCCGTCGCCGAGGGCCAGCGCCAGGCCGTCGGTGGTCACGGGGCCGCCGAGCCGGATGCCCGCCGCCCAGTCGGGCAGGGGGACGCGGGGGAGCGTGAACAGGACGGCGCCCGAGCGGTTGACGCCGAGCAGCGCCTGGAACACGACCCGCACCACGACGATCGCCGCGCCGAGCCCGGCGTACAGCCACCACGTGCGGCGGGCGCCGTCGGCCGGGCGCCGGCGCAGCGCGACGGCGCCCGCGACGGCCGCCACCAGGACGGACAGCAGCGCGTGGGTGGTCAGGGAGACGGCCGCGGCCGCGCCCAGGGCCCACACCCACCAGGCGCCTGGGTGCGCCTCGCGCCCCCGGGGGGCACGGGCCATCGCTCAGCCCACGGGGTCCGGCTCGGTCACGCCGGCGATCTTGGGCGGGGCGCACACGTCGCCGTAGCACCAGCCCTCGATCGAGCCGGGGGCGGGCACGGCGTCGTCGGACCCGGTCGTGGCGAACTGCCACTGCCCGTCCGGGACGGCGCTGTAGTACTGCCAGAAGCGGCCGTCGAACGTCGTGGGGCACGCAGCTGGCTCGCCGCCAATCGCACAGATCAGGCCGTTCGCGTCGCGTGCGATCTCGAGCCCGGCGGCCTCGAGCGCGGCGGTCCCGGTCTGCGGGGTTCCGACGCACTCGTCGGCCAGCACGGTCCCATCCTCGGCGCCCACGACGAGCCAGACGTCGCCCGCCGTCGTGCAGCCGGCCACGTCGACGACCTCGGCGCCCGTCGCGGCGTCGGTGGGCTCGGGCGAGGATCCGCCGTCGGACGACGGCGAGCTGGAGCACGCGCCCAGCAGGAGCAGAGCGCCGCACGCGGCGGCGAGGGCGCTCAGCGCGCGACGGGAGCCCGGGGTGGGGGCGGGGCGTGTCGGTCTCATGGTGCCTCCTGGAGACGGGCGCGACCAGGCGTGGGCACCGCCGACGGCGGGGTGACCCACCCGCAGTCCGCGACGGGTGTGGTGCTCGATGCGGTGCGGGGAGGGCGGTCCGGCTCGGCGCGCACGCGCCTCACGGTTGCGGGTCAGCTCCGGATTCGCACCGGATTCCCCCGCCCCGACGGGGGCAACGGTAGCCCGCGGCCGTCGCCGCCGCGCTCACGTCTGCGCTCTGTGACAACTGGTCCTGCGGATCGAACGATTACTGGTCCAGATCTACCCGGCGGCGCGCGGCGCGCCGTTCCTAGCCTGGCAGGAAAGCCGCTGGCGAGGCGCCCA
The DNA here is from genome assembly GCF_004216535.1 of Xylanimonas ulmi. Classification (NCBI taxonomy): domain Bacteria; kingdom Bacillati; phylum Actinomycetota; class Actinomycetes; order Micrococcales; family Promicromonosporaceae; genus Xylanimonas; species Xylanimonas ulmi. The sequence continues at coordinate 334,158 of NZ_SGWX01000001.1, forward strand.
TCCCCGGGCGCCCGACCTGCGGTCGGGCGACGAGGCCCGGTCCGACGGGTGACAAGGAAGTGACTGTGGACATCAACGAAGTGATCGTCTGGATCCTCATGATCTGCATGGTCCTGGGTGGCCTGGACCGTGCCTTCGGCAGCCGGTTCGGGCTGGGCCAGCAGTTCGAGGAGGGGTTCAACGCGATGGGGCCCCTCGCCCTGGCGATGGTCGGCGTCATGTCGCTGTCGCCGGTCTTGGCCAAGGTGCTCGACCCCGTGATCACGCCAATCTACTCGCTCGTCGGAGCGGACCCGGCCATGTTCGCCGGGACGCTGCTCGCGTGCGACATGGGCGGTTGGCCGTTAGCGATGGAGATGGCGCCAGGCGTCGACGGGGTTCCGTCGATGGCGGCGCAGCTCTCGGGCCTGATCCTGGGCTCGATGATGGGCCCCACCATCGTCTTCTCGATCCCGGTCGCCCTGTCGATCATCGACAAGAAGGACCGCGGCTACCTGGCCAAGGGCATCCTCGCCGGCATGGTCACCATCCCGCTGGGTGTGCTGGTCGGCGGTCTGGTGGCGGGCTTCCCGCTGTCGATGGTGCTGCCCAACCTCGTCCCGATCATCGTGGTCGCGATCCTCATCGCGCTGGGCCTGTGGTTCATCCCCAACAAGATGACGCGCGGCTTCGAGGTCTTCGGCAAGGGCCTGGTCGGCCTCATCTCGATCGGCCTGGTCGTGGGCGTCTTCGAGGAGCTCACGGGCACCGCGATCATGCCTGCGGGCTGGGAGCTCATCCCGCCGTCCGAGGGCATCGCCGTCGTCGGCTCGATCGCCATGATGTTGCTCGGCGCGTTCCCGGCCGTGCACCTCATCATCCGGTTCGCGTCCAAGCCGCTGACCAAGGCCGGCACGCTCATCGGCGTCAACGACACCGCGGCGGGCGGCCTCATCGCGACGCTCGCGAACAACATCCCGATGTTCCAGATCATGAAGGACATGGACCCGCGCGGAAAGGTGGTCAACGCCGCCTTCGCCGTCTCCGCGGCCTTCGCGTTCGGCGACCACCTCGGATTCGTCGCAGGCGCCTCGCGCGACCTGATCTTCCCGGTCATCGCGGGCAAGCTTGTCGCGGGCATCACGGCGATCGTGGTCGCGCTGCTCATCTTCGGCCGGTCGATGCCCGCCTACTCGGACGAGGTCAGCTCCGACCTGCCCGCCGGCGCCGCGGGAGAGGCGGCCTGAGATGCTCATCGCCCGCGTCGTCGGGTCGGCGGTCGCCACGATCAAGGCGGACTCGCTGCGTGGGGTCAAGCTCCTCGTGGTGCGCAGCGCGACGCCCGCCGACGAACTGGTCGGCGAGCCGTTCGTGGCGGTCGACGCCGTCGGCGCGGGCCAGGGCGAGCTGGTGCTGGTGGCGCGCGGCAGCGCGGGCCGCCAGACCGGCCCGACCCAGGACGCGCCCATCGACGCCGTCATCATGGCGATCCTCGACTCGCTCGAGGTCGCCGGTGACGTGACCTTCAGGAAGAGCTGAGGGCGGCGACGTGGCTGAGACGCGGCAGGTGCTGAGCGTGGGAATCGACATCGGCACGACGACGAGCCAGTTCGTCGTCTCGCGTCTGACCGTGAGCAACCAGGCGCGCGGCGGGCTGGTGCCGCGCCTCGGGGTCGACGACCGCGCCGTGCTCTACCAGTCCCAGCCGCACCTGACGCCCCTGGCCGCCCCCGACCGCGTCGACGTCGCCGGGGTGCTCGCGATGGTCCACCGCGAGTACGAGCTCGCCGGGATCGACGCCTCGCAGGTCGAGAGCGGCGCCGTCATCGTGACGGGCGAGACGGCGCGCACCCGCAACGCCGAGGCGATCCTCAACGGCCTGTCGGACCTGGCGGGCGAGTTCGTCGTCACCGTCGCGGGCCCTGCCCTGGAGGCGCAGATCGCGGGGCGCGGCTCGGGGGCGTGCGAGTGGTCGAGCGGGCACTACGCGACCGTCGTCAACGTCGACATCGGCGGCGGCAGCTCCAACGCCGCGGTGTTCCGCTCGGGCAAGCACATCGCGTCGGCCGCGGCCATGGTGGGTGGGCGCCAGGCGATGGTCGACCCCGACACGGGCGTGCTGACCCACCTCAAACCCGCGGGCGCGCAACTGGTCGAAGCACTCGGCCTCGACGACCTGGTCGTCGGCCGGCGCGTCGAGGTGGCGGCGCTGCGCCGGCTCACCGACGCGATGGCCGACGTCGTCGTCGACCTCGTGTTGGGCGCGACGACGCCGCTGACCGAGTTGGTCGCGCTCACCCCACCACTGCGGGTCGAGGAGCAGGTGTCCGCGTGCTTCGTCTCGGGTGGCGTCGGGCACCTGTACTACGCCGACGAGCCGTGCGAGACGCTCGCCCAGGTCGCGCGCTTCGGTGACGTCGGGCCGCTGCTGGCGCGCTCGCTGCGCGAGAGCCCGCGGTGGGCCACGCTGCGCGTCGAGCGCCCGCAGCAGACGCTGCGGGCCACGGTGCTGGGCGCCTCCAACCAACAGGTCACGCTGTCGGGCTCGACCATCTGGACAGACGCCGCCTACCTGCCGCTGCGGAACCTTCCGGTGGTCGAGCCGCGCTTCGGGGCGCTGCTCGACGGCGCCGTCGAGCCCGACGACGTGCGCACCGCCGTCGCCGGGGCCGTGCGGCGCTGGGACCTGGAGGCCGAGCGCGGCACCTTCGCGCTCGTGCTCGACCTGCCCGAGCGCATGGCCTACCGGCAGGTCGTCGGCCTGGCCGAGGGCCTGGCCGCGTTCGCCGGCGACTACCTGCCGCCGTCCCGACCCCTGGTGCTGGTCACCGAGGCGGACTACGCGCAGGTCATCGGTCAGACCCTCAAGGGGCGCCTGCCCGACCTGCCCCTCGTCGTCGTCGACCAGATCGGCCTCGACGAGGGCGACTTCATCGACATCGGCGAGCCGTTGTTCGACGGGCGGGCAGTGCCCGTGTCCGTCAAGACGCTCGTCTTCTACCAATGACCCGACTCATGACCGACAGATCGAAGGAGGTGGCCCGATGATCCTGCGCACCAAGCTGTTCGGCACGACCTACGAGTTCGGCTCGGTCAAGGAGCTCCTGGCCAAGGCGAACGAGCCGAAATCCGGTGACCAGCAGGCAGGCATCGCGGCGCGCAGCCAGGCCGAGCGCGTCGCGGCCCGGTTCGTGCTGGCAGAGGTACCGCTGAGCGTGCTGCGCGAGAACCCGGTGGTGTCCGTCGAGGAGGACGAGGTCTCGAGAGTCATCGATGAGGGCGTCAACGAGACCGTCTACCGGGAGATCAAGGGCTGGACGGTCGGGGACCTGCGCGAGTGGATCCTGGCCAACTCGACCGACTCGGACATGATCCGGAGGGTCTCCAACGGCCTGACGGGGGAGATGGTCGCGGCCGTCACCAAGCTGATGAGCAACCTCGACCTCATCCTCGCGGGCAAGAAGATCCACGTGGTGCGCCACTGCCAGAACACCATCGGGCTGCCCGGCACACTCGGCTCGCGCAACCAGCCCAACCACCCGACCGACTCGGTCGAGGGCATCCGCGCGACGCTGTACGAGGGGCTGTCCTACGGGTCGGGCGACTCGGTCATCGGCATCAACCCGGCCGACGACTCGGTGGGCTCGGTCTCCCGGCTGCTCGACATGACCAAGGACGTCATCGACCGCTGGCAGATCCCGACGCAGAACTGCGTACTGGCGCACGTGAGCACCCAGATGGAGTGCCTGCGGCGAGGCAGCCCCGTGGGCCTGGTGTTCCAGTCGATCGCGGGCTCGCAGAAGGCGATGGAGTCCTTCGGCGTCTCGGTCGCGCTCATCGACGAGGCCGCCGAGCTCGCCGCGAAGTACTGCTGGACCGAGGGCCCCGACTACATGTACTTCGAGACGGGCCAGGGCTCGGCGCTGTCGGCCGACGCCCACCACGGCGCCGACCAGCTCGTGCTGGAGGCGCGCATCTACTCGATGGCCAAGCGGTGGCACCCGTTCCAGGTCAACACGGTCGTGGGGTTCATCGGCCCCGAGTACCTCTACGACGCCGTGCAGATCACCCGGGCCGGCCTCGAGGACCACTTCATGGGCAAGCTGACGGGCATCTCGATGGGCTGCGACGTCTGCTACACCAACCACGCCAAAGCCAACCAGAACGACCTGGAGAACCTGGCCGTGCTGCTCGCCGCCGCCGGCGGCAACTACATCATGGGCGTCCCGATGGGCGACGACGCGATGCTCTCGTACCAGTCCACGAGCTACCACGACGCCCCCGCCCTGCGCCAGGCCCTGGGCCTGCGCCCGCTGCCCGAGTTCGAGGCCTGGATGCAGGACCTCGGGCTGTGGCGTGACGGGGCCCTGACCGACCTGGCCGGCGACCCCTCCTTCTTCCTGCAGAGGTGAACCCATGACCGAGGAGATCACGCGGGCTCAGAGCCCGGCGGACATCGAGCAGATCGTGGCCAAGGTCATCGCCGAGCTCGTGCGTGAGGGCCTGCCGCTGGGCGTGCCCACGCCCGGGCCGCGCGCGGTGGCCGGCGACGACGGCGGGCTCGTCATCGACCTGCCCGACCCCACCCTGGAGCCCGCGCGCCGCACGCTCGGGGTCGCCCACCCCCACGACCCGGACGGCCTGCGCAACCTGTGCGCGGCCACGACGGCGCGGCTGGGCGTCGGGCGCACCGGCGCGCGCCCGCGCACGGCGTCGCTGCTGTTGTTCCAGGCCGACCACGCGGTCACCCAGGACGCCATCTACGGCGTCGTGGAGGAGTCGACCAAGGACGCGCTGGGGCTGTTCACGGTGACCACGCAGGTGGCCGACCGTGAGGAGTACCTGCTGCGGCCCGACCTGGGGCGGCGGCTGTCGGAGGAGTCCAAGGCGACGATCGCCGAGCGCTGCGTCAAGGGCGTCGACGTGCAGCTGTGCGTCGGCGACGGGCTGTCGGCGGCGGCCATCACCAACAACCTCGCCGACATCTACCCGGTCATCGAGCAGGGCCTCAAGGCGGCCGGACTGAGCCTCGGGACGCCGTTCTTCATCGAGAACGCGCGCGTCGGGGTCATGAACGACATCAACGCGATCGTCGGCGCCAAGGCCGTGGTGCTGCTCATCGGCGAGCGCCCCGGCCTGGGGATCGCCGACGCGATGAGCGCCTACATGGGCTTCGACCCGCAGCCCGGCAAGTCGGACGCCGACCGCGACCTGATCTGCATGATCACCACCCACGGGGGGACGAACCCGCTCGAGGCGGGCGCCTACGTCGTGGAGTTCGTCAAGAAGATGATCCAGCACTCGGCCAGCGGCGTCCGGTTGCGCGACGCCATCGGCGCGCAGTGAGACGAAGGAGCCAACGGCCATGCCCATCCTCGAACCAGTCAAGCCCACCATCCTCGCCACGCGGATGATCCCGAACGTCGACCGCGGCTACGCGGCCAAACTCGGGCTCAGCGACGCGCAGCGGTCGATCGGCCTGATCACGTGCGACATCGACGACTCGCTGTACGTCTCGCTCGACGAGGCCACCAAGTTCGCCGAGGTCGACGTCGTGTACGCCAAGAGCTTCTACGCGGGCTCGGGCTACCCATCGGGCCCCCTGTCCGGCGAGATCATCGGCATCCTCGCCGGCCCCGACCCGGCCGAGGTGCGCGCCGGAATGGACGCCTGCATCGCCTATTGCGAGGAGGAGGCGTGGTTCTACTCGGCGAATGAGGCCGGTGACCTGACCTTCTTCCCGCACCTGATCAGCTCGACCGGCTCGTACCTGTCGCAGGGCGCGGGCATCGCGCGCGGGCAGTCGCTGGCCTACCTCATCGCGCCGCCGCTCGAGGCGACGTACGGACTCGACGCGGCGATCAAGGCCGCCGAGGTCGAGATGAAGGTCTTCTACGAGCCGCCGTCGGAGACCAACTTCGCGGGCGGCCTGCTGACCGGCTCGCAGAGCGCGTGCCGTGCGGCGTGCGCCGCGTTCCAGGACGCGGTGCTCGACGTCGCGGCCTCGCCCCGCAAGTACTGACCCGGACCACACGACACGCGCCAGGAGGTGACCACACCGGTGAGCACGACTCAGAGCACGACCGCGGGCGTGACGTCCGAGGCGGAGACCGGCCGGTTCGACGCCGACCTCGTCGCGATCCAGCACGCCCGTGACAAGGTCGTGGCCGCGCACGAGGCGATGCGCTCGTTCCAGTTCGCCTCGCAAGAGGAGGTCGACCGCGTCTGCGAGGCGATGGTCGCGGCCGCGATGCGCGAGGCGGGACCGCTGGGCCGCATGGCCCACGAGGAGACCGGGTTCGGTGACCCCGCGCACAAGCGGATCAAGAACGAGTTCGCGGCCTCCAGCGTCTGGGAGTCGATCCGCGACGTGCGCACCTGCGGCGTCATCGGCCGCGACGAGGCGCGTGGCATCGTGGAGATCGGCTGGCCGGTGGGAGTGGTCGCGGCGCTCGCGCCGTCGACCAACCCCACGTCAACCGCCATCTTCAAGGCGCTCATCGCCGTCAAGGCCCGCAACGGCGTCGTCGTGGCGCCGCACCCCTCGGCGCGTCGCTCGACCGCCGAGGCCGTGCGGGTCGTGGCCGAGGCGGGTGAGCGCGCCGGGATGCCTCCCGGGCTGGTGTCCTGCCTGACCGAGGTGACGGTCGAGGGCACCCACGCGCTCATGAGCCACCGGCTCACGTCGCTGGTGCTCGCCACGGGCGGACCCGGCATGGTGCGCGCCGCGCACTCGTGCGGCAAGCCCGCGATCGGCGTGGGCCCCGGCAACGTGCCCGCCTACGTCGACCGCAGCGCCGACGTCGAGCAGGCCGCGCGCATGATCGTCGAGTCGAAGGCGTTCGACTGCTCGACGATCTGCGCGACCGAGCAGGTGGTCGTCGCCGACGCCCCGATCGCCGACCGGCTGCGCGAGGCCATGCGGGCCAACGGCGCGCACTGGCTCACGCGCGACGAGGCCAACCGGCTCGCGGCGATGATGTTCCGCCCCGGTGGGCTCATGGTCGCCGACTACGTCGGACGCACCCCGCAGCACCTGGGGGAGCGGGCCGGGATCGCGGTGCCGGCCGACGCGCGCGTGCTGGTCGCGGACCTCGACGGCGTCGGGGCCGCGCACCCGCTCTCGCGCGAGAAGCTCACCACGGTGCTCGGCTTCATGGTCGCCGACGGCTGGCGGGCCGGGTGCGAGCGCTCGATCGAGCTGCTGCGGTTCGGCGGCGACGGGCACTCGATCGTCGTCCACGCCAGCGACGAGGAGGTGATCCTCGCCTTCGGCGTCGAGAAGCCAGCCTTCCGCATCCTGGTCAACACCTGGGGGTCGCTCGGCGGCATCGGCGCCACCACGGGCCTTGACCCGTCCCTGACGCTGGCGCCCGGCGGCCTGGGCGGGGCGACCGTCTCCGACAACGTCTCGGTGCGGCACCTGCTCAACGTCAAGCGCATCGCCTACCACCGAGCCGACCCGCCGCCCGGGGCGCGGGTCGCGGGCGGCGGAGCCCCGCGCGCCGTGGCGCCGCCCGAGGCCGACGCCGACGCGGCGGCCATCGAGCGCATGGTGCGCCGCGTCCTGGAGCAGCTCGGGGGAGGGGTGAGCCGTGGCTGACGACACTCCCAGCGTCCCGCCGCCCGAGGTCCCGCCGACGGCGCCATCGCCCGCAGCCGAGGCCGCGGGCCTGCTGCCCGCGGCGCGCGCGACGCCCGCGTTGCCCCCAGCGGCATCACCGCAGGCCGCCTCACCCCGTCCGGCGCGCAAGAGGGCGCCGGGCGCCCGCAAGGACTCCAAGGCCGCCACGAAACCCACGACGGCGCGGGCGAAGGCCCCGCCACGGCCCTCGGAGCCGCAACAACCCCCGGCCGCCCGGCCGGCGTCCACCAGCATCACCACATCCCGCACAGCAAGGAGCACTCTCATGGCTGACGTACAGATGATCGCGCTCGGCATGGTCGAGACCCGGGGACTGATCGGCGCCGTGGAGGCCGCCGACGCCATGGTCAAGGCCGCCAACGTCAAACTCATCGGCAAGGAGCAGATCGGCGCCGCCTACGTGACGGTGATGGTGCGCGGCGACGTCGGGGCGGTCAAGGCCGCGACCGACGCCGGCGCCGCCGCGGCAGGACGCGTGGGCGAGCTCATCTCGGTCCACGTGATCCCGCGGCCGCACACCGACGTCGAGCAAATTCTCCCGCAGGCCCAGTAGGGGGTGACTGGTGATGGGTCGCATCGCAGTCAGTGCCGCTGACGTCCGTGCGGCCGGCGAGGGCGGGCGGCTCGTGCTGCCCGCTCGGGCGGTGGTCACGCCCCTCGCACGCGAGGTGGCCCGTGACCTGCGCGTCACCCTGGTGGACGACACGCCTGCGGCGGGGCAGACCTCGCCGCAGGCGCCCGCCACGCCGGTCCACACGCCGGTCCAGCCAACGCCGGGACCCGGGCCGTCGTCGACGGCGGGACCTGGCGCCCCGACGCCCGGACTCGCCGGGCAGTGCGCCGACGGCGTCGAGGCCCGCGTGCGGGCGATCGTCGCGTCGGTGCTGGGCGCGGTCGCGCCCACGTCCGCCCCGCCGCCCGCTCCCACGCCCGCACGCCCGGTCGTCCTGGCCCGCGCGTGTGACGCGCCGCTGGCGCCGTTCGGGCACCCGGGCCCCGAGCCCGGCCAGGACGTGCGCACCGTCGACGTCGTGACGTCCGCCCATGGCGCGCCCATGGCGGCCGGCTACATGACGCTGACCAAGGGCTCGTTTCCCTGGACGTTGACCTACGACGAGGTCCAGGTCGTGCTCGAGGGCGAGCTGCGCATCGGCACGAGCGACGGCGAGCGCGTCGGACGCCCGGGCGACGTGCTGTACGTGCCCAAGGGCTCGCGCATCACGTTCGGCACGCCGGGATGGGCGAAGTTCGTCTACGTGACCTTCCCGGCCGACTGGGAGGGGCAGGCGGGGTGATCCTCACCGAGGCTGACCTGCGCGACCGCCTGCGCCGGCCCGTTGCCGGGGCGGTGGTGGCCGTGCCGCCGGGCGTGCGGCTGACGCCGGCCGCGGCCGACTTCGTCGCGCAGTGGAAGCTCGAGTTGACGCAGGAGCCCGCCGACATGACCAGGCAGACGCCCGCCACGCCGACGCCCCCGCAGGGGGGCGGCCAGGCCACGCAGCCCGCCGCACCCGCCCGACCCGACTGGGACGCCGACGCGTCGTTCCCGGTGGACCGGGACGCGACACCGCTGTGCACGCAGTGCGGCTGCGCCGTGACCGCCAAGCCCGCGTGGCTGACGCAGCTCAACCACAACCACTATGTGGCCAAGACACATCCGCGCATCGTGCTGCGCGGCCAGCTCGACACCCTCGGCGCCCAGCTCCTGGCCGCGGCTGCCGAGGCGTTGGCCGCCGGGCAGCAGGAGGCCGGCGCCAACCTCGCCACGCTCGCCGCCTACTGCCGCGAGCTGCTCAGCGCCGAGTACAACGAGCGTCCGGCGGGTGAGCTGGTCATGGCGGGGTGGGACGACGAGCGGATCCACCGGGCGACCCACGACCCCGTCACCGAGGTCGGCGTGCCGCATATGACGCTCACCGAGCGGTCGGCGCCGCTGCAGCACCACGTCAACCTGGCCCGCGCCCGGTCGCGCGAGGTCGAGGTCACCGCGGCGGGCGTCTTCCCCAGCCCGCACCACCCCTACGGCGCCTCGGTCTGCCAGGGCCTCAACCGCCTGTCCTCGGCGTGCTACCTCGTCCAGCTGCTCCTGGCGCGCGGGGGTGTCACGTGAGCGAGGCCACCGGCGAGCGTGCCGCGCAGGGGATCGACGAGCGTGTCGACGCCCTCATGGCACGCGCCCGCGCGGCGATCGACTTCCCGCAGCCGATCGCGCTCGACGTGCCCATCCGCGTCGGCGTCGACCTCGGCACCGCCTACACCGTCATCACCGTGACCGACGCCGAGGGCGTCCCGCTCGCCGCGGCGACGACGTTCGCCGACGTGGTGCGCGACGGCGTCGTGTGGGACTTCGCGGGCGCGTCGGCCGTGGTGCTCGGTCTGCGCGAGGACCTCGAGCAGGCGACCGGGCGGCGGCTGGCGTGCGCCGCGGTGACCCTGCCGCCCGGCGTCGACGTCTCCGACGCGCGCGCCCACCGCTACGTGCTCGAGTCGGCGGGCATCGAGTGCGTCGCCGTCATCGACGAGCCCACCGCGGCCAACGCCGTCCTGCGGCTGCGCGAGGGCGCCGTGGTCGACATCGGTGGCGGCACCACGGGCACCGCCGTCGTGCGCGGCGGCGTCGTGGTCGCGACCGACGACGAGCCCGGCGGCGGGACCCACCTGAGCCTCGTGCTCGCCGGAGGGCTCGGCATGTCGTTCGAGGAGGCCGAGCTGCTCAAGCGTGACGCCGCCTTCCAGAAGCGCTACCTCCCGCTGGCCGTGCCCGTCTTCGAACGGCAGGCGGGCATCGTGGCGCGTGCCGTGGCCGGGTACGAGGTGACCCAGATCGTGCTGGTCGGCGGCACCTGCGCGTTCGCCGGGATCGACCGGGTCGTGGCCCGGGTCACCGGCGTTCCGTGCGTCGTCGCGCCCGAGCCCGCGCTGGTGACCCCGCTCGGGGTCGCCGCCTTCGCCCCGACCATCACCGAGGACGGTGCCCTGCCATGACCGCCGACGCACGCTCCCGCACGCGCGAGGCCTTCCAGTTGCGCGCCTACTGCCACATCGACCGCATGCAGCCGCAGTTCGCGGCGTTCATCGGCACCATCACCCAGGGCGACCCGGTCGTGGAGGGGTGGGCGGCGCTGTACGTCGAGATGGCGCCCGGCAACTGGGTCTTCCCCATCGTCGACCGCGTGGTCAAGTCGACCGACGTGCGCCCCGGAAGCCAGATCGTCGAGCGGCACTACGGCATGTTCGAGGTGCACTCGGGCTCGCAGGCCGACGTGCTGCGGGCCGGCGAGGTGGTGCTCGAGGAGCTGGGGCTCGCGCAGTCGGAGCGGATGCGCCCGCAGGTCGCGTCGGTGCAGGTGGTCACCAACGTCAACCCGTTCCAGTGCCAGCTGCTCAACCGCTTCAACCGCGGGTCGATGATCGTCGCGGGCGAGACCATGCTGGTGCTCGAGGTCGAGCCCGCCGCGTATGTCACGCTCGCCGCCAACGAGGCCGAGAAGGCCGCGGCCGTCCGGCTCAACCACTTCTCCTCGGTCGGCGCGTTCGGGCGGCTGTGGATGTCGGGCACCGAGGCCGACGTGCTGGCCGCGCGCGACGCCGCGCTGACCGCGCTCGAGGCGATCGACGGAGTCGACCATGCGTGAGTCGGCGTGGCCCGAGTCGGCGTGGCCCGAGGCGCCGCCGCGCGCCACGTCCGGGCCGCGCCCCGTCGCGGGTCACCCCGTGTGGACCCGCGCGCGGGTGCGCGACGCGGTCGGGAGCGGGCTGCGCGAGTTGCGTGTGCCGGCCGGGGCCATCCTCACCCCCGACGCCCGCGACCTCGCCCGTGACCACGGGCTGCGGCTCGTGGTGGCCGTCCCCGGAGCGCGCGTCACACCCCCCGAAGCGATCCCGGACCTGCCCGCGCAGGCCGCCGAGCGGCCAGGCGCCGCGTTCCTCGCCACCCTGCACGCGCGCGCCCGCGCGGCCGACCGCACGATCGTGCTGCCCGAGGGCGACGAGCCGCGCGTGTGCGCCGCCGCCGCCCGCGTGGTCGCCGAGCGCCTCGCCCGCGTGGTGCTGCTCGGGCCCGACGACGTCGTGCGCGCCACCGCGCGCGAGGCGGGGCTCGACCCGGACGCCGTGGCGATCTGGGACCCGCAGACCTCCCCGCACCGTGAGGCCTTCGAGCGCCGCTACCTGGAGTTGCGCGCCCACAAGGGCGTCACCTGCGACCAGGCGCGCGCCGCGATGGGAGACGTGTCGTACTTCGGCACGATGATGGTCGAACGGGGCCTGGCCGACGGCATGGTCTCGGGCGCGGCCCACACCACCGCGCACACCGTGCGCCCGGCGCTGGAGGTCATCGGCGCCCGCGAGGACGCCGACCTCGTCTCCTCGGTGTTCCTCATGTGCCTGCCGCACGGCGGCGACGACGTGCTCGTGTTCGCCGACTGCGCGATCAACATCAGCCCCACGGCCCCGCAGATCGCGGCGATCGCGGTGACCTCGGCCCGCACAGCGCGCCAGCTCGGCGTCGAGCCGCGCGTGGCGCTGCTCTCGTACGCCACCTACGGCTCGGGCGCCGGGCCCGACGTCGACCTGGTGCGTGAGGCGACGGCGCTGGCGCGCCAGGCGGCGCCCGACCTGCCCATCGACGGACCGCTGCAGTACGACGCCGCCGTCGTGCCCGAGGTCGGCGCGCGCAAGGCGCCGGGCTCGCTCGTCGCGGGGCGCGCCACGGTGCTCGTCTTCCCCGACCTGTCGGCCGGCAACATCGCGTACAAGGCGGTGCAGCGATCGGCGGGGGCGCTCGCGGTCGGGCCGGTGCTGCAGGGCCTGCGCAAGCCGGTCAACGACCTGTCGCGCGGGGCGAGCGTCGAGGACATCGTCTCGACGATCGCCGTCACCGCCGTCCAGGCGACCGGATAGCCCGTTCGGCCCCCGGGCCGAGGGCCGAGGCGAGCGCGACGGCGAAGCCGCGCGCCGCGAGCGCCGGAAGGTTGCTGTAGTCCACCACCAGGGCGGCGCGTTGCGCGTGCACCGCGAAGTCGCCGAGGGTCGAGCAGCGGAAGCCCGCCTCGCGCACCGCGCGCGCGATCCGGAAGGGGTCGGCTCCGGCGGGCAGGACGACGACAGCCTCGGTGCCGCTGCCCGCGCCGCGCACGCGCACGGTGGGCGCGCGAGCCGCGAGCGCGGCGACGAGGGCGTCGCGCCGATCCTGGACCAACCGCAGCGTGCGGGCGTGCTGGCGGTAGAGGGCGCCTGAGGTGAGGTAGTCGGCCAGCGCGCGCGCCGTGAACCCGCAGACGGGCGCCGACGCCTCGTCGCGACCGGGCGCCCGACGCGCGCCGACGAGCCACACGACCTGCAGGTCGGTGGCGACGAGCTTGGCCGAGGAGCCGAGGTAGACCAGGTTCTCGCAGGCGTCGTCGCCGCGGGCCTGAGCGAACAGCGGCACGGAGGGGGCCGAGTCGAAGACGAACAGCGCGTCGTGGTCGTTCTCGATGATGACGCCGCCGGTGCGGCGCGACCAGTCCAGCAGGGCGGCCCGGCGCTCGGCGCTCAGGGGCGCCCCTGTGGGCCACTGCCGTGCGGGGGTCACGTGCACGGCGGCGACCTCGTTGCCGAGCAGGTCGACGCGCAGCCCCTGCTCGTCGACGGGGACGCAGCGCACCCGGCACCCGGACATCGCCAGGCGGCGCTGGAGGCCCGGCAGGCAGGGGTCCTCGATCGCGATCTCGCGGCCGGTCAGGTCGAACGCGTCGATGACGTCGCCCAGCGCGGCGCCCAGGCTCGGGCGCAGAACAAGCTCTTCCGGGGTGGTGACGATCCCGCGGGTCGTGCGAAGGAAGTCGACCAGGGCGTCGCTCAGGCAGGCGTCCGGCGCGAGCGGCGCGATGGCGCGCCGCCACGCGCGGTTCCAGTCCTTGGGGTCGAGCGCCTCGGATGCGGCGCCTCCGGGCACCGACAGGTCGATGGAGTCGGGCGCTCGACGCGGCGGCGCGCGCGGCGGCTCCGGTGTGGCGGGGTCGACGAGGCGGGCCGCCCCGAGCCGCACCGCCGTCGCGCGTCCCTGCACCGCGATGAGCACGCCCATCCCGGCCAGGCGCTCGTAGGCGCACACCACCGATGAGCGGGCGATCCCGCTGGCGTCGGCGAGCGCGCGCGACGACGGCATCGGGTCGCCGTCCTTGATCAGCCCGTCGCGCAGCGCCCGCACCACGCCGCGCACCACGCGTTCGGTCGCAGGTCGGACCGCGGGGTCGAGGGCGAGGCACGGGGTCACGGTGGCTCGACGTCGGGCCATGCCCCCACAGTGGCGCCTGGTGGACCCTGCTGTCCGCAATATGGCAGACGCAGTATGCGCGTGTGGCACGCTCGCGCTGGCGAGATGCGTCACGCCGCGGGCGGGGGCGGCGCCCGCGGGCCGTCAGCCGAGGTAGACCAGGACCTCGTCGTGCAGGCGCCCGTTGGTCGCCACGGCGTTGCCGCCCCACGGACCGGGCTCGCCGTCGAGCGAGGTGAAGCGTCCGCCCGCCTCGGTCACGATCGGCACGAGCGCGGCCATGTCGTAGAGCTGGAGCTCGGGCTCGGCCGCGATGTCGGCGGCGCCCTCGGCCACGAGCATGTATGACCAGAAGTCTCCGTAGCCGCGCGTGCGGTAGCAGCGGCGCGTCAGGTCGAGGAACCCGCCGAGCTTGTCGCGCTCCTCCCAGCCGCCGAGCGAGGCGTAGGAGAACGAGGCGTCCTCGATGGCGCGCACCCCCGAGACGTTCATGCGCGTGGCCGAGGAGAGCGCGCGGCCGGTCCACGCGCCCTGGCCGCGGGCGGCCCACCAGCGCCGCCCGAGCGCCGGGGCGGACACCAGGCCCATGACGACCTCGTCGCCGTCGGCGAGTGCGATGAGCGTGGCCCACACGGGCACGCCGCGCACAAAGTTCTTGGTGCCGTCGATGGGGTCGATGATCCAGCGCCGCGCGCCGCCACCGGCCGTGCCGTACTCCTCTCCCACCACGGCGTCCCGCGTGCGGGCTCGCTTGAGCTGCGCGCGGATGAACTCCTCGGCGGCTTTGTCGGCGTCGGAGACTGGCGTGTTGTCCGGCTTGGTCTCGACGTGCAGGTCGAGGGCGCGGAAGCGCTCCATGGTCAGGGCGTCGACCTGGTCGGCGATCACATGCGCCAGTCGCAGGTCGTCCTCGTACGTGCGATCGGTGCTCACGCTCACACGCTAGCGGTGCGCGAGGCCAGAAGGCGTCGAAAGCTCACCACACGGGCCTGCCGTGTCGCCCGCGTCTCGGCGTCGGGCGACGCCTCAAGCCACTCGTCGAGCGCGCAGTCGGGCGCTTCGGCCAGGTGCGTGCACCCGCGCGGGCACTCGGCCGCGGCCTCGTCCAGGTCCTCGAAAGCGGCCAGCACGTGGTCCACCTCGACGTGCGCGAGGCCCAGCGACCGGACGCCCGGGGTGTCGACCACCCAGCCCTGTGCGCCCGGCAGGCGCAGCGCCACCGCCGACGTCGAGGTGTGCCGTCCGCGCCCGGTGACGTCGTTGACGTGCCCGGTCGCCCGCCGCGCGCCCGGCACCAGCGCGTTGACCAGCGTCGACTTGCCGACGCCCGAGTGCCCCAGCAGCACCGAGACGCGCCCGCGCAGCCGCTCGCGCACCGCGTCGAGGGAGGCGGGGTCGGTGAGCGTCGAGGTGACCACGACGTCGACTCCGAGCGGCTCATAGAGCCCGCGCAACCCGTCGGCCGGGGCGAGGTCGGACTTGGTCAGGCACAGCAGCACGCGCATCCCGGCGTCGTACGCCGCGACGACCGCGCGATCGATCATCCCGGTGCGCGGCTCGGGCTGCGCCAGCGCTGTGACGATCACGAGCTGGTCCGCATTGGCGACCACGATGCGCTCATACGGGTCGGTGTCGTCCGCGGTGCGCCGCAGCACCGAGGTGCGCTCGGCGATCCGCACGATGCGCGCCAGGGTGCCCTTGTCGCCGCTCGTGTCGCCGACGACGTCGACGCGGTCGCCGACGACGGCGCGCGTGCGCGAGAGCTCGCGCGCCTTCATCGCCAGCACCGCCCGCTCGTCGTCGCCGCCCTCATCCAGCAGCAGCGTGTAGCGCCCGCGGTCGACGCCCGTCACCAGGCCCGTGACGGCGTCGGCGTGCTCGGGGCGCTGCTTGGAGCGGGGCCGGCTGCCCCGTTTGGACGGGCGAGCGAACGCCTCGTGCTCGTCGCGCCCGCCCCGTCGCGCCATCAGAGCATCGCCTGCCACAGCCCCGCGAACCCGGGCAGGGTCTTGGCGGTGGTCTCGACGTCCTCGACCATGACCCCGGGAACCCGCAGGCCGAGCAGCGCGCCCGAGGTGGCCATGCGGTGGTCGGCGTAGGTGTGGAACACGCCGCCGTGCAGGGGACGGGGAGTGATGACGAGCCCGTCGCGCGTCTCCTCGGCCTGGCCGCCCAGCCGTGTGATCTCCGCCGCCAGCGCCGCCAGGCGGTCGGTCTCATGCCCGCGCAGGTGCGCGATGCCGCGCAGGCGGCTGGGGGAGTCGGCCAGCGCGGCGAGCGCGGCGATCGTGGGGGCGAGCTCTCCCGCGGCCTTGAGGTCGACGTCGACGCCGCGCACCGTGCCGTCTCCGGTCACCGTGAGCACGCCGTCGGGCGACAGCGACGTGGAGGCGCCCATCTGCTCCAGCAGCCCGGGCACGAGCGCGCCCGGCTGCGTGGTCGCAGCCGGCCACCCCGGCACCGACACGCGGCCCCCGGCCACGAGCGCGGCGGCCAGGAACGGCGCCGCGTTGGACAGGTCAGGCTCGACGCGCACGTCGCGCGCGGAGATCGGTCCGGGGGTGACCACCCAGATGCCGTCCCGTGAGTCGTCGACGCGCACCCCGGCGTCGCGCAGCGTGGCGACCGTCATCTGGATGTGCGGCAGGCTCGGCAGCGTCGTGCCGACGTGGCGCAGCGTCAGACCCTGCTCGAACCGCGCGGCGGCCAGCAGCAGGCCCGAGACGAACTGGCTCGACGCCGACGCGTCGACGTCCACGGCGCCGCCGCGCAGGCCGCCGCGCCCGGCCACCGTGAATGGCAGCGTCGAGGGCAGGTCGGGGGAGCCGGGCGCGCTCACGACGACGCCGAGGGCGTGCAGCGCGCGCAGCACCGGACCCATGGGGCGTACGCGGGCCTGCGGGTCGCCGTCGAAGCGCACGGGGCCGTCGGCCAGCGCCGCGACGGGCGGAAGGAAGCGCATGACGGTGCCGGCCAGACCGCAGTCGATGTCGACGTCGCCCGTCAGCGGGCCGGGGGTGACGTGGAGCGTGGAGGGCGCCTCACCCTCCTCGACGCCGACGCCGAGCGTGCGCAGCGCGCCGATCATGAGGTCGGCGTCGCGGCTGCGTAGTGCGCCACGCAGCGTGCCCGGCCCGTCGGCGAGCGCCGCCAGCACCAGCAGCCGGTTGGTCAGCGACTTGGAGCCGGGGACCTCGACGGTCGCGTCGAGCGGCCTCGCGGTGACGGGCGCCGCCCACAGGTCGGCGGCGGTGGGCTGGGGCGCCCCGGCGGGCGCGGTCGACGTCATGGGGCCCAGGCTACTGGGCGGGGTGAGGGCCCCTCGCGGCGCGGCCGGAGTCGGTCGGCCGACCGGACTGCCGCTGACGGCTAATCAGCGTGGCGGACGTCGGCCTGGCGCGCCTGCGCCTTGAGCCTGCGGGCGTTGCTCACCCGCCACGACAGCCCCGGCTTGCCCTCGGTGTCCAACCCGGCGAGCAGCGCGCCCCCGACGAGCCCGAGCGCGCGCACGAACCGCGCGGACTTCTCGGCGCGCTCGGGGCCCCTGGTGGTGAACGGCTGGTGTGCCACCGCCAGCGGCGCCGTGAGCGCCGCGAGCTTGAGCGAGGCGACACGCGGCAGGAGCCCGACGCCCAGCCCGACGCCGAGCGCCGCCGTGAGCCCGCCGTGCGCGCGCACGGCGAGCGTGAGGTTCGCGTCGGTGAGCCGGGCGACGCCCAGACGGTCGGTGACCTGGTCGGCGAGTCCTCGCGCGGCCTCGACGTGCTCGTCGGGGTGCAGGGCCGCCTGGACGCCGTCGTACACGAACGGAGCGGCCAGGAGGGGGCGGGCGATACGACGCAGCAGCATGGCTCCACCATTCCAGAGCGGCGGGCCGCGCGCAGGCCGGCGGCGGCGCCGACCGCGCCACACCGCGCTGTGGCGCGCCATGGCGCGCGCGGGAATGCGGACACCGCGCGTGGGCGTTGAGCCCAACGATGTCGTACGCACCCTGCCCCAGCCGACCCGCGCCACCCGTCGCGCAGGTCGCCGCGCCTCGTCCCGTCGAGACGGTCCGGCTGTTCGCCTTCCCCGCCGAGGTCGACGGCGTGACCAAGGAGCGCGCGTCGGCGAGGGCCTGGCCGCCCGGCGCGATGGTCCAGGGGCTAGGCTCGTCGGCGATGAGCGACGACCTGACCGACGAGCGGGACACCGACCTGGGCGAGCCCGGGACGGCCCGCGCCCCCGAGGGCGAGGACGCCACCGCGCGCGCGGCGCGCTTTGAGCGGGACGCGATCGTGCACCTGGATCAGCTCTACTCGGCCGCGCTGCGCATGACGCGCAACCCCGCCGACGCCGAGGACCTGGTGCAGGAGACCTTCGCCAAGGCGTTCGCGGCATTCCACCAGTACCGTCCGGGCACCAACCTCAAGGCGTGGCTGTACCGGATCTTGACGAACACGTTCATCAACAGCTACCGCAAGAAGCAGCGTGAGCCGCAGCAGTCCCAGACCGACGACGTCGAGGACTGGCAGATCGCGCGCGCGGCGTCGCACACCTCGCAGGGCCTGCGCTCTGCCGAGGCAGAGGCCCTGGACCGCCTGCCCGACTCCGACGTCAAGCGCGCCCTCGCGCAGCTTCCGGAGGACCGCCGCATGGTCGTCTACTACGCCGACGTCGAGGGCTTCCCCTACAAGGAGATCGCCGAGATCATGGGCACGCCCATCGGCACCGTGATGTCCCGGCTCCACCGCGGTCGCAAGCAGCTGCGTGAGCTGCTCGCCGACTACGCCGCGGAGCGAGGGCTGGTCGCACCCCACGTCCCTGCGCAGGCGCACGGAGGCACGAAGTGAGCAAGCCGATCCCGCACGACACCACGGGCGAGTCCGAGTGCGAGCACGCGCTCGTGCACCTGTACGAGTTCCTCGACTCGGAGATGACGCCCGACGATGAGCAGCGCATGCGTGACCACCTCGCGCACTGCTCGCCGTGCCTCGCCGAGCTCAGCGCCGAGGAGATCGTCAAGAAGCTCGTGCGGCGCTCGTGCGCCGAGCGCGCCCCCGAGGCGCTGCGCGTGCGCATCCACGCGCAGTTGACGGTGATGACGACGGGCTGAGCGCCCCACCCTCGACGCAGATGAGGCCGCGGACCCTGGGGGGTCCGCGGCCTCATTCGCGTCAGCGACGGCTCAGGCTGTCCTTGTGAACGCCTGAGCCTGCGGCTTCGCTGCGGGCGAGTGCCTCGTACCTCGGCCCTCACCCTCCGCTACGCCTACGGCTCAGGCTGTCCTTTTGAACGCCTGAGCCTGCGGCTTCGCTGCGGGCGAGTGCCTCGTACCTCGGCCCTCACCCTCCGCTACGCCTACGGCTCAGGCTGTCCTTTTGAACGCCTGAGCCTGCGGCTTCGCTGCGGGCGAGTGCCTCGTACCTCGGCCCTCACCCTCCGCTACGCCTACGGCTCAGGCTGTCCTTTTGAACGCCTGAGCCTGCGGCTTCGCTGCGGGCGAGTGCCTCGTACCTCGGCCCTCACCCTCCGCTACGCCTACGGCTCAGGCGTTGGGACGCTTGCCGTGGTTGGCGCCGTTGCCCTTGCGGGCGCGACGCTTCCGACCGCGCTTGCTCATGGTTACTCCCACTGATGGTGGACGGGGGTCGCTCCATGATCCCACATGGGGTTGGCAGTCCACGAAACGCGATATATCGTGTTCGGGAGAGACGCGATATATCGCGTCGCCCCCCGGAGTTCGAGGAGAGCACGACCATGGCGGCAGAGCACTGGACCGTGACCGGTCCGCAGACCCTCGAGCTCGAGGGCGTCACGTCGTTGTCGGTGCGGTGCGTCGACGGGCGCGTCGACGTCGTCGCGCACGACGAGCCGGTGACGCGGGTCGAGGCGCACGCGGTCGACGGCAGGGCGCTCGAGGTGCGCCTTGACGACGACGGCCGGCTCGTCGTCGGACACGAGACGCTCAGCGGCTGGAAGGCGTTCTTCGAGAACTTCGCCGACTTCACGGGGCGCGCCCGCGCCGACCTGCAGGTGGCCGTGCCGCGCGCCGTGCCCGTCAGCGCCGGCCTCGTGCGCGGCGACGTGCTGGTGGCCGGAACCCGCGCCGCGACACGCGTGCACACGGTCACCGGCTCCGCGCTCGCCGCCGACGTGCGCGGACCGCTCGACGTCAACACCGTCTCGGGCGAGGTCACCGTGCGCGACCTGCGCGGCGACGTGCGCGCGAACAGCGTCTCGGGCGACCTGACCGTCACGGGCGCCGTCCCGTCCGCCGACATCAGCACGGTCTCGGGCAACGTCACGCTCGACCTGCACGAGCAGCCGCGCTGGGTGCGCTGCAACGCCGTGTCCGGGTCGTTCGTCGTGCGCGTGCCCGACGCCGAGGCCGTGCGCGCGCGACTGACCGGCGTGGGCGGGCGGCTCGTGGTGGGCGGCGTCGAGGCGAGCGGGTTCGGGACCAAGACGCTCGGGCCGAGCGGCTCGGTCCCCACGACGCTGGAGGCGAACGTCGTCACGGGCGACGTGACCGTCATCGGCGCGAGCGTGGGAGCCCGCTGATGCCACCGGTCTTCGCCCACGGCGAGCTGCGCCTGTACCTCCTGGCCCTGCTCGAGGACGGCCCGCGCCACGGGTACGAGCTCATGACCGCGCTGAGCGAGCGGTTCGGCGGCACCTACCGACCCAGCGCCGGCACGGTCTACCCGCGGCTGGCCCGCATGGAGGAGGAGGGGTTGGTGCGTCGCGACGACGCCGGGCGCACGGCGCCGTACGTGCTGACCGAGGCGGGCCGCGCGCTGCTCGACGAGCGCCGCGGCGACCTGCGCCGCCTGGAGCACTCCGTGGCCGAGACGGTCCGCGCCCGCGCGGACGAGCTGCGCGCCGACGTGAGCGCGGCGATGCGTGGCCTGCGGGCCGAGCTGGCCGCCGCGGCGCAGGAGGTGCGCGCCCGGCCCGCCCCCGACGTGCCGCCCGACCCGCGCCGGGCCCAGTCATACGCCGCGCGCCGCGAGGTCGAGGCGCTCGTGCAGGGGTTCCGCGCCGACGTGCTTGCCGACCTGCGCCGGGCCGACGTCGAAGGGGCGATCAGCGCGCTCACCGTCGAGACCGCGCGCACCGTGCTCGACGGCGCCCGGGCCGCGATCCGCGCCACCGTGCGCCCCTGAGGGCCGGGCCGCGCGCGGCCTCACTCCTGGTCGGGCAGCCCCAGCCAGGCGTGCCACCCGGTGTGCAGCACGAGCCACGCCATCAGCCCGTAGCCGGCCTGCCCGGGGTAGAGCGAGGCGTTCTGCGCGAGGTCCGCGAGCCACTGCTCGTGGTGGGCCAGGGGTGTGTAGGTGTCGACGTAGGGCACACGCCGACGCGAGGCGACGTCCTCGAACGCCGCCGACAGCTCGGCGATCCGGTCGCCGTCCTCAGGCCGTCCGGGCGGCGGGCCGACGACGAACGCCGCCACGCTGCCGTTCGCGGCCACGTCCAGGATGTTGGCGAGGTTGAGCCGCGAGCGCGCGATCGAGAGCCCCGCCGTGACGTCGTGCCGACCGAGCGCGACCACCAGCCGGTTCTCGCACTCGGCGCCAGGACCGAACCGCGTGGCGACCTCCGGCTGCCAACGGGCGCCGAGCCCCGACGTCGTCTCGCCCGGCACCGCGAGCGTGAAGTGCATCGCGGGATGGTCGAAGTGCGACCGTGCCATGACGCGGCCCACCCAGCCCAGCGCACGAGGGTCACCGACCCCCACGCTCAACTCGTCGCCGACCACGCAGATGCGCACCGCTCGTGCGGTCACGGCCCCACCCTGCCTTCCGATGTCGTCACCCCCGCGCCGACATTCTCGCGTGCGCAGCCCGCGATGGCGGGGATGTCAGAGCAGCGTGGCGCCCCAGCGCACGACGTGCACGTCACCCGGCGCCAGGCGCACCAGGCGCTCACCGGTGTTGAAGGCGTCCGCGACGCAGCTCATCGGCTCGGCCGCGAGGCCCGCGCGGTGGAAATGCGGGATGTGGTCGGCCGAGCACACCTGCCAGGCGTCCATCGACTCGTCCATCCACACCGCGGGCGTGCGCCCGTCGGGGCGCCCGAGGCGGCACCACGAGCGGCCCTCGGCGTCGCGGGTGACGCCGAGCCAGGCGTCGTCGAGGTCGAGTCCGGCGAGCGAGCGCTCGGCGACCAGGTCGAACGGGCCGGCGACCGGCTCCGTGCCGGTGGGCAGCAGGCGCTCGTCGACGGTGACGTGCGTCGTCGCGTCGAGGCGCACCGTGCACTCGTCGAGGCTCGCGCCGCCGGGCGACAGCCACGGGTGGAACCCGACGCCGTAGGGCGCCGTCCCGACGCCGACATTGCGTGTCGTGAGCGTGACCTCGAGCCCGGCGTCGGACAGCGCGTAGCGCGCCTGCGAGACGAGCTGGAACGGCCAGCCCTTCTGCGCCGGCAGAGCCAGTTCGAGCGTCACGGAGCTCGCGGTGGTCTGGACAAGCGACCAGCGGGTCCAGCACGCCAAGCCGTGCAGCGCGTTGCCGCGCGCGGGCTCGCTCTGGGCGAGCTCGTAGGTCGTCCCGTCGACCGTGTAGGCGCCATCGCGCAGGCGGTTGGGCCACGGGAGCAGCACCGCGCCGTTGAAGACGGGGGCCACCTCGCTCTGCGCGAAGGGGACGAACACGTCGCGCCCGCCGACCGTGTACTCGCGGACCATGGCGCCGACCTCGACGATCACGGCACGATGCTCGGCATAGGAGATGACATATTGGGCGCCCGAGGGCGCTGGAACGATTTCGGGCTCGCTCAGGGTCACGAGCACACCGTAGCCGCCCGTCGAGCGGTGCGCGTCGTACTGTGTGCTCACTGAACTATCGGGGAGGAACGATGGAACGACGGGTTCTCGGCCGCACGGGCCGGCTTGTCTCGGTCGTCGGCCTAGGCACCTGGCAACTGGGCGCCGACTGGGGAGAGGTCAGCGACGACGACTCGCGGGCCGTCCTCGAGGCGGCGCTCGAGTCCGGAGTGACCTTCTACGACACCGCTGACGTCTACGGCGACGGGCGGTCCGAGCAGGCTCTCGGACGGTTCGTGAAGGACCATCCGGACGCTGGGATCACGGTGGCCACGAAGATGGGCCGCCGGGTCGACCAGACGCCCGAGAACTACGTGCTGGCCAACTTCCGCGAGTGGACCGACCGGTCGCGGCGCAACCTCGGCGTCGACACGCTCGATCTGGTCCAACTGCACTGCCCGCCGACGTCGGTCTACTCGACGGCGGAGGTCTACGACGCGCTCGACACCCTCGTGGCCGAGGGCGCGGTCGCGAACTACGGCGTCAGCGTCGAGACGTGCGACGAGGCGATCGAGGCGATCAAGCACCCCGGCGTGGCGAGCGTGCAGATCATCCTCAACGCCTTCCGCCTCAAGCCGCTCGAGCAGGTGCTGCCCGCCGCGTCGGCCGCCGGGGTCGGCGTCATCGCGCGGGTTCCGCTGGCCTCGGGTCTGCTGTCGGGGCGCTACACCAAGGAGACGGCGTTCGCGCCAAGCGACCACCGGTCCTACAACCGGCACGGGGAGGCGTTCGACGTCGGCGAGACGTTCTCGGGCGTCGACTACGACACGGGCGTGACGGCCGCGGCCGAGTTCGCGGCGCTGACGGCGACGCTGCCGGGCGGGCTGAGCCCCGCACAGGCCGCGATCGCCTGGATCTGGCAGCAGCCCGGCGTCTCGACCGTCATCCCGGGGGCGCGCAGCGCCGAGCAGGCGCGCGCCAACGCCGCCGCGGGCGCGGTCCCGGCGCTCGGTCCGCTGTTCGCCTCGGAGATCCGCGAGCTGTACGACCGCCACCTGCGCGACCAGATCCACTCTCGCTGGTGACCGTCTGGCCACCAGCCGACCACAGACCGCGAGGCTGACAGTTCGCCTGAACTGTCAGCCTCGCGGTCTGTGCCGGCGCGGCCCGCGTCAGCGGGCGAAGGCCTCGGCGATCAGCGTCTGCTGCTGGGCCGCGTGCAGGCGGTGCGTGCCCGCCGCGGTCGCGGCGGACGCCGGTCGGGACACGACGCGCACCGTGCGGCGCAGGTCGGCCGGCAGCGCCAGGTGCAGGTAGGACCACGCGCCCTGGTTCTGCGGCTCGTCCTGGACCCACACGACGTCGTCGGTCCCGTACCTGGCCAGCTGCGCGAGGATCTCGTCCTCGGGCAGCGGGTAGAGCTGCTCCAAGCGCACCAGCGCCGTCGAGGTGTCACCGCGCTGCGTGCGCTCGGCGAGCAGGTCGTAGTAGACGCGGCCCGAGCACAGGATCACGCGCGTGACGCCCGCCGCGGGCGTGGCGACGTCGGGCAGCACCGGCTGGAACGTGCCTGTCGTGAAGTCCTCGACGGCCGACGCCGCGGCCTTGAGGCGCAGCAGCTGCTTGGGCGTGAACGCGATGAGCGGCTTGCGCGGGCGCTGGTAGGCCTGGCGGCGCAGCAGGTGGAAGTAGGACGCCGGGGTCGAGGGGTGCGCGACGACCATATTGTCCTCGGCCGCGAGCTGCAGGAACCGCTCGATGCGCGCCGACGAGTGGTCCGGCCCCTGGCCCTCGTACCCGTGCGGCAGCAGCATGACCAGTGACGAGGACTGGCCCCACTTCTGCTCGGCCGAGGAGACGAACTCGTCGATGACGGTCTGCGCGCCGTTGACGAAGTCGCCGAACTGCGCCTCCCACAGCACGAGCGCGTCGGGGCGCTCGACCGAGTAGCCGTACTCGAAGCCCAGGGCCGCGTACTCCGACAGCGAGGAGTCGTAGACCCAGAACTTGGCCTGGTCCTTGACCAGGTAGTTCAGGGGCGTCCACTCGGCGCCGTTGGTGCGGTCGTGGAACACGGCGTGGCGCTGCGTGAACGTCCCGCGCCGCGAGTCCTGACCCGCCAGGCGCACCGGGGTGCCCTCCATGAGCAGCGAGCCGAACGAGAGGATCTCCCCGAAGCCCCAGTCGATGCCGCCGTCCTTCGACATGATGCGGCGGGTCTCCAGGAGCTTGAGCAGCTTGGGGTGCACCGTGAACCCCTCGGGCGGGGCCGAGTGCGCCTCGCCGATGCGCTCGATGACCGAGTGCGACACGGCCGTGCGCCAGCCGACCATCGTGCCGGCGTCCTCGCGCTGCGACTCGGGCCGCTCCAGGCCGCCGACGTGCTCGGCCTTGGGCTTGGCGCCGACACCCTGCTTGGTCTCGGTGAACACGCGCTCCAACTGCTGCTGGTAGTCCTGCAGCGCGAGCTCGGCCTCCTCGACCGTGATGTCGCCGCGGCCCACCAGGCTCTCGGTGTACAGCCGGCGCACCGAGCGCTTCTTCTCGATGAGGTTGTACATGAGCGGCTGCGTCATCGACGGGTCGTCGCCCTCGTTGTGGCCGCGGCGCCGGTAGCAGATCATGTCGATCACGACGTCGCGGTCGAACTGCTCGCGGTAGGCGAACGCGAGCTCGGCGACGCGCACGACGGCCTCCGGGTCGTCGCCGTTGACGTGCAGCACCGGCACCTGGAAGCCCTTGGCGATGTCGGTCGCGTACGTCGTCGAGCGAGATGAGGACGGGCCCGTGGTGAAGCCGACCTGGTTGTTGACGATGATGTGGATCGTGCCGCCCGTGCGGTACCCGCGCAGCTGCGCGAGGTTGAGCACCTCGGGCACCACGCCCTGGCCGGCGAACGCGGCGTCGCCGTGCACCAGGATCGGCAGCACGGAGAAGCCGTCGCCACCCAGGTCGATGCGGTCCTGCTTGGCGCGCACGATGCCCTCGAGCACCGGGTCGACGGCCTCCAGGTGCGAGGGGTTCGCGGCCAGGTGCACCTTGGTGGTCGCGCCCGACTCGGCCGTGAACGTGCCCTCGGTGCCGAGGTGGTACTTGACGTCGCCCGAGCCCTGGACCGAGCGCGGGTCGAGCTGGCCCTCGAACTCCTTGAAGATCTGCCCGTAGCTCTTGCCCGCGATATTGGCCAGCACGTTGAGCCGGCCGCGGTGCGACATGCCGATGCCGACCTCGTCGAGTCCGTTCTCGGCGGCCTTCGACAGGATCGCGTCGAGCAGCGGGATGAGCGACTCGCCGCCCTCGAGCGAGAAGCGCTTCTGGCCCACGAACTTGGTCTGCAGGAACGTCTCGAACGCCTCGGCCGAGTTCAGGCGGCGCAGGATGCGCAGCTGGTCCTCGCGCGGGGTGCGGGCGTAGCCCGTCTCCAGGCGGTCCTGGATCCACTTGCGCTGTGTGCGGTCGGCGATGTGCATGTACTCGATGCCGATGCTGCGGCAGTAGGAGTCGCGCAGCAGGCCGAGGGTCTCGCGCAGCGTCGCCTTGGGTTTGCCGCCGAATCCGGCGGTGGGGAACGTGCGGTCCAGGTCCCACAGCGTCAGGCCGTGGTTCTGCACGTCGAGGTCCGGGTGCTTGCGCAGGCGGTAGGCGAGCGGGTCGGTGTCCGCCATGAGGTGCCCGCGCGAACGGTAGGAGTGGATGAGCTCGGCGATGCGCGCGGGCTTGGCGGCCTCGTCGTCGGCGTCGTGGGTGTTGTCGCGCACCCAGCGCACGGGCTCGTACGGGATGCGCAGCGACGTGAACACGCGGTCGTAGAAGCCGTCGAGGCCCAGGAGCTTGTCGGAGATGGCCTTGAGGAACTCGCCCGACTGCGCGCCCTGGATGATGCGGTGGTCGTACGTCGAGGTCAGGGTCATGACCTTCGAGACGCCCATCTTCGACAGTTGTTCGAGCGAGGCGCCGGCGAACTCGGCCGGGTAGTCCATGGCGCCGACGCCGACGATCGCGCCCTGGCCCTGCATGAGGCGCGGCACCGAGTGCACCGTGCCGATGCCGCCCGGGTTGGTCAGCGAGATCGTGGTGCCCTGGAAGTCCTCGACGGTCAGGCGGCCGTTGCGCGCCTTGCGCACCAGGTCCTCGTAGGCGGAGACGAACGCCGCGAAGTCGAGCGCCCCGGCGTCCTTGATCGAGGGCACCAGGAGCTGGCGCGAGCCGTCGTCCTTGGCCAGGTCGATGGCCAGCCCGAATCCGACGGCGGCGGGCTGGACGACGCCCGGCTTGCCGTCGACGAGCGTGTAGTGCGCGTTCATCACGGGCGTGTCGGCCAGCGCCTCGATCAGCGCGAAGCCGATCAGGTGCGTGAAGGAGACCTTGCCGCCGCGCGTGCGCGCGAGGTGGTTGTTGATGACGATGCGGTTGTCCACCATGAGCTTGGCGGGCACGGCGCGCACCGACGTCGCGGTCGGGACCTCGAGCGAGGACTCCATGTTGGTCACGACGCGCGCGGCCGGGCCGCGCAGCTTCGCGACGGCGTCCTGTGCGGCCGCCTGTGGCTTGGACTTGACGACGGCGGCCTCCGCGTACGGCGCGGTGGTCGGCTGTGCGGTCGCGACAGGGCGCTCGGCGGGCAGCGGGTCAGTGGGGAGCACCGGCCCGGGCGCCGTGGCGGGCGGCATCGGGGCCCGGCTCGCCTGGGTGGAGGAGCCGTTGGCGGACACCGTCCGTTCGGCCACGCCCGACGGGGCGTACCCCTCGAAGAAGTCCCACCACGCGGGGTCCACCGTGCTCCGGTCGTTCAGGTACTGCTCGTACAGCTCGTCCACGAGCCCGGCGTTGGCGCCGAACGCGGCTGCGGCGCTCTCGCTGATCGACGTCGACTCAG
Organism: Xylanimonas ulmi; assembly: GCF_004216535.1. NCBI lineage: Bacteria > Bacillati > Actinomycetota > Actinomycetes > Micrococcales > Promicromonosporaceae > Xylanimonas > Xylanimonas ulmi. Next base: position 361,669 of record NZ_SGWX01000001.1, read on the forward strand.
CCTTAGGGGACACCACGCGTGTTTCGCCCACTTTCCCGTGTTGCAGAGGGTTTGGTTGTCGCCCGGAGTGATACGCGGCACACTCTCGGACGCGCCCAGCCTATGCCTTGTCGCTCGGTGATCACCGGGGTGTCCGGCCGGTGTTCCTGACCCGGTCGGGGGCAGGCAAAAGGTCGGGCAAGGCCTGTCCCAACGGACTGGTGAAACGTCAACCGCCGGCATCCGTCGGCTTGGTAAGTGGCCCCTCACCTGCGTCTGGCGTGATCGAAATCACACCTTGATCGCTCGTGGTGGTGTTCAGGTGTCGGACGCCGCCGTCGTGACGCCCGGCGCCGGACGCGCCTTGGCGGGCAGCACGAGCCGCATCGTCGCGCCCCTGCCCGCGGGCGAGTCGGTGACGCCCACATGCCCGCCGTGCAGGTCGACGGCCCAGCGCACGATGGCCAGACCGATGCCCGTGCCCCCCGACGCTGTGCCCACCCCGCTCGTCGCCGCACCGCTCGCGGCGCCGCCGCGCGCGAAGCGCTCGAAGACGCGCTCGCGGTCCTGCGGCGCGATGCCCGGCCCGTCGTCGGCGACCTCGATGACGACGTCGTCGCCCTCGGGGTAGGCGTCCAGCCGGATCTCGCCGCCGGGCGGCGAGTGCCGGATCGCGTTCTGCAGCAGGTTGACGACGATCTGCCGCAGCCGCTCGGCGTCGGCCTCAAGCACCAGGTCGGACGGCGTGACGTCGACGACGTAGCGCAGGTTCTTGGCCGCCTCGACCATGCTGAGCGCCTGCGCGCACTCCTCAAGGAAGTCGCCGACGTCGATCGGGGTCACGGTGAGCGCCGACGCGCCCGCCTCGACGCGCGACAGGTCGAGCAGGTAGGTGACCAGGCGGGTCAGGCGCTCGGTCTGCGCGAGCGAGAGCTCCAGGGCCGCGGGCGTCGGCTCGGTGACGCCGTCGACCATGTTCTCCAGCTGCGCCTGCAGCGCGGCGACCGGCGTGCGCAGCTCGTGCGAGACGTTGGCGATCAGGTCGCGGCGCGTGCGGTCCGCCGAGGCCAGGTCCTCGGCCATCTGGTTGAACGCCGTCGCGAGCGCGCCGACCTCGTCGCGGCTGGTCGCCGTGACGCGTTGGTCGTAGTCACCGGCCGCCATCGCCTGTGCCGCGGCCGTCATCTCGCGCAGCGGCGAGGTCATCCCACGCGCGAGCACCTGGGTGATGACCAGCGCCAACACGATCACCAGGGGGAACGTGCGGCTGGGGCCGAGGTGCTGGCGCAGCCCCAGCCAGGTCATCGCGGCCGCGAACGTGGCGGCGGCGACCACCAGCACGCCCAACTTGATCTTGATCGACCTCAGGGGGTCGAGCGGACGGATCGCCATGGCGTGCCTCCGGCCCCTCAGGAGGCCGGCGGCTCGAACGCGTAGCCGACGCCGTGCACCGTGCGGATCAGGTCCGGCCCGAGCTTGCGGCGCAGCGCCTTGATGTGCGAGTCGACGGTGCGCGTTCCGGACGCGTCGGCCCAGTCCCATACCTCGGCGAGCAGGCGCTCGCGCGTGAGCACGGTCTTGGGCGAGGAGGCCAGCATGACGAGCAGCTCGAACTCGGTGGGGGTCAGGTGCACCTCGTCGCCCGCGCGGTGCACACGCCGCTGCGCCCGGTCGATGGTCACATCACCCATCACGAGCGGCGGGTCGGCGGGCGACGTCGCAGCCGCCTGCTGGGCGCGCTCGACGCGGCGCAGCAGCGCCTTGAGCCGCGCGACGAGCTCGCGCATCGAGAACGGCTTGGTCATGTAGTCGTCGGCGCCGACGCCGAGCCCCACCAGCATGTCCGTCTCGTCGTCGCGCGCGGTGAGCATGAGGATCGGCAGGGGGTGGTCGGCCTGGATGCGGCGGGTCACCTCAAGCCCGTCGATGCCGGGCAGCATGACGTCGAGCACGACGGCGTCAGGGCGCAGCCTCGCGGCCGCGTCCACGGCCGCGAGCCCGTCGCGCGCCACCTCGACGCGCCATCCCTCGGCCGTCAGACGCTGGGCGACGGCGGTGGCGATCGCGGGCTCGTCCTCGACCACCAGAATGGTGGCCGGTTGCTGGTTGACGTCGGTTGCCATGACCTCAGGTTGGCACACGCCGATGGGCGAAGCCTGGCAGGTGGTCGCCGCGGCGTCGTCTCGCGCCGCGGCGGGCGCCACGTCGCGGATGCGATGTGACCCGGACGCGACAGGCTCCGGACGTGACGTGCTCGAACGCCCGACGCCGATACGATCGGTGCCGATGGATGAGCCTCGACATCCCAGCGCCCTTGCCCGCCTCACAACGTCGCACGTGCCATGACGGGCGAGTGGCTCATGGTCGCCCTCGGTGTCGCCCTCACCGTGGGCACGGCGGTCTTCGTCGCCGGCGAGTTCGCGCTCGTCACGCTGGACCCGGCGACCCTCAGCGACGGGTCGGGCCGCCGCCACCGCGCGGTGCGCGCAAGCCTCAAGCACCTGTCGATCGAGCTCAGCTCGGCGCAGGTCGGTGTGACGGTCACGACCATCCTGCTGGGCTACACCACGCAGCCCGCGCTGCTGTCGCTGTTCTCGGCGGGGTTGCGCGCCACTCCCGTCGCCCCGGCGCTCGCGTCGGTGCTCGCCGCGGTGTTCGGCCTCATCGTCGTCAACGGATTCTCGATGCTCGTGGGCGAGCTCATCCCCAAGAACTTCGCGCTGTCGGCGCCGTACCGCACCGCGCTGTGGGTGGTGCCCGTCGTGCGCGGCTTCACCCGCGTGTTCCGCCCGCTCATCCTGGTGCTCAACCGGTCGGCGAACGGGCTGCTGCGCCGCGTGGGCGTCGAGCCGCGCGAGGAGCTCTCGGGCGCGCGCTCGGCCCCCGAGCTGCTGTCGCTGGTCAAGCGCTCGGCGCAGGAGGGCACGCTGGAGCAGTCGGTCGCGACGCTGCTGACCAACTCGATCGAGCTCGACGAGCTCTCGGCCCGCGACGTCATGACCGACCGCCTGCGCATGGCCGTCGTCGGGCGCGAGGACACCGCCGACCAGGTCATCGCGCTCGCCCGGCGCACCGGCCACTCGCGGTTCCCGGTCATCGGCGCCGACCGCGACGACGTCGTCGGCATCGTGCATCTGCGCCGCGCCGTCGGCGTGCCCCACGAGCGGCGCGCCGAGGTGCCGGTCGCGGCGCTCATGGGCGACGCGCCCCGCGTGCCCGAGACCGTGCGCCTGGGCCCGCTGCTGGTCGAGCTGCGCTCGTTCGGGCTGCAGATGGCCGTCGTCGTCGACGAGTACGGCGGCACGTCGGGCATCGTCACGCTGGAGGACGTCGTCGAGGAGCTTGTCGGCGACGTGGCCGACGAGCACGACCCCCGTCGAGCGGGCGCCGTGCGCGCCGCGGACGGCTCGTGGATCGTCCCGGGCGTCATGCGGCCCGACGAGTTGGAGGAGGCCACGGGCCTGGTGGTTCCCGAGGAGCCGGCCTACGAGACGCTGGGCGGGCTCATCATGGCGCGGCTGGGGCGCGTGCCGACTGTCGGCGACGTCGTCGAGGTGCGCGAGCCGCGCGGCGGCGTGCGGCTGCGTGTCGAGGCGATGACGGGGCGGCGCGCCGAACGGGTGCGCGTCCTGGGCGTGGAGGAGGAGCGATGAGCACGCCCGTCGCGATCGCCATCGGGGTGCTGCTGCTGGCGGGCAACGCGTTCTTCGTCGGCGCCGAGTTCGCCATCATCTCCGCGCGTCGCGCCGCGATCGAGCCTCGGGCCGCCGCGGGCGACCGGCGCGCGCAGGTGGTGCTGTGGGCCATGGAGCACGTCTCGCTCATGCTCGCCGCCGCGCAACTGGGGGTGACGGTGTGCTCGACCGGGCTGGGCATCGTCGCCGAGCCCGCCGTCGCGGCGCTGCTGGAGGGCCCGTTGCACGCGGTGGGCGTGCCCGAGGCGCTCGCGCACCCCGTCTCGTTCGTCGTGGCGATCACACTGGTCGTCTACCTGCACGTGGTGCTGGGCGAGATGGTGCCCAAGAACCTCGCCGTCGCGGGACCCGAGGCGGCCGTGCTGTGGTTCGGGCCACCCCTGGTGGTGCTCGCGCGGGCCGTGCGACCCGTGATCGGGGCGCTCAACTGGCTCGCCAACCACGCCGTGCGCCTGGCGGGCGTCGAGCCCAAGGACGAGGTCGCCTCGGCCTTCACCGCGCAGGAGGTCCAGTCGATCGTCGAGCACTCGCAGGCCGAGGGTGTGCTGAGCGACGAGCAGGGCCTGCTCGGCTCGGCGATCGAGTTCTCCGCGCGCACGGCGGGCGACGTCATGGTCCCGGTCGAGGACCTGGTCACCGTGCCCGACGACGTCACACCCGACGCCGTCGAGCACCTGGTCGCGCGCACGGGCTTCTCGCGCTTCCCCGTCGCGGCGCCGGGCCGCGCGGGAGGCGAGCTGGTCGGCTACCTGCACCTGAAGGACGTGCTCTACGCCTCTGACGGCGACCGCCACGAGCCGGTGCCGGCCTTCCGTGTGCGGGCACTGGCCATGGTGCGTCCGCACGACGAGGTCGAGGACGCGCTGCGCGCGATGCAGCGCAGCGGCGCCCACCTGGCACGGGTCGAGAGCCCGGGCGGTCTGGTCGGCGTCGTCTTCCTCGAGGACATCCTCGAGGAGCTGGTGGGCGAGGTTCGCGACGCCATGCAGCGCCATCTGCCGCGCGCCTGAGGCCTCGGTGACCTTCGTCACATGAGGCGCGGGTTGCGCCACAGCGTGCCCGATTCGGCGTCTTTCATCACGGAAGGGCTTGGCGGGGGCGGAACGCCCCGTTATGGTTCCGTGACGAGCGGGCCGTGGCGGAGGCGGACCACGCCGGCTCTTGCGAGCAAGACCCTTCGTGACCAGGACAACAGTGACGCCTGCGCCGGTCGGCGGCGCGTGAACGGGAGGCAGACGTGGAGCAGATGAGCGCCACGTCTCGACCCCCGGGTCAGGTCCTGATGACCCGACGAGAGCGCCGCGAGGCCGAGGCGCGCGAGCGCGAGGCGGCACTGCGCGCGACCGGGCGCTCCGGCGACACCGTCGTGGTCGGAGGCATCACGTTCCCCGGCCCAGCGCCGGTCAGCCCCGCGCTCGGCAACCCGGTCGTCGAGCCGGCGCGCCGCGTGGTCCAGCCGCGGCACGGCGCCGTGGCGGGTGGGCCGACGCCGCCCGCGAGCGCCCCTCGGCCCAGTCGCCCCGACGTGCCCGCCCGACTGCCCGCGCTGAGCCGGCCCGACGCCCACGCGGGCCGCCCATCGCCAAGCGGTCCCGACGCTCCTGCGGCCCGCCCGTCGCCGCGCCGCGCCGAGCGCGTCGCCCCGGCGGCCCCCGCAGCGCCCCGGCTGTTCCCGGCGACCGCCGTCCCGGCCCCAGTGGCGCCCTCGGCCCCGGCGCCGTGGCACACCGCCGTCTCGCCCTTCCCTGAGCCCCGCCCCGCCGCCGTCGTCCCCGCCCGCGAGGTCCCGATCGCGGCGCGCCCCGCCGAGCCCCGCCCCGCCGTCCCCCGCCCCGCCGTGCGCACGCGCGCCGAGCGCGCCGGGCGCACCCGCTCGGCCCTGCCCGAGCAGCCGTGCGAGCGCAAGCGCGGCGCCTGGCTCCCGCGCGTCGCCGTGCTCGGCACACTCGCCGCGGCCACGATCGCCGCGCCGCTGACCCCTCTCAGTTCGACGCTCAGCGCCGACGCGCGCTCGCCGTTCGACCTCGACATCGCCCCCACCGGCCCCTCGACGCTCGACGTCGTGCGCGACCCCGTCGTCGCGTCGGCGACTGCGCCCGGCATCGCTGCCCCGCCGGCTGTCGCGCGCGCCACGAGCGGCGCCTCGCGCTCGTTGGAGCGCGACCCGCTGCCGGGGTGCGACGGCGCGGTGACGGTCACCAGCACCAACGGCCACCTGACGGACGGCGAGCTGTGCGACCTGCCGTTCGCGCCCGGGATGCGCCTGCAGCCGCGTGCCGCGGTCGCGCTGACGGCGCTCAACGAGGCGTTCCGCGCGCAGTTCGGCACGGACATCGGTCTGGTGGACTCCTACCGTTCGCTCGGCCGCCAGTACTCGGTCAAGGGGTCGCGCGGCTATCTCGCCGCGCAGCCGGGCACGTCCATGCACGGCCTCGGCCTGGCCATCGACCTGTCGTCGGCGGTCACGGGCAGCTCGGCCGCATACCGGTGGCTGGTCGAGAACGGCGCCGCGTACGGCTGGGAGAACCCGGCGTGGGCGCGGCGCGGGGGCAGCGGCAACTATGAGCCCTGGCACTTCGAGTTCCGCCCGGGCGTCGAGGAGCTGTCGGCCGGCTGAGGTCGCTACAGGGCGAGCCGGGTGTTGGGGCCGAAGTCCTGCCGGAAGCTCGGCCCGGCCTGGGCCAGCTCGCGCGCGAATCCCGCTGCCCACCCGCTGAACGGGTCCACCGCGAGCGACTCGTTGGAGAACCGGCGGTCGTCGGTCAGCTCGGTGACGCAGAACTCGGGAATCTGCAGGTCGACGACCGGACCGGAGCGCTCGCACTCGGCGACGATGAGCGGGTGGTTGGCGCCGCCGAACACGTCGATGACCCAGCCGTCGGCGCCGAGCCAGGCCGCGTAGCGCGTCTTGAGGATCTGCGCGCCGCCGCGCCGCACCAGCTCGACGCCCACGCTCGGCTCGATCTCGCGCTCCGCCTCGTAGCGCGTGCCGCCCACGCTCGGACCCTTGACCGTGACCGCCGCGAAGTCGACCTCGCCCTGGTGGCGGTCGAGCACCTCACGCGCGTCGGACGACGCCCCCAGACCCGCCTCGACCCCCGACGCTTGGCAGCGCACCCGCAGCGCGTACCCGCCGTCGGACAGGAAGTAGCTCTGCACGATGAGGGCCGGGGTGTCGCGCAGCGTCGCCGGCAGATCGCGCACCAGGAACCGACGCTCGAACTCGAAGTCGGCGTAGCCGGGGGTCTCGTCGGTCATACGGCCACCCTACGAGGCCGTCCACCCGGGCACGGACCGCTCGGCGACGCCGTCGTAGGCGGCGAGCGGGCGGATCAGCGCGTTGCGCGCCTGCTGCTCCAGGATGTGCGCGGTCCAGCCGGTCACGCGCGCTGCGACGAACAGCGGCGTGAACGTCGGGGTGTCGAAGCCCATGAGGTGGTAGGCGGGCCCTGACGGGAAGTCGAGGTTGGGGTAGATGCCCTTGCGCTCGACGAACGCCGCCTCCAGGGCCTCGTAGAGCGTGAGCAGGTCAGGGCGGACGTAGTGCTCGACCAGGTCGCCGAGCGCGGCCCGCATGGTCGGCACGCGCGAGTCGCCGTGCTTGTACACGCGGTGGCCGAACCCCATGATCTTGCGCTTGTCGGCGAGAGCCCGCTCCAGCCACGGGACCACGTTGTCCGCCGCGCCGATCTCGTCGAAGGTGTGCATGACCATCTCGTTGGCCCCGCCGTGCAGCGGCCCCTTCAGAGCGCCGATGGCCCCGACGACGGCGGAGTACAGGTCGCTGAGCGTGCTCGCGATGACGCGCGCGGTGAAGGTCGAGGCGTTGAACGAGTGCTCGGCGTACAAGATCATCGAGCGGTTGAACGCGTCGACCACGACGGGGTCGGGCAGGGAGCCGTGCGTCATCCACAGGAAGTTCTGCGCGTAGGTGAGGCTCTCGTCCGGGGCGATGGGCTCCAGCCCGTGCCGGCGCCGTTGCCCGTAGGCGACGATCGCCGGCAGTGCGGCGAACAGGCGCAGGCTGCGCGCGACGTTCTCGGCCCGCGTCCCCGCGGTCTCCTCCAGTGCCCGGCCGGCGGTCTCGGCGGCGCCGATGATGCTGACGGCGGTGCGCACCTCGTCCATGGGGTGCGCGTCGCGCGGCAGCGCGTCGATGGCCGCGCGCACCTCGGGAGCCAGCGACCGGAACGGGCGCCCGTTGGCGTGCAGCCAGGCGAGCTCGTCGGCGGTGGGCAGGTCGCCGTTCCACAGCAGCCAGGCGACGGCCTCGAAGGGCTGGGTGTCGGCGAGCTGCTGCACGGGGTAGCCGCGGTAGAGCAGCGAGTTGGTCTCCGGGTTGACGCGGCTGATTGCGGTGGCGTCGGCGTAGACGCCGGCGAGGCCGGGGTGCACTTGGGGGTTCACTGCTCCTCCTTGAGTGTGAAGTCGTACACGGCGCCGTCGAACGCCGCGTAGGCGGCGTAGTCGAGCAGCTCATACAGGCGCGAGCGGGTCTGCATGCCCGCGACCTGGGAACGCAGCGACCCCTGCGCGCGCAGGGCGTCCAGGGCCCGCTCGGCCGCCCCCATCGCGACGCGCAGCAGGGACACCGGATGGATGACGATCGCGACGCCGGCGTCACGCAGCTGCTCGCGGGTGAACAGCTCGCCCTTGCCGAACTCGGTCATATTGGCCAGCACGGGGACGCCGAGCGCGTCGGCGAACGCCGCGAACTCGTCCAGGCTGGTCAGCGCCTCGGGGAAGACGGCGTCGGCGCCGGCGTCGACGAGCGCGCGCGCCCGATCGAGCGCCGCGTCGAGGCCGAGCACCGCGCGCGCGTCGGTGCGCGCCATGAGGAGCAGGTCGGGGTCGCGGCGCGCCTGGGCGGCGGCGCGCACACGCTGCGCCGCCGTTGCGTCGTCGACGACCTGCTTGCCGTCCAGGTGGCCGCACCGCTTGGGGTTGACCTGGTCCTCGAGGTGCAGGCCCGCGACGCCGGCGTCCTCGAGCGTCTGCACGGTGCGCGCCACGTTCATGGCCTCGCCGAAACCCGTGTCGGCGTCGACCAGCGTCGGCAGGTCGGTCATACGGGCGATCTGCGCGGCGCGCGCGGCGACCTCGCTCAACGTGGTCAGCCCGACGTCGGGCAGGGCCAGGTCGGCGGCCACCACGGCGCCTGAGACGTAGACGCCGTCGAACCCCTTGTCCTGGATGAGGCGCGCCGCGAGCGGGTTGAACGCGCCTGGCAGGGTCAGCAGCTCACCGCTGCGCAGCCTCTCGCGCAACGCGCGCCGCTTGGCGGACGGCGTGAGCGTCGAGTACAGCATCAGAAGATCCCCCCTCGTGGCGCGTGCGCGGCCGCGGGGTCGGTCAGCGGGGTGACGGTCAGGCCGTCGAGCTCGTCGGGGCGCAGGTCGGGCAGGCGCTGGGCCAGGTCGAGGAACCGCTCGGCCTCGGCGTCGGCCACGACGCCCTGGGCGAGCGTGCGGAACTTGCGCACGTAGTCGGCGCGCGCGAACGGGCGGGCGCCCAGCGGGTGCGCGTCGGCGACGGCGATCTCCTCCACCACGGTGTCCCCGCTGGTCAGGGTGATCTCGACGCGCCCGCCGAACGCCTTCTCGTTCGGGTCCGGCGAGTGGTAGCGGCGCGTCCACTCGGGATCCTCGGCCGTGGTGACCTTGCGCCACAGCGCGAGGGTGTCGGGGCGGGCCGCGCGCGTGGGGGAGTAGGAGTCGACGTGGTGCCACGCGCCGTCCTGCAGCGCGACGGCGAAGATGTAGGGGATCGAGTGGTCGAGCGTCTCGCGTGAGGCCGTCGGGTCGTACTTCTGCGGGTCGCCGCTGCCCGAGCCGATGACGTAGTGCGTGTGGTGGCTGGTGTGCAGCACCACCGACTCGACCGCGGCCGGGTCGCGCAGCTCAGGGCGCTCGCGGCCCAGGCGGCGGGCGAGGTCGATCCACGCCTGGGCCTGATACTCGGCCGAGTGCTCCTTGGTGTAGGTGTCGAGGATCGCCCGGCGCGGCTCGCCCGGCTCGGGCAGGGCGACGTCGTACGCGCCGTCGGGCCCGTCGAGCAGCCAGGCGATGACGCCGTCCTCGCCCTCGTAGATGGGCGACGGGCTGGTCTGGCCGCGCATCGCGCGGTCGACCGCCTCGACGGCGGCCTTGCCCGCGAACGCGGGCGCGTACGCCTTCCACGTCGAGATCTCGCCCTTGCGCGACTGGCGGGTCGCGGTGGTGGTGTGCAGCGCCTGCGCGACGGCCTGGGAGATGGTGGCGGCGTCGAGCCCCAGCAGCGTGCCGATCCCGGCCGCCGCGCTCGGGCCCAGGTGGGCGACGTGGTCGATCTTGTGCGCGTGCAGGCTGATGGCCTTGACCAGGTCGACCTGGATCTCGTAGCCGGTCACGACGCCGCGCACGAACGCCGCGCCGTCGGCCCCGGTGTGCTGCGCGACGGCGAGGATCGGCGGGATGTTGTCGCCCGGGTGCGAGTACTCCGCCGCGAGGAAGGTGTCGTGGTAGTCGAGCTCGCGCACCGCGACGCCGTTGGCCCACGCCGCCCATTCGGGGCTGGTGCGCTGGGCGCTGCCGACGACGGTGGCGCCGCGCCCGCCCGACGACGGCGCGTGCGCCTGCGCCTGCGCGCGCGCGGCGAGCACCGGGGCGCGCCCCAGGCTGGCGACGCTGACGGCCGCGTTGTCGATGACGCGGTTGACCACCATGTCGGTGACCTCGGGCGTCGGGTCGATCCGCTCGGCGGCGACCGTGGCGATCGCGTGGGCGAGCTGGCGCTCGCGGGGCAGGGGCTCGTCGCTGCGGTGGACGCGGACGTGATGGGTTCTCATGCGGGCTGTGCTCCCGTTCGGATGACGTTCTCGAGGCTGTGGTGCAGGTGGACGTGGGTGGCGTGCGCGGCGAGGTCGGCGTCGCCCGCGGCGATGGCGGCGGCGATCGTTCGGTGCTCGACGGCGGCCGCGGCCAGGCGGGCGGGGTCGTCCTGGGCGACGCGCCGGATGCGCTCCAGGTGCGTGCGCACGCTCGCGAGCGCGGCGGTCAGGTAGTCGTTGGCGGCCGCGGCGTCGATCGCGGCGTCGAGGCGGGCCACGAGGCCGTAGTAGGCCGCGCGGTCGGGGGACTCGGCCGCGCCGGCGCCGTCGGGCGTGGGGCGCGCGCCGTCGGGCGTGGGGTGTGCGCCGTCGTCGGGCCGGGGCTGGGTCGCGGCGAGCTCACGCGCGAGCGCGGTGAAGACGGTGGGGTCGCCGCGGCGGGCGGCCAGCCGCGCGGCCTGTGTCTCCAGCGCCTGGCGCACCTCGTACAGCGCGTGCACCCGCCCCAGGTCCATGGGAGCGACGGCGAGCCCGCGCCCGCCGACGGCGACCGCGAGCCCGTCGGCGACCAGGCGGGCCAGCGCCTCGCGCACCGGGGTGCGCGAGACGCCCAGCCGTTCGGCCAGCTCGATCTCGCCGAGCGCGTCGCCGGGCCGCAGCTCCCAATGGACGATGGCCTCGCGCAGCGCGCGGTACGCGCGCTCACCCGCGCGCGGTGTGACATCGGCGACACTCATGTATACAGAACGTAGCCTTCCGCCGCCCTTCTGGCTAGAGCCGGGCCGGTTCTGTATACGCGGGCCCGCTGTGACCGACGTCGGCCGACGTGTCCCCGCGGCCGGCGTGACGACGGGACTACCGTCGGAGCACGACGAGAGGAGCACTCATGAACGCCCTCCACCACGGCGGCGACTTCCCGCCGCAAGACCTGCGCGGGTACATCGAGTACCTGCGCGAACGCGGCTACTCGGTGCGCGACGGGCAGTCGCCCGACCCCGACCTCATCGACCCGCACGGCAACCCGGTGCTCACCTGGCAGGAGGGGTACCCGTACGCCGAGCGCATGGAGCGTGAGGAGTACGAGCTGATGAAGTACCGCCTCCAGGTCGAGCTGCTCAAGTTTCAGTACTGGTTGGAGGACCACGGGGAGCGTGTCGTGGTGCTGTTCGAGGGCCGCGACGCCGCGGGCAAGGGTGGCACCATCAAGCGCTTCACCGAGCACCTCAACCCGCGCACCGCGCGCGTCGTCGCGCTGACCAAGCCGAGCGAGCGCGAGCGGGGGCAGTGGTATTTCCAGCGGTACGTGCGCCACTTGCCGACGGCCGGGGAGATCGTGCTCTTCGACCGCTCCTGGTACAACCGCGCCGGCGTCGAGCGGGTCATGGGCTTTTGCACCGATGAGGAGTACGAGAGCTTCATGGTTCAGGCGCCGGTCTTCGAGCGCATGCTCGTCGAGTCCGGCATCCGCGTGATCAAGCTGTGGTTCTCGGTGTCGCGCACCGAGCAGCGCACCCGGTTCGCGATCCGCCAGCTCGACCCGGTGCGGCGCTGGAAGCTCTCGCCGATGGACCTCGCCTCGCTCGACCGCTGGGAGGACTACACGGTGGCCAAGGAGGCGATGTTCCAGCGCACCGACAAGCGGTACGCGCCCTGGACCATCATCCGCTCGAACGACAAGAAGCGGGCGCGCACCAACGCGATGCGGTTCTTCCTCAACCAGTTCGACTACGAGGACAAGGACCCCGCCGTCGTCGGCGCCCCCGACCCCCTCCTGGTCATGCGAGGCAAACAAGAGACCGCCGACGAATAACCCACCCCCACCCCACCCATTCCCGCGAGATACCGGAATCCCGTCGAAGTACCGGGGTCTGGTGCCCGAGAACCGGTACCTCGACGGGATTCCGGTATCTCGCGGGGGTGCGGGTGGGGTGCGGGTGGGGTGGGTGTGCGGACGGCCCGCCACCCATGGGGTGGCGGGCCGTTGCGTGTGGTGCGCCTGAAGGGACTCGAACCCCCGACCTTCTGCTCCGGAGGCAGACGCTCTATCCACTGAGCTACAGGCGCGGGGCCGACCGGGCTCTCACCCAAGCGGCCGGGACGAGACTACCAGCACCACCGCGCTCGTCGGCGCCCCCAACGCGGCGCCCGCCCATCGCGCGACCGCGAGACGGTGGCGCGGCGACGGCGCTGCGACACCGACGAGACGGCCCCGAACAGGCCGCGCGCTGGCCCCGGCCAGCCTGCGCCCGCCGGAAATCCGCTGTCCGCGCCCACGTAGAATCGCCCCCGTGACCCCCGACGAGCTCTCCCGAGCCCTCAGCGCTGCCCTCGCCTCGGCTGTCGCCGACGGCGCCCTCGCCCTCGACCCCGCGGCCGTGCCCGCGCAGGTCCACGTCGAGCGACCCCGGCAGCGCGAGCACGGCGACTGGGCCACCAACGTCGCGCTCCAGCTCGCCAAGCGGGCGGGCACCACGCCGCGCGCGCTGGCCGAGGACCTCGCCGCGCGTCTCGCGGCGGTCGCGGGCGTCAAGAAGGTCGACGTCGCCGGACCCGGGTTCCTCAACATCACGCTCGACGCCGCCGCCGCGGGCGAGCTCGCGCGCGCCATCGTCGAGGCGGGGCCGGCGTACGGCCGCAACGAGACCGAGGCCGGCAAGCACATCAACCTGGAGTTCGTCTCGGCCAACCCCACGGGGCCGATCCACATCGGCGGCGTGCGCTGGGCCGCCGTCGGCGACTCGCTCGCGCGGGTGCTGGAGGCCAGCGGCGCGCAGGTGACGCGCGAGTACTACTTCAACGACCACGGCACGCAGATCGACCGCTTCGCGCGCTCGCTGCTGGCCGCAGCCCGCGGGCAGGCCGCGCCCGAGGACGGCTACGGCGGCGCCTACATCCAGGAGATCGCCGACGCCGTCACGGCCGCCGCGGTCGCCGACGGCGAGACGCCCCCGGCCGAGCGCGACGACGTCGCGGCGCAGGAGGCGTTCCGTGCGCGCGGCGTCGAGATGATGTTCGGCGAGATCAAGACGTCGCTGCACGACTTCGGCGTGGACTTCGACGTCTACTTCCACGAGGACTCGCTGCACGAGTCGGGCGCGGTGGACCGCGCCGTCGAGCGCCTGCGCGAGCTGGGGCACATCTTCGAGGCCGACGGCGCCACCTGGCTGCGCACCACCGAGTTCGGCGACGACAAGGACCGCGTCGTCATCAAGTCCGACGGCGACGCCGCGTACATCGCGGGTGACATCGCCTACTACCTCGACAAGCGCGAGCGCGGCGCCGACGAGGCGATCTACATGCTCGGCGCCGACCACCACGGCTACGTCGGGCGCATGATGGCGATCTGCGCGGCCTTCGGCGACACGCCGGGGGTGAACATGCAGATCCTCATCGGCCAGCTCGTCAACCTGGTCCGCGAGGGCCAGCCGGTGCGCATGTCCAAGCGTGCGGGCACCGTCATCACCATCGACGACCTGGTCGACGCCGTCGGCGTGGACGCCGCGCGCTACTCGCTCGCGCGCTTCGCCGCCGACTCCACGATCGACCTGGACCTCGACCTGCTGGCCAGCCAGAAGAACGAGAACCCCGTCTTCTACGTCCAGTACGCGCACTCGCGCACGGCCGCCGTCGACCGCAACGCCGACGAGCGCGGCGTGCGCCGGGCCGACGGGTTCGACCCGTCGCTGCTCGACCACGAGACCGAGTCGGTGCTGCTCGGCCGCCTGGCCGAGTTCCCGCGCGTCGTGGGGGAGGCCGCCGCGCTGCGCGAGCCGCACCGCGTCGCGCGCTACCTCGAGGCGCTCGCGGGCGACTTCCACTCCTGGTACCAAGCGAAGGACGCGGACGGCGCTCAGCGCCGGGTGCTGCCCTACCCCGACGAGCCGGTGACCGACACCCACCGCACGCGCCTGTGGCTCAACGACGCCGTGCGCCAGGTGCTCGCCAACGGCCTCGGCCTGCTCGGCGTCTCCGCCCCGGAGCGCATGTGAGCCCCCGCCCGGCGCCCGCCCTCGGCGGGCCACCGTGGCCGTCGTCGGCGCGCCGCGGCGACGACGGCGCCCTCGTGCTGGGTGGTGTGGGCGTCGCGGCGCTCGCGGCCGAGCACGGCACGCCGGCGTACCTGCTCGACGAGCGCGACTTCCGCGACCGCGCGCGCGCCTACCGCACGGCGTTCGAGGACGCGTTCGCCGCGGTGGGCGCGGGCGTCGACGTGTACTACGCGGGCAAGGCGCTGCTGACGGTCGCCGTCGCGCGCTGGGCGCACGAGGAGGGCTTGCGGGTGGACACCGCCTCGGGCGGCGAGCTCGCCATCGCGCTGCGCGCGGGCGTGCCGGGCGCCGACCTGGGCCTGCACGGCAACAACAAGTCCGACGCCGAGCTGGCGGCGGCGCTCGACGCCGGGGTGGGCCGCGTCATCGTCGACTCGCTCACCGAGATCGAGCGCGTCGCGGACCTCGCCGCCGCGCGCGGCGTCGTCGCGCCCGTCATGGTGCGCGTGACCACGGGCGTGCACGCGGGCGGCCACGAGTACATCTCGACCGCGCACGAGGACCAGAAGTTCGGCCTGTCGGTGAACGCGGGGCCCGACGGCGGTGACTCGCCCGCGGTCGCGGCGCTGCTGCGCGTCCTGGAGCGCCCGAGCCTGCGACTGCTGGGCGTTCACAGCCACATCGGGTCGCAGATCCTCGACGGCGCGGGGTTCGTCGAGGCCGCGCGCACCGTGCTGCGCCTGCGCGCCCACCTGGCGTTGCGCACCGGCGTCCTGGTCGAGGAGGTCGACCTCGGCGGCGGCTACGGCATCGCCTACCTGCCCGGCGAGGAGACGCTCGACCCGCGCGCGGTCGCGGGTGACATCGCGGCGGCGGTCGCCCATGCCTGTGACGAGCTCGGCACCGGACTTCCGCGCATCTCGATCGAGCCGGGGCGCGCCATCGTCGGCCCGGCCGGCGTCACGCTGTACACGGTCGGCACGGTCAAGCCCGTCGTCGTCACCGACGGCGGGCAGGGCGATGACGCCGCGTTCACGCGTCTGTACGTCTCGGTCGACGGGGGCATGAGCGACAACATCCGCCCCGCGCTCTACGGCGCCCGCTACCACGCCGAGCTGGTGGGGCGCGCGAGCGACGCCGAGCCGGTGCGCGCGCGTGTGGTGGGCAAGCACTGCGAGTCAGGCGACATCGTGGTGCACGACGTCGAGCTGCCGGGCGACATCCGCGCGGGCGACCTGCTGGCGGTGCCGGCGACGGGCGCCTACGGGCGCTCGATGGCGTCGAACTACAACCAGCTCACGCGTCCGCCGGTGGTCGCGGTCGGCGACGGCGCGTCGCGTGTGCTGGTGCGCCGCGAGACCGTCGAGGACCTGCTGGCCCTCGACCTGGGCTGACCGCCGCGTCCCGCGTGGTTTCGACAGGCTCAACCCCCGGTGGTTGAGCCCGTCGAGACCCCCGGCGAGTTCGGTGGTTGAGCCCGTCGAAACCACCCGTCCGGACAGGGCGGCCTCCGCGGGCTCGACCATCGACGATCCACCCGGCGACGGCGTGGCGCTCCACGCGCTGGACGGGGGCCGTCTCGCCCGCCAAGACGCCCTATCCTGGGGCCGACATCCCCCCGATGACCGGAGGTGCCCTGTGCCCGAGACGTCGAGCCCCGCCCCGCTGCGCGTCGCGCTGCTCGGGTGCGGTGTGGTGGGCACTGAGGTGGCCCGCGGAATCCTCGAGAACCCGATCGACCTCGCAGCCCGCGTGGGCGCCCCCGTCGAGCTGGCCGGGATCGCAGTCCGCTCGCTCGACGCCGAGCGCGACCCCGCCGTCCCGCGCGACCTGCTGACCACCGACGCCACGGCGCTGGTCGACGGCGCCGACGTCGTCGTCGAGGTCATGGGCGGCATCGAGCCCGCGCGCACGCTGATCGCGCGCGCCCTCGCGGGTGGCGCCGCCGTCGTCACCGCCAACAAGGCGCTGCTCGCCGAGCGCGGCCCCGAGCTGTTCGAGGCGGCCGACGCGGCCGGCGTCGACCTGCTGTACGAGGCCGCGGTCGCCGGCGCCATCCCGATCGTGCGACCCATCCGCGAGTCGCTCGCGGGCGACCACGTGCGCCGCATCCTCGGCATCGTCAACGGCACCACGAACTACGTGCTCGACCGCATGGCCACCGAGGGGCTTGAGCTCGACCAGGCGGTCAAGGAGGCGCAGGCGCTCGGGTACGCCGAGGCCGACCCGACCGCCGACGTCGACGGGTTCGACGCCGCCGCCAAGGCCGCGATCCTGGCCAGCCTCGCGTTCCACACGCGCGTGGCGCTCAAGGACGTCGCGCGCGAGGGCATCCGGGGCGTCAGCGCCGCCGACGTCGCCTGGGCGAGCCGCACGGGCCACGTCATCAAGCTGCTCGCGGTCGCCGAGGTCATCGGCCCGGTCGACGACGGCGAGATCTCGGTTCGCGTGCACCCTGCGCTCGTGCCCGCCGACCACCCGCTGGCCGCGGTGCGCGGCGCGTTCAACGCGGTGTTCGTCGAGGCCGACGGCGCGGGTCCGCTCATGTTCTACGGCCAGGGCGCCGGCGGCCGTCCGACGGCGTCGGCGGTGCTGGGCGACGTCGTCTCGGTCGCGCGCCGGCGCCTGACCGGCGGCAAGGGCCTGCGCGAGTCGAAGGACCAGGCGTTCCCGGTGCTGCCGCCCGAGGCGGCCGTGACCCGCTTCCAGGTGCGCCTGTCGGTCGCCGACCGCCCGGGCGTGCTCGCCCAGGTCGCGGGCGTGCTGGCCGACCACGGCGTCTCGATCGACACGGTCCGCCAGTCCTCGCCCGACGAGGAGGGCGGTGCCGCGCACCTGATCATCTCCACGCACGCGGCGCGTGAGGCCTCGCTGCGCGCGACGGTCGACGCGGTCGCCGGCCTGGAGCCCGTGCGTCAGGTCATCTCCGTCCTGCGAGTCGAGGGAAGCTGAGGAGCCCACCAGTGGCCAAGCAATGGAACGGCGTCATCGCCGAGTACGCCGACCGCCTGCCCGAGCACGTGCGGCAGACGGTCGTCACGCTGGGCGAGGGCGGCACGCCGCTCGTGCCCGCGCCGGCGCTGTCGGAGCGCACCGGCGCGCAGGTGTGGATCAAGGTCGAGGGCATGAACCCGACCGGATCGTTCAAGGACCGCGGCATGACGACGGCGATCTCGGCCGCCGCGGGCCGCGGCGCCAAGGCCGTGGTGTGCGCCTCGACGGGTAACACCTCGGCGTCGGCGGCCGCCTACGCGACCCGCGCGGGGATGCGGTGCGCGGTGCTGGTGCCCGACGGCAAGATCGCGATGGGCAAGCTCTCGCAGGCCATCGCGCACGGCGCGGTGCTGCTGCAGGTCGACGGGAACTTCGACGACTGCCTGGTCGCGGCGCGCAAGCTCGCCGAGGCCTACCCGGTCGAGCTGGTCAACTCGGTCAACCCCGACCGCATCGAGGGGCAGAAGACGGCCGCGTTCGAGATCGTCGACGCGCTGGGCGACGCGCCCGACATCCACGCGCTGCCGGTGGGCAACGCGGGCAACATCACCGCCTACCGCAAGGGCTTCGTGGAGTACGCGGCCGACGGCGTGGCGTCGAAGGCGCCGGTCATGTGGGGCTTCCAGGCCGCGGGCGCCGCGCCCATCGTCAAGGGCCACCCGATCGACGAGCCCGAGACCATCGCCACGGCGATCCGCATCGGCAACCCCGCCTCGTGGGAGCAGGCCGTCGCGGCGCGCGACGAGTCGGGCGGCGTCATCGAGGCCGTCACGGACGCGCAGATCCTCGCGGCCCACCGCGTGCTGTCGAGCGAGGTCGGCGTGTTCGTCGAGCCCGCCTCGGCCGCGGGCGTCGCGGGCGTGCTGGCGCGCGCCGAGGCCGGGCTCGTCCCGGCCGGCGCGCGCATCGTCATCACGGTGACCGGGCACGGACTGAAGGACCCGGGCTGGGCGCTGCGCACGCTCGAGGGCGAGGAGGTCGAGCCCGTGCGGGTCACGGCCGACGTCGTCTCGATCGCCGCGGCCCTCGGGCTCGAGTGACGCGACCGGACTGAGAGGAGCGGCCGTGCAGTTCGGAGCGGACCACGTCGTCGTCCGGGTCCCGGCGACCAGCGCCAACCTGGGCCCAGGCTTCGACGCGCTCGGTCTGGCGCTGGCGCTCTACGACGAGCTCGAGGTGCGGATCGTCGCGAGCGACGACGTCGTCGTCGAGGTCTACGGCGAGGGCGCGGGCCAGGTGCCGACCGATGAGGAGCACCTGGTGGTCCGCGCGCTGCGGCACACGCTCGACGCGGTCGGCATGCCGCAGACCGGGCTGCGGATGCGCTGCTCCAACCTCATCCCGCACGGCCGTGGGCTCGGCTCGTCGGCCGCGGCCGTCGTCGCGGGCGTGATCGCGGCCCGAGCGCTGCTCGCCGACCCGCGCGTGCTGGACTCGCGCGCGGTGCTCGGCATCGCGACGCAGTTCGAGGGCCACCCCGACAACGCGGCGCCCGCGATCATGGGCGGCGCCACGGTCGCGTGGCAGGACGCCGACGGCCCGCGCGCCGTCGGGCTCGACGTCGACCCGTCGGTCGTCGCGACGGTGCTGGTGCCCGACGCGCGCCTGGCCACCTCGCGCGCGCGGGCCGTGCTGCCCGAGGCCGTGCCGCACGCCGACGCGGCCTTCAACGCGGGGCGCGCCGCGCTGCTGGTCGAGGCGCTCGCGCGCCGGCCCGAGCTGCTGTGGGAGGCGACCGAGGACCGGCTGCACCAGCAGTACCGCGCGGGCGTCATGGCGGCCTCCTCGGAGCTGCTGCGCGCGCTGCGCGCGGAGGGCTTCGCCGCGACGGTCTCGGGCGCCGGCCCGACCGTGCTCGTGCTCACTCCTAAGGACGACGTGCGCGCGCTCGACCAGGTGCTGGCCGGGCTGGTCGACGGCCTCGCCGGGTGGCGGGTGCTGCGCCCTGGCGTCGACACGCAGGGCGCGCGGGCGCGACGTGTGGCATCGGCGTCCAGTGGCGTCACCCCGAGTGGTAGAGTGCAGTAAGCCTTCAGGCATCGGCCACACCCATTTGCGGTCAACGGCCGACCTCGGAGCCACCCCCACCGAATCGCGCAGTTCGAGCGCTTGTTCTGCCTGTTCCGTACGTGTTCGCGGGCGCAGGCGCCGAGGGAGAAGGCCAAGAACCCCGTCAGTGACGTCGACGTACCGCTGACGCGGGGATCACGCGCTCCGGCGACACCGCCGGACGCCCCGCGAACGAGGGGGAAGGGTCCTTCGTGACAGACACCACCGAAACCCGGGTCAGCTCGACCGGGTCCCTGGGCTCGATGAAGCTCGCCGAGCTCCAGGCGCTGGCCTCCCAAATGGGGGTCAAGGGCACATCCAAGATGCGTAAGGGTGACCTCGCCGAGGCCATCCGGGCGGCCCGCTCCGGCAACGGCAAGGCGGCCTCGGCCGCGCCGACCGAGCGCGCCGACGCGGCGGCAGAGGCCGCGGCCCCGGCCCGCCGCTCGCGCCGCGCCACGCGCCCGACGGGCGTCGAGCGCACCGCCGACGCGCCGTCGCAGACCGCGCGCGCCGAGCAGCCGACCCGCACCGCCGACCAGCAGGTCCGCGCTGAGCAGCCCGCGCGCGCCGAGCAGCCCGCGCGCGCCGAGCAGTCGGCGTCCGACGCCGACCGCGCCGCGCGCCTCGCCGAGCTCGCCGACGCCGTCGCCGCGCCGCGTCAGCAGCGCCGCCAGGGTCAGGGCGCCGGCCAGCAGGGCCGCGCGAACACCGAGCAGGGCGAGGGTCAGCAGCGCGAGCAGCGCAGCGACCGCCAGGGCGACGGCCGTCAGAACGACAACCGCCAGGGCGACCGCCAGAACGACAACCGCCAGAACGACCGCGGCTTCGGTCCGGACGACGAGCGCGGCTCGCGCCGCCGTCGGGGCCGCGACCGTGGGCGCGACCGCAAGCGTGGGCGCAACCCGCGCGGCGGCGCCCCCGACATCGTCGGTGGCGAGGACGTCGAGGTCCGCGAGGACGACGTCCTGCTGCCCGTGGCGGGCGTGCTCGACGTGCTCGACAACTACGCGTTCGTGCGCACCAGCGGTTACCTGCCGGGCCCGAACGACGTCTACGTCTCGCTCAACCAGGTCAAGCGGGCGGGTCTGCGCCGCGGCGACGCGATCGTCGGCGCCATCCGCCAGCCGCGCGAGGGCGAGCAGCAGCCGCAGGGCAACAGCGCGCGCTCGAAGTACAACGCGCTCGTGCGCCTCGACTCGGTCAACGGCATGACGCCGGAGGAGTCGCGGCAGCGCCCCGAGTTCACCAAGCTCACGCCGCTGTACCCGCAGGAGCGCCTGCGCCTGGAGAACCCCGAGGCCACCAAGCTCACGCCGCGCGTGATCGACATCGTCGCCCCGATCGGCAAGGGCCAGCGCGGCCTCATCGTCGCGCCGCCCAAGGCCGGCAAGACGATCATCATGCAGCAGATCGCGAACTCGATCACCGCCAACAACCCCGAGGTCCACCTCATGGTGGTGCTCGTGGACGAGCGGCCTGAAGAGGTCACCGACATGGAGCGGTCGGTCAAGGGAGAGGTCATCGCCTCGACGTTCGACCGCCCCGCCAGCGACCACACGATCGTCGCCGAGCTCGCCATCGAGCGCGCCAAGCGTCTCGTGGAGCTGGGTCAGGACGTCGTCGTGCTGCTCGACTCGATCACCCGGCTGGGCCGCGCCTACAACCTGGCCGCGCCGGCGTCGGGTCGCATCCTGTCGGGTGGTGTGGACGCCGCGGCGCTCTACCCGCCCAAGAAGTTCTTCGGCGCCGCCCGCAACATCGAGCACGGCGGCTCGCTGACCATCCTGGCCTCGGCGCTCGTGGAGACGGGCTCGAAGATGGACGAGGTCATCTTCGAGGAGTTCAAGGGCACCGGAAACATGGAGCTGCGCCTGTCGCGCAACCTCGCCGACAAGCGCATCTTCCCGGCCGTGGACGTCAACTCCTCGGGCACGCGCCGCGAGGAGATCCTCATGGCCCGCGACGAGCTGCAGATCGTCTACAAGCTGCGCCGCCTGCTCGGGGCGCTCGACCAGCAGCAGGCGATCGAGCTGCTGCTGGGCCAGCTCAAGAAGACCAAGACCAACGTCGAGTTCCTGCTGCACGTCCAGAAGACGACCCCGGGCAGCCTGCAGGACGAGAACGCGGGCGAGACGATCTGACGCCGTCCGCCCCCGGTGGTTGAGCCTGTCGAAACCACCCCGCGTCACCCGGTGGTTGAGCCTGTCGAAACCACCCCGCGTCACCCGGTGGTTGAGCCTGTCGAAACCACCCCACCGACCGGTGGGGTGGCCTCGACAGGCTCAACCCGCGTCTGGCCCGCTATTCGACGTCGAGCAGCCGCCGTGCCGTCGCGCCCACCTGGTCCCACTGCCAGCTCGCCAGCACCCGCTCGCGGCCCAGCGCGCCCATGCGCGCTGCGGCCGCGCGGTCGGTCAGGAGCTGCACGACCCGTCGCGCCACCTCCTCGGCGTCGCGCGGGTTGACGACGTACCCCGTGACGCCGTCCTCGGTGGCCTCGGGCGCGCCGCCGCTGCGCCCCACGATCACGGGCTTGCCGCACGCCATGGCCTCGAGGAACACGATGCCCAGGCCCTCGGCCTCCAGGCCCAGCAGTCGTGAGCGTGACGGCATCGCGAACACGTCGGCCGCGTCCATCCACTCGGTCATGTGCTCGACGAGCCCGGCGAAGGTGACGGCCTCGGCGACGCCGCGCCGCTGCGCCCGCTGCTCCAGCCGGGCGCGGTAGGGCCCGCCGCCGACGATGACGAGCCGTGCGTCCGGGACCTGGGCGAGCACCTGCGGCCAGGCGTCGATGAGCGTGTCCTGCCCCTTGCGCCGCACGAGGCGCGCGGCGCACACGACGACGGGGGTGGAGTCGTCGAATCCGAGGTCCTGGCGCACCTGCGCGCCGCCGCAGCCGGGGTGGAAGCGCTCGGTGTCGACGCCCGGGGCCAGGCGCGTCTGCTTGGCGCGCCCCGCGGGGGACAGGGCTCGCCCGATCTGCGCGCGGGTCCAGTCGGAGATGTCGGTCAGCGCGTCGACGCCGTCGCCCGCCCGGCGCAGCGCCTGCCGCGTGCCGGGCAGCCGTGCCCACCACACCTCGTGCCCGTGGGTCACGGCGACCACGCGCTGGGCGCCCGCCGCGCGCACCGCGCGCGACAGCAGCCCCAGCGGCATCGAGGCGCCGAACAGCACGCGGTCGCACTCGTGCTCGCGCATCGTGCGCACGACGGCGTCGCGCACACGTCGCGTCGGCACCAGCATGGTGGACCGGTCGCGCACGACGGGGTAGGGGAGCGCGGCGTCGACCTCCTCGGACCCGGGCATGGTCGCCGTGTAGACGACGACGTCGCCGAGGCGGTCCGCGAGGGCGTGCACGAAGGACTCGATGCCGCCTCGGCGCGGAGGGAAGTCGTTGGTCACGATGAGCGTCCTCGGCATGTGCCGGATCGTACGGGTCGTGGACGCCGTTTTCGGAACGAGGGCGTCTTCTGGCACAATGATCTGTCGGCCTGCCGGTTCACGGCCCACGTGAACACTCACGCCAGTGGGGCGACCCGGCGGCACCAACCACCAAGGAGCATCATGAAGTCCGGTATCCACCCCGAGTACGCGGTCACGCAGATCACGTGCACGTGCGGCAACTCGTTCGTCACGCGCACCACCGAGACGTCGGGCCGCATCAACGTCGAGGTCTGCAGCGCGTGCCACCCGTTCTACACGGGCAAGCAGAAGATCCTCGACACCGGTGGCCGCGTGGCCCGCTTCCAGGCGCGCTACGGCAAGAAGGACGCCAAGTAGCACACCGGTAGCGCCGGTGGTCCGCCCGACGATCTCGACAACCTCTCCAGGGGCAGTCGCAGTGTCGTCGGACGCCGGACCACCGGCGCTTTCGCGTTCACCCGCACCGGACCCCAAGCCTCGACCACCTGGGAGCAGGCATCGTGACCACTGACCCGTTCGCCGCCGTTCGGCCGCTGCTCGACGAGCACGCCGAGATCGAGCGCGCGCTCGCCGACCCCGCGGTGCACGCCGACGCCGGCCGCGCCCGCACGCTGGGACGCCGCTACGCCGAGCTCAACCAGGTGGTGGGCGCCTATCGCGCCTGGCACGCCGCGCGTGACGACGCGCAGGCGGCGGCCGAGCTCATCGACCTCGGCGAGGGCGACGACGCCGAGCTGGCGGCCGAGATCCCGGCGCTGCGGGCCGCCGAGGCCGAGGCGGCCGAGCACCTGCGCCGTGTCCTGGTGCCGCGCGACCCCGACGACGGGCGTGACGCGATCGTGGAGATCAAGGCGGGTGAGGGCGGCGAGGAGTCGGCGCTGTTCGCCGGCGACCTGCTGCGCATGTACCTGCGGTACGCCGAGCGCAAGGGCTGGTCCACCCAGGTGCTCGAGTCGACCGAGACCGACCTGGGCGGGTACAAGGACGTCCAGATCGCGGTCAAGGCGAGGGGCGCGGCGGATCCGGCGCAGGGCGTGTGGGCGCACCTGAAGTACGAGGGCGGCGTGCACCGCGTGCAGCGGGTGCCCGTGACCGAGACGCAGGGGCGCATCCACACCTCCGCCGCGGGCGTGCTCGTGTTCCCCGAGGTCGACGACCCGGGTGAGGTCGAGATCGACCAGAACGACCTGCGCATCGACGTCTACCGCTCCTCGGGTCCGGGCGGACAGTCGGTCAACACCACCGACTCGGCGGTGCGCATCACGCACCTGCCGACGGGCATCGTCGTGTCGATGCAGAACGAGAAGTCGCAGCTGCAGAACCGCGAGCAGGCCATGCGCGTGCTGCGCGCGCGCCTGCTGGCCGCGCAGCAGGAGGCGGCCGCGGCCGAGGCCGCGGACCTGCGCCGTTCGCAGGTGCGCACGGTCGACCGCTCGGAGCGCATCCGCACCTACAACTTCCCCGAGAACCGCATCGCCGACCACCGGACCGGCTACAAGGCCTACAACCTCGACCAGGTGCTCGACGGCGACCTTGAGCCGGTGGTCCGCTCGGCGATCGACGCCGACGAGGCTGCGCGCCTGGCGGCGGCGGGTGCCTGAGCCGTGCGCGGGCGCGCTGCTGCGCGGGGCGACCACCGCGCTCGCGGCGGCGGGCGTGCCCAGTCCGCGCGCGGACGCCGAGCTGCTGCTCGCCCACGCCCTGCGCGCCGAGCGCGCCGAGGTGCGGCGGCTCGCGATCCTCGACGCCCCGGTGCCCGACGACGCCGCCGCGGCCTTCGATGACCTGCTGGCGCGCCGGGTGCGCCGTGAGCCCCTGCAGCACCTGACGGGGGCCGCGCCCTTCCGCCACGTCGAGCTCGCCGTCGGCCCGGGCGTGTTCGTGCCCCGGCCTGAGACCGAGGTGGTCGCGCAGGTCGCGATCGACGAGGCGGCTCGGCTCATCAGGTCGCGCGACCGGTCCGTGAGCGACACGCCGACGAGCGACACGCGCGCGAGCGACACGACCATGGCGCGCGATGACGCATTTTGTGGCGCACGCCCGCGAGCCGGTGGCGCTGCGCGATCGCACGCCCACGGGCCGCTCGCCGTGGACCTGTGCACGGGGTCGGGCGCGATCGCCCTCGCGGTGGCGACCGAGGTCCCCGGAGCCCGGGTCGTCGCGGTCGAGCTCGACGCGGCCGCGCATGCGTGGGCGGCCCGCAACCTCACGGGCAGCGGCGTGCGCCTGGTGCGCGGTGACGCGCGCACCGCGCTGCGCGATCTCGACGGGACGGTCGACGTCGTCGTGTCCAACCCGCCCTACGTGCCGCCCGGCGCCGTGCCGCGCGACCCCGAGGTCGCGCACCACGATCCCGCCGTCGCGCTCTACGGACTGGGCGCCGACGGGCTTGAGGTGCCGCGCGGCGTCACCGCGGCGGCGGCGCGCCTCCTGCGGCCCGGCGGGCTGTACGTCATGGAGCACGCCGAGACGCAGGCCGCCGCGGCCCGCGCGATGGTCGAGGCCACCGGGGCGTTCGAGGCCGCGCAGACCAGGACCGATCTCACAGGGCGCCCGCGCATGGTCGTCTCCCGAAGGACGGCCACGTCCGTGGAACACTGAGACGGTGACCGAATCACGAGACGCCCTGGGGCGCTCGCACTGTGGAGGGCGCCGGCAGTGAGCGCGACGCACGACGCCACCGATCCCCAGACCTGGGGCCCCGCGATCGACGAGGCAGTCAACGCGCTCCAACGCGGCGGGCTGGTGGTGATCCCGACCGACACGGTCTACGGCGTCGCCGCCGAGGCCTTCGACCCCACCGCGGTCGCCGCGATCGGGGCGGCCAAGGGCCGCGACGACGCGACGCCGGCGCCGGTGCTCATCCCCGACGTGCGCACGCTCGACGGCCTGGCGGCCGACATCCCGGCGCACGCGCGCGCTCTCGCTGAGGCGTTCTGGCCCGGCGCCTTGACGCTGCTGCTGACCGCCCAGCCCTCGTTGCAGTGGGACCTGGGCGACGCGCGCGGAACCGTCGCGCTGCGGGTGCCCGACCACCCGGCCGCCCTCGCACTGCTGCGCCGCACCGGCCCGCTCGCGGTCACCGGGGCGCACCGCAGCGGGCAGGGCGCCCCGCTCGAGGTGGCGGGAGCGCGCGAGCAGCTCGGCGACGCCGTCGCGCTGTACCTCGACGGCGGCGCGGCCCCCGGTGGCGCGTCGAGCGTCGTGGACGCGACCGTGACCCCGCCGCGCCTGGTGCGCGAGGGCCTGATCGGCCTGGAGCGGCTGCGCGAGGTGGCCCCCGGCGTCGTCGGGCCCGACGACGAGCCCACGCAGACTGAGCCCACGCAGACTGAGCCCACGCAGACTGAGCCCACGCAGACTGAGCCCACGGGCGCCGATCCCGCGACCGCGGACCCGGCGGACGTCCGGGTTGCGGACGTCCGGGTTGCGGACGGAGCCGACGGGTGAGGGTCTACATCCTCCTGCTCCTGGTCGCGGCGTCGGTCACCTACCTCTCGACGCCCGCGGCGCGCTGGCTCGCGCGCCACACCCACGCGATCTCGGCGGTGCGCGACCGTGACGTGCACACGTCGCCGACACCTCGGCTGGGCGGGCTGGCGATCTTGCTGGGCATCGTCGTGGCGGTGCTCGTCGCCTCACGCATGCCGTTCCTGGACGAGGTGTTCACCCGGCCTGAGGTGTGGGGCATTGTGGGAGCCGCCGTCATCGTCGCGCTGCTCGGGTGGGCGGACGACGTCTGGGACCTCGACTGGATGACCAAGCTCGCCGGCCAGGTGCTCGCGGGCGGGTTCATGGCCCTCATGCACGTCCAGCTCACGACCTGGCCGGTGCCGGGACAGCTCGTGATCCCGGGCTCGCGCCTGTCGCTGGCTGTGACGATCTTCGTGGTGGTCGCGACCATGAATGCGGTCAACTTCGTCGACGGCCTCGACGGCCTGGCGGCGGGGATCGTCGCCATCGGCGGCGCCGCGTTCTTCCTGTACACCTACGGGCTGACGACGCAGACGAGCCCGCAGGACTACTCCTCGCTCGCCTCGCTCATGCTGGCCGTGCTGGTGGGCGCGTGCCTGGGCTTCCTGCCGCACAACTTTCACCCGTCGCACATCTTCATGGGCGACTCGGGCTCGATGGTGCTGGGTCTGGTGTTCGCGGGCTCGACGATCGCGGTGACCGGTGAGGTCAAGACCGATCTGACCACCGCGGCGCAGACCCTGCCGGCGTTCGTGCCGCTGCTGCTGCCCGTGGCGGTGGTGCTGCTGCCGTTCCTCGACATGGGCATGGCGGTGGTCCGCCGTCTGGCGTCGGGCAAGTCGCCGTTCCACCCCGACCGCATGCACCTGCACCACCGCATGCTCGCCATCGGGCACTCGCACCGGCGCGCCGTCGTCATCCTCTACGTCTGGACCGCGGTGTTCGCGTTCGCGGGCGCGGCGCTCGTGTGGTGGGACTGGCGCCTGGTGCTCGCCGGAACCCTCGCCGCCGCCGCCGTCGCGCTGGGCCTGACCCTGGGCCCGCTGCGCACGCGGGGCCGCCTGCTGGACGACGACGTCGCGACCGGCGCCATTCCGGTGGTCAGCCAGACCACGCCCCACCCTGGACAAGGAGAGCAGCCCTCGTGACGACGCCCCCCGCCCCTGACGCCACGCCCGGAGCCCAGCCCGACGACGCGGCGGCCACCCGCCCCCGCAGCGCCGCCGGTGACGCGAACGCCCCCGAGCGACGGGTGCTGCGCGCCGCCCTGCGCGACACGGGACTGTTCCTCGCCGCGCTGGCGGTCCTCGGCGTGGCCGTAGGCGCCCTCGTGGCTGGGCGCGCGGGTGTGTGGGGCGCGCTGGTCGGCGTCGCGCTCTCCGGGTTCTTCTGCGCCACGACCATCTGGTCGATGCTGCGCTCGGTGGGCGCGAGCCCGACGGCGATGGCGGGCATCGTGATGGGCACGTGGGTCGCCAAGATCGTCGTGCTGATCGCCGTGCTGGCCGTGTTGCGCGGCCGGGATTTCTACCAGCCGTGGGTCTTGCTCGTCGTCGTCGCGGTCGGGGCGATCGGCTCGTCGCTGCTCGACTACCGCGCCGTGACGCGAGGGCGTGTCCCTTATGTCCAGCCGTGAGGACCCCGCGAGGTCATCTCGATGACTCAGGCAACTGATTGTTCCAGGATTCACAAGCCGCGGGATTGCAGTCATCCGTGGCCATCTCACCGAGCGGACCACGCCAGATCATCCGGTAGGCTGTCCGCGAATCCACGACGGCCCGGTCCGACGGCGTACCCACAGGTGGTGGTCCGCATCGGTCTATTCGATCTTCAGGAGTCATCCTGTCTACGTCATTGACGCCTCTGCTGCTCGCCGCCTCCGAGGGAGACGGCGGCTTCCACGCGCCGACCATCGCGGACTTCTTCCCGCCGGCCATCCTCTTCGAGGGCACGCCGTTCGAGATCAACCGGATCATGCTGGTGCGGTTCATCGCGGCGCTCGCGCTCGTGCTCATCGTGACCATCGCGGCGCGACGTGCCAAGGTCGTCCCGGGCCGCTTCCAGGCCGCGGTCGAGTTCGTGCTCGACTTCGTGCGCAAGCAGATCGCGGTCGAGGTGCTGGGCGAGAAGCTCGGACGCAAGTACTTCCCGCTGCTGGCGACGATCTTCTGCACCGTGCTGTTCATGAACATCACGGGCATCGTCCCGTTCCTGAACATCGCGGGATCCTCGGTCATCGGCCTGCCGCTCGTGCTGGCCCTGTGGGTGTACGTCACCTACCTGTGGGCCGGCGTCAAGGCGCACCACGGCGTGGGCTCGTTCCTCAAGAGCTCGCTCCTGCCGCCCGGGGTGCCCAAGCCGCTGTACCTGCTGCTTGCGCCCATCGAGTTCCTCCAGGTCTTCGTGCTGCGGCCCGCGACGCTGGCCGTGCGACTCCTGGCCAACATGGTCGCCGGGCACCTCATGCTCGCGATCTGCTTCGTGGCGACGCAGTACTTCTTTTTCACCTCCGACGGGGCGATGAAGCTCTTCGGCGCCGGCACGCTGCTCGCCGGATTCCTGTTCTTCCTCTTCGAGGCCTTCGTCGCGGCGCTGCAGGCTTACGTGTTCGCGATCCTGGCCGCCGTGTACATCAACCTGTCGGTCGAGGACCACTGACCCTCGCTCGCCGCACCGCCCCCCAGACGAATCAACAACGCGACGCCGACCCCGCCCGGGGCGGCGCCCAACGGAAGGAAAGCCAGTGGACGTCACCAACCTCGCCGAGATCACCGGCAACATCGGTACCGTCGGTTACGGCCTCGCGGCCGTCGGCCCCGGCATCGGCCTCGGCATCCTCATCGGCAAGACCATCGAGGGCATGGCCCGCCAGCCTGAGGTCTCCGGCCAGCTGCGCACCACCATGTTCATCGGTGTCGCCTTCGTCGAGGTGCTCGCCCTGCTGGGCCTGGTCGCCGGCTTCATCGTCCCGTGATGACCACGCTGATCCACACCGGGCTGACGCAGGCCGGCACGGTGCTGGCCGCGTCCGAGGGGGAGGGCAACATGCTCATCCCGCACCCGGCCGACATCATCTGGTCGCTCGTTGTCGTCGTGGTCATCGCCGTGGTCTTCCGCAAGTTCGCGCTGCCCAAGCTCCAGCAGGTGCTTGACGAGCGCGCCGCGCTCATCGAGGGCGGCATCGCCAAGGCGGCCGAGGCCCAGCAGGCCGCCGACCAGGCGCTCGAGGAGAAGCAGGCGGTGCTCGCTGAGGCCCGCGCCGACGCGGCGAAGGTCCGCGACGGCGCCCGCGAGGAGGGCAAGGCGATCGTCGCCGAGCACCGCGCGCGGGCCACTGAGGAGGCCACCCGCATCGCCGAGGCCGCGCAGCGTCAGATCGCCGCCGAGCGTCAGGCCGCAGCCGAGTCGCTGCGCTCCGACGTCGGCGACCTGGCCACCCAGCTCGCGTCGAAGATCGTGGGCGAAGAGCTGGCCGACAGCGTCGCCCGCTCGCGCGTCGTCGACCGGTTCCTCGACGAGCTCGAGGCCTCGCAGTCGGTCGGCTCCGCCGGCAGGGAGGGCTGATGCGCGGAACGAGCGGAGCGTCGCTCGCCGCGGCGGTCGGGCGCCTCGACCAGGTGCTCGGCGCCGCGGGCGACGGCGCGATGGCGCTCGGTGAGCAACTCTTCGCCGTGGTCGACGCGCTGGACTCGTCCGCCGCGCTGCGCCGCGCACTGACGGACCCGTCGCTGCCCGCAGCGTCGAAGCAGGCTGTCACCGCACGCGTGCTGGCCTCGGGCTTCGACCCTCGCGTCGTCGACCTCGTCAGCTCGATGGCCGCGGCGCGCTGGTCGGCCGACAAGGACCTGCCCGACGCCATCGAGCGACTCGCGGTCTCGGCGACCCTGACCGACGCCGCGCAGCGCGGCACGCTGGAGTCCGTCGAGGACGAGGTGTTCCGGATCACGCGAGCCCTGCAGGGTCAGCGTGAGGCCCGTCGCGCGCTGTCGGACCCGGCCAGCAAGCCCGAGCGCCGGATTGCGCTGGTCGACGCGCTGCTGGCCGACAAGACCGACCCGGTGACCCTCGCGATCGCCCGGCGCGCCACCACGGCGCTGCGCGGGCGCCGGTTCGTCGCGGCGCTCATCGACGTCGGCCACGTCATCGCCGAGCGGCGCGAGCGCCTGGTCGCCACGGTGACCAGCGCCGTCGAGCTGACCGAGGCGCAGTCCGCGCGGCTGAACTCGCTGCTCGAGCAGGCCTATGGCCGACAGGTCCAGGTCTACGTGACCCAGGACCCGGCCGTGGTCGGCGGTCTGCGAATCCAGATCGGCGCCGACGTCGTCGACAACACCGTCCTGTCCCGCCTGGCCGACGCCCGCCGCCGGCTCGCCGGCTGAAGACAAGACAGCCGGCTGTCCGGCTGGAGAGACCACAGGAGATGAAGCAATGGCTGAGCTGACGATCCGGCCGGAGGAGATCCGGGCCGCGCTGGACAGCTTCGTGAAGTCCTACGAGCCCGACGGGCCCGTGACCGAAGAGGTCGGACGCGTGACCCTCACCGCCGACGGTATCGCCAACGTCGAGGGCCTGCCCGGAGCGATGGCCAATGAGCTGCTGCGCTTCGAGGACGGCACGCTCGGCCTCGCGCTCAACCTCGACGTGCGGGAGATCGGCGTCGTGGTGCTGGGTGACTTCACGGGCGTCGAGGAGGGCCAGGAGGTGCGCCGCACGGGCGAGGTGCTCTCCGTCCCGGTCGGCGAGGGCTACCTGGGCCGCGTCGTGGACCCGCTCGGCAACCCGATCGACGGCCTCGGCGAGATCACGGGCATCGAGGGCCGTCGCGCGCTGGAGCTGCAGGCTCCCGGCGTCATGCAGCGCAAGTCGGTGCACGAGCCGCTGCAGACGGGCATCAAGGCCATCGACTCGATGATCCCGATCGGCCGCGGCCAGCGTCAGCTCATCATCGGCGACCGGCAGACCGGCAAGACCGCGATCGCGATCGACACGATCATCAACCAGAAGGCCAACTGGGCCTCGGGCGACCCGTCGAAGCAGGTGCGCTGCATCTACGTCGCGATCGGCCAGAAGGGCTCGACCATCGCCTCGGTGCGCGGCGCGCTCGAGGACGCCGGGGCCCTGGAGTACACGACGATCGTGGCCGCACCGGCGTCCGACCCGGCCGGCTTCAAGTACCTCGCGCCCTACACCGGCTCGGCCATCGGCCAGCACTGGATGTACCAGGGCAAGCACGTGCTGATCGTCTTCGACGACCTGTCGAAGCAGGCCGAGGCCTACCGCGCCGTGTCGCTGCTGCTGCGCCGCCCGCCGGGCCGCGAGGCCTACCCCGGTGACGTGTTCTACCTGCACTCGCGTCTGCTCGAGCGTTGCGCCAAGCTCTCGGACGAGCTGGGCGCGGGCTCGATGACCGGCCTGCCGATGATCGAGACCAAGGCCAATGACGTCTCGGCGTACATCCCGACCAACGTCATCTCGATCACCGACGGCCAGATCTTCCTGCAGTCGGACCTCTTCAACGCCGACCAGCGCCCCGCCGTGGACGTCGGCATCTCGGTGTCCCGCGTCGGCGGCGACGCCCAGATCAAGGCCATGAAGAAGGTCGCGGGCACGCTCAAGCTCGAGCTGGCGCAGTTCCGCTCGCTCGAGGCCTTCGCGATGTTCGCCTCGGACCTTGACGCCGCCTCACGCGGTCAGCTCGCCCGCGGCGCCGCGCTGATGGAGCTGCTCAAGCAGCCGCAGTACACGCCGTACCCGGTCGAGGAGCAGGTCGTGTCGATCTGGGCGGGCACCAAGGGCAGGCTCGACGACGTCCCCGTCGAGGACATCAAGCGCTTCGAGGCCGAGCTGCTCGACCACCTGCGTCGCACGGGCGACGTCCTGACCACCATCGCGTCGTCGGGCAAGCTCGAGGACGAGACGGAGGAGGCGCTGTCGACGGCGGTCGAGACGTTCCGCCGGGGCTTCCTCAAGGGCGATGGCACGCCGCTGGTCGGGGCCGACGCCGACGACACCGACGTGACGATCGAGCAGGAGCAGATCGTCACGGGTAAGAAGGCCTGACGGCATGGCCGGAGGATCCCAGCGCGTCTACAGGCAGCGGATCAAGTCGACGCAGTCGCTCAAGAAGGTGTTCCGCGCGCAGGAGCTGATCGCGGCCTCCCGCATCGGCAAGGCTCGCGCCCGCGTGGCGGCCGCGACCCCCTTCGCGCAGGCCATCACGCGAGCCGTGTCCGCTGTCGCGACGCACGCGCACGTCGAGCACCCGCTGACCGAGGTGCGCCACGACACCGACCGCGTCGCGGTGCTGGTCATCGCCTCCGACCGTGGCATGGCGGGCTCGTACTCGGCGTCGATCATCCGCGAGACGGAGCGCCTGTTCGAGCAGCTCTCGCGGGAGGGCAAGCCGGTCGACCTGTTCGTGGCGGGCCGCCGGGCCGTGTCCTACTACCGCTACCGTGGGCGCCCGCTCGCCGGGCAGTGGGCCTACGGCTCGGACAACCCGACGCCCGAGGTCGCCAACGAGATCGCGGACGCGCTGCTGGCGCGGTTCGAGGCGGCAGCCGCCGATGACGGCGTCGCCGAGCTGCACGTGGTGTACACGCAGTTCGTCAACATGGTCACCCAGCGCCCACGCGTCGTGCGGATGCTTCCGCTCGAGGTGGTCGAGGGCGTCGCCGAGCATGACGACGTCGAGCCGCTCTACGACTTCGAGCCGTCGGCCGAGGTCGTGCTCGACACGCTGCTGCCGCGCTACGTGCGCAGCCGCCTGTTCAGCTTCCTGTTGGAGGCCGCGGCATCCGAGCTCGCGTCGCGTCAGCGCGCGATGCACACGGCGACCGACAACGCCGAGGACCTCATCCGGACCTACACGCGCCTGGCGAACCAGGCCCGCCAGGCGGACATCACCCAGGAGATCAGCGAGATCGTCTCGGGTGCCGACGCCCTCGCGGCATCGAAGTAAATGACGACCTTTCCGAAGCGAGGCATGCAATGACCGCCACCACCGCCGGGCTCCGTCCGGACGGCACCGCCGGCAACTCCGGATCGGCCGCGACCGGCCGTGTCGCCCGAGTGATCGGCCCCGTCGTCGACATCGAGTTCCCCGAGGACGCCATCCCCGACATCTACAACGCGCTCACGGTCGACATCGACCTGAGCTCGCAGGGCGAGGGCGAGAAGTCCTTCACCCTCACGCTTGAGGTCGCCCAGCACCTGGGCGACTCGCTCGTGCGCGCCATCGCGCTCAAGCCGACCGACGGCCTCGTGCGCGGCGCCGTCGTGACGAACACGGGCTCGCCGATCACGGTGCCCGTGGGTGACATCACCAAGGGCCACGTGTTCGACGTGACCGGCAACGTCCTCAACCTCAAGGAGGGCGAGAAGTTCGAGGTCACCGAGCGCTGGCCCATCCACCGCAAGGCCCCCGCGTTCAAGGACCTTGAGTCGAAGACCTCGATGTTCGAGACGGGCATCAAGGTCATCGACCTGCTGACCCCCTACGTCCAGGGCGGCAAGATCGGCCTGTTCGGTGGCGCGGGCGTCGGCAAGACGGTGCTCATCCAGGAGATGATCCAGCGCGTCGCCCAGGACCACGGCGGTGTGTCGGTGTTCGCCGGCGTCGGCGAGCGCACGCGTGAGGGCAACGACCTCATCCACGAGATGGAGGACGCCGGCGTCTTCGACAAGACGGCCCTGGTCTTCGGTCAGATGGACGAGCCGCCGGGCACGCGTCTGCGCATCGCCCTGACCGGTCTGACGATGGCGGAGTACTTCCGCGACGTGCAGAAGCAGGACGTGCTGCTGTTCATCGACAACATCTTCCGCTTCACGCAGGCGGGCTCCGAGGTCTCCACGCTGCTGGGCCGCATGCCGTCCGCGGTGGGCTACCAGCCGAACCTCGCCGATGAGATGGGCATCCTCCAGGAGCGCATCACCTCCACGCGCGGCCACTCGATCACTTCGCTGCAGGCGATCTACGTGCCGGCCGACGACTACACCGACCCGGCCCCGGCCACGACGTTCGCGCACCTGGACGCCACGACCGAGCTCAGCCGAGAGATCGCCTCGAAGGGTCTGTACCCGGCCGTCGACCCGCTGACCTCGACGTCGCGCATCCTCGACCCGCGGTACGTGGGCGCCGAGCACTATGCGGTGGCCACGCAGGTCAAGTCGATCCTGCAGCGCAACAAGGAGCTGCAGGACATCATCGCGATCCTCGGTGTCGACGAGCTCTCGGAGGAGGACAAGACGGTGGTGGCGCGTGCGCGCCGCATCCAGCAGTTCCTCTCGCAGAACACCTACATGGCCGAGAAGTTCACGGGCGTGGCGGGCTCGACCGTGCCGCTGACCGAGACCATCGAGGCGTTCAAGAAGATCGCTGAGGGCGAGTTCGACCACGTCGCCGAGCAGGCGTTCTACAACATCGGCGGTCTTGAGGACCTCGAGCGCAACTGGGCCCGCATCCAGAAGGAGTACGGCGCCTGACGGCGTCGCCGGTGGCCCGTGACCGCCCCGCGCGGGTGGGCGCGGGCCACCGTCCCTTCTTCCCCGAAACCGTGAGGAGCACAACGTGGCAGAGCTGAGCGTCGACCTCGTCGCCACCGACCGCAAGGTCTGGTCTGGGATCGCCCGTCAGGTGAGCGCGCCGTCGGTCGACGGCCAGATCGGCATCCTGGCCGGTCACACGCCCATTCTCGCCGTGCTGCGTCCCGGCACGGTGCGGGTCACCGCGGACGAGGGCCCGGTGTTCGAGGTTCACGTCACGGGCGGCTTCGTCTCGGTCGACGACAATCTTGTGACCGTCGTCGCCGACGAGATCACGCAGACCGACGGCTCCGAGGCCTGAGGCCGCCGCCGTGACCGCCGCCGTCTGGGCCGTGCTCGCGATCCTGGCGTTCGCGGGGATCGTCGTGGCGCTCGGCGCCTCGCGGCTGCACCGGCTCTCACACCGCGTCGGGTCGTTCCCCTGCCAGGCGCGGGCGGGCGGGAACCCGTCGGTGGCGTTCACGCTCGGCATCGCCCACTACGCGGTGGGGCGGATCGAGTGGTATCGGTGCTGGTCTTTGTCACCGCGCGCGGCGCGCACCTGGCTGCGTGACCGACTGGTCGTCACCGGACGCGTTCCGCTCGACCATGCGGGCCAGAGCGACCAGTACCTTGTGCGATGTCGTTACGACGGCGCCGACTTCGAGTTGTCGATGTCCGCGGCCGCGTACGCTGGGCTCGCCTCGTGGCTCGAGGCGGCGCCGCCCGGGCGGCGTGACCTCGTCCTGTAAGGAGAATCCGTGCGTCTTGTCGTCGCCACCTGCTCGGCCCGCTACTCGGGCAGGCTGACGGCCCATCTGCCGCTCGCGACGCGGCTGCTGGTGGTCAAGGCCGACGGGAGCGTGCTGCTGCACTCCGACGGCGGCTCGTACAAGCCGCTCAACTGGATGAGCCCGCCGTGCACGCTCAAGGTCACGGATCCCGACGACGAGGCGGCCGCGCGAGGCGTGACGCAGGTGTGGACCGTCCAGCACGCCAAGTCGGACGACCGGCTTGAGATCGAACTGCACGAGGTCGCGCACGAGTCGAGCCACGACCTCGGGATCGACCCCGGCCTGATCAAGGACGGCGTCGAGGCGCACCTGCAGGAGCTGCTCGCAGCGCAGATCATGCTGCTGGGTGACGGACACTCGCTGGTGCGCCGCGAGTACATGACCGCGATCGGCCCGGTCGACATCCTGGCGCGCGCGCCCGGCGGGGGACACGTCGCCGTCGAGATCAAGCGCCGCGGCGACATCGACGGCGTCGAGCAGCTCACGCGGTACCTCGACCTGCTCAACCGCGACCCGCTGCTGGCGCCCGTCCGTGGCGTCTTCGCGGCCCAGGAGATCAAGCCGCAGGCCCGCGTGCTGGCGACCGATCGCGGGATCGGCTGCCTCGTGCTTGACTACGACGCGATGCGCGGCATGGACGACGCCGAGGCTCGCCTCTTCTAAAACGTTACCCACCGATCGCGGCGTGCCGAGGCGCCCGAAGGTGCGCTTTCGCCTGCGTACGCGGCGCTGGGTGCGCAAGGATGGGCGACATGTCGCATCCCTCCACCCCTGTCACCACAGCCCTGCGCGGTCGCCTCGTGCTGCCCGACGCCGTCATCGAGGACGGCGCTCTCGTGCTTGAGGGGGACCGCGTCGCCTATGCGGGACCCGCGGCGGGCGCGCCGGTCGCGGCGGCGCATGCCCCCGCGGGCACGACGCTGCTGCCCGGCCTGGTCGACGTGCACGACCACGGCGGCGGTGGCGCCAGCTTCCCCGACGCGACGTCCGCCGAGCAGGCTCTCGTGGCCGTTCGGGAGCACCGCGCGAACGGCACGACGACGATGCTCGCGTCGCTGGTGACCGCGGGCCGCGAGACCCTGATCGCCCGCGCGCAGTTGCTGGGCGCCCTGGCGGATGCGGGCGAGATCGCGGGCATCCACTCCGAGGGCCCCTTCCTGTCCTACGAGCGCCGCGGCGCGCAGAGCCCGGAGCACCTGGTCCCCGGCGACGCCGCCCTGGTGCGCGACCTCGTGGCGGCGTCGGGCGGCCATCTGCGCTCGATGACGGTCGCGCCCGAGGTGCCCGGCGTGGCGGGGCCGGGCGGTGTGGCCGAGGCGCTCATCGCGGCCGACGCGGTGCCCTCGCTGGGACACACCTCCGGGTCGGCCGAGCAGGCGGAGGCGCTCATCGCGCAGGTGGCGCCCGCGCTGCGCGAGCGGGGCCTGGAGATGACCGCGACGCACCTGTTCAACGGCATGCCGCCGCTGCACCACCGCGAGCCCGGTCCGGTCGCCGCGTGCCTGGCCGCGGCTGCGCGCGGCGACATGGTCGTCGAGCTCGTGGCCGACGGCGTCCACCTGGCGCCCGCGACGATCCGCTCGGTCATCGAGATGGTCGGAGCCGACCACGTCGCGCTGGTGACCGACGCGATGGCCGCGGCGGGCATGCCCGACGGATCCTATGTGCTGGGCCCGATGGCGGTCACGGTCGCCG
Organism: Xylanimonas ulmi; assembly: GCF_004216535.1. Classification (NCBI taxonomy): domain Bacteria; kingdom Bacillati; phylum Actinomycetota; class Actinomycetes; order Micrococcales; family Promicromonosporaceae; genus Xylanimonas; species Xylanimonas ulmi. The sequence goes on from NZ_SGWX01000001.1 coordinate 399,098, forward strand.
ACGGCGTCGCGCGGCTGACCGAGGGCGGCTCGATCGCAGGTGGGACCGCGCGGCTGATCGACGTCGTGCGGGCCACCGTGGCGGCCGGTGTGCCCCTGCTGGACGCGGTGCGTGCGGCGTCGTGGGTGCCGGCCCGCGCGCTCGGGCTGAACGACGTCGGCGGCCTCGTCGTCGGGCGTCGCGCCGACGTGCTCGTGACCGACGCCGACCTGCGTCCGGTGCGCGTGATCCGCGCGGGAGTCGACGTGGCCTGAGGCGGTCACTTTCGAAAGTGACCCAGATCACCCTCTCCGCTTGACAGGGGCGAGCGGTGTCGAAATCGTTGTCGAACCGGGTGGACCAATGGTGGCCCACCGTGTTGAAGGGACGACGATGAACCATCAGCACCACCGTCGTGGGCTGCGCACTGTCGCGGCCGTGGCGTTCGCCTCCCTGGTCGCCGTGGCGGGTGTCGCGAGCGCGCAGGCGGCAGGGACCACGCTCCAGGCGGCGGCCAGCGACACCGGCCGCTACTTCGGCGCCGCCATCGCGGGCTATCGCCTGTCGGACTCGACCTACTCGACCATCGCGAACCGCGAGTTCAACATGGTCACGGCCGAGAACGAGATGAAGATGGACGCGACCGAGCCGACCCAAGGTCAGTTCAGCTACTCGAGCGCCGACCAGATCGTCAACTGGGCGACCTCGAACGGCAAGAGGGTGCGCGGGCATGCGCTCGCGTGGCACTCGCAGCAGCCGTCGTGGATGGCGAACCTGTCCGGGGCCGCGCTGCGCAGCGCGATGCTCAACCACGTGACCCAGGTGGCCACCCACTACAGGGGCAAGATCTACGCGTGGGACGTGGTCAACGAGGCGTACGCCGACGGCTCATCCGGGGCGCGGCGCGACTCCAACCTGCAGCGCACGGGTGACGACTGGATCGAGCAGGCGTTCCGGGCCGCCCGCGCTGCCGACCCGACCGCCAAGCTCTGCTACAACGACTACAACACGGACAACTGGACCTGGGAGAAGACCCAGGCGGTCTACTCGATGGTCAGGGACTTCAAGGCGCGCGGCGTGCCGATCGACTGCGTCGGCTTCCAGTCCCACTTCAACTCCGGCAGCCCGTACCCGAGCAACTACCGCACCACCTTGCAGCGGTTCGCCGACCTGGGCGTCGACGTCCAGATCACCGAGCTCGACATCGAGGGATCGGGCAGCGCGCAGGCGGACACCTACGCCAAGGTCGTCGCCGACTGCCTCGCGGTGAGCCGGTGCACCGGCATCACGGTCTGGGGTGTCCGGGACTCCGACTCGTGGCGCGCGAGCGGCACGCCGCTGCTGTTCGACGGGCAGGGCAACAAGAAGGCCGCCTACGCCTCGACGCTCGCCGCGCTCAACGGCGGCGCCTCGACCCCGACGCCCACCCCGACCCCGACGCCCACGCCCACGCCCACTCCGACCCCGACCCCGACGCCGACGCCGACGAACCCCCCGGGGTCCGGGGCATGCACGGCCACGATGAGGATCACCAGCTCGTGGCAGGGCGGCTTCCAGGGCGAGGTGACGGTCAAGGCCGGCGCCGCTCGCACGTCGTGGTCGACGTCGTTCACCTCGTCGGCGAGCGTGCAGGTGTGGAACGGGGTCCACACGGTCTCCGGCTCGACGCACACGGTGACGAACCAGCCCTACAACGGCGCGCTCGCCGCGGGCGCGTCGACGACGTACGGATTCACTGCCACCGGGACGGCTCCGATCAGCCCGCCGGCGGTGAGCTGCTCGTGAGGTGAGGCGACCGGACGTCTCAACGTCTGGCCACGAGCGCCTCGTCGAGGGTGCGGCCCAGGCGGCCGCACCCTCGATCCGCGTCGGGGCCGGCGCGGCGCCGTGACGTTGCGAACACGCCCGCCCGCCGGGCTCGGGGGCCGGATCCGCGACGTTCCGCGGCTCGTGCGGCGGGCGTGTCGGTGGTGCGTGGCAGGATCGTGCGCATGGTCACACACCACGCCCAACCACTACATGTCGTTGTGGCGCGCGCGCGCACCACTAGGTGTAGTGTTTGAGGCCTGCGGGACCTTCAGGCCCTCGCGTGAACCACACCGACGTAACTTCACGGGTGTCAGTCCAGGTCAGGGGAGCGAACATGAGCATCACCGTCTACAGCAAGCCGGCTTGCGTGCAGTGCGACGCGACCTACCGTGCCCTCGACAAGAAGGGCATCGACTACACGGTCGTCGACATCACGCAGGACGCCGAGGCGCTGGAGATGGTGCGCGGCCTCGGCTACCTGCAGGCGCCCGTGGTGGTGGCCGGTGAGAACCACTGGTCGGGCTTCCGCCCGGACCAGATCAGCGCTCTCGCCGCGGCCCGCCAGGCCGCGAACGCCTGACGCGATCGAGCGACGCGCCCGCCGCGAGGCGGGCGCCACAGGAGGCGTGACATGGGCTCGCTCGTGTATTTCTCCAGCGTCTCCGAGAACACGCACCGGTTCGTCCAGAAGGTTCGGCTGGATGAGTTCGGCGCGACGGTCCACCGCATCCCGCTGCGCCCGGCGGACGGCTTCCTGACGGTCGACGAGCCCTACATCCTCATGGTCCCCACCTATGGCGGGGGAAACGAGGGTGGGGCCGTCCCACGTCAGGTGCGCCGGTTCCTGGGCGACGAGGGCAACCGGTCGCTGATCCGCGGTGTGATTGCCGCGGGCAACACCAACTTCGGCGCTGCCTACTGCATCGCCGGCGACATCATCTCCTCGAAGTGCCAGGTCCCGTACCTGTACGCCTTCGAGCTCTTGGGGACGATCGAGGACGCGCAGCGCGTCCGTGAAGGATGGGGACGGTTTTGGCAACGACAACTGATCTCGGCGTGAGCGCGTCGGCCGCGGGGGCGGCGCCCGCGGCTGCGCAGGGCGTCCAGCTCGACTACCACGCGCTCAACGCGATGTTGAACCTGTACGGCGCGGACGGGAAGATCCAGTTCGACAAGGACCGCGAGGCGGCCCGCCAGTACTTCCTGCAGCACGTCAACCCGAACACGGTCGAGTTCGACACGCTCGAGGCCAAGCTCGCCTACCTCGTCGAGAACAAGTACTACGAGGCCGCGGTGCTGGACAAGTACTCGCCGGCCTTCGTCAAGGAGCTGTTCCAGCTCGCGTACTCGAAGGACTTCCGTTTCGAGACGTTCCTGGGAGCGTTCAAGTACTACACGTCCTACACGCTCAAGACGTTCGACGGAAAGCGGTACCTCGAGCGCTTCGAGGACCGCGTCTCTATGGTCGCCCTCGGCCTGGGCGACGGCGACGAACAGCTCGCGCGCGACATCGTCGAGGAGGTCGTGGCCGGACGCTTCCAGCCCGCGACTCCGACGTTCCTCAACATCGGCAAGGCGCAGCGCGGCGAGCCCGTGTCCTGCTTCCTGCTGCGCATCGAGGACAACATGGAGTCGATCGCGCGCGGCATCAACTCGGCGCTTCAGCTGTCCAAGCGCGGCGGCGGTGTGGCGCTGCTGCTGAGCAACATCCGCGAGCACGGCGCGCCCATCAAGCACATCGAGAACCAGTCCTCGGGCGTCATCCCGGTGATGAAGCTGCTGGAGGACTCGTTCAGCTACGCCAACCAGCTCGGCGCGCGCCAGGGCGCGGGCGCGGTGTACCTGCACGCGCACCACCCCGACATCCTGCGGTTCCTCGACACCAAGCGGGAGAACGCGGACGAGAAGATCCGCATCAAGACGCTGTCGCTCGGCGTCGTGGTCCCCGACGTCACGTTCGAGCTCGCCAAGGCGAACAAGGACATGCACCTGTTCTCGCCGTACGACGTCGAGCGCGTGTACGGCGTGCCGTTCGCCGACATCTCGATCTCGGAGAAGTACGACGAGCTCGTCGCCGACGACCGCATCCGCAAGACGACGATCAGCGCCCGCGACTTCTTCCAGACGCTCGCCGAGCTGCAGTTCGAGTCGGGCTACCCGTACATCATGTTCGAGGACACGGTGAACAAGGCGAACCCGATCAAGGGCCGCATCACCCACTCGAACCTGTGCTCGGAGATCCTCCAGGTCTCGACGCCGTCGACGTTCAACGAGGACCTGTCGTACGCGCACATCGGGCGTGACATCTCGTGCAACCTCGGCTCGCTCAACATCGCCAAGGCGATGGACTCGCCCGACTTCAGCAAGACGATCGACACCGCGATCCGCGCGCTGACGGCCGTGAGCGACCAGACGTCGATCGAGTCGGTGCCCTCGGTCAAGCTCGCCAACGAGATGGGCCACGCCATCGGCCTGGGCCAGATGAACCTGCACGGCTACCTCGCCCGTGAGCGCGTGTTCTACGGCTCCGACGAGGGCGTCGACTTCACCAACATCTACTTCTACACGGTCGCGTACCACGCGATCGCGGCCTCCAACCGCCTCGCGATCGAGCGCGGCCGGGCGTTCGGCGGCTTCGAGGACTCGAAGTACGCGACGGGGGAGTACTTCGACAAGTACACCGAGCAGGAGTGGCGGCCCGCCACCGAGCGCGTCGCGCGGATCTTCGCCGACGCCGGGGTCGCCATCCCGACACAGGACGACTGGCGCGCGCTCAAGGCCTCCGTCATGGAGCACGGCATCTACAACCAGAACCTCCAGGCCGTGCCGCCCACGGGCTCGATCAGCTATATCAACAACTCGACGTCGTCGATCCACCCGGTGCCGGCCAAGATCGAGATCCGCAAGGAGGGCAAGCTGGGCCGCGTCTACTACCCGGCGCCCTACATGACGAACGACAACCTGGAGTACTACCAGGACGCGTACGAGATCGGGTTCGAGAAGATCATCGACACGTACGCCGCCGCGACGCAGCACGTCGACCAGGGCCTGTCGCTGACGCTGTTCTTCAAGGACACCGTCACCACCCGCGACGTCAACCGCGCTCAGATCTACGCGTGGCGCAAGGGCATCAAGACGCTCTACTACATCCGCCTGCGCCAGCTCGCACTGGAGGGGACGTCGGTCGAGGACTGCGTCTCCTGCATGCTCTGAGCCAACTATCGGGACTTCAGGAAAGAAGACATGGCACCCACCGGCAAGCTCAAGCTCATCGACCGCGTGACGGCGATCAACTGGAACCGGCTCGAGGACGAGAAGGACCTTGAGGTCTGGGACCGACTGGTCGGCAACTTCTGGCTGCCCGAGAAGGTTCCGGTGTCCAACGACATCCAGTCGTGGGCCACGCTCAACGAGGCTGAGAAGCTCATGACCACGCGCGTGTTCACGGGCCTGACGCTGCTGGACACCATCCAGGGCACGGTCGGCGCAGTCTCGCTCATCCCCGACGCGCTGACGCCGCACGAGGAGGCGGTGTACACCAACATCGCGTTCATGGAGAGCGTCCACGCGAAGTCGTACTCCTCGATCTTCTCGACCCTCATCTCCACCAAGGAGATCGACGAGGCGTTCGCGTGGTCGGAGCAGAACCCGAACCTGCAGCGCAAGGCCGAGATCGTGCTGGAGTACTACCGGGGCGACGACCCGCTCAAGCGCAAGGTCGCCTCGACCATGCTCGAGTCGTTCCTGTTCTACTCGGGCTTCTACGCGCCCATGTACTGGTCCAGCCGGGCGAAGCTGACCAACACGGCCGACCTGATCCGCCTCATCATCCGCGACGAGGCCGTGCACGGGTACTACATCGGCTACAAGTTCCAGAAGGGCCTGCAGCGCGTCACACAGGCCGAGCAGGACGAGATCAAGGCCTACACGTTCGAGTTGCTCTTCGAGCTGTACGAGAACGAGGTCGAGTACACCGAGGCGCTCTACGGTGAGCTGGGCCTGACCGAGGACGTCAAGAAGTTCCTGCGGTACAACGCCAACAAGGCCCTGATGAACCTGGGCTACGAGGCGCTGTTCCCCAAGGAGGAGACGGACGTCAACCCGGCGATCCTCGCGGCGCTGAGCCCGAACGCGGACGAGAACCACGACTTCTTCTCGGGGTCGGGCTCGTCGTACGTCATCGGCAAGGCCGTCGACACGACCGACGACGACTGGGACTTCTGAGACTCCTGATGGTTGAGCCCGTCGAAACCATCTGAGCCCGAAACCACCTGAGCCGGCCGATCGGAGGTCCGGAGCCGCGTCATTCCGCGGTTCCGGGCCTCTCTGTGTGCGTGCGACGCCGCGCGCGCAGGCACACCGTGCTCAGGGTTACTGACAGGCGGCGAGCGCCCGGCGGCGCCGTGCGGAGCCGCCGGGCGCAAGTCGTGCTCCGCCGGGGCAACGGATGCTGTTGTTGTGCGGGCGTGCGGTGACCCCAGCGCGTCCGTCAGACGAGCGGCGTCCCGGCCAGCGATCGGAGGAGGTCGTTCACGAGGAACGCGTGCGCGGGCGCAACGGTTGGGTCTCCAATGCGCATGGTGCGTGTCTGGTTGGGCACGGCGCGACCGGCTCGGACGAGAACCACCGACCCCGCCCGTCGAGACCCACCGAGCCGGCTGACCAGAGGCCCGGCGCGGCGGAGTCTCACGGCACAGGACTTCTGCGCGTGCCTCCCGACCGGAGGCGCGGGAGGTCGTCTCCAGCAGCCATCACCCCTGCGCAGGCGCGGAGTGGACGCGACGGGCGTGACGAACGGGCAGGGATGAGGCCAGCTCCGGTGGGCCTTCGCCGCTCAGCGCTCGATGGCTGCGTGCCTGCCGGGCAGGGACGCCACGCCCCAGGCGACGAGTGCGCCGACGGCGACGGCGAGCACGGTGAAGGCGATGCGCTCGCCGCCGAAGAACCTCTCGACCAGGGCGGGGTTCCACGCCCCGGCAGGCAGCGCGGCGGTGACGAGGGTGGCGATGAGGGTGCCGACGACGGCGGTGCCCAGGCTGGAGCCGACCTCCTGGGCGGTGTCGTTGAGGGCTGTGGCCATCGATGTGCGGTTCTCGGGCATGGCGTCCACGAGCGCGACGGCGCACGTGGTCATCACGGTGCGCATCCCGACGGTGAAGACCACCACGAAGACCGAGATCGCGAGGTAGCCATGCTCGACCGCCCAGGCGAGCCCGCCGAGGGCGCCGGCGAGCAGGACTGCGCCAACGAGGCAGGCGACCCGGTTGCCGAGCCTGCGTCCGAGGGCTTCCGAGATGGGGTTGGCCGCGACCATCGTGATGATGAAGGGCAGGTTGGCCAGCCCTGCCTTGAGAGGGCTCCAGCCGAAGGCGTACTGGTAGTGGAGGATGAGGGAGAACATCACCCCGGCCATGGCGATGGCCGTGCCGACCTGGGCGATCGCCGCTCCGCGGACGGCGCCGTCGCGGAAAGCGACGAGGTCGAGCATCGGAGTCGGGGCGGTGCGTTCGCGCGCGATGAAGCCCACGACGGCGGCCACGGCGCCGACCGCCGAGCCGATCGTGACCGGAGAGGTCCACCCGTGGTCGACGCCGGCCGTGGCGGTGTAGCACGCCAGCCCGATCGCGACGACGGACAGCAGCGCCCCGGGAAGGTCGAGCCGGTCGTGGGTCAGGCCCGCCGGGTCGTCGACGCCGACGCCGAGCCTCACTCCGAGGAGGGCGAGCAGGGCGATGGGCGCGTTGACCGCCAGCAGCCACTCCCAGCGCACGTGCGCCAGGGCGGTCCCGCCGAGCAGCGGGCCGAGGACGAACCCGCTCATCCCGACGACGATCATCACGGTGATCGCCTGGCGGCGGACGACGGCGGAGTCGAAGAGGCGGAACACCAGCGAGTTGGTGATCGGGGCCATCATCGCGGCCGGGACGCCGAGGGCGGCGCGCAGGGCGATGAGGTGCGCCGGGGTGTCGACCCAGACGACCAGCAGGCTGATCAGGCCGAACAGCGTCAGGCCGACCTGCAGCACGCGGCGTCGACCGAACCGGTCGGCCACGGAGCCCGCCGTCAGCAAGAGCCCGCCGAACGTGAGCGAGTAGGCCCCGGTGACCCACTGAAGGTCGGTGGTGCCCGCGCCGAGGTCGCGCCCGATGGTGGGCAGCGCGATCGACAGCAGAGTGTTGTCGACCATCTCGACGAAGAACGCCATGCACAGCGCGAGCATCGGGATCCACGCGGCGCGCAGGGTCGGATAGGCGCGAGTGGCCGTGACGGTCGCCACGGCGTCGGGTGCGGGCAGAGCCATCAGAGAGACCTCCTATCGATCGAACGCCGTTCGAGTATCGAACGGTGTTTGATACTCTAGAACGGTGTTCGACTCCTGCCAAGCTGTGATGGGATGGAGCCCATGACCTCGCCCGCCGCCGCCCCGTCGCCGTCGGCCGCGCGATCGGACGGCCGCCGTCGAGCCGCCCTGTCCCTCGACGCGATCCTCACCGAGGCGATCGCCCTGCTCGACGCGGACGGTGAGGCCGCTCTCACCTTCCGCGCGCTGGCCGCTCGCCTCGGCGGTGGGGTGGCGAGCATCTACTGGTACGTCGAGACCAAAGACGACCTGCTCGCCAAGGCGGCCGACCGCACGCTCGAATCCGTCCTCGAGGCGACCGCGGGCTTCACCTCGGCGCCCGACCCCGTCGACGACTTGCGCGAGATCGCCACCGCGTTCTACCGCGCGCTCGACGCGCGCCCGTGGCTCGCCCAGTTCTTCATGCGCGACACCGGCGGGCAGCCGAACGCCACCCGCTTCTACGAGCACCTCGGCCAGCAGGTGCTACGACTGGGGCTGACGCCCCGGCAGAGCCTCGACGCCGTCTCGGCGATTCTCGGGTTCACCATCGGCACCGCAGCCGACCTCGGCCGGCGCGGTGGCGCCGAGCGCGGGGAGCGCGACGCCGAACGGGTGGCGACGGCGGCGGCCGTGTGGCGTGAGCTGCCGAGCGACGAATACCCGTTTGTCGCCTACATCGTCGAGGAGTTCGCGCGCCACGACGACGCGGAGCAGGTTCGCGCCGGCCTCAACCTGCTCCTCGCCGGGCTCCGGCTCCAGGCGTCCGGCTGACGCTGGCCCGATGGCGTCGTCATGATGGCCTGGGCCGCTCCCGGCGGTTGAGCCTGTCGAGCCCACCCCGCAGGTGGCGCCAGACGACCCCGCGAGCGGTAACCTGGCCCCGGCGATGGATCCCGCCAGGGCCGCAGGCCCGAACCGCCGTACCGGCTGATGGCTCCTGACTCGACGCACGATGTCGGGCAGGGGTCTGCCCGCGGAACGGAGACGCCGGTGGCCGACCACCCGCAGCCCGCCGTCGACCGGATGGTCGAGCCCGTGGGGCACGCCATCGTGGCGGGAGTCGCGCCCGGACAGGACGAGCTCGTCCCCCTCACCGCCGTCGCCTGGGCGCGTGCCGTGCGCGCCCCGATGGTCCACTTCGCCTACGCGGACGTGTCCCGGTACGCCGTCGAGGAGCATCCGGATGGGACGGTGACCCACGCGCCGATCGACCCCGACACGGCTGACGTCGACTGGCAGCAGACGGCGGCGGGTCTGCGCTCCCATCTGGAGCGGGTGCTGGCTGGCGCCGACGTGCCGTGGCGGTTCGTCTACCTCGCGGGCCGGCCCGACCGCGCGTTGACCCACCTGGCGCGGGCTGTCGACGCCGCGGCGATCGTGGTGGGCACGCGCGCCCCCGGCGGCGCCGGGCGCCTGCGCGAGGCGATCGAGGGGTCGGTGGCCGTGCACCTGGCCCAACACCAGCACCGCCCCGTGCTCACGGTGCCGTTGAGTGTCGTGGACTGGAAGGAGACGCGGGCGCCGTGGCAGTGACGCGAGGAGGCGCGAGCACGCTGGCCTCCGCGGGCCTGGTCGCGCTCGGGGGCTGCGTGGGCGTGGCCGCGCGGTACGGGTTGGAGGAGCGGTTCCCCGCGTCGCCTGGCGCGTGGCCGTGGACGACGTTCTGGATCAACGTCGTCGGGTCGCTCCTGCTCGGGGCGCTGCTGGAGACCCTGTTGCGGACCGGGCCCGACGACGGCTGGCGGCGCACGGCGCGCCTGGGCTGCGGCACCGGGGTCATGGGCGGGTTCACCACCTACAGCACCTTCGCCGTCGAGACGGTGCGGCTGGCCGAGGGCGGGCAGGTGTGGCTGGGCGTCGGCTACGCGCTCGCGAGCGTCGCCCTCGGGATCCTGGCCGCCGTCGTCGGCATCGGCGTGGCGGCGGGCCTCTGGCGGCGGGCGACCGGCATGCAAGCCCCGAGCCGGGCAGGAGGCCACGCATGATCACGGCCCTGCTGGTGCTCGCCGGCGGCCTGGGCGCCGCCGCCCGCTTCCTGGCCGACACCGCGATCGCTCGCCACAACCGCCTGTCGCTGCCCGTGGGCACCTTCGCGGTCAATCTGTCGGCGTGCCTCCTGCTCGGGCTGCTGACGGGATGGGCGTTGGCGCACCCCGGGCACGACGGGGTTCGCGCGGTGCTCGGGGTCGGGTTCCTCGGCGGGTACTCGACCTTCAGCACGGCGAGCGTCGAGGCCGCGCGGCTCGCGTTGGCTGGGCGCAGCCTCGTCGCGCTCGTGCATCCGGCGCTGATGGCAGTCGCCTGCCTGGCCGCCGCCGCCCTCGGGATCGGTCTGGTCGCGGGCTGATCCCTGGCCGCCCCAGCGGACCCGGCGCGGCTCGGCGACCGGCTGGCTCGCGACGCCGCCGCCCCGCACGAGCCCGCGTACGCGGGTGTCAGCGGAGCCGGTCGTGCAGCGCCCACGCGGCCGCGGCGGACGTCGCCGCCGCGGTGAGCACCGCGGGCCACGCCCCGATCCGCTTCGCCAGGGGGTGCGACAGCCCAAACGCGGCCAGGTACGTGGCGACGAGCGTCGTCGTCGTCGCCGGTCCGCAGTCCTTGGCCCATTGCCTGCCCGCGGCGACGCCTGCCGCCGCCAGCACGAGCCCAGCGAGCGGGCGTCGGTGGGTGGCGCGCCCAACGGCGAACCCGCCAACCAGTCCGGCGGCGACGACCGGGGCGGTGGGGAGCGGCGCGGAGGTGTGAGCGGGGGATGTGGCGGGAGTCGCGGTGGGCATGCGGCGACCGTACCGTGGCGATCGGGCCGAGTGCTCGAGGCGAGGACGCGGGGCGAGGAGGCGACGATGGCCCGCAGGGGCCAGCCCTATGTGACGGTGACCGTCCGCACACAGAAGCAGGCCGAGAGGCTCGTGCGCGCGGGGTGGGAGGTGGTGGCGCAGTCCGGCAGAGAGAGTTGGGTCTGGGGCTCGGACCTACAGATCACGCTGCGGCGGCCGAACCCACGGTTCCGTGGCGCGGCGCCATCGAGCGCGCACTCGCACACCGGGATCGTGGTGGGCTGGTTCCCGGATCAGCGGGGCGAGCCTGGTGTGGCCTGGTACTGGGACGGCACGGCGTGGGCGCAGCGGCGAGCGAAACTTAGGTAAGGCTTCCCTGGGTGCCGCGCGGTCGGCTACGCTGCGGCGCGTCGCACCGATGCGGCCGGGCGCTGAGCCCGCCACGCAGACCCGCGCCGCGACAGCCCGAGACCACCCAGAGAGGGAAGCCACCCGTGTCGTACAAGGACGCTCGCAAGGTCACCGGCCTCTACCAGGCCGAGGTGGTGCGCGCTGAGCGGATCAGCCCGCACCTGGTCCGCGTCACGGTGGGCGGTGACGGGGTGGCGCGGATGCCGCGGCGCGGGTTCGACCACTGGGTCCGCCTCTTCCTGCCCACCGCGGGCGAGCAGACGGCGTGGGACAAGTTGCCCGAGCGGTTCGGGGTGGGCGGCTATCTCAGGTACCTCGCGAGCGCGTCCGGGACCCGCCCGGTCCTGCGCGCGTACACGGTGCGCGAGCACCGCCCGGAGATCGGCGAGCTTGACATCGACTTCGTCGCCCACGGCGACGACGGCGTCGCGGGGCCCTGGGCGCAGCGGGCCCAGCCGGGGGAGCGGGTCGCGTTGCTCGACCAGGGCGTGGGGTTCGACCCCGCGCCCGGGGCCGACTTCCACCTGCTGGTGGGCGACGAGTCCGCGATGCCGGCCATCTGCGGGATTCTGCGCGACCTGCCCCACGACGCTCGGGGTCTGGCGATCGTCGAGATCCCCGATGAGGCCGACGCGCAGAAGGTCGACGCGCCGACGGGGGTCGAGGTGCGCTGGCTGCCGCGCGCCGACCCGCACGCCCGGCCGGGGCGGCTCGCGTTGGCCGAGCTCACGCAGTTCGTCCCCCAGGACCCGCAGCGGCTCGCGGCGCATCTGATCGGCGAGCAGGCGCTGCCCACCGAGGGCCGCCGCCACCTGGTCTCGCTGGGGGCGCCGAAGCGCAACATCACCTTTATCGGCTACTGGCGCCACGGCAAGGCCGCGGCCTGAGCCAGACGGCGACCGGGGGCCCGCCTCGGGCGCGTTGCCGCCGTCAGGCTCAGTCGCGGTGCAGATGCACGGGGGTGCGGTCCAGGCGCATCGCCAGGTCGTCGCACGCCGCGTCGACCGCGGGATTGCCCGAGTAGCCGACCCACATCGCGATGATCTGGCCGGCGTCGAGGGCGTCCTCGGTGGCCCACTCGTCGGCCCAGGCGGTCAGCGCACGGGCGAGCGGCTCGCCCGGGTTCGCGCCGTCGGCCCGCGGGCGCCGCTCCAGCAGCGTGAGCGACATGCCCTCGGGCAGCACGCTCGGCAGCAGGGCGCGCGCGCTCGCCGCCTCGCCGGCGCCGACCTCAAGGTAGATCTGCCCGTAGACGCAGTGCACGGCGTGGTCGAGGACCTGCCTGATCTGGGGCAGGTCGTCGGCGCTTCCTGCGAGCAGGACCTGCGGACCGCCGGTGTGCGTCATGGCATTCCACTCCTCGTGCGCGGGCGCCGTCACGCGGCGCCGGAAGAGCGCCGTCAACATGGTGAGGCGAGCCTTACCTAAGCATGCCGGGAGGGGTGGGGGCAAGAGCTGGGCGATTCCGGACACCGACGCACGAGCGCCCGGCGCCGCGGACCGAAGGGTCGCGCGGGGCCGGGCGCCGGCGTTCGCTCAGACGGCGAAGGTCAGGCAGTCGGCGGTCGCGTCGCTCGATCCGGCGCCCACGCGGATGGCCTCGGCGGAGCACTCCAGGTTGTCGTTGAACCGGCACTCCAGGCGCTGGCAGGCGCCGACGTGCGCGAGCACCGACGCCAGACCGCCCTTGGCGTCGAGCGGGATGAAGGTGGCGCACGCCGCGCCGCCGATGGTGACCGCCGCGGCGTGGCAGCCGGAGTCGTGGTTGAAGCCGCAGCCTGCGACCGTGCACTCGGCGACGGACGGCATCTCCTGCAGGGTGGTCATGGTCTCGCTCCTTGGGGCCGGGTCCGCGGTGCGTGCCGACCCTCGTCGACGGTCGCGGACAGGTGTCAGTGTGCGCAGCAGGGTCCGGGCGCGCAGCGCGCTGGCACGCAGAGATTTGCGCACGCCACCGTTGCCCAAATGCCGGGCCGACCTGCGCCGACGCGCTCAGCGGCTGAAGGGGCACCCGCCGCACGCGGGGCCAGCGGCGGTCACGCCGCGCCCGCCCACCACCGCCTGAGCGGGGCCGCAGCCGGAGCACCCGAGGGTGAGGTCGCCTGCGGGCGTGACGAGGCCGAGGCGCACCCAGTGGTCGAGCGCGGCCTGAGCGAGGCCGTCGTCGACCCCGAGGTACGACCCCAGGCGATCGGTCGAGACCCCGCTGCGGACCGCGTCGAGCACGCGGACGAGCACGCTCACCAGATCAGCCTGCCGACCTGGAAGACGAGCGCCGCCAGCGCCCAGGCGACCGCGAGCTGGACGGCGACCGCCGAGAAGGTCCACTTCGCGCCGAACACCCGCTTCTGCTCGCCAACCGTCGCCAGACACGGGGTATAGGCGAGCACGAAGACCATGAACGCGAGCGCGGCGGCCACGCCGTGCCCGCCCGACGACGCCTCGAGCGTGTCGCGCAGATGCGCGCCCAGGGCTCCGGCGGGGGCGCCCTCCTCGGGCTCGTCGACGGCGTAGGACTGGGCGAGCGCTCCGACGACGACCTCCTTGGCGACGAACCCGGTGGTCAGGGCGGCCGAGATATGCCAGTCGTCGAGCCCGGCGGGAGCCAGGACGGGGGCGATGCCGTCGGCCAGGCGCCCGTACGCCGAGTCGTGGATCGGCACGTCGGCGACCTGGTGCCCGCCGGTGACGGGGATCGCGGTCAGGATCCACACGACCACGAGCGTGCCGGCGATGATGCCGCCCGCGCTCTTGACGAATGACACGACCCGGGTCCAGGCCGACATGACCAGCACCCTCAGGCGCGGGCGCTGGTAGGCGGGTAGTGCGATGGCCAGGGCCCGACCCTGCTTGAGGTCGCGGAACAGCGTCGAGCGCAGCGCGAGCCCGCCAAGCACCACCAGCAGCGCGGACAGCACGTACATGGCGAAGACCACGGTGCCCGCGTTGTCGGGGAAGAACACCCCGGCGACCAGCACGAACACGACCAGGCGCGCGGGGCACGAGGTGAATGGGACGAGCAACCCGGTCAGCAGACGGCGTCGCGCGTCGGGCATGGTCCGGGTGGCGGTCATCGCCGGCACGTTGCAGCCGAAGCCCACGACCAGCGGCACCATGGCGCGCCCGTCGAGGCCGATGGTCCGCAGGGCGCGGTCGGCGACGAACGCCGCCCGGGCGAGGTAGCCCGAGTCCTCCAGCACGCCGATCGCGACGAAGATCAGCGCGAGCAGCGGCACGAACGACAGCACGGTGCCCACGCCGGCGAGCACGCCGTCGACCGCGAGCCCGTGGACCCACGCGGGACCAGGCAGCCAGCCGCCGAGCCAGTCGGCCACGGGTCCGTCGAAGAACCCGCTGACCCCGTCGATCAGCGGGGCGGCGACGACCGTCGTGAGCTGGAAGACGGCCCACATGACCGCGAGGAAGACCGGGATGCCGGCGGCCGGGTGCAGCAGCACGCGGTCCACCCGGTCCGAGAGGGTGCGCACCGCGCGCTGCTGGGCGTGCGAGGGGTGCGCCGCCGCCAGGACCCGCTCGACCCAGTCGAACCGGGCGATCTCGGCGTCCAACACGGCGTCGAGATCGTCGGGCCCGGCCTGCGCGCCGCGGTCGGCGGCGCAGCAGTCACAGTCGGGCTCGCACGAGTCCGAGGCGCAGCACGGGCAGGTGTCTCCGTCGATCGCCTCGGCCACCACCCGCGTCAGCTCGCTCAGACCCTTGCCGGAGCGGGGGTCGATGCCGACCACGCGGACACCGGCCGCCAGCGCGAGCGCCGACAGGTCGGGGCGCACCTGCCGCCCGGAGGCGACGTCGAGCATGCACACGGCCGCGACGACGGTGGCGCCCGAGTCGATGACCTGCTTGAGCACCGCGAGTGAGCGGGCCAGCGCCGTGGCGTCGAGCAGCACCAGCGCGACGTCTGGGACGGGCAGCGACCCGGCCCCGGCCAGCGCGTCGGCGGTGATCTGCTCGTCGGGGGAGTGGGCGACCAGCGAGTAGGTGCCCGGCAGGTCGATCAGCGCGACCTTGGCGTCGGTCGCCTTGCTCAGCGAGCGCCACGTGCCGGTCTGTAGCTCGACCGTGGTGCCGGGCGCGTTCATCACGGCCTGGCGCGCGCCGGTCAGGGCGTTGAACAGCGTCGACTTGCCCACGTTCGGGTTGCCCACCAGCGCGACCGTGACCAGCGACTTGCCGACCGGCGCCTCGAGCGTGACCGCGCCGGACGGGCTGTGGCAGCTCATGAGCCCACCTCGACCTCGATGCGGGCGCAGGTCGCGGCGTCGAGCGCGACCCGGTCGGCGCCGAGCGCGAGCACGCACGCGCCGAAGGGACTGCGGTTGACCACTTCGACGACGGCGCCCTCGCGGACGCCGAGGTTGCGCAGTCGGAGCCGGTCGTCGTCGATCAGGCCCACGGTTCGCACGACGGCGAGCCGGTCCGTGGGACACGCGCGAAGGTCCATGCCACTGACGGTACGACCGAGGTAAGCCTGGCCTAAACGGTCAAAGGTCCTTTTGTTGGAAATCCAAGGAAACGGCGCGAGAGCCTGGCGCTGCGTGATCGACGGGTGACGCGCAACAGCACAGGGCGCCCGCCACGGTCCGTGGACCGGGCGGGCGCCCTGTGCTGTAGGAGGCGGACTGGACTCAGAACGCCTGGAGGATGTCGACGACGAAGATGAGCGTCGCGCCGCCCGGGATCGAACCCTGGCCCGCGTCGCCGTAGCCCAGCGAGGCGGGGATGACGAGCAGCACCTGGGAGCCGACCGTCTGGCCGGCCAGGCCCTGCGTCCAGCCCGGGATCACCTGCTGCAGCGAGAAGGTCGCCGGCACGTTGCGGTCCCAGGAGGAGTCGAACTGCGTGCCGTCCGTCAGCCAGCCCGTGTAGTGCACCGTGAGCGACTGCTCCGCGGTCACCTCGGCGCCCGACCCCTTGATGAGCGGCTGCACCACCAGGTCGTCAGACGGCTCGAAGCCCTCGGGGATGGCGATCGACGGCTTGCCGTTGTCGTCCAGCGTCACCGTCGGCAGGCCCGCCGCGGGCGTCACGGGCTCGCCCTGCGCGCGCCACTCGCCGACGCTCGCCACCTCGAGCAGCATGACGGTGGTCGTCGTCTCGCCGTCCTCGCCGGCGCTGGGGTTCGCGACCAGCGCGCGCGCGCCGACGTGCGTGCCCTCCAGCACGTCGTTGATCACGCCGAGGTTCGGGTCGCCCAGTGTGACGGCCTCGGACGTGTTGTTGCCCTCCTGCCACGTCGAGCCCACGCGCTCGCCGCTCGCGTCGAAGAACACGTAGTGCAGGTCGACCCTCGCTCCGTCGGTCAGAGCGTCTCCCGTGCCGTCCGACACCAGGCGGGTCGTGGGGACCGAGACCGACAGCGGCGCGTCGAACGCGAGGGTGGGCTCGGAGCCAGGGTCGCCCTCGACCCGGACCCCGGCGAGGGCGGCGACGTCCTGGGCGGTCGGCGTGGCTTCGTCGGCGGCGGGCGTCGAGGTCGACGAGGCCGCGGTGTCGTCGTCCGACGAGCAGCCCGTCAGGGCCAGGGCGGCGGCGAGCGCGAGCGCGGCGGCGCCAGCGGAGAGGCGGAGGTTCACGGAGAGGGTTCCTTCGGTCGGAGTCGCGGGCCATGCTAACGGCCGAACCCGAACGCCCCGTGGAGAGTTCGGCGAGAATGGGGGCATGCCATCGTCCCGTCGCTCATCCCGGCGCCCGTATGGCGCGCAGCACGTGCCCGTCGACCTGGACCGCGCGCTCGGCGGAGTGCGCCACGTGTCGGCCGACGACGGCGAGTGGACCGTCCGCGCGGTCAAGGGCGGGGACAAGACGTACCGGTGCCCGGGGTGCCAGCAGGAGATCGCGCCGGGTACGGCGCACGTCGTGGCCTGGGCGCGCGACGCGATCGGCGGCGAGTCCGCGGGGCTCGACTCCCGCCGCCACTGGCACCGCTCATGCTGGGCGCGGCGCTCGCGGCTGCGCTGAGCCGCCAGATTCGGCCGCTAGGCTCACCGATGTGTCGCAACCGATCCGTTCGCTGACCGTCCTGCCCGCGCTGCGCGAGGACATCGAACTGCACACGGCCGACGGTCTGACGCTTGTGGGCGAGCTGGCGCTGCCGGCCGAGGTGGAGCCCGCAGCCACGCTCGTCACCTTCCACCCGCTGCCCACGCACGGTGGCTTCATGGACTCCCACGTCCTGCGCAAGGCCGCCTGGCGCCTGCCCGCGCTGGCGGACCTGGCGGTGCTGCGCTTCAACACGCGCGGCACGTCGTCACCGCGCGGCACGTCGCAGGGCGCGTTCGACGGCGGCGTCGGCGAGCGCTACGACGTCGAGGCCGCCTACGAGTACGCGCAGTTCCACGGACTGCCGCGCCGGTGGGCCGTGGGCTGGTCGTTCGGCACCGAGCTCGTGCTCAAGTACGGCGCCGATCCGAGCGTCGAGGGTGCGATCCTGCTCTCGCCTCCGCTGCACCGGGCGAGCGACGCCGATCTGGACCGCTGGGCGCAGTTCGGTCGGCCGCTCACGGTGCTCGTCCCCGAGCACGACGACTACCTCAAGCCTGACGAGGCCCGGCGTCGGTTCGCCCGCGTGCCGCAGGCCGAGGTGATCGCAGTCGACGGCGCGCGGCACCTGTGGGTGGGTGAGCCCGCGGTGCGGCGTGTGCTGGACGAGATAGTGACTCACGTGCGCCCTGGCCAGGCGCCTTTGCCGCTGACGTGGGACGGTGAAACCAGCATTTTGCCGGCCGCCGCCGACGCCTGAGAACTCGAACCGGATACCGACCCGACGGAGGGCGATGATGACCCCGCTGCCGACCCTGGCCCTGCATGAGCTTCACGACGGCGGTGGTGTGCCCATCGTGTTGATACACGCGTTCCCGCTGGACCACCGGGTCTGGAGCGCGGCCGCCGCCGCACTTCCGGTCAACCTGCGCGCCGTCGGGGTCGACATGCCCGGGCAGGGGTACAGCGAGTCCGGCAACATCGCCGCGAGGATGGACCTCGTCGCGGACGCGGTCTATCAGACGCTCCAGCACGCCGGCATCGCCAACGCGGTCGTGGTCGGCCTGTCGATGGGCGGGTATGCGGCGCTCGCGCTCGCCGACCGGCATCCCGGGTTCGTCTCCGGCCTCGGCCTCGTCGACACCAAGTCGACGGCGGACGCGCCCACGGCACGGGCCAACCGGCTGCGCATCGCGCACGAGATGGAGATGGGCCAGACGCTCCAGCCCGTGCTCGCGCTGCCCGCGCAGCTCCTCGGCGAGACGAGCCTGCGCGAGCGGCGTCAACTGCTGCCCACACTCGACGCCTGGGTGCACTCGCAGGCGCCCCGGGGCCTGGCCTGGGCCTTGCGCACCATGGCGGGGCGGCCCGACCGCACGCATGTGCTCCAACGGTTCGCCGGGCCCGTGTCGGTCATCGTCGGCGCGGAGGACACCGTGACGCCGCTCAGCGACGCGGAGCACATGGCGCACGCCGCCGCCGACGGCGCGCTCACCGTGATTCCCGCGGCCGGGCACCTGAGCCCGCTTGAGGACCCGCGCAGCGTGGCGGCGGCGCTGGCGCTGCTGCACCGCCGGGTGGTGCGCCGCCACCGATAGGGCCGTGCCGCGATCAGGCCGTGCCGCGATCAGGCCGTGCGGCGTCGCACCCACGCGACGCCGCCTCAGCGGTCTGGTCAGGCGTCCGCGGTCTGAGCGTCGGCGTCCGCGGCGCCCTCGGTTGTCGCCGCGGTCTGCGTGGCCGCGGCGCGCGCGGCCTGGGCCGGGGTGTTGCCCGTCGAGCGCGGCTTCTTGCGCGCCTCGGGCTGGGCCGGCGCGTCGGCGGGCGGCTGGGGCGGCGCGTCGTCATGCTCACCGCGCTCGGCCCCGAGCAGGCCGCGCAGCTCGTCCAGGTAGGTGTTGATCGACTCCTGCTTGCGTGACAGGTCCTCGAACTGACGTTGGGCCGCGTTGCGGTGGGCCTCGGCCTCGGTGCGGGCGTCGCTGACCGTCTGGTCGGCGAACGCGCGCGCCTCGGCGACGATGCGGTCAGCGGTGCGGCGCGACTCGCTCACGAGGTCCTTGACGTACTGGTCGGACTCGGTGCGCACCTTCTCGGCCTGCTGGAGGGCGACGGCGACACGCTTCTCGGCCTCGGCGGCGTGCTCCTCGGCGGTGCGCACGAGCCGATCGGTCTCCGCCTTGGCGGCTTCGTGCCGCTCGGCCGCCTCGCGCTCGACCTGCTCGCGGCGCTGGGCGACCTCGAGCTCGGCGTCCGCGAGCGTGCGACGGGCCGCTTCGCGCAGCTCCTCGATCTCGCTCGCGGCGGTGTGCGCCGCCTCGGTGGCCTGGTGCTTGGCCTCCGCGATGATCCGGGCCGCCTCGCGGCGCGTCGACTCCAGCAGGGTGTTGGCCTCGGCCTCGGCCTCCTGGCGCAGCGTGGCGGCGTCGGCGGCGGCCTGGGCGCGCAGCTGGGAGACGTCGCGCTCGGTCGCGAGCCGCAGTTCGGTGACCTCCCGCTCGGTCGTCGAGCGCAGCACGCCGAGCTCGCGCTCCAGGCTGGCGCGACGCTCGGACTCCTCGGTCTGGATGGTGCTCGCGATGAGCGCGGCCTCGCGCTCGGCCGAGCCGACGAGCTCCTCGGCGCGGCGCTGGGCGGCCAGCAGCGTGCCCTCGGCCTCGGCCCCCGTCGTCGTGCGGATCTCCTCGGCCTCTCGGCGGGCCGAGGCGAGCATCTCGGAGACCTCGGCCTCGGCGCGGGCGCGCACCTGGCCGGCCGAGAGCTTGGCGCGGGCCATGACGTCCGAGGACTGCTGGTTCGCCTGGGTCAGCACGTCGGCCGACTGCTCCTCGGCCGAGCGCAACAACTGCTCGATGCGTGAGCCGAGCCCCGAGTAGGACGGACGGTCCTGCTCACGCAGCTGGCGCTGGGCCTCGGCGAGCTCGGACTGCAGCTGCATCGCCCGCGTGTCGGAGCCCTCGACCTGGCGCCGCGCCTCGTCAAGGGCCTGCTCGAGGCGTGCCAGCTGGTTCTCGACCTGCGCACGGTCATAACCGCGCATGGTGATCGGGAAGAGCGTGCGCTCGTCGGACACGGCGGGACCTCCGGAGAGAGTGGGTAAGGGCAGACGCTC
This sequence comes from Xylanimonas ulmi, assembly GCF_004216535.1. Taxonomy (NCBI): domain Bacteria; kingdom Bacillati; phylum Actinomycetota; class Actinomycetes; order Micrococcales; family Promicromonosporaceae; genus Xylanimonas; species Xylanimonas ulmi. The sequence continues at coordinate 419,529 of NZ_SGWX01000001.1, forward strand.
GCGCCAGGATAGTGGTCGTGGGGGTCGATCGGCACCGCGAGGCTCAGGCCAAACCTGCCGAATTCGGGCGAAGCGCCTGGTGGGGGGCACTCGTCGCGAACGCGGCGGCCCGTGGTGGGCGGCTGATGGGCGGCTGGCGGGCGGTCTCGCCGGGTGAAGGAGTCGTGCAGATCTCGGCGTCGTGCGGGATGAAGGTCATGCTCCCGCGCGCGCCAGGCGCGTCAGCGCCCCGGCTTCCGTATCCTGGGATGTCGTTCGTGCGGGCCAATCGGAAGGAACCCCTCGGTGCTGCGTAGATTGCTCGGGATCGCCCTGATCGTCCTGGGCCTGGCTGCCGCGGGCCTGGGGGTTGCCTCGGCCACGATCTGGCGCGAGTCGGACTCGGTGGTCGCGACTGCCACGCCCCAGGGCGACGGCACGCTGGTCGTGACCGACCCGGGCGTGCTCGAGCTCGTCGGCGCCGACGTGACGGTCGCGGCGACGGTCCCGGGCGACGGCACGGTGACGCTGGCGATCGGCCGCGACGTCGACGTCGACGGCTGGGTCGGGATCGACCACTACACCCGTGTGACGGGGCTGAGCGACTGGACGACGCTCGCGACGTCGAGCGTGACGCCCGAGGCGCCGGAGCCCGAGGAGGGCCAGGAGCCTGAGGCCCTGACCCCCGGCGCCGACCCCGCGGGCAGCGACATGTGGGTCGTCCAGGCGACCGGCGAGGGCTCGGCCACGTTGCGCTGGGACGACCGTCCCGGACGCTGGTCGCTCCTGGCGGCGGGGGTCGGCGAGGACGCGACGGCCCCGACGATCGAGCTGACGTGGCCGCGCGTGGTGACGGCGCCGTGGCTGTGGCCCGGCGTCGCGGGCGGCGGTGTGCTGGTGCTGGGCGGCCTCGCACTGCTGTTGCTGGGTCGCCGCGGGCGGCCGGCCGCGGAGGGTCCGGACGCGCCGTCCGGGGGCTCCGGCGACGCTGAGGTCCGCCCGCTCGCCCCGGGCCGTGGTGACGCGTGGCGCGCGACGACGGCGGCCTCGACCGCCGTCGGGCCCGACGTCGCCGCGGCGCCGCCTGGCGCCGCACCCGCCCCGAAGTCCGACGCGACCCCTGCGGGCGCGGGTGACACCGGCCGCGCCGGGAGTGATGCCGCGAAGTCCGGTCAGGACCCGGAGCGGGCCGACAAGCCCGCGGCGCTCAGCCGCCGCAGCCGCCGACGCGCAACCGCCGCCGCGGCCGCCGCCGCAGGAGCGGGTGAGTCGAGCCAGGCCGCGCCGACCGCCCCCCGCGCCGACCAGTCGACGCAGCCCGAGTCCGCCCCCGCGGCGCCGGACGCCGCCGCGGCGCAGACGCCCGGGGACGGCGCCGCCCCGGTCACGGGGTCGATGCCCCGGCTGACCCGGCGTGAGCTGCGCGAGCGCGAGGAGGCGCGCAAGGCCGCCGAGCAGACCGGGATCACCGGTCGGCTGCGCGCCCTGACGGGGGCGATCCCCACCGTCCGGGCCGCAAGCCCGGCGCCCGCCGAGCCCAAGCCCGACGCGCCGCCTACGCGCGCGAGCCGTTCGCAGGCCTGGCGACAGGCGTGGGGCTTTGACCCTGACGCGACCGATCAGCGCGACGAATCCGCAGACCAGGACACCGAAGGGGGCACCCGATGACCACGACCTTCCGCACGCGCGGCACGCGGTGGGCCGCCCTGGGCGGCCTGCTCGCCGCGGCCCTGACGCTGGGCGGCTGCGCGCCGGCGATCCCGACCCCGGCGCCCGACGCCGCGTCCGTGAGCCCCGCGCTCTCGGTGGACCGCAACACCCAGGTGCTCGAGGCGATGAACGCCGCGCTGGCCGAGGCGGGCGAGTCGCTCGACCCGAGCACGCTCGAGGGGCGGGTGACCGGACCGGCGCTCGCGCTGCGCACCAGCCAACTTCAGGTCGCGCAGATCCGCCAGAACTCGGACCTCGTCACCGTCCTGCCGACGCAGTACAAGCAGATCATCCTGCCGCTGACCGACACCTGGCCGCGCACGACGTTCGCGATCACCGAGCCCACCGACGAGCTGCAGCCGCCGCGCCTGATCGCGCTGACGCAGGACGCGCCGCGCGCCCCGTTCAAGCTCTGGGGCTGGGTCCAGCTGCGTCCCGGCGTGACCATGCCGGCGTTCGCCGACCCCAAACTGGGCAGCGAGCTGCTCGCCCCCGACGACGCGTCGCTGGCCGTCACGCCACAGGACGTCGTGGCGCAGTACGCCGACCTGCTCACGACCGGTGACCAGTCCGCGTTCGTGGACACGTTCGAGCCCGCCGAGGAGGACCCGTTCCGGGTGCTGCTCAAGTCGACCGCCGAACGCCAGCTCCAGGAGCTGGAGCCGGACAACGACCTCGTGCGCGGCACCTACACGTTCACCTCCACGCCCAACCCCGACGCCGTGATCCAGACGGTGCGCACCGCCGACGGCGGAGCGATGGTCCTGGCCTCGCTCAACGGCTCGGAGCATATGGAGGCGGTCGAGGGCGCCGTCCTCGCACCCTCGACCAAGACGGCGCAGGCCCTGCTGGAGGGCCAAGAGCTGACCAACAAGCTGACCGCCGGGTTCATGGACATGGTGGCGCTTTTCGTGCCCCCGGCGGGCTCGGATCAGCGGGTCAAACTGCTCGGGTACTCGCACGTGCAGACCTCGGCCTCGGTGGGCTGACAAGATAGCGCTCATGAGCACCACTCCTGAGCCCGCGTTCTCCGTACGCGGCGCCGTCGACCTGTCCGCGCTCCAGCGCCCGCAGTCGCCGCCACCGGGGGAGCCCGGCGGCGCACCCGCCGCAGGCGGGTACGTGCTCGACCTGACCGAGGAGTCGTTCCCGCAGGTCGTGCAGAGTTCGGCGACGTACCCCGTCATCGTGCTGCTGTGGATCCCGACCGACCAGGCCAACGCCGAGCTCGGCGCGCTGCTCGGCCGGCTCGCCGACGAGTACGCGGGCAGGTTCCTGCTCGCGCGCGTCGACGCGCAGGCCTACCCGCAGATCGCGGCCGCGTTCCGGGTCGAGGGCGTGCCGACGGTCGTCGCCGTCCTCCAAGGCCAGCCGCTGCCGCTGTTCGCGGGCGGTGCGGCCGAGGACCAGGTGCGCGCCGTGCTCGACCAGGTGCTGCAGGCCGCCGAGCAGAACGGGGTCACCGGTCGGGCGCCCGCGCAGGGTTCCGAGCCCGACGACGAGGAGCCGCAGGAGGAGGCCGAGCCCGAGTTGCCGCCGCTGCACCAGGAGGCGTACGACGCGATCGAGCGCGGCGACTACGAGGCGGCCATCGCCGCCTACGAGAAGGCGTTGCGCCAGGACCCCAAGGACACGCTCGCGACAGCGGGCCTGGCCCAGGTGCGGCTCCTGCTGCGCACGCACGACGCCAACCTCCAGGCGGTGCGCGCGGCCGCGGCGCAGGCGCCGGGCGACGTCGAGGCACAGCTCGCCGTGGCCGACCTGGACATGCTCGGCGGCAAGGTGACCGACGCGTTCGATCGACTGCTGGAGCTGCTGCCGGGCGCCGACGCGGACGCCAAGGAGAGCGTGCGCGTGCGCCTGGTCGAGTACTTCGAGATCGTCGGTCCGAGCGACCCGCGCGTGGCCAGGGCCCGTCAGCGCCTGGCGATCAGTCTGTACTGAGGCCTCTCGGGGGCGCGCCCGCTGACCCCGCGGGCGCGCCCCCGAGGTCAGCGGGCGCGCGGCTCAGCCCTCCGGGGTCAGGATCAAGGCGCCCAGCGGGGGCACGCGCACCGAGGCCGAGTGCGATCGGCCGTGCCACGGGACCGGCTCGGCCTGGACCGCGCCGAGGTTGCCCACGCCCGAGCCGCCGTAGATCTCGGCGTCGGTGTTGAAGGCCTCGCGCCAGGTGCCGCCGAAGGGAAGCGCGAGCCGGTAGCCCTCGTGCGGCACCCCCGCGAAGTTGACCACGACGGCGACGGGCTTGCCCGCGGCGTCCTTGCGCAGGTAGGCGAGCGTGTTGTTGTCGGCGTCGTTGGAGTCGATCCACTCGAAGCCGTCAGGAGTGAAGTCCCGCTCCCACAGCGACGGGGTCGCCTTGTACAGGGCGTTGAGGTCGCGGACCATGCGCTGGATCGCGGCGTGCGACGGGTTGTCGAGCAGCCACCAGTCGAGGCCGACGCCCTCGCTCCACTCGGCGTCCTGCCCGAACTCCGAGCCCATGAACAGCAGTTGCTTGCCCGGGTGGGTCCACATGTAGGCGAGGAACGCGCGCACGCCCGCGAGCTGCTGCCAGCGGTCGCCCGGCATCTTGCGCAGCAGCGAGCCCTTGCCGTGCACGACCTCGTCGTGGCTGATGGGCAGCACGTACTGCTCCGAGAAGGCGTAGATGAGCGAGAAGGTCAGCTCGCCGTGGTGGTAGCGGCGGTACATCGGGTTCTCCTCGATGTAGCGCAGCGAGTCGTTCATCCAGCCCATGTTCCACTTGAGGCCGAACCCGAGGCCGCCGTGCGACGTCGGGGCGGTGACGCCGGGGAACGCCGTCGACTCCTCGGCGATCATCATGACGCCGGGGGAGCGGCGGTAGGCCGTCGCGTTGGCCTCCTGCAGGAACGAGATGGCCTCGAGGTTCTCGCGTCCGCCGAACTGGTTGGGCGCCCACTCGCCGTCGTTGCGCGAGTAGTCGAGGTAGAGCATCGAGGCGACGGCGTCGACGCGCAGCGCGTCGACGTGGAACTCCTCGAACCAGAAGGTCGCGTTGGCGACCAGGAAGTTGCGCACCTCGCGGCGGCCGAAGTCGAACACGTAGGTGCCCCAGTCGGGCTGCTCGCCGCGGCGGGGGTCCGGGTGCTCGTACAGGGGCGTGCCGTCGAAGCGGGCCAGCGCCCAGTCGTCCTTGGGGAAGTGCGCGGGCACCCAGTCGACGATGACGCCGACGCCGGCCTGGTGGAGCCGGTCGATGAGGTGGCGCAGGTCGTCGGGGTGGCCGAAGCGCGACGTCGGCGCGTAGTACGACGTGACCTGGTAGCCCCAGGACCCGCCGAACGGGTGCTCGGCGACCGGCATGAACTCCACGTGCGTGAAGCCCTGCTGGACGACGTAGGCGGTGAGCTGGTCGGCCAGCTCGCGGTAGCCGAGTCCGGGCCGCCACGACCCCAGGTGGACCTCGTAGACGCTGACGGGGCCCGAGTGCGGGTCGCGCGTGGCGCGCGCCGTCATCCAGTCCAGGTCGTCCCACTCATGCGTGGAGTGCACGACGACCGACGCCGTCGCGGGCGGCACCTCGGTGCCCTTGGCCATGGGGTCGGCCTTGGCTCGCCAGTGGCCGTCGGCGCCGAGGATCTCGTACTTGTAGCGGGCGCCCTCGCCGACGCCCGGGACGAAGATCTCCCACACGCCGGTCGAGCCGAGCGAGCGCATCGGGTGCACGGGCGTCCAGCGGTTGTGGTCGCCGACCAGGCGCACAGCGCGCGCGTTGGGCGCCCACACCGCGAAGCCCGTGCCCTCGGCGTCGCCGAGCGCGCTGGGGAAGCGGCGCGGGTTGGCGCCGAGCGCCTGCCACAGCTCCTCGTGCCGGCCCTCGCCGATCAGGTGCAGGTCGACCGCGCCCAGCGTCGGCAGGAACCGGTACGGGTCGTCGGCGTTCTGCGCGTCGGCGCCGTAGCGCGTGCGCACGCGGTAGTCGGGCGCGTGGGCGTGGCCCTCGTCGTCGAGCGGCGCGGGCACGACCGCCTCCCACACGCCTGCGGCCTCGTGGTGTGCGCTGTACTCGCCGTCGCCGGTCACGACGACGACCTCATCGGCCAGGGGGCGCAGCGCACGCACGACGGCCCAGGCGGCGCCGTCGGGGCCGATCGCCATCAGGTGCGCGCCGAGCACGGCATGCGGGTCGTGGGTGTGCCCCTGCGCGACGGCGGTGAACACCGCCGGGTCGACGCTGGGCGCGAGAGGGGGCGTGCTGGCAGGGCCGGTCGTCATGTGGCCAACCTTTCCATGTGAGGACGGGCGATGCGCACCGCAGGCCAGGTGCGCCCGGGCGCTCGGCGCTGACCGTGTTCTCCCCGGGGCGCCGAACGCTGTCGCGGGAGGTCAGACGAGGAACTGGAGCACGAACAGCGCGCCGATGGTGGCGGCCGGCCAGCTGATCTCGCGCCAGCGCCCGGTGGCGAGCTTGAGCACGACGCAGGAGATCAGCGCGAACGCGATGCCGTTGGCGATCGAGAACGTCAGGGGCATGATCGCGATCGCCAGGAACGCGGGGACCGCCTCGGTCAGATCATGGAAGTCGACCTGCTTGACCTGCGACATCATGAGGCAGCCGACCATGATGAGCGCCGGGCCGGTGGCCACCAGCGGGATGAGCGGCACGAACGGCGCGGCCACGAGCGCGAGCACGAACATGCCTGAGGTGACCAGCGCGGTCAGGCCGGTGCGACCGCCCTCGTTGATGCCGGACGCCGAGGAGACGACGGTGGCGGTCGAGGAGGATCCGAGCAGCGCGCCGCCCGCGGTGCCGATGGCGTCGGACAGCAGGCCTCGCTCAAGCCCGACGACGTGTCCGTCGCGGTCGACCATGCCGGCCGCTGAGGCGACGCCGAAGATCGTGCCGAGCGAGTCGAGGGCGTTGACCAGGCAGTGCGCGAGCACCATGGCGAGCACGACGGCCAGGACGTGGCCGAGGCTGCCGAGATTGAGGAACGAGCCGACGTCGAGGCCGAACAGCGAGTACTGGGCGAAATCCGAGAACTGGCGGCCGAGGTCGAACGAGAAGCTCTCCGGCAGCGCGGTCTGGCCCGTGGCGTACGCGAGCGCCGTGGTGGCGAAGATGCCGATGAGGATCGCGCCCTTGACCTTGCGCGCGTGCAGCACCGCCATGAGGAGGAAGCCGGCGACGGCGAGCACGGCGCCGAGCACCTGCGCGCGGACCGCGGCGTCCTGGTGGCCCCAGTCCGAGAAGTTGACCAGCGTGACGAAGGTGCCGCCGCTGGCGACGACGACGCCCGACTGCCGCAGGCCCAACAGTGTGATGAACAGGCCGATGCCGGCTCCGAGCGCGACCTTGATGTTGCGCGGGATGCCGTCGATGATCGCCTGCCGCACGCCTGTGGCCGACAGCAGCACGAACAGCAGGCCCGAGGCGAAGACGAGCGCCAGCGCCATCTGGAAGACCTGCACGTCGGTGAGCGTGGCTGGGGCGGCGAGCACGCCGATGGCGGGCATGACGGTGAACGCGAGGTAGGAGCCCAGGCCCATGCCGGGCGCTTGGACGAACGGCAGGTTCGCGAGGAACGCCATGAGCAGCGAGCCGAGGATCGAGCTGAGCACCGCGGCGATGTAGACGGCGTTGACGATGCCCGGGTTGGGGCCGTCGGCGCCCACCGCCATCGCGGCGCCGCCGGCCATCATGCCGGGGATCGCCAGGACGGTGAAGACCGAGGCGAAGAAGGTCGTCAGTCCGGCCATGACCTCGACGCGCACGGTGGTGCGGTTCTCGGAGAGGCGGAAGACCCGATCGAGGAGCGGTGCGTCGTGAGGGGTCTTCGGGGCGGGAGGGGCGGGGGTTGCGTTTTTATACGTGGTTGGCGCAGACACGACGAGAATTGTCGCGACATGGTGGTTTGTTGACGCGTGTTTGGCGTGATCGACGCCAGGTTTCGGCATGCGGGGGCGTGGCCCCCGGGTCACGGCCGGCTGAGCCGCTCGACCGCCCCCAACGGAATGTGGACCCAGTGCGGACGCTGCCGGGTCTCGTAGACCACCTCGTACAGCGCCTTGTCGAGCGTCAGGGCGCGCAGCACGATGTCGTCGACGCCCGCCGCGGCACGGACCGCCGCCCGGTACCCGTCCAGGAACGCCCGCTGCGCGCGCGCGGCCCACTCGGGGTCGCTCGCGCCGCCCACCGCGGCGGCGTAGTCGAACGACCGCAGCATGCCGGCGACGTCGCGCAACGGCAGGTCGGGCGCCGTGCGCTCGGCCACCGGACGCTGCGGCTCGCCCTCGAAGTCGAGCACCTGCCAGCCGTCCGCTCCGTACAGGACCTGGCCCAGGTGCAGGTCGCCGTGGATGCGCTGCAGCGGCACGGCGGTCAGGTCGGCGCGCAGGTCGTCCAGCACGCGCGCGATGGCCGCGGCGTGCGGGGCGAGCGCGTCGGGCGCCGCGTCGAGCGCGGCGTCGGCCCGGCGGCGCAGCCCCGCCACGAACGGCTCGGGGTCGAGCAGGGCGGTCGTGGGCAGCGCGTCGCGCAGCGCGGCGTGCAGGCGCGCGACGACGGCGCCCAGCTCGGCCGCGAGCGCGTCGAAGGGCTCGCCCCGCCCGGCGTGGCGGCAGGCGAGCTCGAAGCCGTCGTCGGCGTCGGGGACCAGGGCGGCCAGCACCGCCAGATCGGCCGTCACGGGCGCCGCGTCGGGCGCCGAGTCGGGCAGACGCACCTCGACCGCGCCGAGGAAGCGCGGCGTGCCCGTGAACCCCACGGCCGTCAGCGCCTGCGGCACCGTCACGTCCGGGTGCTCGCCACCGGCCACGGTGCGCAGGATCTTGAGCATGGCGCCGTGCGGGGCGCCGTCGGGCCGCACGGCGGGCAGCACCACCGAGGTGTTCGACTGCTCGCCGGTCAGGGCGCGCCCGCCGGTGACGTCGGGCTCGGCGACGCCCGCGGCGCGCAACAGCGCGGACCAGGCGGCGGGATGGACGCCGCCGTCGTGCACCGCGAGGCCCGCCGCGCCGCCGATGTACCCGGGCTCGGCATGCTCGTCGAGGCCCTGGGGCACGACGACCAGGGGCGCCAGGAGCACCGCGCCCTCCAGACGCAGCAGGGCCAGGACGACGTCGGGCGCGCCATCGACCGTCAGCTCGAGCCACGGCGTCGGGCGGCCCGTCAGCCCGCCGGGGAACCAGCGCCGTCCCGGCGCCCACGCGGCGACGAGGTCGGTGACCTCGGCGGACAGGTGGGACCCGGCCGGGGCCACCCGCACGACCGCGTGCGGGGTCGCGGGCTGCGCGCTCACCGCTCGCTCGCCGCTCCGGTCGAGCGCGCCGGCCGGCCCGGCGCGGTCTTGCCCGCTGCGGGGGCCGCCGCCGTCGCGCTCACCGCGGGCTGTTGGCCCGTCCCCTCCCGCTCGGGCGGCGTCAGGCGCAGCCAGTAGAAGTCGCGCGAGCCCCACGTCATGGTGAGGCGGCCGTCGGCGCCCACAGCGGGGAACCGGGCGCCGCCGAAGATGTCCACCAGGCTCCAGCCCTCGAAGCCGGGCAGCGCGATCGTCGCCGAGCGTGCGGTCGCCGACAGGTTCGCCGCCACGAACAGCATCTCGCCGTCCGCCTCGCCCACCGCGGCGACGTCGGAGCGGGTGAAGGCGAGAATCGCCTCGTCGTCGGCCTCGCGGGCGACGAAGTCCCCGGTCCCGAACGCCGGGTGCGCGCGGCGCACCGCGAGCATGCCGTGCACCCAGTGCAGCAGCGAGGTGGGCTGCGCGAGCTGAGCCTCCACGTTGTGCTGGGCGTAGTGGTACACGAGCGACTGCACCAGCGGCAGGTAGAGCTTGCCGGGGTCCGCGGTCGAGAACCCCGCGTTGCGGTCGGGCGTCCACTGCATGGGCGTGCGCACGGCGTCGCGGTCGGGCAGCCAGATGTTGTCGCCCATGCCGATCTCGTCGCCGTAGTACAGGCAGGGGCTGCCGGGCAGCGACAGCAGCAGGGCGTGCGCGAGCTCGATCTCCTTGCGCGAGTTGTCGAGCAGCGGCGCCAGCCGACGACGGATGCCCACGTTGGCGCGCATGCGCGGGTCGGTCGCGTACCACCCGTACATCGACGCGCGCTCCTCGGTCGAGACCATCTCGAGCGTCAGCTCGTCGTGGTTGCGCAGGAACGTCGACCATTGCCCACCCCGGGCGGGGATCGCGGGCGTGTCGGCCATGATGTCGAGGATCTGGCGCGCTCGCTGGTCGCGCAGCGCGTAGTAGATGCGCGGCATGACCGGGAAGTGGAAGCACATGTGGCACTCGGGCTCGTCGTCGGTGCCGAAGTACTCCACGACGTCCTGAGGCCACTGGTTGGCCTCGGCCAGGATGATGCGGCCCGGGAACTCGGTGTCGATCATGCGGCGCACCCGGCGCAGGAACGCGTGCGTCTCGGGCAGGTTCTCGCAGTTGGTGCCCTCGGCCTCGAACAGGTACGGCACCGCGTCCAGGCGGAACCCGTCGACGCCGATCTGCAGCCAGAACCGCGCGACGTCGAGCATGGCCTCCGCCACGCGCGGGTTCTCGAAGTTGAGGTCGGGCTGGTGCCCGAAGAACCGGTGCCAGAAGTACTGCCGGCGCACCGGGTCGAACGTCCAGTTCGACGTCTCGGTGTCGACGAAGATGATGCGCGCGTCCTGGTAGCGCGTGTTGTCGTCGCTCCACACGTAGAAGTCGCCGTAGGGCCCCTCGGGGTCGGAGCGCGAGGCCTGGAACCACGGGTGCTGATCGCTCGTGTGGTTCATGACGAGGTCGACGACGACGCGGATGCCGCGCGCGTGCGCCTGTTCGATGAGCTCGGTGAAGTCCGAGGTGGTGCCGAACTGCGGGGCGATCGCCGTGTAGTCCGACACGTCGTACCCGCCGTCGCGCAGCGGCGAGGGGTAGAACGGCGGCAGCCACAGACAGTCGACGCCGAGCCACTGCAGGTAGTCCAGGCGCGCGATGATGCCGCGCAGGTCCCCCGTCGCGTCGCCGTCGGAGTCGGAGAACGCGCGGACGATGACCTCGTAGAACACCGCCTTGCGGTACCAGTCGGGGTCCTCGACCAGTCCGGGGCGCTCCAGCGGCGGCGGCTCGGGCTGGCGGCGCGGGGGCAGGGCCTGGATCGGCAGTGGCGCGGTCAGCGGGCGAGGGACGTCCCCGGCGGACGTCGCGCTCATCCGAGCCTCACCTGGAGCACGTGCGCGACCTGACGGCGCGGGTCGAGGCGCACGAACGGGTGCGCGCCCCACGGATAGGACTCGCCCGTGAGCAGGTCGTGCGCCTCGAAGAACGGCGCATGGGGATCGGCGCCAGGCGGCGGCACGAGCCCGAGCGCGTCGAGGTCGAGGTGGATGGTCGACTCCTGGGCGCCCCACGGGTCGAGGTTGAGGACGACCAGGATGACGTCGTCGGTGTGGCCGGGCTCCTGCGAGCCGTCCTGGCCGCTGGCCAGCGGCAGGTGCTCGGCGCGCACGCGGCGCGAGTACACCAGCACCTGGCCGTTGTCGGCGCCGTGCACGCTCAGGTTGCGCAGCTGCTGCAGCGCGGGGTGCTCACGGCGCACCTGGTTGAGCCGGCCGAGCAGCAGCGAGATGCCGATGCCCTCCGCGCTCTCCCACGCGCGCGGCTTGAACTCGTACTTCTCGTTGTCGACCTGTTCCTCGACGCCCGGACGCGGCACGTTCTCCACGAGCTCGTAACCCGTGTAGATCCCCCAGGTCGGGCTGCCCGTGGCGGCCAGCACGGCGCGCACCGCGAAGCCCGCGACCCCGCCGTGCTGCAGATACGGCGGCAGGATGTCGTGCGTCGTCGGCCAGAACGACGGGCGCATGACCGAGCCCTGTGGCCCCGAGACCTCGCGCAGGTAGTCGAGGATCTCGTCCTTGTGGTTGCGCCAGGTGAAGTACGTGTACGACTGGTGGAACCCGATGCGCGCGAGCGTGGCCATCATCGCGGGCTTGGTGAACGCCTCCGAGAGGAACAGCACCTCGGGGTGGCGGGCGTGCACCTGGGCCAGCAGCCACTCCCAGAAGTCGAGCGGTTTGGTGTGGGGGTTGTCGACGCGGAACAGCGTGACGCCGCGCTCGATCCACACCTCGACCACGCGCAGGATCTCCTCGCGCAGCCCGACCGGGTCGTTGTCGAAGTACAGGGGGTAGATGTCCTGATACTTCTTGGGCGGGTTCTCGGCGTAGGCGATGGTGCCGTCGGCGCGCGTCTTGAACCACTCGGGGTGCGCGGTGACCCACGGGTGGTCGGGCGAGCACTGCAGGGCCAGGTCGAGCGCGACCTCCAGCCCGTGGTCGCCCGCGGCGGCGACGAACGCGCGGAAGTCGTCCTCCGTGCCCAGGTCGGGGTGGATCGCGTCGTGCCCGCCCTCGGCCGCGCCGATCGCGTACGGGCTGCCCGGGTCGCCCGGCTGGGCGTGGAGCGAGTTGTTGCGGCCCTTGCGAAACTGTGTGCCGATGGGGCTGACGGGCGTGAGGTAGACGACGTCGAAGCCCATGCCGGCGATGGCCGGCAGGCGCCGGGCCGCCGTCGCGAACGTGCCCGACGTCCACGTGCCGTCCTCGCCGCGCACCGCGCCCTCGGAGCGCGGGAAGATCTCGTACCACGAGCCGAACAGCGCCCGACGGCGGTGCACCCGCAGCGGGTAGGTGGCGCTGGGGGAGACCAGGTCGCGCAGCGGCGAGCGTGTCAGGGCGTCCTTGACGGCCTGCGTCGTGGCGATCGCCAACCGCGCCTCGGGCAGCCGGCTCTCGTCGCCCAGGACGTTCGCGGCCTGCGCGAGCGTCTCAGCGTCCTGCGGGCTGCGCGCCGCCTGCGCCTCGGAGGCGGTGATGCGCTCGAACAGCAGCACCCCCTCGGCGAGCATGAGCTCCTGGTCGATTCCCGCCTCGAACTTGACCGTCGCGTCGTGCGCCCACGTCGCGTACGGGTCACCCCACGCCTCGACGCGGAACGACCAGTCGCCCTCGGCGTCGGGCTGCACGAAGCCCTGGAAGCGGTCGAGCCCGGGGGCGATGTCGCGCATGGGCGCGGTCTGGCGGACCGCGCCGTCGGGGCCGAGGAGCACGGCCGTGGCGTTGACGGCGTCGTGCCCCTCACGGAACACGGTCGCCTCGACGGGCACGACCTCCCCGACGCTGGCCTTGGCGGGCCAGCGCCCCCCCTCGACCACCGGGGAGACCTCGACCACGGGGACGCGGCCGATGGGGGCGTGCGGGGCCGGGACCGGCGCGGGCGCGGGAACCACGACCGGCACATGGTGCGAGGTGGGCTCAGGCACGGCGGCGACCGACGCCGAGGCGCCGCCGACGCGGGACCCGGCGCCCGCCGCGACGGCCCTCTTCGCCGGGGCAGCGGCCTTGCGGCGGGCCGCGGGCTTCGCCGGGGCCGACGTCTCGGACGACGCGGGGGGCTGAGCCGGGGCCGGGGTGCTTCGCTTGCTCGCGCGTGTGGTCACGCGGACCACGCTAACCAGGCGCGTATGCCCCCGCGCGCGCTGGACACGCCGCCGCACCGTGTCTCGACGCGTGTTCCACCCGCGACATGCCCCGGCGGGCCCGCGGCCGACGTCATGCGACGGCGCCGCGACGTCACAGCGACGCCGCGAGCGCCCGCCCGGTCACCCGGCCGGTGTGCAGGCACCCGCCCAGGAACGTGCCCTCCAGCGCGCGGCGCCCGTGCGCCCCGCCGCCGCCGAACCCGGCGGCCTCGCCCACGGCCCACAGCCCGTCGAGCGGCGAGCCGTCGGCGCGCAGCGCCCTGCCGGCCGGGTCGCACCACAGCCCGCCGAGCGTCTTGCGCGTCAGCACCGACAGCCGCACCGCGAGCAGCGGGCCGTCCTTCGGGTCGGTCAGCGCGCGCGGCGTCGCGACGCGCATGCGCCGGTCGACCCAGAACCGCCGGGCGGCGGCGGTCGCGGTCACCTGCGGGTCCTTGCCGAGCCCCGAGACGACCTGCGCGTCACGCAGCGCGACCATGCGCGCGAGCTCGTCGGCGTCGACGGCGCCCGCCGACCCGGGCGTCGCGGCCGTGAGCGCGTTCATGCGCTGGGCGAGCTGCGCCGTCGTCGCCGCCCACAGGAACTCGGGCGACTCGCGCGCGAACCGCGCCACGGGTCCCACCGCGCCGGGCAGCACCCGCCTGCTCAGCAGGCGCACGTCCTTGCCCGTCAGGTCGGGGTTCTGCTCCGATCCGGACAGTGCGAACTCGGTCTCGAGGATGGCCTTGTTGAGCACGAACCAGGAGTGGTCGTGCCCGCGCCGCGTCAGGTGCGTCAGCGCGCCGAGCGCGTCGAACCCGGGGAACAGCGGCGCGGGCAGGCGCCGCCCGTCGGCGTCGAGCCACAGCGCGGACGGCCCGGCCAGGATGCGGATGCCGTGCCGCGTCCACACGGGTGAGTGGTCGGCGACGCCCTCGGGGTAGTGCCACATGCGGTCCTCGTGCACGAGCCTGGCCCCGGCGTCGGCGGCGACGGTGAGCATGAGCCCGTCGGTCGAGTCGGGCACACCCTGCAGCATGCGGGCGGGCAGCGTGCCCGCGTCGGGGGTCCAGCGCGCCCGCGCGACGTCGTGGTTCGCGCCGATGCCGCCCGAGGCGACCACGACGGCGCCTGCGGCGATCTCGACCTCGCCGACGACCTCGCGCGACGACGGCGCCGCCCGCCCGCGGTGGGGCAGCGTGGCGCGCGAGGCGGCGTCGTCGACCAGGACCTGCGCGCGCACCCCGCTCACGCGTCCGTCGGTGACCACGAGTGAGGTGACACGTCGCCGGAACAGGATCGTCAGCCGCCCGGCGTCGCGGTGGGCCTTGGCGCGTGCGACGAACGGCGCGAGGATCGCCGGACCGGTGCCCCAGGTGACGTGGAAGCGGGGCACGGAGTTGCCGTGCGCGCCGTCGGGGCCCAGGGCGTGCCCGCCGCGCTCGGCCCACTGGAGCAACGGGAACCAGCGCACGCCCAGGCCGCGCAGCCATGAGCGCATGCCCCCGGCGGCGAACTCGACGTAGCGCTCGGCCCACGCGTACCCGTGCCGGTCAGGCCCCTGCCCGCGCTCGGCTCCACGCTCGAAGGCCGCCGAGCCGCGCCAGTCGTCCCAGGCGAGCTCGGCGCTGTCGCGCACGCCCAGGCGGCGCTGCTCGGGGGTGTCGATCAGGAACAGTCCGCCGAACGACCACCAGGCCTGCCCGCCGAGCGAGTCGGGGTGCTCCTGGTCGAGCACGATGACGCGTCGGCCGGCGTCGGCGAGCTCGGTGGCGGTGACCAGGCCGGCCAGGCCGGCTCCGATGACGACGACGTCGGCGTCTGGGCTCATGACCCCGCAGGCTACTCCCGCGTGGCCTGCCCGCCTCGTCGTCCCACGAACAGCTGGACGCTCAACGCCTCGAGCGTCGACGTGCCCTCGTCAGGGTCGTCGCCGGACGCCTGGGCCGGGTTGTCCCACGTCGAGCTCCACACCCGCTCCCACGGCTCGGCGCCGGGCAGGACGGGCGGCAGCACGACGTCGAGGTCGTCGAGGTGGCCGTTGAGCACCAGCAGCACGTCGCAGTCGGCCGGGCCGGGCCCGGGGCGCAGCATCTGCACGGCGCGCCGACCGGCCTCGTTCCAGGCCGTGTGGTCCATCGGGGCGCCCGCCTCGGTGAACCACAACAGGTCGGCGAACGCCTCACCGGGGCGCGGACTGCCCAAGAAGAACGAGTCGGCGCGCAGCGCCGGGTGCTCGCGGCGCAGGGCGAGCAGCAACTTGGTGGTCTCCAGCAGGTCGCGCCCGGCGTCGTCGAGGTCCCAGGCGACCCACGACACCTCGGTGTCCAGCGCGTAGGCGTTGTTGTTGCCGTCCTGGCTACGCCCGAACTCGTCGCCCGCCGTGATCATGGGCGTGCCCGCCGACAGCAGCAGCATCGCCAGCAGGTTGCGCTGTGAGCGCCGCCGCAGCGGCACGACGGCGGACCATGGCTCGGTGGTCGCGTCGGCCCCGTCGTCGGCGTGGCCCTCGACGCCGTGGTTCCACGACAGGTTGTTCGACGTCCCGTCGTGGTTGTCCTCGCCGTTGGCCCAGTTGTGCTTGTGGTCGAACGCGACCAGGTCGGCGAGCGTGAAGCCGTCGTGCGCGGTGACGAAGTTGACCGACGCGACGGGCCCGCGCGCCAGCGGCGGGTCGGAGCGGCCGAACAGGTCGGCCGACCCGGCCAGGCGCGTGGTCAGCTCGCGGATGCCGTCCATCGGACGCCCGTGCGAGCCGTCGCGCGCCGAGGACAGCCAGAACCCGCGGATCGCGTCGCGGAACCTGTCGTTCCACTCGGCCATGGGCGGCGGGAACGAGCCGGTCTGCCAACCGCCGGGGCCCACATCCCACGGCTCGGCGACGAGCTTGAGGTTGTTCAGGACGGGGTCGGTCTGCAGGCCCACGAGGAACGGGTGGTCGGGGGCGTACCCGTACAGCCCGCGCCCCAGCGTGACGGCCAGGTCGAAGCGGAAGCCGTCGACACCCACGACCTCGGCCCAGTACCGCAGCGAGTCGAGCGCGAGCTGCACCACGCGCACGCGCCGGAAGTCGAGCGTGTTGCCGGTGCCTGTGGCGTCGGCGAGCGCGGCCGGCGTGTTGCCGTCGTGCAGGTAGTAGACCGGGTTGTCCAGGCCGCGCCAGGACACGTGGAGCTGGTCGTCGCCGCCCTCGCAGGTGTGGTTGTAGACGACGTCGAGCAGCACCTCGATGCCCGCCTCGTGCAGCACGCGCACCATCGCGCGCACCTCGTCGAGCACCGCGGCCGGCCCGGCCTCCTGGGCGGCGCGCGTCGCGTAGCGCGGCTCGGGCGCGAAGAAGCCGAGGGTCGAGTAGCCCCAGTAGTTGGTCAGCCCGTGCGCCACGAGCCGCGGCTCGGACGCCGAGGCGTGGATGGGCAGCAGTTCGAGCGTCGTGATCCCGAGGTCCTTGAGGTGCGCGATCGTGGCGGGGTGCGCCATGCCCGCGTACGTCCCGCGCACCTCGGGGGGCAGCGCCGGGTTGAGCAGCGTGAGGCCGCGCACGTGCGCCTCGTAGATCACCGTGTCGGCCCACGGCACGCGGGGGCGGGTCAGCGGCGGCGGGGGCGGCGTCGGCGGCATGACGACACCGTGGGGCACGAACGGCAGGGAGTCGGTCGGGTCGGCGGCGCCGTAGCGCTCGGCCATCCACCAGCGCGAGTCGGGGGTGCCCGCCTCGCCCGAGCGCGGTGTGCCCACCGCGCCGAGGGTCTGCGGTCCGTAGGACAAGGTCCCGACCAAGCCGCGCGCGTAGGGGTCCAGCAGCAGCTTGGCCGGGTTGTGGCGCAGCCCGGCGCGCGGGTCCCACACGCCGTACACGCGGAACCCGTACCGCTGCCCGGGCCGCACGCCCGGCACGTGCGTGTGCCACACGCCGTAGGTCGGGCCCCGCAGCGGCACGCGCCGCTCGGCATAGCGCTCCGGGTCGCGCTCGGGCAGCTCGGGCCGCACGACGTCGATGAGGCAGAAGTCGACCGCCGCGGCGTGGGAGGCGACGACCGCGACATCGACCCCGCCCGGCGTCGCCGTGACACCGAGGGGCGGCACGTGCGAGCGCCGCGCCGTCGGGCGCGTCAGGGGGCGAACGACGGGGCGGGGTGCGGGCAGCTCTCCGTCTCGGGCGTCCATGCGCTCATGCTCGCTTACCGGGCGAGACCCTGCTACCTCCTGGCGCGTCCTGGCGCCGACGCCGGGTAGTCTCGGTGCTCGTGCGCATCGTCGTCCTGCTCAAATACGTCCCGGACATCACCAGCGACCGCCGGTTCGCCGACGGGCGCGTGGTCCGCGACCCGGGCGAGGGGTCGCTCAACGAGCTCGACGAGAACGCGGTCGAGGCCGCGCTGCGCCTGGTCGAGGCGCAGCCCGACGGCGGTGAGGTCGTCGCGGTCACCCTCGCCCCGCCGACCGCGGACATCGCGCTGCGCAAGGCCTTCCAGCTCGGCGTGCACCGCGGGGTCCGGGTGTCGGACGACGCCCTGGCCGGCTCCGACTACTTCGGCACGACGGCGGCGCTCGCGGCCGCGGTGCGCCGACTGGGCGACCAGGCCCCGGTCGACCTGGTGATCACGGGCATGGCCGCCCTCGACGGCCTCGGGTCCGTGGTGCCGGCGCTGCTGGCCGAGGAGCTCGGCTGGCCCCAGCTCACGCTCGCCACCTCGGTGTCCCTCGACGGCTCGACCCTGACGATCACGCGCGAGAGCGACGACGTCGCGCAGACGCTCGCGGCGCCCCTGCCGGTCGTGCTGTCGGTCACCGACTCGGCCAACAGCCCGCGCTACCCGAACTTCAAGCTCATCATGGCCGCGCGCACCAAGCCCATCGAGGAGTGGACCGCCGCCGACCTTGAGCTGGACCCGGCCGAGGTGGGCGCCGCCGGCGCCCGCACCACGACGGTCGAGGCCACCGCGCGTCCCCCGCGACCTGAGGTCGAGCTGGTCGTCGACAAGGGCGAGGGCGGCAAGGCCCTGGCCGAGTTCCTCATCCGCAACGACCTCGTCTGACGAGAGGCCCCGATGACCCGCCCCACCGTCCTCGTCCTGCTCGACAGCCCGCAGGGCGCGCTCGACGACGTGCGCCAGCCGGTGCTCGAACTGCTCACGCTCGGCCGCGAGCTCGGCCGCGTCGACGTCGTCACGCTCGCCGCGCCGAGCGTGCAGGTGCTGGCCACGCTGGGCGCCTACGGCGTCCAGGCCGTGCACCAGGCCGCGCTGCCGACGACGCTGCCGGCGAGCGCGCACCATGTGACCAGCGTGCTCGCGTCGGTCCTGACCACCGCGGTGCGCCGCACCGACGCCGATGTGCTGCTGGTTCCGTCGTCGTTCGCGGGCAAGGAGGCCGCCGCCGTCGCCGCCGCGCGGCTCGGCGCGGGCCTGGTGACCGACGCGTCGGGCGCCGCGTGGAGCCAGGACGGCCGGCTGCTCGCCGTCAAGCGCGTGTTCGCCGGGACCTGGGACACCACCAGCGCCGTCGCGACCGACCCCGCCGTGGTGACGGTGCGCGCGAACGCCGTGAGCGCCGCGCCCGCGCCCACGCCCACCCACCCCGAGGTCGAGGCGCTTCCGATCGAGGTCGCGGCGCCGGCCACGACCGTCGTCGCGCGCGAGGTCAAGGCGCGCGCCTCGGGACGTCCCGCGCTCGAGGAGGCCGCCGTCGTCGTCGCGGGTGGGCGCGGCACGGGCGGCGACTTCGGGCCTGTCGAGGACCTGGCCGACGCGCTCGGCGCGGCCGTCGGCGCCACGCGCGACGCCGCGTTCGAGGGCTGGTTCGACTCCTACATCGGGCAGACGGGCGTCACCGTCGCGCCGCGCCTGTACATCGGCGCGGGCGTGTCCGGCGCCCCGCACCACCGCGGCGGCATGCAGGCCTCGCAGGTGGTCGTGGCCGTCAACAACGACCCCGAGGCGCCCATCTTCGAGATCAGCGACTTCGCCGTCGTGGGTGATCTCGCCGACGTGCTGCCGCAAGCGGCCGCCGTGATCCGGGAGCACAAGGCGCGCTCGTAGACTGGGGCACCGTGACACCCGGCGCCTACCTCGACCACGCGGCCACGACACCCATGTCGTCGGACGCGCTCGCGGCGTTCGTCGCCGAGGCCCAGCGGCCGGGCAACGCGTCGAGCCTGCACGCCGCGGGCCGCGGCGCCCGGCGCGTCGTCGAGGAGTCGCGCGAGTCGATCGCATGCGCCGTCGGCGCCCGCCCGTCCGAGGTGCTGTTCACCTCGGGGGGCACCGAGGCCGACAACCTCGCGATCAAGGGATTGTTCTGGGGTCGCCGGGCGCAGGACACGCGCCGCACGCGCGTGCTGGTCTCCGCCGTCGAGCACCATGCGGTGCTCGACCCCGCGTTCTGGCTCGCGGGGCACGCGGGCGCGGAGATCGTGCTGCTGCCCGTCGACCGGGTCGGGCGCGTGGACCTCGACGCGCTGCGCGCCGATCTGGCCGCGCACGCGGCGCAGACCGCGCTGGTCAGCGTCATGTGGGCCAACAACGAGGTCGGCGCCCTCCAGCCCGTGCGCGAGGTCGTGCGCATCGCGCACCAGTACGGCGTGCCCGTGCACACCGACGCCGTGCAGGCCGTGGGCCAGGTCGAGGTCGACTTCGCGGCGTCGGGCGTCGACGCGCTCACGCTCACGGGCCACAAGCTCGGCGGGCCGATCGGGGTCGGCGCGCTGCTGGCCCGCCGCGACCTGCCGCTCGAGGCCGTCCAGCACGGCGGCGGGCAGGAGCGCGGCGTGCGCTCGGGCACGCTCGACGTGCCCGCGATCCGGGCGTTCGCCGTCGCGGTCGAGCAGGCCGTGGGGGAGCGCGAGGCGCGCGCCGCGCACCTGACCGCGCTGCGCGACGCCCTCGTGGCGGGTGTGCGCGAGGCCGCGCCCGACGCCGTCCTGCGCGGGCCCAACCCGGCCGAGGACCCGGCCAGCCGCCTGCCCGGCAACGCCCACTTCACGTTCCCCGGCGCCGAGGGCGACTCGCTGCTCTACCTGCTCGACTCGGCGGGCGTGCAGGCCTCGACCGGATCGGCGTGCCAGGCGGGCGTGCCGCAGCCCTCGCACGTGCTGATCGCCATGGGTGTGCCCGAGGCCGAGGCGCGCGGCGCGCTGCGCTTCTCGCTCGGCGCCACCTCGACGCCCGACGACGTGGCGGCGCTGCTCGCCGCGCTGCCCGCCGTCGTCGCCCGCGCGCAGGCCGCCGGGCTCGTGAGCGGGGGCAGAGCGTGAGCGGCCGCCTGCGCGTGCTCGCCGCCATGTCGGGGGGCGTGGACTCGGCCGTCGCGGCGGCGCTCGCGGTCGAGGCGGGGCACGAGGTCGTCGGCGTGCACATGGCGCTGAGCCGCAACCGTGACCAGTTCCGCACGGGCTCGCGTGGGTGCTGCTCGATCGAGGACGCCTCGGACGCGCGGCGGGCCGCCGATGTGCTGGGCATCCCGTACTACGTGTGGGACCTGTCCGAGCGCTTTGAGGACACGGTCGTGGCGGACTTCCTCGCCGAGTACGAGGCGGGCCGCACCCCCAACCCGTGCGTGCGCTGCAACGAGCACATCAAGTTCGAGACGCTGCTCGACAAGGCCACCGCGCTGGGCTTCGACGCCGTCGCCACGGGCCACTACGCGCGCGTCGTCGAGGGGCCCGAGGGGCGTGAGCTGCACCGCTCGCCCAACGCCGACAAGGACCAGTCGTACGTGCTGGCGGTCATGGGCCCCGAGCGCCTGCGCCGTGCGATGTTCCCGCTGGGGGAGTTCGCCTCGAAGGCGCAGGTGCGCGCCGCGGCGGCCGAGCGCGGGCTCGCCGTGAGCGCCAAGCCCGACTCCTACGACATCTGCTTCGTCGCCGACGGCGACACCCGCGGGTTCCTGCGCGAGCGGCTCGGGTCGCGTCCGGGCGAGGTGCTCGACGTCGAGGGCAACGTCGTCGGTGAGCACGACGGCGCCTACGCCTACACCGTGGGGCAGCGGCGCGGCCTGGCGCTGGGCCGCCCGGCGCCCGACGGCCGCGCCCGGTACGTGCTCGACGTGCGCACCGACACCAACACCGTCGTCGTGGGCCCGTCCGAGCTGCTCACGGTCGACACCATCACCGCCGACCGCGCCGTGTGGTTCGCGCCCCCACCCCGCGCCGACCAGCCGACCGCCGACCAGCCCGCCGCCGCTGCGCAGGCGCCGTCGAGCGCATGGGACGACGTCGAGGTCCAGGTCCGCGCACACGGCGCCCCGGTCCGCGCCCGCGCCGTCGCCCACCGGGACGACACCCTCACGGTCCACCTGGACACCCCGCTGCGCGGCGTCGCCCCCGGCCAGTCCCTCGTCATCTACCGCCAAACCCAAGTCCTCGCCCAAGCCACGGTCCACTCCACCTCGCGAGATACCGCTTCTCGGGCGAGATACCGTTCCTCGGCGCCGATTTCGACCCCAGATAACCGGATTCCGGTATCTCGCGGGGAGGTGTGGGGGTGACGGGGGTCAGTGGGCATGGGGCGTGGCCTGGGCGGGAGGGTGACGAGCTGGAGGGGCAGCGCGTCGTCTTCGGGGATCTTGGGGAGCTGCCGACCGGGGTGGACGCGCTGCCGTTCCTGACCCAGCTCGTCGAGCGCGGGCCCGGCGCCGACGCCGTCGGGCGCACCGCCGCGCTGCTGCGCGAGATGCCCGCCGAGCTCGGACCGCACGGATGGCGGCTCACCGACCACCCGGGCATGGACCGCCGCCGCGCCGACGCCTTCTGGCGCGAGGACCTGGGCGCGCTCGCGATCGCCGCGCTCGGCCACACCGGGCCCCTCGCGGTCGAGGTCCTGGGGCCGTGGACGCTCGCCGCGACGCTCTGGTCAGCGCGCGGTGACCGCGTGCTGGCTGACGCCGGCGCCCGCCGCGACCTGTCGCTCGCGCTCGCCGAGGGCGTGCGCGACCACCTCGCCGCGGTCCGTGAGCAGGTCCCCGGCCTCGGCGACGTCGTCGTGCAGCTCGCCGAGCCACAGCTCGGCGCCGTGCACGCCGGGGTGCTGCCGACCTTCTCCGGCTACGGACGACTGCGCCCCGTGCCCGGCCCCGACCTCGTCGAGGGCCTACGCCCCGTCATCGAGGCCGCCCACGACGCCGGCGCGCGCGTCGTCGTCCACCTGGGCGAGACGTGGTCGGGCCTGCCGCCCGTGGCGCTCGCGGGCGCCGACGCCGTCGGGCTCGACGTCGGCGCGATCGGCTGGAACGAGCGCGCCTGGGAGCTGGTGGCGCGAGCGAGCGAGCGTGGCGTGGGCCTGTGGGCGGGCCTGCCGCCCGCGCAGGTCTCGCAGTGCGCGGGGCCCGCGCTCGGCGAGCTCGTGCGCCTGGTCGCCGACCCGTGGCGACGCGTCGGCCTGCCGGCGCTGGGCTTGGACGGCGTGACGCTGCTCGCGGCGCCGCGCCGCGAGCTCGCCGGGATGGACGCGCACCGCGCCCAGCTCGCGAACCTGGGGCGGGTGGCCGAGGCGCTCGCGGAGCGCGCCGCGGCCTGAGGGCGCGAGGCGGCCCCGTGTGTGAGGCGCCCCGGCGTCACCGCGCCTGGGCTCGGCCGCGCTCAGCCGCGCTCGGCGTCGAGACCCAGCCGCCGCGCCAGGAACTGCCACGCCAGCGCCGACATGTGCGCGGACTGCGCGTTGGTCGCCGCGCCCCCGTGCCCGCCCTCGACGTTCTCGTAGTAGGTGACGTCGGCGCCGATCGACTCGAGCAGCGCCGCCGTCTTGCGCGCGTGCCCGGGGTGGACGCGGTCGTCGCGCGTGGAGGTCAGCAGCAGCACGGGCGGGTAGGAGCGCCCCGCCGCGATGCGGTGGTACGGCGAGTACTCGCGCAGTCGCTCCCATTGCGCGGGGTCGTCGGGATCGCCGTACTCGGCCATCCATGACGCGCCCGCCAGCAAGTGGGAGTAGCGCCGCATGTCGAGCAGCGGCACCTGGATGACGAGCGCCCCGAACAGGTCGGGGTAGCGCGTGAGCATGTTGCCGACCAGCAGTCCGCCGTTCGACCCGCCCTGGGCTCCCAGGTGCGCGGGCGTGGTGATCCCGCGCTGCACGAGGTCGCGCGCGACGGCGGCGAAGTCCTCGTACGCCTTGTGCCGCAGTGGCCCGAGCGCCGCCTGATGCCAGGCGGGCCCGTACTCGCCGCCCCCGCGGATGTTCGCGACGGCGTAGACGCCGCCGCGCTCCAGCCATGCGCGCCCGAGCCCGCCCGAGTACGACGGC
This sequence comes from Xylanimonas ulmi, assembly GCF_004216535.1. Lineage (NCBI taxonomy): Bacteria > Bacillati > Actinomycetota > Actinomycetes > Micrococcales > Promicromonosporaceae > Xylanimonas > Xylanimonas ulmi. The sequence goes on from NZ_SGWX01000001.1 coordinate 442,919, forward strand.
GTCAGGGAGACCTCGAAGCCGCCGTACCCGTACAGCAGGGTGGGCGTCGCCGACGGCGCCTGCCGCCACGTGCGGCGCAGCACGTCCTCGCGCCCGACGACGAAGTAGGGCACCCGGGTGCCGTCGTCGGACGTCGCGAAGTGCTGCTCGGCGACGAGCCCGGCGGCGTCGAAGAACGCGGGCGCCGCCCTGAGCGGGTCGAGCTCCGCGTCCGGGTCCCCGACGCTCGCCAGCGAGAGCGTCGTGGGAGTGAGGTAGCCCGTGGCGAGCACCCACACGTCGTCGCTGTCGACGGGGTCGACGGCGCGCACGCCGACGGTCGCGACGGGGTCGGTCGCGGGAAAGGCCGAGCGTGTCCACCCGCCAGCGCCCGCCCCCGGCCCGAGTGGAGGGGGAGTCAGGACGCGCAGCCGGCTCTTGACGTCGTCGAGCACGTTGAGCACCAGGTGGTGGCGGGTCCAGGTGGCGCCGGCGAGCGACGTCGTCGGCGTGGGCTCGAACAGCACGGTCAGGTCGCGCGATCCCGCGAGGAAGGCGTCGGCCGGCGCGGCGAGCAGGGAGCCCGCCCGGTAGGTCGCGCCGCCGACGGCCCAGTCGTCGCGCAGGTCGACCAGCAGCCACTCGCGGTGGAAGCCGACGGATGCGGACTCGGGGACGTCGAGGCGGGTCAGCGTCTGCTCGGCTGTGCCGAGGCCGGAGACGAGGAAGGTCTCGGAGCGGTAGAACGCGATGGACCGCTGCACGATGTCGCGCTCGAATCCGGGGGTGCGCGAGCGGCGCCCGGAGATGTACAGGTCGTCCTCGCGGCCCTCGTAGACGAGCGCGGCCTGCTCGACGGGGGTTCCGCGGCGCCACAGCCGCACCGTGCGGGGGTATCCCGACGACGTCGTCGTGCCGGGTCCCAGGTCGGTGAAGACATAGACCGTGTCCTCGTCGGCCCAGGCGAGCCCGCCCTTGGCGCCGCCTGTGGCCGAATCGTCCGGCCTGGTGGCGCGCTCGAACCCCTCGGGCGCGGGCACGAACCGCTTGTCGACGAGGTCGAACTCGCGCGTGACGTCGGCGTCGGATCCGGCGACCGACAGGTCGACGAGCGCGCGGCGCCACGGTTGGCCCGCGGCGACCTGCTCCGGGGTGGGGCGCAGCACCGACGCGCCGTGCCAGACCCAGCCCACGCCCTCCTCGCGCGCGAGCGCGTCGAGGTCGAGCACCGTCTCCCACTCGGGGTCGGGGGTGCGGTAGGACTCGGGCGTGGTGCGCCGCCATAGGCCGCGCTCGTGGGCGCCGTCGCGCCAGAGGTTGTAGAGCAGCCCGCCGATCAGGGAGACGTCGGGGATGCGCTCGTCGGAGTCGAGCACCTCCAGGACGGCGGCGCGCGTCGACTCGAAGGCCGGCCCCGAACTGAGCGTCCGTCGCGTGCGGGCGTTGCGCTCGCGCACCCAGGCGAGCGCCGCCGGGCCCTCGACGTCCTCGAGCCAGGCGAAGGGGTCGGCGGCGCCCGGGTCGAGCGGTGTGCCCGGAGCCGGGTCGTGGTCTGCGGCGATGCCCATGGCCTGGCACCTTAGCCCGCGCCGCCGGGCTGCGGCGAGGTCTGTCACGAGTCGCGGACCCTGAGTGGGAATGCTTGCCTAGTACTGCGATGAGACGGACGTCACACCCCGGCCATTTGTGGTCTGACCACACATGTGAAACCCTTCACAAGCAACAGGGACGACGGACCTGCGGTCCCACCCCAGGAGGAGATAACCCGTGAGCACGACCACGACGAAGAAGGCGAAGCCGGTCGACGAGACCGCCGCCATTCCCGACGCCGCCGCGGAGGTCGACGCGCTTGTCCAGCGCGGCCTGCGCGCCCTGAAGGCCTACGCCTCCTTCACGCAGGAGGAGATCGACCACATCGTCAAGAAGGCCTCGGTCGCCGCGCTGCACGAGCACGGCAACCTCGCCAAGCTGGCGCACGAGGAGACCGGCCGCGGCATCTTCGAGGACAAGGCCACCAAGAACATCTTCGCGTGCGAGCACGTCACGCACTCGATGGCCGGCGTCAAGACCGTGGGCGTCATCGCCCGCGACGAGCTGCGCGGCATCGTCGAGATCGCCGAGCCCGTCGGCGTCGTCGCCGGTGTCACCCCGGTGACCAACCCGACCTCGACCGCGATCTTCAAGAGCCTCATCGCTCTCAAGACCCGCAACCCGATCATCTTCGGCTTCCACCCCAACGCCCAGCAGTCCTCCGTCGCCGCCGCGAAGATCGTGCGCGACGCCGCGGTGGCCGCCGGCGCCCCCGCCGACTGCATCCAGTGGATCGAGCACCCCTCGATCGCCGCGACCTCGGAGCTCATGAACCACCCGGGCGTCTCGCTCGTGCTGGCCACCGGCGGCAACGCCATGGTCCGCGCCGCCTACTCGACCGGCAAGCCGGCCCTCGGCGTCGGCGCGGGCAACGTCCCGGCCTACATCGCCAAGGACGCCAAGCTCGGCCGCGCCGTCAACGACATCGTGCTGTCCAAGGGCTTCGACAACGGTGTGGTGTGCGCCTCGGAGCAGGCCGCGATCATCGACACCGAGATCTACGACGAGGCGCTCGCGGAGTTCCGAAAGATGCACGCCTACATCGTCAACGCCGAGGAGAAGGCCAAGCTCGAGGAGTTCTTCTTCGGCGTGACCGCCAACTCGGAGAACTGCGCCGGCGCCAAGCTCAACGCCGCCGTCGTCGGCAAGTCGGCCACCTGGCTGGCCGAGCAGGCCGGCTTCTCGGTGCCCGAGGACACCTCGATCCTCCTGGCCGAGATCTCGGGCGTCGGCCCGCAGGAGCCCCTGAGCCGCGAGAAGCTCTCGCCGCTGCTGGCCGTGCTGCGTGCGCGGACCACCGAGGAGGGCATCCGCCTGTCCGAGCAGATGGTGGAGTTCGACGGCCTGGGCCACTCGGCGGCGATCCACACGCAGGACAAGGAGCTCTCGGAGAAGTTCGGCCACCGCGTCAAGGCCGTCCGCATCCTGTGGAACCAGCCGTCGGCGCTCGGCGGCATCGGCGACATCTACAACGCCTTGATCCCGTCGCTGACCCTCGGCTGTGGCTCCTACGGCCACAACTCGGTCTCGAACAACGTGTCGGCCGTCAACCTGATCAACGTCAAGCGTGTCGCGAGGCGGAACAACAACATGCAGTGGTTCAAGGTCCCGCCGAAGACGTACTTCGAGCCGAACGCCATCCAGTACCTGGTGGACATGCGCGGCGTCGAGCGCGTCACCATCGTCACCGACCGCGTGATGAGCACCATCGGCATCGTCGACAAGGTCCTCGACGTGCTGCACCGCCGCACCAACGAGGTGGCCGTGCAGATCATCGACACCGTCGAGCCGGAGCCGAGCGTCGGCACCGTCGCGCGCGGCGCCGAGCTGATGCGGGACCACCGTCCGGACACGATCATCGCCATCGGCGGTGGCTCGCCCATGGACGCAGCCAAGGTCATGTGGCTCAAGTACGAGAACCCCGAGCTTGAGTTCTCCGACCTGCGCGAGAAGTTCTTCGACGTGCGCAAGCGCGCGTTCCAGTACCCGACCCTCGGCAAGGTCGCGCAGCTCGTCTGCATCCCGACGTCGTCGGGCACGGGCGCCGAGGTCACGCCGTTCGCGGTCATCTCCGACCCCGAGACCGGCTACAAGTACCCGCTCGCCGACTACGCGCTGACCCCGTCGGTCGCGATCGTCGACCCGGTGCTGACCGCCTCGATGCCGGCCAAGCTGGTCGTCGACTCCGGTATGGACGCCCTGACGCACGCCACCGAGGCCTTCGTCTCCGTCTACGCCAACGACTTCACCGACGGCCTGGCGCTGCACGCGATCAAGCTGGTCTTCGAGAACATCGAGAAGTCGTTCCAGGGCGGCGCGGGGCTCGACGAGGCCCGCGAGAAGATGCACAACGCCGCGACGATCGCCGGTATGGCCTTCGGCAACGCGTTCCTGGGCATCGTGCACGCCATGTCGCACACGGTCGGCGCCCAGTTCCACCTGGTCCACGGCCGCACCAACGCGATGTTCCTGCCGTACGCGATCCGCTACAACGGCCTCGTCCCGGGCAAGGTCACGGGCTGGCCCAAGGCGGAGAAGTACATCGCTCCCGAGCGGTTCCAGGCGATCGCCAAGCACCTGGGCCTGCCGGCCTCGACGCCCGAGGAGGGCGTGGAGTCCTACGCCCGCGCGGTGCGCGACCTGGCCGACCGGATCGGTGTGGAGAAGTCCTTCGCCGAGCAGGGTGTGTCCGAGAAGGACTTCGTGGGCGGTCTCGACACGCTCGCGATGCGCGCCTACGAGGACCAGTGCGCCCCGGCGAACCCGCGCCTGCCGATGCTCCAGGACATGAAGGACATCATGGTCGCGGCGTACTACGGCCTGACCCGCGAGGAGGTCGCCGCCAAGCGTCGCGACGGCGTCGCCTACCTGGACATGAACCCCGCGCGGGGCTGAGTCCAGCACCCGGCCGGGCGTGAGCCCGGCCGAAGGCTCCCGCCCCACGCCCACTCCTCCGGGCGTGACGGCGGATGGCACCCGGTTCGTGGCCCGGGTGCGCACCCTCACGGGTGCACCCGCCCTCGGGTTCGTGGCCCCGAGGGCGGGAAGCCGTACGAGTGGGTTCGTGGCCCCGCTCGTGCCGCGCCGGGCTTGCCCGGCGCCGGCGTCCGGTTCGTGGCCCGGACGCCCTGATGGGGCCCGGCGGCGCAATGCGCCGCCGGGCCCCGTCCCTTTGCCCACCCGCCCGAGTCGACGACGACGTGTCGACGGGACGACAGGGCTGGTCCGCGCGCGCGTGTCGTGGCTGTCGGAGGGTTCGGCGAAGATGGTTCGGTGAGCGAGACGACGACGCACCTGGCTGCCGAACTCGACGAGCAGGCGGCGCAGCGCCGGTGGGCGCAGCTGCGGAGCCTGGTCGAGGCCGACCAGCGCGCCTACTACGAGCAGGACTCGCCGCTGGTGTCCGACGCCGAGTACGACGCGCGCATGCGCGAGCTGGCGGCGCTCGAGGCGGCGCACCCCGCGCTGGCGACTCCGCAGTCGCCGACGCAGCGCGTGGGCGGCGCGGCCGCGGCCGGGTTCGCGACGGTCGAGCACATCGAGCGCATGCTCTCGCTCGACAACGTGTTCTCGGTCGAGGAGCTGCGCGAGTGGGACGCGCGTGTGGCGCGCGATCTGGGTGAGGCCGAGGTCGGGTACCTGTCCGAGGTCAAGATCGACGGCCTGGCGATCGCGCTGCTGTACCAGGACGGGCGCCTGACGCGCGCGGCAACCCGAGGCGACGGGCGCACGGGCGAGGACGTGACGGTCAACGCGCGGCGCATCGCCGACATCCCGCAGATCCTCGACGGCGACGACCACCCGGCGCTGGTCGAGGTGCGCGGCGAGGTCTTCCTGCCGACGGCGGCGTTCACGCGGCTCAACGAGCTGCAGGCGACGCTGCGCGAGCGCGTGGTGGCCGAGACCCGCGAGCGGCAGGGCGCCCGCTTCGACGAGGACCGGGCGCGGCTGGCGGCCGAGCGCCGGTTCCCGGCCTTCGCCAACGCCCGCAACGCCGCGGCGGGCGGGCTGCGCCAGCAGCTCGACAAGAAGGAGGGCCTCGACCTTGAGGCGGGCCTGGCGCGCGTGGAGTCGCTGCGCCTGTACGTCCACGGGATCGGTGCGCTGGCGTGGACCGCGGGTGAGCACACGGCGCTCGAGCACCAGTCCGACGCGTATGCGCACTTCGCGGCGTGGGGACTGCCGATCTCACCACACAATCGCGTGGTCGCGGGGATCGGCGGCGTCGTCGAGATGATCGACCACTTCGGCGCGCACCGGCACGACATCGAGCACGAGCTCGACGGCATCGTCGTCAAGGTCGACTCGCTCGCCGACCAGGCGCGTCTGGGCGCGACGAGCCGCGCTCCGCGCTGGGCGACGGCGTACAAGTACCCGCCCGAGGAGGTCAACACCCGTCTGCTGGCCATCCAGATCGGCGTGGGCCGCACGGGCCGCGCGACGCCGTACGCGGTCATGGAGCCGGTCAAGGTCGCGGGCTCCACCGTCCGTCAGGCCACGCTGCACAACCAGGACGTGGTGCGGGCCAAAGGTGTGCGCGTGGGCGACGTCGTCGTGCTGCGCAAGGCGGGCGACGTCATCCCGGAGATCCTGGGCCCGGTTGCGGCGCTGGCCGACGACGGCTACCCGCGCCACGACTTCGTCATGCCCGAGGCGTGCCCCGAGTGCGGCACGCCGCTGCGCCCGATGAAGGAGGGCGACGTCGACCTGCGGTGCCCCAACGCCCGGTCGTGCCCCGCACAGGTGCGCGGGCGCGTCGAGCACATCGGCTCGCGCGGCGGACTCGACGTCGAGGCCTTGGGTGAGGTCACGGCCGCGGCGCTCACGCAGCCGCTCGAGCCGGCGACCCCGCCGCTGGCGACCGAGGCGGGGCTGTTCGACCTGTCGATCGACCAGCTCCAGCCCATCCGTGTCGTCGTGCGCGACCCGGAGACGGGCCTGCCGCGCCCTTACGACGGCGTCGGCGAGTCGGTCGAGCTGCCGACCGCCGACGGCGCGATGTTCACCGCGAAGGTCGTGCGCCCCTTCCAACGCCTCGTCGGGCGTGTCTACCCACCCGGCGCCGAGTCGATGACCCCCGCGCAGCGGCGCGCCGCGGGCATCCGCAAGGACCACCCGGTCTACGGCCCGGCCAAGTCCGCCCAGGTGCTGCTCGACGAGCTCGAACGGGCCAAGTCCAAGGACCTGTGGCGTCAGCTCGTCTCGCTCAACATCCGGCACGTCGGCCCCGTCGCGGCCCGCGCGCTCGCCGACTGGTTCGGCTCGCTCGACGCGATTCGCGCGGCATCCTTGGAGGACCTCGCGGCGGTCGAGGGGGTCGGCCCGGTCATCGCGGCCGAGCTCCAGGAGTGGTTCGAGGTCGACTGGCATGTGGAGATCGTCGAGGCGTGGGCTCGGGCGGGCGTCCGCTTCGCCACCCCGGGCCACCCCGGCCCCGAGGCCATGGCCGCCCGCGCCGCGGCGGGAGCGGTGCCGACGGGGCCGCTCGCGGGGCTGACCGTCGTGGTCACCGGCTCGCTTGAGGGCTACTCGCGCGACGGCGCCAAGGAGGCGATCATCGCGGCAGGCGGCAAGGCGGCGGGTTCGGTCTCGAAGCGGACCGACTACGTCGTCGTCGGCGAGAACGCGGGGTCGAAGGCCGCCAAGGCCGAGGAGTTGGGACTGCCGATCCTCGACGAGTCCGGATTCACGCGCCTGCTGCGCGGCGGCCCCGCCGCGGTCGAGGGCGGCGATGCCGAGGACGAGCCGACACGGGTGGGCGAAGGCGATGCGGCGGACGAGCGCGATGCGGCGGACGACGGCGAGGCGTGACGTCCGGCTCCTGACGTTGACGGAGCGCGGCGAGCTCGCGTTCGACGTCGGCCCGGACCCGCGCACGATCGGCGTCGTGCTGCGCCTGGCCGGGCCTGCGCCACCCGAGGCCGAGATCGCCGCGACCCTGGCCGACCGCCTGGCCGACTCCCCGCGCTGGTCGTGCCGCGTCGTGCGGCCACCCGGCCTGCTCCCGCGCTGGGAGCCGATGGCCGTCGACACGGCCGCGCACGTGCGCACGCTCACGCTCGCGCCGGGCGACGGCGCGCGCGAGGACGACGTGATGGCCGCGGCGGTGCGCGTGCTGCGTGAGCCCTGGGACCTGAAGGCCGCCCCACCCTGGCGGGTGACGCGCCTGGTCACCGGAACGGGGCGCGACGCCGTCGTGCTGAGCCTGCACCACGTGCTGACCGACGGGACGGGTGTGCTCGCCACGGGCGCCGCGCTGCTCGGGATGACGCCCCCGCTCGCCGGCTCGGCGCGGGCGGCGCCTGAGTCTGGCGGCGCTGCGGCGCACGAGCCTGGCGCGGCAGGGGCTGCGGTTCGCGCTCCCGCCCGCGCCGCGGCGCACAGCCCCGCCAGCGCTGTGGCCCACGCGCTCGGCGCCGTGCGGACGGTGGCGCTCGGTGTGGCGGAGCTCGCGGCCGGCCTCGGCCCCCGAGCCGAGCGGACCTCGCTGAGCGCGCCGATCGAGCCGGGCTTCTGCCTGGCGAACCTCGACCTCGACCTCGACGGCGTGCGCCGCTCCGCCCACCACCATGGCGCGACGGTCAACGATGTGCTGCTGGTCGCCGGCGCCGGCGCCGTGGCGCGCCTGCTCGCCCGCCGCGGCGAGCGGGTCGACAGGATCCTGTGCAGCGTGCCCGTCTCCCGGGCGCGCCCCGGCGACACGGACCGCCGCGCGCGCACGGGCGTGCTGCGTGTCGCGGCGCCGGTCGCCGCGCCGGCGACGGCGCACGGGAGGCCGGGGCCGACCGCGTCTGCGCTACTGCTCCACACCGCCGCACGCACGCGGCGGCGCCGCCGCTTCGCGACAGGTGAGTCGGCGCCCCTGCTGGCCTTCGCGTTCGAGTCGCTCGGACGCCTCGGGCTCTATCGGGCCGTGCTGCGCCGCCAGCGCCTGATCAACATGGTCGTCAGCAACCTGCGCGGACCCGCCGAGCCGATGGCCATCGCGGGCGTCCCGGTGACGCATGTCATGCCCATCGCCCCGGGGGTCGGCAACGTGCCTGTCTACGTCACGGCGCTGTCGTACGCGGGGCGTCTGTCGGTGACGCTGCGTGTCGAGGCGCGTCTGGCGTCCGAGCTGCCGGGTCTGGCGGCCGACGTGCGCGACGTCGTCGACGAGCTGGCCAGCGCGCGCGGTCCGTGGTGAGCCGGCGCGCGCGGTCCACGGTGAGCGGGCTTCGCGGTGAGCGTGCTGCGCACCGCGCGCGACGCGGTGAGGTCTTCCTCCGGCGGCGTCTGCCCGCAGGCGTCAGCGCCGCAGCATGACGACGTCGTCGTGCGCCTGCCCGCCGACGTCGTAGGTCCGCGTGCCCACGACGACGAACCCGTGCTTGCGGTAGAAGGCCTGCGCCCGCGCGTTGGCGGCGTTGGTGCCGAGCCACAGCGGGGTGTCGCCGCTCCCGTGCCCTTCGGCGAGGTGGGCGGCGCCCAGGTGAGCGGCGGCGTCGATCGCACCGCGCATCAGGGCCGCGGCGGCGCCCGTCCCGAGTGCGTCGGGGTGGGCGTAGATCTTGGAGAGCTCGACGTACGGTCCCGCCGAGCCTGTGGCCTCACGCAGTACGGCCGCGTCCTGCGCGCCGTCGGGCAGGCCGTAGGTGAGCAACGCGTACCCCAGGTGCGCGCCGTCCTGCGACTGCGCGACGAGCAGCACGTGGTCAGCGCTGATGGACCAGCGGCGAAAGTGGGCGGGCGTGAGCTGCCGGGCCACATGGCGGGCGACCTCGGCCGCGGCGGCGTCGGGCGGGCACGCGAGGGGGAACGTCATGGCGGCGAGCCACGCGACGTCCGCGGCCTCCTGCGTGAGTGCGGGGCGGACGACGACGTGCGGCTCGGGCGCTGTCACGTCGCGACTGTAGGGCATGGGGACTCCTGAGCGCGGGCGCGTCGGCTGTCGCCGTACGGTGTGGCGATGAGCCGCCGACAGGAGTACGCACGGGCGCTGTCCGACGTGATGCCGGGTGGGGTCGAGGCGGTCGGCGTCTATCTCACGGAGCACTCGGGCCTGCCGGGCCCGCGTGGCAACCTGGAGTTGGCCGAGGCATGGGCCGACGTCGGTCCCGATGCGATGGTGCGCGCCCTGGCCGCTGAGGAGGACGAGTACCTGCGGCTTTGTGGCGTCGTCGGACTTGGCAGGATGCTCGCCGACGCTCTGGCGGCCGCTCGGCCCGGCACGTCGGCCGACTGCGGGTCGGGGGAGCGGGCGGTCGGTGGCCCGGCGGACGGTGGCCCGGCGGCCGTCCCCACGACGTCCCCAGCGGCGGCCGCGTTGATCGACCGGCTGCGCGCGCACGCGACGGATGGGTCGTGGCGTGTGCGGGAGGCGACCGCGATGGCGCTGCAGCGGGTGGGGGACGCCGAGCCGGCCGCCCTGCGCTCCCTGGTCCGCGCCTGGGCGCAGGACCCGCATCCCCTCGTGCGACGTGCCGCGGTCGCGGGCGTGTGCGAGCCGCGACTGCTGCGCGACCCAGCCACGGCGACGGCGGCGCTCGCCGCCTGTCAGACGGCGACGGCTCTGCTGGCGAGAGCGCCCGCAGACGCTCGGAGGGACCCCGACGTGCGCACGCTGCGCCAAGGGCTCGGGTACTGCTGGAGCGTGGCGGTCGCCTCGGACCCCTCCCGAGGGGTCCCGCTCTTCCAGGCGCTCGAGCGTGACCACCCTCAGGACGTAGACGTGGCGTGGATCGTGCGGGAGAACCGGCGCAAGAGCCGCCTGCGACGGGTGCTCGACGAGCCGGAGGGCGGCCGTTCGGCCAGGTGAGGGCGGTCGCCGGGCTCCAGCGCGGCAGCGACAGACCCGAGTGTGTGCGCCGTCACCGCCGCGCTGGTTGTCCGGGCCCGCTGGGGCGTGTAATGTTCTACGACGTCAGCCCGACAGGCAGACGGACTCGCACAGAGGCCGCGCCGGGGTTTGAAACTCACACCGAAGGTTCTTCCAGGGCTCTTTGCGCCCTGGATCCGGAGTGTGTGGGGCCTGGCGAACGGCTTTCTCAGTCGATTCCGGACACCGAATTCCTCGGAACACGGATTAGGCGGGACGGAAATCGTCTGGTAGGTTTGAGACATCGCCCCGAGGGGGACGGAAGAGAAAGAATCCTCCGAATCTCCGGTGTGCGTCGGTTGTTTGAGAACTCAACAGTGCGTTTGATAGTCAATGCCAAATTTTTATCCCTTGTCGGGTTGGCCCTTGTGGGTTGGCTCGTGAGGATTCCTTTGGACATGATCAAGCAGTTCAGCTTGGTTCTGTCAGTGTTGGACGAACCGTATGGTTGTTGACTCTGGCCGCTCTTTTGGGGTGGTGGGGGTTGATGTTTTCTTTTACGGAGAGTTTGATCCTGGCTCAGGACGAACGCTGGCGGCGTGCTTAACACATGCAAGTCGAACGGTGAAGCCCTTCGGGGTGGATCAGTGGCGAACGGGTGAGTAACACGTGAGCAACCTGCCCTCCACTTCGGGATAAGCCTTGGAAACGGGGTCTAATACCGGGTATGAGCGTCTGCCGCATGGTGGGCGTTGGAAAGTTTTTCGGTGGGGGATGGGCTCGCGGCCTATCAGCTTGTTGGTGGGGTGATGGCCTACCAAGGCTTCGACGGGTAGCCGGCCTGAGAGGGCGACCGGCCACACTGGGACTGAGACACGGCCCAGACTCCTACGGGAGGCAGCAGTGGGGAATATTGCACAATGGGCGAAAGCCTGATGCAGCGACGCCGCGTGAGGGATGACGGCCTTCGGGTTGTAAACCTCTTTCAGCAGGGAAGAAGCGCAAGTGACGGTACCTGCAGAAGAAGCGCCGGCTAACTACGTGCCAGCAGCCGCGGTAATACGTAGGGCGCAAGCGTTGTCCGGAATTATTGGGCGTAAAGAGCTCGTAGGCGGTCTGTCGCGTCTGGTGTGAAATCCCGAGGCTCAACCTCGGGCTTGCATCGGGTACGGGCGGACTAGAGTGCTGTAGGGGAGACTGGAATTCCTGGTGTAGCGGTGGAATGCGCAGATATCAGGAGGAACACCGATGGCGAAGGCAGGTCTCTGGGCAGTCACTGACGCTGAGGAGCGAAAGCATGGGGAGCGAACAGGATTAGATACCCTGGTAGTCCATGCCGTAAACGTTGGGCACTAGGTGTGGGGGCCATTCCACGGTTCCCGTGCCGCAGCTAACGCATTAAGTGCCCCGCCTGGGGAGTACGGCCGCAAGGCTAAAACTCAAAGGAATTGACGGGGGCCCGCACAAGCGGCGGAGCATGCGGATTAATTCGATGCAACGCGAAGAACCTTACCAAGGCTTGACATGCGCCGGACAGCGTCAGAGATGGCGTCTCCGCAAGGTCGGCGCACAGGTGGTGCATGGTTGTCGTCAGCTCGTGTCGTGAGATGTTGGGTTAAGTCCCGCAACGAGCGCAACCCTCGTCCCATGTTGCCAGCGGGTTATGCCGGGGACTCATGGGAGACTGCCGGGGTCAACTCGGAGGAAGGTGGGGATGACGTCAAATCATCATGCCCCTTATGTCTTGGGCTTCACGCATGCTACAATGGCCGGTACAGAGGGCTGCGATGCCGTAAGGCGGAGCGAATCCCAAAAAGCCGGTCTCAGTTCGGATTGGGGTCTGCAACTCGACCCCATGAAGTCGGAGTCGCTAGTAATCGCAGATCAGCAACGCTGCGGTGAATACGTTCCCGGGCCTTGTACACACCGCCCGTCAAGTCACGAAAGTTGGTAACACCCGAAGCCCATGGCCCAACCACCTTGTGTGGGGGGAGTGGTCGAAGGTGGGACTGGCGATTGGGACTAAGTCGTAACAAGGTAGCCGTACCGGAAGGTGCGGCTGGATCACCTCCTTTCTAAGGAGCTCACCGGCGTCCGCCGTCTGGGGCCTTCGGGTCTGGGTGGGGGGCGTCCATGGTGGACCACGCGCCGGCCGAGTGTGCTGGTGGTGGTGCTCTGGGTGGAACGTTGACTGTTGAGTCGGTTCGGGTCGTTGGCCTGTCCAGTACGCCTGGTCGCCGTCGTCGTGTCCTGTGGGCTTGTCCTGTGGGGTGTGGTGGTGGTGGTGGGGTGGGAACGCTGGTCGGTGATCTGGGTTGGCTCGTGAGCGCACTGTTGGGTCCTGAGGCAATCGCCGCGGGGCCGCCTGGCTCCCCTGGTGGGCTCTGGGCCTCCTGGTTTCGTGCTCGTCCTCCCCTGGTGGGGTGGGTGGGGCGGGGTTGGGGGGTGTGGGGTCTGGTGGGGGTGGGTGGTTCGTTGGTGGGGGTTGTGCTCTGTAGCGGGTCGCTGGTGGTGTCGTACCGCCTCCCAGGTTTGTGGGGGTGGGCGCGCTGGGTCTGGCGGGTCGTCCGTAGCTTGAGAACTGCACAGTGGACGCGAGCATCCAAGATGTTCATACGGCGGTCGCCCTTGGGGTGGCCGTCCCTGAATGTCTCTGTAGTGTGATCGTATTTTTGTTGAAGTTTTTAAGGGCACAGGGTGGATGCCTTGGCACCAGGAGCCGAAGAAGGACGTCGTAGCCTGCGATAAGCCTCGGGGAGTTGGCAAACGAGCTGTGATCCGAGGATGTCCGAATGGGGGAACCCACCCGCAGTCATGTGCGGGTACCCACACCTGAATATATAGGGTGTGTGGGGGGAACGCCGGGAAGTGAAACATCTCAGTACCGGCAGGAAGAGATATTCCGTGAGTAGTGGCGAGCGAAAGCGGATGAGGCCAAACCGTGGCGGTGTGAAAGCTGTCAGGCGTTGCCGTCACGGGGTTGTGGGACCGTCTGGGAGGGGCTGACACCTCTCCAGCCAGTCAGAAAGCCGTGTCATAGTCGAACCGGGTTGAATACCGGACCGTAGAGGGTGGCAGTCCCGTAGACGAAATGGTGCGGCCTGGTGGACGGGATCCCAAGTAGCACGGGGCCCGTGAAATCTCGTGTGAATCTGGCGAGACCACTCGCTAAGCCTAAATACTACCTGGTGACCGATAGCGGACTAGTACCGTGAGGGAAAGGTGAAAAGTACCCCGGGAGGGGAGTGAAATAGTACCTGAAACCGTGTGCCTACAATCCGTCGGAGCCTCCTTTGCAGGGGTGACGGCGTGCCTTTTGAAGAATGAGCCTGCGAGTTAGTGCTCGGTGGCGAGGTTAACCCGTGTGGGGAAGCCGTAGCGAAAGCGAGTCCGAACAGGGCGCCCATAGTCGCCGGGTCTAGACCCGAAGCGAAGTGATCTAGCCATGGGCAGGCTGAAGCGACGGTAAGACGTCGTGGAGGGCCGAACCCACCAGGGTTGAAAACCTGGGGGATGACCTGTGGTTAGGGGTGAAAGGCCAATCAAACTTCGTGATAGCTGGTTCTCCCCGAAATGCATTTAGGTGCAGCGTCTCGTGTTTCTTGCCGGAGGTAGAGCTACTGGATGGCCGATGGGCCTCACCAGGTTACTGACGTCAGCCAAACTCCGAATGCCGGTAAGTTTAAGCGGGGCAGTGAGACTGCGGGGGATAAGCTCCGTAGTCGAGAGGGAAACAGCCCAGATCACCGGCTAAGGCCCCTAAGCGTGTGCTCAGTGGGAAAGGATGTGGAGTTGCACAGACAACCAGGAGGTTGGCTTAGAAGCAGCCACCCTTGAAAGAGTGCGTAATAGCTCACTGGTCAAGTGATTCCGCGCCGACAATGTAGCGGGGCTCAAGCACACCGCCGAAGCCGTGGCAGCGCAGCGACACCCAAGCCGCGACCCTTGTGGTCGTTGGTTCAGGGGCTGTGCTGGGTAGGGGAGCGTCGTGTGGGCGGTGAAGCCGCGGGGTGACCCAGCGGTGGAGACCACACGAGTGAGAATGCAGGCATGAGTAGCGAATGACGGGTGAGAAACCCGTCCGCCGAATGACCAAGGGTTCCAGGGCCAGGTTAATCCGCCCTGGGTAAGTCGGGACCTAAGGCGAGGCCGACAGGCGTAGTCGATGGACAAGGAGTTGATATTCTCCTACCGGCGAAGGACCGCCCATACCGAACCTCGAGATGCTAAACGCCCCAAGCGCGCCACCGCCGGCTTCGGCCGGCACCGGCGCGGGCGGCGCGTGACCCGATCGGGCAGTAGGTAAGCGTGTTAACAGGGGTGACGCAGGAAGGTAGCCCGGCGTGGCGATGGTAGACCACGTCCAAGGCCGTAGCCCGGTGTGTAGGCAAATCCGCACACCACCACGGGTGAGAGCTGACAGTGACCGCGTATGCGGGAAACGGGTGATCCTCAGCTGCCAAGAAAAGCCTCGACGCGAGGTCCTAGCCGCCCGTACCCCAAACCGACTCAGGTGGTCAGGTAGAGAATACCAAGGCGATCGAGCGAATCGTGGTTAAGGAACTCGGCAAAATGCCCCCGTAACTTCGGGAGAAGGGGGGCCCGAACCGTCAACCCACTAGCTGGGGGAAGCGGGGAGGGCCGCAGAGACCAGGGAGAAGCGACTGTTTACTAAAAACACAGGTCCGTGCGAAGTCGCAAGACGATGTATACGGACTGACGCCTGCCCGGTGCTGGAAGGTTAAGAGGACGAGTCAGCGCAAGCGAAGCTCAGAATTTAAGCCCCAGTAAACGGCGGTGGTAACTATAACCATCCTAAGGTAGCGAAATTCCTTGTCGGGTAAGTTCCGACCTGCACGAATGGCGTAACGACTTCTCCGCTGTCTCAACCGCGAGCTCGGCGAAATTGCACTACGAGTAAAGATGCTCGTTACGCGCAGCAGGACGGAAAGACCCCGGGACCTTTACTATAGCTTGGTATTGGTGTTCGGCGCAGTTTGTGTAGGATAGGTGGGAGACTATGAGACCCGGGCGCCAGCTCGGGTGGAGTCAACGTTGAAATACCACTCTGACTGCTTCGGACATCTAACCTCGGTCCGTGATCCGGACCAGGGACAGTGCCTGGTGGGTAGTTTAACTGGGGCGGTTGCCTCCCAAAATGTAACGGAGGCGCCCAAAGGTTCCCTCAGCCTGGTTGGCAATCAGGTGTCGAGTGCAAGTGCACAAGGGAGCTTGACTGTGAGACCGACAGGTCGAGCAGGGACGAAAGTCGGGACTAGTGATCCGGCGGTGGCTTGTGGAAGCGCCGTCGCTCAACGGATAAAAGGTACCCCGGGGATAACAGGCTGATCTTGCCCAAGAGTCCATATCGACGGCATGGTTTGGCACCTCGATGTCGGCTCGTCGCATCCTGGGGCTGGAGTAGGTCCCAAGGGTTGGGCTGTTCGCCCATTAAAGCGGTACGCGAGCTGGGTTTAGAACGTCGTGAGACAGTTCGGTCCCTATCCGCTGCGCGCGCAGGAAACTTGAGAAGGGCTGTCCCTAGTACGAGAGGACCGGGACGGACGAACCTCTGGTGTGCCAGTTGTACTGCCAAGTGCACCGCTGGTTAGCTACGTTCGGGAAGGATAACCGCTGAAAGCATCTAAGCGGGAAGCCTGCTTCAAGATGAGGTTTCCAAGACCCTCGGGTCTGAAGGCACCCAGCGAGACCACTGGGTAGATAGGCCGGATGTGGAAGGCAGGACCAACGACTGCCGCAGCTGACCGGTACTAATCAGCCGACAACTTCAACACACACACACACTTACATGCGACGCGTCCACTGTGCGGTTCCCGAGTCACGGGCAACCACCCCCCACCCCCACACACGTGAGGGACAAGAGGGGGCACCCCGAACAACTCGACACTGTTACGGCGGTCATAGCATAGGGGAAACGCCCGGTCCCATTCCGAACCCGGAAGCTCAGCCCTATAGCGCCGATGGTACTGCCCTGGAGACGGGGTGGGAGAGTAGGACGCCGCCGGACACCCTTCACGAAAGACCCCGCACCCCAGGTGCGGGGTCTTTCGCATACCCGCAGACGCTGCGCATTCGCGGTCGGCGTCAGGGGCGTGGGATCCGCCGGTTCGGCCGATAGACTGGCGGCCATGTCCACCATCTCCCGCGACGAGGTCGCGCGCGTGGCCGTCCTGGCTCGCATCGACCTGCGGCCCGAGGAGGTCGACCGGCTCGCCGGCGAGCTCGACGTCATCGTCGAGTCGATCGCCAAGGTCAACCAGGTCGCCACCCCTGACGTGCCCGCGACCAGCCACCCCCTGCCGATGACGAACGTGTTCCGCGAGGACGTCCCGGCCCCGGCGCTGCCCGTGGCCGACGTGCTGGCCGCCGCGCCCGACGCGCAGGATGGCAAGTTCCTCGTCCCGCAGATCCTCGGTGAGGAGTGAGATGACCGACGTCACCCGTCTGTCCGCCGCGGCTCTGGCGGACCGCCTCGCCGCGGGCGAGGTCACGAGCGTCGAGGCCACGGCAGCCCACCTGGACCGGATCGCCGCCGTCGACGGCCAGGTCCACGCGTTCCTGCACGTCTCGGCCGACGCGGCGCTCGCCACCGCGCGCGACGTCGACGCGCGCCGCGGCGCGGGCGAGCGGCTGCACCCGCTGGCGGGCGTCCCGATCGCGGTCAAGGACGTCGTCGTCACCCAGGGCATGCCCACCACTGCGGGCTCGAAGATCCTCGAGGGCTGGGTGCCGCCGTATGACGCGACGCTCGTCGAGCGGATCAAGGCCGCCGGGCTGCCGATCCTCGGCAAGACCAACATGGACGAGTTCGCCATGGGGTCGAGCACCGAGCACTCGGCGTACGGCGACACGCACAACCCGTGGGACCTGGACCGCATCCCTGGCGGCTCGGGCGGCGGCTCGGCGGCGGCGGTCGCGGCCTTCGAGGCGCCGTTGGCGATCGGCACCGACACGGGCGGCTCGATCCGCCAGCCTGGAGCGGTGACGGGCACGGTGGGCGTCAAGCCCACGTACGGCGGGGTCTCGCGCTACGGCCTCATCGCGATGGCCTCGAGCCTTGACCAGGCCGGCCCGGTCACCCGCACGGTGCTCGACTCGGCTCTGCTGCACGAGCTCATCGGCGGGCACGACCCGCGCGACTCGACGTCGATCCCTGAGCCGCTGCCGTCCCTGGTGGACGCGGCGCGGCTCGGCGCGAGCGGCGACCTGTCGGGGGTGCGGGTCGGCGTCGTGACGCAGTTGCAGGGCGAGGGCTATCAGGCGGGCGTCCTGGACCGCTTCCATGAGTCGCTGGCCCTGCTGGAGAAGGCAGGCGCCGAGCTGGTCGAGGTCTCCTGCCCGCACTTCCCCTACGCGCTCGACGCGTACTACCTGATCATGCCCGCCGAGGCGTCGAGCAACCTCGCCAAGTTCGACGGCATGCGCTTCGGGCTGCGCGTCGTGCCCACGCAGGGTCCGGTGACCGCCGAGCGCGTCATGGCCGCCACGCGCGGCGCGGGGTTCGGCGACGAGGTCAAGCGCCGCGTGATCCTCGGCACCTACGCGCTGAGCGCCGGGTACTACGACGCCTACTACGGCAGCGCCCAGAAGGTGCGCACGCTCATCCAGCGCGACTTCGCCGCCGCGTTCGCCCAGGCCGACGTCCTGGTCAGCCCTACGGCCCCGACGACGGCGTTCAAGCTGGGCGAGAAGCTCGACGACCCGCTCGCGATGTACCTCAACGACGTCGCCACCATTCCCGCCAACCTCGCGGGCGTCCCGGGCATCTCGGTGCCCAACGGCGTCGCCACGCCGCCCGACGGGAGCAACCCCCTGCCGACCGGATTCCAGATCCTGGCGCCGGCCAAGGCCGACGACCGCCTGTACCGTGTCGGCGCCGCACTCGAGCGCCTGCTCGAGGCGCAGTGGGGCGCGCCCCTGCTCGCGCAGGCGCCCGACCTGACGGCCCAGGCGCCGGCCTGACGAACGAGAAGACGGAGAACGAAACCGTGTCAGTGAGCACGCCCGCACTCGTCGACTACGCCGACGCCGTCAAGCGCTACGACCCGGTGCTCGGCATCGAGGTCCACGTCGAGCTCGGCACCCGCACCAAGATGTTCTGCGCGGCCGAGGTGTCCTTCGGCGCCGATCCCAACACGCAGACGACGCCGGTCAGCCTCGGCCTGCCCGGGGCCCTGCCCGTCGTCAACGGCGTCGCGGTCGAGTACGCCATCCGCATCGGCCTGGCCCTCAACTGCCAGATCGCCGAGACGTGCCGGTTCGCCCGGAAGAACTACTTCTACCCGGACGTTCCGAAGAACTTCCAGACCTCGCAGTACGACGAGCCGATCGCCTACGACGGCTGGGTCGACGTCGAGCTCGACGACGGCGCCATCTTCCGCGTCGAGATCGAGCGCGCGCACATGGAGGAGGACGCCGGCAAGAACACGCACGTCGGCGGCGCCACCGGGCGCATCCACGGCGCCGAGTACTCGCTGGTCGACTACAACCGCGCGGGCATCCCGCTCGTGGAGATCGTCACCAAGCCCATCGAGGGCGCCGGTGAGCGCGCCCCCGAGGTGGCCCGCGCGTACGTGCAGACGCTGCGCGACATCTTCCGCGCGCTGGAGGTGTCCGAGGCCCGCATGGAGCGTGGGAACGTGCGCGCCGACGTCAACGTCTCGCTGCGCCCCACGCCGCAGGACAAGCTCGGCACGCGCTCCGAGACCAAGAACGTCAACTCGTTCCGCTCGGTCGAGCGCACGGTGCGCTTCGAGATCTCGCGTCAGGCGGCGATCCTCGACGCGGGCGACGCCGTCGTCCAGGAGACCCGGCACTTCCACGAGGACACCGGCACGACGTCGTCGGGCCGGGTGAAGTCCGACGCCGAGGACTACCGCTACTTCCCCGAGCCGGACCTGGTGCCGGTCGCGCCCAGCCGCGAGTGGGTCGAGCGGATCCGCGCGACGCTGCCCGAGCTGCCCGCGGCGCGCCGTCGTCGGCTGCAGGGGGAGTGGGGCTACGCCGACGCCGAGATGCGCGACGTCGTCAACGCCGGCGCCGTCGAGCTCATCGAGGCGACGGTCGCCGGGGGCGCCAGCCCCGCGGCGGCGCGCAAGTGGTGGATGGGCGAGCTCGCGCGGCACGCCAAGCAGGCGGAGGTCAGCCTCGACGAGGTCGCGATCACGCCCGCTCAGATCGCGCAGCTCCAGGCGCTGGTCGACGCCGGGCGCATCAACGACAAGCTCGCGCGCCAGGTGCTTGACGGCGTCTTGGCCGGGGAGGGCGACCCCGAGGCGGTCGTCGTCGCGCGCGGCCTGGAGGTCGTGTCCGACGACGGCGCGCTGCTCGCCGCCGTCGACGCGGCGCTGGCCGCGCAGCCCGACATCGTCGAGAAGGTCCGGGGCGGCAACCTGGGGCCGGTCGGCGCGATCATCGGGGCCGTCATGAAGGCCACGAAGGGGCAGGCCGACGCCAAGCGCGTGCGCGAGCTGGTCCTTGAGCGCATCGGCTCTTGAGGGACGGAGGACGCCGTGACCCGGAGTCCTGAGCTCCACGGCGAGATGGTGCGCCTGCGGCCGCTTGAGTCTCGTGACGCGCAGCGCCTGTGGGACAGCCTGCAGGACCCGGAGGGCATGCGTCAGACGGGCACGACGGCGTCGTTCACGCGCGCGCAGATCGACGAGTGGGCGGCCAGCGTCAGCGACCGTCCCGGGCGGTATGACTGGGCGATCACGCCCGGCGCCGTCCGGGACGGGGCGCCGGTGAGCGACGACCTGATCGGCGAGATCGTGCTGAACGACATCGACGAGATCGCTCGCTCGGCCAACCTGCGCCTGCAGATGCTGCCCGACTACCGCGGGCGCGGCTACGGGCGCGAGGCGATCTGGGAGGTGCTGCGCTTCGCGTTCCACGGTGTGCGCGTCGACGGCGAGCACGAGCCCGGTCCGGGCCTGCACCGCGTGTCCCTGCAGGTCTTGAGCATCAACCCGCGCGCCCGGGCGCTGTACGAGTCGCTGGGCTTCCGCGAGGAGGGCCGGCTGCGCGACGCGTACCGCGACGGCGACGGCTGGGCGGACGCCATCGTCATGAGCATCCTGGAGGACGAGTACTGGGCCGCCGCAGGCCACTGACCACCCCCGCGAGGTACCGCTTCCGCGGCGAGATACCGTTCCTCGGCGCCGTATCCCGCCTCCGGTGACCGGATTCCGGTATCTCGCGGGAGGGGTGGGGTGGGTTGCGGTGGGGCGGGGTTCGGAGAAGCATCCTCTGGGACTCGACAACGGTCGGGCGACGAGAGGACGCAGACGATGACGATGCCCAGTCCCAGCTACACGATCACCTTGCGCGTCGAGGCCCCGGCCAGTCAGCGCGCGACGAGCGAGATCGTCCACGAGGTGGTCGCGGCGGGGGCAGCGGTGATGGGCGTCGACGTCGTCGACTCCCATCCCGCCACGATCGTCGTCGACGTCACCTGTGACACCGTCGACAGCGAGCACGGCGAGCGCATCGTCGCGGCGCTCGACGCCCTCGACGGCGTGCGGGTGCTCAAGATGTCGGACTCGACGTTCCTCATGCACCTCGGCGGCAAGATCGAGGTCACCCCCAAGGTGCCGCTCAAGACCCGCCGTGACCTGTCACGCGCCTATACCCCCGGGGTGGCGCGTGTCTGCCTGGCGATCGCCGACCATCCCGAGGACGCGCGCCGCCTGACCATCAAGCGCAATACGGTCGCGGTGGTCACCGACGGCACCGCCGTGCTCGGCCTGGGCGACATCGGACCCCAGGCGGCGATGCCGGTCATGGAGGGCAAGGCCGCGCTCTTCAAGCAGTTCGCGGGCGTCGACGCGTGGCCGCTGGCGCTCGACACCACCGACACCGAGGAGATCATCCGCACGGTCAAGGCGATCGCGCCAGGATTCGGCGGCGTCAACCTCGAGGACATCTCCGCGCCGCGCTGTTTCGAGATCGAGCGGCGACTGCGCGCGGAGCTCGACATCCCCGTCTTCCACGACGACCAGCACGGCACCGCCATCGTGGTGCTCGCGGCCCTGATCAACGCGCTCAAGGTCGTCGACAAGGCGATCGGCGACGTGCGGATCGCGGTGTCCGGAGTCGGCGCCGCTGGCAGCGCCATCGTCCGCCTCCTGCTGGCCCAGGGGGCCACCGACATCATCGCGTTCGACCGCCACGCCGCGCTCACGGCCGAGTCGGCCGCACGCGACGAGAACCGCCAGTGGCTGTTCGCGCACACCAATCCGACAGGCTTCCGGGGAACGCTCAGGCAAGGGCTGATCGGCGCCGACGTCTTCATCGGCGTCTCGGCCGCCAACATCCTCGACGGCGCGGACATCGCTCGGATGAACGATCGCGCCATCGTGTTCGCGCTGGCCAACCCGACGCCTGAGGTCGACCCCATCGCGGCGGGCGAGGTCGCCACCGTCGTCGCCAGCGGCCGCAGCGACTACCCGAACCAGATCAACAACGTCCTGGTGTTCCCGGGGCTGTTCCGCGGCCTGCTCGACTCGGGCGCGCGCCATATCGACGACGAGATGCTGCGTGTCGCGGCGGTGGCCATCGCGGGGGTCGTGGGGGACGACGAGCTCAACTCGGCGTACATCATCCCCAGCGTGTTCGACACGCGCGTCGCCGAGGCGGTCGCCGAGGCCGTCTCAGCCGCGCACCTGCGCACCCACCCCGTGGACGAGCGACGCGCGCACGACGCCGAGCACCTCGCGCACCAGGTCGATCGGGCGCTGCGGCCGGGGGCGCTCGGCCGTTGACGACGTCGGGCCGGCGCGCGGGCGGCGTGACGGTTTCTCGCGTCGCGGACCCCAGCGGCGCTCAGAGTCCGAGAGTGCGACCATCGGATGGTGACTGCCCATCCTGAGGCGCGGACCCCTGCCGCCGCGGTCGCCGGCGATCGCCGGTTCTTCGGCCATCCGCTCGCACTGTTCACCCTGTTCGGCACCGAGCTGTGGGAGCGCTTCAGCTACTACGGCATGCGCGCCATCCTCGTCTACTACATCACCGACACGATCGCCAACGGCGGGCTCGGGTTCGAGAAGTCGCAGGGTGAGGCCGTGGTGTCGATCTACGGCACCGGCGTGTATCTGCTGTCGATCGTCGGCGGCTGGTTCGCCGACCGCCTCATCGGCGCCTATCGGGCGACGTTCGTCGGCGGGGTCATCATCGCCGCGGGCCACGTCGCGCTCTCGCTCCCGTCGGCGGGGTTCAGCTGGCTGGGCATCTGCCTGGTGGCGCTCGGCACGGGCTTCCTCAAGCCCAACGTCTCCTCGATGGTGGGTGAGCTCTACGAGCGCCAGGACCCGCGCAGGCAGTCGGCGTTCTCGATCTTCTACATGGGCATCAACCTCGGCTCGTTCTTCAGCCCGCTCATCGTGGGCGGCGTGCGCAACGCGTGGGGCTACCACGCCGGATTCCTGGTCGCCGCGATCGGCATGGCGTTCGCGCTGGTCTGCTTCGTCGCGGGGCGCAAGCTCCTGGCCGGGGCGGGCGACCACATCGAGAACCCGATCACCCCGCAGGAGCGCCCCAAGGTCGTGCGCCTGCTGGTGCTGATCGTGGTCGGCGTCGCGGTGCTCTACCTCGTCGTCGCTGCGCTGAACTCGACGTTCGGCCTGCGCGCGATCGTCAACTCGCTGAGCTACCTGGCGTTCATCGTGCCGATCGCGTTCTTCCTCGTGATGTACCGCTCGCCCCAGGTCAGCGTCGCCGAGCGCAGCCGACTGCTCGCCTACATCCCGCTGTTCGTCGCCGCGATGCTCTTCTTCATGATCTTCGAGCAGGCCGCGACGACGCTGTCGACCTATGCGCGCGACGAGACGGTCCTGTCGTTCCTGTGGTTCCACGACTTCAGCCCCGAGGTGTTCCAGTCGGTCAATCCGCTGGGCATCATCGTGCTGGCGCCGGTCTTCGCGTGGGTGTGGCTGCGCACCGGCGACCGGCCCGCCACGCCCTACAAATTCGCGATCGGCCTCGCGCTCGCGGCGATCTCGTTCCTGTTCCTGGCCGGCGCCTCGGCGGTGTCGGGCGACGCCAAGACCGGCGCCTGGGTGCTTGGCCTGGTCTACGTGATCCAGACGCTCGGCGAGCTGTGCCTGTCGCCCGTGGGACTGGCGGCCACGACGCTGTTGGCCCCACGCGCGTTCCGCGGGCAGGCGATGGCGCTGTGGTTCCTCGCCCCGGCCGCGGGGCAGGCCATCACCGCGCAGCTTGTCCAGGCCACCGAGGGTGTGGCGCCGACGCCGTTCTTCGGCGGCATCGGCGCGGTCGCGCTCGTGTTCGCGGGCGTCGTCGCGGCCCTCGGGCCGTGGGTGCTGCGCCGCATGCGCGCGGCCGACGCTGTCGAGGGCGTGCACACCTCGGGCGACTGACGGGTCAGCCTGCGGACGGGGGGCATCCACCCTGCGGACGCCGGCGTAGGGTTACCGCCATGAGTCGGCCCCTGCGCTCCCGTACCTCGACCCACGGCCGCAACATGGCGGGTGCGCGCGCCCTGTGGCGCGCGACCGGCATGGGCGCCGAGGACTTTGGAAAGCCGATCATCGCGATCGCCAATTCCTACACCCAGTTCGTCCCCGGGCACGTCCACCTCAAGGACATGGGTGACCTGGTGGGGTCGGCGATCCGCGAGGCCGGCGGCGTCGCCAAGGAGTTCAACACCATCGCCGTCGACGACGGCATCGCGATGGGCCACGGCGGCATGCTCTACTCGCTGCCCAGCCGCGACCTCATCGCGGACAGCGTCGAGTACATGGTCAACGCGCACACGGCCGACGCGCTGGTGTGCATCTCCAACTGCGACAAGATCACGCCCGGCATGCTCAACGCCGCCCTGCGCCTGAACATCCCCACGATCTTCGTCTCCGGCGGGCCCATGGAGGCCGGCAAGGCGGTCGTGGCCGACGGCGTGGCCAAGACGCACCTGAACCTCATCAGCGCGATCAACTACTCGGCCGACGACAACGTCTCCGACAGCGCCTTGGGCCTCGTCGAGGAGAACGCCTGCCCCACGTGCGGGTCGTGCTCGGGCATGTTCACCGCCAACTCGATGAACTGCCTGACCGAGGCGCTGGGCCTGTCGCTGCCGGGCAACGGCTCGACGCTCGCGACGCACACCGCGCGCAAGGACCTGTTCCTTGAGGCGGGCCGCACCATCGTCGACCTCGCCAAGCGCTACTACGAGGACGCCGACGACGCCGCGGCTCCCCGGGGCATCGCCACCAAGGCCGCCTTCACCAACGCCATGACGCTCGACGTCGCCATGGGCGGCTCGACCAACACGGTGCTGCACATCCTCGCCGCCGCCCAGGAGGCCGAGGTTGACTTCACGCTCGACGACATCGACGCGATCAGCCGCCGCGTGCCGTGCCTGAGCAAGGTCGCGCCGAACCACCCCGACTTCCACATGGAGGACGTGCACCGCGCGGGCGGCATCCCCGCGCTGCTGGGCGAGCTCGACCGCGCGGGCCTGCTGGACCACGCGGTGACCTCGGTCCACACCCCGACGCTGCGCGCGTGGCTCGACGACTGGGACATCCGCGGTGGCAAGGCGACCGAGCGCGCGACCGCTCTGTTCCACGCCGCGCCGGGAGGCGTGCGCACCACCCAGGCCTTCTCGACGTCGAACGTGTGGGAGTCGCTCGACACCGACGCGGCCACCGGCTGCATCCGCGACGTCGCACACGCCTACACGGTCGAGGGCGGCCTCGCGGTGCTCAAGGGCAACCTGGCGCAGGACGGCGCGATCATCAAGACCGCCGGCATCGACCCCGACGTCTTCCACTTCGTCGGCAAGGCCCTGGTGGTCGAGTCGCAGGAGCAGGCGGTCGAGAAGATCCTCACCAAGCAGGTCGAGCCGGGCCACGTCGTCGTCGTGCGCTACGAGGGCCCCGCGGGCGGTCCCGGCATGCAGGAGATGCTCTACCCGACGTCGTTCATCAAGGGCCGCGGGCTCGGCAAGGTCGTCGCGCTCATCACCGACGGGCGCTTCTCGGGCGGCTCGTCCGGAATCTCGGTGGGCCACGTGTCCCCGGAGGCGGCGGCGGGCGGCACGATCGGCCTGGTCGAGGACGGCGACGAGATCGAGATCGACGTCGAGTCGCGGATCATCCGGGTCAACGTGTCCGACGCGGTGCTCGCCGAGCGGCGCGCCAAGATGGAGGCGTCCGAGTTCCCGTGGACGCCCCAGGAGCGCGACCGGTACGTGTCGCCGGCGCTGCGCGCCTACGCCGCCATGGCGACGTCGGCCGACCGCGGCGCCGTGCGGGACGTTTCGCGTCTGCCGCGCCGCTAGGTCGGCCCGGCCGCCGCCACGGCCTGGCGCTGTTGGGCCTGGCGCTGCGGGGCTCGGATGGCGGGCTTACGTTGCGGGTATGGGGTCCGACAGCGGTGAGGGGCGCTCGCTCAAGCCTCGGTCGTGGCAGGTGACCGAGGGCCTGGAGGCGACCGCAGCGCGCGGAATGCTGCGCGCGGTGGGCATGGGCGACGACGACTTCGACAAGCCGCAGATCGGGGTCGCCTCGTCATGGAACGAGATCACTCCGTGCAACTTGTCGCTCGACCGGCTCGCGCAGGCGTGCAAGGAGGGCGTGCACGCCGCGGGCGGGTACCCGCTCGAGTTCGGGACCATCTCGGTGTCTGACGGCATCTCGATGGGGCACGAGGGCATGCACTTCTCGCTCGTGTCGCGCGACGTCATCGCCGACTCGGTCGAGGTGGTCATGTCGGCCGAGCGGCTCGACGGGTCGGTGCTGCTGGCCGGGTGCGACAAGTCGCTGCCCGGCATGCTCATGGCCGCGGCGCGGCTCGACCTGGCGAGCGTGTTCCTCTACGCCGGGTCGATCATGCCCGGCTGGGTCAGGCTGTCGGACGGCTCGGAGCGCCAGGTGACCATCATCGACGCGTTCGAAGCCGTCGGGGCGTGCGCGCGCGGGCTCATGAGCGAGGAGGACGTCGGCCGCATCGAGCGCGCCATCTGCCCCGGCGAGGGCGCGTGCGGCGGCATGTACACCGCCAACACCATGGCCTCGGCGGCCGAGGCGCTCGGGATGTCGCTGCCGGGCTCGGCCGCGCCGCCGTCGGCCGACCGGCGGCGCGACGCCTGGGCGCACCGCTCGGGCGAGGCCGTCGTCAACCTGCTGCGCCAGGGGGTCACCGCCCGGCAGATCCTGACCAAGGAGGCGTTCGAGAACGCCATCGCCGTCGTCATGGCCTTCGGTGGCTCGACCAACGCTGTGCTGCACCTGCTGGCCATCGCGCACGAGGCCGAGGTCGACCTCACGCTCGCCGACTTCGACCGGATCGGCGACCGCGTGCCGCACCTGGGCGACCTCAAGCCGTTCGGGCGCTACGTCATGAACGACGTCGACCGGGTGGGCGGCGTGCCCGTGGTGATGAGGGCGCTGTTGGAGGCGGGCCTCGTGCACGGCGACGCCCTGACGGTGACGGGCCGGACGGTCGCGGAGAACCTCGCGGACATCGCCCCGCCCGACCCTGACGGCGTCATCCTGCGCGCGATGGACAACCCGATCCACGCGACGGGCGGCATCACGATCCTGGGCGGATCGCTCGCGCCCGACGGCGCCGTCGTGAAGTCCGCGGGGTTCGCGCAGGACGTCTTCGAAGGGACTGCGCGCGTGTTCGAGCGCGAGCGCGCCGCGCTCGACGCCCTGGAGGACGGCACCATCACCGAGGGCGACGTCGTCGTCATCCGCTATGAGGGGCCCCAGGGCGGGCCGGGCATGCGCGAGATGCTCGCGATCACCGGGGCGATCAAGGGCGCCGGGTTTGGCAAGGACGTGCTGCTGGTCACCGACGGCCGGTTCTCGGGCGGCACCACGGGGCTGTGCGTGGGGCACATCGCCCCCGAGGCCGTCGACGGCGGCCCCATCGCGTTCGTGCGCGACGGTGACCGCATCCGCCTCGACGTGCGCGCCAAGACGCTCGACCTGCTGGTCGACGACGGCGAGCTCGCCGCCCGCCGCGAGGGCTGGGCGCCGCTCGCGCACCCGTACACGCGCGGTGTGCTCGCGAAGTACACGAAACTCGTGCAGTCCGCCTCGCGCGGCGCCGTCCTGGAGTGACTCGGGCGCGAGCGTCCCGGAAAGGCGGCTTCCCGGGGCCGGTGGGCGACATCGCGGGACGCTCGGCGGGCGTGTCCGACGGCCGATCGGCGATCCCACGATGTGGGAAGCGCGCCACAAGAGGTGACACCCCGCGCCCAGCGGCGTAGGTTGCCGACATGCAGACGATCCGCCTCGTAGTACTTCCCGGGCGCGCTGGCTGACGCCAGACGTACCGACGGCCTCGTCAGCGCGCTCACCCTCCGATCGTCCCCGCAGCTCCACCAGGGGAACCCGGGGGGTTTTTTACTGCCCCGCACCACCAGCACCACCAGCACCGCACCACCGACTGGCAGGAGATTCCGATGGCAACGCCGCACCCGAGCCCCGCACAGGTCGCCGCGCGCAGCACCGTCGTCGTCCCCGGCGCGCAGACGGCTCCGTCCGTCGCCGGCGAGACGATGTCGGGCGCGCAGGCCGTCGTCCGCTCGCTTGAGGAGGTCGGCGCGGAGGTCGTCTTCGGCATTCCCGGCGGCGCGATCCTGCCCGCGTACGACCCGCTGCTCGACTCCACGCGCCTGCGCCACATCCTGGTGCGCCACGAGCAGGGCGGCGGGCACGCGGCGTCGGGCTACGCGCACGCGACCGGCAAGGTCGGGGTCACGATGGCGACCTCGGGCCCCGGCGCCACCAACCTTGTGACGCCGCTGGCCGACGCCAACATGGACTCGATCCCGATGGTCGCCATCACGGGTCAGGTCGGCGCGGCGATGATCGGCACCGACGCGTTCCAAGAGGCCGACATCGTCGGCATCACGATGCCGGTCACCAAACACTCCTACCTGGTGACCGACGCGGCCGACATCCCGCGCACCATCGCCGAGGCCTTTCACATCGCCGCGACGGGCCGCCCCGGCCCGGTGCTCGTGGACATCGCGAAGTCGGCGCTGCAGGCGAGCGCGCCGTTCGCCTGGTCGAACGAGCCCCGCCTGCCCGGCTACCACCCGGTGACCAAGCCGCACGCCAAGCAGGTGCGCGAGGCCGCGCGGCTGCTGGCGACCTCGCGGCGCCCCGTGCTGTACGTGGGCGGCGGCGTCATCCGGGCTCAGGCGTGGGAGGGCCTGCGCGCGCTGGTCGACCTGTCGGGGGCGCCGGTCGTGACCACGCTCATGGCGCGCGGCGCCGTGCCGGACACGCACCCGCAGCACCTGGGCATGCCCGGCATGCACGGCACGGTCCCGGCCGTCGCGGCGCTGCAGAAGGCCGACCTCATCGTGGCGCTCGGCGCCCGGTTCGACGACCGCGTCACCGGCCAGCTCTCGTCGTTCGCGCCGCACGCCACCGTCGTGCACGCCGACATCGACCCGGCCGAGATCGGCAAGAACCGCACGGCGGACGTGCCCATCGTCGGCGACCTGCGCGAGGTGCTGGGCGACCTGGCGCCCGCGCTGCGGGCCGAGCACGAGCGGGTCGGGCTGCCGGACCTCGCCGGCTGGTGGCGCCAGATCGACGAGTGGCGCAAGACCTACCCGCTCGGCTACACCCCGACGGCCGACGGGCTGCTGTCGCCCCAGCACGTGATCCAACGGCTGGGCGAGGTCAACGGCCCCGACACGGTCTTCGTCTCGGGCGTCGGACAGCACCAGATGTGGGCGTCGCAGTTCATCACCTACGAGCACCCGCGCACGTGGATCAACTCCGGCGGCCTGGGCACCATGGGTTACGCGGTCCCCGCGGCCATGGGCGCCAAGGTCGGGCGCCCGGACGCGAACGTGTGGGCGATCGACGGCGACGGCTGCTTCCAGATGACCAACCAGGAGCTGGCCACCTGCACGATCAACGACATCCCCATCAAGGTGGCGCTGATCAACAACAGCTCACTCGGCATGGTGCGCCAGTGGCAGACGCTCTTCTACGAGGAGCGCTACTCGAACACCGACCTGCACACAGGGCACGGCACGATGCGCGTGCCGGACTTCGTCAAGCTCGCCGAGGCGTACGACGCCGTCGGCATCCGCGTCGAGAGGGCGTCCGACGTCGACGACGCGATCCGCCGCGCCAACGAGGTCGACGACCGGCCCGTCGTCGTCGACTTCACCGTCTCGCGCGACGCGCTGGTGTGGCCCATGGTCGCGGCCGGCGTGAGCAACGACGAGATCCAGTACGCCCGCGGCATCTCGCCGTCCTGGGACCGAGAGGATTAACGATGACCCGCCACACGCTGTCCGTCCTGGTCGAGAACAAGCCCGGCGTGCTCACACGCGTCGCGGGGCTGTTCGCCCGGCGCGCGTTCAACATCCACTCGCTCGCGGTGGGCCCGACCGAGCACGAGGAGATCTCGCGCATCACCGTCGTCGTCGACGTCGACGCGCTGCCGCTCGAGCAGGTGACCAAGCAGCTCAACAAGTTGGTGCACGTCATCAAGATCGTCGAGCTCGAGTCCGAGTCCTCGATCCAGCGGCAGCTGCTGCTGGTCAAGGTCCGCGCCGACGCGCAGACCCGCTCGGGTGTGCTCGAGGTCGTCAACCTGTTCCGCGCGCACGTCGTGGACGTGGTGCCCGATACGGTGGTCGTCGAGGCCATCGGCACCGACGCCAAGCTCACGGCCCTGATCGGGGCGCTCGAGCCGTACGGCATCCGCGAGATCGTGAAGTCCGGGACCATCGCCATCGGGCGCGGGTCGCGGTCGATCACGGACCGCGCGCTTGAGCGCGTGCGGGCCACCGCCTGACCCCCGAACCATCCGACCCTTCCACCCACGCATCCTGAGGAGCATCACCGTGGCAGAGCTTTTCTATGACGACGACGCCGACCTGTCGCTGATCCAGGCCAAGAAGGTCGCCGTCATCGGCTACGGCAGCCAGGGGCACGCGCACGCGCTCAACCTGCGCGACTCGGGCGTCGACGTCCGCATCGGCCTCAAGGAGGGCTCGAAGTCGCGCCCCAAGGCCGAGGAGCAGGGCTTTCGCGTCCTGACCCCGGCCGAGGCCGCCGCCGAGGCCGACGTCATCGTCATCCTCGCCCCCGACCAGGTGCAGCGTCACCTGTACGCCGACGACATCGCGCCGAACCTCAAGGCGGGCGACACGCTCGTGTTCGGGCACGGCTTCAACATCCGCTTCGGCTACATCAAGCCGGCCGAGGGCGTCGACGTCATCATGGTCGCCCCGAAGGCGCCGGGCCACACCGTGCGCCGCGAGTTCGTCGCCGGTCGCGGCATCCCGGACATCATCGCCGTCGAGCAGGACGCCTCGGGCAAGGCCTGGGACGTCGCGCTGGCCTACGCCAAGGCCATCGGCGGCACGCGTGCGGGCGTCATCAAGACGACGTTCACCGAGGAGACCGAGACCGACCTGTTCGGCGAGCAGGCCGTGCTGTGCGGCGGCGTCTCGCACCTGGTCCAGGCGGGCTTCGAGACCCTGACCGAGGCCGGCTACCAGCCGGAGATCGCCTACTTCGAGGTGCTGCACGAGCTCAAGCTCATCGTCGACCTCATGTGGGAGGGCGGCATCGCCAAGCAGCGCTGGTCGGTCTCCGACACGGCCGAGTACGGCGACTACGTCTCGGGCCCGCGCGTCGTGACCCCGGCGGTCAAGGACTCGATGAAGGCGATCCTCGCGGACATCCAGTCGGGCGCCTTCGCCCAGCGGTTCATCGCCGACCAGGACAACGGCGGCAAGGAGTTCTTCGAGCTGCGCGAGAAGGAGGCCCAGCACCCGATCGAGAGGACCGGCCGCGAGCTGCGCGCCCACTTCGCGTGGAAGCAGCAGGACACCGACTACACCGAGGGCTCCGCCGCGCGCTGAGGAGTGCAGCGTAGGCGGGGGCGAGCGCAGCGAGTCCCCGCCGGAGCGGAGCCCCGAAGGCGCGCGGCCATGGGGTCTGCGCGCTGAGGAGTGGGTTTCGACAGGCTCAACCACCGATGGGCTCAACCACCGGTGGGCTCAACCACCGGTGGTTGAGCCTGTCGAAACCACCCCCGATCCGCCCCTCGCACCGGCACCTGCTTGGATGGTCTCGTGACCCACGACCTGCACGCCCCCGACGCCACCGAGCCTCCCGCCGACGACGCCGAGCAGGCGCGCCGGATCCAGGAGTTCTGGGAGACGGCCCGCACGCGCGCCGGGATGGCGCGCATCGGCGTCGTCGTGGGGACCGGGTGGACCGAGACGCTGCCGCCGCCCGCGTGGTCGTTCGGCGACTCGCCCGCACTGGCCGACGAGCTGCTCGCGCTGGTCCTGGCCGGGGTCAAGACCGCCACGTCCTCGCTCGCCGTGGAGTACGGCGACGACGAGCCCGCGCCCCAGCCCGGCGAGCTCTCGGTGGTGCTCGACGGCGCCGGCGCGCCGCAGGCGCTCATCCGCACGACGGCGGTCGACGTCGTCGCGTTCGGCGCCGTGACCGAGGAGTTCGCGCGGCGTGAGGGGGAGGGCGACGGGTCGCTGACGTCCTGGCGGGCCGAGCACGAGGCGTACTGGCGACGGAGCATGCCCGAGGGGCACGAGTTCTCGCCCGACCTGGAGGTCCTGTGCGAGCGGTTCGAGCTGCTCTACCCGAAGGCGCAGTCGCGGTGACGACGATCGCGCGCCACGCACGTCCACGCTGCGAGACACGCGTCCCGCATGGTGGCTGGTCAGCGGTATTCTCGGGCGCATGACGCGCAACATCGAGCTGGCAGTGGTCGCGGGCGACGGCATCGGCACCGAGGTCGTCGAGCAGGGGCTGACGGTCCTGGAGGCGGCGCTCGCCGGATCCGACATCGCCGTGGCCACCACCGACTTCGACCTGGGCGCGCGCCGCTGGCACGCCACCGGCGAGACGCTGACCGACGAGACGCTCGACGCGATCAAGGGCCACGACGCGATCCTG
This sequence comes from Xylanimonas ulmi, assembly GCF_004216535.1. NCBI lineage: Bacteria > Bacillati > Actinomycetota > Actinomycetes > Micrococcales > Promicromonosporaceae > Xylanimonas > Xylanimonas ulmi. Next base: position 475,241 of record NZ_SGWX01000001.1, read on the forward strand.
CTCGGCGCGATCGGCGACCCGACCGTCCCGTCGGGTGTGCTTGAGCGCGGCCTGCTGCTCAAGCTGCGCTTCGCGCTCGACCACTACGTCAACCTGCGGCCCAACAAGCTCTACCAGGGCGTCACCTCGCCGCTCGCGAACCCGGGCGACGTGGACTTCGTCGTCGTGCGTGAGGGCACCGAGGGCCCGTACGTCGGCAACGGCGGCTCGATCCGCACCGGCACGCCCCACGAGGTCGCCACCGAGGTCTCGCTCAACACGGCCTTCGGCGTCGAGCGCGTGGTGCGCTACGCGTTCGCCCAGGCCGCGCGGCGCGAGCGCAAGCACCTGACCCTGGTGCACAAGCACAACGTGCTGGTCAACGCCGGGCACCTGTGGCGCCGCACGGTCGAGGCCGTCAACGCCGAGTTCCCCGAGGTCACCACCGACTACCTGCACGTCGACGCCGCGACGATCTTCCTGGTCACCAACCCGTCGCGGTTCGACGTGATCGTCACCGACAACCTGTTCGGCGACATCATCACCGACGAGGCCGCCGCGATCACGGGCGGCATGGGCCTGGCCGGCTCGGCCAACATCAACCCGGACGGGGCGTTCCCGAGCATGTTCGAGCCCATCCACGGCTCGGCGCCCGACATCGCCGGACAGGGCAAGGCCGACCCCACGGCCACGGTGCTGAGCGTGAGCATGATGCTCGACCACCTGGGCCTGACCGAGCAGGCCGTCCGCGTCGAGCGGGCCGTCGCGGCCGACCTGGCCGAGCGCGGCGGCGCCGTGCGCACGACGGCGCAGGTCGGCGTCGACCTCGCGGCTCGCGTGCGCGGCTGACCGCGCCACGACACCGCAGAGGCGGCGCCGGAACACGCCCCCCGCGGGGGTTCCCGCGGGCGTGGGCGTGGAAGACTGAGGCGTTCACATGGAAAGGCGTACACCGATGACGAGCACGACTGAGCCGACCACCGCCGGGCTGGGTGCGGCCGGGGCGGGGATCCTGTCGCAGGACATCGAGGAGATCGCGTCGCTGTTCAGCGTCTCGCGGACCGACGCCCCGACGTCGGACGACGAGCGGGCGGCGATGCTGGAGAGCCCGAAGTTCGGCACGGTCTTCAGCGACCACATGGCGCGCGTCTCGTGGCGCCGCGACGAGGGCTGGGTTCACCGCCGTGTCGAGCCGTACGGGCCGCTGCGGCTCGACCCGGCCACGGCCGTCCTGCACTACGGGCAGGAGATCTTCGAGGGCATGAAGGCCTACCGGCACGCCGACGGCGCTGTCTGGACGTTCCGGCCCGAGGAGAACGCCGCGCGCCTGGCGCGCTCGGCCCACCGCCTGGCCCTGCCGGCGCTCCCGGTCGACGACTTCATCGCGGCCTGCGCCGTGCTGGTGCGCACCGACATCGACTGGGTGCCCTCGTCGCCCGACTCGAGCCTGTACCTGCGCCCCTTCATGTTCGCCTCGGAGCCGTTCTTGGGCGTGCGGCCCTCGAACGAGGTCGAGTTCCTGGTCATCGCCTCGCCGTCAGGCGCGTACTTCGCCGGCGGCGTCAAGCCCGTGTCGATCTGGGTCGACGCCGAGTACCACCGCACGGGCCCCGGCGGGACCGGCGCGGCCAAGTGCGGCGGCAACTACGCCGCGAGCCTGCTGCCCCAGGAGGAGGCGGCCGCCAAGGGCTTCGACCAGGTGTGCTTCCTCGACGGCGCCTCGAACACCTATCTCGAGGAGCTCGGCGGCATGAACGTCTTCCTCGTCATGGACGACGGGTCGGTGCACACGCCCGAGCTGACCGGATCGATCCTCGAGGGCGTCACGCGCTCGTCGATCCTGCGGCTGGCCGCCGACCACGGGCGCGACGTCGTCGAGCGCCGCATCCCGCTGAGCGACCTCGTCGAGGGGCTGGGCAGCGGACGGGTCACTGAGGTCTTCGCGTGCGGCACGGCCGCCGTGGTGACCCCCGTGGGCCGCATGGCGGGCGAGACGTTCGACGCGACGGTGGGCGACGGGCAGCCGGGTGAGCTGACCACGACGATCCGCCAGGAGCTCACCGACATCCAGTACGGCCGCGCGGCCGACCGGCACGGCTGGATGCGCCGGCTGGCCTGAGCGGCCGGGGCCAGGCACAACGGAGCCGGCCCACGCGGGGACGCTCGGTGAGCGAACGTCGAGCATCCCCGCGCGGGCCGTGTGGCACTATGGGCCTGTGCAGCACACCCGCAGCATCATTGCGTAGCGCGTCCGGCGCCACCCTCCCCGGACGCGCAGACCTTCCGTCCCCGGAGGGTCTTTTTTGTTGGCGGAACAAGCAGGACTGCTTCAGGAAGAAGGACCCGACGTGACCTTCGACGTGTACGACACCACGCTGCGCGACGGCGCGCAGCAGGAGGGCATGAACCTCACCGTCGCGGACAAGCTCGCGATCGCGCCGCTGCTCGACGAGCTCGGCGTCGGGTTCATCGAGGGCGGCTGGCCGGGCGCGATCCCCAAGGACACCGAGTTCTTCCGGCGCGCGCGCACCGAGCTGACGCTTAAGAACGCGGTGCTCGCGGCGTTCGGCGCGACCCGCAAGGCCGGCGTCACGGTCGACGCCGACCCCCAGGTCCGCGCGCTGCTCGACGCGGAGGCGCCCGTGGTGACCCTCGTCGCCAAGTCCGACGTGCGGCACGTCGAGCGCGCGCTGCGCACCACGCGCGAAGAGAACCTCGCGATGATCACCGACACCGTCCGATTCCTTGTCGCGCAGGGCCGCCGCGTGGTGCTCGACGCCGAGCACTTCTACGACGGCTTCCGCTTCGACCCCGCCTACGCGACGTCGGCCGTGCGGGCTGCGTTCGACGCCGGCGCCGAGGTCGTCACGCTGTGCGACACCAACGGCGGCATGCTTCCGGCCTTCGTCACCGACGTCGTCGGCGCCGTGCGCGCGGCCGTCGGGCAGGGGCCGCGGCTGGGCATGCACGCCCATAACGACACCGGCTGCGCGGTCGCGAACTCGCTCGCCGCGGTCGCCGCGGGGGCCAGCCACGTGCAGGGCACGGTCAACGGCTATGGCGAGCGCACGGGCAACGCCGACCTCATCGCCGTCGTCGCGAACCTGGAGCTCAAGCACGGCGTCGAGCTGCTCGTGAACGCCGGGCTGCGCGAGGCCACCCGCATCGCGCACGCCATCGCGGAGATCACCAACATCGCGCCGTTCGCGCGCCAGCCGTACGTGGGTGCGAGCGCGTTCGCGCACAAGGGAGGCCTGCACGCCTCGGCGATCAAGGTCGACCCCGACCTGTACCAGCACGTCGACCCGGTCGCCGTCGGCAACGACATGCGCATGCTCGTCTCGGAGATGGCCGGTCGCGCGTCGATCGAGCTCAAGGGGCGCGAGCTCGGCTTCGACCTGACGGGGCAGGGCGACCTGCTCGCGCGCGTGACCACGCGCGTCAAGGACGCCGAGGCGGCGGGCTACACCTACGACGCCGCGGACGCCTCGTTCGAGCTGCTGCTGCGCGAGGAGCTGACGGGTCAGCGGCCTGTCTACTTCGAGGTCGAGTCGTGGCGCACGATCATCGAGACCCTGCCGGGCCAGGGGCAGGGCCGCGGAGCGGTCGCCTCGGCCGAGGCGACCGTCAAGCTGCGCGCGGGCGGTGAGCGCATCGTCAGCACCGGCGAGGGCAACGGTCCCGTCAACGCGCTCGACCAGGCGCTGCGTAAGGCGCTCGTGCGCACCTACCCGCAGATCGAGCGGTTCGCGCTCACCGACTTCAAGGTGCGCATCCTCGAGTCCGAGCAGGGCACCGACTCGACCACTCGCGTGCTCGTGGTGACCACCGACGGTGAGCGCACCTGGTCGACCGTCGGCGTGGGGCCCAACATCATCGAGGCGTCATGGGAGGCGCTGCTCGACGCGCACGTCTTCGGCCTGCTGCAGGCCAAGGTCGAGGCGCGCTGACTTCGGCGCCGCCCGGCGTCCGGCCCACAGCACACCCGCGACGACCAGCGCGGAGCCCGCAAGCTCGCCGACGCTGGGCGTCTCGCCGAGCGCCAGCCAGGCCGCGGTGACGCCGACGACGGGCACGAGCATCGAGTAGGGGGCGACGCGTCCGGCCGGGTGACGCGCCATGAGCGCGGTCCACAGCCCGGAGCCGAGCAGCGTGCCGAGCAGCACCGTGTAGGCGAGCCCGCCGAGCGCGAGCGCGCCCGTGCGCGAGCCGAGCGTCGTGAACGAGGCGGCGATCGCCGTCGGGCCCTCGAAGGCGAGCGACGCGGCGGCCATGGGCACGGGCGGCACCACGCTCATCCACAGCACCAGGCGCAGGGGCTTGACGTCGGGCGCCGAGGCGACCGCGAGCCGGTTGCCGAGGTTGCCGAACGCCCAGCCGAGACCGCCTGCGATCACGAGGAGGAACGGCGCCAGGCCCGCGGCGGCCCAGCGCTCGCGGCCGACGACGACCAGCCCCGCCACGGCGACCGCGACGCCGACCAGTTGGCGTGCGCGCAGCGGCTCACGCAGTAGCGCGGCGCCCAACAGCACCGTGAACGGCGCCGAGCACTGCAGCACGAGCGAGGCGATCCCCGCGGGCATCCCGGCCGCCATGCCCGCGTAGAGGAAGAGGAACTGCAGCACGCCGAACCCGGCGCCGTACAGCAGCCACCAGCGCACCGGGACGCGCGGCCACGGGACCAAGAGCACGGTGGGCACGGCGATCACGGCGAACCGCAGCGCGACGGCGAGCAAGGGTGGGAACTGGTCGAGCGTCGCGTCGATCGCGACGAAGTTCAGCCCCCACAGGACGGCGACGGCGACGGCGATCAGGCGATGACGCGTAGGCACCCGGCGATCGTGCCGTGGATTCTTTGAAGGCACAATCATGGCTTGACGCGCCACGATGTAGGTTGCCTTCATGGAGCCGCAGCATTTGGCGTTGCTGCGCGACCTGGCGTTGCACGGCACCGTCACGGCCGTCGCGGCCGCGACCTGCCGCACGCCGTCAGCGGTGTCGCAGCAGCTCAAGGTCGCCCAGCGCCGCGCGGGCGTCGCGCTGGTCGAGCCCGACGGCCGGGGACTGCGCCTGACCGCGGCCGGGCGCCTGGCCGCCGAGCTGGGCCAGGAGGTCGAGGTCGCGCTCGCGCGCGCGGCCGCCCGCTGGGACGCCTACCGTGGCGCGAGCACCGGCGCCGTGCGCGTGGCCGCGTTCCCGAGCGCCGCCGCGCTCCTGCTGCCGCGCGTGCTCGGCGAGCTCGCCGCCGTCGGCGTCGAGGTGGTGTGCGACGACGTCGACGTCGCCGAGCGCGAGTACGCGGCGCTCGTCACCACGCACGACATCGTCATCGCGCACTCGCTGGACGGGCCGACGCCGCGCGGCGCCGAGGGGCTGCGCTGCGTCCCGCTCGCGCGTGAGCCCCTCGACCTCGCCATGGCGGCAGGTCACCGGCTTGCCGTCCGCCCGAGCGTCACCGCGGTCGAGGCGGCCGGCGAGACGTGGGTCGGCGTGCCGTCCGGCTACCCGTTCGACGCCGTCGCCCGCGCGGTCGCCGCGAAGGCGGGCCGCGGCCTGCGCGTCGCGCAGCGGGTGCGCGACAACCGCCTCGTCGAGGCGCTCGTCGCGGCGAGCGACCACGTCGCGGTGCTCGGGCGCCTGACGACGCCGTCGGGCGGCGGCGTCGTGCTGCGCCCACTGGCGGATGTGCCGGCGACGCGCCACGTCGTGGCGGTGCTGCGTCCCGACCGCGCCGAGCGCCTCGTGGTCGCCACGGCGCTCGACGCGCTGCGGCGCGCGGGCGCGGCGGCCCAGTGACCGGGCGCGCGACGAGGGCCATGCGCCCCACCACGGCGCCGGGGGATCTACGGTGGTCCCGTGCGTGGTGAGTACAAGGTCCCGGGCGGCAAGTTGGTCGCCGTCGAAGTTGATGTGACGGACGGCCGTCTGGCCAACACCCGCCTGTCGGGCGACTTCTTCCTCGAGCCCGACGACGCCCTCGAGGTCATCGACCGGGCGCTCGACGGGCTCGCGGCCGACACGCCCACCAGCGCGATCGCCGAGGCGGTCGAGCGCGCGCTGGCCGAGGCCGAGGCGAGCGGCGCCCTCGTCGGGCCGGTCGCGCTGGTCGGATTCGACGCGTGGGGCGTGGCCGTCGCCGTGCGCCGCGCGCTCGGGCACGCGACCACGTGGGACGACCACGTCTTCGAGGTGCTGCGCCCCGGACCGCTTCCGCCGCGCACGCTCGCGGCGCTCGACCAGGTGCTCACCGAGGAGCTCGCCGAGGGGCTGCGCGGACCGACCTTGCGGTTCTGGGACTGGGACGAGCGCGCGGTGTTCATCGGCTCGTTCCAGTCGCTCGCCAACGAGCTCGACGCCGAGGGTGTCGCCAAGCACGACGTGACGGTGGTGCGCCGCATCTCGGGCGGTGGCGCCATGTTCATGGAGGCCGGCAACTGCGTCACGTTCTCGCTCGTGGTGCCCGCCTCGCTCGTGGACGGGCTCTCGTTCGAGCAGTCGTACGCGTTCCTCGACGCGTGGGTGCTGGGTGCGCTCGCGAGCATCGGCGTCGAGGCGTTCTTCTCCGGCATGAACGACGTCGCCTCGGCAGCCGGCAAGCTCGCCGGCTCCGCGCAGAAGCGCCTCGCGGGCGGCGCGGTGCTGCACCACATGACGATGGCCTACGACATCGACTCCGACAAGATGCTCGAAGTGCTGCGCATCGGCCGCGAGAAGCTCTCGGACAAGGGCACGCGCAGCGCGAACAAGCGGGTCGACCCGCTGCGCTCGCAGACGGGCATGACGCGCGAGGCGATCGTGGACGCGTTCGAGGCGTACTTCAAGGGCCAGTACCGCACGGTCGACTCCGCGCTGCGCCCCGACGAGCTCGACCGCGCGCGTGGGCTCGTCGAGACGAAGTTCGCGACGCCGGAGTGGATCGCGCGGGTGCCCTGACCGAGCGTGCCCTGACCGGGCGCGAGCGGCGAGACGGTCAGCGGGGGCCGAAGACCGCCGTGCCGACGCGCACGATGGTCGCGCCCTGCGCGACCGCCAGCTCCAGGTCGCCCGTCATCCCCATCGACAGCTCGCGCGCCTGGGCCGTGCCAGGGGCGCCGCTCGCGACGACGTCGTCGCGGATCGCCCGCAGCCGAGCGAATCCGGCGCTGACGAGCGCGGCGTCGTCGGACCGGGCGCCGATCGTCATCAGGCCCGTCAGCCGCAGCCCGGCGAGTGCGGCGACCTCGCACGCGAGGTGGGGGGCCTCGTGGGGGCCGACGCCGGCCTTGGTGGGCTCGCCCGACACGTTGACCTGGACCATCACATCGAGCACGCGCCCGTCACGCTCGCAGCGCGAGGCCAGCGCCGCCGCGAGTGCGAGTGAGTCCACCGTCTGCACGCACGACGCCGTGGCGAGCGCCGCGTTGACCTTGTTGCGCTGCAGGTGGCCGATGAGGTGGGTCTCGACGCGCCCGTCGGCGACGAGCCCGGCGAGCGCGGGGGCCTTCGCGGTGAGCTCCTGAACCCGGTTCTCGCCCAGCAGCACAGGCCGTTCGCCGTCCCACGCCGCCTCGACCGCGGCGAGCACGGTCGCGGCGTCCTGCGTCTTGGTCGCGAGCAGCACCCGGACCCCGCGCGGGTCGCGCCCCGCGGCGCGGGCCGCGTCGGCCACGCGCGCCCGGACGGCGTCGATGCGTGCGCGCAACGCGACGATCGGGACATTCCCGGTCAGGGGGGAGGGCATGGCGACAGTCTAGGCGGGCCGGATCAGGGGGCTTCTCAGGGACATCCTTGATGTGCGCGGCGCCACGCCGGGAGACGATGGAGGCGCTATGAGGACTCTCCTGAACCTGATCTGGCTGGTGTTCGCCGGCTTCTGGCTCGCGGTCGCCTACGCGATCGCGGGTGTGCTCCTGCTGGTGCCGATCGTGACCATCCCGTTCGCCATCGCGTCGTTCCGCATCGGGGCCTACGCGCTGTGGCCCTTCGGGCGCACCGTCATCGACCACCCGAGCGCCGGCGTCGGCAGCGCGCTGGGCAACATCCTGTGGATCCTGCTCGCCGGCTGGTGGCTCGCGCTCGCGCACCTGTGCACGGCGATCCCGCTGTTCGTCTCGATCATCGGCATCCCGATGGGCTGGGCCAACCTCAAGCTCATCCCGGTCTCGCTCATGCCGCTCGGCAAGGTGATCGTGCGCGCCTAGCGCGCGATCGCGGCGAGCGCCCCGCCCGTCAGCGCGAGCAGGTCGCCCGGCGCCAGCCCCACGTCGAGCCCGCGGCGACCGCCGGAGACGTAGACGACGTCGAACCCCTGCGCCGAGGCGTCGACCACCGTGGGGTGGCGGTGCCGCTGGCCCAACGGCGAGATGCCGCCCACGACATAGCCCGTCGCGCGCTCGGCCACCGCGGGCGGCGCCATCGCCGCGCGCTTGCCGCCGACAGCGCGGGCAAGCGCCTTGAGGTCGAGCTGGCGGTCCACGGGCACGACGCCCACCACGAGCCGCCCGTCGACGTCGGCCACCAGCGTCTTGAACACCTGTGCCGGCTCGACGCCCATCGCCACGGCCGCCTCCAGACCGTAGCCGAGCGCCGAGACGGGGTCGTGCTCGTAGGCGCGCACCGTGTGGGGCGCTGCGGCCCGCTCCAGCGCGACGATGGCGGGCGTGCCGCCGGCCCGCGCGTTCCTCTTCGCCACCCGGGGAGTGTACGGGCGCACGCCGCGCTCGGAGCGGGGCGAGGACGCCGCCGGTAGGGTGGCACGCGTGCTCGCCGCCCTCGTCGTCGCGATCCTGGTCGGCGGAGTCCTGCAGCGCGTCACGGGCCTCGGGTTCGCCATGGTCGCCGGACCGTTCGTCGTGCTGCTGCTCGGCCCGCACCAGGGTGTGCTGGTCGTCAACCTCATGGGGGCCACGAGCGCGCTGCTCATCCTCGTGCGCGTGCTGCGTGACGTCGACTGGCGCCGCTTCGCCGTCATGGCGCCCGCGTCGCTGTGCACCACGATCCCCGGCGCCTGGCTGCTGCGCGACGCGTCGAGTGCGTCGCTCGAGGTCACCGTCGGGGTCGTCGTCATCGTGGGGCTGACCGTCTCGCTGCTCGCCCACCGGCTGCGCGGCGAGCGACGGCTGTGGCGCCCCGAGGCGCTGTGGCCCGCCGCGGTCGGCGCGTCGCTCGCCGGGGCGGGCAGCGTCGCGGCGGGCATCGGCGGCCCGCCACTGGCGGCGTACTCGGTGCTCGACCGCTGGGACCCGCGCGTGTTCGCCGCGACGCTCCAGCCCTTCTTCGTGGTCAACGCCCTGGGCGCCGCCGGCGCCAAGCTGACGCTCACCGACGCGAGCCTGCCGCCGCTCGCGTGGTGGGCGTGGGCGGCGCTCGCGGCCGCCGTTGTCGCCGCGTTCGTCGCCGGCGACGTCGTCGCCCGCCACGTCTCGCGCGCGCTGATGCGCCGCGCCCTGGTGGTGCTCGCCTACGCGGGCGGCCTGGCGACGGCGCTGCGGGGGCTCGGGCTGGCGCCCGGGTAGCGCGCCGGGCGCCCGTGCCCGGGCGCGGCCGGGTCAGTACGTCGTCGGCGTGAGCACCGACTGCCAGTGCCACGGCTCGGGCAGGCGCCCGGTCGGCTCGGCCCAGTCGGGGTGCGTCCACCCGTACGTCCCGGCGTTCGCGGCGAGCCACGCGTACTCGGCGCTGCCCGGCTGCGAGATGCCGTCGATGTCGACGGCGGTGCCCAGCCCGTGGTTCGAGCAGCCGGGGGGAGCGGCGAGCGGGTTCGGGTTCGCCGGGTTGTACACCGCGACCTGGTCCGCATAGGTGCGATACGCCGAGTTGATGGCCAGATGGCGCCCGAACCGGGCGTGGAACGCCGCGTCGAGCTGCTCGAAGCCCGGAAGCACGTCGGCGCGCAGCCGGAACGAGGGCGCCCAGGGGATCGGCGCGAGCTGTGCGTCGTCGAGCCGTCCGGCCTCGGGGAACCACACCTGGTCGGGCTCGGGGCAGGTCACCGCGTCCTGCGCGGTCAGCAGCGCGATGGTCGCGTCGCCGACGTCGTGGCTCGCCGCCGTCAGATCACCGGTCGCGCGCTCGACGTCGGCCGGGTCGCTCGCGGCGGCCAAGCGGTCGTCGGAGGCCTCGGCGCTCGCGGCGGCCGCCGCGTCGAGCGCGCTCGCCAGCGTGGCGCGCACCGCCGGGTCGGCGCCGAGGCCGTCGGTCGCGGCGAGCACCGTCGCGCCACGCTCGGCCATCGGGCCCAGCGCGTCGCGGGCCGTGGCCGCCACCGTGCGCCCCTGCGCCAGACGTGAGGCCGTGACGGCGGCGACGTCCGCGGCGACACGCTCGCCCGCGCGTGGCGCGTCGCCGGGGCGTCGGTCGATCAGCGGCGTGCCGGCCAAGACCGCCTCGGCGTCATCGATCGCCGCGGCCAGGGTGGTGCGCGTGCTGTCGTCGGCGACGCGGCCCTCGGCGTCGGCGAGCGCCTGCCGCGCCGAGACCAGGGCGGGACGCAGGTCGTCGGCCTCGGCGCCGACGCGCCAGGCCAGCGCGCCGCCGCCCGCGGCGAGCGGCACGACGACGGCGAGCACGCCCGCCAGGACGCGCCCGGGCCGCGGCCGCACGGCGCCGGTATGGCGGATCGTCACGGGCGCAGCCCGCCGCACGGCACGCGCGACGGCCACGAGCGTCGCACCGAGCAGGGCGCCGACGGCGTACCAGGCCAGGTCGCTCGCCACGAACGTCGTGCCCAGCGCGTACCGGGCGATGGGCAGGCGCGCCACCACGGCCGCCGGCACACCGGTCAGCTGGAGGGCCTCGACCGCAGCGGAGACGGCGAACCCGGTGACGCCCGCCCGCAGCGGCGTCACGCGCGCCCACACCAGGGCCACCAGGAGAGCGACGAGTGTCGCGTAGAGCGCATCGCCCGCCGGGCCCGCGACGGCGGCGGGCAGCGCGGCGCGCGAGGCGAGCGCGGCCAGGACGACGACGACCGCGAGCGCCGCCGTCGTCGGACGGCTCGCGCGCTCGCGCGGCGCGGTGCGGCGCATCAGCCGATCGTCCCGACGTCGAGCACGGTCAGCACCACGGCCCCGGCCTCGTCGCTCGCCGCGAGGTCGACGCTTGCGGTCACCGCCCAGTCGTGGTTGCCGTCGAGGTCGTCGAGCACCTGACGCACCCACCACGTGCCCGGCTCGACGCGACCGCCGTGGGGCAGCGGCGCGCCCGGCTCGAGCATGGTCAGCAGGCTCGCCGCGCGGGCGGGCGCGTCGACGCCGATCGCGTCGTCTCCCTGCTCGACGAACAGCGCGTCGAGAGCGTCCTCCCACGCCGCGGCGTCCCACCCCGACGTCCCCGACGCCGCGCCGAGGGCCGGGTAGTCCTCACGCGCCGCGAGCTCGACCAGGCGGAAGAGCGCGTTGCGCACCAGACGCCGGAACGCGCGCGGGTTGCCGGTGACGGGCCGGGCCGGCGGCTCGGCGTCCTCGGGCTCGCGCAGCGACGTGGCCACGTCGTCGTCGGTCGGGTTGGCCAGCCGCTCCCACTCGTCGAGCAGCGACGAGTCGGTGCCGCGCACCACCTCGCCCAGCCACTCGACGATCTCGGCGACCTCCTCGGTGCGGTGCTCGTCGGGCACCACCTGGCGCAGCGCGCGGTAGGCGTCGGCCAGGTAGCGCAGCGCCACGCCCTCGGTGCGCTCGAGCTGGTACCGGCTGATCAGCTCCGCGAACGTCATGGCGCGCTCGACCATGTCGCGCACCACCGACTTGGGGGAGAGCTCGGCGTCGGCGACCCACGGGTTGGTCTGCTTGTAGACGGCGAACGCGGGCTCGAGCACGTCGGCGAGCGGGCGCGGCCAGGTGACGTCCTCGAGCAGCGCCATGCGCTCCTCGTACTCGACGCCGTCGGCCTTCATGGCGGCGACGGCCTCGCCGCGCGCGGCGTTCTGCTGCCCGTACAGGATCTGGCGCGGGTCGTCGAGCGTCGCCTCGATGACCGAGACGACGTCGAGGGCGTGCGTCGGTGACTCGACGTCGAGCAGGTCCATGGCCGCCAGCGCGAACGGCGACAGCGTCTGGTTGAGCGCGAAGTCGCGCGGCACGTCGAGGGTGAGGCGGACGCTGGGGCGCCAGCCCTCGGGGCGCGTGGCGTCCGGGACCCGCACCCGCTCGACGACGCCCGCCTGACGCAGCGACCGGTAGATTCGGAACACTTGGCGCACGTGGCCGGCCTTGGCGCCCTCGGCGTCATGGTTGGCCGTGAGCAGGTGGCGCATGGCGTCGACCGGGTCGGTCGTGGCGGCCTCGCCCGGCGCGGGCTCCGGGTGGGCCGTGCGCGTGCGCGCCAGCACGTTGAGCACCATGGCGTGCGACACGCGGAACTGGCTGGCCAGCGGCTCCGGGTCGGCGTCGCGCAGACGCTCGAACGTCGCGTCGGTCCAGTTGACGGACCCCGCCGGGGCCTTCTTGCGGACGATCTTCTTGAGCTTCTTCGGGTCGTCGCCCGCCTTGGCCAGGGCGCGGCGGTTCTCGATGACGTGCTCGGGCGCCATGACCAGCACCTCGCCGACGGTGTCGAACCCGGCGCGGCCCGCGCGGCCCGCGATCTGGTGGAACTCGCGCGCGGTCAGGTGGCGCATGCGCTCGCCGTCGAACTTGACCAGGCCGGTCATGAGCACGGTGCGGATGGGCACGTTGATGCCCACACCGAGGGTGTCGGTGCCGGCCACGACCTTGAGCAGGCCCTTTTGCGTCAAGCGCTCCACGAGCCGCCGGTACTTGGGCAGCATGCCCGCGTGGTGGACCCCGACGCCGTGGCGCACGAGCCGCGACAGCGTCTTGCCGAACCCGGAGCCGAACCGGAACGCGCCGATCTCGTCCGCGATCTGCGCCTTCTCCGCCTTGGACGCCACGTTCATCGACAGCAGCGACTGCGCGCGCTCGACGGCGTCCTTCTGGGTGAAGTGCACGACGTACACGGGCGCGCGATGCGTGGTGACGAGCTCCTCGATGACCTCGGTGAGCGGCTCGACGACGTAGGCGAACGTGAGCGGCACGGGCCGCTCGGCGCCCGAGACCTCCGCGACCGGGCGGCCCGTGCGCTCGCTCAGGTCCTCACGCAGCCGGGTCGTGTCGCCCAATGTGGCCGACATGAGCACGAACTGTGTGCGCGGCAGCTCGAGCAGCGGCGCCTGCCACGCCCAGCCGCGCTGCGGGTCGCCGTAGTAGTGGAACTCGTCCATGACGACCTGGTCGATGCGGTCGGGGTCGTCCACGTCGCCGGCGCCGCGGCGCAGCGCGAGGTTGGCGAGGATCTCGGCGGTGCAGCAGATGATCGGCGCGTCGGCGTTGACGGCGGAGTCGCCCGTCATCATGCCCACGTTCTTCGACCCGAACGCGGCCACCAGGTCGAAGAACTTCTCGCTGACCAGCGCCTTGAGCGGCGCCGTGTAGTAGGTGCGCCCGCCCGCGCCGGCCCGGTGCGCCGCGAGCGCGGCGAACTGCGCGCCCATCGCCACGAGTGACTTGCCGGAGCCGGTCGGCGTCGCGAGCACCACGTGCGAGCCCGTCATGACCTCCAGGAGCGCCTCCTCCTGGTGCGGGTACAGCGGCCGTCCGCCGTCGGCGGCCCACTGCGCGTACGCCTCGAACAAGGTGTCGGCGTCGGGCGCCCTCCCGGTGGGCGGCGGCAGGTACGGGATCACGGTGCCCGCCGGGCGCGGGGAGGGGGGAGTGGACGTCATGGTGCGGCTATTGTCCCGCACGCTCGCGCTACGTCGTCGGCGTCGCGCCGAGCAGGGCTTCGCACACGGCCAGCAGTCGCTGGCGCAGCGCCTGACCTCGACGGGCGAAGTCGCGTTGACGGCGCACATACTCGGCCTTGCCCGCCGGCGTCTCGATCGCCACGGGCGCCAGGCCGTAGGCCGAGACGTCATACGGCGAGGCCTGCATGTCGGTGTACCGCACGTCGCGCGCCAGCTCGAACGCGTCGAGCAGCAGGTCGCCGGGTACGGCGGGGCCGAGCTTGAGCGCCCACTTGTAGCAGTCCATGGTCGCGTGCAGGCAGCCCGGCTGCTCAAGCGCCGCCTGTGTGGCCCGCGTGGGCCGCAGCGTGTTGAGGGAGCGCGCCTCGGGTGCGAAGAACCGGAACGCGTCGATGTGCGAGCACACGATGCGGTGCCCCTCGACGACGGCGTCGGTCCCGGCGGCGCCGAGCCGCAGGGGCAGCGGGTGGCGGTGATCGCGCCCGGTGGCGCCGTCGCGGTAGACCATCGCCCACTCGTGCAGCCCGAAGCATCCGAACGTGCCCGCTCGCTCGGCCGTCGCCGTCAGGAACGACCGCAGCCACCGCACGGTGTCGCCGCGCTCGGCGAGGAACGCCGCGACGTCGAGCGTGACGCCCACGGTGACGGTGACGGACTCGGTGGCGGCGCCGGCGACGGGGCCGGCCAGCGGCACGGCCGTGTGCCATCGCCAGCGCAGGCGCTCGTCGTCGGCGCCGACGGGCAGGACGGCGCCGACCCCGGGGTGCCAGCGCCGCAGCACGCCGAGCCGCGTCGGGTAGTAGGTGAACAGGAAGTCCTCGATCGCGTGCCTGCGACCGGCCTCGTGGGCCGCGCGCCAGACGGCGGTCAGCGCGTCGGCGCGCTGCGCGTGCGCCGCGGCGGCCTCGCGCCACGTGGCGGGCAGGGCGGTCTCGACGAGGGCGGGCACCGCTCCAGGGTAGGGCCGTGTCGGCGGGCGCGTGCGCGCTCACTCCGGCGCCCCGGACACCGTGACCTCAGGCGCGGCGCCCGAGCCGCGTGAGGGTTCCCACGCCGGCGAGCGCGCCGTCGCGCACGCGTCCGCCGACGCCCTCGGCGAGCGAGAGCCGGCCGACCACCAGCGAACCCCAGGTCACGGCGCTCGCCACCGGGCGTCGTCGTCGGTCGTAGGAGCGCAGCGCCGCCGCGACGCCGCGTGGGTCCGCCGCGTCGAGCAGGCGCACCAGCGCGCCAGCGTCGACGATCGCCTGGTTCGCGCCCTGGCCCAGGTGCGGTGTCATGGCGTGCGCGGCGTCGCCGACCAACGCCACGCGCCCGCGCACGTACGTCGTCAAACCCCTCGCCAACTCGACGGCGTCGGCGCGCACGACCCCCCGCGCGTCGGTCGCCTCGATGACGGCGCGGATCGGCGCGTGCCAGTCACCGAAGCGGACGAGCGCGTCCTTGCGCGCGTCCGCGGTGGTCACATTCGACGGCGCGTGGGCGGCGCCGAACCAGTAGGCGTGCCCGCCGAGCAGCGGCACGAGCCCGACCACGGCCCCGCGCCCCCACGTCTCGCTCACCCGCCCGCGCAAGTCGAACGGCTCATCGGTCACTCCGCGCCACGTCGTCCACCCCGCGTAGCGCAGCCCAGGGTCGAGGCCCAACGCCGCGCGCGCGGGCGAGCGGGCGCCGTCGGCGGCGAGCACCACGTCGTAGGCGTGCTCCCGCCCGTCGACGACGACGATCGGCTCACCCGAGGGCGAGACCGCCGCGTCCACCCCCAGCCGGACCGGCCCGGCCTGCGCGCCGAGCGCCGCGTGCAGCGCCGGTCGGGTCAGCGCGAGCAGGTTGACGCGCCGCCCGGACACGCGCAGGACGACGGCGCCGTCGGGCCGCAGGAGAGCGCCCTGCGCCACGTCACGCCGGGCGAGGGCGTCGCCCAGCACGGCCTCGGCCAGGCCGAGGCGTCGCAGCGCGCCAACGGCGTTGGGCGCGATCGAGATCCCAGCGCCCACCGACATGAGCCGGGGCGCGCGCTCGAACACCTCGACGTCGTGGCCACGACGTCGCAGCCCACCGGCCAGCGCGAGCCCCGCGATCCCGGCCCCGACGATCCCGACGCGCAGCGGCCGTGCCGTGAACGACTCCATGGCCGGAGGCTACGGCGTTAGACCCGGGCGCCGCAGAAGATGGCGGAACGTGACGTCCGCACCGTGGGACCCCGGGCGAGCCGCGCCCCCCTGATGGATAGCGTGGTGCCATGACCGAGCAGACCTGGCGCCCCGTCGACGGCGCCGAGCGGACCCCCGAGCCCCCCGCGGGCGCCGACTTGACCGACGCGATCGAGGCGCCGAGCTCGCACCACACCGTGCCGAGCAAGGAGTCGGAGTCCTACACGCACGGTCACCACGAGTCGGTGCTGCGCGCCCACCGCGCGCGCACGGCCCAGAACTCGGCCGGGTTCCTGCTTCCGCACCTGCGCGACGACCTGAGCCTGCTCGACGTCGGTTGCGGACCGGGCACGGTCACCGTCGATCTGGCCCGCGTGCTCGCGGGCGGCGAGGTCGTCGGCGTCGACGCCGCGCCCCAGGTGCTCGACGCAGCGCGCGAGCACGCCGCCGCCGTCGGCTACCAGAACGTGCGCTTCGAGGAGGCCAACGCCTACGAGCTGCCGTTCGAGGACGACACCTTCGACGTCGTCTACGCCCACCAGCTCCTGCAGCACCTGTCCGACCCGGTCGCCGCGCTGCGCGAGATGCGCCGTGTCGCCAAGCCCGGCGGGCTCGTCGCGGTGCGCGACGCCGACTACGCCGCGATGGCCTGGTACCCCGAGTCCGCGGGACTGACCGAGTGGAACACGCTCTACCACGAGGTCACGCACGCCTACGGCTTCGAGCCCGACGCCGGTCGCCGCCTGTTCGCGTGGGTGCAGCAGGCTGGGTTCGAGCCCGCGCAGATCGTGCCGAGCGCGTCGTCGTGGTGCTACGCCACGCCGACCGACCGCCAGTGGTGGGGCCAGGTGTGGGCCGAGCGCTGCGTCGCGTCCAACTTCGCCGTCCAGGCGCAGGAGTCCGGCCTGGCCGACGACGTCGCACTTGAGCAGCTCGCGCAGGACTGGCTCGCGTGGGCGCAGGCGCCCGACGGCTGGTTCGCCATCCTGCACGGCGAGGTCCTCGCGCGGGTCTGACGCGCGGGTTCGCGTGCCCACACGGCGCCGCGGCGAGCCGGCCGGGAGCTCGGTCGAGCCTGGGGCGAGCCCGGCGTCGTAGGCTCACGCCGTGCGCATCGCGAGATTCACCACCGGAGACGACCCCCGCTTCGCCCTCGTCCAGCAGGAGGGCGACCGCACCTTCCTCGCCGTCCTGGGCGGCGACCCGCTCTACATGCCCGCCATGCCGACGGGCGAGCGCATCGAGCTGGGCGACCCCGAGTCGGGCTCGGGCACGCCCGGCGTGCGCCTGCTCGCGCCGGTGATTCCGCGCTCCAAGGTGGTGTGCGTCGGCAAGAACTACGCCGACCACGCGGCCGAGATGGGCGGCGAGGTCCCGACGACGCCGCTGCTGTTCCTCAAGCCCAACACCGCCGTCGTGGGGCCGGACGACCCGGTGGTGCTGCCCGAGTGGACGCAGGAGGTCTCCTACGAGGCCGAGCTCGCCGTCGTCATCTCCAAGGTGTGCAAGGACGTGACACCCGAGTCGGCGCTGTCGTACGTGCTGGGCTACACCGTGGCCAACGACGTGACCGCGCGCGACGCGCAGCGCACGGACGGGCAGTGGGCGCGCGCCAAGGGCTTCGACACCTCGCTGCCGCTCGGCCCATGGATCGACACCGACCTGGACCCCGAGGACGTGGCGGTGCGCTCGCGCGTCAACGGCGAGCTCAAGCAGGACGGGCGCACGAGCGACATGGTGTTCGACGTGCCGTTCCTGGTCTCCTACATCTCGGAGGCGATGACGCTGCTGCCGGGGGACGTGATCCTCACGGGCACGCCCGCGGGCGTCGGCCTGGTCGACCACGGCGACCGCATGGAGGTTGAGGTCGAGGGCCTCGGCGCGATGAGCAACCCGGTGTTCCGCCGACGCTGACCCGCCGCGAGCCGCACCCCCGACCCGTCTGGTCGTCGGTTCGAGGTCTGGACGTCACGTTGATCCGACGACCAGACCTCGAACCAACGACCAGACGCGTGCCCGGGCGGTTTCCACAGGGGCACGGGCGGGCGAGGGCGGGTGGGGCATGCTGCCGGGGTGGTCAGCACCCGGATCCTGCTCGCGCGCAACGAGGAGCCGAACGGTCTGCGCCGCGCCTTGGCGAGCGGCCACGTCGTGCGCATCCGGCGCGGCGCCTACGCGCCCGTCGACGCCGATGGCGACCCGTCACCTGCGGACCCCGGACGAGCAGGGGCGACCACCAGCGGGGCCGGGGGCCACGGAGCCCGCGGAAGCGAGGCGGGCGCGAGCGCTCGATCATGCGTACGCCGTCAACGCGCAACTGAGCGCACCGCGGGTCTTCTCACACGCGACCGCCGCGCTGATCTGGCGGTTGCGGCTGTGGACCCCTCCCGCGGTGACCCACCTGCGGCAGCAGTCCAAACCCGGAGGTCAGCGCGCGGGCGACGTCGTGCGCCACGTCGGTCTGCCTGAGTCATATGGCGTCATCGACGGGTTGCCGGTCACGTCACTGGAGCAGACGGTGCTCGACTGCGCGCTCACGATGCCGCCGCTCGACGCCCTCGTCATCGCCGACGCGGCGCTGGCGCACGGGCTGCGCCTCGAGGCGACACGCGACCTCCTCGCCCGTGTGCGCAAGCCGAACGGTAAGGCGCGGGCCGCGCTGGTCCTCGATCTGGCGGGCGGTGGGTCGCAGTCGGCGTGGGAGACGTGGCTGCGCTATCTCGCGGCGCGCCTCGGGCTCCCGCGACCCGTGCTCCAGTTCCCTGTGCGCACGCACCTGGGCGTCTACCGCGTCGACCTGGCCTGGCCCGAACACCCGGTCCTCGCGGAGTTCGACGGACAGGTCAAGTACACGGACGGCGCGTTTGGGCAGGACTACAGCGGCCGCCGAGCGCTCGTGGAGGAGAAGCGCCGCGAGGACGCGATCGCCGAGGCGCTCGGCGTGCGCCCGATCCGCTTCATGGCCGCCGACGCGCGCGACCCGGACGCCGTCGCGCGGCGCTTGCTCGCGCGGTTCCCGCCCGACGTGCGCGCGGCCGCGCGCGTCGACCGCCGCCTCCCACTGTGAGCGCCGCCGCGCCGACCCTCCGCCCGGCCGCGGCGCCGGTCTGGTCGTCGGTTCGCGGTCCGGTCGTCAGATCAACGCGACGTCCAGACCTCGAACCGACGACCAGACCCGCCGCGGCCCTGGTGTGCGGGGCGCAGGCTGGGCAGGGTGCGTGGGGGCGGGCAATTAGGCTGGTGCCGTGACTCTTCCTGCCGCCGGCTCCTGCGACGTCCGCGTTCGTTTCGCCCCCTCGCCCACGGGCATGTTCCACGTCGGTGGAGCCCGCTCGGCGCTGTTCAACTGGGCCGTGGCCAAGCACACGGGTGGTGTGTTCGTGCTGCGCATCGAGGACACCGACGCCGCGCGCAACAAGCCCGAGTGGACCGAGGGCATCCTCTCGGCGATGGCGTCGCTGGGCATGCACGCCGACGACCCGACGTTCGAGGGCCCGTACTTCCAGTCGAAGAACGTCGCGCTGCACACGCAGGCGGCGGCCCGGCTGTTCGCCGCCGGCCGCGCCTACTACTGCGACTGCACGCGCGACGCCGTCGCCGCCCGCACGGGCAACGCGCAGACCGGGTACGACGGCTTCTGCCGCGACCGCGCCCTGGCCTACGAGCCGGGCCGTGCGCTGCGCTTCCGCACGCCCGACGAGGGTGAGACCCACGTGGTCGACCTGATCCGCGGCAACCCGACGTTCCCGAACGCCGCGATCGAGGACTTCGTCGTGGCCCGCGGAGACGGCTCGCCGGTGTTCCTGCTCGCCAACGTGGTCGACGACCTGGACGAGGGCATCACCCATGTGATCCGCGGTGAGGAGCACCTGCCCAACACGCCCAAGCAGCAGTTGCTGTGGGAGGCGCTCGGGGCGACGCCGCCCACGTGGGCGCACCTGCCGGTCATTGTCAACGAGCGTCGACAGAAGCTGTCCAAGCGCCGCGACAAGGTGGCGCTCGAGGACTACCTGGCCGACGGCATCCTGCCCGAGGCGATGGTCAACTACCTCATGCTGCTGGGCTGGGCGCCGGGCAACGACGAGGAGATCCTGCCGTTCGATACGCTCGTCGAGCGTTTCGACATCGCCGATGTCAACTCGTCCTCGGCGTTCTTCGACGTCAAGAAGCTGACCGCCTTCAACGGTGAGTACATCCGCGCGATGTCGCCCGAGGCGTTCGCGGTCGCCGTCGGCCCGTGGCTGCGCGCGCCGCACGCGCCGTGGAGCGAAGAGCAGTTCGACGCCGCCGCGTTCGCCGCGGTCGCGCCGCTCGCGCAGACGCGCGTGGCCACGCTGAGCGAGATCACGGCCAACGTCGACTTCCTGTTCCTTGACACCCCGGTCGATGACGCGCAGTCGTGGGCGAAGGCCATGAAGGACCCGGCGCGTGCGCTGCTGCCCGATGCCCGTGCGGCGCTGGCCGCGCTCGAGCCGTGGGCGGCCGAGCCGCTCAAGGAGGCGGTGACGGCCGTCGGTGAGCGGCACGGGCTCAAGCTCGGTAAGGCGCAGGCGCCGGTGCGCGTCGCGGTGACGGGCCGCACGATCGGCCTCCCGCTGTTCGAGTCGCTCCAGGTGCTGGGCCGTGAGCGGACGCTCGCGCGGATCGACGCGGCGATCGCGCGCCTCGACCGCGAGGCGCCCGCCGGTGCCTGAGCCGGTCGCGGCAGGTCCGGCGGTCACGACCGGTCCGGCGACCGATCCGGCGGTCGAGCCTGTCGAGGCCATTGTCGACGCCGTCCTGTTCGACATCGACGACACCCTCGTCGACACGCGGGGCGCGTTCGCCGAGGCGGTCGCCGCCGTGCGCCGCGCGTTCCTGCCGCACGTGCCCGCCACACGCGAGCCGGAACTGCTGGCCATGTGGCGCGACGACCTCGGCGGGCACTACCGCGCGTACACGCGCGGCGAGCTGGGCTTCGACGAGCAGCGACGCCTGCGTGCGGACGAGCTGCACGTGGCGTTCGGCGGTCCGCGCGTCGACGAGGCGGCCTACCCCGGCTGGCTCGCGGTCTTCTGGGGCGCCTTCGAGCGCGCCTGGGCCGCACACGACGACGTCGCCGCCGCGCTCAGTGCCCTGCGCCAGGCGGGCGTGCGCGTCGGGAGCGTGACCAACGCGCGTGTCACCCTGCAGGAGTCGAAGCTGACCGCGGCCGGGATCGCGGGTGTGCCCGTCCTGGTCGGGGTCGACACCTTGGGCTTCGGCAAGCCGCGTCCCGAGGTATTCCATGAGGGGTGCCGGCTGCTGGGCAGCGACCCGGCGCGCACGGCGTACGTCGGTGACGAGCCCGACGTCGACGCCCGAGGGGCCACCGACGCCGGGCTCGTGGGCGTCTGGCTCGACCGCCCGGGTGTGCGGCGGGGCGGTGTGGACCATGCGGTGGGCGCCGGCGTGCGTCGCATCGGCGGGCTCGACGAGCTCGCGACGGTGCTCGGGATCGGCTGAGCGAGGGCGCGGGGGGTTTCGACGGGCTCAACCACCCGGGTGGGCGCGGGCGGTTTCGACGGGCTCAACCAGCGGGCGCGGCGGGGGCGGTGGTCAGCGGCGGCGGGCGACGTAGGCGCTGGTGACGTAGGGGAGGGCGACGGTCTCGCGTCCGGCCAGGTCGGGATGCGTGGCCACCAGGTCGTCGACCGCCGCGAGCAGCGCGTCGCGTTCGGCCTCAGGCAGCGTCAGCAGGTAGCTGCGTGACGCCGCCAGCGGCCGCAGCGAGGCGGTCGCGACGTCGTCGGACCACGCGAAGGTCCGGCGCTCGAGCGGCCCGAACGTGGCGCCGAGCACCGGGGCGCGCTGCTCGGGCGTCGGTTCGAGCCGGTCGCCGCGATGCAGGATCTGGCCGAAGCGCGCGACCCAGTCGCGCGTGTCGTCGCGGTCGTTCCATACGACACCGAGCGTTCCGCCCGGCCGCAAAACTCGGGCGATCTGCGTGGCGGCCGCGGCCTCGTCGAACCAGTGCCACGCCTGGCCGACGACGACGGCGTCGACGCTCGCGTCGTCGAGCGGGATGGCCTCGGCCGCGGCGAGGTGCGCCTCGACGCCGGGCAGGGCGTCGGTGAGGCGGCTCAGCATGGGCTCGGACGGCTCGACGGCGACGACGTCGAGCCCGCGCGCGACGAGCGAGGCGGTGAGCTTGCCAGTGCCGGCGGCGAGGTCGAGCACGCGGCGGGCGCCTGTCGGGACCAGGTAGTCGACGGCCGCGGCAGGGTAGTTCGGGCGGACGGCGGCGTACAGGTCGGCGCCGAGTGAGAACGAGGCGGCGCGCGTGGCGTGGTCGTGGGGGTTGGGCACAGGGGCGTGGGTCACGGCGTCGATCTTGCCCGCAGGCGCGCCCGCGCACACGCCGCGCAGGGAGGTGACGTAGGACACCAGCCCGCTGGCCGACCTCGTTTTGGTGGACAGCCCTGCGTCGGGTAATGTTCTCGGCTGTTGGCCCGGTGCGGAATCGCGGGGCTGATACCACCATGGGGTATGGTGTAATTGGCAGCACGAGTGATTCTGGTTCACTTAGTCTAGGTTCGAGTCCTGGTACCCCAGCGCAGCATCCTCGTCTGGTCACCGGCGCCGCCGGAGTCGGGTAGGATTCTCCGGCAGCCGGTCAACGACCGGCAGTCACAGGCCCCCATCGTCTAGCGGCCTAGGACGCCGCCCTCTCACGGCGGTAACGCGGGTTCAAATCCCGCTGGGGGTACGCACCGCTCATGCGGCAGGTCCGCGCGAGCGGAGTCACAGGCCCCCATCGTCTAGCGGCCTAGGACGTCGCCCTCTCACGGCGGTAACGCGGGTTCAAATCCCGCTGGGGGTACACGGTGTGAAGGCCCGGTCCATCTGGACCGGGCCTTCGTCGTCGCGGTGAGGAGTCGGAGCGCCGTCCCCGCCTCCAGGAGAGCTGGTGCACCGGCGGGCTGCGGCGTCAGCGAGGCGGGTGCGGGTCGTACGGGCGCGGGCGCTGCGACTCCTGCGGGCGATCCCATCGGGGCGTCGGGTGCGGCTGCGCAGGCGGCGTCGCCCCGGCCACCGGGATCGGCTGCGTCGTCGGGCGTCGCGCCTCACGGGCCTCGCGCCCGGGCACGATGACGGGCGGACGCGCCGTCGACCCGTCCGCCGGGGAGGCCGGGCGGTCCGTCCGGCCAGCCTGCGGGCGGAAGATCTCGGCGCACAGCGCGCGGTAGGTCGCGTCCGGGTGCGGGACGTAGTCGATCTGGCGCAGCGCCTGCTCCTGGCCCGCCGACTCCATGACGAAGCGCCCGTAGCCCAGCACCTGACCCAGCGGGGTGCGCGTGTAGCCCATGTCGGTGACCTTGGTCAGCGGCATCATCGCCACCTTGTGGATCACCAGGCCGTAGAGCAGCAGCAGGCGCTTGTCGGTCGAGACGAACCACTCGTGGCGCCACTCCAGCCAGCGGAAGGCGAGCCAGCCCAGCACCACGAGCCAGGGGAGCCAGAGCCACTCCAGCACGCCCTGCGCCGTCGGCGGACTGGCGGCCAGGATCACGGCCACCAGGAGGAACGCCCCCACTGTGCTCGCGGCGGGCTTGAGCAGCACCGCCCAGTGGCGGCGTGTGGCCAGGACGACGCGCTCGGTGGGCAGCACGTAGCGCCGCAGGTCGTGGTTCTGACGGGTGGTGATCTCCGGCGTCGGGGGCACGTCGGTCTCCGCGGCCTCAGGCCAGGAGGTTGCCGAAGAACTGCCCGATGCTCTTGAACGCGTTGACGATCACGTCGACGAGCGCGCGGACGATCTCGGCGGACCGGTCGGGGCTCTTCACGATCGCGTAGATCAGGAAGATCACGACGAGCCAGATCAGGAAGGTCTTGGCCTTGGCCGGCATCGGGTCCTCACGCGGGGTCGGCGACGGTGCGGCGGTCGCACCATCTGTGCAGCGTAATGAGGCGCGCGGTCTGCGCGTGGCTCATTCTCCGGCGCGGCGCAGCACCTCGGTGAGGCGGTTCGCGGCGGCGACGACGGCGGCCGAGTGCAGTCGCCCAGGCTGGCGGGTCAGGCGCTCGACGGGGCCCGACACCGAGACGGCGGCCACGACCTTGCCCGACGGGCCGCGCACGGGCGCCGAGACGCTCGCGACGCCGAGCTCGCGCTCGGACACGGACTGCGCCCACCCGCGCCGACGCACGCCGGACAGGATCGTTGCGGTGAAGACGGCGTCGCGCAGGCCGCGGTGCAGGCGGTCGGGCTCCTCCCAGGCCAGCAGGATCTGGGCGGCCGACCCGGCGTGCATCGTGAGGGTCGCGCCGACGGGGATCGAGTCGCGCAGGCCGACGGGCCGCTCGGCGGCGGCGACGCACACGCGGTGGTCACCCTGGCGCCGGTACAGCTGGGCGCTCTCGCCCGTGTGGTCGCGCAGCGCGATCAGCACCGGGTTGGCGGCCGCCAGGAGGCGGTCCTCCCCGGCGGCCGTGGCCAGCTCGTTCAGGCGTGGGCCGAGGATGAATCGCCCCTGCATGTCCCGGGCCACCAGGCGGTGGTGCTCGAGCGCCACCGCGAGGCGGTGCGCGGTCGGTCGCGCGAGGCCCGTCGAGGCCACGAGCTGGGCCAATGTGGCCGGACCCGACTCCAGAGCGCCGAGTACGGACGCGGCCTTGTCAAGTACGCCGACTCCGCTAGTATCGTCCATAAGGCGATATTGCCGTCTCGGCACGTGAGATTGCAAGTTTGGCGCACCATGGTCCCTGTCACAGGGACGAGGAGGGAACGACGATGGCCGGCACGCTGGCGGAGAAGGTCTGGCAGGCGCACCTGGTGCGCCATGGCGCGAACGGAGAGCCCGACCTGCTCTACATCGACCTCCACCTGCTGCACGAGGTCACGAGCCCGCAGGCGTTCGAGGGCCTGCGCCTGGCCGGGCGCCCGGTCCGCCGTCCGGACCTGACGATCGCGACCGAGGACCACAACACCCCGACGCTCGACATCGACCTGCCGATCGCGGACCTGACCAGCCGCACGCAGATCGACCAGCTGCGCAAGAACGTGCGCGAGTTCGGCGTCCGCATCCACTCGCTGGGCGACGCCGACCAGGGCATCGTCCACCAGGTGGGACCGCAGCTCGGCCTGACGATGCCGGGCCTGACCGTGGTGTGCGGCGACTCGCACACCTCGACGCACGGCGCGTTCGGCGCGCTCGCGTTCGGCATCGGCACGTCCGAGGTCGAGCACGTGCTGGCCACCCAGACGCTGCCGCTGGCGCCGTTCAAGACCATGGCCATCACCGTTGACGGCGACCTGCCGCCCGGGGCGACGTCGAAGGACATCGTCCTGGCGATCATCGCCAAGATCGGCACCGGCGGCGGGCAGGGCTACGTGCTCGAGTACCGCGGCGAGGCCATCCGCAGGCTCTCCATGGAGGCCCGGATGACCATCTGCAACATGTCGATCGAGGCCGGCGCGCGCGCCGGGATGATCGCGCCCGACGAGACCACCTTCGAGTACCTCAAGGGCCGCCCGCACGCCCCCGAGGGCGCCGACTGGGACGCCGCCGTCGAGTACTGGCGGACGCTGCGGTCCGACGACGACGCGACGTTCGACGCCGAGGTCGTGCTGCACGCCGCCGACCTCGAGCCGTTCGTCACGTGGGGCACCAACCCGGGCCAGGGCCTGCCGCTGTCGGCCAACGTGCCGGTCCCGGCCGAGATCGCCGACGCCAACGAGCGCGTCGCCGCCGAGCGCGCGCTGGAGTACATGGGCCTCGAGCCCGGCATCCCGCTGCGCGAGGTCAAGGTCGACACGGTGTTCATCGGCTCGTGCACCAACGGCCGCATCGAGGACCTGCGCTCGGTCGCCAAGGTGCTGCGGGGCCGTCGCAAGGCCGAGAGCGTGCGCGTGCTCGTGGTCCCGGCGTCGGCGCGGGTGCGCCTTCAGGCCGAGGCCGAGGGGCTCGACGTCATCTTCAAGGAGTTCGGCGCCGAGTGGCGCAACGCCGGGTGCTCGATGTGCCTGGGCATGAACCCCGACCAGCTCGCGCCGGGGGAGCGCTCGGCGTCGACGTCGAACCGCAACTTCGAGGGGCGTCAGGGCAAGGGCGGGCGCACGCACCTGGTCTCGCCGCTCGTGGCGGCGGCCACCGCCGTGCGCGGCACGCTGTCCTCGCTCGCCGACCTGGACCTGCCCGACGACGTCGACCTGACGTCGTTCGACGGCACGCCCCTGGCCCCGCTGGCCGTCCCCTCGCTCGTCTGACCCCACACGCCCTCGGTGGTCGCGCCAGCCGGGACCACCCGCACGGAAAGAGTCCGCACATGGAGAAGTTCACCGTCCACACGGGCGTCGGGGTGCCCCTGCGCCGCAGCAACGTCGACACCGACCAGATCATCCCGGCCGTCTACCTCAAGCGCATCACGCGCACCGGGTTCGAGGACGCGCTGTTCGCCGCGTGGCGCGGCGACCCCTCGTTCGTGCTCAACCAGGACGCCTACAAGACCGGCTCGGTGCTGGTCGCCGGCCCCGACTTCGGCACCGGGTCCTCGCGCGAGCACGCCGTGTGGGCGCTGAAGGACTACGGATTCCGCGTCGTGCTGGCCCCGCGGTTCGCCGACATCTTCCGCGGCAACTCGGGCAAGCAGGGCCTGGTGGCCGGGGTGGTCGCACAGGAGGACATCGAGCTCCTGTGGAAGATCCTCGAGACCAAGCCGGGCACCGAGGTGACGGTCGACCTCGAGCACCGCACCGCGCACGCCGACGACGTCACCGTGCCGTTCCAGATCGACGACTACACGCGCTGGCGGCTCATGGAGGGCCTCGACGACATCGGGCTCACTCTGCAGCACGCCGACGAGATCTCCGCGTTCGAGGCCAAGCGTGAGGCGTGGCGGCCCAAGACGCTGCCGGCCAAGCACCTGCCGTCGGTGCCGATCGAGCCAGCGCGGCCCGTCCAGGTCTGACGCGTCCGCGTGGTCTCGACAGGCTCGACCACCGCTGGTTGAGCCTGTCGGAACCAGCGCCCCGCCGCTGGTTGAGCCTGTCGAAACCAGCGCCTCACCGCTGGTTGAGCCTGTCGAAACCCGTGTCAGCGCTCCGCGAGCGATCCCCGCACGACGTCGATCAGCACCTCGTCGGGCACGCCGGCCGTTCGCGCGGCCTCCACGAGGGCGCGCGCCCGGGCGACGACGTCGGCGGGCGGGCGTGGCGCTCGGCCGCCCGAGGCGGTGGCGCCCGCGCCTGCGGCCACGACGGTGCCCGTCCGGCGCCGGGACTCGACGACGCCGCCCGCCTCCAGCTCCTTGTAGGCGCGCTGCACCGTGCCGACGGCGACGCCCAGGTCGCGGGCCAGGTCGCGCGAGGCGGGCAGCCGGTCCCCGGGCGCGAGCGTCCCCACCGCGACGGCGGCCGTCACCTGCGCGCGGATCTGCTCGTAGACGGGGACGGGCGACCGGAGCGCCACCACGATCTCGGTCATGCGAGCACCCTTCCGCCCGTCGGGCGGTCGGCGGCCTGGACCCGTCGTGACCCGACCGCGAGCAGCGCGACAACCGCCGAGACGAGCGCCACCACCACCCCGGCCACGATGATCGTGACGCCGATCGCGGTGAGCAGGTCGTCCTCGACGAGCCGCCCGTCCACCTCGAAGCCGCGGCCTCGGGCCGCGATCGCATGGCCCGCGAACCACGCCGTGCCCGCGACGGCGAGCCCGAGGCACAGCTGGACCCCCGCGAGCAGGCGGTCGCACGAGGTGCGGCGGACTGCGTCGTCGTGGGCTGCGGGGACGCCCGCGAGCGGGCGTCGGCGCGTGATCGCGGTCAGGGCGAGCCACGTCGCGACTGCGACCAACGCGAGCCCCACCAGCATCGGGGCGCCGTAGGGCCACCCCGGATACGGCCCATTGGCGCCGCTGACGACACCTGCGTCGGGCAGCGTGACGGGCCGGGACGTGAAGGCGCGGCCCGTGGAGTCGGCGGTCACGCCGGTCACGACCAGTCCGACGGCCAGGAGCGCGCCGGTGAGGACTACCCCGGTGAGGCGCGCGCCTGCGAGCGAGCGGGGGGAGCGGCGGGTGAGCGGCGCCGTGCGGACCGCGCCGCGCGGCCGCGGCCAGGTGAGCTCACCGAGGCCTCGCACGAGGGCGAAGACGACGGCGATGGCCAGCGGCGTGAGCGCCTGGATGACGCCTGGCGCCGGCGCCCACGCGGGCCAGCGCACGGGCTGGGCGAGCAGCACGAACGCGACGGCGACGGCGGCGACGCCGGCGAGGGTGGAGACGAGGAGCTCGTGGCGGCGCGCGGTGCGGGCGGGCGCCCCGCCGCCGTCGTCGGGCGCGCGCTGGGAGACCAGCCAGAGGATCACCCCGATGAGCGCGACAGGGCCTGCGACGGCGATGAGACCGGGGATGATCGCGACGAGGAAGAGGGACACGCCGACCTCCGGAGAGCAGAATGTGTAATGACTCAATTCATTGTGGCATTGAGTGCCGCGTCCGTCCAGGGGCGCCGTCGGGGCGCCCGACGGCGCCCCGACGGGGTCAGGCGCGCGCGGCCGTGGTCGCGCGCGCCTGCGCTGCGGGGTGCTCCTCCTGTTCGGGCCAGTCGGCGAACTCGACGCCACCGCGGCGTCCCGGCGCGGTCTCGGGCAGCAGGACGAGCGCCACGATCGAGCAGGCGATCAGAGCCATGGCGTAGGCGGCGACCCAGCCGAATCCGCCGTCGGACACGACGAGCAGCGCGGTGCCGACCACCGTGAACGGTCCCGAGGCGACCATGGCGCCGAACTGCCAGACGACGGACACGCCCGAGTAGCGAGACGTCGAGTCGAAAAGCTCGGGGAAGTACGACGCCTGTGGCGCGTACGTCCCCGCGTGGCCGAACGCGAGGCCCGCGGTCAGGAACGCGGCCATGACCCAGAAGTTCTCTGTCTGGACGGCCAGGAAGCCGGGGATGACGAGCAGGAAGTTGAGGATGGCGAGCGCGAGCATGACGGGGCGTCGGCCCACGGTGTCGGTGAGCCGGCCCCACAGGGGCAGCATGATCAGCTCGGCGACGATGCCGACGATCACGGCCTTGAGGATGACCTGGTCGTCGACGTCGTTGAACGTGGCGTAGGCGACCAGGAACGCCGTGTAGAACGGGAAGACGGCCGCCTCGACGAACTTGGCGAAGAACCCTCCGACGAGGACGCGGCGCTGGGTGCGCAGCAGGTGCGTGAGCGGCGACCCCGACTCGGAGCGGCGGGCGCGGGCCGCCTTGAACGTGGCCGACTCGTCGATCTGCGAGCGGATCCACAGGCCGATGACCACGACCAGCGCGGACAGCAGGAACGGCACACGCCAGCCCCAACTCAGGAACTGGTCCTCGGAGAGCGCGCCTTCGAGGGTCGCGAACAGGACGGTCGGCACCAGGTAGGCGGCGGGCGAGCCCAACTGCACGAGGGACGCGTAGAAACCGCGCCGTCGCTGCGGCGCCGCCTCGGCGGTCAGCAACACGGCGCCGCCCTGCTCTCCGCCGACGCCGAAGCCCTGCACGAGGCGGACCGCCACGAGGAGGACGGCGGCCCAGATCCCGATCTGGTCGTAGGTCGGCATGAGCCCGACGGCGAACGTGCCCAGCCCGGTCAGCAGGAGCGTGAACACCAGGGCGCGCTTGCGGCCCAGCTTGTCGCCGACATGGCCCCAGACGAGGCCGCCGAGCGGGCGTGCGAAGAACCCGACGGCGTAGGTCGAGAACGCCGCGAGCGTGCCGACCACCGGGTCGACCTCGGGGAAGAAGATCTTGCCGAAGACGAGCGCGGAGGCCGTCCCGTAGATGAAGAAGTCGTAGTACTCGGCGATCGTGCCCACCACGGAGGCGGCGACCGTCCGGCGCAGGTCGCGGGGCGAGATCTCCTGCGGGGTGACGTCATTGACACTCATGGCGGACAGAATGCAAACGTTTGCGCTTCGGTGTCAAGAGGTTCCCGCGGTGTGGACGGCTACGCCGAGGGCGACCGGTGCGACCTGGGCTAACGCGACGGAAGTGCGCGCCTGGCCTTGTCCAGCAACAGCTCGGGCGTGACGGGCTCGGGGGGCCACCAGCTCTCCACCCACCAGGTCGCGCCCGCCTCCTGCGCCGCCGCGAGCTGCTCACGGGCCCGACCCCGGTCATCCGACAGGCGGCCCTGGATGACGACGTCGAACGGCCCGGCGTCCCTGCTGCGGCGGCCGGCCATCCACGCGACGAGCGCCGCGACGTCGTCCGGCCCGGGCTCGGCGTCCGTGGCGCGCAGCTGTGGCACGACGCCGTCCCAGCGCAGCGCGCGGCGCAGGCTCTTGAGCGGGGGACGCTCCGCATCCCACACCGCGACCGGCCACACGGGAATCCGGCCGCGCACGGGCGGCTGGGGGAGGCGGAAGTCGCCCGTGCTCAGGTGCTCGCCCTCGAAGCGGAAGGTCTCGCCCGACCACGAGCGCTCGAGCCAGGCCAGCACCTCGTCGAGCAGCCCGGCGCGGTCGCGCAGCGCCGTCGGCTGGCCGTGCGCGGACGTGAACGCCCGATCGGAGGGGACGCCGACGCCGACCGGGAGCACCAGGCGGCCACCCGACAGGTGGTCGACCGTGAGCGCGCGCTGCGCCAGCTCCCAGGGCCGGTGGCGCGGCGGGGCGAAGACCATCGCGCCGAGCGTCATGCGCTCCGTGACGGCCGCGGCGCCCGCGAGCACGGCGAACGGGTCCCAGGTCGCGACCCCGTCGAACTCCGGGTCGTCGAGGCTGATCGCGTCCCACGCGAAGAAGCCGTCCCAGCCGTGCTGCTCGGCCTCGCGCGCGAGCCGCACCATCTGGGCGGGTGTGCCGCAGGAGCCGATGAGACCGATCCTCATGCGCCCAACGTACGACCATCCTGTGACACACATCGCGTCAGCATCATTGACGGGGCGCAATAGGCTTGCGCCCATGGCTTCCCACTTTGACGTCGTACTCCTCGGTGCGGGCCCCGGCGGCTACGTCGCCGCGATCCGCGCCGCGCAGCTCGGCAAGTCAGTCGCGATCATCGAGGAGAAGTACTGGGGTGGTGTGTGCCTCAACGTGGGGTGCATCCCCTCCAAGGCGCTCCTGCGCAACGCCGAGCTGGCGCACATCTTCCACACGCAGGCCGACTTCTTCGGCATGTCGGGCGAGGTGAGCTTCGACTTCGGCCGCGCCTGGGACCGCTCCCGCGAGGTCGCGGACGGGCGCACCAAGGGCGTCCACTTCCTGATGAAGAAGAACAAGATCACGGAGTTCGACGGCCGTGGCACGTTCGTCGACGCCAAGACGATCGAGGTCGCGCTCAACGGCGGCGGCACGCAGACCGTGACGGCCGACAACGTCATCATCGCGACCGGCTCGCAGGTGCGACTCCTGCCCGGCGTCGAGCTGTCGGACAACATCGTCACGTACGAGACCCAGATCATGACGCGCGAGCTGCCGAAGTCGATCGCGATCGTCGGCGCCGGCGCCATCGGCATGGAGTTCGCGTACGTCCTGAAGAACTACGGCGTGGACGTCACGATCATCGAGTTCCTCGACCGCGCGCTGCCCAACGAGGACGCGGACGTCTCCAAAGAGATCGCCAAGCAGTACAAGAAGCTCGGCGTCACGCTCCTCACCTCGACCGCGGTCCAGACGGTCCAGGACAACGGCTCGTCGGTCACGGTGTCGTACAAGGGCGTCAAGGACGACAAGCCCGGCGAGATCACCGTCGACAAGGTGCTCATGGCCGTCGGGTTCGCGCCCAACGTCTCGGGCTACGGCCTGGAGAAGACCGGCGTCGCGCTCACCGACCGCGGCGCCATCGCCATCGACGACCACATGCGCACCAACGTCCCCGGCGTCTACGCCATCGGCGACGTCACGGCCAAGCTCATGCTCGCCCACGTGGCCGAGGCCCAGGGCGTCGTCGCCGCCGAGACCATCGCCGGCGCCGAGACCATGACGCTCGGGGACTACCGCATGATGCCGCGCGCGACGTTCTGCTCGCCGCAGGTCGCCTCGTTCGGCCTCACCGAGGCGCAGGCCAAGGACGAGGGCTACGACGTCAAGGTCGCCTCGTTCCCGTTCATGGCCAACGGCAAGGCCCACGGCCTCGGCGACCCGACCGGGTTCGTCAAGATCGTCGCCGACGCCAAGTACAACGAGCTCCTCGGCGCCCACATGATCGGCCCGGACGTCTCCGAGATGCTGCCCGAGCTCACGCTCGCCGCCAAGTGGGACCTGACGGCCGACGAGGTCGCGCGCAACGTGCACACGCACCCGACGCTGTCGGAGGCCATCCAGGAGGCCATCCACGGCATCGCGGGGCACATGATCAACTTCTGACCGTTCGGACGGTCGAGCCTGTCGAGGCCCGGGGAAGGGGCCCGGATCTGCGAGTTTTCGCAGGTCCGGGCCTCTTTCTGTCTCCGGGGAGAGAAGGAGCCCTCGAGGCGCGGTCCGTTCCCTGATATCCCGGCGGCCGCCTGTCACTCCGGGCGGCTCGAGGGCAACGGGTGGAGGTAGCCCCACGTCACGAGCGGCTGCATGGCTTCGATGAGCTCCTCGCCGAGGGGGGTGAGCGTGTACTCGGAGTAGGCAGGGGTCGTCGGCACGATGGTTCGCGTGACCAGTCCGTGGGCCGCGAGCTCCTTGAGCCGCTGGGACAGCAGGCGGTCCGAGAGCCCGGCGACGACGCGAAGGATCTCGCCGAAGCGCCGCGAGCCTCGGGAGATTGCGAGCATGATCGCGCCCGTCCAGCGCTTGCCGACGATCTCCATGGCTGACTGGAAGGCGCGGCACGCCTCGTCGTCGAGGATCTGCATGGCGCTGGCGGGACGGCTCAAGCGTGAGGACACTTACGAATGGTAAGTACCTAATGGGATCCTTGGCAACAGCGCGCCCCAGGCGCAACCTGGGCTCATGACCGACTACGGGCACACGCTTCGATTCGGGGTCAGCATCGACCCCTCCGCCTCAGACTTTCCAGAGGCGCTCAGCCTCGCGCGCCAGGCAGACGCAGCGGGCCTCGACCTGCTCGCCGTGCAGGACCATCCGTACCAGGAGTCGCACCTCGACGCCTGGACGATGCTCACCCAACTCGTCGCGCACACCGAGCGCATCGCTGTGATGGGCGATGTGCTCGACCTGCAGCTCCGTCCGCCGGCTCTCACGGCGAAGGCGGCAGCATCCCTCGCCGTGATGAACGGGGGTCGGGTGCACCTCGGCGTCGGCGGCGGCGCAAGCGCACAGGGCGTTGCCGCGATGGGCGGGCGTCCGCGGAGCGCGGGCGACACCATCGCGTTCACCGAGGAGGCGATCGGCATCATGCGGGGCGCACTCGAGGGCGGCCTGGTCCAGGCCTCGTCCGAGCAACATCAGGTCGCCGGCTACCGGGCCGGGCCGATTCCCCCGGAACACGTGGGCATCTGGCTGGGCGGCCAGCGGCCACGCATGCTCCGCGTCATGGGGCGGGTCGCCGACGGCTGGATCTCACCCCTGAACATCTACGTCGCCCCGCACGAGGTTCCCGAGAAGCAGGAGATCATCGACGACGCGGCCACGGCCGCAGGGCGCGACCCGAAGGACATCCGCCGCATCTACAACGTACTTGGCGCCATCGGGCCGTTCCGCGGCGGGCAGGGTCTTGTCGGCCCCGTGGCCGAGTGGGTCGAGACCCTCGCGTCCTGGGCCGTCGACCTCGGCTTCGACACGTTCGTGTTCTGGCCGATCACTGATGCGGAGGACCAGGTGCGGCTGTTCTCCGACCTCGTCGTCCCCGCGGTCAGGGACCGCGTCGCGTCACTGCGCGCCGAGCGTGGCACGACCCTTGCCGACGCCGACGCCGACGCCGAGGGGAGCCTCGCATGACTGGGCTCGCCGTGCCAGCGTCCTTGCGGGCCCGTGCCGTCGAGCCGGGGGACCGTCGATGGGAGGCTCTGCGCTCCACGTACACGACGGCGCACGATCCGGCGCTGGTCCTCCTGCCTCGCACGTCCGAGGAGGTGGCCGACGCGCTGGTGTTCGCCGGCGGGTCCGGGCTGCCGGTCTCGGTCCGCAGCGGCGGTCACGGCCTGCACGGCCGTTCGTCGAACGACGGCGGAATCGTCGTCGATCTGTCGGTGATGGACGCGATCGAGGTGCTCGACCGGGACGCGGGTCTCGTGCGCCTGCAGGCTGGCGCGCGCTGGGGGCGGGTCGCCGAGCGGCTCGCCCGAGACGGCCTCGCGATCAGCTCCGGCGACCACGGCAACGTCGGTGTCGGTGGGCTCGCCACGGCGGGAGGCATCGGCTGGTTGACTCGCACCTACGGTCTGACCGTCGACCACGTGCGCGCAGCGACCGTCGTCCTGCCCGACGGGCGAGTCGTGCGCACCGACCCTGAGCACGAGCCTGATCTCCTGTGGGCAGTGCGAGGCGCGGGGGACAGCGTCGGGATCGTCACCGACCTCGACATCGAGGCCATGCCCCTCGGCCTGGTCGGGATCGGTCAGGTCGCTGTGGCGGCCGACGCCGACGTGCTGCTCCGTTGGTCGCAGCACCTGCAGGGCGCGCCTCGCGACCTCACGGTGAACGGCCTGCTCAGCGGCTCGAGCGGCGGCGCAGTCCTGCAGATGACCGCCGTCGTCGCGAGCGACGAGCCCGACCGCGTCCGCGAGCTCCTCGAGCCGCTCGGCGATCTCGGTGGGAGGGTCCTCGGGATGCAGGCCCAGCTCGCGCCCTACACGGCACTCGTGTCCAGCGAACATGCCCACGCCAACTACGGGCAGCAGCCCGCGATCACCACGAACCTGCTCCTGCCGACGCTCACCTCGGACAGCGCCCAGGTGTTGCTCTCCGTGGCGACGCACCCGGCCCGGCCATTCGTCCAGGTCCGCTCGCTGGGGGGTGCGACGCACGACGTGGCGCCCGAGGAGTCGGCGTTCCCGCACCGGAGCCAGAACGCGCTGACCACGCTCACGGTCTTCCCGCCTCAGACAGGCAGCGAGCTCGATGAGGTGGCAGCGCCTCTGCGTCCGTTCGGGACGGGGGCTTACCGCAACTTCGAGAGCCGGCCCGACGAGCGCACCTTCTGGGCGGCCTATCCCGGCGCGACAGGGGAGCGGGTGCTGGAGCTGCGCCGTCGATACGACCCTGAGGGGGTGCTGCGCCGACTGGACGCGCCGTCGCAGCCGGTCAGAGGCGACGGTCAGGTGGTCGGCTCGACACCGAACCAGAGCTCGTTGAACGCGATGCTGTCGTAGAAGGCGGTGCCGTCGACGACCAACCCGCCCTTGAGCCGCATGACCCAGGCATAGGTGTTCTCGTACGTCGTTCCGGCAGTGGTGGTGCCTTGTCCGTCCCAGAGGACCACCACCGTTCCGGTCGACTCGTCCGCATGCACGCTCCGCACGGCGACCGGCCGGAACGGCGCGTCGGCGCTGAAGCGCCGCGCGAACGGGATGAGGACTTCGTCCGTGAAGGCTTGGCGGCTCGCGTAGCGACCCGCGGACGTCGAGCGGCCCGTGATCTCCCACGTCATGTCGACGGAGAAGATCCGGCTGACGTGCGCCCTGCCTGCGACCCAGTCGTCGAATGCCGCTGTGACGATCTCCCGGTTGCCCATCACGTCCCTCCTGGTCTGGTGTGGGAACCGCGCGACGAGGACCCGTCCGGCCGCGGCGAGGTGGTCGGAGAGTAGGGTCGCAGAGCGTCGAGAGTCCACGACATGAGGGCGTCGCCGAGGTCGGCGTCGAGTGCCTCGTCGCTCGGTTGAACGAGCCGGCCGTCGTCGAAGTAGTCGCCACCACGCGCGTCGTCCATGAGCGCGCTGATGACGTTGCGGGCGCCTCGGCCGACGTCGGCTCCCTGCGCGCCGAACATGGCGTGGAGCAGGGAGGTGCTGATCACTCCCGGGTTCAGGCATACGGGGGTCACTGGGAGGTCTGCCAGCCGTTCGGCGGCCAACCATCGGGTATAGAGAATGATGGCGAGCTTTGACCGGGCGTAGGCGCGCACCTGGTCGTAGTCCTGCTCGAGCTCGATGTCTGGGAGGTCGAGGCTCGTCATCCGGTGCGTTGCGGAGGCGAGGTTGACGACGCGTGCTCCGTCCGCCAGGGCGGGGAGCAGATGCTCGGTCAGCAGCACCATCGCGAGATAGTTCACTTGGAGCGTGCGTTCGTGGCCGTCAGGGGTGACGCGCCGCTGGAGGGCTCCCGGGACTGCCGCGTTGTTGATCACCGCGTCGACGGGCCCCGCTGCGGTCTCGACCATGGTGTGCGCGGCTGCGGCGACCTCGCTCAGGTTCTCGAAGTCGCACGAGACGTAGCGCACTGCGGCAGTGCCCGCGCTCAGCGCGCGCAAGGCGCCCTGCGCGTCGTGCGTGGACTCCGGGCCCTGGACGACGACGCGACGTGCCGTCATGGCCAGTCGGCGTGCGGTCTCGAGGCCGATGCCGCTCGTGGCGCCGGTGACAATCAACGTGGCTGCGTCTGGACTCATGGCGCTT
Organism: Xylanimonas ulmi; assembly: GCF_004216535.1. Classification (NCBI taxonomy): domain Bacteria; kingdom Bacillati; phylum Actinomycetota; class Actinomycetes; order Micrococcales; family Promicromonosporaceae; genus Xylanimonas; species Xylanimonas ulmi. The sequence goes on from NZ_SGWX01000001.1 coordinate 511,541, forward strand.
CTCCGACGAGGTCGAGGCTGCGGGTGCTGGCCTGGGTCAGGTCTCAGGCTTATCGCTCCGGTCATCACCCGTACCCGGGACTGCCTGGGGTTGCTCCCGTGTCTCGGTTGCGCGGGCGCCGGGGTTCCGTCCCCGCCGGTGCCCAACTCCGGGCGGCTTCGGCATGCTGACGATGGCGAGAGCCTGTGCTCGCCGTCTCATGCGCGGCGGAGTTACCGGGCGACGAGAAGAGGTGGAGCCGTGCCATTGGTGCAGGACTCACGGCTGGTCGACGAGCCGTTCCCCTTGCGGGGGCGGACGGCGGTCGTCACCGGGGCGGCGTCGGGTATCGGGCGTGCGGTTGCTCGCGCGCTGGCGCACACGGGCGCCCGGGTGGCGGCGCTCGACGTCGACGACGCAGGTCTTGACCTGGTCAGCACGCTCGACGAGGAGGGCGCGGTGGGGTCGGTGGTCGGCGTCCGGGCGGACGTGACCGACCGACGCCGTCTCGAGGCGGTGCGGGGAGAGGTCCGGCGCCGTCTGGGACCGGCTGATCTCGTCGTCGCGAACGCGGGCGTGATGTTCGGCGGGCCGTTCGAACTCTCCGACGTGGGGGAGTGGGACCAGATGATCGCCGTCAACGTGATGGGCGTGCTGAACACCGCCCGGGTCTTCGTGGAAGACCTTCTCGCCGCCGCGGACAAGGGTCGGTCCACCGACCTCGTGATCGTCGGGTCGGTCGCATCCCATCTTCTCCTCGCGGGCTTCTCGGTGTACTCGTCGACGGCGGCCGCGCGCGCCCAGCTGGCCCGCTCGCTGCGTGCGGAGCTCTCGGACCGCGGGGTGCGTGTTCGGCACATCGAGCCGGGAACCACGACGACCGGTCTGGGCCGCGGCATCAGTGACCCTCGAGCCCGCGAGAGCCTTGAGCGTATGCGCGCGGTCCGCGATCCCCTGACCCCGGCGGACGTCGCCGACGCCGTCGTCTTCTCGGCGTCGCTGCCGGTCGGAGTCAATCTCGCCGAGGCCGTGGTCCTGCCCACCAGGCAGGGATGAGCCGATGGGTGTGACGGGCGGCAAGGATCGGGTCGTGGTGGTGACCGGCGCCTCGCACGGCGTCGGCGTCGAGACCGCCGCCGAGCTCCTCGGGCAGGGTGCGAACGTGGTCCTCGCGGAGAGCGACCGGGCGTGGCGCGCCTCACGCGTGCGCGAGCTCGTCGAGGCGTTCGGCCGCGACCGGGTCCTCGCGCAGCGTGTCGACGTCACGGACGCGTTCGCGCTGTTGGAGCTGCGCGACACCGTGCACGAGCGATTCGGGACCGTGGACGCGGTCGTCGTCGGCGTCGGGGTGGCGTCCTGGGACGCGTTCGAGGACGCCGTCCCGGGGGAGTGGGCGAGCATGCTGAACACGAACGTCTCGGGGATGCTTCAGACCGCGCACGTCTTCGCCCGGGACCTGATCGAGAGCGCCACCGACGGGGTCGCGGACCTGCTGTTCGTCGGCGCGCTCGTGGGGTCGGTCGCGTACCCGCGATGGTCCGTCTTCGCCGCGGTGTCCGCGGCTATCGGGCAGCTGGCCGTGAGCCTGCGGCAGGAGCTCGGTCCGCGCGGCGTCAGGGTGCACCAGGTGCAGCCCGGGCTCACGGAGGTCGACGGGTTCGGATACGACGGCAACGCCCGCACCCGGCGCGCCTGGAACTCGCTCATCGCGGACCTGCCCCCTGTCCCGGTCACGACGGTCGCCCACGTGATCACCGCCGCGCTACAACTGCCCGCGCACGTCAACCTGGCGGACATGGTGATCATCCCGACCGGCCAGGACGCTCGGCTGCCGACCCGACTCGGCGTCGACATCGGGGAGAGCCGCCGGTGACTGCGACGCCGATCCGGCTGAGGGGCGCGGTGTCGCACGAGAGGCTACAGCGGCTCTCACGGTCCTCCGCCGCCGCAGCCGGCGCTCTGCTCCTCGCGACGTTGTGCGCCCTGGTGTGGGCCAACGTCCCGGGTGGAACGTACGACGCCCTCTGGCACGCCGAGGCTGAGATCGCGATCGGTGGAGCCGAGCTCCGGCTCGACCTGCGGCACTGGGTCAACGACGGACTGATGACCCTCTTCTTCCTCCTCGTGTCGCTCGAAGTCAAGCACGCGTTCGCGCTCGGCGAGCTGCGAGACCGGGCCCGTGCTCGCCTGCCGGTGTTCGCGGCCGTCGCAGGCCTCATCGTCCCCGCGCTGCTCTTCCTCGTGGTGATGTCGCTCGGCGACGGGGACCCGCGCGCCGTCGGCGCGTGGGGAGCGGTCATCTCGACCGACACGGCGTTCGCTCTGGGCCTCTTGGCGCTGGTCGGCCGCTCCGCACCGCCGGCGCTGCGGCTCTTCATCTTGACGCTCGCCGTCGTCGACGACGTCGGCGCGCTGGCCGTCGTGGCGGTGGCCTTCACTGACGACCTCGCTGTCATCCCGATGGCCGTCGCCGCTCTCGCGCTCGTCGGTCTCGCGGTCCTGTCCCGGATAGGCGTGTGGCGGGGCCCGGTGTATCTCGCGGTGGCGGTGGTCGCATGGCTCGCCTTCCTCGCGTCCGGGGTCCACGCGACCGTCGCAGGCGTCGCCATCGGTCTCGTCCTCCCGGTCCACGCACCGCGCCGCGAACGTGTGCAGGAGGCCGCGACCAGCGCGCGCGAGTTCTCCCGGGCGCCGAACCCGCGGCGTGGACGAGACGCGACCCTTCGCATCGCGCGGGCGGTGTCCGTCAACGAGCGGCTGCAGACCCTCTTCGGCCCGTACGTCAACCTCCTCGTCGTGCCGGTCTTCGCGCTGGCGAATGCCGGCGTCGTGCTCGACGGCCCGTCGCTGCTCGGCGCTGCGACGTCCACCTTGACCTGGGCGGTCGTGGTCGGCCTGGTCGTCGGCAAGTTCGTGGGCGTGGTATGCGGGGTCGGCGCCGCCCTCGCGCTGGGCGCGGCGCGGCTCGCCCCTGGTCTGCACGTGAGGCACGTCGCCGCGGCGGGCGCGATCTCGGGGATGGGTTTCACGATCTCGCTGTTCATCGTCGATCTCTCGCTCGACGACGCCGAGACGCAGAGCCAGGCACGGATCGGTGTGCTCGCCGCGACCGTCGTGGCGGCGGCGCTGTCCTCGGCGGTGTTCGCGGTCGCTCGCCGCCGCGATCGGCGGGCGGGCGACGAGACGCCGCGCCTCCTGCGGCCCGTCGATCCGGCCCGGGACCACCTCCGGGGGCCCGCCGACGCGCCCAGCCAGCTCGTCGTCTACGCGTCCTTCGCCTACTCGACTGCTGGACGGTTCGAGGAGCTCTTGGATGAGTTGAGGGAGCGGCTCGGTGATCGACTGCTCATCGTGTTCCGGCACCTACCGACGGCGGACCCGGTCGCGCTCGAGGCCGCCCAGGCAAGTGAGGCGGCTGCCTCTCAGGGGCGGTTCTGGGAGATGCGCGACGCGCTCGCGCGGGCCGGTGGACAGCTCACCTCACGAGAGGTCCGACGGTGCGCGGCCCGTGCCGGCCTCAACGTCGACCGGGTCGAGGACGCGGTCCAGAGCGGTCGTCACCTCGCGCGCGTCACCGAGGACGCTGTCGACGCCGAGGCGATCGGCTCCGGCGAACCCCCTCAGATCTTCGTCAACGACCGCCTCTATCAGGGGCCGGTCGACATCGATGACCTCGAGGCACAGCTCGAGTCCGCTCCCGTCGCGCCGGCCGCGCCGCAGCACGAGAGGCAGGTCGCCCGGCGCGCCCGCCCGACCGTCTACTCCTGGTGAAGCGCACGCGCCAGCTCGTGCCGTGACGAGATGCCGAGCTTCGCGAACACGTTGCCCAGGTGGTATTCGACGGTGCGCGGGCTGATGTAGAGACGAGCCCCGATCTCCGGGTTGGTCAGCCGCTCCCGCGCGAGGCGCGCGACGCGCGCCTCCTGCGGCGTGAGCCCGAGGCTTGTGGGCCCGACCGACGCAGGAGTCGGCAAGCCACACGCGACGAGCTCCTGCGCCGCCCGCCGGCCGAAAGCCCGCATGCCCATCGACGTGAACATCCCGTGCGCCGCCGTCAGCTCGCGCCGAGCCGCGGAGCGGCGTCGGGCTCGCCTCAGCCACTCCCCGTAGAGCAGGTGGGCGCGCGCGAGCTCGACCCGCACCCGCGTGCCGGAGAGCTCCTCGACGGCCGTTCTGTACCAGTTCTCGGCGTCGGGACCGGGCGTGACGAGCGCGCGGCACCGCGCGGCCATCCCTGCGGCGAAACGCGTCCCGGCGTTGGCCGTCGCCTCCTCCACGCGGCGCATGGCGACCCGCGCCCGCTCGCCCTGGCCGGAGCGGGCCGCGGCCTCGATCAGCTCGACCGCCCCGAAGCCTGATGACCACAGCTCTTCCGGGTTGGCGCAGGCGACCATCGCCTCTCCCGCCGCCTCCCCGTACCGGCCCAGCGCGTTGCCGGTCACGGCGCCGGCCCAGGCCGCGACTGTCAGCCCGATGCCCTCACCGGAGGCGGCAGCCTCGGTCCGGGCGACCTCGACGGCGGACGCCGCCTCGTCTGCGCCCTGGAGCGCGAGAACTGCGAGGGACACGTAGCGGCTGATCGGCGCGTCGGTCACCTCCGAGAGCGCGGCGACCTCGTCGAGGGCGCGCACTGCTTCGGCGAACTCGCCGGTGCCGGCGGCGACGCCGACGCGTGTGTTGAGCGCGATCGGGAGGATCGCCAGCGCTCCGGCGTCTCGGGCGAGCGCGACGTGCTTCCGGGAGAGCTCGTCCCAGGCGGCGTCATCCCATACGGCGAGTGCGACATGGCTCGCGAACCACAGCCAGCGCAGGCCGTCGCGCGGGTCGAGGTCGTCCGCCCCGAACGCCTCGAGCGCACGGCGGACTGCGGTCGCCCCCGCCGCATGGCCACCGGTCACGGTGAGTGCGAGGCCGTCCATCAAGAGGTCGGGGGCACGTGTCGGTCCGTCCGGTGGCGGCGCGTCGCGCGCCGCCAGAGCGACGTCGCGCAGGCCGACCGGGTCCGCCAGGCGTCCGGCCACCGTCGCAGACGCGAGGGCCTCGAGGTAGGTCTCCCGCGCGAGAGAACGATCGAGAGGCTCGAGACGGCGGGCTGCGTCAAGGATCTGTGCCGTCGTGCCGGGCCCGCGGTGCGTGACGAAGGCGATCTGTGCGCGCAAGCGCTCGACGCGGGCGGTCTGCAGCGGTTGAAGAGGGCCGCCCTCAGCCCGGGCGAGGAGGTCGAGCGCGGCGTTCGTGCCGCCGGCCTCGAAGCGTCGCTGGGCTGACGCGAGCAGGCGAGAGGACCGTCGCTCGGGGTCGGGTGTGAGCAGTGCGGACTGCTCGAGGAAGGCAGCCGACGCCGCCACCCCTCCGCGAGCCCGCGCCCTCTCCGCGGAGGTCTCGAGCTCGAGGGCGACGCGCTCGTCCGGGCGAACCGTGCCCCGCGCGGCGTGCCAGGCGCGGCGGTCAGGGTCGGTCCTTGGGTCGGTCGCGGCGGCGAGGGCGAGATGCGCCTGGACGCGCTGCCGCGGGGTCGCGCTCCGGTAGGCGGCGGAGCGGACGAGCGGATGCCGGAACCGCACCCAGGTGTCGACTGAGAGCAGCGACGCAGCGGCTTCGAGTTGGTCGACACCTATCTCGAGGCCAGCCTTCCCCACCGCGCGCCACAGCAGGGCGGGGTCTCCGGTGGGGTCTGCCGCGGCGAGGACCAGGAGTTGCTGCGCCGGCGGCGCCAACTCAGCCATCTCCTCGCGGAAGGACGCCTCGATCCTGTCGGTGATCTGCACCGCCGACGGGAGGCCGAACCCTCCTGCGGTATCGGTCAACGTCGCCGAGCGGCCAAAGGTCGTGATTGCCAGCGGGTTGCCGCCGGCCTCCGAAAGAACACGATCGCTGACCTGCGGATCGAGGCGGCCGTGCACCGATGCCTCAAGGAGCGCGGCCGCGTCCGTTCTGCCCAGGCCGCCGAGGGTCACGGAGGGCAGGCTGCGGAACGCTGACCTGTCGACGACCGCGCGCGTGGTCGCCAGGACCGCGACAGGCTCCGCGACCAGGCGACGCGTCGCAAAGACGATTGCCTGCGCTGACGCCGCGTCCACCCACTGGGCGTCGTCCACGAGGCAGAGGATCGGGGCGTCCGCGGCGGACGCGGCCAGGAGGTTGAGCACGGCAAGACCGACGACGAGTTGGTCGGGCGCGGGGCCGGTGGCGCGGCCCAATGCCACGTGAAGTGCTGCGCGCTGCGGCTCCGGCAGGGCCCCGTAGGCGTCGAGCATGGGCGCGCAGAACTGGTGGAGCGCCGAGTACGGGAGCTCCATCTCCGACTGCGCGCCGGTCACACGAAGCGTGCGGAAGCCGTCGGCCGCGGCCGCGGCCACGTCCAACAGCGCTGACTTTCCCATGCCCGGCTCGCCTCGTACCACGAGAGCCGCGCTTGACCCCCGCCGGGCTACGGCGAGCAGCCCGAGCAGACTGGACTGCTCCGACCGCCTGCCAAAGAGCCTCGGTCCGCCCTCTCGTGACGCGCGGGGCGCTCGTTCGCCGTCCTGGCTCACGGACATAGCCCCTGGCGACGTTGAGCAGGAGCGTTTCCCGAGGTCACGCCGCTCGAGCACAGGACCACCGGGTCACGCCCCCCACCGAAGTGCCAGACCGCACGCATCCCCGACTCTACGGAAGCCCATCCCGCGATGGAAGGTGCGCGCCAGCCCGGGAGTCCGACCCACCCGTCTCAGTCAGCGATGCGCGCGATGCGGCCCGAGCGCGGGGTCACCGCAGACGCTGACGCCGGCTCCTGGTAGTCGTACCAGTGCTCCTCGATGACGTAGCACAGGCCCTCGTTCAGGCGATGCTGCCGGCGTTGACGCCGGCGCCGCCGGTGCCGAAGACCTCGGCGCCGTCAGCGGCGATCGCCAGCACCGAGGCGGCCTTGACCGCCGAGGCGAGGCGCTGGCCGCGGTGGTCAGCGCGGACCGAGGTGGACTCGGTCTCGGCGCGGTCCGAACGGCGAGCGATCCCGGTGACCGCGACCAGGTCGTCGGCGTCGGGGGCGCGCCGAAGATGCGCAAGCCCCGCGCGAAGAGCGCCCGCACGTCCTCCTGGCTCGGGGCGGCGTGCGCGGTCGACGGCGTGGACGGGTAGTCGGCCTCGTTGACCGCCTCCAGCGCGGCGATGGCCGCGGCGTCGTGCGGGTCGAGCTCGACGACGCGGTAGCCGTGAGCGGTGGCTGCGGCAACCTCGCGCCGCTGGTCTGCTCGACGCGGCGGCGTGAGGGGCCCGCGCCCTGAGGGAAGGTCACACGCGCATGGCGACCGCCCGTGCGACGGCGCGGGAGGCCGCGTGGACGCGGACCTCGATCCGGTGCACCAGCCGTGGCGCCGTGAGCGGCACGCGGGCGAGCCCGTTCGGAGCCAGCCCCGACAGGGGGACGGCGGCCAGCCCGTGTCCGGCCCGGACGAGCCGCGCGACGGTGGTCGCGGCGGCGCCGTCGTACGCGGTTCCCCGCCGCAGGGTGGTCCGCGCGACGGCGGCCAGGTCCGCCGTCGCGCACACCGTGCGGCTCGTGGCCAGCCAGCGGGCGTCGGCCAAGTCGGCGAGGGCGAGCCCGTCGCGGGCGGCGAGCAGATGGTCGGCGGGCAGCAGGACCCCGAGCGGCGCCTCGGCCAGGACGCGTGTCTCGACGTCGGCCGCGGCGCCGGGCAAGGGGTCGCCGGGTGCGGTCAGGCCGTCGACGAGAGCGAGGTCGACGTCGCCGCTGGCCAAGGCGGCGGAGGCGCCCGCCAGGTCGCGCACGCGCACAGCGGCGACCGCGTGGCCCACCGGCAGCAGGTGCTCGGTCGCGGGGGTGACGGCCATCGCGATCGGCGCATGGGCGTCGTCGTCCTCCAGTCGACGCACGGCGGCGCGGGCGGCTTGCTCGTGTGCCAGCATCTGGCGCGCGTGCCGCAGGAACTCGCGTCCGGCCGGAGTCGGGGCCACCGTGGGGCGGCGGGTCAGGAGTCGCGCGCCGACGGTGCGCTCGATCGCCGCGACGTGCTGCGACACCGCCGACTGGGTGAACCCCAGCGCGTGCGCGGCGCGGGAGAAGGATCCCGTCTCGGCGACGGCGAGCAGGCTCGTCACAGCGCGCGTGTCCACGCCGGTCAGTATCCAGCATCGCAATCGCTGATGTGGTCATCGGACTTCATCGTTGGACCTGATACGGCTCGCGGCGACAGCATGTCGGCATGACCTCCCCGTCCACCGGCCTTCGCCGGGTCCCGACGCGCGTCGCGCTCGTCGGCGACCGTTCCCCAGCCGTCCGCGCCCACACCCGGATCCCCGACATCGCGGCGCGCTTTCCCGACGTCGACCTGCTCTGGGTCGCCAGCACGGCCGTCACCCCCGCTGACGCCGAGGCGTTCGACGGCCTCTGGGTCGTGCCCGGCTCGCCCTACGCCGACGAGGACCGTGTCGTGGCGGCGATCGGCGCCGCGCGGCGCGCCGGGACGCCGCTGCTCGGCACGTGCGGCGGGTACCAGCACATGCTCCTGGAGTTCGCGCGTGGCGTCGCCGGCCTGCGGGTACGGCACGCGGAGTCCGCCGCCGGACCGGACGACGTGCGGGCGCTCATCACGCCGCTGGCGTGCTCGCTCGTGGGCCACTGCGGCCAGGTGGACCTGCAACCCGGAACGCTCGCGGCAGACCTGTTGGGCGAGCGCGCGTTCGAGCGCTACCACTGCTCCTTCGGCCTCGCCGCCGCTGACGCCGGCCCGCTCGTCGAGGCGGGCATGGTCGTCTCGGGCCGCAGTCCTGACGGCGATCCGCGTGTCGTCGAACTCCCCGGCGCGGGCTTCTGGTTCGGCGTCGCCTTCCAGCCCGAGCTGGCCGACACCCAGCCTCACCCAGTGATCGAGGCGTTCATCGGCGCCGCCCGCGAGCGCGCGGCGCGACGAGCCGCCAGCCCGACGGCGCCGAGGGGCGCTGCCGCATGAGGTACGTGACCGTCCCGGGCATCGGGGGCTCGGGCCCCGACCACTGGCAGACCCATTGGGACGCCGAGCTGCCCGCGACACGGATCGCGCCCGCGTCATGGGACCGGCCCGACCCTCGCGACTGGTCGGCCGCGATCAGCCGTGCGGTCGCCGCGCCGGGCGCCGGCTCCGCTCCGCCCGGCGCCGCGCCCGGTCCCGACCGCGTCGTGCTCATCGCCCACAGCCTCGGCGCCCTGGCGGCCTCGGCCTGGCTCGTCGAACGCGGGCCGGGGCCCGTCGTCGGCGCCATGCTCGTGGCGGTTCCGGACCCGGACGGCCCGGCCTTCCCCGAGGCGGCCCGTGGCTTCACAGCGCGCCGCGCACCCCTGCCCGTCCCCACGCTCGTCGTCGTGTCCGACGACGACCCGTACGCCGGGCCCGCCTGGGCTCGCGGGCTCGCCCTGGACTGGGGCGCCGCGGTCGCGGACGTCGGACCGCTCGGACACGTCAACGCCACGAGCGGCGTGGGCGCCTGGGACCAGGGCCGGGCGCTTCTGCGGTCGTGTGGGGCGGTTCGGGACGCCGAAGAGCGCGAGGGCTGAGGACGCCGCGGCTCAGCCCACGACCGTGATGCCGAGGTGTGCGGCGAGCGCGGGCGCGAGGTCGGCGAGCTGCTCCGGGCTGATCGTCGCCCCCGCGAGCGAGCCGAGGCCGCTCAGCTCCTCGATCGCGGCCCCGCGCAGGTCGACGTGCCGCAGCGTCGACCCCTGGACGTCGAGGCGGCGCACACGCACGCCGTGGAACGCGACGCGGGTCGCGGTCGCCCCGACTAGGTCGAGCTCGTCGATGACGCAGTCGGTGAACCGGAGGTCGTCGAGCGTCGCCCCGCGCAGGTTGATGTAGCCGAGCCTGCAGTCGGCGACGTCGACACCGCGCCACGTCGACTCGTACAGCTCGGCCGAGCCGAGGCGGGCGTTGCGCACGGTGACGTCCCGCCAGGAGCCGCGCACGCCGCGCACCACCGGGACGTCCGCGCGCTCGACGACGCAGCCCACGAGCGTGGCGTTGCCTAGGTCGACCTGGTCGGCGCGCAGCCCGCTCAGGCGCGACTCGTACAGCCGCGCGTGCGCGAGGTCGACGACGTCGGTCGAGACGCCGTCGAACGCGAGCCCCTCGAGGTCCGCGTCGGCGACCAGCGCGGCCGCGTCACCGGGGCCCAGGTCCCTCAGGTCGACTGGGTCGATCGACGGTCGCTCGGGTGCGCTCCGGGGCCTCGCCATCCGGGCAGGGTATCCGCCCTGGAGCGCCAGAACCCGCCTGTGCGCGCGAGGCGGCGTCGGCCGAGCCCAGGACTCGCTCGCTCGCCGGCGCTCGGCGCCAGCCCGACGCCGCCCGCCAGGGTGCGCGCAGAGGCTCCGGGCACGGTGCGCCGTCACAGTCGAGGCCTGCGTCACCCGGCGCGACGAGGCCGTGCTGGAGGGTGTGCTGCCGACCCGGTAGCGCGCTTCCCGCCGCTCAGCGCGCCGTGATCCGGCGCAGCGCCCGCGGCAGGCTGACCTCCCAGCAGGCGCGGTCGTGGCCGCCGTCGTACTCCGCGTAGTGGAGCGCCTCGCATCGGCCCGCGAGCGCGTTGCGCAGGCGCCGCGTCGGCTCCAGCAGCACCCACTCGTTGAGCCCGACCTCCAGGCTCACGCGCCCCAGGCGGGCGTCGGCCTCCAGGATGGTGCGGGTGAGCCACTCCGCCGGCTCGCCGCCAGCGGGGTTCGGCCACCACAGCGAGCCGGACTGGCACACCGACGCGCCGAAGCGGTCGGGCGCGAGGCACTGGGCGTACAGCGCGCTGAGGCCACCGAGGGACTGCCCGGCGATCGTGGTGCGGCGTGGGTCGCGGGTCACGGGCGCGCCGAGCGCGGCCGGCGCGGTGTCGATGAGGGTCAGCACGTCGGCGACGAGGCGCGGGTTGCAGGTCAGGTCCGCGACGCGCTCGCGCATCGGGCCGTGGTCGAGCAGCAGGGTCGCGGTCGGGCGCAGGACGCCGGAGGCGGCCCACGCGTCGAGCCGTTCGCCGTCGTTCGCGGCCCAGGCCTCGCCGTCGAGCAGCACCAGGACGTCCCAGGGGTCGGAGCCGGGGCCGCCCGCGGGCACGTGCCACCGGGCGCGGCGCGCTCCGGTCTGGACCGGGACGAAAGCGCCGCTCACGTCCGCCCGTCGCGTCGGCAGCCCTCGCGGCGCCGTCGGCCCGGAGGCGACCGAGCCGAGCGGGCCGCACTCGCGCGCGTGCGGGTCGGGCCGGGCATGGCTCAGGAGGTCGTACCAGGCCTCGACCGCACGACGGCGGTGCGGCGGTGTGACCGCGAGAGACCGAGCGCGGCGCTGGTCCAGGTCTGCGAGGCCGGACGCCGGACGGGATCGGCCGTCGTCGACCGCCAGGCTGTAGCTGCCCCGCCAAGCTGCGCCGAGGCGCAGCGTCAGCGTCCACACGTCGGTGCCCGCGATGGGGGTCATCAGCGCCTGGGGGTAGGTCGTGTCGTCGACGAGTTTGTTGATCACGACGGCGACCTGTCGGGCCGTGCCGCGATGGGCGAACGTGTACTCCCGCACCGGCCCTCGGCCCTCGATGAGGGGCGTGCCGTGCGCGACGACGTGCGCCCAGAACGCGTCGACCACCTCAGGGCCCGCGCCCGCGGCGAGCGCGGTGCGCAGCGCCTCGACCTGGGGCGACGTGCCATGCGCCGGCGCGTCCGGGCGGGCGACATGGGGCGGGATGGACAGCTCGCGCGCGCCGGACGGCGGGCTCGTGAACGGGTTGGCGGGCACCGGCCCACTGTAGAGACGCGTGACTGTAGTGACGCGTGACGGTAGAGACGCGTGGCACGAGCCGGCCGCGGCCTCAGGCGTCGTCAGCGCTCCGGGCGCCAGCGGCGGAACGTGTCGCCGAGCGTGGGCACCGCCAGTTCGAGTGCGATGCGCCGGAAGGCCGCGAGCTCCGGCGCAGTCCGGTGTGCGTCGGACGCCAGTCCCACGCGCGCGGCCGGCACGCCGTCGAGCGGGCGGTAGACCACCTCGGGGCGTGGGTACAGGTCGGAGACGGACGCGCCGACGATGGCGATGCCGCGGCGCGCGGCGACGTGTTCGAGCTTCTCCTCCATCGAGCGCGTCGTGATCCCTGGGCGGCTGCTGGGCAGATGGTCGCCTGCCCAACCGGGCACCAGGTCGGGGGAGTCGAGCAGCGGCTCGTCCTCCAGGTCGCGCACGTCGATCCGCCCACGGTCGGAGAGGGGGTGGTCGCGGCGCAGCGCGACCACGCGGGGCTCCTCGGCGAGGGGGGTCACGGTCAGTCCGGCGTCGTCGAACGGGTAGCGCAGGAACCCGACGTCGGCCGTGCCGTCGTGCAGCACGGTGACCTGGTCGAGGAACGAGGTGCGCACGACGTCGGCGTCCCACCCGGGGTGGGTGTCACAGAAGCGTGAGGCTATGGCCGTGACCACCAGGCCGGGCATGAACGCGATCGTGAGCAGCCGCCGCTCATCGCTCGTGCGCGACGCGCGGCGCACCAGGGCGTCGGCGGCGCGCAGCAGCGGCAGCGCGTCCTCAAGCACCTGCTCGCCGGCCGGGGTCAACGTGGTGCCCAGGTGCGACCGGTCGAGCAGCCGAACGCCGAGCTCGCGCTCCAACGCGCGCAGCTGACGTGTCAGGACGGGCTGGGCGACGAAGAGCTGGTCGGCGGCGGCCCGCATCGACGCCGTCTGGGCCACGGCGACGAAGTAGCGCAGTTTGCGCAGGTCGACGTCCATGCTGCTCCTCGCTCCGGGGGCCTGAGCGATCCGGCGCCCGCGCAGGCGCCGTCCGCCGCCGGGAGACGGTCAGGACGACGTCGCGTCCGCCGTCGTCCTGACCATCATGGGCCGCGGGTGGGCGCTCCGCCTGCCCCCGCACCCCACGCGGCGGCTCAGACGAGCACCGTGCCGCCGTCGATCACGCTGACCACGCCGGTGGCGTAGTCCTGCTCGATGAGGTGGACGTACTCGCGCGCGGCGTCCTCGGGCTCCGCGACGCGGCCGAGCGGCAGCGACTTGCCCGTCACCTCGTACATGAGCTCGCGGTCGGCCTCGGGCATGCCGGCCCACAGGGGGCTGCGGACCACGCCCGGGGGCCACGACGTTGACCCGCAGCGGGGCCAGCTCCACGGCCAAGGAGCGGGCCGCCGCGATAACGGCGCCGGAGACGGCCGCGCCGAGGAACCAGCCCGGCCCGCCCTTGAGCGCGGCGGTGCCCGCGGTCAGCGTGATCGACCCGCCCGCGCGCAGGTGCGGCACGGCCTGGCGGACGACGTCGAGCATGTGCACGAGCCGCAGGCCGAGGATCCGCGCCCCGGCATCGGCCGTGTAGCCGTCGAGCGTGGTGGCGGCGAACGCGTCTCCCGCGGTGTAGACGAGGTGGTCGAACGGACCGACCTCATCGAGGAGGGCGGCGACCGCGGACGGGTCCGAGGCGTCGACCGCGCGACCGGAAGCCGACGGCGGAAGGCGGCGCACGGCGGACTCGACGGAGGCCGGGTTGCGGGACGCGACGACGACGCTCGCGCCCTTCGCGGCGAGCGCCTGCGCGGTGGCGAAGCCGAGGCCGCTGGTGCCGCCGAACACGACGACGGTGTGAGAGGCGTTGAGTGACATGGGGTGCTCCTGGGTCAGGTGCGGCCCGCTCTGGGCCGTGCCGACACAGTCCGCTGGCGCATCGCGCGTGGCTACTACCTGGGCGGTCCGCGCGATACCCGGCGGACATCACCCCAGGCCCGCGGCGACGCGCGGCGGGGGGCTCTCTCAACCGCTCGGGCATTGACGGCGGTGACGCGCGTCACCTATGTTCGGAGTGAGCACAGTTGTTCGGCAGGTGGTCACCAGCGTTCGAAGACGAACGCGGGTCGGCGTCAGCGACATCCCCTCCCGGCACGCCGTGGCGACGGCACTGTGCGAAGTCGAAGGCACCGTTCAAAGGAGAACTCCCGTGCGTCGTCTTGTCTCGTCCGCAGCGGCGGCCTGTGCCGCCGCGCTCGTCCTCGCCGCGTGCGCCAGCGGCTCATCCGCTCAGAACGGGTCCACCCCCACCGCTCAGGAGGGCGAGGGCTCCGGCGCCCTGACGCCCGTGTCGGTCGGCGTGATCCCGATCGTCGACGTCGCCCCGATCTATCTGGGCGTCGAGCAGGGGTTCTTCGAGGAGGAGGGCCTCGACGTCACGCTCGAACTCGCACAGGGAGGCGCCGCGATCGTCCCCGCCGTGATGAGCGGCCAGTACCAGTTCGGCTTCAGCAACACCACGTCGCTGATCCTGGCCTCCGAGCAAGGCCTGGGCATCACGATCCTCACCGCCGGGGCCATCTCGACCGGCGAGGTCGGGGCCGACTTCGGCGGCGTCGTCGCGATGCCCGACTCGGGGATCGCCACCGCCGCGGACCTGGCCGGAAAGACCGTCGCGGTCAACACGCTCAAGAACATCGGCGACACCACCGTGCGCGCCGTCGTCGACCAGGCCGGGGCCGACCCGGACTCCGTCACCTTCGTCGAGATGGGCTTCCCCGACATGCCGGCCGCGGTCGCGGGCGGGCAGGTCGACGCCGCGTGGATCGTCGAGCCGCACCTGACCCGCGCGATCCAGGCGGGAGCCCAGGTTGTGAGCTGGAACTTCGCCGAGTCGGACCCCGACCTGCTTGTGGGCGTGTACTTCACCAGCCAGCAGCGCGTCGCGGACGACCCCGAGATGGTGGCCGCGTTCACCGCCGCGATGCGCAAGTCACTCGACTACGGGCAGAGCAACCCGGACGCGATCCGTGCCGTCCTCGACACCTACACGGAGATTGACCCCGCGGTGAAGGAGGCCATGAGCCTGCCCCATTGGGCGCCCGACGCCGAGGCGGGCGCGATCCAGCGACTCGCCGACCTTGGTGCGAGGTACGGCATGTTCGACTCGCCGCCCGACACGTCGAAGCTCCTGCCGTGACGAGTCGTGTGCGCCGTCGCCTCCCCGGCTGGGCCTGGGGTCTGGCCGGGGTCGCGACCCTGCTCGCCGTCCTGGAGGCCGTGCCGCGCGCCGGGGTCGTGGACCGGCGGTTCCTGCCCACGTCGTCGGACATCCTCGGCACCCTGGTCCATCGGCTCGGGTCGGGGGAGTTCTGGACGGCGCTGGGGCAGACGCTGACGACCTGGGGCGCCGGGCTGGGGATCGCGTTGACGGCGGGCGTCGCGCTCGGCGTGGTCATCGGCATGGCGCCGTTCCTGCGGGCAGCGACGGCCTCGACGATCGAGTTTCTGCGCCCCGTGCCGTCGGTCGCGCTCATCCCGGTGGCGGTGCTGCTGTTCGGCACCGGACGCGCCTCGACCCTGCTGCTGGTGGTCTACGCCTCGTTCTGGCAGGTGTTGGTCCAGGTCCTGTCCGGTGTCCAGGATGTCGACCCCGTGGCCTCGGACACCGCGCGCTCCTACCGCTTCTCGCTATGGGCGCGGGTGCGGACCGTGATCTGGCCGACGACGCTGCCGTACGCGATGACCGGGCTGCGCCTGGCCGCGTCGGTCGCACTGATCTTGACCGTCACCGGCGAGCTGCTGATCGGCACGCCGGGCCTGGGCCTGCTGATCTCGCGGGCGCAGTCGTCGGGCGCGGTGGCCTCGATGTACGCGCTGGTGGTCGTGACCGGGCTGCTCGGGGTCGCGCTGAACCTGCTGGCGCGCGCCGTGGAGGCCAGAGCCCTGTTCTGGCACCCGTCGATCCGAGGGGAGGCGCCATGACGCGCGCCTGGCGCCCGATCCTGCTCGCCACGGGCCTGCCCGCCGTCCTGCTGGGCCTGTGGTGGGCGCTGACGGCCGAGAGCACCTCGTTCTTCAACCCGCCGCTGGCCCGGATCCTGGCCCAGTTCCGCCAGACGTGGTTCACGCAGCCGTTCGGCGAGTCGCTGTTCGTGCACGACGTCCTGCCCTCGGTGGCGCGTCTGCTGGCCGGCTACCTTGTCGCGCTCGCGATCGGCGTCGGGCTGGGCGTCGCGATCGGCTCGTCGCGCGCGCTGCGCGCCTACTGCGAGCCGGTGCTCGAGTTCTTCCGCGCGATCCCGCCGCCGGTCATGGTGCCGATCCTCATGCTGTTCCTCGGCATCGGCACGCCCATGCGCGTATTCGTCATCGCGACCGGGTGCCTGTGGCCGATCCTGCTCAACACGATCGAGGGCGTGCGCGGGATCGACCCCGTGCTGCGCGACACCGCCCGCGCTTACCGCCTCGGGCGCCGCTCGATGGTGCGGCACCTGGTGGTGCGCGGGGCGAGCCCGCAGATCGTCACCGGCGCCCGCCAGGCTCTGTCGATCGGGATCATCCTCATGGTCATCTCCGAGATGTTCACGGCGCGTGACGGCCTCGGTTTCACCGTCGTGTCGTTCCAGCGCAGCTTCGCGATCCCCGAGATGTGGTCAGGCGTGATCATCCTCGGCCTGATCGGCGTGCTGCTGTCCCTCGTCTTCCGGGCCGTCACCGAGGCGGTCCTGGCCTGGTACCTGGGGTACCGGTCCGCGCAGCGTGGAGGTGCCTGACCTGATGACCAGTCCTGCGACCACCCCCGAGCACGGCGCGCGCCTCGACGTGCGCGGCCTGCGCAAGGTCTACACCGGACGCGGAGAGCCGGTCGAGGCCATCGCGGAGCTCACCTTCGAGGTCAAGGCCGGCGAGCTCGTGTGCGTCGTCGGCCCCTCAGGGGCCGGTAAGACGACGCTGCTGCGCTGCATGGCCGGGCTCATGCCCGCCACCTCCGGCGCGATCACGCTCGGCGGCGCCCCGATCTCGGGGCCGCCGCCCGGCATGGCCGTGGTGCTCCAGGAGTACGGCCGCTCGCTGTTCCCGTGGATGAGCGTCGCCCAGAACGTCGACCTGCCCCTGAGGGAGAAGGGCGTGCGCCGCGCCGAGCGCCGCACCAAGGTCTCCGAGGCCCTGGCCGCCGTCGGCCTGGGCGACGTGCATGACGCCTACCCGTGGCAGCTGTCGGGCGGTATGCAGCAGCGCGTCGCGATCGCCCGCGCCGCGGCGTACGAGCCCCAGGTGCTGCTCATGGACGAGCCATTCGCCGCGGTCGACGCGCAGACGCGCTTCGAGCTCGAGGACCTCGTGCGGTCCCTGTGGCGGCGCCTGGGGGTGACCGTCGTGTTCGTCACGCATGACATCGACGAGGCGATCTACCTCGGCGAGCGCGTGCTCGTGCTCTCGGCCCGCCCCACCGTGGTGCTTGAGGACGTGTCCGTCGGCCTCGGCGCCGAACGCGACCAGCTCACCACCCGTGCGGACCCCGAGTTCGCGCGGCTGCGCACCCACGTCTACGAGCTGGTCCAGGCCGCCAAACGCGGCGCCCGCACCCTCGCCGACGCCCACCTGACCCACCCTGTCCGGATTGGCGGCGAGGCCCGATGACGGCGCCCGGTCCCGGCGCTCCGCACGGCGCGGAGTTCGTCCAGTCGCTGGAGCGCGGCTTGGCGGTCATTCGGGCGTTCGGGCCCGACCGCCCCGCGCTCACGCTGAGCGAGGTCGCCCGCGAGACGGGCCTGTCGCGCGCGTCCGCGCGGCGATTCCTGCTCACGCTCGTCGAGCTCGGCTACGTCGCCTCCGACGGCCGCGAGTACCGGCTGCTGCCCTCGGTGCTCGACCTCGGCTACGCCTACCTGTCGAGTCTGCGCCTGCCCGATGTCGTGACCCCGTACCTGCGCGACCTGTCGCGCGCGGTCGACGAGTCGACGTCGGTGGCCGTCCTGGACGGGTCCGACATGGTCTACGTGGCCCGGGTTGCCACGCGGCGCATCATGAGCGCCGCGATCCACGTCGGCACGCGGTTCCCTGCGTACGCGACGTCGATGGGGCGCACGCTGCTCGCGCACCTCGAGGGGGCCGTGCTCGACGACTACCTGGAGCGCACGCCGCTGCGGCCGCTGACCGCGCGCACCATCACCGACCCCGACGCCCTGCGCGCCGAGCTCGCCCAGGTGCGCGAGCGCGGTTGGGCGCTGGTGGACCAGGAGCTCGAGGAGGGTCTGCGCTCGGTCGCGGCCCCGCTGCGCGACGGCTCGGGCGCCGTCGTCGCCGCCGTCAACGTCTCGGCGCCCGTGCGCCGCGGCACGGTCGAGGAGCTCCTCGAGCACATCCTGACGCCGCTGCTCAAGGCGGCGGCGTCCATCGAGGCCGACCTGGGTCGGCTGCGGTAGGGGACGCGCACATGCGACACGCATTCGTCTACGACGCGGTCCGCACCCCGTTCGGGCGGTACGGCGGCGCCCTGGCCGGGGTCCGCCCCGACGACCTGGCGGCGTTCGCCCTCGCCGAGCAGGTGCGCCGCGCCCCCGACCTCGACCCGGCGCGCGTGGACGACGTCGTGCTGGGCAACGCCAACGGCGCCGGTGAGGAGAACCGCGATGTCGCGCGCATGGCCGTGCTGCTCGCGCGCCTGCCGCTGTCGGTGCCGGGGACCACCGTCAACCGCCTGTGCGCGTCCTCGCTCGAGGCCGCGGTGCAGGCCGCCCGCGCGGTCGAGTGCGGCGACGCCGACCTCGTCGTGGCGGGCGGGGTCGAGTCGATGTCCCGCGCGCCCTGGGTGCTGCCCAAGCCTGAGCGCGCGTTCCCGGCCGGCGACGCCGCCCTGGTCTCCACGGCGCTCGGCTGGCGCCTGGTCAATCCGCGCATGGACGCCGAGTGGACGGTCTCGCTGGGCGAGGCCACCGAACGGTTGGGCGAGAGGTACGGCGTGACGCGTGAGCGCGCCGACGCGTGGGCGCTTCGCAGCCACCGCCTGGCCCAGCGGGCGTGGGACGAGGGCCGCTACGACGACCTGGTCGTCCCGGTCCCGGGCACGACGCTCACCCGCGACGAGGCGATCCGCCCCGACACTTCGGCGCCCCGGCTGGCCGCGCTCGCCCCGGTGTTCCGCCCCGAGGGCGCGGTCACGGCCGGCAACGCCTCGCCGCTCAACGACGGCGCGTCCGCCGCGCTCGTCGGGTCGCAGGCCGCGGCCGGGCTCACGGGCCTGGACCCGCTCGCGCGCGTGGCGGGCCGCGCCGTCGTCGCCGGCGAGCCGCAGTACTTCGGGTACGCGCCCGTCGAGGCGGCCGAGCGCGCGCTCGCGCGCTCGGGCGTCGGCTGGGTGGACGTCGCCGCGGTCGAGCTCAACGAGGCCTTCGCCGCACAGACGCTCGCGTGCGTCGACGCCTGGGGCGTCGACGCCGACATCGTCAACGCCTGGGGCGGCGCCGTGGCCATCGGCCACCCGCTCGGCGCCTCGGGCACGCGCGTGCTGGGGACGCTCGCGCGGCGCCTGGTCGCCGAGCGCGCGCGATGGGGCGTCGCGGCCATCTGTGTCGGCGCCGGGCAGGGGGTCGCGGTGGTGCTGGAGAACGTCCGCAACGGGGAGGTCTCATGACGCGGGTCCGGTTCGCGCAGACGCCGGCCGAGGCGCTGGGGGAGGTCGCCGACGGGGCGACCGTCATGATCGGCGGGTTCGGCCCGGCCGGGCAGCCCGCCGCGCTCGTCGAGGCGCTGCTCGCGCACGACGCTCGCGACCTGGTCATCATCAGCAACAACGCGGGCAACGGCGACGACCCGCTCGCCCGGCTCGTGCGCGACGGGCGCGTGCGCAAGATCGTGTGCTCGTTCCCGCGGCAGACCGACTCGTGGCACTTCGACGACGCCTACCGCGCGGGGCGCGTCGAGCTTGAGCTCGTGCCGCAGGGCAACCTCGCCGAGCGGATCCGCGCGGCCGGGGCGGGCATCGGCGGCTTCTACACGCCCACGGGCTTCGGCACCCCGCTCGCGGCGGGCAAGGAGACGCGCCGCATCGACGGCGTCGACCACGTGTTCGAGCTGCCGCTGCGCGCCGACCTCGCGCTCGTGCGCGCGCACCGCGCCGACGGCGTCGGCAACCTCGTCTACCGCAAGACCGCGCGCAACTTCGGCCCGATCATGGCGGCCGCCGCGGCGCGCGCCGTGGTCCAGGTCGACGAGGTCGTGCCCACGGGCGGCCTCGACCCCGAGGCGGTGGTGACGCCCGGGATCTACGTCAGCGCGGTGGTCGCCTCCGCGTCCCGGGAGCGGGCGCCGGTATGAGCCCGGCGACGGCCGCGCTGACCAAGCGCCAGCTCGCCGCGCGCGTCGCGGCGGACATCCCACGCGGGGCGTACGTGAACCTCGGGATCGGCCTGCCGACGCTGGTGGCCGACCTGCTGCCCGCCGACGCCGACGTCACGCTGCACACCGAGAACGGGATGCTGGGGATGGGGCCTGCTGCGGCGCCCGGGCGGGCCGACCCCGACTTGGTCAACGCGGGCAAGACGCCCGTGACGGAGCTGCCCGGCGCCTCCTACTTCCACCAGGCCGACTCCTTCGCCATGATGCGCGGAGGGCACATCGACGTGTGCGTGCTCGGCGCGTTCGAGGTCTCGACCCGCGGCGACCTGGCCAACTGGTCGACGGGGGAGCCCGGCGCCGTCCCGGCCGTCGGCGGGGCCATGGACCTGGCGGTGGGCGCCCGCCGCACGGTCGTCATGATGACGCTGCTGACCAAGGACGGGCGCCCCAAGCTCGTCGAGACGTGCGCCCTGCCGCTGACCGGCGTGCGATGCGTCTCGCGCATCTACACCGACCTGGCGGTCTTCGACGTCGGGCCCACGGGCGCCCGCCTCGTCGAGACCTTCGGGACCACCGCCGCCGAGCTCGAGGACGCGCTCGGCCTGAGGCTGAGGAGAGCCGAGTGAGGGAGCGAACACGCGTCGCCGTCGTGGGGGGCGGGCCTGCGGGCCTGCTGCTGTCCCGTCTGCTGCGCCGCGACGGCGTCGACCATGTGGTGCTCGAGACCCGCACGCGCGAGCAGATCGAGGCCACCCACCGCGCGGGCATCCTCGAGGCGGGTGCGGTCGACGCGCTCGTCGAGGCGGGGATCGACCGGGTGCTGCGCGACGGCGACGAGCACGAGGGCATCACGCTGCGGTTCGACGGTGAGAGCCACCGCATCGACCTCGCCGGGCTCACGGGCCGCACCGTGTGGCTGTACCCGCAGACCGACGTCTTCACCGACCTGGCCGAGCGCGCGCAGGCCGACGGCGCCGACGTGCGCTGGCAGGCCACGGTGACGCAGGTGCTCGACCGGGACACCGCGAGTCCGGGGGTCCGCTGGACCGACGCCGAGGGACACGAGCACGAGCTGCGCGCCGATCTGCTCGTGGGAGCGGACGGCTCGCGGTCGGTGCTGCGACACACGCTCTCGGAGCAGGAGCGGCACACCTTCTCCCACGAGTACCCCTACGCCTGGTACGGGTTCATCGTGCAGGCGCCGCGCAGCGCGCCGGAGCTGGTCTACACCGCCTCCGAGCACGGCTTCGCGCTGCTGAGCCAACGCACGCCCACGCACCAGCGCATGTACTTCCAGTGCGACCCCGACGAGGACCCGGCGGCGTGGGACGACGCGCGCGTCTGGGAGACCATGCGGGCGCGCGTCGCGGGTCCCGACGGCTTCGCCGTGGCCGAGGGGCCCATCGTCGAGCGTTCGGTGCTGCGCTTCCGCTCGGCCGTCGTCGAGCCCGTGCGGCACGGGCGCTCGCTGCTGGTCGGCGACGCCGCCCACACCGTACCCCCGACGGGCGCGAAGGGGCTCAACCTCGCGATCGCCGACGTCGTCGTGCTGCACGACGTCCTCACGGGCTGGCTGCGCACGGGTGACGACGACGCGCTCGACGAGTACGGCCGCCGCGTCGGCGAGCGCGTGTGGCGCGCGCAGCACTTCTCAGCCTGGATGAGCCGCATGCTGCACTCCGCAGCAGGAGAGACCCCGTTCGAGGCGCGCCGCCGGGTCGCCGAGCTGCGCACCCTGTGCGCGTCCGAGGCCGGGCGCCGATACCTCGCCGAGGGGTACACCGGCTGGGGTCCGATCACCACACGGAAGGAGAGGCCATGAGCGACGACGACGTCGCGCCGATCAGCACCGAGCTCGACACCGCCTCCGACAGCCAGGAGCGCATCTCCTCGGAGATCGAGGCGGGCCACGCGGCCTACGCCGACGGCCGCGCACGCGGCGAGGTCGAGGAGCTCGGCCCACGCAAGGACTTCCCGCCGTACCGCTCCTCGCTGCTGCGGCACCCGACCAAGGACCTGCGCCACGCCGACCCCGAGACGATCGAGCTGTTCTCGCCCGTGTTCGGCGAGCGCGACATCAGCCCGCTCGAGGCGGACCTGACGATCCAGCGCGGCGGCGAGCCCATCGGCGAGCGCATCGTGGTGCGCGGCCGCGTGCTCGACGGCGGTGGGCGCCCTGTGCGCCACCAGCTCATCGAGGTGTGGCAGGCCAATGCCGGAGGTCGGTACGTGCACAAGCGCGACCAGCACCCGGCCCCCATCGACCCGAACTTCACGGGCGTCGGTCGCCTGCTCACCGACGACGACGGCCGCTACCAGTTCCAGTCGATCAAACCGGGGCCCTACCCGTGGAAGAACCACTTCAACGCGTGGCGCCCCGCGCACATCCACTTCTCGCTGTTCGGCACCGACTTCACCCAGCGGATCGTCACCCAGATGTACTTCCCGGGCGACCCGCTGTTCCCGCTCGACCCGATCTACCAGTCGATCCACGACCCGCGGGCGCGCGAACGGCTCATCGCGACCTACGACCACGACGTGTCGCGGCACGAGTGGGCGACCGGCTACCGCTGGGACATCGTCCTGACCGGGTCCAGGCGCACCTGGACCGAGCCCGAGGAGGGGGAGCACTGATGACGCTCGCACCGACGCCCGGCCAGACCGTCGGGCCGTTCTTCGGCTTCGCGCTGCCGTTCGCCCGCGGGCACGAGCTCGTCGATCCCGGCGCACCAGGCGCCGTGCGCGTGCACGGCACGGTCACCGACGGCCACGGCCAGCCCGTGCCCGACGCGCTGGTCGAGCTGTGGCAGGCCGACCCCGCCGGCCACGTCGTCCAACGGCACGGCTCGCTCCTGCGCGACGGAACCTTCACCGGGTGGGGTCGCGCCGAGACCGACCGCGCGGGCGGCTACTGGTTCCGCACGGTCGAGCCCGGCCCGACCGAGCCCGGGCGCGCCGCGTTCCTCGCCGTGACGGTGTTCGCCCGCGGGCTGCAGAACCGGCTGTTCACGCGTGCGTACCTCCCGGGCGACGACGCGGCGCTGGCGGCCGACCCGCTGCTGTCGGCGTTGCCCGCGGGCGACGCGGCAACGCTGGTCATGGACCGTGAGCCGGACGGCTCGCTGCGGTTCGACATCCGGCTCCAGGGCGAGCGCGAGACCGTCTTCCTGACCTACGACGGCGACGGGCACGCGGGCCGGGACGGTGTCAGTGCGTGACGTCGGCCTGCTGTTCCCGGGCGCCGCGGCCGACGCGGTCACCGACGACGTGGCCGTGGCACGCGCGCTGCTGGCTGTCGAGGCCGCCTGGGCGCGCGCCCAGGCCGGCCGCGGCGTCGCGCCCGGCGACGGCGCCGACGCGGTCGAGCGCGCGGCCGCCGCGCTCGGCGCTGACGCCGCGGCGCTCGCGGCCGACCTCGCGTCGACGGTCGGCGGAGCCAACCCGGTCATCGCCCTGGTCGCCCGGCTGCGGGCCGCGGCGCCCGAGGCCGCGCACGTGGTCCATGCGGGCCTGACCAGCCAGGATGTGCTCGACACGGCCCTCGTGCTGGTGCTGCGCGACGCCTGTCGCGCCGTCGCGGCCGACCTGGGCCGGGCGTGCGCGTCCGCCGCGGCGCTCGCGCGCGCCCACCGGGATGCGCCCGCGCTCGGACGCACGCTCGGGCAGGCGGCTGTCCCGACGACGCTCGGGGCGCGGTTCGCGGGCTGGCTCACCGGACTGAGCGCCGCACGCGCCTCGCTCGTCGACGTCGCGGCCGCCCTGCCGCTCGCGTACGGCGGCGCCGCGGGCGAGCTGTCCGGCGTCGCCGCGCTGACCGGCGACCCGTTCGCCCTCGTGGACGCCTGGGGCGAGGCGCTCGCACTGCCCGTGCCCGCGGGCCCATGGCACACCTCCCGCACGCCCCTGGTGCGCGCGGCCGCGGCGCTCGCCGAGGCCTGCGCCGCCCTCGGGCACGTGGCCGGCGACGTGCTGCAGGGCTGCCGTCCCGAGACCGGCGAGCTGCGCGAGCCCGCCGCCCCAGGTCGCGGGACGTCGTCGTCCATGGCGCACAAGCGCAACCCGGTGCTGGCGGTGCTGCTGCGCCGCTCGGCCATCGCGGCGCCGCCGCTCGCGGCGACCGTGCTCACCGCCGCCGGGCTCGCGCACGACGAGCGCCCCGACGGCGCGTGGCACGCCGAGTGGCCCGCGCTGCAGCAGCTCGCGCGGCATGCCGTGGTCGGCGCCGGCCTGGCCGCCGAACTGCTCGACGGGCTCGAGGTCGACGCCGCCGCAGCCGAGGCGAACCTGCGCGCCGCGCTGCCGGACGCGCGCGGCGTCGGGGCGGCGCCCGCCGTCGTCGACCGCGTCCTCGCCCACCTCGCCGACGTGAACCCTTCGGAGGAGCCATGACCGCCAGACCCGACCTCGGGGCCGTCTCATTCGCGCTGAGGGACGCGTCGCGCCCGCTGCTCGTGCTCGGCCCGTCGCTCGGCACGAGCGTCACCGCGCTGTGGCAGGACGTCGTGCCGCTGCTTGACGACGTCGTCGACGTCGTCGGCTGGGACCTCCCCGGACACGGCGCCGCGCCCGCCCCCGACCCCGCCGACCTCGACGGACTGACCGTCGCCGACCTGGCCGCCGCGGTGCTCGACGTCGTCGACGGCGCACAGGCCGAGCGCGGCGATCCCGGCGCCCCGTTCTGGTACGCGGGCGTGTCGGTCGGCGGCGCCGTGGGGCTGCGCCTCGTGCTCGACGCGCCCGAACGGCTGCGCGGCGCCACGCTGATCTGCACGGCCGCGCGGTTCGGCGAGCCCGAGGCGTGGCTTGAGCGCGCGCGTCTCGTCGCGGCCGCCGGGACGCCCACGCAGGTGATCGGATCGACCCAGCGGTGGTTCGGTCCGGGGTTCGTCGAGCGCGAGCCCGAGGTGGTGCTGCGGCTGCTCGGCTCGCTGCAGACCGCCGACCCGACCGGGTACGCCGCGGTGTGCCGTGCGCTCGCGACCTACGACGAGCGGACGCGGCTGGCGCCGACGTCGGTCCCGGTGGTCACCGTCGCGGGCGAGCACGACGTGCCCGCGCCGCCCGCCGCCCTCGCGCAGATCGCGGACGGCCTCGGCGCGCGGCGCCGTGAGGTGCTCGACGGGGTCGCCCACCTGGCCCCCGCCGAGGCGCCCGAACGGGTCGGGCGCCTCCTGCGCGACCTGATGATGGCGGCCGTGCGATGACCGGCGCCGCGGAGGGCATGCGCGTGCGCCGGCAGGTGCTCGGCGACGCCCACGTCGACCGGGCGGTGGCGGCGACGACGTCGTTCACGGCCGACTTCCAGGACCTCATCACGCGCTTCGCCTGGGGCGAGATCTGGACGCGGCCCGGCCTCGACCGGCGCACCCGCTCGATGATCACGCTCACCGCGCTCGTCGCGGGCGGGCACTGGGACGAGCTCGCCATGCACGTGCGCGCCGCGGTCCGCAACGGTGTGACGGTCGACGAGCTGCGCGAGGTGCTGCTCCAGACGGCGGTCTACTGCTCGGTGCCGAGCGCCAACCACGCGTTCGCCGTCGCGCAGGACGTGCTGAGCGAGGAGGGAATGCTCTGAGCGCCGTCGCCCCGCCGACCGCGGCGACCGTCCGCCGCGGTCTCGTCCTGGTCGGCGTCGTGGCGATCGCGGCGAACCTGCGCGCGGCGATCACCGTCGTCGGCCCGCTGGCCGACGACGTCGCGGCCGACCTCGCGCTGTCGGCCGCGCAGGTCTCACTCCTGGTGTCCATGCCGCTGGTGTGCTTCGGCGCGTTCGCGCTCGTCGCCCCGCGGCTCACGGCCCGCTGGGGCGTCGAGACGACGAGCGTCGTTGCGCTCGCGGCCCTCGCCGTCGGCGTCGTGGCGCGCTCGGCGCCGTGGGTTCCCGCCCTGTGGGGCGGGACGCTGCTGGTCGGCGCCGGCATCGCGACCCTCAACGTCGCGCTGCCCGCGATGGTCAAGCGCGACTTCCCCGCGCACGTCGGGCGGATGACGGGCGTGTACTCGGCGACCCAGTCCACCTTCGCCGCCGTCGCCGCGGTCGTGGCCGTGCCGCTCGCGGGCGTGCACCCGTCCGGGTGGCGGCTCGCTTTCGGTGTCTGGGCCGGGCTCGCCCTGGTGGCGATCGGTCTCGTGGCCCCGCAGCTGCGGGGGGCGCGCCGCCCGGACGCGCGCGCCGCGGCGGCGGTCCCGCCCGCCTGGCGCCCGCCCTGGCGCAGCGCGCTCGGGTGGCAGGTCGCCTGCTACATGGGGCTGCAGTCGACGTTCTACTACTCGGTCATCACGTGGTGGCCGTCGGTCGAGGCCGACGGCGGCGTCGGCGCGGGCGCCGCGGGCGCGCACCAGGGTGTGCTCCAAGTCGTCGGCATCGTCGCCTCGCTCGTGGCGGGTCGGCTCATCGACCGCAGTCGGCCGCGCGGGCAGAGCCGGCTCGTCGTGGTGTTCTCCAGCCTGTCGACGCTCGCGGTCGTCGGGCAGCTGGTCGCACCCGGCTGGTGGGCCGCCTGGATCATGTTGCTCGGGGCCGGGACCGCGGCCGTGTTCGTCACCGGGCTCTCGTTCTTCGGCCTGCGCGCCGAGCACCACGCCCAGGCCGCGGCACTGTCGGGCATGGCGCAGGCGTTCGGGTATGGCCTCGCGGCGCTCGGGCCCGTGACCATCGGAGCCCTGCATGATGTGACGCAGGGGTGGACCTGGCCGCTCCTGGCGCTGCTCGCGCTCAAGGTTCCCGAGGTCGCGTGCGGGGTGCTCGCGGGGCGCGCCCGCGTCGTCGGCTGACCGCGGGTCGCTGCTCAGGCCTCGCCGGGCCTTAGGGGCGATCCGCTACGGTGAAAGGGCATCTCGCCCGCCGAGCCGGAGGACCCGCCGTGGACGCACGCCAGGAGCGCATGCTCCGCGCAGCGCTCACGGCCGGCGTCAGCACCGTGGCGACGACCTTGGCCCACGCCCTGGCGGGCGGGCACGTCGCCCCGCCGCCGGTCCTGGCCCTGGTGCTCGCCTTCAGCACCCTCGGCGCGTTCATGCTGGGCGGCGCGCGAGTCACGCTGAGAGGTCGCGTCCTGTCGGTCGCCGCGTCGCAGGCGCTGCTGCACGTCGCGTTCACCGCGAGCGCCGGCGCGCACGCGCTGCGCGGCGCCGGGGACCCCGCGGCGCACGCCCACCACGCGGGCGTGGCCGGGTCGCTGGTCGTCGCCGCGAAGCCCGCGGCGGCGCACGCCGCGGCGATGCCATGGCTGCATGTCGTGGCCGGGGCGCTGACGGTCGCGGCGCTGCAGAGCGGGACGCACGCGCTGCGCTCGCTCGCCCGCGCCGTGCGCCTGGGTGTGGGGGTCGCGCTGAGGCTCGCGACGGCGCCCGCGCTTGTGGTCGCCCGGCGCCCGCGGGTCGTGCCCGCGCGTTGCCCGCGTCCGCGGGTGCTGGTGAGGGGGACGACGGTCTCGCGGCGGGGGCCTCCCGCGCTCGCGCCCGCCGTCTGACCACCCTGCTCCGACCTCACCCAAGGACGCCATGCTCCACCACGCCCGCACGGGGCGTGGGCCGCGGCTGCTCGCCGTCGTGTCCCTGGCCACCGCGACGGTGTTCGCGGCGGCCTGCCCCGCCCACGCCCATGACCAGCTTGTCTCGACCTCGCCGCCGGCCGAGTCCACGACCCCGCAGGCCCCGGCGCTGGTCGCGCTGACCTTCAGTGACGACCTGCTGGCGATCGGGACGACGGTGCTGGTCGTCGACGCGTCCGGATCCGACCAGGTGGTCGGCGACCCGCGGGTCGCCGGCCCGACCGTGACGGCCGACCTTCCCCCCGCACTGCCCGACGGGCCGTACGAGGTGCGCTGGCAGGTCGTGTCGAGCGACGGCCACCCGATCGCCGGGAGCTTCCGGTTCGGGGTGGGCGCGGACCCGCTGCCCGCCCCGGACGACGCCGCGGCCCCGAGCCCGGGCGCCACGGCGTCCGCAGACGCCACGCCGTCCGCGGACGCGGGCTCCGGCGGCGACCCAGGCAATTCGAGCGACGCGAGCGACGCGAGCGACGCGGACGGCAGCCGGACGCTGCGGATCGTCGCCACCGGCGTCGGCGGCGCCGTCGTCGGCCTCGGCCTGTTCGCGGCGGGGTTGTGGTGGGCGCGACGGCGCCCCCACGCCACCTCCTCCACCGACTCACACAAGGACAACGACTCATGATCGCCACGACAACCCGCCGCGCCGCCACGGGCGCGCTCACCCTCGCCGCCGCCACCGCGCTGCTCCTCGGCGGCTGCGCGACCGACGACGGCGCCGCGGCCGACACCCCGACCGGCGGCGCGACCCCCGCCACCGCCGCGGCCGACGCGCTGACAGTCACCGACCCCTGGGTCAAGGCCGCCGACGACGGCATGACGGCGGCGTTCGCCGTCCTGGAGAACACCGGCGACGCCGACGTCACGGTGGTCTCGGCGTCGACACCCGCCTCGCCCGACGTGCAACTGCACGAGACCGTCGAGGACGCCTCGGGCCAGATGGCCATGCGGGAGCGGGACGGCGGGTTCGTCGTCCCGGCGGGCGGCAGCCTTGAGCTCGCGCCCGGCGGCGACCACCTCATGCTCATGGGCCTCGCCGCCCCCATCGAGGCCGGCGACGAGGTCACGCTCACGCTCACGCTCGACGACGGATCGACGCTCGACGTCACCGCAGTCGCCAAGGACTACTCGGGCGCCCAGGAGAACTACCAGGGCGGCGAGGACGGCGACTCGGGCGGCATGGGTGACATGTCGGGCGACGGGCAAGGCTGACGGAGGCGCACATGAGCGACCGGGACCACGGCGGGGGGCGCCCGCTCACGCGGCGGCGCCTTCTGATGGGAGGCGCGGCCGCGGGGATCGGCGCCGCGGCCGCCATCGGCGGATCGGCGCTCGCCGGGAGCGGCGCGCGGCCCGCACCCGCCCCCGAGGCGTGCGCCGACCCGACCGCGATCGGCGCCGGCGTCGAGCCCTTCCACGGCGCGCGCCAGGCGGGGATCGAGACCACCCCCCAGGCGCACGCCGTGTTCGTCGCCCTGGACCTGCTCGCCGAGACCGACCGGGCGGCGCTGGGCCGCATGATGCGCGTCCTGACCGACGACGCCGCGCGGCTCACGCAGGGCAGGCCCGCGCTGGCCGACTCCGAGCCCGAGCTGGCCACGGTCCCGGCGCGCCTGACCGTGACGTTCGGGTTCGGCCCGGGCCTGGTCGAGCGCGCGGCGGGGCCGGGCGCCGTCCCGGCGTGGCTGCGGCCGCTGCCCGCGTTCGGCGTCGACCGGCTCGAGGACCGCTGGTGCGGCGGCGACCTGCTCGTGCACGTCGCCGCCGACGACCCGCTGACGCTCGCGCACACGGTGCGCATGCTGCTGAAGGACTCGCGCACCTTCGCCGAGGTGCGCTGGTCGCAGCCCGGGTTCCGGCGCGCACGCGGCGCCGAGCCCGAGGGCGCGACCATGCGCAACCTGTTCGGGCAGGTCGACGGCACCGTCAACCCGCAGCCCGGCACCGACGACTTCGACCAGGTCGTGTGGACGCACGACGGTCCCGACTGGCTGCGCGGCGGCACCAGCCTGGTGCTGCGGCGCATCCACATGGACCTCGACGGCTGGGACCGCCTCGACCGCGCGGGCCGCGAGCAGTCCGTCGGGCGCACCCTCGACACGGGGGCGCCGTTGACGGGCGCGCGCGAGCACGACGAGCCCGACTTCAAGGCCACCACGCCGCTGGGCTTCCCCGTCATCGCCGCGTTCGCGCACCTGCGCCGCGCCCGCTCCGACGACACCGCCCAGCGCATCTTCCGCCGCGCCTACAACTACGACGCGGACCCGGCCGGGACGGGCGGCGTGTCCAGCTCGGGTCTGCTGTTCGCCTCCTACCAGGCCGACGTCGACGCGCAGTACGTGCCGCTGCAACGCCGTCTCGACGAGCTCGACCTGCTCAACGAGTGGACGACGCCGATCGGATCCGCGGTGTTCGCGATCCCGCCCGGCTGCGCGCCGGGCGAGTACGTCGGCCAGACGCTGCTGGGCGCGTGACGCGCCGTGGTCTGCGGGTGACGTGAGCGGCGCGCAGAGAGACACGCAATTGTGTCTCCCGTCACCGCAGTCGGTAGGTTGCCCCCCGTCCCTACCGATCTGTGGAGGTCCCATGCGCATCGGCGTGCCCCGCGAGCCAGGACAGGGCCAACGGCTCGTGGCCGCGACCCCCGCCACCGTCGCGAAGCTCAGAAAGCTCGGGTACGAGGTCGTCGTCGAGCACGACGCCGGCGCCGCAGCCAACTTCTCCGACTCCGCGTTCACCGAGGCCGGCGCCAGCGTCGCGAGCACTGCGGAGGTCTGGGGCAGCGACGTCGTCATCGCCGTCGACGCCCCGGCCGACGACCGGCTCGCGCTGCTGCGCCCCGACGCGGTGCTCATCGCCCAGCTCTTCCCGGGCGCGCACCCGGAGCGCGTCGAGGCCTACCGCGACCGCGGGATCACGGCGATGGCGCTCGACGCCGTCCCGCGCATCTCGCGCGCCCAGGCGCTCGACACGCTCTCGACCATGTCGAACGTGTCCGGATACCGCGCCGTCATCGAGGCGGCCGCAGAGTTCCAGGGGATGTTCACCGGCCAGGTGACCGCGGCGGGCAAGACGCCGCCCGCCACCGTGTTCGTCATCGGCGGCGGTGTCGCGGGCCTGGCGGCCATAGGCACGGCGTCGAGCCTCGGCGCCGACGTGCGCGCGTTCGACGTGCGCCCCGAGGCGGGCGAGCAGATCGAGTCCATGGGCGCGACGTTCGTCCAGGCCGAGGCCGCCCAGCAGGAGGTCAGCGCCGACGGCTACGCCCGCGAGCTGACCGCCGACCAGGAGGCGGCGACCGCGCGCATGTACGCGCAGGAGTCCGCGCGCGCCGACATCGTCATCACGACCGCGCTGGTGCGCGGCAAGGCCCCGCGCACGCTGACCAACGAGATGATCGCGGCCATGCGGCCGGGCTCGGTCATCGTCGACCTGGCGGCGTCGGGCGGCGGCAACGCCGAGGCCACGGCGCCCGGGGAGCGGGTCGTGACCGAGAACGGCGTCGTCGTGCTCGGGTACACCGACCTGCCCGGACGCATGCCCGCGCAGACCTCGCAGCTGTACGGCACCAACATCGTCAACCTGCTCGCGCTGCTGACCCCAGGCAAGGACGGCGAGCTCACGCTCGACCTCGACGACCCGGTGCAGCGCGGCATGACCATCGCGCGCGCGGGCGAGGTCCTGTGGCCGCCGCCGCCCGTCGCGGTCTCGGCCGCGGCGCCGGCCGCCGACGTCGCGGCGGCGCCGACGCCCGAGCAGCACGCGGCCGAGCTCGCGGCCGCCGCCGAGAAGGCTGAGGCCCAGGCCACGCTGCGCCGTCGGCGCCTGACGTTCGGCGGCGCGCTCGCGGCCGTGCTCGTCATCCTCGGGCTGACCTACGGGCCCGGCGAGTTCCTGGGGCACTTCACGGTGTTCGCGCTGGCCGTCGTCATCGGCTTCTACGTCATCTCGAACGTCAGCCACTCGCTGCACACGCCGCTCATGGCTCAGACCAACGCGATCTCCGGCATCATCCTGGTCGGCGCGCTCCTGCAGCTCGGCAACGACAACCTCGTCGTCACGATCCTCGCGTTCGTGGCCGCGACCGTCGCGAGCGTCAACATCTTCGGTGGCTTCCTGGTCTCGCGCCGGATGATCGCCATGTTCCGGAAGGACGCGTGACCACGTGCTGACCCAGCTCGCCCAGGCCGTGTACGTCGTCGCGGCCATCCTGTTCATCCTCTCGCTCGCCGGCCTCGCCAAGCAGTCCTCGGCGCGCCGCGGCGTGACCCTCGGCATGGTCGGCATGGCCCTGGCGCTGGCCGCGACCGTCATGCTGGCCGCCGACCAGTCGCAGCGGCCCGTCGGCGTGACGCTCGGGCTCATCGTCGTCGTGCTGCTCATCGGCGCGAGCGTCGGCGCGTGGCGCGCCCGCAGCGTCGAGATGACCCAGATGCCCGAGCTCATCGCGATCCTGCACTCGTTCGTGGGCCTCGCGGCCGTCGCCGTCGGCTTCGACTCCTACCTCACCGAGCGCGTCCACGCGGGCGCGGGCGGCGCGGTGCACCTGGTCGAGGTGTTCCTCGGCGTGCTCATCGGCGCCGTCACCTTCACCGGCTCGATCGTCGCCTACCTCAAGCTCAGCGCCAAGATGAAGTCGGCGCCGCTGACCCTGCCGGGCCGCAACCTGCTCAACCTGGCCGCGCTCGTGGTCTCGGCCGGGCTCATGGTGTGGTTCGTCGCGGCGCCGTCGTCGGGCCTCGTGCCATTGGGCGTCATGACCGTCATCGCGCTGCTGCTCGGCTTCCACCTGGTCGCGGCGATCGGCGGCGGCGACATGCCCGTCGTCGTGTCGATGCTCAACTCCTACTCCGGCTGGGCCGCGGCGGCGGCGGGCTTCATGCTCGGCAACGACCTGCTCATCGTCACCGGCGCCCTCGTCGGCTCCTCCGGCGCCATCCTCAGCTACATCATGTGCAAGGCCATGAACCGCTCGTTCGTCTCTGTCATCCTGGGCGGGTTCGGCGCCGAGGGCGGGACGGTCGCCGCCGCCGGAGGCGCCGAGCAGGGCGAGCACCGCGAGATCCTCGCCGACGCCGTCGCCGACCTGCTGCGGGCCGCGAAGACCGTGGTCATCACCCCGGGGTACGGCATGGCCGTCGCCAAGGCGCAGTACCCGGTCGCCGAGCTCGTCTCGCGGCTGCGGGCGCACGGCGTGACCGTGCGGTTCGGCGTGCACCCCGTGGCCGGGCGCCTGCCCGGGCACATGAACGTGCTGCTCGCCGAGGCCAAGGTGCCCTACGACATCGTGCTCGAGATGGACGAGATCAACGACGACTTCGCGGACACCGACGTCGTCCTGGTCATCGGCGCCAACGACACCGTCAACCCGGCGGCGCTCGAGGACCCGTCCTCGCCCATCGCGGGCATGCCCGTGCTCGAGGTGTGGAACGCGAAGCAGGTCATCGTGTTCAAGCGGTCGATGGCCACCGGCTACGCGGGTGTGCAGAACCCGCTGTTCTTCCGCGAGAACACCGAGATGCTGTTCGGCGACGCGAAGGACCAGGTCGAGAAGATCGTCCAGGCGCTGTAGCGGCGCCCACCGCCGCGCGCGGGGGCGTTGCGACTCCGCGCGCGGCGCCACCGCCGCCGCGTGGCGGCGGGCGTGGCGCCTCCGCGCGCGGCGCTGGCCCGGTGTGCCAGGATGCCCGGCATGTCGACGCCACCGCTTGTCGTGATCGGTCCGGGCGCCATCGGGGGACTGGTGGCTGCGCTCCTGGAGCGCGCCGGGCGGCCGGTGACCGTCGTCGGGCGGCCGGGCTCACTCGCCCAGGTCGCCGCGCACGGGATCGCCGTCGAGTCCGACCGCGTCGGGGCGTGGCGGGCGCGGCCCGCCGCCGCGCCCGACGTGCCGCCGGGCGCGCGCGTGATCGTGGCGGTCAAGGCCGACGGCCTGGCCGCGGTCGCCGCCCAGGTGGCCGCCGCGCGGCCCACCGAGGTGCTCTCGCTGCTCAACGGGGTCGAGCATCTGGAGGCGCTGCGCGCGGCCGCGCCCGGCGCGCGCGTGGTCGCGGGCTCGATCGCGGCCGAGGCGCTGCGGACCTCGACGCCTGGAGACGGCCCGGTGACGATCCGGCACCGGGGGCAGATCCTGCGGGTCGCCGTTCCCGCCGTGGCCGCGGACCTCTCACTGACGCGCGCGCTGCGCGACACCGAGGCCGACGTCGCGGTGGGCGGCGCCCAGGCCGAGGTGCTGTGGCTCAAGCTGCGCTTCCTCGCGCCGCTCGCCCTGTTGACCTCGCGCGCGCAGGCGGGCATCGGGCCGGCGCTCGAGCGCGACCGCGCCGCGAGCGACGCGCTGCTGGCCGAGGTCGCCGCCGTCGCCACGGCCGAGGGCGTGCCCACCACGGGCGCCGAGCTGGGCGGCATCCTCACGGGGCTGCCGCCGGCCATGCGCTCCTCGCTGCAGGCTGACGTCGAGGCCGGACGGGTCGGCGAGCTCAACGCCATCGGCGGGGCGGTGCTGCGCCGCGGACGCCTCCACGGGCTCGCCTCGCCCACGCTCGCGCGCACGATCGACGAGATCGCCGCGGTGGCCGCGCGCCGCGCGGGGTAGCCCGCCCGGCCGCGCTCAGGCGCTCGGCGCGACCAGAAGGCCGACGGCGAGCGCGGTCATCACCACGGCGACACCGCCGTCGAGCGCGCGCCAGGCGACAGGGCGGGCGAACAGCGGGCGCAACAGCCGCGCGCCGTACCCCAGCCCCGTGAACCACACGAAGCTCGCGACGACCGCGCCGACCGCGAACCACCAGCGGCGCTCGCCGAGGCCCGAGGCGACGGAGCCCATGAGCACGAGCGTGTCCAGGTAGACGTGCGGGTTGAGCCAGGTCAGCGCGGCCGCCGTCGCGACGACCGGTCCGAGGCCGGCGCGGATCCCCGCGTCGTCGGCGCGCAGAGCCCCGCCGCTCGCGGTCAGCGCCCGGCGTCCGGCGAGTGCGGCGTAGGCGAGCAAGAAGGCCGCGCCGCCCCAGCGCAGCGTCCCGCCGAGCCACGGCACGGCGCGGATCAACGCCCCCGCGCCCCCGACGCCCGCCGTGATGAGCACGACGTCGGAGAGGGAGCACACGGCGACCACCGCGCCGATGTGCTCACGGCGCAGGCCCTGACGCAGCACGAACAGGTTCTGCGCGCCGATCGCGACGATGAGGGACAGGCCGAAGCCGAGGCCGGAGCCCGCGGCGAGCAGGGCGGGGGAGGTGAGCACGCCGTCGACCGTAGGCGGGGGCGTTCGCTGTAGTCCAGAGAATGTTTCTTGGGTATCAGTAGCAGCGCTTAAGATGTCGCCATGGAGCTCGCCCAGCTCGAAGCCCTCGTCGCCGTCGTCGACGAGGGGTCGTTCGATGCCGCCGCACGCGTCCTGCACGTCACGCCGTCGGCGGTGAGCCAGCGCATCAAGGCGCTGGAGACCTCCGCGGGGACGGTGCTGCTGCGGCGCACGCGGCCGGTCGCCGCGACGGGCGCGGGCGCCGACGTCGTGCGGGCGGCGCGGCAGGTGCTCGCCGTCGTGCGCGAGTCGGGGCTGCCGCGGCCGCGCGCGGGCGGCGCCGGGCTGCCGGTCGTGCCGCTCGCGATCAACGGCGACTCGCTCAACACGTGGGCGCTGCGCGCGCTCGCCGACGTCGCGCACCTGGCCGTGTTCGACGTGCACCGCGAGGACCAGGACCACTCGGCCGAGCTGCTTCGCCAGGGCGAGGTCATGGCCGCAGTGACCACGCAGGCCACACCGGTGCAGGGCTGCGTCGCCGTGCGGCTGGGCGTGATGCGCTACCGCCCGTTCGCGACGCCCGCGTTCGCCGAACGCTGGTTCGGGCAGGGGGTCACGCCCGCGGCGCTCGGCGCCGCGCCCGTCATGATGTTCGACCGCAAGGACGACTTGCAGGACCGCTACCTGCGCGAGCGGGCGGGCGGCCAGGTCGAGCCGCCGCGCCACTACATTCCCTCGTCGGCCGACTACGGGCGCGCCGTGCGGCTGGGGTTCGGCTGGGGTCTGCTGCCCGCCGAGCACTCGGCCGACGCCGAGGCCGCGGGGGAGCTGGTCGACCTGGACCCGGGCCGGCACGTCGACGTCGCGCTGCACTGGCAGCAGTGGTCGCTGCGCACACCGGTCCTCGACGCGGTCGCCGCCGCCGTCCGATCAGCCGCCCGCGCCGCCCTCCTGCCCTGACCCACCCCGGGTCGCCGCCCACGAGTTCGAGCATCCGCGCGGTGTTCGAGCAATCGTCGGGTTGGTCGAGCACTCGGGCGCTCGAACACGCCCCGGATTGCTCGAACACCGCTCGAATGCTCGAACGCGCGGTAGCCCGTGGGGTCGGGGACCCGATCGGGAGGAGGGCCGGTCGGATGGCGGTGCCGCGTGGGTGGGTGGCCCAGGTAGGGGGATGGCTCGGGTGGGTGGCTGGTCAGGCGCGGGCGTCGGCCTCGTACGCCTCGGCGTCCAGGACCAATCCGTGGGCGTCGGCGTGGGACTCGCCTGTGAGGGAGCCGGTGTCGGCGGGCACGCCGTCGAGGCTCGGCATCATCTGGGCCAGGCGGGGGCGCCACGCCTCGGCCTTCGCCGGGAAGCAGCGTCCCAGCAGCTCGACCATGGCCGAGACCGCGGTCGACGCGCCCGGCGAGGCGCCGAGCAGGCCGGCGATCGAGCCGTCCGCGGCGGCGACCACCTCGGTGCCGAACTCGAGCACGCCCTTGCCGTCTTTGTCGCGCTTGATGACCTGTACGCGCTGGCCCGCCGTGATGCGCTCCCAGTCCTTGGGCTGCGCCTGCGGGAAGAACGCCTGCAGGGTGCGGAACTTGGTCTCCGGGCGGGCCACGAGCTCGCCCACCAGGTACTGGGTCAGGTCCATGTTCTTCAGGCCCGCGCCCAGCATCGACGTGAGGTTGTGCGCGCGCAGCGAGGTGATCAGGCCCAGGTACTTGCCCTTCTTGAGGTACTTGGGGCTGAACCCGGCGTAGGGGCCGAACATGAGGTAGGACTCGCCGTCGACCACGCGCGTGTCGAGGTGCGGCACCGACATGGGCGGGGCGCCGACGTCGGCCTTGCCGTAGACCTTGGCCTGGTGGCGGGCCACGAGCTCCGGGTTGGACGTGCGCAGAAACTCACCCGAGATCGGGAAGCCGCCGAACCCGCGGATCTCGGGGATCCCGGCCGACTGCAGCAGGGGCAGGGCGCCGCCGCCCGCGCCGACGAACACGAACCGCGCGCTGACCGTATGGGTTCGCTCGACGGCGTTCCATGTGCGGTCCTTGACCTTGAGCCGCCAGCGTCCGTCCTTGGTGCGGCGAATGCCACGCACCTCGTGGCGCAGCCGCACGTCGGCTCCGCGCTCGACCATGGACGCGACGAGTTGGTGCGTGAGCGCCCCGAAGTCGACGTCGGTGCCGGCCGCGTTGCGGGTCGCGGCGACGGGTTCGGCGTCGTCGCGGCCCTCGACCAGCAGCGGCGCCCACTGCGCGATCTGGCTGCGGTCGGCGCTGAACTCCATGTCCTTGAACAGGGGGTGGGCGGTGAGGGCCTCGAACCGGCGGCGCAGGAAGTCGACGTTCCGCTCGCCGCGCACGAACGTCATGTGCGGGGTGCGCTGCAGAAAGTCGGTGCTGGTCAGCGCGCCCTGTGCGAGCAGGTGGTGCCAGTATTCGCGCGAGACCTCGAACTGCTCGTTGATCGTGACGGCCTTGGACACGTCGATCGAGCCGTCGCGGCGCTCGGGGGTGTAGTTGAGCTCGCACAGCGCCGCGTGGCCGGTGCCGGCGTTGTTCCACGGGTTGCTCGACTCGAGGGCGACGTCGTCGAGGCGCTCGTACAGGCGGATGGACCACGACGGCTCGAGTTGCTGCAGCAGCGTGCCGAGGGTGGCGCTCATGATGCCGCCGCCGATCAGGACGACGTCGACCTGATCCGTGGCGCTGGGGTGAACGGCAGTCATGGTCCGCGATTTTAGGACTACGTGAAAAGCGTCACGAAACCGTTCCGTCGTCTATGGCCCAGATCACAACGGGCGGTCAGAATGACCGTGAAATCGATCACAGCGCGCCATGGCCGCTCGTGACGCGACATCATCCCTCGGGTCGTAGCGTCGCGGGTGTGGCCGTCACCGCTCACGCACCCGACGACGGCGCGGTCCGCCGCCGCGTGCTGCTCGTCGCGATCCTCGCGACGTTTGTCGCGTTCCTCGACGGGACCGTCGTCACGGTCGCGCTGCCCGCGATCGGGCGCGAGCTCGGCGGCGGCTCGGACGCCGTGCTCGGGCTGCAGCAGTGGGTGGTCGACGCCTATCTCGTCACGCTCGGGTCGCTCATCCTGCTGGCCGGGTCCCTGAGCGACGTGTACGGACGCCGTCGGGTGCTCGCGGCGGGCCTCGTCGGATTCGCGCTCGCCTCCGCGGCGTGCGCGCTCGCCCCCACCGGCGCCGCGCTGGTCGCGGCGCGGGCGGTGCAGGGCGTCGCGGGCGCCCTCCTGGTGCCCAGCTCGCTGGCGATGATCGTCTCGGCGTTCGACGGCGAGGACCAGGGCCGGGCGATCGGGCGGTGGACGGCATGGACGGGCGCCGCGGCCATCGTCGGCCCGCTCGTCGGCGGCGTCCTGGTCGACACCCTGTCGTGGCGGTTCGTCTTCTGGCTGACCGTGCCCGTGTGCGTCATGACGACGGCGCTGCTGCGCCGGCTGCCGGGCGGCTCCCGCGCCCCGGACCGGCGGATCGACGCGCGCGGCGCCGCGCTGGCCGCCGTCGGGCTGGCCGCCACGGTCAGCGCGCTCATCGAGGCCGGACGGCTCGGCTGGGGGCACCCGCTGGTGGCGGGAGGGCTGGCCGTCGGGGTCGCCTCGCTCGTCACGTTTCTGGTGACGCAGGCCCGCTCGCGGGACCCGATGCTGCCGCTGCGCCTGTTCAGCGCGCGCAACTTCGCCTGGGGCAACGCCGCGACCGCGGCCATCTACGGCGCACTCGGATTCGGCGGGTTCCTCGTGACGCTGTTCCTGCAGCAGGTCGCGGGCTACCCCGCGACGCTCGCAGGCCTCGCCCAACTCCCCGCCACCTTCGCCATGCTGGGCCTGTCGAGCCGGTTCGGCGCGCTCGCCGGGCGCTACGGCGCTCGCGCCTTCATGACCGTGGGTCCGCTGCTGGCGGCGGCCGGCTTCCTCCTGATGCTGGTCACCGACGCCGGCGCGCACTACTGGACCCAGGTGCTGCCCGGGATGCTCGTCTTCGGCCTCGGACTGGCCGTGACCGTCGCGCCGCTGACCGCCGCGATCCTCGGCGCCGTCCCACCCGCCGACGCGGGCATCGCCTCGGGGGTCAACAACGCCGTCGCGCGCGTCGCCGGACTCGTCGTCGTCGCGCTCGCGGGCGTCATCCTCGGTGGGGCGCTCGACGTCGGAGCGTTCCACCGGGGGCTCCTGGTGACGGCGGCGCTGTTCGCCGTCGGAGGGCTGACGAGCCTGGCCGGTATCCGGCGCCCCGCAGATGGTGGCACGCTCGGCTCGTGACCACGATCTCCTGGGTGGGACGCGCGCTGCGCTCCCGCCGCGCGGGGACCGGACGCGGCGTCGTCGCGCTCCTGGCCCCGGACCTCGCTGCGACCCTCACCGTCGCCTCGCCGTCGTTCGACGACGGC
Source organism: Xylanimonas ulmi (assembly GCF_004216535.1). Lineage (NCBI taxonomy): Bacteria > Bacillati > Actinomycetota > Actinomycetes > Micrococcales > Promicromonosporaceae > Xylanimonas > Xylanimonas ulmi. The sequence continues at coordinate 550,787 of NZ_SGWX01000001.1, forward strand.
GGCCCGATCCCGCCGCGGCACGCCGGGCCGGGCGTCGGGCAGAACGTCTCGCCGGCGCTCGACTGGTCCCCGGCGCCCGCCGGGACCGCGCAACTGCTGTTCGTCATGGAGGACCCGGACGTGCCGGCGCCGCGTCCGATCGTGCACAGCCTCGCGGTCTTCGACGCCGGGGTGACCGGGGTCGGGGAGGGCGGGCTCGGGCGCTACTCGGGGCCGCGGGCGCTGCCTGGCCACGGGCCGCACGTCTATGGCCTTCACGTGTTCGCGCTCGACCGGGTCGTCGTGGAGCCGGGCGCGAGACCGCGGTTCTTCGACGTCGTGCGGCGGGCGCGCGGTCATGTGATCGCACGTGGAGCGCTGTTCGGCGTCCAGGAGCGCTGACCGCTCAACCCCGCCCTCACGCCGACCGCCGCCCTCCCTCGCGCCGACCGCCCCGCTCCCTCGCGCTGTGTTCGAGCCGTTGTCGACGTGGTCGAGCCCTCGGGCGCTCGAACTCCGCCCGATCGCTCGAACTCCGCTCCAATGCTCGAACTTCGCCCCACCGTTCGAACGCAGGGCGGGGCGGCGGGCGCAGTGCGCGGGCGGGGTGCGGCGGGTGCGGCGGGCGGCGGCGGGAGGGGTGCGGGGGTCTGGGCGCGGCGTTCGGTTCGTGCGTGTGGGTGGTGCGGGTGAGGATCGGCGTCGTGTCACACTCCTCCGCGCGCTCCGGCGCCGTCGCGTTCTGGACCGAGCTGCCCCGTGACGGCCGATGGCTGCTGTCCACCGTCGTCGTGCAGTTCTTCGGACGCGGCCTCACGCTGCCGTTCACGATCATCTACCTGCACGAGGTGCGCGGGTTCTCGCTCGGTCTCTCGGGCACGCTCATGGGGCTCATCGCCGTCGTCGGGCTCGCGGTGACCGGGCCCGCAGGGGCCCTCGTGGACCGGTTCGGCGCCCGCCGCGTGGTGCTCGTCGGACTGCTGATGGGCATCGCCGGGCTCGCGCTCCTGGCGTTCGCCACCGTGCCCGTCGTGGCGGGTGTGGCGCTGTGCCTGTTCGGCGTCCAACTCGGGGTCGCGTGGCCCGCCATCAACGCGCTCGTCGCCACCGTCGTGAGCGGCGACCTGCGCCAGCGCTACTACGGCGTCAACTTCGCGCTGCTCAACCTGGGCATCGGCGTCGGTGGCGTCGTCGGCGGGTTCCTGGTCGACGTCGAGCGGCCGGGCACGTTCGTGGCCGCCTTCCTGGTCAACGCGGCCACGTTCGCGGCGCCCGTCGGCGTGTTGCTCGGCCCGCTGCGCGGCCTGCACGGCCGGGCGGCGCGCCCCGACGACGACGGCGCGGCGCGCGTCGGATACCTCGCCATCCTGCGCCGCCCTGAGGTGCTGTGGCTCACCGGTCTGGCGCTGCTCGCCTCGTTCGTGGGATACGGCCAGATGGAGGGCGGGTTCCCGGCGTTCGCGCGACAGGCCGCCCAGGTCTCCACGCGCATGGTCGGGTTCGCGTTCGTGGTCAACACCGTGGTCATCGTGGCGGCGCAGTTCTGGGTCATGAACCGGGCGCGTGGACGGCGGCGCACGCGCGTGCTCGCGGTCATGGCGGGAGTCTGGGCCGTGGCGTGGCTGGTCCTGGGCACGACCGGACTCGTCCCGGGTGGGCTCGCGGCCGCAGCCGGCGTGCTCGTCTTCCACGGCGTCTTCGGACTCGGCGAGACGCTGCTGCAGTCGGCCTTGCCCGCCCTGACCAACGACATGGCGCCCGACCACCTGCGTGGGCGTTACAACGCCGTCAACTCCGGCGCGTTCCAGGCGGGCACGATCGCGGGGCCGATCGTCGCGGGCTTCCTGCTGCAGCACCACCTCGCGGGCGGGTTCATCGCCGTCGTCGTGGCGGGTTGCGCGGCGCTCGCCGGCACGGCGCTTGCGCTCGAACGACGTGTGACGCCGCACGTCAACGGCGTCCAGGCGCCAGCCCTGCGGTAGTCGTCCGTCCGGCCAGCCGAGGGTGGCCCGGTCGCCGGGCGGGTGGGCCCCGCTGTCGGCGGCACGGTGGAGGTGACTGGCGGGTGAGCGCGAGGTGGTCGGCGAGGTGGTCGGCGAGGTGGGGAGGCGCGCTGACTGACAGCGCGGCGCCGCGTTCCTCAGGTGGGGTTGCAGCGCGCCGCCATGGTCGCGAGCAGCCCCACCTCGGGGCGCCACGGCTCCAGGTTCCACGTCGCCTTGTCGGGCGCGCCGATCGTGTGACAGATGAGCTGGTCGCGCATGGTCGTCGTGTCGGCTTCCGGCTCCGCTGCGATGAGCTCGGCCCACACGAGCTCACGCCCCGCGTCGCCCGCGCGGCGCGCCCAGCCGGTGGGCGCCACCGCAACGGAGCGGCCCCCCTCACGCTCGCCCCAGGTCGCCGAGACGATGCCGCGCGTGCCGAGCGTGAACGTGACGGGCTGGGCCGCCTGGGCCGCGCCCGGTGTCGGCAGCCGCAGCTCGGCTCGGCCGGCGCCCACGACCGCGAACCGCGCGCCGCTCGACGGCGCAGAGAGTCCGCCCACGAGCGCGCCGTCCGCGGCGAGCACCGCCAGGCCGCCGTCGGAGTAGGCCTGCAGCGTGCCGCCGCCCGGCGCGAGCCTCACGCCGACGACGCCTGACGGCACTGCGGCGGGGTCGACGGACACCGTGACCGCGCCGTCCTGCTCGGGGCCCACCGTGGCGGGCGCGTCGTGGACGTCGCCGCCCGGTAGGGAGAGCAGGAGCGCCACGGGGCCGGCGGTGACGCTCAGCGGCAGGGCCTCGGAGTCGGCGGCGCTCGCCGGCGTCGGGGGCGGCCCACTCGGCGCCGACCGCGGATCGCCCGAGCACCCGCCGAGGGCCGCGGCCAGCAGCGCGACGGCGGCGAGCGTCGTCGTCGGACGCGGCCTCATCCGACGATCTGCAGCTCGCGCGGCGAGACGTTGAGCCGGCGCGCGCCTTCGGGCTCCGCCTCGTCGAACGCCACCACGATGTCCTCCACGCGCACACCGAAGCGGTCGGGCAGGTAGACGCCGGGCTCGACCGAGAAGCACATGCCCGCGGCGATCGGCGTGGTCTCGCCCTCGACCATGTACGGAGGCTCGTGCGTCGTCAGGCCGATGCCGTGCCCCGTGCGGTGGATGAAGTGCTCGCCGTACCCGGCGTCCTCGATGACGCGGCGCGCGGCCCGGTCGACGTCCTGGCAGGTGGCGCCCGGGCGCACGGCCTCGACGCCGGCCCGCTGGGCGGCGCGCACGACGTCGTGCGCCTCGCGCTCGACGGCGGTGGGCTCGCCCACGTGCACGGTGCGCGTCGTGTCGGAGCCGTAGCCGTCGGCCAGGCCGCCGAAGTCGAGCACCACCATGTCGCCCTCGCGGATCACCGTGTCGTCGGCCTCGTGATGCGGGTCGGCGCCGTTGCTCCCGGCGCACACGAGCGTGAAGTCGACCTGCTCGTGGCCGTGTTCGCGCAGCAGCGCGTCGAGGTCGGTCGCGATGTCGCGCTCGCGCCGACCTGCGAACGGCCGCCGCACGATCTCGGCGAACGCGGCGTCGGCGCCCGCCCCGGCGGCGGCCAGGCGCGCGACCTCCTCGGGGGACTTGACCGCGCGCAGCAGGGGCAGCGCCCGCGTGAACGGGGTCCACACCGTGCCCGGCAGCGTGCGCTGCAGGCCGAGCACGTGCAGCGCCCACGCCGAGTCGCTGATCGCGTAGCGGCCGCCGGGGTGCAGCAGCCGTGCGGCGGCGGCGTGCTCGTCCTCGCCGTCGGTCCACGCGAGCGTCTCCACCGGCCCGACGGCGCCTTGGCGCAGGTCGTGCTCCTCCAGCCGCGGCACGACGGCGAGCGCCTGGGCGACGCCGTCGGGCTCCGCGCCCGTCGGCGCGGCCGGGACGTACAGCAGCGTGAAGCGCTCGCCCGCCGTCGAGGCCGGGTAGCCGAGGAAGTAGGTGAGGTCAGGGCCTGGCGTGACCACCACGCCGTCGAGCCCGGCGGCGGCCGCCTGCGCGGCGGCTCGACGGCGGCGGTCGGCGTAGACGTGCGGGGCGAAGGGGGTCATGCGTCCACGGTAGAGCGCGGGCCCTGACCTGGCAGCCGCGTGGGCGGCGCGGTTGCGCGGGTCGGTCGGGCCTCGGGCGCGGGGCGCTCGGACGGCGCGCGCCTCAGGCCTCGACGGTGATGTCGTCAGGCGCGACGTCGGTGCGCCAGCCCCGCCAGCGCGCCGCCCGCAGGCGGGCGTCCGGGCCGTCGGCCGTCCAGCCGTCGAACTCGACCTCGGCGACCAGGTGCGGCGTGGCCCAACGGGTGTGCTGTGCGTCGGGGCGCGGCACGCCGTCGAGGGGCGCTGTCGCCCGCTCGACGGCGGCCAGGCGCGTCGCGGCCTCGCGTCGGTCGGCGTCGGTCAGGCCGGTGCCGACCCGGCCCACGTACCGCAGCGCGCCGTCGGGGCCGGGCACAGCGAGCAGGAGGGCGCCCGCGAGCCGCGGATCGGGGTGTGGCTCACCCGCGTGCAGGGGCCGCCACCCGACCACGACCACGTCCTGGGTGCGCGTGTGCTTGAGCTTGAGCCACTGCCGGGTGCGCCGACCCGGTGTGTACGGCGCGTCGCGGCGCTTGGCCATGACGCCCTCGAGCCGCAGCCGCCGCGACGTGGCGAGCGCCGCGGTCAGGTCGCCGTCGAACGCGGGGGGAAGGTGGATGGGCGCGCGTGCGTCGAGCAGCGCCTTGAGCGTGCGGCGGCGCTCGTCATACGGCTCGCAGGTCAGGTCGCGGGCGCCCACCCGCAGGAGGTCGAAGACCATGAGGTCGACCGAGCGCCGCCCCGTGGCGTCCTCGCCGCTCGCGTGTTGGGGGTGCGCGCGCCGCTGCAGGCGGTGGAAGTCGGGGCGCCCGGCCTCGTCGAGCGCGACGATCTCGCCGTCGAGCACCACGGGCAGCGTGTCACCGACCTGGGCCGCCAGGGCGCGCAGCTCGGGGAAGGCCGCGGTCTGGTCCTGCCCGGTGCGCGAGATCAGACGCGCCCGCCCGGCGCCGTCGTCGCCGCGTTCGACGACGGCGAGGGTGCGGAACCCGTCCCACTTCATCTCGAACGCCCACTCGGCGCCCGCGTCGCGCCCCCGCATGCCCCGCACCTGCCCAGGAGTCGCGGCGGAGGCCAGCATGGGCAGCAGCACGTCTCCCAGCGCCGCCGCGTCTCCCTGCGGCACTTTGTCGTCACCTCGTGCGCTCGGGGGCACGAGTTGACGACGAAGTGCCGAGTCGACTGGGTGGCGCAGGGGGTGGGGGCGGGCGGGCTGGGTGAGGTGGGCCAGCCAGTGGGCGCCGTCGGTGTGGATCAGGGCCAGGCGGCGCGAGCCGCGGCGCGCGCTGTGGAGGGTGACGATGACCTCCTCGCCCTCGCGCCACTTCTCCAGGTCGTAGGTGCCCGAGTCCCAGATGGCGACCTCGCCGGCGCCGTACTCGCCGGGCGGGATGACGCCGGCGAAGGCGCCGTAGGCGAGCGGGTGGTCCTCGGTCTGGACGGCGAGGTGGTTGCGGCCCGGGTCCGTGGGCTCGCCCTTGGGCAGGGCCCAGCTCACCAGGACGCCGTCGCGCTCGAGGCGGAAGTCCCAGTGCAGGCGGCGGGCGTGGTGCTCCTGGATGACGAACGTCGGGGTGGGCGTGGTTTCGACAGGCTCAACCACCGGGGGTGGGGCGACGTCGGGCTCCGGAGTGCGGGCCGGGTCGCGCTTGGCGCGGTAGTCGGCGAGGCGCTCAAAGCGGGCGAGGTGCGCGGGGGTCGGCTCCAGGTGGGACAGGTGTCCGGCGGCCAGCCCCGCCAGCAGGTCGCCGTCGCGCGCCACGCGGTCGAGCACCTCGGTGAACGTGAGTTGCCGCAGGCCGGGGTCGTCGAGCTCGTCCCAGGTGCGCGGCGCCGCGACGGTCGGGCGCTCACGCCCACGCAGCGAGTAGGGCGCGATGGTGGTCTTGCTCGCGTTGTTCTGCGACCAGTCGACCAGCACCTTGCCGGCGCGCAGCGACGTGCGCATGTCACTGACCACCAGGTTCGGGTGCTCGGCCTCCAGGTGCCGGGCCAGTTCGTGGGCGACGGCGCTGACCTGGTCGGACGACGGCGGCCGCGCGGCGCCGCGTGCCGAGGCCGCGGCGTGGGGGTCGGCGCTGAGCGCGGCGTACAGATGGATCCCCTTGGACCCGCTGGTGACGGGGATCGGATCCAGGCCCATGCCACGCAGCAGCGTGCGGGCCAGCCGCGCGACCTCGGCGCACTCGGGCAGCCCCGCGCCCGGACCCGGGTCGAGGTCGAGCACGAGCCGGTCGGGCGGCAGGTGGGCGCCGGTGCGTCCCACCCGCCACTGCGGCACGTGCAGCTCGAGCGTCGCGGTCTGGCCCAGCCAGGTCAGCGTGGCCACGTCGTCGACCAGCACGTAGTCGTTCGCGGAGGCCTTGTGCTGGATGCGGTGCGTGACGACCCACGACGGCGTGGACGCGTCGGCGTTCTTCTGGAAGAACACCTGGCCCTCGACGCCGTCAGGCCAGCGCTTGCGCGTCACGGGACGGCGGCGGGCGTGGGGCAGCAGGACAGGCGCGATCCGGGCGAGGTAGTCGATCACCTCGCCCTTGGTCGTGCCGGTGGCCGGGTAGAGCACCTTGTCCAGGTGGGTGAGCTGGACGCGGCGCCCGTCGACGGTCACGGTCAGCGCGCCTGACACAGTGACATCTCAACGCACCTGCCAGCCAGTCGCACGCGCCAGGCGAGCGCGGGGGCCTACGGTGGGCGGGTGACCGACCCCCTCACCCTGCGCCCCTCAGGCTCTCTCGACCCCGCCGAGGTGCGCGCGCTCATGCTCGACCTGCGCCGGCTGATGCTCAGCTACAAGTTCGGGATCGACGCGGTCATGACCAAGATCGGGATCCTGCGCGACGAGTTCCGCCACATCCACGACTACAACCCCATCGAGCACACGGGCTCACGGCTCAAGTCGTTCGAGTCGATCGTCGCCAAGGCCCAGCGCAAGGCGATCCCGCTGACGCTCGACGGCGTGCGCTCGCAGATGTTCGACGTCGCCGGTGTGCGTGTGACGTGCAGCTTCATCTCGGACATCTACCGGGTGCGCGACATGCTCGTGGCGCAAAAAGACCTCACGCTGCTGGAGGAGCGCGACTACATCGCGAACGCCAAGCCCAACGGCTACAAGTCGCTGCACCTGATCGTGCAGGTGCCCGTGTACCTGTCCGACCGGGTCGAGGACGTCATCGTCGAGATCCAGCTGCGCACCATCGCGATGGACTTCTGGGCGAGCCTTGAGCACAAGATCTTCTACAAGTACGGCCAGGAGGTGCCGCGGCACCTGACCGACTCGCTCAAGCTCGCCGCCGACGTCGCCTGGTCGCTCGACAGCTCGATGGAGCGCATCCACGAGGAGGTCAAGGCCCTCGCCGACGACCGCGAGCCGCTGGGCCGTGGCGAGGATCACCTGCGCCCCGAGGAGGTGTTGGAGGCGTTCATGCGCACGGTCGAGGTCGTCGACGACGCCTCCCGTTCGCGCCGCTGACCCACCCGCCCCGACCGCCCCCGCCGGTCGAGCCTGTCGAGGCCCGTACCCGCCGCCCGTGCGAGCCACGGCGGCGCGCGTGACGATGGACCGATGCGGGCCATCTGGAAGGGCGCGGTGACGTTCGGACTCGTCAACGTCCCGGTCAAGCTCTACAGCGCGACCGAGGACCACGACGTGCCGCTGCACCAGGTGCACGACGCCGACGGCGGGCGCATCCGCTACCAGCGCGTGTGCGAGCTCGACGGCGCCGTCGTGCCCTACGAGCACATCGACCGCGCCTACGACGACGGCGAGCACACCGTGGTGCTGTCCAAGGCCGACCTCGCCGACCTGCCCGCCGAGCGCGCCCGTGAGATCGAGGTCGTCGAGTTCGTGCCCTCGGCGCAGATCGACCCGATCATGTTCGACCGGACGTACTACCTGGAGCCCGACTCGACGTCGACCAAGGCGTACGTGCTGCTGCGCCGCACGCTCGGGGAGACCGAGCGCACCGCCGTCGTGAGGTTCGCGCTGCGCCAGCGCACGCGGCTGGCGGCGTTGCGCGTGCGCGGTGACGTGCTGGTGCTGCAGACGCTGCTGTGGTCCGACGAGGTGCGTGAGGCGGCCTTCCCGTCGCTGGAGGACCCGGTCGACGTCACCGACAAGGAGCTCGCGATGTCGCGCCAGCTCGTCGCGAGCTTCGAGGCGGACTTCGCCCCCGAGGCGTTCGAGGACGACTACCAGGCGCAGTTGCGCACGCTCATCGAGGCCAAGATCGAGCGGGGTGAGGCGACCAGCAGCGCGGAGACGTTCGGCCAGGCGGAGCCGGGCGAGGGCGCCGAGGTCATCGACCTCATGGAGGCGCTGCGCAGGAGCGTCGAGGAGGCCAAGGCGCGCCGCGCGAGCGGCTGACCGCCGGCTCGGGCGCTCGCAGGCGCCGCACCAGGCCGCGCTCACCCGCCCGCATGACGGCGGCGTGCGCGGCGGCCAGCACGGGGCGCGGGCAGGCCCGCAGCGCCCGCCCGACGGCGTCGGCGCGCGTGAGCGCGACCGTCCACGTGAGCGTCACCCGCGTTCCGCCGGGCACGGGCGCGACGACGACGGCGCCGAAGCCGCTCAGGTCGCCCGTGGCGCGCAGCAGCGCCCTCCCGGGCGTGGGGGAGCGGCCGGGCGTGGGCTCCGTCACCGACACCAGCATGAGCCCGAAGCGCAGCGACCATCCCAGCGGGCTGCGCACCCGCACCCGCACGCGCGACCAGCGCTCGGCGGTGCGGCCGCCCGAGGCCCGCACCTCCTCGGCCTGCAGCCCGCGCCACCACGTGGGCCAGGTGAAGGCGGGGTCGGCGAGCTCGTCCCACACGGTCGCGACGGGAGCGGGCACCTGCCAGTGGGACACCAGGCGGAAGTGGCGCACGCCCTCATCCTGCGCCCGCGACCCAGGCGTCGCGCGCGCCAGCCGGGTCGCGCCCACAGTGCGGGGACGCTTGCCACGACGAACAGGCGGCGCACCGAGCGACCGTGTTGGCGTCGGGGTCACTCGTCGGTCATGGTTGCCCTGTGGCTGAAGCACCGCGTCGCATCCCTCCGCGCTGGGTGCGCTGGACTCTCGCGTGCGCGGTGGCGTTGGTCGCCTGCGTCGCCTTCGGCGTGCTGACGGCGTCGGCCAACCTGTCGCTGGGCCCGCACGAGGCGCGGTACGAGGTGACGACGAGCGGCGAGATCACAGCCGACCTCGGACCGCTCGGCACGCTGCGCCTCGACTCGCCCGCCGGCCCGTTGGGCGTCGACGTGATCATCAGGGAGATCCCCGCCGACCTGACCGAGATCAGCCAGGCCCGCACGCTGGAGGGCCTGAGCGGCGACCTCGACTCCTACCTCCAGTTCTTCGGCAGCCCGCAGGTGACGATCAACGCCGTCGCGCGCGCGCTGGTGGTGGACGCCGCCCGGCGCACGGGCGTCGCCATCGTGGTGGTGGCGCTCGTCGGCGCCGGGCTGTGGTTCCTGGTCGGGCGGGCGCGACGGCGCGAGCTGACCTCCGCGCTCGCGCCGCGCACCTGGGAGATCACCGCGGGCGTGGCGGTGCTGGGGATCGTGGCGGCCATGCTGGTGTCCGACGACGTCGACACGCCCGCCAACCAGCCGCCCATGTCGCCCGTGTTCGCGGGGACCGCGTTGGAGGGCGCCCGGCTGACCGGTCGGCTCGCCGGCGTCATCGACACCTACGGCGCGCAGCTCGTCGGGATCTACCGCGACAACGAGGAGTTCTACGCGCAGGCGCGCACCGCGCTGCAGGTCGCCTGGGACGAGCAGGCCACGGTGGACCGGCGCATCGCCGCCGCGGCGGCCTCGCAGGGCACGGCCGGGGTGCTCGCCCCGACGCCGGCGGGCTCCCTGGACGCCGAGCCGCCCGACGGGCAGGAGCCCCCGGAGGCTCCTGAGCCCGCTCAGAGCCCTGAGACCACCCCGCCCGCTGAGCCCTCCGCGACTGCGGCGCCCTCCGCGCGGGCGTCGGCCACCCCGTCCGACGCGTCGGACGAGTCCGACGGCGACGACGAGTCGGCCGCGGCCGACGACCGCCTGGTGACCTTCCTCGTGGTCTCCGACCTGCACTGCAACATGAACATGACGCCGCTCATCCGCGACATCGCCGAGCGGGGTGAGGTGGACGCCATCCTCGACGCGGGCGACACGACGATGAACGGCACGGCCGTCGAGAAGGTGTGCGTCGACACCTTCGCCACGGCGCGGCCCCCGGGCGTCCCGATGGTGGTCTCCGACGGCAACCACGACTCCGAGATCATCGCCGCGGCCCAGAAGTCGAACGGGATCACCGTGCTGGACGGCGGGGTTGTCGACGTCGCGGGGGTGCGCATTCTCGGCGACCGCGACCCCAACGAGACGCGCGTCGGCGCCGGCACGTCGTCACGCGGCGAGACGATGAGCGAGGCGGCGCAGCGGCTCACGCAGACGGCGTGCGACGCCGGCGACGTCGACCTGCTGCTGGTGCACACTCCGGCCGTGGGCAACCAGGCGCTCGACTCGGGCTGTGTGCCGTTGCAGGTCTCGGGCCACACGCACCTGCGGCACGACCCGGAGGTGCGCGGCCTGGGCGTGCGGTACATCAACGGCTCGACCGCCGGGGCCAAGTCGGGCCAGCCGACCGTGGGGCCGCTGCACGGGACGGCCGAGATGACACTGCTGCGCTTCGACCTCGACGAGCGGCGGTTCGTCGCCTGGAAGCTGGTCGAGGTGATGCCCGACAAGACCGCGTCGGTCAGCCCGTGGCGCGCCCTCCCGCTGCGCCCGAGCCCGCCAGCGGCCGACGAGGACACCGACGAGGACACCGGCGAGGACGCGGGCCAGGACGCGGGCCAGGACGCCGACGGTGGCGGCGAGGGGCACGCCGAGGGGAGCCCTGAGCAGGGCGCCACGCAGGACGCCCCGCCTGCCACGGCCGGTGAGAGCGCCGGCGACCAGACCGAGCACCCGTAGGCTCGACGCGTGAACCCCGCCGACCTGACACCAGTCGCCCAGGACTATCTCAAGGCCGTCTGGTCGGAGCTCGAGTGGGTTCCGGCGCGCGCCAAGGTGTCGACGGGCCGGCTCGCCGAGCGGCTCGGCGTCGGCCCCTCGACCGCGTCCGAGACGGTGCAGCGCCTGTCCGACCAAGGGCTGCTCGACTACGAGCCGTACAGGGGCGTCGGGCTCACCGAGCGCGGGCGCGCGTACGCGCTGGTCATGGTGCGCCGCCACCGCCTGCTGGAGACGTGGCTCGTCCAGGGGCTCGGCTACGCCTGGGACGAGGTGCACGACGAGGCCGAACGCCTGGAGCACGCCGTCTCCGAGCTGCTCATCGAGCGTCTCGACGCGCTGCTCGGCCACCCGGTGCGCGACCCGCACGGCGACGCCATCCCGACGGGCGACGGACAGGTGGTGCGTCCGGACGCCGTCCCGCTCGCGTCGCTCGCGGCGGGGGAGTCGGGCGTCGTGGCGCGCATCTCGGACGCCGACCCCGGCGACCTGCGACTCCTGGCGAGCCTGGGCATCGCGCTCGACGCCGCGGTGAGCGTGACCGCGCACCTGCCCCGGCGCGACGCCGTCGCGCTCACGTGGTCGCACAGCGGGGTCGCCGGCTCGGGCGAGGTCGACGCGCGGGCCGCGTCGCGGGTGTGGGTCACCAGGGCGTAGGCTCCGACCCCGCACCTCATCGGAAGACCAGGGCGGAGAGCCTGCGTGACCACCACCCGCGGGGCCGCGCGCCCCCACGTCGGCGCCGCGCTGTTCGCGCTGTCGCTCGGCGGCTTCACCATTGGCACGACCGAGTTCGCGACCATGGGGCTGCTGCCCCAGATCGGCGACGAGTTCGCGGTCAGCGACCCCGTCGTGGGCCACGCGATCGCGGCCTACGCGCTCGGCGTCGTGGTCGGCGCCCCGTTGCTGACGGTCGCCGCGGCGCGGATGAGCCGCAAGCGGCTGCTGCTGGCGCTCATGGGCGCCTACACGCTCGCCAACCTGGCCTCGGCCGCGGCGCCGAGCGTCGAGCTGCTCGTGGTCGGGCGGTTCCTCGCCGGTCTGCCGCACGGCGCGTTCTTCGGTGTGGGAGCCGCCGTCGGGGCCGCCGTCGCGGGGCCGGGGCGCCGCGGGCACGCGGTGTCGATGATGATGACGGGTCTGACGGTCGCGAACGTCGTGGGCGTGCCCGCCTCGACGTTCGTGGGGCAGCAGTTCGGCTGGCGCGTGGCGTTCTTGCTGATCGGCGTGCTCGGCGCGGCCACGCTCGCGGGGCTGGCGGCGTTCGTGCCGCACGACGGCCCGGTGGACTCCTCGGTCGCCCAGGAGTTGCGCTCGCTGCGCAACGGTCCGCTGTGGATCGGGTTCCTCGCGGGAGCGATCGGGTTCGGCGGGCTGTTCGCCGTCTACTCCTACGTGGCGCCCACCATGACCAAGGCGGCGGGGCTCGCACCGGGGCATGTGCCGTGGGTGCTGGCGGTGTTCGGCGTCGGCATGACGGCGGGCACGCTGCTGGGCGGTCGGCTCGCGGACCGGAACGTGCTGCGCACCGTGATCGGCGGGTTCGTCGCCACGGGGGCGACGCTCGTGCTGTTCGCCCTGGTGGGGCGTTGGGCGGCGCCCGCGATCGGCGCGCTGTTCCTGCTGGGCGTGACCTCGCAGGTGCTGGGCCTGTCGATGCAGACGCGGCTCATGGAGCTGTCCCCGCGCGCACAGTCGCTCGGCGCGGCGCTGTGCCACTCGGCGCTCAATGTCGGCAACGCCTCGGGCGCGTTCTTCGGCGGTCTGGTCATCGCGGCGGGATGGGGCTACCTCGCGCCCGCCTGGACCGGCGTCGGGCTCACCGCGCTGGGCCTGGCCCTGGTGCTCGTCCTCGGGCGTCAGCCGGCGCGGCGTCACGACGACGTCGCGGCCTCGGTCGCGCAGGCGCTCGGCGGCCTCGACGACGCCGGGGACGGGCGCGAGGCGCGGTAGCGGCGCCCGCGGCTGGCGCCTCGGCGTCGGACCGAGGCCACCGGCCGGTCGTGCGCCGGGGCCCGCATTAGGATGGCGAGTCGTGAGCACGTCCGACGCCGCCCAGGCCACCCCGGTTTCCGAGTCCTCCCGCGAGCCCGCCTTCCGGTACACCCCCGCCCTCGCGCAGCAGATCGAGCAGCGTTGGCAGGACCGCTGGGAGGAGCGCGGCACGTTCCACGCCGCGAACCCGACGGGCGAGCTCACCGGGACCGGCGGCGCCCGCGCCACCGGCGACCCCTACTTCATCATGGACATGTTCCCGTACCCCTCGGGCGCCGGGCTGCACGTGGGCCACCCGCTCGGCTACATCGCCACCGACGTCGTCGGGCGATTCCGGCGCATGTGCGGCGACAACGTGCTGCACGCGCTGGGCTACGACGCGTTCGGCCTGCCGGCCGAGCAGTACGCGGTCGCCACGGGCCAGCACCCGCGCGTCACCACCGAGGCCAACATCGCGACCATGCGCCGCCAGCTGCGGCGCATGGGCCTGGCGCACGACCCGCGCCGCTCGTTCGCCACCATCGACCCCGAGTACGTGCGCTGGACGCAGTGGATCTTCCTGCAGATCTTCGACTCCTGGTACGACGCCGACGCCGTCCGCCCCGACCCTGCGACAGGCTCGGGACAGGGCGGGCGCGGGCGCGCGCGCCGGATCTCGGAGCTGCGCGACGAGCTGGCCGCGGGTGTGCGGCCTGTGCCCGGCTACCCCGAGGGCACGGCGTGGGCCGACCTGACCGCGCTGGAGCAGCGCGACGTCATCGACGCCCAGCGCCTGGCCTACGTGGATGAGTCGCCCGTCAACTGGGCGCCCGGCCTGGGCACCGTCCTGGCCAACGAGGAGGTCACCGCCGACGGGCGCTCCGAGCGCGGCAACTTCCCGGTGTTCACCAAGGCGCTGCGCCAGTGGAAGATGCGCATCACGGCCTACGCCGACCGCCTGACCGACGACCTCGCGCTGATCGACTGGCCCGAGAAGGTCAAGTCGATGCAGCGCAACTGGATCGGGCGCTCGTCGGGCGCCACTGTCCGGTTCGACGTCGTCGGCACCGCCGACTTCGACGCCGCGGGCGCCGGCGAGAGCGTCGAGGTCTTCACCACGCGGCCCGACACGCTGTTCGGCGCCACGTTCATGGTCGTGGCGCCCGAGCACCCGCTGCTTGACGAGGTGCCCGCCCGGTGGCCCGACGGCGCCAAGGGCGCCTGGACGGGCGGGCACGAGAGCCCGGTCGCGGCCGTGGCCGCCTACCGCCGTGAGGCGGCCGCCAAGACCGCCGTCGAGCGGCAGGCCGACGCCGGCAAGAAGACGGGCGTGTTCTCGGGCCACCTGGCGATCAACCCGCTCACCGGCACGTACATCCCCGTCTTCACCGCCGACTACGTGCTCATGGGCTACGGCACCGGTGCGATCATGGCCGTGCCTGGCGGCGACGAGCGTGACTACGCGTTCGCCCGCGCGTTCGACCTGCCGGTGGTCTACACCGTCGCGCCCGAGGGTGGCCTGCCCGAGGGCATCGACGCCGCGTGGACCGGCGACGGTGTGGCCATCAACAGCCCCGCGCCCGACGCCGGCGACATCCCCGCCCGCGACCTGGTGCTCAACGGCCTGGGCGTCGCCGAGGCCAAGGCCCGCGCCACCGCGTGGCTCGAGGAGCACGGCGTCGGCGCGGGCACGACGACCTACCGCCTGCGCGACTGGCTGTTCAGCCGCCAGCGCTACTGGGGCGAGCCGTTCCCCATCCTGTGGGACGAGGACGAGCGCCCGGTCGCGCTGCCCGAGTCGCTGCTGCCCGTCGACCTGCCTGACGTGCCCGACTACTCCCCGCGCACGTTCGACCCCGAGGACAAGGACTCCGAGCCCGAGGCGCCGCTGGGGCGCAACGCCGAGTGGGTCGAGGTCACGCTCGACCTGGGCGACGGGCCCAAGCGCTACCGCCGCGACACCAACACCATGCCCAACTGGGCGGGCTCGTGCTGGTACTACCTGCGCTACCTCGACCCGACCAACTCGGGCCCGGCGGCCGGGGCCGTCGTCGACCCGGCGCTCGACGAGTACTGGCTCGGCCCGCGCCACAACCCGACATCGGGTCCCGCGGGCGGTGTCGACCTGTACGTGGGCGGCGTCGAGCACGCCGTGCTGCACCTGCTGTACGCGCGGTTCTGGCACAAGGTGCTGCACGACCTGGGCTTCGTCAGCTCGGCCGAGCCGTTCGGGCGCCTGTTCAACCAGGGCTACATCCAGGCCTACGCGTTCCGCGACGCCCACGGGTTCCCCGTCCCTGCGGCCGAGGTCGTCGAGGAGGCGGGCGCCGACGGGGGCAGCGTCTACACCTGGCAGGGCCAGCCGGTCACGCGCGAGTACGGGAAGATGGGCAAGTCCCTCAAGAACGTCGTGACGCCCGACGAGATGTACGAGGCGTACGGCGCTGACACCTTCCGCGTGTACGAGATGTCGATGGGCCCGCTGGACCTGTCGCGGCCGTGGAACACGCGTGACGTCGTGGGCTCGCAGCGGTTCCTGCAGCGCCTGTGGCGCAACGTCGTGGACGAGGAGACGGGCGAGGTGACCGTCACGGACGCCGCGCCGTCGGACGAGACGCTGCGCGCGCTGCACCGCACCATCGCCGACGTGACGGCCGAGATGCGGGGCATGCGCCCCAACACGGCCATCGCCAAGCTGATCACGCTCAACAACCACCTGACGGGGCTGGACTCGGTCCCGCGGGCCGCCGTCGAGCCGCTGGTGCAGATGGTCGCGCCGCTCGCGCCGCACATCGCCGAGGAGCTGTGGGAACGGCTGGGGCACCCCGAGTCGCTGGCGTACGAGCCGTTCCCGGTGGCCGACCCGCGCTACCTGGTCGAGGAGACCGTGACCTGCGTGGTGCAGGTGCAGGGCAAGGTGCGCGGGCGCCTGGAGGTGTCCCCGTCGATCGGTGACGACGAGCTTTCGGCCGCTGCCCTCGCCGAGCCGAACGTGGTCAAGGCGATGGACGGCAAGCCGGTGCGCAAGGTGATCGTGCGCGCCCCGAAGCTGGTCAACATCGTCGTCTAGGGACGCGGTCGACAAGCGTCCATGAATCGCATCGAAGGCTCCTACACGGGGGTGCTGCGCGCGTTCCGCAGCCCCATGCTCGCGCTGCTGCACAAGCGCGACGCGCCGCTGGTGGTCGCGCTGCTGTCGAGCGTGTTCCGCCCCGACCGCGCGGTGGTGCAGGTCGCCGACGCGCACACCGAGATCGCCGACGCGATCGCCCAGCTGCGCGCGGCCGGATACGACGACCTGCCCGACCGCCCGGCGCGCGAGCTGTGCCGATGGTGGGTCGAGGCGGGCTGGCTGGTGCGCCAGGCCGACGACGCCCGCGACGCCGGCGCGCCCGCGGCGGGACGGGGCGAGGGCGGGGAGACCTACCGGCTGTCCGCGCACGCGGTCGGCGCCCTGGACGTCGCGGGGCGCGCCGGGGGAGGGCACGCTCGGGTGACGCGCTCGCGCGTGCTCACGCTGCTGGAGGCCGTCGAGCGGCTGGCCGACGACGCCAACCCCGACGCGCTCGCGCGCATCGCCCGGCTGACGCGCGAGATCGAGGTGCGCGAGACCGAGCGTGCGCGGCTCGAGCGCGACGGCGTGGTTGAGCCGGTCGACGACGAGCAGCTGCTCGAGGCGGCCGAGAACGTGCTGGCGCTCGTGCGCGAGCTGCCCGCGGACTTCGCGCGCGTCGCCGAGTCGATCCGGTCGATCCAGCGCGAGACGGTCACGGCCCTGCGGCAGGACGAGCGTCCCACCGGCGAGGTGCTGCGCGACTACCTGGACCGCGCCGAGCACCTCATGGACGCGACCGCGGAG
This sequence comes from Xylanimonas ulmi, assembly GCF_004216535.1. Lineage (NCBI taxonomy): Bacteria > Bacillati > Actinomycetota > Actinomycetes > Micrococcales > Promicromonosporaceae > Xylanimonas > Xylanimonas ulmi. The sequence goes on from NZ_SGWX01000001.1 coordinate 567,664, forward strand.
GGTCGCGCGTTCGCCGGCGCCCGGCGTCTGCTCGACGACCCGCAGCGCCTGGACCAGCTCGCCGACTGCCTCGACCTCATCGTGCGGCACCCGTTCGCGTCCCGGCTGCCGCAGCGGCAGCGGGCCGAGCTGCACGCCATCACACAGCGCATCGAGCAGGGCTTCGTCGACGTGCTCACGGCGCAGCGGCAGGCGTCGCGCGTCATCACGACGCAGGTGCGCCACCACGATCCGCTGCGCGACCGGCAGGTCGACGACCTGTTGCGCGACGTCATCGCGGGGCTCGGGGCGTGGATGCCGACGACGCGGCGCGCGCAGCCCGTCGACCCGCTGCGCCGCCTGCCGCGCGCCGGCGTCGGGCGGCTGCGCACGACGCTCGCGGACCTGCGCCCGGCCGACGGCCCGCAGCCGCTCGCGGAGTGGGACGACGACGGCGACGAGCCGTCGCTGGAGCACGCGCAGGCGTGGGGCGGGCCGCGCTACCCGCAGCTCGCGGCGCTGCTCGCGCAGGCGGACGCCGACGGCGGCCCGGTGGACGTCGCCGCGGTGTTCTCGGGCGCCGACGACGGGCTGCGCCGCCCCGTCGACCTCGTGGGCCTGCTGGAGCTCGGCGCGCGCCATGGGCTGGTCGAGCGCGACGAGGTCGCCGTCGTCGAGGCCGTGCGCCCCGACGGCACCCGGCGGCGGCTCGCGTTCGAGGGGGTCGCGCTGACCCGCGGGCCCGAGCCGAGTGGCGCCGACCAGGGCGAACACGACGATCACACCGAAGGGGACCAATGACCGACGTCGACGCCGAGGTGGGCGCCGAGCAGGACGGGTTCATCGAGCCCGTCGCGATGGAGTCCGACCCGGTCGAGCTGTTCGCCGGAGACACCGGCACGCTCGACCCGGCCGCCCGGGTCGTGCTCGTGGACCTGCTGCGCCGCCGCCACCTGTCGGCAGAGCGCACGCCCGAGCGGTGGAGGGCGCTGCTGGAGCATCAGACGGTCATCGAGTCCCGGCTGCACGACTTGTTCGTCACGCTCGTGGTCGACCGCGACCGCGGCATCGCCTACAAGCGGCAGGTGCGCACGGGCGAGGTCGACATCCCGATCCTGCTGCGCGACGAGGCGTACACCCGTGTCGAGACGGTGCTGCTGGTCCAGCTGCGCACGCTGCACCAGCAGGAGTCCCGCGCGGGGCAGACGGCGGCGCGCGTCGACGCGGAGGAGCTTGAGCAGTGGGTGCTCAGTTATCTCGACCCCGCCGAGACGAACCGCGCGCTGCGCCAGCGCGAGGTGCGCGCCGCGATCGCCAAGCTCGTGACCGAGGGCTTCCTCGTGGAGGAGGCGCCCGGGCGCTACCGCGTCACCGCCTTGGTGGAGGTGGTGCTGCCGATCGACAAGCTCGCCGAGCTGGCCGCGTGGCTGCGCGCCGGGGGAGTCTCGCCCGACGGCCCCGGCCCCGACGGGCTCGGCGTCGTCGCAGCCGGCGGCGATGGCGACGATGACGAGGAGGACGACGAATGACGATGGTCGACACCCTCTTCGGGCTCATCCCGGCGGCCTCCACGGGGCAGCAGTGGGTCGCCCGGGACCTGCAGGTGGTCAACTGGGGCGGCTACGACGGGCCGCACCGCGTGCGCCTGGCCTCGACCGCGACGCTGCTCGCGGGCGGGTCGGGCTCGGGCAAGTCCACGCTCATGGACGCCTACATCGCGCTGCTCATGCCGCACACCACACCGTTCAACGGCGCGTCCAACGGCGGCGTCGTCGGCCGGCCTCGCGGCAAGGACCAGCGCAACGTCATCTCGTACGCGCGCGGCAAGCTCGACGAGTCGCGCACCGCGGACGGCACGCGTGAGCGCGTGCTGCGCGGTGACGGCCGCGACACGTGGACCGCGATCGCGATGACCTGGGCCGACCAGTCGGGTGGCGAGCTCACCGCGATCCGCGCCTGGTACGTGCCCGCGGGCGCGACCACCATGGACGCGCTGACCGCGGTCCGCGCGACGGTCGCCGGGCCGTTCGCCCTGCGCGGGCTGGCTCCAGCGGCCGAGCAGCGCTTCGCGCGTGCGAGCCTGACGGCGCTGGGGCTCACCTGCTTCGACACCGACCGCGAGTTCGCGGCCCGGCTGTACTCGACCCTGGGCATCGGCGCCGCGGGCGGCGGGGACAAGGCCGTGGGCCTGCTCGCGCGCATCCAGGCGGGCCAGCAAATCACCACGGTCGACGCCCTGTACAAGTCGATGGTGCTCGAGGAGCCCGAGACGCTCGCCAAGGCCGACGTCGTCGTCGAGCACTTCGACGAGCTCGCCGGCACACGCGAGCAGATGCTCACCGCGCAGCAGCAGGTGCGAACGCTCGCGCCCATCCGCGCCCATCGCGCCGCGGTCGACGCCGCACGCGATCGGCTGGCCGTCGTCGACGGCGTCACGCGCTCGGCGTCGGGCGACGGCGGGACGGGCGACGACTCTCCGCTCGGGCTGTGGCGCGCCGAGCGGCGCGCGGTGCTGCTGCGCGCGCTCGAGGACGACGTGCGCCGCCAATCGCGCGCCGCCTCCGACCGTGTGCGCGACCTGGATGCGGCGGTCAAGGGCGGCAAGGCCGAACTCGACGCGATCCGGGCCCAGCTGTGGGCCGCGGGCGGCGAGCGGCTGCACCAGGCCGAGGGTGAGCGCTCGCGCGCCGAGGCCGCGCTCGCCGAGGCGCGCAAGCGGCGCGGGCGCCTCGACGGCGCGCTCGAGGTGCTCGGCACGAGCGTGTCAGGCAAGGCCGACTTCGACCGCATCGTGGCCGCGGCCCAGGTGCGGCTCGCCGACCACCAGGACCGGCATGCCGCCTTCGAGGCGCGCGACCGGGCGCGTGACGCCCAGGTCGCCGCCGAGCGCGACCTGGCAGAGGTGACCGCCGAGCGCGAGGCCTTGGCCGCGCGCCACGGCAACGTCCCCGAGCCCTTGCACCGCGCCCGCGTGGCGCTGGCGCACGCCGCGGGCCTCGACGTCGACGACCTACCGTTCGTCGCCGAGCTGGTCGAGGTCCGCACCGAGCACGAGCCGTGGCGCGAGGCCTTCAACCTGGCCCTCGGCGCGTTCGCGACGACGCTCCTGCTCGACGCCGCGCACCTGGACCGGTTCCGCTCCGCGATCGACGCCGTCCCGTCCGCGGTGCGGCTGCGCTTCGAGGGCGTGCCCACCGGCGTCGTGAGCCAGTCGCGGCCCGACCCGGCGACGCTGCCGGGGCGCCTCGACCACGCGGGCGGCCCGTTCGAGGGCTGGCTGCGCGAGCGCCTCGCCGAGCGGTTCGCGTTCACGTGCGTCGACTCGCCCGACGAGCTGTCCCGGCACGCCAAGGCGCTGACCCGCGCGGGCCAGACCTCCGAGGGGTCTCGCGGGGCGCACGGCGGGCGCGGGCGCGCCAACGTGCTCGGCTTCACCAACGCCCGTCGCCTGGCCGAGCTCGACCGCGAGATCGAGTCCGCCACAACCGTGCTGCGCGCCGCGGCCGAGGCCTTCCGGGGGGCGGCGCTGCGGCTCGACGCGGTCGAGGACCAGGCCGCGGCGGCGCGCGTCGTCGTCGAGCTCACCTGGGACGCCGTCGACGTCGAGGCGGCGCAGGACGCGTGCCGACGCTGGCGTGACGTCATCGACCAGGCTCGCGCCGAGCACCCCGACCTCGACGACCTGCGCTCGCGCGCCGGCGAGGTCGACGCCCGCGTCGACGCGCTGACGCAGGACCTCGGCCTCGCCAAGGGCCTGGCCGCTGAGCTGCAGGCCCGATGGGAGCAGGTCACCGACGACGTCGACGCCGCCCAGCGCGTGCTCGACGCCGCCGCGGACCGGGGCGAGGGCGTCGACGAGCGTCAGCGCGCCTACCTCGACGAGGTGCTGGCCGACGCGCCCGCCGCGGGCGGCGACGGCGTCGGCGGCTCGCGGGAGAGCGAGGACCCGCAGGCCGCGCTCGCCGCGTTCGACGCCGTCGTCTCGCGCGCCGCAGAACGCCTGCGGCACGACCGCGAGACCGCGGCGACCGCCGTCGAGACGCATCGCGACGCGCTGAGGGCGGCGTTCGAGGGCTTCAAGCGCCAGTGGGACGACCCCAACCTCGGCGCCGACCCTGACGAGTCGTACGCGGACTACGAGCGCGTGCTCACGACGCTGGAGACCGACCGGCTGCACGAGCTCGAGGCCGACTGGCGCCGCAGCCTGCTGCGCATGTCGGGTGATGACCTGACGGACCTGGAGCGCACCATCTCCCGGTCGCTGCGCGAGATCACCGAGCGCATCGACCCCGTCAACCGCATCCTCGCCGACCTGCCCTTCGCCGACGACGACCATCGCCTGCGCATCGACGCGCGCCCCGTCCAGTCCGCGCTCGTCTCCCGGTTCCGCCGCGAGTTGCGCGACGTGCGCGAGCTGCTGTCGTCCCAGGCGAGCGACGCCGATCGCGAGGCCCGGTACGCCCGCATGGCGCGCCTCATCGACCGCCTGCGGCCGGGCGCCCCCGACCGCGCCGACCTCATCGACGTGCGCCGCCACGTGCGGCTGTCGGCCGAGAAGGTCGACCTGGCCGGCGCGCACGTCGCCCTGTACGACCACATCGGTGAGAAGTCGGGCGGCGAGTCCCAAGAGCTCGTCGCGTTCATCGTCGGCGCCGCGCTGCGCTACCAGCTCGGCGACGCGGGAGCCGAGCGGCCCCGCTACGCGCCCGTCCTGCTCGACGAGGCCCTCATCAAGGCCGACGCGCAGTTCTCGGGCCGGGCCGTCGGCGCCTGGCGCGGGCTCGGCTTCCAGCTCGTGGTGGGCGCGCCCAACGACAAGGTCAGCGCCCTGGAGCCGCACGTCGACGCCTCGTACGTGGTGACCAAGGACGCCTCGGGGCGCTCGCGGGCGCGCGCCGTCGTGGGCCTGGCCGACGAGGACGGCCACCGCGCGGCGGTCACGTCGGGCGCCGCGGGCCCGCCCGCCGCCGCGCGCTGAGCGACAGCCGCGCGCCCGCGACCGGGGGCGCGCGGCGGGCTCGCGCGCGGGGTGTTCGACCAGGCAGACGCCACCACGCGTTGCGTCGCGCGGCGGAACCTGCCCAGCCAGTGCCGGGTGCGGCACCGGCTTGTAGGGTCGTTCTGTGACCGAGACGACCCCCCCTATCGCCACCCCGGAACACACCGTCGAGGGCTTCGTGCGGCAGTACCTGCGCGAGCTCACCTACACGCAGGGCACGACCTTGGAGCGCGCCTCCGTCGACGACAAGTACCTCGCGCTGGCCCGGACCGCACGCGCGTACTTGATGTCGCGGTGGAACCGCACGGTGACGCAGCAGTACCGCCAGCCCGTGCGCGGCGTCGCTTACCTCTCGGCCGAGTACCTGCTCGGCCGCCAGCTCGACAACGCGCTCATCGCCTCGGGCCTGGAGGACATCGCCCAGGAGGCCCTGGCCAGCCTCGGGCTGTCCCTCGACGAGTTGCGCGCCGCCGAGGTCGAGCCGGGCCTCGGCAACGGCGGCCTCGGGCGCCTGGCCGCGTGCTTCATCGACTCCCTCGCGACCATGAACATCCCCGCCATCGGGTACGGCATCCGTTACGAGTACGGCATCTTCCGCCAGACCTTCGTCGACGGCCGCCAGGTCGAGGAGCCCGACTCGTGGCTCGACCACGGCTCGCCGTGGGAGATCGCCCGCCCCGAGCAGGAGGTCGAGATCGCCTTCGGCGGCCACACCGAGAAGACGACGGTCAACGGCGTCGAGCGCACCACCTGGACGCCCGGCTGGTCCGTCCTGGCGATCCCCTACAACTACATGGTCCCCGGCTACCTCAACGGCCGCGTCAACACGCTGCGCCTGTGGAGCGCCCGCGCCACCCGCGCGTTCGACCTCAAGATCTTCAACTACGGCGACTACGCCGCCGCGGTGCGCGCCCAGACCTTCGCCGAGAACATCACCAAGGTCCTCTACCCCGAGGACTCGACCCCGCAGGGCAAGGAGCTGCGCCTGCAGCAGCAGTACTTCTTCGTCGCGGCGTCGCTGCACGACTACATCGAGCGGCTGCTCGGCGAGGGCTTCGACCTGCGTCGCCTGCCCGAGCGCATCACCTTCCAGCTCAACGACACCCACCCGGTGATCGCGATCCCCGAGCTCATGCGCATCCTCGTCGACCTCAAGGGTCTGGCGTGGGACGAGGCGTGGGAGATCACCCGCAAGTGCTTCGCCTACACCTGTCACACGCTGCTGCCCGAGGCGCTTGAGGTGTGGCCCGTCGAGCTCATGTCCCGGCTGCTGCCGCGGCACATGGAGATCATCTACCGCATCAACGACGAGTTCCTCGCCCAGGTGCGCGAGCGCTACGGCGACGACGAGATGCTGGTGCGCCGCATGTCGATCATCGCCGAGCACCCCGAGCGCGCCGTGCGCATGGCGTTCCTGGCGAGCGTCGGCACGTCGAAGATCAACGGCGTCGCCGAGCTGCACTCCCAGTTGCTGCGCGAGAAGGTGCTGACCGACTTCGCGGACCTGTGGCCCGAGAAGTTCACGAACGTGACCAACGGCGTGACCCCGCGCCGGTTCGTGCGCCTGTCCAACCCGGGTCTGTCGGCCCTCATCACCGAGGCCATCGGCGACGGGTGGGCCACCGACCTGGAGCGGCTTCGCGAGCTGGAGCCGCTGGCCGACGACGCCGCCTTCCGCGCCAAGTTCCGCGAGGTCAAGCAGGCCAACAAGCATCGCCTGGTCGACCTGCTCGCGCGGCGTGACGGCATCGTCATCGACCCCGACACGATGCTCGACGTCATGGTCAAGCGACTGCACGAGTACAAGCGCCAGATGCTCAAGGTGCTGCACGTCGTCTCGACGTACGACAAGCTGCGCACGGGCGAGCTCGACCCGGCCTCGGCGGTGCACCGCACTGTCGTCTTCGGCGCCAAGGCCGCCCCGGGCTACAAGATGGCCAAGGAGATCATCGCGCTCATCAACCACGTCGGCGCCCGCGTCAACGCGGACCCCGTCGTGTCGCAGGCGCTGCGCGTGGCGTTCCCGGCGAACTACAACGTCACGGTCGCCGAGACGCTCATCCCCGCCGCGGACCTGTCGGAGCAGATCTCGCTCGCCGGCAAGGAGGCGTCCGGCACGGGCAACATGAAGTTCGCGCTCAACGGCGCCCTGACCGTGGGCACCGACGACGGCGCGAACGTCGAGATCCGCCAGCTCGTGGGCGACGACCACTTCTTCCTGTTCGGCCTGACCGAGCCCGAGGCGAGCGCGATCCAGGAGGCGGGCTACCGCCCGTCGGCGCACTACGAGCAGAACCCGTCGCTGCGCCACGCGCTCGACCTCATCGCCTCCGGCGAGTTCTCGGGCGGCGACCGCAGCGTGTTCGAGCCGATCGTCTCGAACCTGCTCTACGAGGACCGGTTCATGGTGCTGGCCGACTACCAGTCCTACATGGACGCACAGGAGCGCGTGGACGCGGCCTACCGCGACCAGGACGCGTGGAGCCGCTCGGCGGTGCTCAACGTGGCCCGCAGCGGGTTCTTCTCCTCCGACCGCTCGATGCGCGACTACCTGGACCGCATCTGGCACGTGGACCCGATGCCCATCGAGGGCTGAGTCGACGACGACGGCGCCGCACCCTGCGCGGGGTGCGGCGCCGTCGCGCTGTCCGGTCAGCGGCGGCGCGTGCCGAAGATCGACCGCGTGATCTCGCGTGCGAGGGTGTTGCCCGCGGTCTTGAGGAGTGAGTCGAGCGGGCTCGCCGCGCGGGACCGCGACCCGCCGGACGTCTTCGACCGCTGTGTGGCGGCCTCGCGCTCCAGGCGTGCGCGCATCCGCGCCAAGTCGGCCTGCTCCTGGCGCGCGGCCCGCTCGCGCGCGGCCGCGGCGTCCGCCTCGGCCTTGGCCGCGGCCTTCGCGGCGGCCTTCGCGGCGGCGGCCGCCTCGCGCGCCGCGGCCTCCTGCTGGACGCGCACCTGGAGGAGCTCGAACGCCGACTCGTTGTCGACGGCGCTGCCGTAACGCGCCTGGCCGGGCGAGGCGGCGACGACGGCGTCGAGCGTCGCGGCGGGCGCCGGGTCCATGGACGCCTGCGGAGCGCGCACGCGCGTCCACGCGACGGGAGCGGGCGCGCCCCGCTCGGTCAGTACGGTCACCACCGCCTCGCCCGTGGCCAGGGACTGCAACAGCCGCTCCAGGTCATAGGGCGAGTGCGGGAAGGTGCGCGCGGCCGCCCGCAGCGCGGTGGCGTCGTCAGGCGTGAAGGCGCGCAGTGCGTGCTGGACACGGTTGCCGAGCTGGGCCAGCACCTGCGCAGGCACATCCTTGGGGGATTGCGTGACGAAGAAGACGCCCACGCCCTTGGAGCGGATGAGGCGCACGGTCTGGGTGACCTGCTCAAGGAAGTCCTTGCTCGCGCCCGTGAACAGCAGGTGGGCCTCGTCGAAGAAGAACACCAAGCGTGGCTTGTCCGGGTCGCCGATCTCGGGCAGCTCCTGGAAGAGATCGGCCAACAGCCACATGAGGAACGTCGAGAACAGCGCGGGCCGGTCCCGCAGTTCGGGCAGCTCGAGCGCCGAGATGACGCCGCGCCCGTCCGCTGCGGTGCGCAGCAGGTCCGCCGTCGCGAACGCGGGCTCGCCGAAGAACACGTCGCCGCCCTGCGCCTCGAGCGCGACGATCTCGCGCAGGATGACGCCCGCCGTCGCCGCGGACAGGCCGCCGATGCCCTTGAGGTGCGCCTTGCCCTCGTCCGAGACGAGGTAGGCGATGGTGGCGCGCAGGTCCTTGAGGTCGAGCAGCGCGAGGCCCTGCTGGTCGGCCCAGTGGAAGACGAGGCCGAGCGAGCTCTCCTGCGTGTCGTTGAGGCCCAGCACCTTGCTCAGCAGGAGCGGTCCGAAGTCCGTGACGGTAGTGCGGATCGGCACGCCAGACCCCAGCCCGCCCAACGAGTAGAACTCGACCGGGAACGACGTCGCCGCCCATGCCTGCCCGACGCTGCGCGCGCGATCGACGACGGCGTCGCTCACCGCGCCCGGGACCGCGAGCCCCGACAGGTCGCCCTTGACATCGGCGAGGAACACCGGCACGCCGGCGAGCGAGAGGCCCTCCGCCATGGCCTGAAGCGTCTTGGTCTTGCCCGTGCCGGTGGCGCCTGCGACCAGGCCGTGGCGGTTGAGCGTCGACAGCGCGAAGCCCACCTGGACGTCAGGGTGCGGCGTGGGCGCGGCGCCGGGTTCGCCGTCGAGCAGGGCGCCGAGCGGGAGCGCGCCGCCCGGGGCGGCGTAGGCCGCGGCGACCTGCGCGGCGTAGCCGTCGAGAGCGGCGGCGGTCGGTTGCGTCGCTTCGGCGGCCTCGGCCGCATCGGCCGCATCGGCGGCCTCGGCGGCCTCGGCCGCGGCGAGCGCGGCCTGCGCCGCCGCCGCTCTCGCCTCCGCCGCATCAGCGGCCGCCTGCGCGGCGGCCGCGCGCAGCGCCGCGATCTCAGCGCTCGTCGAGACCTTGTCCTCGTGTGGCTCCGGCATGCGCGCAACCTAGCGCGCAGGTGCGGGCGCTGCCTGGTGGAGACTCGTTAGGGTGGCCGTGCCATGCGTCTCACCCAGCTCTTTCCGCACACGTCCCCGCGACGCGCCCAGGCGCCCGCGCCGGTCGCGCCGGTCGCGCCGTCGCCTGCCGTCCGCGTCGTCACCGACTCCACCGCCTGCCTGCCGCCGTCGGCCGACGAGCCCGACGGCGCGGCGGGCGGCCCCGTCGTCGTGCCGCTGCGCGTGCTGACGCCCGACAGCGAACTGCGCGAGGGGATCGACATCACGCCGGCGCAGGTCGCGGACCTCATCGCGTCAGGCGCCCGCCTGACGACGTCGCAGCCGCCCCCCGCGGACTTCGCCGACGTCTACCGCCGCCTGGCACAGGACGGCGCGCGGGCGGTCGTCTCGGTGCACCTGTCCGGCAGGATCTCGGGAACGGTCGACGCCGCCGCGCGCGCCGGTCAGCGGGCCATGCTCGCCGTGCGCACCGTCGACACCCAGACGGTGGCGATGGGCCTCGGGTTCGCGGCGCAGGCCGCCGCCGAGTGCGCCGCGCAGGGGCAGGACGCCGAGCACGTGGCCGCGCGGGCGGCGCAGGTCGCCGCGTCGAGCCGGACCCTCTTCCTCGTCGACTCACTCGACCACCTGCGGCGCGGGGGGCGCCTGTCGGCGGGCGCTGCCGCGCTCGGCACGGCGCTCGGGGTCCGGCCGATTCTCACGATCGAGGGCGGTGAGGTGCGCCTTGCGCAACGCGTGCGCACCCGCGCCGCGGCGCTCGAACGCATGCTGGACCTCGCCGTCCAGCACGCCGCCGGGATGGACCGCCCTGGCGTGGCCGTGCACCACCTCGGCGCGGCGCAGCGCGCTGGCGCGGCCGCGGCGAGCCTGCGCGAACGGCTCGGCGTGGAGCCCGTCGTGACGCCCGTGAGCGCGGTGCTCGGCACGCACGCAGGCCCGGGAGCCGTCGCCGTCGTCGTGGTGGAGCTCGGCGGCCACACGCACTGAGGCGGTCCCCAGGCCGTTCTGGGCCGACGTCGTCCACAGGCGCCGTGGCGCCGGCCGACGGGGCGGCGGGGTCGGCCTAGCGTCGCGGCCGTGAGCGAGTGGGACGAGGGACCGTACGGGGCGGCGCTCGGGCGGCTGCGGGCCGCGCGGCAGACCGGCCAGGACACCGACATCAGCCGCCGGGACGCGCCGGAGCCCGACCCCGGCGGCGCTGCGCCCGATCTCGCCGATGTCCGCGCCGATCTCGCCGAGGCCCCGCGCGCCGATCTGGCCGACGACCTGCGTGCCCGCCTCGCCGACCGCCGCGCGGTCACGGCCTCGGCGCGCCAGGCGGCGGCCGCGTATGCGGCGCTTCAGGGTCACGTGCCTGGAGGGGCCGAGTCCGAGTTGGAGCACGCCGGCGCGAGGCGATGGGCGCTGCGTCCACGGACGGCGATTGTCGCGGTCTGCGCGGTTCTCCTCCTGGGCGTCGGCGCCGCCGTCGTCTCGTGGCCGCGATCCGGCGTCGAGACACTGGGGACGGCAGGAGGCCAGACCACCGCGGAGCCCGATGCGCCAGGGGACGCCGCGTACCCGGCCCCGTCCACCGCGTTCCCCTCGCCGGACGCCGCATCTCCCGGCGACGCGCCCGCGGCGAGCGTCGTCGTCGACGTCGTCGGGCAAGTGCGCGAGCCGTGCGTCGTGACCCTGCCCGCAGGGTCGCGCGTCGCCGACGCCGTCGCGGCCGCGGGAGGGGCCAGCGACAACGCCGACCTCGCCGCCGTCAACCTCGCCCGGCCCCTCGTCGACGGCGAGCAGGTGCGGGTGCCCGCGCCGGGCGAGATGCTCGCGCCGCCCACGTCGGGACCTCCGTCCGACGGGGGCGGCCTCGCGCCATCAGACGGGGGACTCGTCAACCTCAACACGGCCGATGAGGCGACGCTCGACACGCTGCCCGGCATCGGCCCCGCGCTCGCGGCCCGGATCATCGCGTGGCGCGAGCAGAACGGAGCGTTCGCCTCGGTGGACGAGCTCGACGAGGTCTCCGGCATCGGACCCGCCCTGCTGGCTGGGCTCCGCGACCAGGTGACCGTGTGAAGGTCGACCTCCGCCTGGCCCCGACGGCGCTCGGGGCCTGGGCCACCGCATGGGCGCTGACCGGGATCGCGCGCGCCGACCCCGGCGCAGCCCTGCGAACGGTCGTGGTCGCGGCGTCCCTCGTCGCGGCGCTCGCGCTCGGACTCACGGCGGCCACCGAGCTGGTGAGGGCTCGTCGGGCGGAGCCGGGAGCGAGGGCGCATCGGCTGGTGCCGGGAGCGAGGGTGCGTCGAGTGGCGCCGTCAAGCGGGGCGCTCGGGCCGTGCCGTGCGCGGACGGCGTCCGCGCACCTGCTCCTGATCCTCGCGGCCGTCACGGCGGTCGCTCTCTCGGTCCACGTCCGCGCTGCGGGCGCGGCAACCCTTGAGGCGCTCGCGGCGGACCGCTGCGACGTCGTGCTGACGGGACGGGTCGTCGCCGACGGGAGCCCGGCGGCGTTCGGCCGTGGACAGACGTGGGCGCTCGCCGCCGACACGCTCACCGCGCGCGCCGTGACCTCGGCCGCGCGGGGCCGGGTGGCCGTGACGACATCGCAGGACGCGCCGCCGTACGGCGCGCGAGTCGTCGTCCGGGCACGACTCGCGCCTGCGCCGGTGGGCGCCGCGGAGGCCGCGCGGGCCACGGCCCAGGTCGCGGAGGTGACCCGGTCGCCGCCCGCCGTGGTGCGGGCGACCAACGCGATGCGCGCGGGGCTGCTCGACGTCACCGAGGGCCTGTCGGCGCAAGCGCGGGGGCTCGTGCCGGGCATGGCCGTGGGAGACACCTCGCGCCTGCCCACAGACCTCGCGGACGCCTTCCGGACCACCGGGCTCACGCACCTGACTGCGGTGTCCGGCGGCCACTTCGCGATCGTGCTCACCCTCGTCACGGCCTGCGCAGGGGCGGCGCGTGCCCCGCGGTCGGTCCGGATCGCCGTCGTCGCGCTCGTCGGGGCGGGGTTTGTGCTGCTGGTGCGGCCCGAGCCGAGCGTGCAGCGTGCCGCGGCCATGTGCGCGGTGACGCTCATCGGCCTCGTGCTGCGCCGGCCCGCGAGCTCCGTTCCGGCGCTCGCGGCATGCGTCGCCGTGCTGCTGTGCGCCGATCCGTGGCTCGCGCGCTCGTTCGGCTTCGCGCTCTCGTGCGCGGCGACCGCCGGGCTCGTGCTGCTCGCGCCGCCACTCCTGCGGCGACTGGAGCCGTGGCTGGGCAGAGCGTTCGCGTTCGCGCTCGCCGTGCCGATCGCGGCACAGGTCGCGTGCGGGCCCGTGCTCGTCCTGCTGTCGCCCGCGCTGCCGACGACGTCGGCGCTCGCCAACCTGCTCGCTGCGCCGGCTGTGGCGCCCGCGACCCTGCTCGGGCTCGCCGCGACGCTGGCCGCGCCGTGGTGGGCATGGGGCGCGCACGCGCTCGCATGGCTGGCCAGTGGCGCGACCTGGTGGATCGCAGGTGTGGCTCAGTGGTGCGCCGCCCTGCCCGGCGCGCTGCTGCCGTGGCCTGGGGGCGTGCCCGGCGCGCTCGGCCTGCTCGCGGCGAGCGCCGCCGTGCTGGCTCCGGTGCTGGCCCGCGCACCCGCCGAGGGCTGGCCACGGTCCTGGTCCGACGGGGTCGTGCGTGCGCGGCGCGGCGCGCACAGGCGTGGTCGCGCGACGCTCGCGCGGCTGCGCCACGGCGCGCTGACCCGCGGGGACCGGCGGCTGCTGGCGGCGCTCGCCACGGTGGCGCTCGTGGTCGCCGGCGCGACGACGGCGGTGGTGCGCGTCGGCGTGGGCGGAGGCGGCCTTCCGGCGGGCTGGCAGGTCGTGGCCTGCGACGTCGGGCAGGGCGACGCGCTCGTGGTGCGCACCGGACCGACGGCGGCCATCGTCGTCGACGTCGGACCCGAGGGCGACGCGGCGGGGCGCTGCCTCGACCGGCTCGGGGTGACGCGAGTCGACCTGCTGGCGCTGACGCACCACCACCTCGACCACGTCGGGGGCCTCGCCGGCGTGCTCGCGGGGCGTGAGGTGGGCGCCGCATGGGTGTCCCCGCTCGACGAGCCGGCCGCGAACGCGCGCCACTCTCAGCGCCTCTTGGATCGCGCCGGCGTTCCGCGCCGGGTCCCGGACCAGGGTGAGGCCCAGACCTGGGGCGAGGGGGAGTGGCGCGTCGAGGTCAGCGTCCTGTCCGCGGGCGTCGGCGCGGGCGGCCCGCCCGCCGCGGTCGCGGGCGAATCAGCGGAGGGCGACGGCGCCAACGACGCCAGCCTCGTCCTCGGGCTCACGGCGCAGGGCCCGGGCGGGAGCCTTGAGGTCATCGCGCTCGGCGACCTGGAGGAGCACGGCCAGCAGACGCTGCTCACCTCGCTGCGGGCCGCGGGGAGCATCGGGCCGGCTGACGGCGTCGATGTCGTCAAGGTCGCCCACCACGGCTCGGCGTCACAGTCAGCCGGGCTCGCGCGGCTGCTGCGTCCGCGCGTCGCGCTCGTGAGCGTGGGCGCGGACAACGCCTACGGGCACCCGACCGACCGGATGCTCGACCTGTACGCGAGCGTCGGGGCGAGGGCCGTGCGCACTGACCGGTGTGGCACGGCGGCGCTGGTCGTGCGCGGGGGCGAGATCGGTCTGGCGTGCGGCTGAGCGGCGCATGGACGCCCGGGCGCGTCGGTGGTCCGTGGCAGAGTGGGCCCGTGCCTCCCGCATCCCGTGCTCGTGCCCGCTCGGGCGCCCGTCCGCCCGCCGGCAACGTCCGCTCGTGGGACGAGCCCACGCTCGCGCCCGTGGTGCTTGTGCGCGGCCCCGAGGAGCTGCTGCGCGAGCGGGCCGTCGACGGACTCGTCGCGCTCGCCCGGGAGCGCGACCCGCAGACGGAGAAGGTCGTGCTGGACGGCGCCGCCTACGGCGTCGGCCAACTCCAGGTCGCGGCGAGTCCGTCGCTGTTCGGTGAGGCGAAGGTCGTCGTGATCACCGCGGCCGACGCCGGCGCCGACGACCTGTACGCCGACCTGATCGACCATGTCGCGCACCCCGATCCGGAGACGACCGTCGTCGTCGTCCACGGCAGCGGCCAGCGGGGCAAGAGGATGCTCGACGCCGTCATCGGGTCGGGCGCGCCCGTGCTGCAGTGCGACGCCCTCACACGCGACGCGGACAAGGCTGAGTTCGTCGCCCGCGAGTTGCGCGCCGCCCGGCGGCGGGCAGAGCCCGAGGCGGTGCGCGCCCTGCTCGACGCGCTCGGCGCCGACCTGCGCGAACTCGCGTCCGCGGTCGCGCAGCTCATCGCGGACACGACGGGGACCATCTCGGTGGGCGTCGTCGACCGCTACTACGGTGGACGCGTCGAGGCCACGGGGTTCAAGGTGGCCGACGCCGCCGTCGCCGGGGACGCGGGCGGCGCCGTCGCGCTGCTGCGCCACGCCCTGGCGACCGGGGCGGACCCGGTGCCGCTGGTCGCGGCGCTCGCGCTGCGTCTGCGCACCCTGGCCAAGGTCGCCGCGCTGCGCGGAGGCTCCGTCACTGCCCGCGAGCTGGGCTTGCAGGACTGGCAGGTGCGCAACGCGCAGAAGGACCTGCAGCGATGGACGCCCGAGGGGCTGGCCGGCGCCATCACCGCCGTCGCGCAGGCCGACGCCGACGTCAAGGGCGCGGGCCGCGACCCGGTCTATGCGGTCGAGACCGCGGTCCTCACGATCGCCCGCGCCGCGCGCCCCTCCCGCCCCACGAGATAGCCGTTCCCTCCGGGCCCACCCGCGCCCCCTCCCCGTGCGCGGGGGCGGGTACCCCGGGGACAGCGATGGGCGCCACCCCCAGGGGAGCGGCGCCCATGCGTGGTGTGCCCGGGCGGGCGTCAGGTCAGGCTCAGAGCGCGTTGACCAGCTTCGCGATGGCCGACTTGCGGTTCGCGGCCTGGTTCGCGTGGATGACGCCCTTCGAGACGGCCTTGTCGAGCTTGCGCGACGCGGCGGCGACGGCCGTGGTCGCGGCCTCCTTGTCGCCAGCGGCGACGGCGTCGCGCACGCGGCGCACGTACGTCTTCAGCTCCGACTTGACGGCCTTGTTGCGCAGACGAGCCTTCTCGTTCGTCTTGATGCGCTTGATCTGGGACTTGATGTTTGCCACTGGTGGACTTCCTGGTGTGTTCGCCTGCCAACCACGTGACAGAACGAGCGGATAGGTCGTAGAGGGCGGCCATAACTCCGGGACTGGGGGTGGGGAACCCTTGGAGAGGAGTTGTGGCTGTGCCCGCCGACCTGGGCGGACACGCAGCCACCCACAATACCAGAGGGGTGCGCGCCCGCCGGCGCCATCCCCGGACTCGCCGCATGGCGGTGCGCAGCCGTCAGCCGCGCGCCTTGGCCATCGCGGCCACGACCTGCTGGAACAGGGCGCGGGGCATGACGGCGCCCTCGCGCCGCACGCCGTCGGGGTCGACGCGGATCACTCGGTTGAGGCGGACCTCGCTCGGGCGTCCCTGCCGGTCCCACGGGCCTGAGCCGATGTCGATCCAGTACCGCCCTGCGCGCGCCTCCTGCGCGGCGTCGCGGTCGTGGTCCTTGCTGGTCAACTGCAGCGCGAGCAGCCACGGCCCGTCGTGTCCGACCAGCAGCACCGGCCGGTCTTTGCCCTGGGTGTGATTCTCCTCGTACGGCACGAAGGTCCAGACGATCTCGCCCGGGTCCGGGGCGCCGTCCGGGTGCGGGGCGTACTCGGCGCGGACGGCGCCTGTGTAGTCGCCCGGGTAGGCGCCCGGGGCGGAGGGGGAGGCGGAGGCCGCGGAGTTCGCGCCCGGCCGCGAGGCGGCGGACGCCCGCCGCGGGCCGGGGCGAGCCGACGTCGTCGCCCCTTTTCTGTCAGCGCGCCCGTCGGAGCGCCCTTCAGCAGAGCGCCCGTCAGCCCGTCGGTCAGCGCGCGTGCGGTTCGACACAACGGCGCGCGCCACGTCCGCCAGAAGATTCACCCATCGACTCGCCACGGCGCACAGCCTACGGTCCGCGCGCAGCGCCGGATCACGCCGCCACCAGGGCGCGCGCCCGCGCGCGCCCGGAACGCCGACGACGACGGAGCGGCGCCGCGACAGCCCCCTCAACTCCGGTCGCAGTCCCTGACATGAGACGGAAACACGACGGGAACCCGCCTGCCACATTCCAGGCCTTAGCGTGCGCCCATGGCGGACCTGTTCGACGATTACCCGCTCTCGGCGGCCTACGACGAGATGCTCGACCGTGACAACGGCGTGCGCCCTCGGTATGCGCCCGTGCACGGCACGCTGGCGAGCCTCACGGCCTCCGAGGTGGCGGCGCGCGCCGACGCGCTCGCCCGGTCCTACCTGGCTCAGGGCGTGACCTTCGACTTCGCGGGCGAGGAGCGGCCCTTCCCGCTCGACGTCGTGCCCCGCGTCATCGAGCCGGGCGAGTGGGACACCGTGGCCCGCGGCGTCGCGCAGCGGGTCCGCGCCCTGGAGGCGTTCCTCGCCGACGTGTACGGCCCGCAGCAGGCCGTCAAGGACGGCGTGGTGCCGTTGCGCCTGATCCTGTCGAGCGCCGAGTTCAAGCGGGCGGCGCACGGCATCGAGCCGCCCAACGGGGTGCGCTGTCACGTCTCAGGCATCGACATCGTGCGCGACGCGGCGGGCGAGTACCGCGTGCTGGAGGACAACGTGCGTGTCCCCTCGGGCGTGAGCTACGTGGTCTCCAACCGCCAGGCCATGGTGCGCACGTTCCCCGAGCTGTTCTCCTCGATGCGCGTGCGCCCCGTCGTCGACTACCCGCGGCGCCTGCTGGCCGCGCTGGCGGCAGCGGCGCCCGAGGGCGTGCCGGACCCGACCGTCGTCGTGCTGACGCCCGGCGTGTACAACTCGGCCTACTACGAGCACGCGCTGCTGGCGCGACTCATGGGCGTCGAGCTCGTCGAGGGCCGCGACCTGTTCTGCTCGGCCGGTCGCGTGTTCATGCGCACCACCGAGGGCCCACGTCGCGTCGACGTCATCTACCGGCGGGTCGACGACGACTTCCTCGACCCGCTGCAGTTCCGGGCCGACTCGGCGCTGGGTGTGCCCGGCCTGGTGGGCTGCGCGCGGCGGGGGCAGGTCACGCTCGCCAACGCGATCGGCAACGGAGTCGCCGACGACAAACTCGTCTACACCTACGTGCCCGACCTCGTGCGCTACTACCTCGGCGAGGAGCCTCTCATCAAGAACGTCGACACGTGGCGGCTGCAGGAGCCCGAGGCGCTCGCCGAGGTGCTCGACCGGCTCGACGAGCTGGTCGTCAAGCCCGTGGACGGCTCAGGCGGCAAGGGCATCGTCGTGGGGCCCGACGCGAGCCGCGCCGAGCTCGACGCGCTGCGGGCGCGACTGGTCGCCGACCCGCGGGGATGGATCGCCCAACCGGTGATCCAGCTCTCGACCGCCCCGACGTTCGTCGACGGCGGGTTCCGTCCGCGGCACATCGACCTGCGGCCTTTCGCCGTCAACGACGGCGAGGACGTGTGGGTGCTGCCCGGCGGGCTCACGCGCGTCGCGCTGCCCGAGGGCCAGTTGGTCGTCAACAGCTCGCAGGGCGGCGGCTCCAAGGACACCTGGGTGCTTGAGGGGCGTCCTCGCCGCGGACGCGCCGCCGCGCACCCCGCGACGTCGGAGAGCGGCCGTGGCGCGCACCCGGCCGGCGTCACGGCGGCGGGCGTGCCCCTGACCACCAACCCGGCCGACGTCCGCACGAGCCAACAGCAGCAACAGCAGCAATCCACGATTGACCTGAGGGGAGCCGTCCCGTGCTGAGCCGTATCGCCGAGTCGTTGTTCTGGATCGGACGGTACGTCGAGCGCGCCGACGACACCGCGCGCATCCTCGACGTCCATGTGCAGCGTCTGTCGGAGGACCCGTTCGCCGAGGAGCAGCTCGCGTGCCGCTCACTCCTGGCGATCATGGACCACCCCGCTCCGCCGACCGAGGAGCTCCTCGACCGCGAACTGGTGGTGCGGTTGCTCGCGCGCGACCTGGCCAACCCGTCGTCGATCGCCGGGTCGCTGGTCTCGGCGCGCGAGAACGCCCGGCGCGCCCGCGAGATCGTCTCGACCGAGTTGTGGGAGTGCCTCAACACCACGCGCAACGAGGTCTCGACCATGGCGCTGGCGCTCATCCCGCACGACTTCTTCGCCTGGGTGCGCCAGCGCGCCGCCGTCGTCGCAGGGATCATGGACTCCGCAACGAGCCGTGACGCGACGTGGCACTTCATGATCCTGGGCCGGTCGATCGAGCGCGCCGACATGACGGCCCGCCTGGTCACCACGCAGGCGCGCCTCGGGGTGGCCGGTCCCGGCTGGACGACGTTGCTGCGCTCGTGCGGCGCCCACGAGGCGTTCCTGCGCGCCTACCGCGGGCGCGCCGACGACGACCGCGCCGCCGGGTTCCTGCTGCGCGACCGGCTGTTCCCGCGCTCGATCGTCGCCGCGCTCACGCAGGCCGACGCGGCGCTGCGCGACCTGGAGCCGGCCGAGGCCGGCCGCGGCGCCGGCGACGAGGCGCGCCGGGAGCTCGGCATCGTGCGCACCGAACTGGAGTACGCGCGCCTCGACGACCTGCTCGAGCGGCTGCCTGAGGTCATGGAGCGCGTCCAGCACGCGTGCTCCCGGGCCAGCGACGCCGTCAAGGAGAGGTACTTCCTGGCCGCCGCGACGACGTCCTGGGTGGGGGAGGCGCTGTGAGCGTGCTGCGGGTGGTCCACACGACCTCGTTCGACTACGGCGGCCCGGTGCGCGCCTCCTACAACGAGGCGCGCATGCGGCCGGTCGACGACGAGGACCAGCATGTGCGCAGCGCGCGCGTCGACGTGCGCCCCCACACGTGGTTCGACGAGTACGTCGACTACTGGGGCACCGCGGTCACCGCGTTCGAGCTGCTCAGCGAGCACGAGCGGCTGACCATCGTCGCCGAGTCCGTCGTCGAGCGCCGTCCGGCCTCCGCGCCCGCGCTGACGTGGTCGTGGTCCGACCTGGGCGGCGAGGCCGTGCTGGACGCCCACGCCGCGTTCCTCTCGCCGACCTCGACCACCGAGGCGCCCGACGACGTCGCGGCGCTCGCGCTCGAGGCGGCGGGCGGCTTGGCCCCGACCGAGGCCGCTGAGGCGGTGTGCCTGGCGGTGCGCGACCAGCTTGAGTACGTCCCCGGCGTGACCGCGGTGCACACTCCGGCCGCTGAGGCGTGGGCCGCGCGCAAGGGCGTCTGCCAGGACATGGCGCACCTGGCGATCGGGGCGCTGCGCAGCGTCGGGATCCCGGCCCGGTATGTGTCGGGGTACCTGCACCCCAACAGTGACGCGCCGCTCGGGGAGACCGTGCGGGGGGACTCGCACGCGTGGGTCGAGTTCTGGACGGGCGCGTGGGTCGGGTACGACCCCACCAACCGCCGGTTCGTCAGCACCGACCACATCGTGGTCGCGCGCGGGCGCGAGTACGGTGACGTGCCGCCGCTCAAGGGCGTCTACGCCGGACGCGGCCCGGCGGCGCCGCAGGTCGAGGTGCGCATCACGCGCGTCGCCTGACGCGTCACGGGGTGACGCCCGCGGCGAGCGCGGCGGCGAGCGCGTCCTTGTCGCCGTCGACGACGACGCCGGCGTCCGCGGGCGTGACCCGGCGCCACAGCACCAGGTCGAGGGCGCGCGCGTCGCCGGTGGCGGTCGCCGCGGGCGTCTCGTCGGGCGACCGACCGGCCTCGTGCCCGCCGAGCGTCCAGGACGCCCCGGTCGCGGCGTCGCGCAGCGTGACCAGCCGCGCCAGCGGCGCCATCCGGCCGAGCCGCACCTGGCGTGGCTCGAACACCGTCACGACCTCTTCGACCCCGTCGGCCCACAGCCTGGGGTCGACGTCCGCCTCGGACGCGACGGCGTCGTACACCTCGGGCGTCCAGGCGCCCGCGCGCGCCGCGGCCAGGTCCCCCAGGTGGATGAGCGTCTCGTGCGTCTGGCGGCGGAACCAGAACGACGCCGTTCCCGGCCCGGTGAGCGTGCGCGCGGCGGCGTCGGGTCCGGCCGCGGCGAGCGTCGCGCGCAGCGCGTCGGCGTGCCCGGCGTAGAGCGCGGCGAGGGCGGCGGCGTCGAGCGCGGGATCACGCGTGCGGTCGCCGACGGCCATGCCCGCGGCCCAGTGGTGGATCCCGGCCAGGTGCGCCACGAGGTCGCGCACCCGCCACCCGCCCAGCCCGGGAACGGTGGCGTCGGGGTCGACCTCGGAGGTGAGCGCGGCGAAGGCGCCCTGGAGGCGTGCGAGCTGGGCGAGGAACGCGGCGGGCGTCATGGCGGCACGCTAGCGGCGGCCACGCGCGACGCGCAGCATGGGAGAATGTCGAGGCCCATCCCGCCGAGAACCTCGAAGAAGCGAGTACGCGTTGCCCATCCCCGGACCTGATCTCCGTGCGCGCATCGAGCCGAACGCCACCGCGCCCGAGCTGATCCGCAACTTCTGCATCATCGCGCACATCGACCACGGCAAGTCCACGTTGGCCGACCGCATGCTGCAGGCCACGGGCGTCGTGGAGGCGCGCGCGATGCGCGCGCAGTACCTCGACCGCATGGACATCGAGCGTGAGCGCGGCATCACCATCAAGTCGCAGGCTGTGCGCATGCCCTGGCAGGTCGGCGAGACCCCGTACGCGCTCAACATGATCGACACGCCCGGGCACGTCGACTTCACCTACGAGGTCTCACGGTCGCTGGCCGCGTGCGAGGGCGCCGTGCTGCTGGTCGACGCCGCGCAGGGCATCGAGGCGCAGACGCTCGCCAACCTGTACCTGGCGATGGAGAACGACCTGGAGATCATCCCGGTCCTCAACAAGATCGACCTGCCCGCCGCGCAGCCCGAGAAGTACGCCGAGGAGATCGGCGGCCTGGTCGGCGTCGACCCGGACTCGGTGATGCGCGTGAGCGGCAAGACGGGCGAGGGCGTCGAGGCGCTGCTCGACCGGATCGTCGAGCGCATCCCGTCGCCCGAGGGCGACGCCGGAGCCGCCGCGCGCGCCATGATCTTCGACTCCGTCTACGACATCTACCGCGGCGTCGTGACGTACGTGCGCGTGGTGGACGGCAACCTCAACCCGCGCGAGCGCATCGCGATGATGTCGACCGGCGCCACGCACGAGCTGCTCGAGATCGGCGTCATCTCGCCTGAGCCGATCCCGACCAAGGGCATCGGCGTCGGCGAGGTGGGCTACCTGATCACGGGTGTCAAGGACGTGCGCCAGTCCAAGGTGGGCGACACCGTCACGACCCAGAGCAAGCCGGCGACCACGGCGCTCGGCGGGTACGAGGACCCCAAGCCCATGGTGTTCTCGGGCCTGTACCCGATCGACGGCAGCGACTACCCGGCGCTGCGCGAGGCCCTGGACAAGCTCAAGCTCAACGACGCGGCGCTCAACTACGAGCCCGAGACGTCGGTCGCGCTGGGCTTCGGCTTCCGCGTCGGGTTCCTGGGGCTGCTGCACCTGGAGATCGTGCGCGAGCGCCTGGAGCGCGAGTTCAACCTCGACCTGATCTCGACGGCGCCCAACGTCATCTACGACGTCGACCTCGAGGACCGCACCACGGTGGTGGTGACCAACCCGAGCGAGTTCCCCGGCGGCAAGATCCGTGAGGTGCGCGAGCCCGTGGTGCGCGCGACCATCCTCACTCCGAGCGAGTTCGTGGGCACCGTCATGGGCCTGTGCACCGACCGCCGCGGGTCGATGCAGGGCATGGACTACCTGTCCGAGGACCGTGTCGAGCTGCGCTACACGCTCCCGCTCGCCGAGATCGTCTTCGACTTCTTCGACCAGCTCAAGTCGCGCACGCGCGGGTACGCCTCGCTCGACTACGAGCCCACCGGCGACCAGGCGGCCGACCTCGTCAAGGTCGACATCCTGTTGCAGGGCGACAAGGTCGACGCGTTCTCCGCCATCGTGCACAAGGACAAGGCGTACGACTATGGCGTGCAGATGACGGCGAAGCTCAAGGAGCTCATTCCGCGCCAGCAGTACGAGGTGCCCATCCAGGCCGCCGTCGGCGCGCGCGTCATCGCCCGCGAGACCATCCGCGCGATGCGCAAGGACGTGCTCGCCAAGTGCTACGGCGGCGACATCTCGCGCAAGCGCAAGCTGCTCGAGAAGCAGAAGGAGGGCAAGAAGCGCATGAAGACCATCGGGTCCGTCGAGGTCCCGAAGGACGCCTTCATCGCCGCCTTGTCGAGCGACGCGGGCGGCGGCAAGGACGCCAAGGCGAAGAAGTAGGCGCGGCGCGTGCCCCAGCTTCCCGAGGGCGTCCCGCTGCCCGACGACGGCGCCCTGCCGCCCTGGGTCGCCGACCGCCCCACCGCGCCGTCGCCCCTGCGCGGCCGCTTTGGCGTCTACGTCCACGTCCCGTTCTGCTCGGTGCGCTGCGGGTACTGCGACTTCAACACCTACACCGCGACCGAGCTCGGCGGCGGCGCCTCGCAGCACTCCTACGCGAGCACGGCGCTGCGCGAGGTCGCGCTCGCGCGCCGCGTCCTGGACGCCTCGGGGGTGACGCCGCGTCCGGTCTCGACGGTGTTCTTCGGCGGCGGCACGCCGACGATGCTCCCGGCCTCGGACCTCGTGCGGATCCTGCACGGCGTCCGCGACGCCTGGGGCCTGGCCGAGGCGTCGGGCGACGGCGAGGGCGCCGAGGTGACCACCGAGGCCAATCCCGACTCGGTGACCCCCGCCTCGCTGCGCGAGCTGGCCGACGGGGGCTTCACGCGCGTCTCGTTCGGCATGCAGTCGGCGGTTCCCTCGGTGCTGGCCACGCTCGACCGCACGCACGACCCGCGCCGCATCCCCGACGTCGTGGCGTGGGCGCGCGACGCCGGGCTCGAGGTGAGCCTCGACCTGATCTACGGCACGCCGGGGGAGACCCTGGACGACTGGCGGGCCTCGCTTGAGGCGGTCCTCGCCACGGGGGTCGAGCACGTGTCGGCGTACGCGCTCGTCGTCGAGCCGGGCACCAAGATGGGCGCCCAGGTGCGTCGCGGCCTGCTGCCGCTGCCCGACGAGGACGACCAGGCCACCAAGTACGAGCTCGCCGACGAGCTGCTCGGTGAGGCGGGGCTTGAGTGGTACGAGGTGAGCAACTGGTCCAAGCCCGGGCACGAGTGCCGGCACAACCTGGCCTATTGGCGCGGTGACGACTGGTGGGGCGTGGGGCCGGGCGCGCACAGCTACGTCGCGGCGCCGCGGCGGTCCGGCGACGCGCGGGGGGTCTCGACAGGCTCGACCGGCGGGATGGGTGCGACCGGCGGGATGGGTGTGACCGGCGAGCCCGCGTATGCCGGCGTGCGCTGGTGGAACGTCAAGCATCCGCGCCGCTACGCCGCGCTCTTGGAGCAGGGCCGCACGCCGGGCGCGGCGCGCGAGCTGCTGACCGCGCAGGACGACGCGCTCGAACGCGTGATGCTCGGCATTCGGCTGCGCGAGGGCCTGCCGCTCGACGCGCTCACGCGCACGGGCCGCGCCGCCGTCGCCGCAATGGTCGCGCGCGGACTGCTGGACGGGCCCGCGGCGTTGGGCGCCGACGGCGGC
This sequence comes from Xylanimonas ulmi, assembly GCF_004216535.1. NCBI lineage: Bacteria > Bacillati > Actinomycetota > Actinomycetes > Micrococcales > Promicromonosporaceae > Xylanimonas > Xylanimonas ulmi. Next base: position 591,743 of record NZ_SGWX01000001.1, read on the forward strand.
GTGCGTCGCGCGCTGCTGACGCTGCGCGGTCGGCTGCTGGCCGACGCCGTGGTGCGTGACCTGACCGACTGACGGACCGACTGCGAACCATGTGGCGGGCCGGAACCTGGCGGGCTGGGATCTCAGGCGAGCCGGCCGGGGCGGCCCCGCTCAGCGCACGAAGCGGATCGAGAGCGGGTACCGGTACAGGTCGCCGCGTGAGGCGGCGATCGCGCCCAGGATGCCGAAGACGATCGACAGCACCCACGCCGCGAGCATGATGACGGCGCCGACGAGCAGCACCAGCGTGATCAGCCCGACGACGTAGGCGATCGTCAGCGTGATCTGAAAGTTGAGCGACTCCTTGGCCTGGTCGTCGACGAGCGGGCTGCGGTGGCGGAACACCAGCCAGATCACGAGCGGCGCGAGCACCGGGGCGAGGCCCGCGCTGATCGGGGCGAGCAGGATGGGCGCCAAGTGGGCGGCCATCGACCAGTTGCGCGCCTCGTTCTCGGGCAAAGGCGGAGGCGGCGGCGCGGCGTACTGAGTCGGGCTCACAAAGCCCAGGTTAGGTCCGGACAGCGCCGCTGTCTGCGCCAACGTGGCGACACGCGACAGCGCGCGCCGCCCGTGTGGTGGCCATACGGCCCAGGACGCGCCAGGCTGGGCCCATGAGCGACCCCTTCGGAACCACGCCGACGCCCGACCCGAACGAGCCGCGGCCGCCAGCGCCGCCCACCGGGCCGCCCTCCGCGGCCGCGCCGCCGCCCTACGGCCAGGCGGCCCCACCGCCCTACGGTCCGCCAGCACCACCGCAGTACCCCCAGCCGGGTGGCTTCCCGACCGCCCCACCCGCCACTCCGTACGGCGAGTTCGCCGGCCCGCTGCTGCGCGTCGGCGACGCGCTGCGCTTCGCGTGGGCGAAGTTCCAGCAGAACGCGCTCGCGTGGGTCCTGTTCATGATCATCACAGCCATCGTGACGGCAGTCCTCAACGGGCCGAGTGTGAGCGCGTCGCTGCGTCAGGTGCAAAGCGCCTTCGACGGGGACGTCATCACCGGTGCGGGACCCGGCGCGGGTGCGCTGCTGCTGCAGTTGGTGGCCCTGATCGTCGGCGCGGCGGTGCAGGTGTTCGCGATGAGCACCGCGTTGCGCGAGGCCGACGGCTCGCGGCCGAGGCTCGGAGCGTTCTTCTCCGCCAGCCGTCTCGGCCCCGCGATCGTGGTAGCGGTCCTGGTGTCGATCGCCGCCTCGATCGCCGGGGCGCTGATCTTACTGGTCGGCGGGCTCGTGCTCTACCTCTTCGCGGCGTTCGCCGTGCCATTCGTGCTCGACCGGGGCCTGCCGGTGTTCGGCGCCATCGGCGAGAGCTTCCGCGTGGTCGGGCGCAACTTCGGCCCGATGCTTCTGCTCCTGCTGGCGCTGATCGGCATCAACATCCTCGGCGCCATCCCCCTCGGCCTGGGGCTGCTCGTCACGCTGCCGCTGTCCGCCCTCGCGCTGGCCTACGCCTTCCGGAGGCTGACGGGCGGCACGATCGTCTGACCGTCACGCCAGCCGCGTGCTGTGGCGCCGGGGGTGCAGAAGGCCGTGCAGGCGGTCTCGCAGTCCCGGCGCCGTGCGGGTGGGGATACCGTTCGCGGCGGCGTGCTGCCGGCGCTCCGCGCGGATCTCGCGAGCCATCCGCACCTGCTCCAGGTGGCGGCGCAGCGCCTCGTCCTCGGCCTGGCGGATGAGGCTCATGACGATCGGGTCCATGGTGGGGCTCCCTGCGTGTGTCGACTGGCTGATGCCAAGAGCCTCGTCGCTGAGGTGGCCCGCGGGCATCGGGCAGGCGCCCTATTTCTGCGGCCCGCCTCCGGCCCGGGGTGCGGCGCCCACCTCAGACGCCGCCGAGCCCGCCTCAGACGCGCGCCCCATCACGCTCACGCGGTCACGAAGTCGATGAGCTCCTCGACCCGGCCCAGCAGCGCCGGGTCGAGGTCGCGGTAGTCGCGGACCGAGCGCAGGATGCGCTGCCACGCCCGCGCGACGTCCTCCTGGGACGAGGCGGGCCAGCCCAAGGAGCGCAGGATGCCGCGCTTCCACTCGACGCCCCGTTCGATGACGGGCCAGGCGTCCAGACCCAGGCGCTGTGCGCGCACCGCCTGCCAGACGTCGACGTAGGGGTGTCCGAGCACCAGCGTCGTGCCGGCGGGGACGGTGCGCAGCGCCTCGTCGGCCAGCCGCCGCTCCTTGGAGCCGGGGACCAGGTGGTCCACCAGCACGCCCACGCGCCGCTGCGGCGTGGGGCGGAAGTCGGCGAGCGCCGCGGCGAGGTTGTCGACGCCGTCGAGCATCTCGACGACGACGCCCTCGACGCGCAGGTCGTCGCCCCAGACCTTCTCGACGAGCTCCGCGTCATGCTTGCCCTCGACCCAGATGCGCGAGCCCCGCGCGACGCGCGCCCGCCCCCCGTGGACGGCCACCGAGCCCGACGCCGTCCGGGTGGGCGGCGTCGGGGCTCGGGAGGTCATGGGCGCGGTCAGGACGACGGGACGCCCGTCGACCCAGAAGCCGGGTCCGAGGGGGAACGACCGGGTGCGCCCTGCGCGGTCCTCCAGCACCACCAGGTGCATGCCGCCGGACTTCTCGACACGGACCACGGCCCCCACCCACCCGGTCTGGACCTCCTCGACGACGAGGCCGCGCTCTGCTGCGCGGGGTTGCGACGCGGGTCTGCGGTGTGGGGCCGAGGTCAGGGCGTCAAGGCCGTAGCGGTCATGCACGACCGAGACTGTAGGGGCGCCTCAGCGCGCGCGGCGCACTGCCACGCCGAACCTGAGGTGCTTGCTGGGGCTCCAGTGGCGGCGGATCTGCTGCTCGGGCCGCTCGGCGGCCTGGCGGCGGTGCTCGGCCTCGATGGCGCGGAGCGTTTCGGCGGCGCGCCAGCTGGTGACGTACGACTGTGGATCCATGGGGGCTCCTTCACTCCCGGGCGAGCCGGGGTGTGGCCCGCCGTGCATCCGGCGATCCGTGGTGGCGTCATCGCCGGGCCGACGACCTGGCGTCGGCACCTCTATTGTGCCGTGGACGGGTGGCCCGAGCGGGGCGCGTGGCGCGGGGTGTCGGCGCGGTGACGGCCCCTGTCGGACGCTGGGGTGGCTCCCGCGCGTAGAATGGCACTCAGTGTCTGAGAGTGCTAAACGCGGCGGGCGAGAGCGGGAGGGGGCGTCTTGAGCGAGGAACGCCAACTTGACGTGCTGCGCGCGATCGTCGAGGACTACGTGGCGACGCGTGAGCCCGTCGGCTCGCGCGTGCTGACGGAGCGGCATGGCTTCGGCGTCTCACCGGCGACCATCCGCAACGACATGGCGACGCTGGAGGAGGCCGGGTACATCGCGCAGCCGCACACCTCGGCGGGGCGCGTGCCGACCGACAAGGGCTACCGCCTGTTCGTCGACCGGCTCGCCGAGGTCCGGCCGCTATCGGCGCCGCAGAAGCGCGCGATCGAGACGTTCCTGTCGCGCGCGGTGGACCTCGACGACGTCCTGGTGCGCGCTGGGCGGCTCATCGCCCAGCTCACGGGCCAGGTCGCCATCGTCCAGTACCCGTCGCTGCGGCTGTCCGGCCTGCGGCACCTGGAGCTCGTCCCCGTGGGCGAGACGCGGCTGCTCGTGGTCGTGATCACCGACACGGGCCGCGTCGAGCAGCGGTTCCTCGACGTCCCGGCGCCCGACGGCGGTGACGACGCGCCCGTCATCGACGAGGCGACCCTGGGCGAGCTGCGGGTGCGGTTGAACGCCGCGGCCGCGGGTATGCGCCTGTCCAGCCTTGCCGACGCGTTCGAGCGTGTGGTCGACGGAGTCGACCCGCGGTTGCGGCCGCTCGCGCGAGCCATCGCCGACCTGGTCGTCGAGACCCTGGACGAGGAGCGCGAGGAGCGTCTCGTCATGGTCGGCACGGCGAACCTCGCCCGCGCCGAGATGCGCTTCGAGCAGGGCCTGAGCCCCGTCTTGGAGGCCCTTGAGGAGCAGGTCGTGCTGCTCGGTCTGCTGACCGAGATGTCGACCAACCCCCGCAGCCCGCGCGACGGCCGGGACGACGAGCGCGAGCCGGAGTCCTGGGCCAGGGGCGGCGTCGCCGTGCGCATCGGGCACGAGAACCGCCTCGACGGCTTCACCGAGGTGTCGGTGGTCGCCTCCGGATACGGCTCGGACGGCGACACCGTCGCGACGCTCGGCTCCGTCGGCCCCACGCGCATGGACTACCCCGGAACGATCACCGCGGTCCGTGCCGTCGCCCGCTACCTGTCCCGCGTCCTTCCGAACTGAGCCCGCCTCGGCGGGCCCGCCCTGACCCCACCTGTCATGCCGTCATCGAAGAGAGACCTGTGACCGACTACTACGAGATCCTCGGCGTCGAGCGCGACGCCTCGCCCGAGCAGATCAAGAAGGCGTACCGCCGCCTCGCGCGTGAGCTGCACCCCGACGTCGCCGGCGAGGCCGGCGAGGAGCGCTTCAAGGACGTCGCACGCGCGTATGAGGTGCTGTCCAACCCCGACAAGCGTCGGCAGTACGACCAGGGCGTCGACCCGACCGCCCCGGGCGGCGGCGCCGGTGGCGGGTTCGGCGCGGGCTTCGGCTTCCAGGACATCTTCGAGACGTTCTTCGGCGGCGGCCAGGCCGCCCAAGGCCCCATCCCGCGCGCGCGGCGCGGCCAGGACGCCCTGGTGCGCATGGACGTCGACCTGGCCGAGGCCACGTTCGGCGCCAAGCGCGAGCTGCAGGTCGACACCGCCGTGGCGTGCTCGACGTGTGGCGGCAACGGCGCCCGGCCGGGCACGTCGCTGCGCACGTGTGAGGTCTGCGCCGGGCGCGGCAATGTGCAGCGTGTCGCGCGCTCGTTCCTCGGCCAGGTCATGACGACCGCGCCGTGCACCGCGTGCGGCGGCTACGGCACCGTCATCCCCGAGGCCTGCGCGGACTGCGCGGGCGAGGGCCGGGTGCGCTCGCGGCGCACCCTGACGGTCAACGTGCCCGCGGGCGTCGACACCGGCACGCGCATCAAGCTCACCGCGCAGGGCGAGGTCGGCCCGGGCGGTGGCCCGGCGGGCGACCTGTACGTCGAGATCCGTGAGCGGCCGCACGAGACGTTCGTGCGCCGTGGCGACGACCTGCACTGCACGCTGCCCGTGCCCATGACCGCCGCCGCGCTCGGCACGGTGCTCGAGCTCGACACGCTCGACGGCGCCCAGGAGATCGACCTGCGCCCGGGCACACAGCCGGGCCAGATCGTCACCCTCAAGGGGCTCGGTGTGGGTCACCTGCACGCGGGCGGCCGCGGCGACCTGCACGTGCACGTCGAGGTCGAGGTGCCCACCGGGCTCGACGACGCGCAGACCGAGCTGCTGCGCTCGCTGGCGACCCTGCGCGGCGAGGAGCGGCCCGAGCCGCGCCTGGCCTCGACGCACTCGGGCATGTTCGGGCGCCTGCGCGACAAGCTCAGCGGCCGATGACCCCGCCCGTGGCCGGGGGGTGACGTGAGCGCGCCCGTGTTCCTGGCTGAGACGTCGTTGGCCGCCTACCACGCGGGCGGCTCCTACCTCCTGGACGGCGCCGAGGGCCGGCACGCCGCCGTCGTGCAGCGCAAGCGCATCGGCGAGCGTGTCGACGTCGTCGACGGCGCCGGCGTGCGGCTGCGCTGCGCGGTCGCCGCGGTCGAGGGCAGCCAGGTGCGCCTGACGGTCACCGAGGCCGTCGCGGAGCCCGCCCCGGACGTCGTGGTGACGCTCGTGCAGGCGTTGGCCAAGGGTGACCGCGACGAGCTCGCGATCGAGGCGGCGGTCGAGACGGGTGTCGACGCCGTCGTTCCCTGGCAGGCGGAGCGCTCCATCGTCGTGTGGCGGGGCGAGCGCGCCGCCAAGTCGCGCGCGCGCTGGGCCGCGACGGTGCGCACCGCCGTCAAGCAGTCGCGCCGCGCCTGGCTGCCGCCGGTCGCCGACGCCGTGACGACGGCGCAGCTGGCCGCGCGCGTGCGCGAGGTCGTCGCGGCCGGGGGCGCCGTGCTCGTGCTGCACGAGGAGGCGACGACGGCGCTGGCCGACGCCCCGACACCGACCCCCGGCTCCGGCGAGCCCGCGCCCGAGCTGCTCGTCGTCGTCGGGCCCGAGGGTGGCATCGGCGACGGCGAGGTGCGCGCGCTGACCGACGCGGGCGCCGTCGCCGTCCGGCTCGGGCCGCACGTGCTGCGCACCTCGACCGCGGGGCCCATCGCGGTGGCGCTGCTGAGCCAGCGCCTCGGGCGTTGGGCGCGGAGCGATAGCCTGCCGTCATGACGAGCGACATTGCTGCCGACTGCCTGTTCTGCAAGATCGTCGCCGGGCAGGTCCCCGCCGACGTCGTCGCGACCTCGAAGCGTGCGATCGCCTTCCGCGACATCGCCCCCCAGGCCCCCCTGCACGTGCTCGTGGCGCCCAAGGAGCACCACGGCGACGTCGCCCAGCTCGCCGCGGTCGACCCGGCGCTGTTGGCGGACGTCGTGGCGCTCGCCGACCAGGTCGCCGGCGAGCAGGCCGACGGACAGTTCCGCCTGATCTTCAACAGCGGGCCGCGCGCGGGGCAGAGCGTCTTCCACGTGCACGGCCACGTCATCGGTGGGGCGCGGCTGGGGTGGACGCCCGCGTAAAATGGTCACTCCATGACTGCGACCAATCCCGATGCCCGCACCGAGCGTCCTGCCGAGCACCTCATCGTGGTGCCGGCGCACCTTCCGATGGTCGCGCTGCTGGGCAGCCGCGACTCGGTGCTGCGGGCCGTCGAGGACGGGTTCCCGCGCGTCGACGTCCACGCGCGCGGCAACGAGATCGCCGTGTCGGGACCCGAGGGCGACGTCGCCATCGTCTCCCGGCTCCTGGACGAGCTCATCGAGGTCGCGCAGGCCGGCACGCAGCTGACGCCCGACGTCGTGCGCCGCTCGGTCGCCATGCTGACCTCGCCCGCCGATCAGCGCCCGGCCGAGGTGCTGACCTTCAACATCCTGTCGAGCCGCGGGCGCACCATCCGGCCCAAGACGGTCGGCCAGAAGCGCTACGTCGACGCGATCGACGCCAACACGATCACGTTCGGCGTCGGCCCGGCCGGCACCGGCAAGACGTACCTGGCCATGGCCAAGGCCGTCCAGGCGCTGCAGTCGCACCAGGTCAACCGCATCATCCTGTCGCGGCCCGCGGTCGAGGCGGGCGAGCGGTTGGGCTTCCTGCCCGGATCGCTGTCGGAGAAGATCGACCCCTACCTGCGCCCGCTGTACGACGCGCTGCACGACATGGTCGACCCGGACTCGATCCCCAAGCTCATCGACGCCGGCACCATCGAGGTCGCGCCGCTCGCGTTCCTGCGCGGGCGCTCGCTCAACGACGCGTTCATCATCCTCGACGAGGCGCAGAACACCACGTCGGAGCAGATGAAGATGTTCCTCACGCGCCTGGGCTTCGGCTCGAAGATGGTCATCACCGGCGACGCGACCCAGATCGACCTGCCGGGCGGGACGCCGTCGGGCCTGCGCGTGGTGCAGGACGTGCTGACGGGGGTCGACGACGTCGAGTTCTGCAGCCTGACCTCGTCCGACGTCGTGCGCCACCGCTTGGTGGGCGACATCATCGACGCCTACGCTCGCTGGGAGCCACGGGCGCGCGCCAACCAGCGGCAGAACCGGAAATGAGCAGCGGTGTCCATTGAAGTCAACAACGAGTCCGGCTACGACGTCGACGGGCTCGACGAGGCTGAGTTCGCCGAGCTCGGCAGGTTCGTGCTCGACGCGATGCACGTGCACCCGCAGGCCGAGCTGTCGATCCTGTTCGTCGACACGGCGGTCATGACGGACCTGCACGTGCGGTGGATGGATGAGCCGGGGCCGACGGACGTGCTCAGCTTCCCGATGGACGAGCTGCGCCCGGGACGCGAGGGCGATCTGACGCCGCCCGGCACGCTCGGCGACATCGTGCTGTGCCCCGAGGTCGCGGCCAAGCAGGCCCTCGCCGCCGGGCACTCGACTGTCGAGGAGATGCTGCTGCTGACGACGCACGGCATCTTGCACCTGCTCGGGTACGACCACGCGGAGCCCGAGGAGGAGCGGGAGATGTTCGGCCTGCAGCGCCGCCTCCTGCTCACGTTCCTCGCTGGGCGGTGAGGCGCGGGTGACCGGAGTCCTGGTCCTCGTCGCCGTCGTCGGCCTGGCGCTGGCGGGCCTGCTGTCCGCGGGCGAGGCGGCCGTGCTGCGCGTGACCCGCACGGCGCTGGCCGACGCGCTCGCCGAGGCCCAGCAGGGTGAGGGGCTGCGGGCCGAGACGCGCGCCGACCGGGCGCGTGCGGCCCAGGCGCTCGTCGTCGACCCCACCGCCACGGTCGCGGCGGTCGCGACCGTGCGCGTCGCGGCTGAGCTGCTCGCGCTCGGCTCGGTCGCGCTGCTGCTGGAGGACCTGCTGCGCGACGGGTGGGAGGTGCTCGTCGCCCTCGGGGTGGTGGGCCTGCTCGCCGGCGTCGTCATGGTGCGCCTGAGCCCCCGCCAGTTCGGCTTCCGCCAGCCGCTGCGCGTCGTGCTCGCGCTCTCGGCGCTGCTGACCGCGACCCGCCGCCTGACGGGGTGGGCGGCGCCCCGCGGCGCCGGGAGCCAGGGCGAGACGCCCCCCACCGAGGCCGACCTGCGCGACCTCGTCGACCGGGTCGGGGAGTCCGACGTCATCGAGGAGGACGAGCGCGAGCTCATCCGCAGCGTGTTCGAGCTGGGCGGCACCCTCACGCGCGAGGTCATGGTGCCGCGCACCGACATGGTCACGGTCGACGCCGACACCCCGCTGAGCAAGGTCATGCGGCTGTATGTGCGCTCGGGGTTCTCGCGTGTGCCCGTCGTGGGGGAGTCGGTCGACGACCTGCTCGGCGTCGCCTACCTCAAGGACGTCGCGCGGATCCTCGACGCCGACCCGCGCAGCGCCGACCGGCCCGTGTCGTCGGTCGCGCGTCCGCCCGTCTTCGTGCCCGAGTCCAAACCGGCCGACGACCTGCTGCGCGAGATGCAGCAGAAGGCCACGCACATCGCCGTCGTGATCGACGAGTACGGCGGCGTCGCGGGCCTGGTGACCGTCGAGGACGTGCTGGAGGAGCTCGTGGGCGAGCTCGTCGACGAGCACGACCACGTGATCGAGGGCGAGCCTGAGCCCGTCACCCAAGGCGTGTTCCGCGTCCCGGCGCGACTGCCCGTCGACGAGCTCGGCGACCTGTTCGACCTGCGTTTCGACGACGACGACGTGGACACCGCGGGCGGCCTGCTCGCCAAGGCGATCGGCAAGGTGCCCCTGGCGGGGTCGGCGGCCGACGTCGGAGGGCTGCGCCTGGTGGCCGAGCGCGTCGAGGGCCGCCGCAAGCAGGTCTCGACCATCCTCGTCAGCCGCGCGCAGGCCGACACCCCGGCGCGCGCCGAGGCCGCGGCGCGCCAGGGCGGGCCCGACCGGACGACCGACCGCCAGACGCATGACAAGGACGTGACCGCATGACCGAGACCGCACCCCCGACCGAGCACCGCTCAGGCTTCGCCTGCCTGGTCGGGCGCCCCAACGCGGGCAAGTCGACCCTGACGAACGCCCTGGTGGGGGAGAAGGTCGCCATCATGTCGGCGCGGCCCCAGACGACGCGGCACACCATCCGCGGCATCGTCCACCGGCCCGACGCGCAGCTCGTGCTGGTCGACACCCCCGGGCTGCACCGGCCCCGCACGCTGCTCGGCCAGCGGCTCAACGACCTGGTCAAGGAGACGCTCGGCGAGGTCGACGTCATCGCGTTCTGCCTGCCCGCCGACCAGAAGGTGGGCCCGGGCGACCGGTTCATCGCCGCGCAGCTCGCGCCGCTCATGACGGGGCGGCGCGCGGTGCCGGTGGTCGCCGTCGTGACCAAGGCCGACCTTGTGGACCGCCAGACGCTCATGGAGCACCTGCTCGCCGTCGACGCGCTCGCGACCGAGCACGAGCGTGAGTGGGCGGCGATCGTGCCCGTCTCGGCCAAGGACGGCTACCAGGTCGACGAGCTCGAGGACGTGCTGGTCTCCCATCTGCCCGAGGGCCCCGAGCTGTACCCGGGCGGGGAGCTGACCGACGAGCCCGAGCACGTCATGGTCGCCGAGCTCGTGCGTGAGGCGGCGCTCGAAGGGGTGCGCGACGAGCTGCCGCACTCGCTCGCGGTCGTGGTCGAGGAGATCGTCGAGCGCGAGGGGTCGGGCGACTCCGCCAAGGGGCGCCCGCCGCTGCTCGACGTGCGCGTCAACCTCTACGTCGAGCGTGAGTCACAGAAGGCCATCGTCATCGGCCGTGGTGGCTCTCGCCTGCGCGACGTCGGCACGCGGGCGCGCCAAGGGATCGAGCGGCTGCTCGGCGCCCGGGTCTACCTCGACCTGCACGTCAAGGTCGCGCGCGACTGGCAGCGCGACCCCAAGCAACTGCGCAAGCTCGGCTTCTGAGGGTGCGCGCGCGGGCCGACTCCCGAGCGCAACCTCCCGGCGGGGCTCAAGAAGCGAGGTAGCCTCCCGACGTGGTGTTGCGGACCATAGCCTCAAGCGCGTCGATCCTGGTCGGCCTCGCGGTGGCCGGCGCCTTGGCCGGCCCCGCGTGGGACCCGGTGCCTGTTGTCGACCACCTGCGCCCGACGTCGTCGTCGACCGAGATCGGCGGGATCGAGGCCGGCGTCGCGGACGGGCGCGTGCACGAGGTGCGCACCTTCCCGGTGCGCTCGAGCGAGGTCGTCATCGAGCTCGACGGCGCCGAGGTCTCGGCCATCCTGCGTGAGCCGGTCGGGGCGGGTGGCGGACTGTCGGGCATGGTGTTCGTGCACGGCGCGGGCACGGGCCTGGCGAGCGAGGCGTTTCTGGAGCAGGCCGACCAGCTCGCGTCCGCCGGTGTCGTCACCCTCGTGCCCGACAAGCGACTCGACACCTACACGACCTGGCACCGCGACTACGAGGCCATGGCCGACGACTACCTGCGATCGGTCGACTACCTGCGGGGCGTGCCCGGCGTGGACCCCGATCGGGTCGGGGTCTACGGCGAGTCCGAGGGCACGTGGGTCGTGCCGATCATGCAGGTCAAGGACCCCCGCATCGCGTTCACCATCCTGGTCTCGGCGCCCGTCGTCGAGCCGCGCCAGCAGGCCGCGTTCGCCGTCGACAACTACCTGCGCAACACCAATGTGCCGCAGCAGGTGTTCCGCGCGATCCCGCGCGCGGTGGGCATCCAGCTGCCGACGGGCCTGCTCGACTACGCCGACTTCGACGTGCGTCCGTGGCTGGAGCGTCAGACGGCGCCCGTGCTGGTCGTCTACGGCACGGGCGACCCCTCGATGCCGATCGAGCAGGGCTCGCGCCAGATCATCGCCGACACCGCGGTGGGCGGCGGGGCGCCGGTGACCGTCAGGTTCTACGACGGCGCCAACCACGGCCTGCGGGTCGGGGAGACCCTTGTGGCGCAGTTCCCGCGCGACATGGCGGCCTGGGTCCAGGGACTGCCCGAGACGGCCACCGCCGAGCCGCGGATCGCCGGCGCGCAGCCCGAGCAGCTCTACCTCGCCTCGCCCGTGCCGCACCCGCGCTGGTGGGGCAACGGCGACATCATCATCGGCACCGCGCTCGGCGGGGTCGGCCTGCTGGTCGTCGGGCCGCTCGTGTGGGGCGCCGTCACCGTGGTGCTCCGACTCGCGGCCGTGGGGCGCGGATCGCTGCGGGCCCGGATCACGCCACGCCTGGCCCGCGGCGTCTGGCCCCTGCTGTTCGGCCTCGCCGCCGGCGCCGTGGCGACCACCGCGGCGCTCGTCGTCTACCTCATGGCGGTCGCGCGCCTCGCGCTCAACTACAAGCAGGACGACCTTGTCGTGCAGGGCGGATGGATCGGCGTGCGGCTGCTGGGCTTGGTGACCGTGGTGTGCGCCGCACTGCTCATCGGCCGGGCGCGCGATCTGCGCCAGGCGCGCCGCGCGGGCGACCGCGACGCCGTCGTCGCCGCGGGCTGGCCCGCCTGGCTGGCGCTGTCGACCATGCTGGCGGGAGCGATCTCGCTGCTGCTGTGGCAGACCTACTGGGGCGTTTTCCAACTCGGGATCTGAGCCACCGATCTGACACGAGCGGGTGACAGAGGGTAGAAACGACCGCGGGCGTCCGGCTGGGACGCCACGAGCACCGGAGGCATTGCCCATGACCGACGCCGTCACGACCACCGAGCGCACCCCGCGCGAGCCCTTCGCGGGCGTACCCGTGCGCGACCTGGTGCGCGACGTCGTCGCGGCGATCGCGCTGCTGGTTGGTGCGGTGCTGCCGTGGACCGTCGGCGCGCGAGGCAGCGACCGTGTCGAGGTCGTCCTGGCGACCCTTGTGGCCCTGGTGGCCGTCGCACTGCCCTACGCGCGCCGGGCCGGCCTCGTGACCGCGTCCTGGGCGACGGACGAGCGGCGCACTCGGGCGCTGGGCGCCGTGCCGATCGTCGTCGTCGCCCTGGTGCACATCGCGCTCGACGTCGTCCCTGGCGGCGAGTTCGGCGTGGGCGCCGGCCTGGGGCTCAGCCTCGCGGGGGCGGTCCTGGCCGCGGAGGTCGCCTGGTCGCGCCTGACGATCGCGATCGCGGGCGTGCTCGCGCTCGGGGCCGTCCTGGCGCCCGTCCTGGTCGTCGCCGACGGGGGACTCTCGGTGTGGCAGGTCGTCGCGGTCGCGCTCACGGCCGTGCTGGCGCTCGGGGTGTTGTGGCTGACCGCCTGGCGGTTCGAGCAGGGCGACGCCGCCGCGGGCGTGCTGCTGGTGGGCGTCGGGATCGCCGTCGCGCTCGGCGGCGCCTTCCTCGGCGGTCAGACGACGACGCCGTGGGTCGAGAGCGTCCGTGGCGCCTGGCTCGGGCTGGTGGTGCTGCCTGCGCTGGCCGCCGCGGCCGCGCCGCGCGTCGTCGGCCAGGCGGTCGAGGGGCACGAGCAGCCGCGCGTGTGGGCGCACACGGCCGTGCACGCGCTCGGGCTGGCGCTCGGACTGGGCGGGTACATCGCGCTCGTCGCGCTGGTGACGCTCATCGACGCGGGCCCCTCGTTGTCCTCGGTGTTGCGGCTCGTCTTCGGCGTCCTGATCGCCGTCGTGGCCTACTTCGCGCACCGCGCTCTGCGGCGCGACGTCGCCTCGGGGCATGCGACCGCCGTGGGCGCCGCGATCGTCATCGCCGTGCTCGGCACCGTGCTGGTCGTGGCGCGCGCGGGCGCGAGCACGCGGACCGGCTCGGTCGACATCCTGGTTGCTTACGGGCTGCCGGCCCTCGTGCTGTCGGTGCTGCTGGTGCCTCGGTCGCTGCGCGAGCTGCGGGAGCAGCCGCCCGCCGAGACGGACGCCGCGGCCGCGCCCGCCGTCGGGCAGGAGCCGGGCGCCGCGGCGACTGTGGAGACGCCGACCGGGGAGACGGTCGAGGTCGCCAGGCCTGTCGCGCCCGCGCGCCCCGCCCCCGTCTCGTACACGCCGGGGGGGACGGGCGCCGGGGCCGGGGCCGGCGCGGGGGCCTTGGGCGGTGGCGACGCGACGACGGTCATGGCGCCGGTCGGCGCGCACGCGACGGCGGCGCACGCGGCCGCGCCCGCCGACCCTCGTGGCGCAGCCGAGCCCGCAGGGCAGGCCGAGTCCACGGGGCAGGCCGAGTCAACGGGGGCAGCTGACGTGGCGGCCGCCGCGGTGGCGGCGGACGAGCCGGCCGCGGAGCCGCGCAGCGCCGCCGGCCCGTTCGGCGACGTCGGCTCGACGCAGGTGCTTCCGCTGGTCGCCGACGTCCCCGGGTCGCGGTGGTCCGCCGCGCAGGCCATCGACCCGGCGACGCCACTGGCCGACCTCGCGCTCATCGTGCAGGAGTCGCCCCACCTGCGCCCGCTCGTCGCGGCGAACCCGTCGACCTACCCCGCGCTGCTCGACTGGCTCGGCGCGCTGGGCGACCCCGAGATCGACGCGGCGCTGCGCAGCCGTGGGTGACCTGGCCGGCGAGCGTGGCGCGGCGCCGCGTCGGCGCGCTGGGCGGGCCGACGGCCAGATGGCGGCCCCGCGTGCGGCCGCGGGCCACGGCGGGAGTATGGTGACGGGGTGCGGCGCACGGTGAGCCTCCTCCTTGCGTGCCGCGGCGGGGCCCTTTGAGGCCGGTCCCTCGCCGCGGCTGACGTGGTGTGCCGGCTGACCACACCGAGCCCGAAGGAACCCCCGCATGATTCACGAGTCCACCCGCGGCATCGCCGCCCGCAACCCGCAGACGCCGTCGTCGATGCCGGTGCACAAATACGTCCCGTTCCACGAGCAGATCAAGGTCTCGCTCCCGGACCGCACCTGGCCCGACACCCGGATCACCAGGGCGCCGCGCTGGTGCGCCGTCGACCTGCGTGATGGCAACCAGGCCCTCATCGAGCCCATGAACGCCGAGCGCAAGCTGCGCATGTTCGAGCTGCTGGTGTCGCTGGGCTACAAGGAGATCGAGGTCGGCTTCCCGTCCGCCTCGCAGACCGACTACGACTTCGTGCGCCTGCTCATCGAGTCCGGTCGCATCCCTGACGACGTCGTCATCCAGGTGCTGACCCAGTGCCGCGACCACCTCATCGAGCGCACCTACGACGCGATCCGCGGCGCCAAGCAGGCGATCGTGCACATCTATAACTCGACGTCGATCCTGCAGCGCGAGGTGGTCTTCCGCTCCGGGATGGACGGCGTCGTCGACATCGCGCTGCAGGGCGCGCGGCTGTGCCGCAAGCTCGAGGAGACGGTGCCCGAGACGACGGTCTACTACGAGTACTCGCCCGAGTCGTACACCGGCACCGAGCTGGAGTTCGCGGCGCGCATCTGCAACGAGGTGCTCGACGTCCTGGAGCCGACGCCGGACCGCCCCGTCATCGTCAACCTGCCGGCGACCGTCGAGATGGCGACGCCCAACGTCTACGCCGACTCGATCGAGTGGATGAGCCGCCACCTCAACCACCGCGAGAACGTCGTGCTGTCGCTGCACCCGCACAATGACCGCGGCACCGCGGTCGCGGCGGCCGAGCTCGGCTACCAGGCCGGCGCCGACCGCATCGAGGGCTGCCTGTTCGGCAACGGCGAGCGCACGGGGAACGTCGACCTGGTGACGCTCGGCATGAACCTGTTCAGCCAGGGCATCGACCCGCAGATCGACTTCAGCGACATCGACGGCATCCGCCGCGCCGTGGAGTACTGCAACCAGCTGCCGGTGCACGAGCGTCACCCGTACGTGGGCGATCTGGTCTTCACCGCGTTCTCCGGATCGCACCAGGACGCCATCAAGAAGGGCTTCGAGCACATGGCGGGCCGTGCGGAGGCCGCCGGCGTCGACGTCGACGAGCTCACCTGGGGTGTGCCCTACCTGCCGATCGACCCGCGCGACGTCGGACGGTCCTATGAGGCCGTCATCCGCGTCAACTCGCAGTCGGGCAAGGGCGGGGTGTCCTACCTGCTCAAGACCGAGCACGCGCTCGACCTGCCACGCCGCCTGCAGATCGAGTTCTCGGGCGTGGTGCAGCGCGTCACCGACGCCGAGGGCACCGAGGTCACGGGCGACGACATCTGGCGCATCTTCACCGACGAGTACCTGCCCGTCGAGGCGGGAAACGCGGCGGGTCTTGAGCCGTGGGGCCGGCTCAAACTGCGCGAGACGCGCACCGTCTCGGCCGAGGACGGCGCCACGACCCTGTCGATCGACGTCCTGGACCGCGGCGAGGAGCTGACGCTCGAGGGCGTCGGCAACGGCCCGGTGGCGGCGTTCGTCGACGCGATCGCGCGCGTGGGCGTGCAGGTGCGCGTGCTCGACTACGCCGAGCACGCGCTGTCCGAGGGCGGCGACGCCTCCGCGGCTGCCTACGTCGAGGCGCTGGTCGGCGACGACGTCCTGTGGGGCGTGGGCGTCGACCCGTCGATCACGACGGCGTCGCTCAAGGCGATCGTCTCGGCGGTCAACCGCGCGGCGCGCGCCTGACGCTCTGGTTTCGACAGGCTCAACCACCGGCGGTTGAGCCACCCCCGGCGGTTGACCCGCCCCCGGCGGTTGAGCCACCCCGGGTGGTTGACCCGCCCCGGGTGGTTGAGCCTGTCGAAACCCCCGCGCCTTCTGCTGTCAGCGCAGACGCCTTCCCCGCCCGGGGCGTCGCGCGTACTGTCCAGGCATGACCACCGACGCTCAGGACCCGTTGTTGCGGCACGCGCTGGGGCAAGAGTTGCGCCGACTGCGCCACCGCAGCGGACGCACCCTGCATGAGGTCGCACGCCGCGCGGGGGTGTCGCCTCAGTACCTCTCCGAGATGGAGCGGGGGGTCAAGGAGCCGTCGAGCGAGATGATCGCGGCGGTCTGCGGCGCCCTGGAGGTGCGGCTCGTGGACCTGACGCTCGGCGTCGCAGCCGCGCTCGGCGCCGCGCGGCACGAGGCGGCGCAGCAGGAGGTGGCGCGCGGCCCGGTCGCCCTGTCGGCGCGTCGCCCCGCCGGTCCGACGGCGCTGGCGCTCGCCGCGTAAGCCTCCCGCCGCGCAGGGCCTGCCGTCGCTGCGCCCGGGCGTCGCCGCGTGACGCGGGCCGTGGACGCGCTCACCGCACCTCGATGACGTGGTCGACGATGCCGTAGTCGCGAGCCTGGGCGGCGGTGAGCACGCGGTCGTGGTCGGTGTCGGCGCGCAGTCTCGCGACCGCCTGCCCCGTGTGCCGCGCGAGCGCGTCCTCGAAGTCGGAGCGGATCCGCAGCACCTCGTCGGCCTGAAGGATCAGGTCGGGGATCGGGCCGCGCCCCTGCGCCGCGGGTTGGTGCAGCACGACGCGCGCATGGGGGAGAGCGGCGCGCTTGCCCGGCGCCCCGGCGGCCAGCAGCACCGCGCCCACCGCGACCGCCTGGCCGACGCAGGTGGTGGCGACCGCGGGCCGCACGTAGCTCATCGTGTCGTAGACGGCCAGGCCCGCGCTCGGGTCCCCGCCCTCGCAGTTGACGTAGAGCTGGATGTCGGCGCCGGGGTCGGCGGACTCGAGGAACAGCAGCTGGGCGATGAGCGCGTTGGCCACCCCGGCGTCGATCGCGGTGCCGAGGTAGACGATCCGCTCGGTGAGCAGTTGGGAGTAGACGTCCAGCACACGCTCGCCGCGCGGGTGGGCTGCGATGACGTTCGGGATCGTGTAGGAGCTCATCAGTGCGCCTCCCCGCCCTCGACAGGCGCCGACGGCTGCCCGAACCCGGCCCGGTCGCGCCGGGGCGGGGCGATGTCCGCGAACGATGCGACGACGGCGTCGACGAACCCGTACTCGCGCGCCTCGTCCGCGGTGAACCAGTGGTCGTGGAGCGAGTCCTCGAAGACCCGCTCGACGCTCTGGCCCGTGTCATCGGCGATGAGGCGCAGCACGGTGTCGCGGGTGTGGCGCAGGTCGTCGGCCTGCAGCGCGATGTCGACGGCCGCGCCGCCGATGCCGGCCGAGCCCTGGTGCATGAGGACGCGCGCGTGTGGCAGCGCCCGTCGCTTGCCGCGCGCTCCGGCCGAGAGCAGGAACTGGCCAGCGCTGCACGCGAGCCCGAGCGCGAGGGTCGACACGTCGTTGGGGATCGCGCGCATGAGGTCGCGGATGGCCAGCATCGCCGCCACCGAGCCGCCCGGCGAGTGGATCCACAGCGCGATGTCGGCCGGGTCCTCGGTGGCCAGCGTGACGAGCTGCGTGGCCAGCAGCGTGCCGTTGTCGTCGTCGAGCGCGCCGTCGAGGACCAGGACGCGGCGCTCGTACAGCTCGCGCCGAGCGCGGGCGTCGAATGCGGGTGTGGGTGTCTCGCTCATGCCTCCACCCTGCGCGACGCGTCGCGCGGAGAGACCCCGACGCCGCCCAGGGCGGATCTGCCCAGGGCGGCGTCGCGCCGGGGGAGAATGGTCCCCGTGCCCCTGTACCGAGACGACGCCATCGTGCTGCGCACGCAGAAGCTGGGCGAGGCCGACCGCATCGTCACGCTGCTGACGCGCGAGCACGGCAAGGTGCGCGCCGTCGGCAAGGGGGTGCGCCGCACGTCGTCGCGTTTCGGGGCCCGGCTGGAGCCGTTCATGGTGGTCGATGCGCAGTTGCATGTGGGCCGCTCGCTCGACACCGTCACGCAGGTCGAGACGGTGGGCGCGTACGCGCGCGCGATCTGCGAGGACTACGCGCTGTACACCGCGGGCGCCGCGATGCTTGAGGCGGCCGACCGGTTGGTCGAGGCCGAGCGCGAGCCCGCCGTCCAGCAGTTCTGGCTGCTGGCCGGGGCGCTGCGCGCGCTCGCCCAGCGCGACCACGCGCCATCGCTCGTGCTGGACTCCTACCTGCTGCGCGCGTTCGCCGTCGCGGGCTGGGCGCCGTCGTTCACCGACTGTGCGCGGTGCGGCGAGCCCGGCCCACACCACGCGTTCTCGGTGGCCACGGGCGGCGCGGTGTGCTCGCGCTGCCGCCCACCCGGCTCGACGGCGCCCGCCCCGGAGACGTTCGCGCTGCTCGCCGCGCTGTTGAGCGGCGACTGGGCGGCGGCCGACGCGTCCGATGAGCGACCCCGCAAGGAGGCCTCTGGCCTCGTCGCCGCGTACACGCAGTACTACCTGGAGCGCACCCTGCGCGCGTTGCGGCACGTGGACCGCGCCCCGCACCCGGCGGTCGAGCCTGTCGCGACCGCCCGACCGTCACGCCCCGGTGGTCTCGACAGGCCCGACCACCGCCACCAGGAGGCCTGATGCCCCGCACGTACGCCGAGCCCTACCCGCACCTGTCGGGCGCCACGCCACCGCCCATCCCGGCGGACCTGCTGCCCAAGCACGTCGCCGTCGTCATGGACGGCAACGGCCGGTGGGCCAACCAGCGCGGCCTGAGCCGGATCGAGGGGCACAAACAGGGTGAGAAGTCGCTGCTCGACGTCGTCGCCGGCGCGGTTCAGCTCGGCGTCAAGCACATCAGCGCGTACGCGTTCAGCACCGAGAACTGGAAGCGCTCGCCCGAGGAGGTCAGGTTCCTGCTGGGCTTCAACCGTGACGTCATCCGCTCTCGGCGCGATGAGATGGGGTCGTGGGGTGTGCGCATCCGGTGGGCGGGGCGTACCCCGCGCCTGTGGGGCTCGGTCATCAAGGAGTTGCAGGTCGCCGAGGAGATGACCAAGGAGAATGACCGCTGCACGCTGACGATGTGCGTCAACTACGGCGGACGGGCCGAGCTCGCCGACGCCGCCGCGGCCATCGCGCGCGACGCCGCGGCGGGTCGGCTCAACCCGGACAAGGTCAATGAGAAGACCGTCCAGAAGTACCTCGACGAGCCCGACCTGCCCGACGTCGACCTGTTCCTGCGCTCGTCGGGCGAGCAGCGGATCTCGAACTTCATGATCTGGCAGGCCGCGTACGCCGAGCTGATGTTCATCCCCGAGCTATGGCCCGACGTCGACCGCCGGCACCTGTGGCGCGCGTGCGAGGACTTCGCCCGGCGCGACCGCCGCTACGGCGGGGCGGTCGACAAGCCGACCGCCTGACAGAACCCGGTGGTTGAGCCTGTAGAAACCTCCGGTGGTTGAGCCTGTCGAAACCACTGAGTTGAGGGGTTTCGACAGGCTCAACCACCGGGGGGCTCAACCACCGGGGGCGGGGTTGGCTGGTGGGTCAGTTCCCCAGGGTCGTGGCGATCGAGTCGATCAGCGCCGGAAGGCCGCCCGACCACTCGAAGGTGAGCGCCGTGGGCGGGGACACCGACGAGACCGTCACCGGGTCGACGACCTTGACCACGTGGCCCGCGGCGACGGCGGGGATCGCCTGCAGCGCGGGCTTGGCGAGCGACGCGTCGACCTCCTCCTGGCTCGATCCGTACACGATGACGAAGTCGGCCGTGAGCTGGTCGAGCTTCTCGTACGACAGGTCGAAGTAGAACCCGCCGTCTGAGGTGTCGAGCTGCGAGACCGACGGCGCGATCTTCAGCCCGAGCTCCTCGAGGATCGCGACGCGCGCGTCGGCGGGCGTGTAGATCGAGACCGAGCCGTCGCCGTCCCAGATCCCGGCGAAGGTCTTGCCCGCGAAGTCGGGGTGGTCGGCGGCCTGCTGGGAGAGGAACGAGTCGATCCCGTCGAGCACCTCGTCTCCGGCCGCGGTGCGCCCGAGCGCCTTCGCGGTGATGCGGATGACGTCGTCCCAGCTCGTGGTCCAGGGGCCCTCGGGGAAGGCGACGACGGGCGCGATGTCGCTGAGCGTGTCGAACTGCTCCTGCGTGAGGCCCGAGTACGGGGCGAGGATCAGGTCGGGGTGCGCCGCGATGATCTCCTCGTAGGGCACCGAGGAGCCCGAGCCGTCGTCGGTCAGGAGGGCGGGGTGCTCGACTCCCGCCTTGTCGAACGCGTCCTCGACCCACGGGAGCAGGTTGCCGGCGCCCACGGTCCAGCGCTGCTCGCCGACTGCGACGGGGTAGACGCCCAGGGCGATGGCGGCCTCGGTCGAGCCCCAGCCCCAGGTGGCGACGCGCTCCGGCGCCTGGTCGATGGTGGCGTCGCCGAGCGCCGAGGTCACGGTGACGGGGAACGCGTCGGTCGCGCCGCTCGTGTCACCGCCGGCGGCGCCGGTCGGCGAGGGGGACGGGCTGGCGTCGTCGGACGACGAGCAGCCGGACAGGGCAAGGGCCGCCGCGGCCGCGAGCGCGACCAGGGCGGACAGGGGTCGGCGAGAACGCACGCACACTCCTAGGGAGACGCTCACGGCGGACCGCCGCGAGAGTGATGGATTGAGGTAAGGCTAACCTGACGCGAGGGGGTTCTGTCACGCCGGTGTGCGTTATCTCTCGACGGGCTCCACGGACGCCGCGCCCTGCCGCGTCCGGCCCAGGGGCACCACGAGCGGCGTCCCGGACACCGGATCGGGCACCACGCGCGCGGCCAGGCCGAACGCGTCGAGCACGGCGCCCTCCGTCAGCACGGCGCCCGGCTCGCCCTGCGCCACGACGCGCCCGCCCCGCATCACCACGAGGTGGTCGGCGTAGCGGGCGGCGAGGTTGAGCTCGTGCAGCACCATGACGACGGTCGTGCCGCGCTCGGCGTTGAGGTCGGCGAGCAGGTCGAGCAGGTCGACCTGGTGGGCGACGTCGAGGAACGTCGTCGGCTCGTCGAGCAGCACCACGTCCGTCTCCTGGGCCAGCACCATGGCGATCCACACACGCTGGCGCTGCCCTCCCGAGAGCTCGGCGACCGGGCGGTCGGCGAGGTCCGCGACGCCGGTGGACGACAGTGCGCGGGCCACGACGGCGTCGTCGGTCGAGGAGTGCCGCCCGAACCACCCCTGGTGCGGGTAGCGCCCGCGTGCGACGAGCTCGGCGACCCGCACGCCGTCGGGGGCGATCGAGCTCTGCGGCAGCACGCCCAGCAGGCGGGCGAGCTCGCGGCGCGGCATCGCGGCGACGTCGCGCCCGCCCAGCAGCACCCGCCCGGCGTCGAGCGGGTGCAGGCGCGCCATGCCCTTGAGCAGCGTCGACTTGCCGCAGGCGTTGGGCCCGACGATCGCGGTGACCTGACCGGCGGGCAGGTCCAGGTCGAGGCCGTCGATGACGGTGCGCCCGTCATAGCCGATGCGCACCCCCTCGGCGCGCAGCGCCGGGGCGGTCTGGGTGGTGGTCACGCGGGCGAGGTCCTTCGGTCGGAGCGGCCGCTGAGCAGCCACAGGAGGTAGGGGGCGCCGACCAGTCCGGTCACGACGCCCGCGGGCACGGAGACGGTGGGCACGGCGTGCTGCCCGAGCACGTCGGCGGTGAGCACGAGCAGGGCCCCGACGGCGCTCGACGCGGCCAGCGCGGCGCCGCCGTCGTCGAGCAGGCGCCGCGCGATCGCGGGGGAGACGAGCGCGACGAACGCGATGGGCCCGCACGCCGCCGTCGCGACCGCGACGAGCCCCACGGCGACGAGCAGCGCCGCGGGGCGCGCCGCGTGCACGCGCACCCCGAGCGCGGCGGCGTTCTCGTCGCCCAGCGCGAGCGGGCCGTGGGTGCGTACGAGCAGCGCGGCCGCGGCGCCGAGCACGCCGACGCCGATCGCGAGGATGGTCAGAGGGGCGCCGCGCACGTCGGCCACCGAGCCGATGGTCCACGTCAGCGCGGTCTGCGCCTCGCGCACGTCGGCGCGCGCCATGAGCCAGGCGAGCGTCGAGCCGCAGACGTACGAGACGCCGACGCCCACGAGCACGAAGCGGATCGAGTGCAGTCCGCGACGCCACGCCAGCAGCCAGATCGCGGACGCCGCGGCCAGCGCGCCGCCGAACGCCCACCCGGCCACGGTGACGCCCGTCGCGCCCAGCCCGAGCAAGGCCCAGACCGCGCCGAGGCTTGCGCCCGTCGAGACGCCGAGGATGTCGGGGCTGGCCAGCGGGTTGCGCAGCGTCGACTGGAACAGCGCACCCGCGAGCGCGAACGCGGCGCCGCCCAGCAGCGCGGCCAGGACGCGCGGCAGGCGCAGGCGCCGCACCACGAACACGTCGGTCGGGTCGCCCTGGCCGACGACGCCCGCGAGCGCCCGCCCGGGCGACAACCCCGCGGCGCCCAGCGTGAGCGCGAGGATCGCGAGCGCGAGCGCCGCGACCAGCGTGACGCCGAGCACGAGCGCGCGGCGACGGCGTCGGGCGTGGCGCAGGGTGGTGACGGCGAGCAGGGCGGTCGACGCGGTCATCTCACACCTCCGCCACGAGGCGTCCGCGGGCGACGGCCACGAGCACGGGCGCCCCGACGAACGCGGCGACGACGCCGGCCTCGAGTTCGGCGTTGGGCACGATCAGGCGCCCGACGACGTCGGCGCCCAGCAGCACCACCGGACCGAGCAGCGCGGCCACCGGGGCCAGGCGCCGGTAGTCGGGGCCCACGAGGCGCCGCGCGGCGTGCGGCACCACCAGTCCGACGAGCGCGATGGGGCCGGCGAACGCCGTCGCGACCCCGGCGAGCACCACGATCGCGACGGCGGCCATGGCGCGCGTGACCCGCACGTCCTGGCCGAGTGCCGCCGCGACGTCGTCGCCCATCGACAGCAGGGTCAGGCGTGGGGCGAGCAGCGCTGTCAGAGCCACCCCCACCGCGAGGAAGGGCCACAGCGCGCTGACGGTGTCGAGGCCGCGCGCCGCGAGCGACCCGACCGCCCAGAACCGGTACTGGTTGAACGCCTGCACATCGCTGAGCAGCAGCAGAGCGATGACCGGGGTGATGAACGCCGTGAGCGCGGCGCCCACGAGCGCGAGGCGCACGGGTTGTGCGCGGCCGATGGCGAACACGACGACCGCGGCCAGCGCGGCGCCCGCGAACGCGAACCAGACGAAGCCGAGCGGCGTCACCACCCCGAAGAAGGACACCCCGACGACGACGGCGAGCGACGCCCCAGGCGTGATCCCCAGCAGGCCGGGGTCGGCCAGGGGGTTGCGGGTGACGCCCTGGATGACCGTGCCGACGCAGCCCAGCGCGAGGCCGGCCAGCAGCCCGAGCACCGTGCGCGGCACGCGCAGCTGCAGCACGACGGCCTGGTCGGCGTTGGCCGGGGAGCGGCCCGCGGCGCCGGCCCCCAGCGCGGCCCAGACCTCGCCCGGGGCCACAGTCCGCACGCCGAGCAGCAGGCTGGCGACGACGACGAGCGCGAGCAGCGCGACGGCGGTCCCGAGGACGGCGAGGAAGCGCGCGCGCCTGCGGCGGACGGCGGCGGTGGGCGGGGTCGGCGCGGCTGCGGCGATCGGCGGGTCGTCCGCCGATGAGGTAAGCACAGCCTTACTTTCTCACGCCTCGCGGCAGTCCTGACACGTGCCCCACAACTCGACGGTGTGCTCGATCTCTGCGAACCCGTGCTCGGCGCCCACCTTGGCGGCCCACGACTCGACCGTAGGCCCGTCGATCTCGACCGTCTTGCCGCACACGCGGCACACCAGGTGGTGGTGGTGCTCGCGGCGCGCGCACCACCGGTAGAGCGACTCACCGTCGTCGGTGCGCAGCACGTCGACGTCGCCGCCCTCGACCAGCGCCTGCAGCGTGCGGTACACCGTGGCGAGCCCGACGGCGTCGCCCCGGGCGCGCAACACCTCGTGCAACTGCTGCGCGCTGCGGAACTCGTCGACGGTCTGGAGCGCGGCCGCGACCGCGGCGCGCTGGCGCGTCATGCGGACGGGGCCGGGCTGCGCCGTCCGTCCGGCGGCGCTCACGCGCACTCCTGCGCGCGCTCGGCAACGTCGACGTCGTCAGGGATGTCGGGGTGCGGGTCGTGCGGGGCGTCCGCCTGGCGGCGGTGGAGGATCGGGCGCACCAGCGACGCCACGAGGTACACGACGATCGCGAGCACCACGATGGTCGCGCCGGGGGAGACGTTGTGCCAGTAGGTGATGCTCAGCCCGATGACGCACACCAGGACGCCCACGACCGAGGCCACGGCCATGGTGCGGCGGAACGAGTGCGTCAACTGCTGGGCGACGGCGACGGGCACGATCATGAGCGCCGAGACCAGCAGCAGCCCCACCACGCGCATCGCGACGGTCACGGTCAGCGCCGAGACGACCGCGACCGCCATGTTCAGCAGCCACACCGGCATGCCGGAGGCGATCGCGAACTCCTCGTCGTGGCTCACGGCGAACAGCGCGGTGCGCAGCCCGATCCCGACCGCCAGGATGATGAGCGAGAGCACCACCGTGAGCCACAGGTCGGTCGTGGAGACCGTCGAGATCGACCCGAACAGGTAGGCCATGAGGTTGCCCGACGTGCCGCCCGCGATGCCAATGATGAGCACGCCGCCCGCGACACCGCCGTAGAACATCAGCGCGAGCGCCAGGTCACCCGAGGTGCGCCCGCGGCGGCGGACGACCTCGATCAGCACCGATCCGATGATGGCCGTGACCACGGCGCCGGGCACGGTGAGCACGTCATGGGGCCGCAGCCCCAGCAGTGAGCCGATGAGCCAGCCGAGCGCCACGCCGGTCAGGGCGATGTGGCCGATGCCGTCGCCGAGCAGTGACAGGCGCCGCTGCACCAGGTAGGTGCCGACGACGGGGGCGGCGGCGCCCACGAGCAGCGCCGCGATGAGCGCGCGCTGCATGAGCGGGTCGCCCAGCATGAGTTGCAGGTCCGCGAGCACGTCAGGCCTCCCTGAGCGGGGTGTGGTCGGTGAAGGCGCCGGTCGCGTCCTCGATGCCCGTGAAGCCGGACTCGCCGCTGCCGAGCGGCACCATGTCCTCGCCCGCGTGCGGGTGCACGTGGTCGTGGTCGGCGTCCGCGTGCCCGGCGCGCGGGCGCGGCGCGGCGCCGTCGTGCACCACGCGCCCGTGCCGCAGCACGACGGCGCGTGTGACGAGCGAGGCGAGCTCGCCCAGCTCGTGCAGCACCACGAGCACCGTGATGCCGCTGGCCACCAGGCGCGTCATGGTCGCGGCGAACTGCTCCTGCGACGGGTGGTCGACGCCCGCCACGGGCTCGTCGAGCACCAGCACCTCGGGCCGACGCACCAGCGCGCGGGCGATGAGCACGCGCTGCTGCTGGCCGCCCGACAGGTGGATCGTGGCCGTGTCGCCCCGATCGGCCAGGCCGACCAGGTCCAACGCCTCGGCCGTGCGCGCACGCCAGCCGCGCGGCAGGCGCAGGCGGCCCGGCAGCAGCAGGCCCGAGGAGACGACCTCGGTGGCCGTGGCGGGCAGGCCGCCGGCGGCCGCGACACGCTGCGGCACGTAGCCGACGCGCGCGGCGTCGGGCATGTGGACCACGCCGGCCGCGGGCTGGAGCACCCCCACGAGCGTGCGCACGAGCGTCGACTTGCCCGAGCCGTTGGCGCCGAGCAGCGCGACGACCTCGCCGCGGCGCACCCGCAGGTCGACGCCGCGCAGCACGTGGCTGGTGCCGAGGCGCACATGCACGCCCTCGGCGGTGATGACGACGTCGTCGGGGACGTCGGCGAGGTCGCCCGAGGGCCCGGCCGCCTGTCGGCGGTCGGGCCCTGGGGTCTGCGGAGAGGTGGCGCTCATAGGGTCACGAGTCGCCGGGCCGTGGGTCACGGGGCCACGAGTCCTTCCTGGAGCGTCTGGAGGTTGCGCCGCATGATGGAGATGTAGTCGTCGCCCGCCTTGTCGTGCTCGGGGTCGAGGCCTTCGAGCGTGTCGATCACGGCGGACTGCAGCCCCTGGTCGGTGGCGAGGGTCTGCACCACGCGCGGGCTCACCAGCGTCTCGTAGAACAGGGTCGAGACGTGGTGGTCACGGGCGATCTGGCCGATCTCGCGCAGGCGGGCCGGGGACGGCTCGGTGTCATGGTCGAGGCCGGTGATGCCGACCTGCTCTAGACCATAACGCTGCGCGAGGTAGCCGAACGCGGTGTGGTTCGTGATGAGCGTGGCTCCGGCGAACGAAGCGAGCCCGGCGGCCATCTCCTGGTCGAGCGCGCCGAGGCGCTCGACGAGGTCGGCGGCGTTCGCGTGGAACGTCTCGGCGTTGTCGGGGTCGGCCTTGGCCAGCGCGTCCGCCACGGGGTCGGCGACCTGGGCCAGCAGCGTCGGGTCGAGCCAGAAGTGCGGGTCGTTGCCGCCCATGTCGTGGTCGTGCTCGTCCGCGTCGGCGTCGGCGTCGTCGGCGTGGTCGTGCCCGTCGGCGTCGTCCGCGTGATCGGCGTCGTGCGCGTCCTCGTGGTCGTGCTCTTCGGCCTGGTCGCCGCCGGTGACCGACGCCGACAGGAGTTTGACGTGGTCGGCGGCGTCGACGAGGTTCGCCGGGGCGCGCTGCGCGATGGCGTCGTCGACGGCGGGCTGCAGGCCCGACAGGTACACCACGACGTCGGCGCTGCCGATCTCGCGGGCGCGGGCCGGGGAGAGCTCCAGGTCGTGGGGGTCGGCCGCGGCGGGCGTGAGGTTCTCGACGTCGACGAGGTCGCCGCCGACCTGCTCGGCGACGAACTGCAGCGGGTAGAACGAGGCGAGCACCTGGACGTGGCCGTCCGCGCCGCCCCCGCCGCCCGGACTCCCGCAGGCGGTCAGGGCGAGGGGGGTCAGCAGGGCGGCAGAGGTCACGACGGCGAGTCGTCTCAGTTGCATGAGAATGATTATCAGAAGGTGTGAGAATGATTGTCAAACCGGTCGGGGTCTGACGCCGCGTGCTCCACGCCGGGTGGGCCGCCCGGTGGCCAGGCGCGACGTAGGCTGGGACGCCGACGCCGACCGGCGTCGACGCACCGTCCGCCGGAGCCACCGGCGGCCGACCCCCAGGAGTGATCAGTGGCCGCTGCGCCGTCCGCCACCGCCCGTCTTGACGCCGTCGTCTCCCTCGCCAAGCGCCGAGGCTTCGTCTTCCCCTCGGGCGAGATCTACGGAGGCACACGCTCCGCGTGGGACTACGGTCCCCTCGGTGTCGAGCTCAAGGAGAACATCAAGCGCCAGTGGTGGAAGGCCATGACGCGGCGCGACGACGTCGTCGGCCTCGACTCGTCGGTGATCCTGCCCCGGCAGGTGTGGGTCGCCTCGGGGCACGTGGGCGTGTTCACCGACCCGCTGACCGAGTGCCTGAGCTGCCACAAGCGCTTCCGCGTCGACCAGATGCAGGAGGCGGTGTTCGAGAAGGAGGGCGAGAAGCGGGGCCTTGCGTCGCCCGACGACGTCGCGCTCGACACCATCGCCTGTCCGCACTGCGGCACCCGCGGCCAGTGGACCGAGCCGCGCGACTTCAACATGATGCTCAAGACGCACCTCGGCCCGGTCGAGGACGAGTCCGGCCTGCACTACCTGCGACCCGAGACCGCACAGGGCATCTTCGTGAACTTCGCCAACGTGGCCGCGGCCGCGCGTCAGAAGCCGCCGTTCGGCATCGCGCAGATCGGCAAGTCGTTCCGCAACGAGATCACGCCGGGCAACTTCATCTTCCGCACGCGCGAGTTCGAGCAGATGGAGATGGAGTTCTTCGTCGTGCCGGGCACCGACGAGGAGTGGCACCAGTACTGGATCGACCAGCGCACCGCCTGGTACACGGGTCTGGGCATCGCCGCGGACAACCTGCGCCACTACGAGCACCCGCAGGAGAAGCTGTCGCACTACTCGAAGCGCACAGTCGACATCGAGTACCGCTTCGGGTTCCAGGGCAGCGAGTGGGGCGAGCTCGAGGGCATCGCGAACCGCACCGACTTCGACCTGTCGACGCACACCCAGCACTCGGGCAAGGACCTGATGTACCGCGACCCGGTCTCGGGCGAGAAGTACTTCCCGTACGTCATCGAGCCCGCCGCGGGCCTGACGCGCTCGCTCATGGCGTTCCTGGTCGAGGCGTACGACGAGGACGAGGCGCCCAACACCAAGGGCGGCGTCGACAAGCGCACGGTGCTGCACCTCGACCCGCGCCTGGCGCCGGTCAAGGCGGCGGTGCTGCCGCTGTCAAAGTCGGCCGACCTGCTGCCGACGGCGGAGCGGCTCGCGACCGAGCTGCGCGAGCACTGGAACGTCGACTACGACGTCACGCAGGCCATCGGCAAGCGCTACCGCCGTCAGGACGAGATCGGCACGCCGTTCTGCGTCACCGTCGACTTCGACACGCTCGACGACCACGCCGTCACGGTGCGCCACCGCGACACGATGGCGCAGGAGCGCATCGCGCTCGACAAGGTCGCCGAGTACCTGGGAGCCCGACTGCTGGGCGCCTGACGTCGTCCCGATCTGAGGCGAGGGGGCGGGCTCACGTGGTGAGCCCGCCCCCTCGCGGCGTCAGTGCTCGACCTGGCGGGGGAGCGCGAAGACCAGGGCGAAGGCCAGGACGGCCAGGGCCGCCGAGACGGCCATCGCCATCGCCGCCGCGTGCGCGAACGTGTCGGCGAGCGCCGCGGGCGTCGGCTGCCCGGGCGGCAGGTCGATCGCTCCGAACAGCACCGAGCCGATGACGGCGATGCCCGCCGCCGATCCGATGCGCTGCGCCGTCCCGACCACGCCCGAAGCCGCGCCCGCCTCCGACCGGTCCACGGTCGCCACGATGAACTGCGCGTTGGGGGCGATGAACATGCCCGAGCCGATGCCGGCGACCAGCAGCGGGGGCAGCAGGATCCAGTGGGTGAGGTCGGCGGGGGCGACCGCCGCCAGGATGACCCACACCGCGACGAGCCCGAGCGCCACCAGTCCGGTGCCCACGATCAGGACGGTGCGGCCCAGGCGCGCGGCGAGGCGCGCGCTCTGCGAGGCGCCGAGGATCGAGCCGATCGCGAACGGGATCGAGACGAGGCCCGACTCGAGGGCGGTGTGGCCGAGCCCGGCCTGCCACAGGATCGAGATGGTGAAGAAGATGCTGGTGAACGCCGCGAAGTAGACCATCGCGAGGATGACGCCGCCGGTGAAGTGCCCGTGCGCGAACAGGCGAGGCGGCACGAGCGGAGTCTGTCCGCGGCGCACGACGGCGACCTCCCAAGCCCCGAACAGCGCCATGAGCGCCACGCCCCCGACGATCGACAGCCAGGTCCACAGCGGCCAGCCGGCGTCCTCGCCCTGGATGAGCGGCACGAGGATCGCGACGAGGCTGGCGGCCAACAGGCCCAGGCCGAGCGCGTCGACGCCGCGCGCATCGGAGCCGGCGACCAGGCGCGGCAGCAGCACGATCGCCGCGGTGACGGCGATGACGCCGAGCGGTAGGTTGACGAAGAAGATGCTGCGCCAGCCGTCACCGGCGCCGAACGCCTCGATCAGCAGGCCGCCCACGATGGGCCCGAGCGCCGTCGAGAAGCCGATCGTCGCGCCCATGACGGCGAACGCGCGCCCGCGCAACGGTCCGGGGAAGAGCAGTTGGATGAGAGCGGTCACGGCGGGGAAGAACGCGCCGCCCGCCAGGCCTTGGACCACACGCGCGACGATGAGCTCGGTCGGCCCGGTCGCCAGGCCGCACCACATGCTCGCGAGCGTGAACCCGGCCAGGCCCGCGATGAACACCCACGTGTGCCCGAACCGGTCGCCGATGCGCCCGGCGGGGATGAGCGCGAGGCCGAACGCGAGCGCGTAGCCCGAGATGATCCACGACAGCGTCGACTCGGACGCGTCGAGGCTGGTGCGGATCGTGGGCAGGGCGACGTTGACGACCGTCGTGTCGAGCAGCGCCATCGCGACGCCGAGCAGCAGCACCGACAGTGAGATCCAGGTGCGGCGGGGCACGGCGAACGGAGACGCCGTGGCGAAGTCAGTCATGGGGGTCCTTCCGGGAGAGCTCGTCGGCGACGATCTCGGGGACAGCGGCCAGCAGCCGCTCGTGGAAGACGATCTCGGCCTGGAGCCGGTCGGTCGTGTGGCTCAGCGTGACGCGCTCGGCGACGGTGAGGTACTGGTCGATGGCCAGCATCTGGCGCTCGTGCGCCGCGGCGAGTGCGCGCAGTTGGGTGAGGCGGTCGTTGACGACCGCCTCCAGGTCCGCGAGGCGGTCGGGCTGGGGTCGGGCCAGGGGGTAGTCGGCGGGGTCGGGGCGGAGCCCGACGGCGGTGAGCGCCTGCGCGTGCAGCTCGGCCAGGGCGGCGCGTCCGGCGTCGGTGACGTCGAGCACCCGCCGCCGCGGGTAGTTGCCCTCACGCTCGGTGCGCACGGCCCGCACAAGGCCCTCGGCCTCAAGGCGCTTGAGCGCGCCGTACAGCCCGCCGACGGTGATGTCAGTCCACTCGTCGATGTGCTCCTGCTCGGCCAGCGCGCGCATCTGGTGGCCGTGCATGGGGCCGTGGCGGGCGAGCGAGTCGAGGATGAAGAGTCTGATGGTTGACACGCGACTACTCTCGCACGAGTAGTGGCCTCAAACAACCACCCCGCCCCCGGTGGTTGAGCTTGTCGAAACCAGCCCGGCGAGACGAGCCCGCGGCGAACGGGGCACAACTCGCGCGCCCGCGCCCTCTGAGTCGTCAGCAGGTGGTGTCCCCGTTGAGGGTGTCGCAGTACAGGTGGGTGCGGGCCTCGGTGAGGGTGTAGGTCCCGGCGGGGCTGGTGGTGGTGAGGGTGTCGGGGATGGTGGTCCAGGTGGGGGCGCCGAGGATGCGGTATTGGCCTTGCCAGGTGGTGGTCAGGGTGATGGTGACGTTGGTGCGGTATTTGGCGCCGTTGGCGGCGCGGTGGGTTTCGGCGTTCTTGCCGGTGGGGGTGTGGGGGTCGCCTAGGCGGGTCCAGGCGTGCGCGATCCAGGTGTGGTCGACGTCGTCGTCGCCGGGGGTCCACGCCCTGCCGGGGTCGGTGGTGGTCAGGGTGGGTCCAGTGGGGGAGAACGGGTCGTCGAAGTCCCACACGAACTCGACCGGGACCGCGCGGACTTGGACGGGCACGCCGAGCAGGGTGGTCTCGCGCGTGATGGGGGTGGCGGTGGTGTGGGCGGGGTACCAGGCGTTGATCAGCAGGGTCGGGGACGCGGTCTGCAAGGTCAAGTCGGGGGTGGGCACGTGCAGGGTCGCGAACTCCCGACGGGCCTCGGCCCGCAGGTCCGCGACGGTCACGCACTGACGTCCCGAGACCAGCTCGGCCGATCCGTACGTCCCGTCCGGCCGCAGGCGTTGGACCCACAAGGGGGCGAGCTCGTAGGACCCGTCCGGGCAGGGCGGAAGCGTGAACTCATACAAGGCGTCCTCGCCACACGGGCCGCTCGGGGACGACTCGATCCAGTCCGACCCCGCAGAGGCGAGCGCGCAATAGGTCGCGTCCGCCCGGAAGAACACCTCCGACGCCAACTCCTGCTCCTTCTCCGTGCGACCACCGCCCGACGACTCCCACGCAGAACCCTCCGCCGAGACCGTGATTGACTTTGCCTCGTCGTCTGCCTGCGAGCCGTAGTCTCGGTCGCTGTGAGGTGCCGCGGACAGCGACAACGCGGCAGAGAGTCCCAGGCCGAGTTGAAGTAATGCTCTCATTGACCCGGAGCATTCGCGACGTTGATGACAACCCAGCGTCCTTCTCGTCGCGCCACTTCGACCCGTGCGAGATTTGTCCCCGCATCGTTCTCGAACGCCAGCACGCCGTCAGGCGTCATAATCGTCGAGCGTTCCTCTCTCACCTCAATGTCGATCGGCCAGATTCCGGTCGGAACGTCCTGTCGGTACGTGTGCAGAATATCGACGACGATCTCTCCTCCAGTGAATACGTCGCCCATCTCCATGATCATCTTGGCCTGATCAATCCGCGCAGAACAAAAGGTGCACACGTCATGGGACATCGCCTCGAACTCGGCGGTATCTCCGGTCGCCTGCATGTAGGGGTCCAACGCCAAGAAGTACACGGCCGCCGCCTCGGCGCCTGCGGGCCCGTCGTCGTCCATCGCGTCGGGGCGCGTGGGCTTGACCACGACTCGTGACGGCGTCGGGCTCGGCTCCGGCGCGGACGCCGATGCGGGGGCGCTGGAGTGCGGTCCCGCGAGGGGCGTGCCGGCGTCGGAGGTGCAACCCGCCGCGACCATCATCGCGACTGCCGCGAGCATGGCGGCTCCTGGAGGCGTGCGGTGAGGCATTCGCGTAGTCCCCTCGTCGACCGGCCGAAACAGGCGCCAAGGTAGCGGCCCGGGTGCGCGTCGGGAACAAGCCTGTGGATAACCCCGGAGGCCGTGCGGGCGCCTTGAGCGAGAGGGCGGCTTGGGGTGGTTTCGACGGGGCTCAACCACCGGGTGGGGATGACGGATGTCATGGTGAGGCGGTGACAGGCGGCGGCGCCGTCGCGCGGGCCGGACGGGGAAGATCGCCGGTATGCACACGTCAGCAGTCCCCGCGCTCGAACTGCGCGGGCTGGTCAAGGAGTTCGGCGCCCCCGCGGCGCCCATCCGCGCGGTCGACGGGCTCGACCTGAGGATCGAGCCAGGCGAGGTCGTCGCGTTCCTCGGCCCCAACGGCGCCGGCAAGACCACCACCATCGACATGGTCCTGGGGCTGACCGCCCCGACGTCCGGGACCGTCCAGGTGCTCGGCTCCACGCCCGAGGCCGCCGTGGCCGCCGGCCGCGTCGCGGCCGTGATGCAGACCGGCGGTCTGCTGCGCGACCTCACCGTCGCTGAGACCGTGGGCCTGACGGGAGCGCTGTTCGGCCGCGACGTCGACCCCACCGCCTACCTGGAGCGGGCCGGCATCGCCGACCTCGCCGACCGCCTCGTCGCCAAGTGCTCGGGCGGCCAGCAGCAGCGCCTACGGTTCGCGATGGCGCTGGTGCCCGACCCCGACCTGCTGGTCCTCGACGAGCCCACGACGGGCATGGACGTCGAGGGTCGCCGCGAGTTCTGGGCGGCGATCCGCGCCGACGCCGCGCGCGGGCGCACCGTCGTGTTCGCCACGCACTATCTCGACGAGGCCGACGCGTACGCCGACCGCGTCGTCATGGTCAGCCGCGGGCGTGTCGTCCCCGACGGCTCGGCCGCCGAGGTCAAGGCGCTCGCCTCGGGCCGCATGGTCTCGGCCCTGCTCGACGACGACGCCGCGCGCGCCGCCGCCGCGACCCAGGTCGCCGCGCTGGCCGGCGTCGAGGCGGTCGAACAGCGCGGCGCGCGCCTGCTCGTGCGCGCCACGGACTCCGACGCCGTCGCGCGCCACCTGCTCAACCACACCGCCGCGCGGGACGTCGAGATCGCCGCGCACAACCTGGAGGACGCGTTTGTCGCCCTCACGTCCGAAGGGAGCGCGCGATGAGCGCCACCACGAGCACGGCCGCCCCGGCCGCCGTCGAAACGGCGCGGCCGGCCCGCCCGGTCCCGCCACGCGGGCCGGGATCCCTCGTCAACGTCCGGTACCTGCGCGTCGAGTTGCGCCGCCTGGTCCGCAACCGGCGCACGATGGTCTTCTCGCTGGTCATGCCGCCGGTGTTCTTCCTCATCTTCGGAACCAACGCGGACTACCGCGCGCAGATGGTCGGCCCGCACGCGAACGTCACGGCGTACGTCGCCGTCTCGATGGCGCTGTACGGGGCCATGCTCGCGGCCGTCTCGGGCGGCGCGAGCGTGTCGGTCGAGCGCGCCCAGGGCTGGACACGGCAGTTGCGTGTGACCCCGCTGCGGCCCGCCGCGTACCTGGTGACCAAGGTGGGCAGCGCGATGGCGCTGGGCGCCGTGTCGGTCGCCGTCACGCTCGCCGTCGCGGCGTTCGCGCACGCGCAGATGAGCGCCGGGGCGTGGGCCGGATGCGCGCTGCTCGCGTGGGGCGGGTCGGTCGTGTTCGCCGCGTTCGGCCTGTTCATGGGCTACCTGCTGCCGACCGAGAACGTCATGCAGGTGCTCGGGCCGATCACGGCGCTCCTGGCCTTCGCGGGCGGCCTGTTCGTGCCGATCGACGACGGCTCGGTCTTCCACGCCATCGCCCAGCTCACCCCGACGTACGGGATGGCCGAGCTGGTGCGCTGGCCGCTCGGCGGCGACTTCTCCTGGGTGGCCGTCGTCAACGTCGTCGGCTGGGCCGCCGTGTTCGGCGCCGGCGCCGCGTGGCGGTTCCGGCGCGACACGGCGCGTGTCTGACGCGCTGACCGGACTGTGCGAGCGTGTGCACGTGACGAACCAGGCCCTCGCCAGCGCCCGCCCCGGACCGTGGCGGCGGTTCGGGCCGCTGCTCGGGTTGGTGTGGGTCGTGTTCCTCGCCGAGCCGCTGACCGCCTCGCTCGACGCGCCGTCGCCCGGGGCGCGCGTGGTCGGCGTCGCCGGGGTGCTCGGGGTGGGCGTGCTGTACGGCGTGTCCATCTTCGCGCTGCGCTTCCGGGACGCGCCGACCCGCGTCGTCGTGGGCGTCCTGGCGGTGCAGACGGCGCTCGTGGCCCTGACCACGCTCGCCGCCCAGCAGCACGGACTGGTCGGGCTGGTCTTCGTGGGTGTCACGTCGGTGTTCCTGCTGCGCCGTCAGGCCGCGCTCATCGTGGTCGGCGCCATCGTCGTGGCGCTCCTGGCCGTGCCGCGGTTGGTCCCCGGGTGGCAGGCCGAGGACTCGACCGCGCTGTCGGCCGTGCTGGCCGGGCTCGCCGTCTTCGGCTTCACCCAGCTCGTCGCGCGCAACCGCCAGCTCGTCGTCGCCCAGGAGGAGGTCGCCACGCTCGCCGCAGGCCAGGAGCGCGAGCGCCTGGCCCGCGACGTGCACGACGTCGTCGGGCACTCGCTCACCGTCGTCTCCGTCAAGGCCGAGCTCGCCGCGCGCCTGCTGCGGGAGGACACAGACCGCGCGGCCCACGAGCTCGCCGACATCCAGCGGCTGACACGGTCGGCGCTCGCGGACGTGCGCGGCATGGTCGCGGGCGCACGGGCCGTGACGCTGCCCGGTGAGCTGGCCGCCGCCCGTGCGGCGTTCGACGCGGCGGGCATCGAGGCGCGGCTGCCCGGCGCGGTGGACGCCGTGGCGCCCGAGCGGCAGACGCTGTTCGCGTGGGCGCTGCGCGAGGCGGCCACCAACGTGCTGCGGCACGCTGCCGCCCGCCAGGTCGTCGTCACGCTTGAGAACACGGGCGTCACGGTGGACGACGACGGACGGGGCCCGGACGCGGCGACTGGTGGGGGAGACGACGGCAACGGCCTGCGCGGCCTGGCCGAACGCGCCCGCGCGGCCGGCGCGACGCTCACCACGGGCCGCAGCCCGCTCGGCGGCTTCCGCCTCGCCGTCACGTTCGCAGGCGATGGCAGGATCGCCTCGTGATCCGCCTGCTGCTGGCCGACGACCAGGCCCTCGTGCGCGGCGCTCTCGCCGCGCTGCTCGACCTGGAGTCCGACCTGACGGTCGTCGCGCAGGTGGGCCGCGGAGACGAGGTCGTCGCCGCGGCGCTCGCCTCACGCGCCGACGTCGCGCTGCTCGACGTCGAGATGCCCGGCCTCGACGGCATCGCGGCCGCCGCCGCGCTGCGCGCGCAGGCGCCCGGGTGCCGCTCGCTCATCGTCACGACGTTCGGGCGTCCCGGCTACCTGCGCCGCGCGCTCGACGCCGGCGCGGCCGGGTTCGTGGTCAAGGACACCCCGGCCGAGCAGCTCGCCGACGCGGTGCGGCGCGTGCACGCGGGCCTGCGCGTCGTCGACCCGGACCTCGCGGTGCAGTCGCTCACGGTCGGCGACAGCCCGCTGACCGACCGTGAGCGCGACGTGCTGCGGCTGGCCGAGGGCGGTGACACGGTCGCCCAGATCGCGCGATCGGCGTTCCTGTCGGAGGGGACGGTGCGCAACTACCTGTCTGCGGCCATCGGCAAGACCGGGGCCCGTACCCGGGCCGAGGCCGTGCGCCTCGCACGCGACAACGGCTGGCTGTGAGGGTTCCCGCGCCGATGGGACAATAGGGGTCATGAACCCCACCGCCTCCGCGACGCTCCAGCGCGTCCTGCCGCCGCTGCGGCTCGGGCCGATCACGGTGGACACGCCCGTGGTGCTGGCGCCCATGGCGGGCGTCACCAACCGGGCGTTCCGCTCGCTGTGCCGCGAGGCCGGCGCCTCGACCGGCCACCACCCCGGCCTGTACGTCGCCGAGATGGTCACCTCGCGCGCGCTCGTCGAGCGCAACACCGAGGCGCTGCGCATCGTGACGTTCGGCGACGACGAGACGCCGCGCTCGGCGCAGGTCTACGGCGTCGACCCGGCGACCGTCGGCGCCGCCGTGCGGATCATCGCGAGCGAGGATCGCGCCGACCACGTCGACCTCAACTTCGGCTGCCCGGTGCCCAAGGTGACGCGCAAGGGCGGCGGCGGCGCGCTGCCGTGGAAGCGGACGCTGTTCACCGACATCGTGCGCGCCGCCGTCGAGGCGGCGACGCCGTACGGGGTGCCGGTGACGGTCAAGATGCGCGAGGGCATCGACGACGATCACCTGACGTACCTGGAGGCGGGGGCGATCGCCGAGGGGCTGGGCGTCGCGGCCGTCGCGCTGCACGCGCGCACCGTCGCCCAGCACTACTCGGGCGCGGCCCGCTGGCCGTCGATCGCGCGTCTGAAGGAGACGGTGACCTCCATCCCCGTGCTGGGCAACGGCGACATCTGGTCCGGCGACGACGCGCTGCGCATGGTGCGCGAGACCGGGGCGGACGGCGTCGTCGTCGGGCGCGGCTGCCAGGGGCGGCCGTGGCTGTTCGCCGACCTGGCCGCCGCATTCCACGGGGAGACCGTGCGCGTGCGCCCCACGCTGGCGCAGGTCGCCCAGACCGTCTACCGGCACGGCGAGCTGATGATCGACTACTACCGGGACGGCGACACGGCCGCGCACGCGGCCGAGGCCGAGGGCAAGGCCATGCGCGACCTGCGCAAGCACATGGCCTGGTACCTCAAGGGCTACGCCGTCGGCGGTGAGGCGAGGCACGCGCTCGCGCTGGTCTCGACGCTGGCGCAGCTGCGTGAGCGGCTCGACGCGCTGGGCGACGCCCCCTACCCGGGCGAGGCCGCCGAGGGGCAGCGCGGGCGGGCCGGGACGCCGAAGACGCCGCACCTACCCTACGGGTGGCTGGACTCGCGCGAGCTCGACGCCGCGTGGGAGGCCAAGCTGCGAGAGGCCGAGCTGAGCGTCTCGGGCGGCTGACGCGAGGCGCCGTGGCGGCACTGGCGGCGCCCGACACGAAGGGCGCGCAGGACTCGCCGCCAGAGCGGGACACGGGCGGCGCGCCGCGCGGGACGCGGCTGCGGGCGGCGCTCCTCGGTGGTGGCGCAGTGACGTCCGCAGGGCTGCGCCGGGAGCGGTGCGGGCGCGGGTTGCTCGGGCAGGTGCCGCCCGAATGGGCGACGCGGGGGCGGGGTCTGCATGGGTGCGGGCTGCGGGGGTGCGGGCTGCGCGAGCGGGGGCTGCGTGGGTGCGGGCGGCGCGGGCGTGTGCTGCGCGACTCGGTGTGGTGCGGGCTGGCGCGGTGGGCGCGACGAGCGCCGCGGGCGGAGCGCGAGGGCGAACGCCGACGGCACGCCGACGATGATCACGGCCCACCACGGGAAGCCCGGACGCTGGCCTGCCTCGGGGACGGCGAGCGACCCGCTGGCGGCGGCATTGGTCGCGATGCGCTCGCCGCGCACGAGCACCCGGTGGGAGTTGACGCCGATGGGCGTGCAGGTGACGAGGGTGATGTAGTCGCGCTCCGCTTCGGCGCGCAGCGCTTCGGTGTCGTTGGGGGTGACGACGAGGATCTGGTCGACCTCATAGGTCAGGATCTCGCCGAGGACGATGACGGTGAAGCGGTCGCCGGTCTGGAGCTTGTGCAGGTCGTCGAACATCTTGGCGTTCACGAGCCCGGAGTGCGCGGCGAGGACGGCGTGGGTTCCCGCGCCACCGACGGGCAGCGACGAGCCGAACATGTGGCCGACGCCGTGTGAGAGCGCCTCGTCGCCGGTGCCGTGGTAGATCGGCAGGTCGACGCCGATCGTCGGGATGCGCAGGCGGGCCATCGCCGAGGTCGAGGCGAGCGTGTCGAAGTACTGCGCGACGCCCTCGACGGAGGGGTTCGCCTCGGGACCGGGGTTGTAGGGGTCGCCCAGGGGCGAGCCGGGCAGGTGAGAGTTGTACTCCACCGCATCGGAGAGCTCAGCCTCTCTCACGGCGAGCGGGAGCCGGTCGACCTCCTCGCTGTAGCCGGTGACCTGTGACGCCTGGACGTGGGCGGTGAACCAGCTCACCGCGCTCGGGTACTGCAGCACGCCGACGCCCAGGACCGCGAGGATCAGCACGAACGCACGGTGGGTGCGCCCGCGGCGCCGGGTCCGCGGAGGGGTAGGCGGCGCGGATCGAGGCTGCGCGCGACGGGTGTGCGACGGTGGGCGGGGCTTGCGGAGGACATGTGCTGCCACGTTGCGCTCCCGGTCGGGGTGCGGCGGTGCGGGGGACGGGTGGGCCCGTCCCCCGCACCGGGGGAGTGACCGAGCGACGGGGCCCGGTCGGGACGAGAACGTCAGCTCTCGACGGTCTCGCGGCGGCGACGGCGGATCACCTGGAGCACGGCCGCGGAGATCAGCAGCGCGCCCGCGGCGGTCAGCGCGAGGGTGCCCGCGCCACCGGTCTTCGGGAGCACGAACTTCTTGGCGTTGTCCATCGTGACGTCGTACTTGGCGTCTGCGTCGTCGACCTCGACCTCGACCGGCGTCGCGTTGAGCGAGTACCCGTCCGGCGCTGCGATCTCAGCGATCCAGTACGTCTGCTTCGCGGTCGTCTCGGCGCCGTCGGCCCACCCGGAGTAGCGCAGGACCGTGAAGTGGGCGAGGCCGTCGTCGCCCGTCTTCTGGGTGTCGATGCGGCGCTGGTCGTTCTCCGCGTCGTCCTTCGTGGCGTAGATCGCGAACGTCGCACCCGGAAGGGCGGTCTGCTCCTCTGCGTCCTGCTTCAGGATGGAGACGTTGCCCCACTTCGTCACGACCTTCTCGGTGGTCACCGGCTCCACCTCGCCCTCGATGGCGGCGGCGTTCGGGTAGATGGACGCCTGGTTGCTGATGATGCCGCTGGCGGTGGGGTCAGTGACGTCGTCACCGGAGGCGTTGACGAAGGTCGTGATGACGACCTTGACCTGCCTGTCGGTGTTCTGCTCCAGCTTCTCGAGCCCGGCCGGGGTGAAGGTCACCTGGACCTTGGTGGCCTTAGAGTCCGTGTCGTCCGCCTCCACCGAGAGCGTGTAGTCGACGCCCGCTGACAGCACCGTCTCGGGGTCCGTGGTGAGCGAGACCGTCGTGGCGTCGGTGTCGTCGACGCTGGGAGTCTCCCCCGGGACATACGTGCCGTAGGTGAGCCGGGAGTCCAGAACGTCGACGATCCGGTAGCCGTCGATCTTGGCGCCCTCTGCGACGGTGTTGGTCTCCGGAATGTCGCCGAGGATGGTCCAGACGACAGCGTCGCCCTTCTTGGCGCTGTCGGCGTCAGACACGGTCTTGGAGGCGTTGGTCTGCGGGTTCTTCGGGTAGACGTGGACGTCGTACACCCACTTCGCGGGGGTTCCCGGCGTGTCGGGCGTGGCGGCTGTGCCCGGGTCCGTCACCGGCACGGTGACGATGAAGGGCGGCAGCGGTGTGGTCCCAGACGGGTACTCGGTCTCGGTGATCAGATACGCGCCGACAGGAAGATTCGCGATCTTCGCCCAGCCTTCCGAGTTGGTCTCGGCGCTTGAGACGGGAGCCTCGAGAGGGATCTGGTCATTCGCGATCTTCTGTGGCGTGAGGCCCGCGACCGCGGACCAGCCTGCGTTGGTCTTCAGGTCGTACGTCGCCGGGTCGATCTGTTCGGCGGTGAACACGACGCCTTCCAACGGCAGGGCGCCGGTCGGCGGGGCGAACGGGTCGATCTCCAACCCCGAACCGGGATCGCCGATCTCGCCGCCTGGGTGCGTGTACTTGTGGATCGTGAGCGACCCGGAGTCCTGGTTGATCAGGTTCACCGCGGGCGTCGCGCGCCCTTGAGGGCCGCCGCCCTCCGCCGGGTCGGCGAGGGCCGGTCCTCCGGACGCGCCGAGCGCGATGAGCGCGGCCGTCAAGGTGATGCCAGCGGCGCGGATGCCGCCTCGTGCTGTGCTTTTCACTTCCTGCTCCATCTGTGTGGTGGGACGAGCGGATGGGGGACGCGTCCTCGCGTCGTTCTCCTACATGTGCGCCTCCCTGTGCCTGTCTCGGTCGCCCACGCATTCCGGCGCGGGGAGAACGCAGCGCAAAGCGAACCGGCCGAAATCGCGCGGCTCCTTTGACCGCGGCAATGTCGGCGCGATATGTCGACGACCGCCGATGACCTGGCGTCCAGTGCGCTTTGCCTATTCCCGAGTTGATCGTGCGGTATGGCGTTCAGAAGCCTCGGGGAGAGGCGGGAGAGTTCACCTGTCGATTCACCCCAGCCCCGCCGTGTGGGGGCATGAGAAAACCGCGTGCGGCCGACATCGTCGGCCGCACGCGGTGGTGGGTGGTCAGGTCAGGCGGGGCGCTCGGCCTCGATCCAGGCGGTCGTGTCGGCGGGGAGCGCGCCATCGGCCGCCAGAGGCGCCGACGACAGCACGACGCGCGCCCCCGCGGGCAGCGGCGTGGCCGTCGAGCCCAGGTTGGCCACCACGACGAGGCCGCGCCCGTCGGCCCCCAGGGTGCGGAACGCGACGACGTCAGGCCCGGAGCCGTCGACCCACGCCAGGCCGTTGCCGCCGAGCCCACGCTCGCGGCGCTCGCGTAGCGCGGCACGGTAGAACTCGAGCGTCGATCCGGGGACGCCGCTCTGCGCGTCGGCCGCGTAGGCGGCCCAGCCGGAGGGCTGGGGCAGCCACGTCGCGCCGGTGGCGGAGAAGCCGAAGCCGGGCGCGCCGGCCTCCCACGGCAGCGGCACGCGGCAGCCGTCGCGCCCGGCCTCGGCGTGCTCGGTGCGGAAGTACGCCGGGTCCTCGCGGACGTCGTCGGGCAGCGTCGTATGCTCGGGCAGGCCGAGCTCCTCACCCTGGTAGACGTACGCCGATCCGGGCAGCGCCAGCATGAGCAGCGTCGCGGCCCGCGCGCGGCGCAGGCCCAGCGCCTCGTCGGGCTGCGGGTCGGTCGCGAACAGGCCGTTGGGCCGTGAGCCCGGCTCGGCCAGCCCGAGCCGGGACGTGTGGCGCACGACGTCGTGGTTGGACAGCACCCACGTGGCGGGCGCGCCGACGGCGTCGAGGGCCGTGAGCGACTCGGTGATCACGGCGCGGTACTGGGCCGCGTCCCACTTCGAGGTGAGGAACGAGAAGTTGAACGCCTGCTGCATCTCGTCGTCGCGCACGTACCGCGCGAGGCGTGAGAGCGGCTCGACCCACGCCTCGGCGACGAGCGCGCGCGCGTGCCGCTCGCCGTCGTCGAACTCGTCGAGCACCCGGCGCCAGGCGCGGTAGATGTCGTGCACGCCGTCCTGGTCGAACATCGGACCGCTGTCGGTCGCGGCGGTGGCGCCGTCCTCGGGGGCGCCCGGGTCGGCGCCGTCGACCATCGCGACCTGTCCGTCCCAATCGGGCAGACCCTCGGCCTTGACCAGACCGTGCGCGACGTCGACCCGGAAGCCGTCGACGCCGCGGCGCAGCCAGAACCGCAGCACGTCCTCGAACTCGGCGCGCACCTGCGGGTTGGTCCAGTCGAGGTCGGGTTGGGAGGAGTCGAACAGGTGCAGGTACCACTGGCCGGTCTGCGCGCCTGTGCGCGGGTCCGCGACGCGTGTCCACGCCCGCCCGCCGAAGATCGACGCCCAGTTGTTGGGCGGCAGCTCTCCGTGCTCGCCGCGCCCGTCGCGGAAGATGTAGCGCGCGCGCTCGGGCGATCCGGGCGCGGCGGCGAGCGCCTCCTGGAACCAGGCGTGCTGGGATGAGGTGTGGTTCGGCACCAGATCAACCAGCACCCGCAGGCCGAGCGCGTGCGCGCGCGCGATGAGGGCGTCGGCG
Organism: Xylanimonas ulmi; assembly: GCF_004216535.1. Lineage (NCBI taxonomy): Bacteria > Bacillati > Actinomycetota > Actinomycetes > Micrococcales > Promicromonosporaceae > Xylanimonas > Xylanimonas ulmi. The sequence goes on from NZ_SGWX01000001.1 coordinate 633,962, forward strand.
TCGGCGAGCGTGCCGAACAGGGGATCGACGTCGCGGTAGTCGGCGACGTCGTATCCGGCGTCGCGCTGCGGCGAGCGGTAGAACGGGCTGAGCCAGACGGCGTCGACGCCGAGCGCGGCGAGGTGGTCGAGCCGCGCGGTGATGCCGGGCAGGTCCCCGACGCCGTCGCCGTTCCCATCGGCGAACGACCGCGGGTAGATCTGGTAGATCACGGCCGTTCGCCACCACTCGGCGGTGGGGAACGGAGCGTGGACGATCGTCATGGCTCTCCTTGCGGGACGTGCGGTGGGGTGGCGACCGCGCCGGTGGACGCGCGGACCACCAGTTCGGGCTCGACGAGCAGCTCGTCGCGCGTGACGCGCTCGCCGCGGATCTCGGACAGCAGCATGGACACCGCGACACGGGTGAGGGTCGCGACGGGCTGACGCACCGTCGTCAGCGGCGGATCGGTGAAGGCCATGAGCGGCGAGTCGTCGTAGCCCACCACCGAGACGTCGGCCGGCACACGCAGCCCGCGCGAGCGCGCGGCCCGCATGGCGCCGAGCGCCATGAGGTCGGAGGCGCACACGAGCGCCGTGTGCCCGCCGGAGAACAGCTCGTTCGCGGCCACCTGGCCACCCTCGACGGTGTAGAGCGTCGAGACCACATGCGTCGCCGCATCGTCGGCGTCGCGCGCGAGCCCCGCCTCGACCAGGCCGCCGACGAAGCCGGCGCGCTTACGCTGCGAGGGGACGAACCGCCGCGGACCGAGCGCGAGCCCGATCCTGCGGTGGCCCTGGGCGACCAGGTGGCGCACGGCCAGCCGGGTCGCGGTGGCCTCGTCGGTGGCGACCTGGGGGGCGTCGACGTCACGCGCGTAGCCGCCGACCAGGACGACCGGCAGGCCGCGCTCGCGCAGGCTTTGGTACCGCGTGGTGGTCGCGGTGGTGTCGGCGTGCAGTCCGGAGACGAACACGATGCCGTCGACGCCGTGCTCGACGAGGGTCTCGATGTACTCGTCCTCGGTCGTGCCGCCGGGCGACTGGGTGCACAGCAGCGGGGTGTAGCCGGCCTTGACGAGCTGGGACTCGGCGGCCTGGGCGATCGCCGGGAAGATCGGGTTGGTGAGCTCCGGGACCACCAGACCCACCAGCCCGGCGGATCGCGATGTCGAGGTGCGCGGGCGCTCGTAGCCGAGCACGTCGAGCGCGGCCAACACGGACTGGCGGGTGTCGCTCGACACGGTGCTCTTGCCGTTGAGCACGCGCGAGACGGTCGCCGTCGAGACGCCTGCGTACGCGGCGACGTCGGCGAGTCGGGGGCGCCCAGGGGCGTCGGCGATCGGGGCGTGGCCGGAGGCGTCAGTGGACACGGGACCTCCTTGTTCCGTGGTGGTCGGGCAGGTTGGTACCGGTCGATCCTGCCTCGCTGGCGCGATGTGTGCAACGGCGTCTGCAATTTTGCATCTCATGTTGCACCGCCCGATGGCCGGACCTAGCGTTGTTCGAGTCAACACCGAACCCCACCATCTGGAGTACCGATGCGACGTGGCATCCTTTTGACCGCCGCCGCCGCCGCGACGCTCGCCCTGACCGCCTGTGGAGGCGGCAACGGCGACGCCGGAGACGCGACCCCCACCCCCGACGACACCGCCGCGGAGACGCCGGCCGCGGCCGGCGCACTGACCGTCTGGGTCGACGAGACCCGCCTCGGCCCCGTCCAGGACGCCGCGAACGCCTTCACGGCCGAGACCGGCACCCAGGTCGAGATCGTCCAGAAGAACTTCGAGGACATCCGCACCGACTTCATCGCCCAGGTCCCCACGGGCGAGGGCCCCGACATCACCGTCGGCGCACACGACTGGCTCGGCGAGCTCACCCAGAACGGCGTGGTCGCGCCGATCGAGCTCGGCGACAAGGCCGGCGACTTCGAGGACGTCGCCATCGCGGCGTTCACGCAGGACGGCCAGGTCTTCGGCCTGCCGTACGCGATCGAGAACATCGCCCTGATCCGCAACACCGACCTCGCGCCCGAGGCTCCGGCGACGTGGGACGACGCGATCGCCGTGGCCACCGCCGCGGGCACCGAGTTCAAGGTGCTGGTCCAGACCGGCACCGAGGGCGACCCGTTCCACTACTACCCGCTGCAGACGTCGTTCGGCGCCCCGGTGTTCGAGCAGAACGAGGACGGCTCCTACAACCCCGTCCTCAAGCTCGGCGGCGAGCCCGGCCACAACTTCGCCAACTGGCTGGCCGAGCAGGGCCAGGCGGGCAACCTGTCGGTCGACATCACGTCGGACATCGCCAACGAGGCGTTCGCCGACGGCAAGGCGCCGTTCCTCATCGGCGGCCCGTGGACCCTGTCGAACTTCGAGGGCCTGAACATCTCGGTCGACCCGATCCCGTCGGCCGGTGGCGAGACCGCCGCTCCGTTCGTCGGCGTGCAGGGCTTCTACCTGTCCGCCCAGTCGCAGAACGCGCTCGTCGCCAACGACTTCCTCGTCAACTTCCTGGCGACCGAGGACGTCCAGACCGCGCTGTACGAGGCCGGCGGCCGTCCGCCGGCGCTGACCGCGGCCGCTGAGGCCGCCTCGGCCGACCCGATCGTGGCCGGCTTCCGCGCCGTCGGCGCCGAGGGCGTCCCGATGCCGTCGATCCCGCAGATGGCGTCCGTGTGGGCCTTCTGGGGCGTCACCCAGGCGCAGATCATCTCCGGCCAGGCCGCCGACCCGGCCGCCGCTTGGGACCAGATGGTCTCGGACATCCAGGGCGCGATCGACTGACATCGCCCGACCGACGGTGGCCCGCAGCCCGTGGGCTGCGGGCCACCGCTCGTGACAGCCACCCCCACCCGACCCCACACCCCAGGACCTCCTGGACCACGCGGAGGCACAGATGCCAACGACGGCACCCCAGCTCGACAAGGCGGAGCGCAAGCGGCTCAGGACGTCGCACGCCCGCGACTACGGACCCGGCTTCATCGTCAAGCTCGTCCTCATGGCGGCGATCAACGCCCTCGGCGTCTTCGGTCTGCTCGCCACCTGGAACTCCGGCGCCATGGGCCTGTTCTGGGGTCTGCTCGCGCTGCTCGTCGCCGCCGACTATGTCTACTTCTCCAAGCGCGCGCTGCCGCTGAAGTACATCTACCCGGGGCTCGCCTTCCTGTTGGTCTTCCAGATCTTCGTGGTCGGCTACACGGTCTATGTGTCCTTCACCAACTACGGCGACGGCCACAACGGGACCAAGGAGCAGGCCGTCACCGCCCTGCTCGCCCAGAACGAGCGGCGCGTCGAGGGTTCGGCGGCCTATCCGATCGCCGTCGTCGAGCGTGACGGCGAGCTCGGCTTCGCCGTCGTCGCGCAGGACGTGTCGATCTGCGAGGGCGCCCAGCCCGGCGACGTGTGCGTCGGCACCTCCGAGGACCCCCTGGCGCGCGTCGACGACGCCACGCACGACGGCGGCGCCGTCACGTCGGTGCCCGGCTGGAGCGTCCTGACCTTCCAGCAGATCGTCACCGAGCACCAGGCCGAGGTGACCTCGCTGCGGGTGCCCGTCTCGGACAACCCCGAGGACGGCTCGATCCGCACCACCGACGGCCGCAACGCCTTCGCCTTCAAGTCCTCCCTGGAGTGGGACGAGGACGCGGGCACCATGACCGACGTGACCACCGGCACAGTGTTCTCCGCCAACGACCGCGGTCTGTTCGAGGCTGAGGACGGCACGACGCTCAACGTCGGCTGGCGGGTCTCCGTCGGGTTCGAGAACTACATCACGGCGTTCACCGACGCGCGCTACTCGGGCCCGTTCGTGCGGATCCTGGTGTGGACGATCGCGTTCGCGTTCCTCTCGGTCGCCACGACGTTCCTGCTCGGCCTGTTCCTGGCGATCGTCTTCAACGACGCACGGCTCAAGGGCCGCAAGATCTACCGCACGCTCATGATCTTCCCGTACGCCATCCCGGGCTTCCTCGCGGCGCTGATCTGGTCGGGCATGCTCAACCGGTCCTTCGGCTTCATCAACCAGGTGTTGTTGGGCGGAGCCTCGATCGGATGGCTGACCGACCCCTGGCTGGCGCGGCTCTCGGTGCTCGGAGTCAACCTGTGGCTCGGGTTCCCGTACATGTTCCTCATCTGCACCGGCGCGCTGCAGTCGCTGCCCGGTGATGTGATGGAGGCCGCGAAGGTCGACGGCGCCGGCAAGTGGCGCCAGTGGCGCTCGATCACCATGCCGCTGCTGCTGGTCTCGACCGCGCCGCTGCTGATCAGCTCGTTCGCCTTCAACTTCAACAACTTCACGCTGATCTACATGCTCACACGCGGTGGGCCACGGTTCACCGACGTGTCGGTGCCGCTCGGCCACACCGACATCCTCATCTCGATGGTCTACTCGGTCTCCGGCCTGGACGGCACCGCGCCACGCAACTTCGGCCTCGCGAGCGCCTTGTCGATCGTCGTGTTCATCATCGTCGGCACGATCTCCGCGATCGGGTTCCGGCAGACGCGCAAGCTTGAGGAGGTCATGTGATGACCACACAGGTCACGACGCAGGGCGTCACCGCCCCGCCGCCCCAGGAGCTGCGCTCCCGGATGAGGCCGGGCCGCTGGGCCCGCGAGCTGGGCTGGCGCCACCTGGTCGGCGTCATCGCGGTCGTCTACGCGATGTTCCCGATCGTGTTCATCTTCTCCGCCTCGCTCTCCGAGCGCGGCACCATGACCGGGTCGAACCAGCTCTTCCGCACGATCAGCACGCACAACTTCGTCGCGCTGGCCGACACGCGGTTCTGGTCGTGGTTCGGCAACACGCTGATCGTCTCGATCACGACGGCGGTCGGCACGGTGCTCATGGGCGCCGCGGCCTCCTATGCGTTCTCGCGGTTCCGGTTCAAGGGCCGCCGCACGAGCCTCACGGCGCTGCTGGTCATCCAGATGTTCCCGCAGATGCTCGCGTTCGTGGCCGTGTTCCTGCTGGTCATGACCCTCGGCAACGTGTTCCCAGTTCTCGGGCTCAACAGCAAGCTCGCGCTGATCTGCGTGTACCTGGGCGGCGCGCTGGGCGTCAACACGTTCCTCATGTACGGGTTCTTCAACACGATCCCGATCGAGCTCGACGAGGCCGCGAAGATCGACGGCGCCACGCACTCGCAGATCTACTGGACCATCGTGCTGCGCCTGGTCGCGCCGATCCTGGCCGTCGTGGGCCTGCTGAGCTTCATCGCCTCGTTCGGTGAGTTCATCCTGGCGCGCATCATCCTGCAGTCGCAGGGCAACTGGACACTCGCGGTCGGCCTGTTCGGCTGGGTGTCCGACCAGCTCAACGCCAACTGGGGCCTGTTCGCGGCCGGCGCCGTGGTCGCGGCGCTGCCCGTCCTGGTGCTGTTCCTGATCCTGCAGAAGTACATCGTCGGCGGCCTCACCGCTGGGTCGGTCAAGGGATGAGCCTGCTCGACCAGCCGCACCACGACGGCTCGGCCGGCTATGTGCCGGCCGGGCCCGTCGCGGTCGGCGACCGCGTCCCGGTGCGCGTGCGCGTCCCGCACGCCTCCGCGGTCCGCGGCGTGTGGCTGCGCACCGTGCGCGACGGCGAGCCACGCGTCGCACCCGCCCGCCTCGACCACTCGGGCGAGCACGAGGACACCTACGTCGCCGACGTCGTCGTGCACAACCAGCCGACGCCCTACCGGTTCCTGCTCGACGCGCCCGACGCGCCCGCCGGGTACCGGTGGCTCAACGCGGCGGGCACACAGGACCACGACGTCCCGGACACGGGCGACTTCCGGCTCACGACGGCGCCGCCCGCCCCGGCCTGGCTCGGCGCGGGCGCCGTCTACCAGGTGTTCCCCGACCGGTTCGCGCGCTCGGCGCGCGCCGACGGGCGCGAGACGCCGGACTGGGCCGTGCCGACGGCGTGGGACACCGAGCCCGCGCCGCACGCCCCGCTCACGGCGCGGCAGCTGTACGGCGGCGACCTCGACGGCGTCGCCGAGCACCTCGACCACCTTCAGGATCTGGGCGTCACGACGCTCTACCTGACCCCGATCTTCCCTGGCCGCTCGAACCACCGGTACGACGCCTCGACGTTCGACGCCGTCGACCCGGTGCTGGGCGGTGACGCGGCGCTCGCGCGCCTGTCGGCCGCGGCGCACGCGCGCGGGCTGCGCGTCATGGGCGACGTCACCACCAACCACACGGGCGCGGGCCACGACTGGTTCACACGCGCAGCGACGGACCCGGGCTCGCCCGAGCACGACATGTTCCTGTGGGCCGGGTCGGGCGACGTGCCCGCCGTCGGCGCCGACATCGACCCGCACCCGCCGGCCTACGTGTCCTGGCTGGGCCACCGGTCGCTGCCCAAGCTCGACTGGTCGAGCCACGAGGTGTGGCGCCGCATGGTCGACGCCGACGACTCGGTCATCGCGCGATGGCTCCAAGCGCCGTACGACCTGGACGGCTGGCGCGTCGACGTCGCGAACATGACGGGCCGCTACGCCACCGCCGACCGCACGCACGAGGTGGCGCGGCGCCTGCGCGAGCGCATCACCGGCCTGCGGGCCGACGGGGCGCTGATCGCCGAGCACTTCCACGACTACACGGGCGACCTACCGGGCGACGGCTGGCACGCCTCGATGAACTACTCCGGGTTCTCCCGCCCCGTGTGGGGCTGGCTCGCCGACCCGCAGGCCGGTTACGACCAGTTCGGCCTGCCCGTGCCCTACGGGCGCGGCCCGGGCCGCGGCATGGTCGCGGCCATGCGCGACTTCGCCTCGCGTGTGCCGTGGCAGGTCGCCGCCGCGCAGTGGAACATCCTCGGCTCGCACGACACCCCGCGCGTGCGCACGCTGCTCGGCTCGGCGGCGACCGTCGAGGTCGCCGCGACGATGCTGTTCGCCTACCCGGGCACGCCCATGCTGTTCGCGGGCGACGAGACCGGCGCCGTCGGCTCCAACGGCGAGCACGCGCGCACCACCATGGCGTGGGACCAGGCCGCCACGGGCGGCCCGCGTTGGGACCTGGGGACCTACCAGGTCTTCCGCACGCTGGCGCGCCTGCGCCGCGACAGCGCCGCACTGCGTGACGGCGGCCTGCGCTGGGCCGTGGTCGACGACGACGCCGTCGCCTTCCTGCGCGAGTCGGCGCACGAGCGCCTGCTCGTGGTCGTCGCCCGCGGTCCGTGGGCCGGGGCCACGCTGCCGCCGTCCGTGCTGGGGCAACAGGCGCCCGAGCTGGTCTACGGCGGCTCGCTCGTCGGCACGCCGTCGCTCACCGTCGGGTCCGACGGCGTCCGGATCGGCGGCGACGGTCCGGCCGTGGGCGTGTGGCGCCTGGCCTGACCGAGGCTCACTCCGTCTCGGGCGACTCCGGGGCCGGCTGCGGCGTCGGCGCGGGAGCCGCAGGCGCGGGCTCCTCGGGCGCCGCAGGCGGCGCGGGCTCCTCGGGGGCGGGTGTCGCCGGCGCCACGGGAGCCGGGGGCGGCGCCTGGACGACACGCGGCGTGCCCACCATCGCCGGATCCGGCGCGGGGAACGTGAGCAGGGGCTCGTCGGCCAGCGCCCGGTCCATGAAGGACTGCCACATGGGCGCGGCGATCGTCGAGCCGAAGAGCGTGCGGATGAAGCGCCCGTTGACCGTGATGTTGAAGTTGGTCGTCTCACCCGAGGCCTCGCCGACCCACGCGGCCGTCGCGAGCTGCGGGGTGTAGCCGACGAACCAGGTCTGCGACGAGCCCTGCGTCGTGCCGGTCTTGCCGGCCGAGACGCGTCCGCCCGCCAGGCGGCTGTTGCGGCCGGTGCCGTCGGTCATGACGTGCTCCAGGGCGTAGGTGACGGTCGCAGCCACCTCGGGCTCCAGCGCGTCGGGGTCGCACCGCGGCGCCGGGACCGGCAGGTCCGCGCCGTCGGGGCCGACCACCCGGGTGATCGCGATGGGCTCGCAGAAGACGCCGCCCGAGGCGAGCGTCGCGTAGGCCGCCGCGAGCTGGAGGGGAGAGGTCGTCTGCGTGCCCATGATCATGGCCGGGGTGATCTCGATGTCCGCCGGCGTGGGGTCGAACAGCGTGACCGGCCCTTGGGGACCAGGCCGCGTCGTGGGGCGAAAGCCCATGTCCCACATCGTGTCGCGCAGCCCGCAAAGGTCGATCTCGGTCGACATCGTCGCGAACGCGGTGTTGACCGAGGCGTAGATCCCGCGCAGCACCGAGATGTTGCCGTGCGCGCGCCCCTCCGCGTTCCCGGGCCCCCACGGCGCCCCACCGAACTGCGCGCACGAGGCCGTCCACGCGCTCTGCGGGCGGCGCACCTGGGTGGCGTTGACGGTGTCGTGCAGCGTGCCGCCCTGCCGCAGCCACTCGGCGAGCTGGAACGGCTTGAACGTCGAGCCCGGCTGGAACCCGCGGGAGGATCCGTGCGCGGGACCGGCGGAGAAGTTCACCGCGGTGGTCCCGGGCGCGGGGTCGAGCGCGGCGTCGAACGGGGTGTTCTGCGCCATCGCGCGGATCTTGCCCGTGCCCGGCTCGACGGAGACGATCGCCGCCTCAAGCCCTGCGGAGTTGCCCGTGGGCACGTGCGCGACGACCTCCTCGACGGCGGCCGCCTGCATGTCCATGTCGAGGGTCGTGGTGATCCGCAGCCCGCCGCGGTGCAGCAGGTCGAGGCGGTCGGCCTGAGTCTCGCCGAACTCCGGGCTGTTGCGGATCGTCGCGACGACGAAGTCGCAGAAGAACGCCGCGCCGCCCGCCGCCTGGCAGCCCACCGGCACCGGCGTCACGTCGAGAGTGTCCTCGATCGGCGTCATGCGGGCCTCGTCGTGCTCCTCGTCGGTGAGGAAGCCCTGGGCCCACATGCGGTTGAGCACCAGGTTGCGGCGCTGCTCCGACAGGCGCGGGTTGACCGTCGGGTCGAACCGGCTCGGGGCGTTGGTGATGCCCGCGATCGTCGCGGCCTGGACGGGCGTGAGCTCGTACGCGGTGGTGTTGAAGAAGAACCGCGCGGCGGTCTCGACGCCGAAGATGCTGCGGCGCCCGAACTGCGCGATGTTGAGGTACCCCTCAAGGATCTCCTCCTTGGACAGGGTGTTCTCCAGCTCGATGGCCAGCCGCGCCTCGCGCGCCTTGCGCGCCATGCTCTGGTCGCGGGCCGCGTCGACGCCCTCGCGGTCGCCGGCCTGATAGGCGACGTCGATGAGCACGTTCTTGACGTACTGCTGCGTGATGGTCGACCCGCCCTGCGTGGGTCGGCCGAGCGTGTTGTTGACCGCGGCGCGCAGCAGCGCGCGCGTGTCGACCCCGTTGTGCTCGAAGAACCGCTCGTCCTCGATCGCGACGACCGCGTTGCGCATATGCGGGGAGATCTCCTCCAGCGGCACCACGATGCGGTTCTGGGCGAAGAACGTCGCCAGATGCCGCCCGTCGGCCGCGTACACCGTCGACGCCTGCGCCAACGGCGTGCGCTCCAGCACCGTGGGCATCTCGTCGAAGATCTCGCGCGACGTGTGGGTCACGGTCCTCAGCGCGTGCGCGGCGGGCAGCATGAGGCCCGCGGTGAGCACGCCACCGGTTCCGGCCAGGAGCAGCAGGGCCAGCAGGAGCGCGATGAGTTGGGTGGCGGACATGCGACGCGTGAGTCGCCGCGGCGCGGGGGCGTCGGACGGCTGAGGGGGCATGCGGCCACGCTAGGAGGACGACGAGGCCCGCAGCGCCGTCGGACGCGAATCGAGGCCGCCCCTGGCCGATCGGCGTCGCGACCAGCGCCCACGGCTCGCCCGGGCGGCGCGGCGTGTCGCGCGACGCCCGTAGCATTTGGGCGTGCAGACCTTCGAGCAGGGCGCCTTCGACCCCGACGTCGTCGGTGGCGTGCCGCGGCCCGCCGAGGGGGAGGAGGGCACACCGTCCTACGGCGACGCCGACGTCGAGCGCTACGTCAAGGAGCCGCCCAAGCAGAAGTCACGCACCCCGTTCGAGCGCGACCGGGCGCGCGTGGTGCACTCCTCGGCCATGCGCCGCCTGGGCGCCAAGACGCAGGTGCTCACCCCCGGCACCGACGACTTCGTGCGCACCCGCCTGACGCACTCGCTCGAGGTCGCCCAGATCGGGCGCGAGATGGGCCGCGCGCTGGGCTGCGACCCCGACCTCGTGGACACCGCGTGCCTCACCCACGACCTGGGGCACCCGCCGTTCGGGCACAACGGCGAGCGGGCGCTGGCGGAGGTGGCCGCCGACATCGGCGGGTTCGAGGGCAACGCCCAGACGTTGCGCCTGCTCGCGCGCCTGGAGCCCAAGGTCGACGGCGCCGGGCTCAACCTCACGCGCGCCTCGCTCGACGCGTCGGTCAAATACCCGTGGGCGCTCGGCGAGGGGCCGCGGCGCCCCGACGGCAGCACCACGCCCAAGTTCGGCGTCTACCCCGACGACGCGCCCGTGTTCGCCTGGCTGCGGCAGGGCGCCCCGGCCGGAGTCCGCTCGATCGAGGCCCAGGTCATGGACCTGGCCGACGACATCGCCTACTCGGTGCACGACGTCGAGGACGCCGTCGTCGGCGGGCGCCTGGACCTGGCCGTGCTCGATTCGGCCGACGAGCGGGCGCGGGTCGTCGCGGCCGTGCAGTCCTGGTACGGCGCCTGGCACACGGCCGACGCCGTCGAGGCGGCGCTGACCCGACTGCGCGAGTCGGAGCTGCTGGTCTCGGGCTTCGACGGGTCGCGGCGTGACCTGGCCCGGCTCAAGGACCTCACGAGCTCGCTCATCGGGCGGTTCAGCGGCGCGGCCCAGGCCGCGACGCGCGCCGAGTACGGGCCCGGCCCGCACACCCGGTACGGCGCGCGCCTCATCGTCCCGGACGAGACCGCGCTGGAGATCCTCGCGCTCAAGGGCGTCGCGGTCGCCTACGTCATGGCGCCGCGCGAGCGCGAGCCGGTCTATCTGGCCCAGCGCGAGATCGTCGCCGACCTGGTCGAGGTGCTCTTCGAGCGCGCGCCCGTCGCGCTCGAGGCGCCGTTCGCGGCCGACTGGCGGGCCGCGGGCGACGACGCCGCCCGGCTGCGCGTCGTCGTCGACCAGGTCGCCTCGCTCACCGACGTGTCGGCCACGCAGTGGCATGCGCGGATCGTGGGACGCTGACCGCGCGAGGGAGTGCGGACGCGGCCGTTCGCCCCGGGGTGAGCCCTAGACTCAGGGGGTGGCGGGGCTGATCAAGCGCGAGGACGTGGAGGCGGTCCGCGAACGCGCCCGGATCGAGGAGATCGTCTCGGCGCACGTCACGCTCAAGCCCGCGGGCGTCGGCTCGCTCAAGGGCTTGTGCCCCTTCCACGACGAGCGCTCGCCGTCGTTCCATGTGCGGCCCGGCGTCGGGCGCTACCACTGCTTCGGGTGCGGCGAGTCGGGGGACGTCATCGCGTTCGTGCAGAAGATCGACGGCATGAGCTTCACCGAGGCCGTCGAGCACCTCGCCGATCGCGTCGGCGTGGTGCTGCGGTACGAGGACTCGCGCGGTGGCGCGGTCGCGGCGGGGCGACGCGAGGAGCCCGGACGGCGCCAGCGCCTGGTCGAGGCCAACCGGGTCGCCGCCGAGTTCTACGCCTCCCAGCTCTTCGGCCCCGGGGCCGCTGCGGCCCGCAAGTTCCTCGCCGAGCGCAGCTTCGACCGCGCCGACGCCGAGCGGTTCGGCCTCGGGTACGCGCCCACCGGATGGGATGCGCTGCTGCGGCACCTTCAGGGCAAGGGCTACACGCGCGACGAGCTCGTCGCGGCCGGGCTCGTCTCCCAGGGGCAGCGCGGGATCTACGACCGGTTCCGCGGCCGGCTCGTGTGGCCGATCCGCGACACCACGGGCGCCGTCGTCGGCTTCGGCGCGCGGCGGCTGTACGACGAGGACCAGGGCCCCAAGTACCTCAACACCCCCGAGACCGTCCTGTACAAGAAGTCGCAGGTGCTCTACGGCATCGACCTGGCCAAGAAGGCGATCGCACAGTCCAAGCGCGTCGTGGTCGTCGAGGGGTACACCGACGTCATGGCGGCGCACCTGAGCGGCGTCGAGGTCGCCGTGGCGACGTGCGGCACCGCGTTCGGGCCTGACCACGCCAAGATCGTGCGGCGCCTGCTGGGCGACTTCGCGGCCGGGGGAGGGCTGCAGCTCGCGTCCGGGCAGTCGCTGGGCGGTGAGGTCATCTTCACGTTCGACGGCGACGCCGCGGGGCAGAAGGCGGCCGTGCGGGCGTTCGGCGAGGACCAGCGGTTCCACGCGCAGACCTTTGTGGCCGTCGCCGCTGGGGGCATGGACCCGTGCGAGCTGCGGCTCGCCCAGGGGCCCCAGGCGGTGCGCGCGCTGGTCGACTCGCGCATGCCGCTGTTCGAGTTCGTGATCCGCAAGGGCGTCGAGGGGCACGACCTGGACACCGTCGAGGGGCGCGTCGGCGCGCTGCGCGAGGCCGCGCCGCTCGTGGCGGGCATCCGCGACCGGGCGATGCAGCTCGGATACTCGCGCTCGCTCGCGCGCTGGATCGGCATCGACCCCGAGGATGTGCGGCGCGAGGTCGCGCGCGCCGCCGAGCGGCCCAGCCCGGCGCAGCGCCCAGCCCAGCGTCCCGTGGCGGGGCTCGACTCGGCTGAGAACGCCGGGCCCCCGGCCATGCCGATGCCCGACCCGCGCGACCCGGTCGCGCGCACCGAGCGCATGGCGCTGGTCGCCGCGCTCCAGTACCCCCAGCACGTCCCGCCCGCGTTCGACGCCCTGGGTGAGGACGCGTTCGGCGTGCCCGCGTGGCGGGCCGTGCACGCGGCGATCCGGGCGGCGGGGGGAGTCAGCGCGGGGCGGGGCCTGTCGGGCGCCGCGTGGGTGGGCGCCGTCGCGCAGCAGGCGGGCCAGACCGTCGCGCGGCTGGTCGACGAGCTCGCCGTGGCGCCGCTGCCCGAGGACCGCGAGGACGCCATCGGACGGTTCGTCGCCGACGTCGTGCGGGCGCTGGTGGACCTGGGCCTGACGCGGCGCATCGCCGACGCCAAGAGCCGACTGCTGCGCCTCGACCCCGACGGCGACGCCGCGGGGCACCGGCAGGCCCTTCACGCGGTGCTCGCGATGGAGCAGGAGCGCCGGGCGCTGCGCGAGAACGCGTAGGCGCCGGGCTCAGGCCCGGCGACGCCCGTAGCGGTGCACCAACAGCACCGTGAGCAGGCCGGCCGCCGCGCCCAGGGCGGTGTCGAGCGCGCGGTCGCGCGCAAGGGTGGCCGGGTCGGCCGCCTGGCCCAGCGTCGTCATCAGCAGCGCCATGGGCGCGATCGTCATCTGGGCCACGCCGTAGTTGCGGCCAACGACGACCTCCGTGGCCACCGTGAGCACGACGACGATGGCCGCCGTCGGCCAGAAGCCCGGGTGCGCCGACAACAGCGGGTACGCGAGCAGGAGAGCGCCCGCGGCGGTCCCGGCGGCGCGCTGCACCGCGCGCACGGCCGCATGTCGCGCGCTCGCGCCCTGGAGCACGGCGGTCGAGCCCATCACGGCCCACGCGGTGTGCCCGACGCCCAGACCCGAGGCGACCGCTGACGCCGTGAGACCCCCGATCAGCACACGCGCCGCCGCGAGGCGCCACCCTGGCCGAGAGGCGCCGGAGCGGAGTTGGTCGAGCAGGGACAGTCGATCCGGGAGCGGGGCGTCGACGGACGGGCGCTCGACGCCGGCCGCCTCGTCGAGCGCGCCCTGGAGCAGGCGGACGTTCTCGGCGAGCACCAGCGCGTCGGGGCGGGCGCGGGCCCAGGTGGCGTCGTCGGCGAGCGTGCGGCGTGCGCCGTCGAGCAGGTTCGCGGCGACGGCGCGGGTGTGCGCGTCACCCGCCCGCAGCGCGACGCGCACGGCGTCGGCCGCACGGCGCACCGCGAGGCGGGCCGGAGCCGTCGGGCGCACGACGGCGCCGGCCATGCACACGACCCAGGCGAGCAGCGCGCCGCTCGCGCCCGCGAGCGTGCGCGGCAGGACATCGGAGAGGCCCGGGGCGACGGCCATGCCGCCGCCGGCGCAGAAGATGAGGATCGTCGCGCCGGGCGCGCCCATGCGCAGCACCATCACCAGGGCGGTCGCGGCCGCGGCGAGCGCGGCCATGAGCGCGAACGCGGCGGCATCCGGCACGCCGAGCGCGGTGATCAGGCTGAACACTGCGATCGACCCGACGAGGACACCCGCGACCGCGGTCAGCAGCGTCGCGCGGCGGCGGTACGGGTCGTCGCGGCAATAGAGCGAGGTCAGCGCCCCGAGCGCGGCGAACGCCGAGGCCTCGCGATGGCCGACGAGCGCCGGGAGCGCGATCGCCAGGCCCGAGGCGAGTCCGACGCGCAGGGCCGGAGCGACCGTGCCGCGCAGACGTGCGAAGCGCACCGAGTCGCGCACGACGTCATGGTGGAGCACCTCACGCGCGGCGGCGCGGACGGGTGCGGGGGTGAACGAGCGGGGGAGGGAGAGCGACATGCTTGCCTCAGTCTACCGGCCGCTCGGGCGGCGGCCCCGTGCTCAGACGGTGACCTCGCTCGGCTCGGCCTCCTGCTCCGCGAGGCGCGCCCTGCGCGCCACGGCGGCTTGGCGATCGTGCGGCATGAGCGCGCTCGAGGCGAGCAACAGCGCGGCCGCGACGGCGATCGCGCCGAACACCAGGCGCATGGCGTTCATGATGCCCGGGCCGTGCGGCGCGCCGTCGGGGCCCAGTGTCGTGTGGGCGTTGACCACCGCGCCGAGCACCGCCACGCCCAGGGCCGAGCCGATCGAGCGGGCGAACATGTTGGTCCCCGTCACTGCGCCGCGCTCGGTGACCCCGGCTGAGGCCTGCGCCGCGATGAGCGTCGGCACCGCCGTCAGGCCCATGCCGGCGCCGATCACGAAGCAGAACACCCCGACCAGGACGAGCGGTGTGCTCCCGTTGAGGGCGAGCAGGAGCAGCCCGCCGACCAGCACGAGCGATGAGCCGATGACGGCGGTGAGGCGGAACCCGATGCGCAGGTAGAGGCGGCCCGCTTGGGCGGCCGACAGCGGCCAACCGAGCGTGAGCGCTGCGAGCGCGAATCCCGCCAGGAGCGCGCCGAAGCCCAGCACCTCCTGGGCGTAGATGGGCACGTAGGTCGACAGCCCCACGACCACGACTCCGACCAGCAGCGACACCGTGGTCGAGGCGCCCACCACGCGGCGGCGCAGGATCGACAGGTCGACGATGGGGTAGCGGACGCGGCGCGTGTGGCCGACGAACGCCGCCAACAGCACGACCGCCGAGGCCAGGACGCCGACCGTGGCGGGGGAGTCCCACGCCCACCGCGTGCCGCCCTGCAACAACCCGAGCAGCAGCAGCGTGCTGCCCGCCGTCAGGAGCGCCGCGCCGAGGTAGTCGATCGGCTCGCGCCGCGTGACCTGGCGCGACTCGCGGTAGCGCAGCGCGAGCATGATCGCGGCGACGACGGCGAGCGGCAGGTTGACCCAGAAGATCCAGCGCCAGGAGACGAACTGGCTGAACACGCCACCGAGCGTCGGCCCAACGACCGAGGAGATGCCCCACACCGAGGCGAGGTAACCCTGAACCTTGGCGCGCTCCTCCAGCGTGTACAGGTCGCTCGTGATGGTCATGGACACCGGCATGACCGCGCCGGCGCCCAGGCCCTGCACGGCGCGACCGACGATCAACACCGCCATCGACGGCGCGGCGCCGGCGAGGGCCGAGCCCACGAAGAACAGCCCGATGCCCACCAGCATGAGCCGCTTGCGGCCCACGATGTCCGCGAGGCGCCCGTACACGGGTGTGCTTACCGCCTGCGCGAGCAGGTAGGCGGAGAACAGCCAGGGAAGTTGGTCGAACCTGCCGAGCTCGCGCGCGATGGTCGACGACGCGGTGGCGATGATCGTCGCGTCAAGCGCGACCAGCGCCGTGGAGAGCATCAGGGACAGCAGGATCGGTCCGCGGTCGGACCGCAGTCCGACGGCGTGGGGGCGACGGGAGGGCACGAGTGGTGCAAGCGTCGCACGCCTCGCAAGATTCCCGGTGGAGTCCGGCCGGGTGTGACAGAGGGCGACGCGATGACGGGCGACGGCGGTGTCGTGGCCGAGAGGCGCGCGATTGTCTGCGCATTGTTTGATCGGACGAGAGCTCGCGAAGCGTGAGCCGCTCGAAAAAGGGTCTCCTATGTTGCGGCGGATCGACTCCCACTCGTGTCTCGAAGACTCCGCCGGCGGACTCGTTCGGTGACCCTACTTCGGCTTGCGGGCTGCCCGCCACATCAGGGCTGCGACGGCAATGAAGCCGACGATGATCAGGGCGACGGTGAAGTGCCAGGGTTGCACATCTTCCTCCAGGCGCGGGCAGGGTAATCGCTGTCCCACAACAGACGGGACCCTTGAGGTCGAAGCCGAGGTTACACGTCATGACACGTCACGCCGAGGCCTGCGATCGCTATTGACGGCTTCATGGTCATCGGCGCGCAGGTTGGCGTGTTGTCGATCCCGGGCTTGTCGGCGCGCACATTCTTGCCCGAAACGCTGGCGCCGCATTGGACGGGACTCGTGCGGACCCTTCGACGTCGGGTCGGGTCGGCGCCGCCGACGATGCTGTCGGCGGTGGGCCGAGCACCCACGCGGCCCGGGCGACGCAGGTCGATGGAGCAGCGCCGCTGTCGCGGTGGGGTGCGAGCGGCGCGGCCCCCAGCGACCCGAAGGCCCATAGCGGCCGAGAACGAGACAGCCCCTCGCCCGCATTGGTGCAGGTGAGGGGCTGTTTTTGCTCCCGCGGTAGGACTTGAACCTACGACCGTCCGATTAACAGTCGGATGCTCTGCCAGCTGAGCTACGCGGGATCGCTGACCCGTTTTGGGCCGGGCAGAAGACTACCAGGTGCCGAGGGGTGGTCGTGACACCCGGGTTGCGGTCCGCGCACGGTCGCGGCGCTCGCCGTCGTCGCGGCGCGACGCGTCCGACGGGCGGCGCCGTTCCCAGTCGCTACGGTGGCTCTCATGTGGTTGCGACGTCCTTCGCTGCCCGACGACGTGCGCGTGTCACTCGGGCTCACGCGCGCCGATCGGGTGCTGAGCGCCGCGGCGCTCGACGACGGCAGGTGGGCGGTTGCGACGAACGCCGGGCTGCTGGTGTCCGCGCCCGCAGCGGGCGGTGACGGTGTGGTCCGCCGTCAGTGGTCCGACGTCGACCGCGCCGCCTACGACCCCGCCCACGGCGCGGTGACCGTCCGGTGGGTTGACGCCGCGCCTGCGTTGCGGATGCGTCTCGCCGACCCTCGGCGCACGCGGCTGGCGCGAGTGATCCGCGAGCGCGTGGAGTGGTCCGTCGTGCTCAGCGAGCAGGTGCCGTTGCCCGATGGTCGCGCGGCGTCGGTGGCGGTGAGGCGAACAGTCGACGGGGACTTGTTCTCCCAGGTGATCGCCGAACCCGGGGCGGACCTCCGCGATCCGCAGATCGCTCGCGTCCTCGGCGACGCGGAGCGGAGGGTGCGTTCCGCGGCGGGCCTGTGACGACGCGCGCCGACGCTTGAGTGGTGCCCCGTGCAGGACTTGAACCCGCGACCGAGAGATTATGAGTCTCCTGCTCTGACCAGCTGAGCTAACGGGGCGCGGCGCGCAGTCTACCGGAGCGCCCCCGCGTCGCTGGGATGATCAGGCCTGGGCCCCGGCGTCGGACTTCGCCCATGGAGCGCGTGGCCCGCGGACGATTCGTCGCGCATGTGGCACGTTTGACCCCGTGTGGTGGCTGATCGTCGGGGGGACGTTGTTCGTTGTGGGGCTTGCGGTCGCCGTGCGTGTCGCTGTGAACGCCGTTGGCGAGCGGTCGGGCGCCGCAGGCGGACTCGCGCTCGCGATCGGCGCGAGCCTGGCGTTTTGGGGCCTGGCCGCGGTCGTCGTCGGGCTGGTGGTCACCCACCGCTGAGGCGCGGCGGGCATGGAAGAATGCCGGTCATGGCGATGCGAGAGATCCGGGTGATCCCCGACCCCGTGCTGCGGACCGTGTGCGACGAGATCACCACGATCGACGACGGCGTGCGTGGCCTGGTCGCGGATCTGCTCGAGACCGTCGACGCCGAGGGCCGCGCCGGCCTTGCCGCGAACCAGATCGGCGTCAACCTGCGCGCGTTCTCCTGGAACATCGACGACGAGGTCGGCTACGTCCTGAACCCACGCATCGTCGAGCTCTCCGACGAGCTGCAAGACGGTGACGAGGGCTGCCTGTCGGTTCCCGGGCTCTGGTTCCCGACGGCGCGGGCCTGGTATGCGCGTGTCGAGGGCATCGATCTGGACGGCGAGTCGGTGGTGGTCGAGGGCACGGGGCTCATGGCCCGCTGCCTGCAGCACGAGTGCGACCACCTCGACGGCAAGCTGTACCTGGACCGGCTTGAGCGCAGTGTCCGTTCGAAGGCGATGCGGGAGCTGCGCGCGCGTCTGTAGCGACGTGCCCTCGCGCTGGCACGCGCGATCGGGCATCATGGCGCAAGACAAAGCCACGCCGCAGGTGACACACCGCACATGCTGACCTGATCCGAGGACGTAGGGGAAGACGGACCTCGACTCAGGGAGGAACAATGTCCGGCGCCATCACACGCGGTGTCCTTTTCGTGCATTCGGCGCCCCGCGCGCTGTGCCCCCACGTCGAGTGGGCGGCCGGCAACGTGCTGGGCTCGCGCGTCTCGCTCGAGTGGACGGCGCAGCCTGCCGCGCGCGGGCTGCATCGTGCGGAGTACTCGTGGCAGGGCCTGCAGGGCACGGGCGCGCGCCTGGCGTCCGCCCTGCGCGGGTGGGACCACCTGCGCTATGAGGTCACGGAGGAGGCCAGCCACGGGGCCGACGGCGCCCGCTGGTCACACACGCCCGACCTCGGGATCTTCCACGCCATGACCGACGTGCACGGCAACGTCGTCATCCCGGAGGATCGGGTGCGCGCTGCGCTCGACCTCGCGCACGACCCGCGTGCGATGCAGGACGCGCTCGACCTCGCCCTCGGCACGGCCTGGGACGACGAGTTGGAGGCCTTCCGGTACGCGGGCGCGGGCGCGCCGGTTCGCTGGCTGCACCGCGTGGGGTGAGCGACCAGTCCCCATCTCAGATTGTGAGATGGGGACTGCCGGAGACCGCTCTCGTTCATCAGGATGAGCCCAACCGATGGCCAGCGAGACGCGGAGGCGACGATGCCCAAAGTCCTGATCGTGACCGGCGACTTCGGAGAGACCCTCGAGGTGCTCTACCCGTATGAGCGGCTGCGGGAGGAGGGATACGAGCCGGTCATCGCGGCGCCGACCAAGAAGCGACTCCAGTTCGTCGTCCACGACTTCGAGGGATACGACACGTTCACCGAGAAGTTGGGGCACGGGTGGCCGGCCGACATCGCGCTGGCCGACGTCGACCCCGCCGACTACGTCGCCCTCATCATCCCCGGCGGCCGAGCCCCCGAGTACCTGCGCAACAACGAGGACGTCAAGCGCATCGTCCGGCACTTCTTCGGCGCGTCAGCGCCGGTCGCCTCGCTGTGCCACGGCCCGATCGTCCTGGCCAGCGCGGGCGTGCTGGCCGGCAGGACCAGCTCCGGGTTCCCGGACATCGCGCCCGACGTCGCGGCCGGCGGCGGGACCTACCAGGAGTCTCAGGCCCTCGTCGACGGCAACCTGGTGACCGCGCGGGCGTGGAATGACAACGGCCCGTGGTTCGGAGCCTTCATGGCCCTCCTGAGGCAGGCCGCCCCGCTCGACGCACAAGCGGACGCGCACGCGTGAGCGGCGCCGGCCCCGCAGATCGTGTGGCCACCCGCCGATCGTGAGGTGTGCCAGTGTCGGTCCTGGGGCGCGCCATCTCGGCACGCCCCGGGAGCGAGGCCCACTGTTACGGCAACGGAAGCGAGCACCTATGGTCCAGCGGCAGCTACCCCGTCCCGCCGCGCTGTTCGAGCTGCTGCGGTCGCAGCCGACGCCGCGCGGCGCCATGCCCCGACGGCTCGAGGCGGCGCTGACGATCGAGGACCTGCGCGCCGTCGCGAAGCGGCGCACCCCCAAGGCGGCGTTCGACTACACCGACGGCGCGGCGGAGGGCGAACTGTCGATGGCGCGCGCCCGCCAGGCGTTCCGCGATGTGGAGTTCCACCCGTCGATCCTGCGTGACGCGTCATCCACCGACACGAGCGTGACGGTCTTCGGCGGGCCGTCCGCACTGCCCTTCGGCATCGCGCCCACCGGCTTCACCCGGCTCATGCACACCGAGGGCGAGGTCGCGGGCGCCGCCGCAGCGGGCGCCGCGGGCATCCCGTTCACGCTCTCGACCCTGGGCACCACCTCGATCGAGGACGTCAAGGCCGCCAACCCCGCGGGCCGCAACTGGTTCCAGCTCTACGTCATGCGGCAGCGGGAGGTCTCCTACGGGCTCGTGGAGCGCGCCGCCGCCGCGGGCTTCGACACGCTGTTCTTCACCGTCGACACCCCGATCGCCGGAGCCCGGCTGCGCGACCGGCGCAACGGCATGTCGATCCCCCCGCGGCTGACCGTCTCGACCATCCTCGACGCGATCCCGCGCCCCTGGTGGTGGTTCGACTTCCTCACGACCGCGCCGCTGGAGTTCGCCTCGCTGACCTCGACGGGCGGCACCGTCGGTGAGCTTCTCGACTCGGCGATGGACCCGACGATCAGCTACGACGACCTCGCCGTGATCCGTGAGATGTTCCCAGGCCGCATCGTGGTCAAGGGTGTGCAGACGCTCGACGACGCCCGCACGCTCGTCGAGCACGGCGTGGACGGCATCGTCCTGTCCAACCACGGCGGGCGCCAGCTCGACCGCGCGCCCGTGCCCTTCCACCTCTTGCCCACTGTGGTGCGCGAGGTCGGGGCCCACACCGAGGTGGCGCTGGACACCGGAGTCATGAACGGCGCCGACATCGTCGCCGCGCTCGCGCTCGGCGCGCGCTTCACGCTCGTCGGCCGCGCCTACCTGTACGGCCTCATGGCTGGGGGGCGCGCGGGCGTCGACCGCGCGATCGCGATCCTCGCTGAGCAGGTCACCCGCACCATGCGGCTGCTGGAGGTCGGCTCGGTCGCCGAGCTCACGCCGCAGCACGTCACGCAACTGCGTCGGCTCGCGCCGCGGCCTGAGGGCTGAGTGGGCGGTGGGCTGAGCGGGCGTCGCCAGGCGCCGCGCGGCCTCAGGCGTTGGTGACCGCGAGGGCCACGTTGTGCCCGCCGAACCCGAACGAGTTGTTGAGCGCGAGTACGTCGCCCGCGGGCAGCGCGGCCGGCGTGTCGCGCACCAGCGGCACCTGGAGCTCGGGGTCGGGGTGGGCGACGTTGATGGTCGGGGGAGCGAGACGCTCGTGCACCGCCTTGACGGCGAACAGCGTCTCCAGGGCGCCCGCGCCGCCGAGCAGGTGCCCGGTCATGGACTTGGTGGCCGACAGCAGCACGTGGTCCGCCTCGCCGCCCAGCAGCGTGCGGATGGACGCCGTCTCGGTCAGGTCGCCGACCTTGGTCGAGGTGGCGTGCGCGTTGACGTGCACGACGTCGCGGCCGGTGGCGCCCGCGTCGGCGAGCGCCCGGCGCATCGCGGAGACCTGGCCGCGGCCCTCGGGGTCGGGCGAGGTGATGTGGTAGGCGTCCGAGGAGAGGCCGACGCCGGCGATCCTCGCGTAGACCCGGGCGCCGCGGGCCGCGGCGTGCTCGGCCGACTCCAGCACGAGCACGGCCGACCCCTCGCCGATGACGAACCCGTCGCGGTCGACGTCGTACGGGCGCGAGGCTCCCTGCGGGTCGTCGTTGCGCAGCGACAGGGTGCGCGAGGCGGCGAACGCGGCGATGGGCATGGGGTGGATCGTGGCCTCGGTGCCGCCCGCGACGACGACGTCGGCGCGCCCGGTGCGGATCATCTCGACGCCGTAGCCGATGGCCTCGGCGCCCGACGCACAGGCCGACACCATGGCGTGCGCCCCCGCGCGCGCGCCGATCTCGAGCTCGACGTAGGCGACGGGGGAGTTGGGCATGAGCATCGGCACGGTCATCGGGAGCATGCGGCGCGCGCCGCGCTCACGCAGGGTGTCCCAGCCGTCGAGCGTCGTCCAGATGCCGCCGATGCCGGAGGAGACCACGGCGCCCAGGCGTTCGCCGTCGACCTCGGGGGAACCGGCGTCGGCCCACGCCTCGCGCGTGGCGATGATGGCGTACTGCGCCGAGGGGTCCATGCGCTTGATCTCGGGCCGCGCGAGGACCTCTTCGGGCTTGACCTTGATCGTCGCGGCGAAGGTCACCGGCAGGCCGTACTTCTGCGCCCAGTCGTTGTCGAGCGTGCGCGCGCCCGACTCGCCCGCCAGCGCGGCCGCCCACGTGGATGCGGCGTCACCGCCGAGCGGCGTGGTGGCGCCGAGTCCGGTGACGACGACCTCGGGGGTGCCGGTGCGTGGTGCGGTCATGGCGGGGGCTCCTGGGTGGGGGTCGGGGGCTGTCGCGGCGGTCGCGACGGGCCGGGCCCCCTAGTGGAGCCCTGGCCCGTCGCGACCGGCGGGAGGGTGATCAGGCCTGCGCGCCG
This sequence comes from Xylanimonas ulmi, assembly GCF_004216535.1. Lineage (NCBI taxonomy): Bacteria > Bacillati > Actinomycetota > Actinomycetes > Micrococcales > Promicromonosporaceae > Xylanimonas > Xylanimonas ulmi. The sequence goes on from NZ_SGWX01000001.1 coordinate 656,440, forward strand.
ACGATGAACGAGACGGCGTCGCCGACGGTCGCGAGGTTCTTGACCTCCTCGTCCGGGATGCGGACGGAGAACTTGTCCTCAGCGTGCGTGACGATGGTCATCATCGACAGCGAGTCGATGTCGAGGTCGTCGGTGAACGACTTGCCGAGCTGGACGGCGTCGGTGGGAAGGCCGGTCTCCTCGGCGACGATCTCGGCGAGGCCTTCGAGGATCTCGGTGTCGGTGTAAGCCATGGGTGTGTTCCTTCTGTGTGAGGTGGGTCCGGGCCGACGGCGCCGGGAGGGAGGACAGGGCGAGGCTACGGGAGCACGACGACCTGGGCGGCGTACACCAGCCCCGCGCCGAAGCCGATCTGGAGCGCGACATCGCCCGACTTGGCCTGGCCCTCGGCCAGGAGGCGGTCGAGGGCCAGCGGCACCGACGCGGCCGAGGTGTTGCCGGTCTCGGCGATGTCGCGGGCGATGACGACGTCCTGCGGCAGCTTGAGCTGCTTGGCCATCTGGTCGATGATCCGCATGTTGGCCTGGTGCGGGGCGAACACGTCGATGTCCGCCGGGCCCACGCCCGCGGCGTCCATGGCCGCCTGGGCGAACTTGCCGACCTGGAAGGACGCCCACTTGAAGACGGTTGGGCCGTCCTGGCGCAGCGTCGGCCAGCCGAGCGAGGCGTCGGCGCGCAGGTCCGTCCACGAGTGCGTCTGGCGGATGGTCGCGGCGCGCGAGCCGTCCGAGCCCCACACGGTCGGGCCGATGCCGGGGGTGTCGGAGCGCCCGACGACGGCGGCGCCCGCGCCGTCGCCCAGCAGGAACGAGATGGAGCGGTCGGTGGGGTCGATGAGCTCCGAGAGCTTCTCGGCGCCGACGACCAGCACGTTGCGCGCGACACCCGAGCGCACCAGCGCGTCGGCCTGGCCGATGGCGTAGCAGTAGCCCGCGCAGGCCGCCGAGATGTCGTAGGCGGCGGCCGGGTTGGCGCCGACGCGGTCGGCGAGGATGGCGGCGGCGGACGGCGTCTGCACAAAGTGCGAGACGGTCGAGACGATGACGGCGTCGATCTCGTCGGGCGCGACGCCCGCGGCCGCGATCGCCTTGGTCGAGGCGACCTCGGCGAGGTCGAGCACGTCGCGGTCGGCGCCCGCGCGCCGGCGGGTGACGATGCCGGTGCGCTGTCGGATCCACTCGTCCGAGGAGTCGATGGGGCCCGCGATGTCGTCGTTGGTCACGACGAGCTCACCACGCTCGGCCCCGATGCCGAGGATGCGCGAGTGCGCGACCGGCTGGGCCTGCTTGAGGACGGTCATGCTCGGGCTCCGTTCGTGCTGGCGGCTGCGCCGCGGAGGGACTCGCTGTGGCGCGCGACCAGGTCGCGTGCGGCCTCGACGTCGTCGGGCGACTTGACCGCGACCAGTTCGACGCCCTTGAGCGCACGCTTGGCCAGCCCGGTCAGGACGCCTCCGGGCGCCAGTTCGAGGATCGCGGTGACGCCGCGCGCGGCGAGGGTCTCCATGATCAGGTCCCAGCGCACGGGCGCGGTGACCTGCGCGGCGATGCGGGCGAGCGTCTCGGCGCCGGTGCGGTGCGCGGCGCCGTCGGCGTCGGCGAGGAACGGCACACGCGGGTCCGCGGCGCTGGCCCCGGCCGCCTGGGCGACCGGCTCGAACGCCTCACGCGCCGTGTCCATGAACGGGGTGTGGAACGCGCCGGCGACCTGCAGCGGGATGACCCGCGCGCGGCCGGGCGGGTTCGCGGCGAGCGTCGCGAGGCCCTGCGCCGACCCTCCGGCGACGACCTGGCCGGCTCCGTTGACGTTCGCGGGCCACAGACCCGCCGTCTCGATCGCGGCGAGCACCTCGTCCGGGTCGCCGCCGACGACGGCGCTCATGCCTGACGGCGCGGCCGCCGCGGCCTGGGCCATGGCCTGCGCGCGGCGGGTCACGAGGGCGACGGCCCCGGCGTCGTCGAGCACGCCCGCGACGGCCGCCGCGGTCACCTCGCCGACCGAGTGGCCGGCGGTGACGTCGACGACCTCGGCCACATCCCGCCCGGCCAGGGCACCGCCGTCGAGCACGACGCGCAGCGCGAGCAGCGAGGTGGCGACGATGAGCGGTTGGGCCACGGCGGTGTCCCGGATGGTCTCGGCGTCCGACGTCGTGCCGTGGGCGGCCAGATCGAGGCCAGCGGCCTCGCTGAGGGAGGCGAGACGCTCAGCGACGCCGGGCAGGTCGAGCCACGGCGTGAGCATCCCGGGGGTTTGAGAGCCCTGTCCAGGGCAGACGACGGCGAGCACGGGTCCACGGTGTCAGACGGCCGCACGCGCGGCGCGTACCGACGGGCACGAACCTGCCCGAGGCGTCTTGTGGGAATCCCACAAGACGCCTGTCGGCACGCGGCCCATGGACGCGGCGACGCCGGCTCAGGCGAGCTGGCCCAGGGCCAGGGCGACCTGGAGCACGAACGACTCACGCGCGTCCAGCGGGTCCCAGCCGGTGATCTCCGAGACCTTGCGCAGCCGGTAGCGGACCGTGTTGGGGTGCACGTAGAGCTGGCGCGCCGCCGCCTCAAGCGACCGTCCGGCGCCGAGGTAGGCCGACAGCGTCTCAAGCACCGCGCCCGACGCCGCCTCAAGCGGACGGTAGGCCACGTCGACGAGCGTGCGGCGGGCGGCGTCGTCGCCGATGAGCACCCGCTCGGGCAGCAGGTCGTCGGCCAGCACGGGGCGCGGCGCCTGGGGCCACGCGGGCGCCGCGGCAAGGCCGGCGAGCGCCGACGCCGCCGAGCGTGAGGCGTCGGCGATCGACGCGACGACCTCGCCGATGACGACGCTTCCGGGGCCGAAGCGGGGCAGCAGGCTCGTGGCGGCCGTGACCAGGTCGCCCTCGCCGCCGAGCACCAGCACGACGCGGTCGCCGTGGATGCCGACCAGCGCGTCGCCGGCGGCACGGCGGGCCGCGCGTCGCAGGTCGGCGGTGTGCAGCTCGTCGAGCCCGCCCGGCGTCGAACCGACCATGACGAGCGCCTGACCGCGGCTGGTCCAGCCCAGCGCCGAGACGCGCGAGCGGATCGAGTCGTCGCTCTCGGCCTCGCGGTCGCCGCGCACCAGGGCGTCGACGACCAGCGCCTCCAGGCGGGCGTCCCACGCGCCGCGCAGCTCGGCGGCCCGCGCGTAGACCTCGGCGGCCGAGAACGCGACCTCGCGCGAGTAGCGCAGCACGGCCTCGCGCACCTCGCGCTCGGCGCCCGGGCCCGCGATCTGGTCGGAGTGCGTCTCGACGACGTCGACCATGAGGCGCACAAGCTGCAGCGCCTGTTGCAGCGAGATCGACTGCGTCAGCTCGCGGGGCGCGGCGGCGAACATCTCCCCGACACCGCTGGGCGGCGCCGACGGGTCCGCGAACCAGGTGACGAACGACGCGATGCCCGACTGCGCGACGAGCCCGACGTAGGAGCGGTCCTCGGCCTGCAGCTCGCGGTACCAGGCCAGCTCCTCGTCGAGGCGACGCAGCGCGGCGGCGACCAGGAACCCGGTGCCCTCGCGCACGCGACGCACTGTCGCGGCGCGATGCTCAAGACTGCGATCGGAGTGTGTCGTGGGGTGGGGCACCCGACCGAGGATACGTGGGTCGGGGCGCTGAGGACCAGGCCGGGTTGTGGGGAAGGCACAAAGCGGTCGCCGCGTCGATCAGACGCCGCCGCCTGGCTGCCGCGCGCGCCGAAGCCCCCTCCGGACGTCCAGTTGGCTCCCTTGCGGGGCCCCGTTGTGGTTATGGTCATGGCATGGCTCTGATGCCCAGGCTCCGTGCTCTACTCCGTCGGCCGTTCTCGGCCTCGACCGTCGGCGCTCGCCGGCCGACGTCGTCGGCGCGGCGTCGTGGCGACACGGTCCAGGAGGACGCACTGCGCGCGATGCTCTTGGACGACCCCAACGACATGCAGGCGTTCAACGCGCTCGCCGAGGTGGTGCGGCGCAGGGCGGCCGAGTCGACCAACCCCGAGGACCCGCTGACCGCGACCGCCGATGAGGAGACGGCCGCCGCTCAGCGCGCGCGGGCCGCCGACCTGGCCGTCTGGTCGCTCGCCGAGGAGTTGGCCGGCCACCCGCGCGGTTGGTACCCGCTGCTCGAACTCGGCCGGCTGTCGCTGGCATCCGACCCCGAGGGCGCCGTGCGGCGCCTGGCGACCGCCGCGGAGCGTGACCCTGAGGGGCGCGCGCTCGCCGGGGGCATGGAGATCCTGCGCGGGGCTGGGATGCCCGTGGAGGCGCTGGGCCTCGGCGTCGGGCACTGGCGGGCGCGCGAGCACACCCCGGTCGTGGGCCAGCACCTGGTGCTCGCCGCGCTTGAGGCGGATCGCGCGCTGGAGGCCCGCCAGCACCTGGCCAACCTCGACGCGCACCCCGACCAGGCCGAGGTCGCCCGCATCCGGCCGGACCTGGAGCAGGCGATCGCCGCGTATGAGGCCACCCAGCAGCGCACGCCCTGACCCATCGCCTCGCCCGAGCTCGGCTCCGGCGAGGTGGATGACACGAAGGCCTCCGCCCCCGGTGAGGGAGCGGAGGCCTTCGCCGTGCGAGCGGCTTGTCAGCTCTCGCCGCCCGCGTTGCCCGAGGCGCCCGCGGTGACGTCCAGCAGGCGGTACTTCTCGATCGCGTGGCCGACGACGTCGGGCGAGATCTCGCCGCGGCGGGCCAGCGCCTGCAGCGTCTTGACCACCATCGACGGGCCGTCGATGAGGAAGAAGCGGCGGGCGGCGGCGCGCGTGTCGGAGAAGCCGAAGCCGTCCGCGCCCAGCACCTCGTAGTCGCCCGGGACCCACTTGCGGATCTGGTCGGGGACCAGGTGGTCGTAGTCGCTCGTGGCGATGAACGGGCCCGGGGCGCCCTGGAGCCGTTCGGTCACGAACGGCGTGCGCACCGGCGCCGACGGGTCGGTGAACGCCGCCCGCTCCGCGGCGAGCGCGTCGCGGCGCAGCTCGTTCCAGCTCGTCACCGACCAGACGTCGGCCGACACGCCCCAGTCGTCACGCAGGAGCTGCTGGGCCTCCAGAGCCCACGGCACACCCACGCCCGAGGCGAGCAGTTGGGCCTTGGGGCCCGGAACGTCGGAGACCGCGATGCGGTGGATGCCGCGCTTGATGCCCTCGACGTCGACGTCCTGCGGCTCGGCCGGCTGGACCATCGGCTCGTTGTACACCGTCAGGTAGTACATGACGTTCTGGTCGCGGCCCTGCTCGTCGTGCGCGCCGTCGGCCGACGGGCCGAACATGCGCTCGATGCCGTCGCGCACGATGTGGCGGATCTCGTACCCGTACGCGGGGTCGTAGGCGACCATCGCCGTGTTGGTGCCCGCGATGAGCGGCGAGTGGCCGTCGGCGTGCTGCAGGCCCTCGCCCGTGAGCGTGGTGCGGCCTGCCGTCGCGCCGATGATGAACCCGCGTGTCATCTGGTCGCCCGCGGCCCAGAACTGGTCGCCCGTGCGCTGGAACCCGAACATCGAGTAGAAGATGTAGACGGGCACCATGTGCTCGCCGTGTGTCGAGTACGACGTCCCCACCGCCTGGAACGCGGCGGCCGAGCCGGCCTCGTTGATGCCGGTGTGCATGATCTGCCCGGCCTCGGACTCCTTGTAGGAGAGCATGAGGTCGCGGTCCACGGCGAGGTAGTGCTGGCCGCCGGTGTTGAAGATCTTCGCGCTCGGGAAGATCGAGTCCAGGCCGAACGTGCGCGCCTCGTCGGGGATGATCGGCACGATGCGCTTGCCGAACTCCTTGTCCTTGATGAGGTCCTTGAGCAGGCGCACGAAGGCCATCGTGGTGGCGATCTCCTGGTGGCCCGAGCCCTTCTTGAGCAGCTCGTATGCCTTGGGCTCCGGCAGCGTGATCGCCTTCGGGGCGTGTCGCCGCTCGGGCACGAACCCGCCGAGCTGACGGCGGCGCTCGAGCATGTACGCGATCGCCGGGTCCTCGACGCCCGGGTGGTAGTACGGGGCGCTGTACGGGTCGTCGAGCTGCTCGTCGGGGATCGGGATGCGCAGCGAGTCGCGCAGCGTCTTGAGCTCGTCCGACTTGAGCTTCTTCATCTGGTGCGTGGCGTTGCGGCCCGCGAAGCCCGAGCCGAGGCCGTAGCCCTTGACGGTCTGGGCGAGGATGACGGTCGGCTGGCCCTGGTGGGCGCGGGCCGCGGCGTAGGCGGCGTAGATCTTGCGGTAGTCGTGGCCACCGCGCTTCATGTTCCAGATGTCCTCGTCGGTCATGTTCTCGACGAGGGCCTTGGTGCGCGGGTCGCGGCCGAAGAAGTGCTCGCGGATGAACGCGCCCGACTCGGCGCGGTAGGTCTGGTAGTCACCGTCAGGGGTGACGTTCATCAGGTTGACCAGCGCGCGGTCCTTGTCGGCGTTGAGCAGGGCGTCCCACTCGCGGCCCCAGATGACCTTGATGACGTTCCAGCCCGCGCCCTTGAACTGGGCCTCGAGCTCCTGGATGATCTTGCCGTTTCCGCGCACCGGGCCGTCGAGGCGCTGCAGGTTGCAGTTGACGACGAACGTCAGGTTGTCGAGGTTCTGGTGGGCCGCGAGCTGCAGCATGCCGCGCGACTCGGGCTCGTCCATCTCGCCGTCGCCCAGGAACGCCCAGACGTCCTGCTGCGAGGTGTCCTTGATGCCGCGGTTGTGCAGGTACTTGTTGGTCCACGCCTGGTAGATCGCCGACGCCGGGCCCAGGCCCATCGAGACGGTCGGGAACTCCCAGAACTCGGGCAGCAGCCGCGGGTGCGGGTAGGACGGCAGGCCGTGGCCGGCCTTCGACTTCTCCTGACGGAAGCCGTCGAGGTCCTCGGCCGCCAGGCGCCCCTCCAGGTAGGCGCGGGCGTACATGCCGGGGGAGGAGTGCCCCTGGAAGTACACCTGGTCGCCGCCGCCCGGGTGGTCCTTGCCGCGGAAGAAGTGGTTGAGGCCCACCTCGGTCAGTGTCGCGACCGAGGCGTAGGAGGAGATGTGCCCGCCCACGCCGATGCCCGGCTTCTGTGCGCGGGTCACCAGCACGGCCGCGTTCCAGCGGATCCACGAGCGGTACTTGCGCTCGAGCGACTCGTCGCCCGGGAAGTACGGCTCGTCGTGCACGCCGATCGTGTTGACGTACGGCGTCGCGAACGACGCCGGGATCGACACGTTGCGCTCGCGCGCGCGCCGCAGCAGGTTGAGCATGACGTAGCGCGCGCGGGGCCCGCCCTTGTCGTCGATCAGGCCGTCGAAGGACTCGACCCACTCGGCGGTCTCGCCGGGATCGATGTCGGGGACCGAGCTGAGCAGACCGTTGATCAGTGGTCCGGTCTCGTCGTACGAAGCCACCAGCACCCTCTCTCTGTTCGTGACTGGGGGTGAGTGCGCACACCGCAGTCACGCCTGTCGTCGATTCACCCCCATTGTGTCCCCTGGTGAACGCCACGCACACTGGTTCTCACCGCCTGGCCCCGTGACGTCGGTCATGCTGTTGCGGGATCAACAACGCTCGATAGGCGGCTTGCGGCGTCGGCTGTGGACGCGTTGACCGCCGTCGTCGTGCCCCAGACAAGGCGTAGGACGCCACGGTGGACTACGTTGACCACCAACCCGGGCCGCGCCGCGGACCGGGTCGACTTTGCCGAAGAAGGGAACGGACAGACCACGTGGGTACGCAGATGGATCCCCAGGCCAACCGCCTCGGGTTCACGCCCGGCCAGGTGGTACAGGAGTTCGGCTGGGACGACGACGTCGACGACGCGCTGCGCGTCGCGATCGAGGAGATCACCGGCGCCGAGCTCGTGGACGAGGACTATGACGACGTCACCGACGGCGTGATCGTCTGGTGGCGCGAGAGCGACGGCGACCTGACCGACATGCTCGTCGACGCGCTCACCGTGCTCGACGACGGCGGCCCCGTGTGGCTGTTCACCCGCAAGCCCGGACGCTCCGGGCACGTCGGCCACGACGAGATCCAGGAGGCCGCGACGACGGCGGGGTTGCACGCCATGACGACATTCGCCGTCGCGGACGACTGGTCGGCGACCCAGCTCGCAAACCGCGGACGCGGACGCTGACACCGCCGACGGCCCGATTCGGGCACGATGGGGCCATGACGCTGCGACCCGGTGACCCGGCCCCCGACTTCACGCTGCCCGACACGCACGGCACGCCGGTGCACCTGGCCGACCTGCGCGGGGAGCCGGCGCTCGTCGTGTTCTTCCCGTTCGCGTTCTCCGGCATCTGCACCGGCGAGCTGTGCGAGCTGCGCGACAACATCGAGGAGTTCGAGTCCGCCGGGGTGAGGCTGCTCGCCATCTCGACCGATCCGGTCTTCGCGCTCAAGGCCTGGCAGCAGCAGGAGGGCTACGGCTTCGACCTGCTCAGTGACTTCTGGCCGCACGGCCAGGTCGCCCGCGCCTACGGCGTGCTCGACGAGGAGCGCGGCCACGCGCTGCGCGGCTCGTTCCTCATCGACGCCGACGGCGTGGTGCGCTGGGCCGTGGTCAACCCCCGCGGCCAGCGGCGCGATCTTGAGGCGTACCGGACCGCGCTCGCACAGATCTGACTCCCGTACCCTGGGGGGTCGCACCCCCAGGGTGCGCAGGGGCCTGTAGCTCAGTTGGTAGAGCGCCACGCTTACACCGTGGATGTCGTCGGTTCGAGTCCGGCCGGGCCCACCACCATGGCAATGGGGACCGGCATCGCCCACGAGACGACGTGCGGTTTCGGCGATGATCAGCACGCCGGCGCGAATGGCCTGACTGCGGTCACGACTGTGGTGGGCAACGACGCCAACGGGCTCCACGACCTCGCCGCGTTCGTCGAGTCGCTCGCGATGGATTGGCGAGGCTGGTCGGGGACGCGGCGGTGGGCGGAAGTGATCGCGCGTGCTTGTCTCGGGGTGGAGGCCTACGACGTCGGCTCGGCGCAGATGATCGCGACGCCTGAGTCCAGGTCGATCTCACCGTTGGGGCCCCCGGTCGCCGGATGCTGGACGATGTCCAGGCGCTGCCGTTCGCGCTCCGCGGTGAGGTGTTGCTGTGACGGCTGGAACGGGTCGATGAGCTGGCCGAAGGCGCCCGCAGCACCACCGCCGCCGGCGCCCAGGTACTCGCCGTTCGGTCCGTACGCCGACTTGTCCACGCCCACGCATCCAGAGTAACGACGGCGCGCCCCGGGGCGAACGCGCGAGCCGGCGCCGCCGACGCCGATGCTCCGCCGTCCGGCGCCGCGCCCTTGCCGCGTCGCCGGCCAGCGCCTCTGCCGTGTGATGGGATGCGAGCATGGCGATTCTGCACCAGGCGACGCTGACCCCGACGAAGACCGAGCTGATCGCGGCGTGGCTGCCCGGCCAGCCCTGGTTCGACGGCGACGCCCCCCTGGTGACGCCGGTGGGCGCCTACCGGTTCGACGACCCGGCCGGAGAGGTCGGCATCGAGTCGCACATTGTCGACGTCGGCGGTCGCACGGTCCATGTCCCGCTGACCTATCGCGGGGCCGAGCTCGATGGCGCGGACTCGTTCCTGGTCGGCACGATGGAGCACTCGGTGCTCGGAGCCCGTTGGGTCTATGACGCCGTCGGCGACCCGGTCTACCGGGCCGAGCTGGTGCGGGTCGTTGCGGAGGCGGACACGCAGGTCGAGTTGGTCGTCCAAACGCCGGACGGTCCCGTGCTCCGCGACCCGAACATGCAGGTTCGCGGCAGCGGAGGGACCGTGCCCGACGACGCCGAGATCGTCGTCGTCAGGGAGCCCCTACGCGACCAGGCGCCGTTGTCGGGCCTGACGTTGACCGGGATCTGGGCGGGCGCCCCGGCGCCGGCCGTCCTGGCGTACATCACGTGAGCGACCGCTCGTGGGAGACATGGCCTAGCCTCCGGAGGTGAGTTCGCCCCATCGGGCCAGAGCGGTCGGGCTGGTGATCTCGTCGACGCCGAGGCTGAGGGCGCCCAGAACCGGACCTTCGTCTCCGTGAAGGCCATCCAGGATGGCTGGCGTCTCGCGGCGGTGGAAGGTCATGAGCCCGTTCTGGTATCCGCGATCGAACGCCTCCGGGGCCGCGTGGCGGATGAGCGGCGCGACACCGGCGATCGTGATCAGCTCCGGATCGTGGAGGTTCACGAGCCCGGCAATGCCTGCGCCCAGATCGTGCGCGACGAGCTCGATCGCGTGCCGCGCCGCGGGATCACTGATGACGCCGCGGGTCAGGTCACCGAGCAGCCTGGTCGCGTAGGCGACGGGGTCGTCCGGAGGCGGGTCGCCGCGGTGTCGCGCGAGCGCTCGCCCGTCGACCATGAGGTCCCAGCATCCGCGCGCGCCGCACGGGCACACGAGCTCGGGGTCTCCGAACGGGAGATGCCCATACTCTCCGCCCGCTCCTCGGGCGCCGGTCATCGGCTGCTCGTCGACCAGGAGAACGCCTCCGACTCCGACTGCGACAAGGATGTGAAGGGCCACGCGCGCCCCGCGTGCCGCGCCGGTGCGGGCTTCGGCCAGGCCGCCCAGAGTGGCGTCGTTGCCGGCGAGCAGTCGGAGCGGGGAGCTGGCGGGAAGGCCTTCGGTCAGCATGCCGAGGTCGGCCTCGCTCCATCCACGCGTCGCGAACTGCAGCAGTCGGCTGCCCGTCACCGTGCCCGCGACGACGACGGCGACCGCGCGCGCTCGTCCGCGGCTCTGCTCGGCGGCGCGAGTGACGCTCCGGGCGATCCTCGGCAGGAATTGCGCGGGCTGCTCGTCTCCGTAGAAGCCGGCCTCCACCTCGGAGGTCTCTCCGGCGAGGTCGCCGAGCAGCACCCGCCAGCCAGCGGTCCGCAGGTCGACGACGATCACGAGTGGCCCGAGCGGGTGGGCATGAAGGCTCGTCGTGGGGCGCCCTGGGCCGGACCGCGGCGCCGGATGCTCTCCGAGCAGTCGGGCGCCGCGCAGACGCTCGATCAGCTCCGTTGTCGCACCGCTCGCAAGAGACAGCCGATCCGAGGCCTCTGTCCGTGTGATCCCCGGCTCGGAGTGGACGAGGCGCAACAGTTCGGAGCCCGTAGACCAGCGTAGGCGCGCCGAGCGCGACACGGGTGAGCGAGGCGCAGCTTTCGATCGGGCCATCATTCGAATATACTCGGCAAGCGAGGAAACGGCGAGAGGCTCGCATCACGCCAGGAGTTGTCCATGACATCACAGCCACCCCTGCCAGGCTCTGTCGACGTCGACGCGGTGCTCTTCGACATGGACGGCACTCTCGTCGACTCGACGCGTGTGGTCGAGCGCCTGTGGCAGCAGTTCGCGACCCGGTTTGGCGTCGACGTCGCCGAACTCCTCGCGTACGCGCACGGGAGGCAGACCCAAGACACCATCGCGCGCTTCCTGCCTGCCGGCCATGACCCGGCATCCGTGACTGCGGACTTCCTGCGCGGGGAGTTGGTCGAGACGCGGGGGATCGTGGAGGTGGCCGGGGCTCGCCAACTGCTACGCGCCTTGGCTCACGCCCGTGTCGCGCTCGTGACATCGGCGCCGCGTGCGCTCGCGGAGGTGCGGATGAGCGCTGCGGGCATCCCGACTCCGGCGGTCATGGTCTGCGGTGACGATGTGGGTCGGGGCAAACCCGACCCGGAGGGATATGAGACGGCCGCCCGCCGACTCGGCACGCAACCTCGGCGGTGCCTGGTGGTCGAGGATGCCGAGGCGGGCATCCTCGCCGGGCTCGCGGCGGGTGCGCAGGTGGTGGTCGTCGGCGACCACGCCTCGCCGACGACGACGGCACTGCCGCGGGTGCGCGACCTGACGGCTATCGCCGTCACCACGCGTGGCGGCCGCGTCCAGGTCCGCTGGAACCACCCGACTACAAGCGCGAGGACGCACGCCTGACCGAGGTCCGCCTGGCAACCGAGTGAACCGTCACTGCGGCGCCGTGGTCCTCGTCGTCAGGTCTGCGTCGGTGATCGCCCTGAGCACGCGGGCGGGGACGCCGACGGCGACCACCATCGGTGGCACGTCGCGGCTGACGACGCTGCCGGCGCCGATGACCGACCCGTAACCGATGCGCACCCCCGGGAGCACGACGACGTTGCTGCCGATCCAGACCTTGTCCTCGATCACGATCGGCTCGGAGAAGCGAGCGAAGTCCACCCGGCGCGCCGGGTGCACCGGATGCCCCGTGGTCGTCAAGGTGACATTCGGGGCGATCATCACGCCGTCGCCGATCCGGATCTCCACGTCGTCGACGAAAGTGACGTTCACATTTCCGTAGAAGTCGTCGCCGATGTGCACGTTGCCTCCGAACGCCGCGCTGAACGGCGAGTTCAGGATCGTGCGCTCGCCGACTGAGGCGAAGATCGACTCCAGCAGCCCCCGCCTGCGAGCGCCATCGCTAGGAGGCGTCTGGTTGTATGCGAACACCAGGTCTGCCCGGCGTAACGGCGCCTGGAACGCCGCCTCGGACTCCGAGTAGATCAGCCCGCGCCCGATCCGCTCCAGGACCTCACGCTCATCGGCAGTGCTCACTTCTCGCCCTCCTGCTCATCAGAAGCTCGGCGGCAGCGTCGACCGTCTGACGGCGACTCAACCTCGTGTCCCTTCACGGCGCCCTCCGACGAACCAGGGAACTCGCTACGGTGTCCGGCGCGGACCCGCAACGCTCGAACTCCTCACGGGACCGTGTGCAGGGCGCCGGGGCCGCGTACGCGCCGTTTTCTCGTTGGGCGAGTATATAGGTCCGGCGAGTGTGTCGCCAGATGCGCGGCGGGCCCCGCGAGGCCGTGTGCTCGCGCGGCAGGTTCACCCTTGACCGCCTCGGCACGGGCGAGCGAACCTGAGGGTGAGGATCGGGGGGACGATGCTTCTCGCCCTTGTTGCCGCAATGGCCCTGCTGAACCGCGTGACCCCGCGTTTCGGGTGGGAGGAGGCCTCGCTGGAGGAGATGCACGACGACGTCTACGTGCATCAGAACCTCACCAACCGCGCCTACCGCGAGTACGCGGCCGGACGGCCGGGTTACAACGCGTCACTGGCGCTGGAGTGGCACACCGACTACATCGACAGCTATCTGTACAACCCCTTGTTCTGGGCGGGCGGGTTCGGGTCTGGGGACGGTCTGGATCGCCTGAAGGTCGCCACCGCATTGACGCATGAGCTGGAGTCGCTGCATTTCGACGACCTGACGTCGGGCGAGCAGGTCGCGAGCATGTGGACGCGCTACCTGAGCGGGTGCGTGGCGGGGCTGTACTGGGCCGCGGAGAACGACGACGTGGCGGCGGCGCACAACATCCTCGGCGCGGCGTTCCACGCGATGCAGGACTTCTACTCGCACTCGAACTGGGTCGACAACGCCGACCGCCGGACGGTGACCTGGCACGGCGCGACGGCGCAGGTGCGGGGCGCGGGGCCGCTGTACACCGGGTCCTACGAGACGCCGAAGCACCTGACGCAGAAGCCGCACGGGCGCGTGTCGTTCGAGTGCTCACTGCTGCAGGCGTCGGGCGTCGGGCCGCTGGTCGACCTGGTCTGCGGGCCGCTGTCGCCGCTGTACCGGCAGTCGCCGTGCCAGGTGTACGAGCGGTGCGGTGACGCGGCCGCGGTGCGCACGAGCGTGCTGGGCGTTGAGCTGCCGCGCGGCCTGGTCTACCTCGACCCGCCGGGGATCGCGCTGGACAGCTCCTGGCAGGCGGAGATCGGACGCCAACTGCGCGACATCCCCCAGGGCGACCCGATCACGGCGCGCGAGCTGTTCGCGCGGGCGAAGGATCTGGCGGTGGAGTCCACCGTGTGGTGGCTGCGCAGCCTGGAGGGGGAGCTGGGCCGCGACCCGGTGACCAAGGCGTTCTGGCAGCGGGTGGTCACGGCGGACACCTACGGATCGCGCCGAGCGCAGTTCGAGGACTTCTCCCGGCTGCCGCTCCTGTTCGTGGGTCACGGCGAGTACCCGCCCTCCGGGCGCGGCTCGGACTGGGATTGGTATCTGCGCCTGCAGATCCGCACGAGCAGCGAGACGGACTCGGGCACCAACGGATCGGTCAAGGTCCACGCCGACGGGCAAACATTTCTGCTCGACTACGCCAAGAACTCCCAGGCGATCGTCGAGTACAACGACTTCTCCACCGGAGACGTGCAGAGTTACGTCGTCGGGCCGCTGCGGCGCCTGCCGTCGTCGATCACGTTCGAGGTGGAGGGCAATGACGTCGGCGACATCCTCGGGGTGATCTGGGATGGTTTCGTCGGGGCGCTGGAGACCGTCGTCGACGCCGTGGGCGACCTGCTGCTCACCCTCATCGGCGGCCACGCCGACCACGTCGCCACGCGCAAGCTGCTGTGGGGCCCGGACGAGCTCGCCGGGATCGGGCCCGAGCCACGGCCGTTCTCCGTGTTCCTCGACGGCGATAGCGAGGGCCAGTACAACGTCTACGGGACGATCCGGCGCGGGCCCGACGACGGGCTGCCGCACCGCCATCACCGGTACGTCGTGCGCCTGGACGAGCTGGAGTGCTGGGAGGAGTCGTTCCTGCACCTGGGCCAGGGCGCGAGCGAGGAGCCGTTCCTCCTCGCCGCGCTCGTCAACCTCGCCGACCCCGACCCGCAGACCCGCGTGAACGCGTTCCGCACCCAGCCATACCCCGGCGTCGGCCGCCGTGATCGCGTGGCCATCGGCCACGAGTTCACGGCTGTGGTGCCCGACGCGGTCGGCATGCTCGCTCTGCCGATGTCGGTGTGGGAGTCCGACCACGAGACGGCGGCCGAGCGCGACCGGATCCTGCGTGAGTTCGCCGGACACACCGAGCAGGACACGCGCTCGTGGAGCGACCGGCTGATCGAGACCGTGGGCGCCACGTTCGGGTCCGACTGGAAGCTCGGCGGGCTCCGCGCTTTCGCGTTCACCCGTGCGCCCTTCGGGTCGCGAGCCGCCACCGTGTACCCGCCACCGGGCGACGCCGAACCCATCGAGCGGTGGGTCGACGCCGGGTCACGGCTGGAGATCGCGCTCAACACCACCCCGCAGTGGCGCACCTGGGACCTGCCCGACGGCGCGCAGACGATCCTGGACTTCTCCGCACTGGCCGAATCGGCCTTCGCGGCCGGGGACCTGGACGATGCCACCGGCCTGGTCCAGGCGGGCGCCGACCGCCTGCGCGACATCTGGGCGCGGCACCCCGACGTGCCGTTCACGCCGGTTCTGGCGGCGGTCGCCGCGTGGCGCGGACATGCGTCACGACACCACCCGCACGACGTGCCGGGGCAGGTGGCCGCCGCCCGCAACGCATGGCTGCTCGCCGAACTCGTCGGGAGGCACCTGGTGAGCCAGCCCACACCACCGCAGGCCGAGTTGACCGCGCTGGCCGCGTCGCTGGGGCCGATCGCCTCGCTGCTGACGTTCGGCACGCCCGACGCCGAGCCCAGCGCGGTGGCCACCCGGCTCTTGTGCGACGTCTATGACCGGATGGACGGCGATCACCGGATCGACATCGGCGTGGCGTGGGCCACACTGTCCCTGCGCCGCCACGAGACCGCGTTCCACCCCGCCGTGGCTGACCGGGACGCCGAGCTGCGCCGGCAGCGCGAGGCCGCAGGCGAGGCGCTGGCCGTCCTGCGGCCGGTCGTGACCGGGCCCGGGCTCGCATCCCATCCCGCACCGCAGTTACGCAGCGCGGCCCGTTCACTGCGCCTCCTGGTCGGCACCGCAACCTTCGGCAGTGGCGACTCCACCGACTCGGTCGAGGCCAACGACCTGGCCCAGGCGGTGTGGCCGCTGCTCGACGGCGACTTGCGGGTCGAGGCGGCCGAGACCTGGATGGGGCTCGCCCTGCGCCACCACGAGGTCTCCTTCCACCCCGCGTGCCCCGACGCGAAGGCCGAACAGGCCCGCCAGCGGGCGGCCGCCGCCCGGTCGTTGGCCATTCTCGAGCCCGTCGTCGAGCACCTGCCCAACCCCGCGATCAGCGACGCCCAGGTCCTGCAAGCCGCCGCCACGCTGAGGCGACTGATCGGCCTGGCCACCTTCGGCGCTCCGACGTCGGAGCCGAGCGAGCGAGCCAACGCGCGCGCACAGCAAGCCTGGCGCCTCGTCGCCGGCGACCGCCGCATCGACCGCGGCGCCACCTGGACCGACCTCGCGCTGCGCCACCACGAGATCTCCGTGCACCCCGACTGCCCCGACCCGCGAGCCGAACAGCGCAAACAGCGCGAGTCCGCCGCACACGCCGTGACCCTCCTGCTCGACGTCGCCGCCGACGCCGCCGTCACCGCCGACGCCGCCGTGGCGACCGCGCAGCGGCGCAGGCTCGACGACGAGCTCCGGCGCGTCCAGGGACTGCTGATCTGGGGCCTTGCCGACGGGGACCCGGACGCGGCACGGCTGCGTCGGCTGCACGAGCGGGTCGGCGCGCACCTGGCGGCCCCAGGAGGCCCGCAGGGCTGACGCGCGCAACCGCCGTCCGTCCTCGGATGCGAGGAGGCGCTTGCTGGACGTCGCAGGGATGGCTTGCGAACGCCGCCCGGGGGCGAGCAGGACTCGTACTGTTGCCCGAGAGAACAGTTCGTGTCGTTCTGACGAACTCTCAGGAAACTTGCCCGGGGCAGCGTTATCGCCGTCGTAACTTCTCTCCGGCGCGGCCTTGAGGCCCGCAGGCGAGGGGAGACGGACACGATGAGGGCACGCGCAGCGCGAAGCCGACCCGGACTCCCGCGCACCGTGATCGTCCTGTCCGCCTCGGCCGCGGCCCTCTGCCTCGGCGCGTGCGGCGGGCCCGACGACGCCGCCGCGGTCGCCACCAGCGCCCCCGCCGTGGCGGGCACGCCCGTCGCCGCGGGCCCGGACAACTGCGGCGAGGGCTGGACCGGCGGCGCCGCCGGCGATCAGACGTTCGCCATCACGAACACGGCGACGACCAGCATGGCGGTGTACCTCCAAGACGCCCCGGCCGGCGACGCCGACGCCCGCACGTACCTCGTGGTCGACGCGATCGGCGCGGGCGCGACGACCTCCGCGTCAGTGCGACTCAACGGCGGCGCCTACCGGTTCGTGTGCCTGCAGGTGGACGAGGACATGGTCGCAGGCAAGCCCGTGACGGTCACCGGCGGCAAGGTCGCCGCAGCGACGCCCAGCATCGTGCTGCTCAGCCAGCAGGACCTCATCCCGCCCACGCAGGCCTACTCGGCGTGGGCGCTGGGCCGCGCGAGGACCCTCGCGCAGCAGGTCGCCGCTCTCGACGCCGACGCCGCGGCCGGCGACCTGGCGGCGGCCCGCCGCGACTGGCTCACCGCCCACACGACCTACGGCACGCTCGGCGCCGCCTACGGCGCGTTCGGCGACCTGGGCGACGCCATCGACGCGCTCCCGCCGCGCGGCGCGAGCGCAGCGCAGGACGAGGACCTGACCGGCTTCCGCAAGATCGAGGCGCTGCTGTGGCCGGAGCCCGGCGTGGGCTCGGGCACCGACGTCGCCCGGGCCGCGCGCCCCGCGACCCGGCAGCTCGTGGCCGACGTCGCGAGCCTGGTCACCCTGCTCCAGGACCCGCGCATGGACCCGCTGGAGCTGGGCCTACGCGCCCACGAGATCCTCGAGGACGTCCAGCGGATCACGCTCTCCGGCCGTGCCGACGGCCCATCGGGCACCACGCTCGCCGAGGTCGCCGCCGCGGTCGACGGCTCGCGGGCCGCGCTCGAGCAACTGCGCCCGCTGCTGACGGCGCAGGGCTTCGACCTCGCGCCCGACGACGACGCCCTGAACGGGCTCGCCGACACCGTCACGACCTTCGAGCACGACGACGCGGACGGTCCCGTGTGGACCTCGCGCGCCGACCTCACCCCGGCGCAGCGCGAACAGCTCGACGCGCGCCTCGACGCCGCCTTGGAGCCGCTGGCCCGGGTGGCTGCCACCACGGAGCCCAGGAGGCACTCATGACCAGCGAGAACGACGGCGCCTCGGGCTGTCCGGCGCACGTCGGGCGGCGCGGGTTCCTGCGCGGCCTGATGGGCGCGGCCGGGGCGATCGGCGTCGGCGCCGTCGTGGGCGCAGCGCCCGCCGCGGCGTCCGGCGCCGCCCCGGCCGGAGCCGTGGGCGCGGCGACCGACGACACCGCCGAGCGCGCCACGCGCCCGCGCGCCGTCGTCCCGTTCCACGGGGAGCACCAGGCCGGCATCGTCACGCCGTCGCAGCGCGCCGCGCAGTTCGTCGCCCTCGACGTCGCCGCACCCGGGCGCGACGGCCTGGAGGCGACGCTGCGCACGCTCACCGAGAGGGCGCGGACGCTGGCGGCCGCGACCCCGGCGCCGTCCGCCGGGCCCGGGGCGCCGCCGTCGGACGACGGGATCCTCGGTGCCGAGGCGAGCGGTGGCGCCGACTCCCTGACGATCACACTCTCCGTCGGCGTCTCGCTGTTCGACGACCGGTTCGGCCTCGCGGACCGCCGACCCGCCCGGCTGCGGGTCATGGACACGTTCCCCGACGACAACCTCGACCGGGCCATCTGCGACGGCGACCTGCTCGTGCAAGTCTGCGCCGACGAGCGCGACACCGTGCTGCACGCCGTGCGCGAGCTGCTGCGCGCGACCCGCGGCGACCTGGTGGTGCGCTGGCGGCAGGACGGGTTCCTGCCCCCGGCCCGCCCCGGCGGCGCGCCGCGCAACCTGCTCGGCTTCAAGGACGGGACCGCCAACCCGCCCACCGCCCAGGCCGACCAGATGGACGCGATCGTCTGGACGCACGCCGGCCCCACCCCCAAGGTCGACGACCAGGCCGCCCGCGCGTTCGGCCTCACGCTTCCCGACGACCTGCCCGACGCCGTCGAGCCCGCGTGGGTCGAGGGCGGCAGCTACCACGTGGTGCGCACGACCCGCATGTACGTCGAGTTCTGGGACCGCGTGACCCTCGACGAGCAGGAGCAGATGATCGGCCGCCGCCGCGACTCGGGCGCCCCGCTCACCGGCGCCCACGAGGACGACGTCCCGGACTTCGCCTCCGACCCGACCGGTGACGCCATCAAGCTCGACGCGCACATCCGCCTCGCCGGTCCGCGCACCCCCGGCGCTGAGGCGATGCGCATGCTGCGCCGCCCGTTCTCCTACGACAACGGCACGGACCCCGCCGGGACGCTCGACGTCGGGCTGGTGTTCGTGTGCTTCGTCCAGGACCTCGACAGGCAGTTCGTCGCCGTCCAGCGGCGCCTGACCGGCGAGCCGCTGGTCGACTACATCTCCCCGGTCGGGGGCGGGTACTTCTTCGCCCTCCCCGGGGTGCGGGACAAGGACGACTGGTACGCCAGCGCCCTGTTCGCCTGACAACCATGCCGCTCCCACGCCACGGCGGCCGCGGCACAAACGAACAGAAAGGCACACCCATGCAGGGTCTGCTCTCCACGCCTCGCGGGCGTTCCCTGTCCGCGGGGACGGCGGTCGTCGCGGGCATCGCCCTCACCGCCGGCGGTCTCTTCGGCACGGGCCTCCCGGGCCACGGCTTCGGCCACGATCAGGGTCACCCGGGCCAGACGCAGGTCGTCAAGCCGCCCCAGGCCACCACCCCGATCCAGCACGTCGTCGTCCTCTTCGATGAGAACGTCTCGTTCGACCACTACTTCGGGACGTACCCGAACGCCGCCAACACCGACGGCACGCGGTTCACCGCCGCCAAGGGGACGCCGAAGGCCAACACCATGGCCGCCGCGAACCTCATCACGGCCAACCCGAACTCCTACACGCCACAGCGCCTCGATCGCTCGTCGGCGGTCACCTGCGACCAGAACCACGGCTACACGGCGGAGCAGAACGCGGTCAACGGCGGCGCCATGGACAAGTTCGTCCAGTACGTCAACGTCGACGCCTGTTCGGGCCTCTTCGGCGAGCCGGGCCTGGTCATGGACTACTACGACGGCAACACCGTGACCGCCATGTGGAACTACGCCCAGCACTTCGCGATGAGCGACAACAGCTGGGACGCGACGTTCGGCCCCTCCACCCCCGGCGCCCTCAACGTGATCTCGGGCCAGACGCACGGCGCCATCGCCTACAACCCGAAGACGGGCGAACAGGTCGCCGACTCCTACGCCGACGTCGACCCCGACGCCAAGGGCGTGGGCACCGTGACCGGCGACCCGGACCCGGTCTACGACGACTGCTCGGACAACGACCACACCTCGGCCTCGGCGCTCGTGGGCATGCAGGGCAAGAACATCGGCGACCTGCTCAACGCGAAGGGCCTGACCTGGGGCTGGTTCCAGGGCGGCTTCACCCCGTCGACGACGGCCGCCAACTCCGCCACGGGCTACGCCCTGTGCGACACGACCCACGTGAACGTGGTCGGCGGCGCCTCGAAGGACTACTCACCGCACCACAACCCGTTCGCGTACTACAAGTCGACGTCGAACCCGCACCACCTGCCCCCGACGTCGGCCGCGAACGTCGGCAAGACGGACCAGGCCAACCACCAGTACGACCTGTCGTACTTCGAGCAGGCCGCCACGTCGGGCAACCTGCCCGCCGTGTCCTACGTCAAGGCCGCCGAGTACCAGGACGGCCACGCCGCCTACTCCGACCCGCTGGACGAGCAGGACTTCCTGATCCGCGAGATCAACCTGCTCCAGCAGTCGCCCCAGTGGTCCTCGACCGCCGTCGTGATCGCCTACGACGACTCGGACGGCTGGTACGACCATGTCGCCCCGAAGATCTCCAACGGCGGCGACGGCTCGGCGGACACGACGGTCTGCTCCTCGGTCAAGACCGAGCTCGGTGGCTACGCCGACCGCTGCGGCCCGTCCCAGCGCCTCCCGCTGCTCGTGATCTCGCCCTACGCCAAGACGAACTTCATCGACCACACCGAGACCAACCAGGCCTCGATCGTGGGGTTCATCGAGCAGAACTGGCGCTTGGGCGGCATCGGCGACGCCTCGTTCGACAAGACCGCGGGCTCACTGAACAACCTGTTCGACTTCTCGCAGAGCGAGAAGAAGCTCGCCCCACAGGTCATCCTCAACGCGGACGGCTCGGTCAAGTCGGTCAAGGCCATCGAGGCGGACCACGGCAACGGCAAGGGCAACGGCCACCAGAAGTAGCCGGTCTCCATCCGACCAGGCGAGGGGGCGCCGTCGCGCGAGCGGCGGCGCCCCTACGCGCGCGCGTCGCGGCGCCAGCGTTGCGGCGTCGTGCCGTGCCAGGCGCCGAACCGGCGCGCGAGGTAGGCCGCGTCGCGGAACCCGGTCCGCGCGGCGATCGCGGCCAGCGGCAGATCGGTCTCGGCGAGCAGGCGGCGAGCCTCGGCCATGCGGCGCTCGGTCAGCCAGTCGAGCACCGTCCGCCCGGTGCGCTCGCGCATCACCGTGGTCAGGTGCCCACCCGTGTAGCCGAGCTCGCGGGCCACCGACGCCGTCGAGACCGGCTCCGCGAAGCGCGCCTCGACGACGGCGAGCACACGCCGCACCAGCGGGTCCGTCGTCGGAGTCTCGCCGTCCTGCCCGACGGCGCGGGCCAGCTCCACGAGCATCCGCGTCAGCAGCGCCCGCGTCGCGTCCCCCGCGCCGACGCGATCCGGATGCGCGGTCTCCTCCCGCAGCTCCGCCAGCCAGCCCACCCACGCAGCGCGCCGCTCGGCGGGCGCCGGCACGCGCCGGACGCCGTCGAACGCGGCCAGCAGCGGGTGCCCCGCCCACGCAAGAGGCGGCAGGCCCGCGAGAGCCGGGACGGCGTCGGGCGTGAAGGACACCGCCCATGCTCGGCTGTCCGGAGGCTGCGGCTCGCCGGCGCCGATGACGCGCCCGGGCGGGACGGTGACGAGCTCGCCCGCTCGCAGCGGCTCGGTGGCGCCGTCGAGGCGGACCTCGCCGCCGCCGTCCTCGGCATAGACGAGCACGTGGAAGTCGTGCGCGTGCCGCTGGTCGGCGGGCAGGACGCCCTCGGCGTGGGCGCCGTCGAACCGGGTCACCCACACTGGCGGCACGCCCGGCGGGCCGTCGAACCGGTAGACGGGCGTGCCGTCCGCCCGCACCGCACGCAGGCGCGCACGCGGGCCGGGCACGTGTGATCGCACCGGTCCCGCTCCTGCCGACGAACGTGCCATCCTCACCGACTTCCGTCCTGCCCGGGCGTCGACGCGCGCCGCAGGCTGATCCATGGACACCCCTCCCGGGTATATCACCTGGAGGCCCGACCGGAAAGGACGGCCCATGACCGACACCCGCGAGACTGGCCTGCTCGACGACGTGGCAGGCGAGCGCGACTTCATCCCCGGCGCGGGCAAGGCCGGGCTCATGTGGAGCTACGACCTCATGACCGCGGCGATGGGGATCGGCAAGCACCTCGACCGGCAGGTCGCCGTCGCCGGCATCCGCCCCGGCCAGCAGGTCCTGGAGATCGGCTGCGGCACCGGGAACCTGACACTGCGCGCGGCGGCGGCGGGCGGCGTCGTCACGGGGCTCGACCCCGACCGCGGAGCCCTGGAGCGCGCCGCCCGCAAGGCGCGCCGACGCCGCCTCGGCGTCACTCTGGTGCGCGGGTACGCCGACCACCTCCCGGCACAGGACGCGAGCGTCGACCACGTGATCAGCTCGTTCGCGCTCCACCACGTCCCCACCGACCAGAAGGCCGCGATGGCGACCGAGTTGCTGCGCGTCCTGCGCCCGGGCGGCCAGGTGACGATCCTCGACTTCACCGGATCGCACACCGACCACGACGAGCACCAGCACCCGCACCAGCATGCCCGGCACGGGGGAGGGGGCGGCTGGCTCGCGCGGCGGCAGGGCTCGATGGCCTACGTCGCCGACAACGTCGACCACGGCGTCGCACACCTGCTGGAGGGCGCCGGGCTCGTCGACGTGCGCGAGACCGCCGCCCGCGCCGTGCTGCGCCGGGTTCCCGTCGCCTTCGTGCAGGCCCGGCGACCGTAGTGCGACGCGGTCGGGCTCGCGACGGTACTCATCGAGCAGTCCTTGGCGAGCACACCAGACGGCTCACCGAACGGCGTCGGGGCTAAACCTCGAACCGGTACCCAGCTCCCGGGTGCGTGAGGATGTGACGCGGGTGGGCGGGGTCCGCTTCGAGCTTGCGCCTCAGTTGGGCGGAGTAGACGCGCAGGTAGTGCGTCTCGGACTCGTACGCGGGGCCCCACACCTCGTGCAGCAGCTGGATCCGCCCGACCATCCGGCCGCGGTTGCGGACGAGCACCTCGAGCATGGCCCACTCGGTGGGGCTGAGGCGAACCTCGGCCCCCGCCCGTTCGACGACGCGGCGGGCCAGGTCGATGCGCAGCTGCCCGGCCTCGACGATCGCGTCGCCGTCCTGCGCGACCGGCGCCGCGCGTCGCACCGCGGCGCGCAGCCGCGCGAGCAACTCGTTCATCGCGAAGGGCTTGGTGACGTAGTCATCGGCGCCGGCGTCGAGGGCGTCGACCTTGTCCTCGCCGAGCTGGCGTGCCGAGAGCACGACGATGGGAACGTGGCTCCAGCCGCGGATCCCGGCGATGACGTCGAGCCCGGGCAGGTCGGGCAGGCCGAGGTCGAGGAGCACGACGTCGGGGTGGGTGGCCGCGGCGGCGTCGAGTGCCGCGGCGCCGGTGGCTGCGGTCGTGACGTCCCACCCGTGGGCGCGCAGGTTGATCGCGAGCGCGCGGGCCAGGCCGGCGTCGTCGTCGACGACGAGGACGCGGTTGCCGGTCACGACCTCGCTCCGGATGGCTCGGCGTTCGCCGTGGACGCGCGCGGCATGGTCACGACCATGGTCAGGCCACCGCCGGGGGTGTCCTGCGCGGCGACGGTCGCGCCGACGGCGCGCGCGAGGCCGTCGGCGACGGCCAGACCGAGGCCGAGGCCGTCGCCGGTGGTGTCTCCGAGCCTCTGGAACGGGGCGAACATGGTCGGCTTGCGCTCGTCGGGCACGCCGGGGCCGGTGTCGACGATGCGCAGCTCGACGTCGTCGTGACCGGCCGTCGCGGCCAGGAGCACGCGGGGCCTGCCTGGCGCGTGGCGCACGGCGTTCGAGACGAGGTTCGCGACGACGCGTTCGAGCAGTCCGGGGTCGGTGTGGACGAGCGGCAGGTCCTCGGGAACGTCGAGCACGACGCTCGCCAGCCACGGCTCGACGGCGAGGGGCACGACCTCCTCCAGGGAGGCGTCGCGCAGGATCGGCCGCACGGCGCCGGTCTGCAGCCGAGACAGGTCGAGCAGGTTGTCGATGAGCCGTTCGAGCCGTCGGGTCGACTCGGCGATGGTGCGCTGAAGGGCCTCGGTGTCCTGGGCGTCCAGCGTCACCTCGGGCGCGGTGAGGCCGTCCACTGCGGCGCGGATGGAGGCGAGCGGGGTGCGCAGATCGTGGGAGACGGCGGCGAGCAGGGCCGTGCGGGTCGCCTCGGCCTGCTCGAGCGTGTCCGCCTGCGCCGCGGCTTCGCGCAGGCGGCGGTGCTCGAGCACGATCCCGGCCTGGGCGCCGAACGCCTCGACGGCCCACCGGTCGCTGGCGGGCAGGGCGCGGCCGCGCAGTATGAGCCGATGGCGGTCGTCGACGCTGATCAGCGTCTCGTCGCCGGGGCGGGCGGTCGCCGCGGCCGCGGGGGTGCGGTGGGCTGCGGCGACAGTCTCCCAGTCGCGCTGCTCACCCGCGCGCACCTCCAGGAGGACGGCGTCGAGTCCGAACGACTCGGCCAGGCGCTCCACGATGGCCTGCGCGGTGTCGTCGCCCGACAGCACGGAGCGCGACAGCGCCGCGAGGGTGGAGGCCTCGGCTCGGGCCCGGTAGGCCTCGACGGTGCGTCTCGCCGCCACGTCGACGACCGACGCGACGGCGACGGCGACCACCACGAACACGCCGAGCGCGAGCAGCTCGCTCGGGCGGGCGACGGTGAACCGTCCGGTGGGCTCGGTGAAGAACCAGTTCAGGCACGCGAACGAGATCACTGATGCGGCCAGCGCCGGCCACAGCCCACCCACGATCGCGACGCCGACCACGAGCGCGAGGAAGAACATCAGCGGGCTCGACAGGTCCTGCGGCGCTCGGTCGACCGCCACCAGCAGTGCCGTCAGCGCGCACGGCGCGGCGAGCGACCCGGCCCAGCCGAGCGCTCGGCGCGCGGGGGACAGGGTCGACCAGGAACGGGAGCGCCGGCCCGCGCCAGCGGTCTCGTGGTCGACGAGGTGAACGTCGATGCCGTCCGAGAGCCGGGCGATCTCGGCGCTCGTGGAGCCGAGGAACGCCTGGCGCCAGCGTGAGTGCCGCGAGACTCCGACGACGATCATGGTCGCGTTGACCGCCCGCGCGAATTCGGCGACGGCGGTGGCGACGTCCTCTCCCACGACTGTGTGGAACGTGCCGTCGAGGGACTCGGCGATCTCGCGTTGGCGGGCGACCGCGGCGGGGGTGGCCGAGGGCAGGCCGTCGGTCGGCAGCACGTAGACGGCCAGGAGTTGCGACCCGGCCGCCCGCTGCGCGATGCGCGCGCCGCGGCGCAGCAGCGTCTCGCCCTCCGGGCCGCCGGTGACGGCGACGACGACGCGCTCGCGCGTGGGCCAGGCGCCGGTGATCGCATGGTCGGAGCGGTAGCGGGTCAGGGCGTCGTCGACCCGGTCGGCGAGCCACAGTAGGGCCAGTTCGCGCAGCGCCGTGAGGTTGCCCTCCCGGAAGTAGGAGCGCAGCGAGGCGTCGATCTGCTCGGGCCGGTAGACGTTGCCGTGCGCCAGCCGTCGGCGCAGTTGCTGGGGGGACAGGTCGACCAGTTGGATCTGGTCGGCGTCGCGCACCACTTGGTCAGGGACGGTCTCCTGCTGTCGCACGCCGGTGATCGCCTCGACGTCGTCGACCAACGACGCCAGATGCTGCACGTTGACGGTGGTGATGACGTCGACGCCCGCGTCGAGCAGGTCGTGCACGTCCTGCCAACGCTTGGCGTGGCGCGACCCGGGCGCGTTGGTGTGGGCGAGCTCGTCGACGAGCGCGACCTGCGGCGCGCGCGCGAGCACCGCCGCGATATCCATCTCAGTCAAGGTGGCGCCGCGGTAGGCGACCTCGCACCGCGGTACGACCTCCAGGCTCCCGACCTTGGCCGCGGTGGCCGCGCGCTGGTGGGTCTCGACGAGGCCGACGACGACGTCGGTGCCGCGGGCTCTGCGCCGCTCGGCCTCGTCGAGCATCGCGTAGGTCTTTCCGACGCCGGGAGCGGCGCCGAGGTAGACCGTCAGCCGCCCGCGTCTCGCGCGCGGTGGCGTCGCCTGCCCTGGTCCGTCCGCGCTCGTGCCGTGCCCCGCCGGGCTCTCGGGCGGCGCGTCGTTCGTGCCCACGGTGTGATCGTGCCTCACCCGAGCCCGCGCAGGGCGAGGTTGACGGCCAGCACGTCGACCCGCGGCTCGCCGAGGACGCCGAGCGTGCGTCCCTGGGTGTGCTGTTCGACGACCCGCCGCACGACCTGCGGGTCCAGGCCGCGCGCAGCGGCGACCCGCGCCACCTGCAGTTGCGCGTACGCGGGCGAGATGTCGGGATCGAGGCCTGACGCGGAGGCCGTGACGGCGTCGGCGGGCACGTCCTGCGGCGCCACGCCGTTCTCCGCGGCGACGGCGGCTTGGCGCTGCGCGATCGCGCTGACCAGGTCGGGGTTGTTCGGTCCCAGGTTGGAGCCGCCGGAGGCGAGGGTGTCGTAGCCGTCGCCCGCGGCGGAGGGGCGGGCGTGGAGCCACTCAGGGCCGGTGAACCTCTGCCCGACAAGTGCCGAGCCGACGGCGCCGGCGGGGGTTGTGGTGCGCTGGCCCGAGGCGTCGAGCAGGGAGCCGTGGGCCTGCCACGGGAAGACGGCCTGCGCGACGCCGGTCACGGCCAGCGGATACGCCAGGCCGAGCACGACGGTGAACGCGAGCAGCACGCGCGCTCCGGCCAGCGAGTGCCGCCACAGAGCGGCGAGGCCAGAGGCGACGGTGGGGGTGGGCGTGGTGGTCATGGGTCAGACTCCGGGGATCAGGGAGACGAGCAGATCGAGGAGCTTGATCCCGACGAACGGGGCGATCAGGCCGCCGACGCCGTAGATCAGCAGGTTGCGGCGCAACAGCACGTCAGCCGCCGCGGGTCGGTAGCGCACGCCGCGCAGGGACAGCGGGATGAGCGCGACGATGATCAGCGCGTTGAAGATGACGGCCGAGAGGATCGCCGACTGCGGCGAGGACAGTCGCATCACGTTGAGCGCGTCGAGCTGCGGGAACAGGCCCACGAACATCGCGGGCAGGATCGCAAAGTACTTGGCGACGTCGTTGGCCACCGAGAAGGTCGTCAGGGCGCCGCGGGTGATGAGCAGCTGTTTGCCGATCTCGACGATCTCGATGAGCTTGGTCGGGTCGGAGTCGAGGTCGACCATGTTGCCGGCCTCCTTGGCTGCCGACGTGCCGGTGTTCATGGCCACGCCCACGTCCGACTGCGCGAGGGCGGGCGCGTCGTTCGTGCCGTCGCCGGCCATGGCGACCAGTCGCCCGCCGGTCTGCTCGCTCCTGATGTACGCGAGCTTGTCCTCGGGAGTCGCCTCGGAGAGGAAGTCGTCGACACCCGCCTCGGCCGCGATCGCCTGCGCCGTGAGCCGGTTGTCGCCCGTGACCATCACCGTGCGGATGCCCATCGCGCGCAGCGCGTCGAACCGCTCGCGCATGCCCTCCTTGACCACGTCCTTCAGGTGCACGACTCCCAGGACCCGGGCTGGGTGCTGGCCGCTCTGCTCGGCGACCACGAGCGGGGTGCCCCCGCTGCGCGAGACCTCCTCGACGAGCTCGTCGAGCCGCGCCCGCGTGTCCTGGGGCAGGATCGCGCCGGTCGAGCGCAGCCATCCCCGCACCGCCGAGCCGGCGCCCTTGCGCAGCCGATACGGCTCACCGTCGAGGTCGAGGTCCACGCCGGACATGCGGGTGTGGGCGCTGAACGGGACGAACACGGCGTCGGCGGGCAACGCGGCCCCGGGGCCGACGGCGTCCTCGACCAGGTCGACGATCGATCGGCCCTCCGGGGTGGCGTCGGCGAGCGACGCGAGCCGCGCCGCGGCGGCGAGCTCAGACTGCGTCACCCCGCCGACCGGCTCGAGCCTCGCGGCACGCCGGTTGCCGTAGGTGATGGTGCCCGTCTTGTCGAGCAGCAGGATGTCCACGTCTCCGGCGGCCTCGACCGCGCGCCCCGACATCGCGAGCACGTTGCGCTGCACGAGCCGGTCCATGCCTGCGATGCCGATCGCGCTCAGCAGTGCGCCGATCGTCGTCGGGATGAGGCACACGAGGAGGGCGACGAGCACCAGCACGGGCTGTCTCTGCCCCGAGTACACGGCGAACGGCTGCAGCGTGGCCACGGCCAGCAGGAACACGATCGTCAACGTGGTCAGCAGCACATTGAGCGCGATCTCGTTGGGTGTGCGCTGCCGCTCGCTGCCCTCGACCAGCGCGATCATCTTGTCCACGAAGGTGGACCCGGCTGCCGCGGTGATGCGCACGACGATCCGGTCCGAGAGCACCACGGTGCCGCCGGTCACGGCGGACCGGTCGCCGCCGGACTCGCGGATCACCGGCGCGGACTCCCCGGTCACGGCGGACTCGTCCACGGACGCGACACCCTCGATGACGTCGCCGTCCCCCGGGATCGTCTCGCCGGCCTCGACCACGACGACGTCCCCTACCCGCAGCGACGCCGACGGCACGACGGCGGTCTCCAGCAGGTCCAGGCGGCTGCTCGCAGTCAGGGTGTCCTGCCCGGCCAGCACCTTGCGCGCCGTCGTCTGCCGCTGCGTGGCACGCAGGCTCGACGCCTGCGCCTTGCCGCGCGCCTCGGCGACGGACTCGGCGAGCGTGGCGAACAGGACGGTGAACCACAGCCAGACCGTGACCCACCAGGCGAAGACCGCCGGCTGGAGGACGGCCAGCACGGTTGTGAACAGCGCCCCGACCTCGACGACGAACATCACCGGCTGATGGCGCAGCGCGCGTGGATCGAGCTTGCGCACCGCGCCTGGAAGGGCGGCGCGCACCTGCGTCCAGCTCAGGGCGCGGCCCGCGCGCGCCCGCGGTGAGCGCTGGCGGGCGCCGACGTCGGCGCGGCCGGCGAGGGCTGGTGTGGTCTGGGCGGCGATGGCGGTGCGGTTCACGACAGCGACTCCACGACGGGACCGAGGGACAGGACGGGGACGAAGGTCAGGCCCACCACGACGAGCGTCACGGCGCCGACCAGCCCCATGAACAGCGGCCGGTGGGTGGGCAAGGTGCCGGCGCTCGGGGGGACGGCTCGCTGGCTGGCGAGCCGTCCCGCCAGGGCGAGCACCAGCGTGATCGGCACAAACCGGCCGACGAGCATGGCCAGGCCGAGCAGCGTGTTGTAGAACGTGGAGTTCGCCGCCAGGCCGGCGAAGGCCGAGCCATTGTTGTTGCCCGCCGACGCGAAGGCGTAGACCACCTCGGACAGACCGTGCGGGCCGGGGTCCTGAACGCCGGCCAACCCCTGCGGCGCCAGCACAGCCAACGCGCTGCCGACGAGCACTACTGCTGGCGTGGCCAGCACATACAGGGCGACGAGGGTGATCTCGCCCTGCCCGATCTTCTTGCCCAGGTACTCAGGAGTGCGGCCCACCATGAGCCCTGCGACGAACACCGCGAGGATCGCGAGCACGAGCATCCCGTAGAGCCCGGAGCCCACACCTCCGGGCGCGACCTCGCCCAGCAGCATGGTGAACAGCGCCACACCTCCGCCAGGCGCGGTCATCGAGTCGTGCATGGCGTTGACCGCGCCGGTCGAGGTGCCTGTGGTCGACGCCGCGAACAGCGCGGAGGCCGCGAGACCAAACCGGGTCTCCTTGCCCTCCATCGCGGCCCCGGCGACGGTGGGCGCCAGGCCCGGTCCGGCGAGCTCGGCCCAGGTCGCCAGGCCCACGGCCGTGGCCCAGAGCCCACCCATCACGCCGAGGATCGCCCAGCCCTGGCGCCGGTCGCCGACCAGCAGCCCGAAGGTGCGCGGCAGTGCTGACGGAATGAGCAGGATCAGGAAGATCTCCACGAGGTTGGTCAGCGGGTTGGGGTTCTCCAGCGGGTGGGCGGAGTTCGCGTTGAAGAACCCGCCGCCGTTGGTGCCCAGCTCTTTGATGGCCTCCTGTGAGGCGACGGGCCCGCCCAGCGCGTGCTGCGTCCCGCCGCTGAGGGTGGTGATCGCCGTGTGGGGGTCGAGGGACTGGATGACGCCGTTCGCCACCAGCACGAGTGCGGCCACTGCGGCGACCGGCAGCAGAATGCGCACGACGCCGCGCGTCAGGTCGCTCCAGAAGTTGCCGATGCGCCCGTCGGCGCCCGACCGCGCGAACCCGCGCACCAGCGCGATCGCGACCGCCATGCCGACTCCGGCCGAGACGAAGTTCTGCACGGTCAGGCCGGCCATCTGCAGCAGATGTCCCGCTGTCGACTCTCCCGAGTACCACTGCCAGTTGGTGTTGGTGGTGAAGCTCACCGCGGTGTTCCACGCGCCAGCCGGGTCCAGGCCCGTGAACCCGAGGTTCCACGGCAGGTGTGCCTGAAGGCGGCCCAAGGCGTACAGCAGGAGCACCGAGGCGAGGGAGAAGCCGAGCAGGGACAGCAGGTAGGCGCTCCAGCGCTGCTCGGCGTCGGGGTCCACCCGCAACAGTCGGTACCAGACGCGCTCCGCGCGGGTGTGGCGGGGGGAGGAATAGACGCGGGCCATGTAGGCGCCGAACGGGACGTGCGCAGCGCCCAGCGCGATCAGCAGGATGCCTACCTGTCCGACGGCGGCCCAGAGGGTCGTGGTCATCGGCGATCACCGGACCTTGTCGCTGTGCAGCAACGCCCACAGCAGGTAGCCGAGAAGGGTCAGGGTCACCACCAGGGCCGCGAGGTCGAGGCCGCTCATGAACGGCTCCCCTCGTGGCGGCGGGCGATCACGGCGATCGCGGCGAAGAACGCCACGGTCAGCGCGGTGTATGCCAGGTCGGTCATGCCTCTGGTCTACGCGCCCGGCCAGCCCTGTCCCGCCGCTCTGACGGAACCTTGACGCCGCCCGCCGCGTCGCTGACGGGACTCTGACGGCGCCCGCGTGGTCGGGTTCGAGGCGATCCGGACCAGTGGCAGCGACGGCCTCGAACGCGTGGTGCTCAACCTCCGTCGCCGCTGGGTCGCCGTGTAGGCGGCGCGAGACGCCGTGGTCCGTAGACTTGACCGCGCCCCACGTCAGAGGGCGCCCGTCCGGGTGAAAGGCCCCGTGTGACCGTCGTCGCGATCCAGGACCAGGTGGAGGCGGCCGTCAGGGCCGCCCTGACTCGGGTGCTGCCGGCCGAGCTGGCCGGCGCCGACCCGGTGGTCCGACGATCCGACCGCGCCGACTTCCAGGCGAACGGTCCACTCGCCGTCGCGAAGCGGGCTGGCCGGTCTCCGCGTGACATCGCCCAGGACGTCGTCGCGGGCCTGCGCGAATACCGAGCCGAGGTCTCCGGGCCGGGGTTCGTCAACGTGACTGTGCCCGACGATGTCGTGTGGCTCGCCGTGGCCGCGCGAGCTGCGGACGATCGGTTGGGCGTCGCCACACCCCGCTCGGGTGAGCGTGTGGTGGTGGACTACTCGGCCCCGAACGTGGCCAAGGAGATGCATGTCGGCCACTTGCGCAGCTCCGTGATCGGTGACGCGTTGGCGCGCGTGTTCGCGCACCTTGGCTCGGATGTGATCCGCCAGAACCACATCGGTGACTGGGGCACGCAGTTCGGGATGCTGATCCAGTACCTCGACGAGCACCGCGAGGTGAGCTGGCGCGGCCAGGGTGCGCAGACGATGTCGGCTCTCGACGCGCTCTACAAGTCGGCCCGCGCGCAGTTCGAGGCTGACCCCGCGTTCGCGGACCGGTCGCGCGCCCGCGTCGTGGACCTGCAGGCGAGCGAGCCCCGTACCGTCGCCGCGTGGCGCGACCTGGTCGCTCAGTCGCAGAGGGCGTTCGAGGCGATCTACGCCCGCCTCGGCGTCCTGCTGGACGACGGCGACTTCGATGGCGAGTCGCGCTACAACGACGCCCTGCCCGCCGTGGTCGACGAGCTGCTCGCAGCCGGGATCGCCACCGAGTCCGACGGCGCCGTGGTCACCTTCACCGACGGCGTCGACGGACCGGACGGATCGCCGGTCCCGCTGATCGTGCGGAAGAAGGACGGCGGCTACGGCTACGCGGCAACCGACCTCGCCACGATTCGCCTGCGCGTCGAGGCCTACCAGGCGGATCGCATCCTCTACGTCGTCGACGCCCGCCAGGGCCTGCACTTCCGCATGGTGTTCGACGTCGCGCGCCGGGCCGGCTGGCTGCCCGACGCCGTGCGCGCGCAGCACGTCCAGTTCGGCACCGTGCTCGGCGCCGACGGACGCCCGTTCAAGACCCGCTCCGGCAAGACGGTGCGCCTCGCGGACCTGCTCGACGACGCCGAGGCGGCCGTGCGCGGTGTCCTCGGGGAGCGCGATCACGGCTTCACCGCGGCCGAGCTCGACTCCGTGGCGCACGCCGCGGGGATCGCGGCGGTCAAGTACGCGGACCTCAGCAACACGCGCACGAAGGACTACGTGTTCGACGTCGACCAGATGGTCGCGACGACGGGGAACACCGGCGTCTACCTGCAGTACGCGCACGCACGCGTGTGCTCGATTCTGCGGAGGGCGACGGATGGCTCCACGCCGCCGATCGCCGACGCAGCTGGCCACGTTGACGGCAGCCTCCCGCTGCACCCAGCGGAGCGGGCGCTTGCGTTGGCGCTCGACGCCTTTGAGCGGGCCCTGCGCGATGTGGCCGACACCCTCGAGCCGCACCGCTTGTGCGGCTATCTCTACGACCTGGCCACGGCGTTCACCCGGTTCTACGACGCGTGCCCCGTGGTGAGGGCGGACGGCGCGACACGCGCCAACCGGATCGTGCTGTGTGCCCTGACGGGCCGCACTCTCGCCGCTGGACTCGGCCTCCTGGGCATCGCGGCGCCTGAGCGCATGTGAGCGATCCGGTCGCCGGAGGCGACGGGCACGGGGCGCAAAGCGCCACGCGGTGGCGCGCCTCGCCCTTCCTCTTGCGCGCGCGCCCACTTCAGTGGTTCATTAGTCGAGTAACGAACCACTGAACGACGCAGATGCGGTGGTGGGAAGGAGTCCCGTGTTCGACGGTCCCGAGCCGATCTACGTCCAGATCGCCCAGATGGTGCGCGCCCAGATCCTGGCCGGCGAGCTCAAGGAGGAAGACCAGGTCATGTCCACCACGCAGTTCGCCACGCAGTTCCGCATCAACCCGGCCACCGCTCAGAAGGCGTTCTCGAACCTGGTCGATGAGGGCGTCCTCTACAAGCGCCGGGGGCTGGGGATGTTCGTCGCTCCGGGGGCGCGGGAGCGCCTGCTCACGGCGCACCGCAAGGACTACTTCCAGCAGGTGCTGGCCCCTGCCCTCGCCCAGGCCGGCCTGCTCGGCATCCCGACCGACGACATCGTCGCCTACGTGCTCGGCTCCGGCAGGACCGCAGCCGCCGGCGGCGGGACGGAGACCCGATGACCACGCTGCCGCCCTTCGCCGCCCGGCTCGACGCCGTCACCGTGCGCTACGGCCGCGCCCGCGCCGTCACGACACGCCTCGGCGTCCCGGGCCTCGACGCCCGCACGCAGGCGGTCGACGCCCTCGACGACGCCACGCTGACCATCCGGCCCGGCGCGATCACCGGCGTGCTGGGCCGCAACGGCGCCGGCAAGACGACGATGCTGCAGCTGCTCGCCGGGTACGCCCGGCCCACCTCCGGCAGCGTCGTCGTCGGCCCGGACGGTCAGGAGGAGAACCCCTGGGAGAACCCCTGGATCACCTCGGCCACACAGCTCGTGCGCGAGTCGGGCGACCTCATGAACGACGAGCGCGTCAAGGTCAGCCTGTGCCATGTCGCGGACCTACGCCCGGACTGGGACGCCGACCTGGCGGGGCGACTGCTCGACCTGTTCGAGATCGACACCCGCCGCAAGCCGCAGGCGCTGTCCCGCGGCAAGCGTTCGGCGCTCGGCGCCACCATCGGGCTCGCCTCGCGGGCCCCGCTGACCATCTTCGACGAGGTCTACCTCGGCATGGACGCGCCCACGCGGTACGCGTTCTACGACGCGATCCTCGCCGACTACGCCGAGCACCCGCGCACGATCCTGCTGTCCAGCCACCTGGTCGAGGAGGTCGAGCGCCTCTTCGAGGACGTCGTCGTGCTGCACCGTGGCCGCGTGCTGCTCGCCGAGCCCGCCGACACGATGCGTGAGCGCGGCCACAGCCTCACAGGCCCCGCGCCCGCCGTCGAGCGGCTCGCCGCCGGACACCGGGTGCTGCACCGCCAGCAGCTCGGCGGCACCGCCCAGGTCACCCTCGAAGGACCGCCCGACGTCGCCGCGGCCCGGGCGGAGGGCGTCGACGTCGGCGCCGTCCCCCTCCAGGACCTCTTCGTCCACCTGACCGCGAACGACCACGCCGCCCCGAAGGGAGCCGCGCGATGAGCGCCACCGTCACCGCCGCGGAGCGCGCCGAGCGGACAGCCCGAGCGCGGCGCACCGCGACGCGGGCCGCGGCACGCTACGCCGGCACCGGCCACCTGATCTTCGCGGCCGCGTTCTGGGTGCTGTTCGGCCTCGTCGTGGTCCTGGTCCCGGTTCTCATCCACGCGGCAGGCGGGCAGATGCGCGGCGGCGTGACGCACGCCGTCGGGTATAGCGCCCGCTGGACCGCGTTCTCCCTCGCCATCGGCACCACCTACAACCTCGCCGCGCCGCACCTGGCCGCGGGCGGCACCCGCCGCACCCTGTGCCGGGGCGTGGTCGCCGGCGCCGTCGTCGCAGGGCTCGCCTACGGACTCCTGGCAGGCGCCGCCCGGCTGGGCGAGCGGGCGCTCTTCCACAGCCTCGGGTGGGGCTGGCAGTCCCCGGACGGGCACTCCACCGCAGGCAGCCTCGGCGGGGACGCGCTCGCCGCCCTCAGCGAGGGGATCGCCATCACCGGCTACGCCCTCATCGGAGCGGGCGTCGTCGCGGCGTTCCTCGGCCTGCGGCGGCTGGGCCCGGCCGTCCTCGCGATCCTCGTGGCCCTGCTGACCGCGGCCGCCGTCGAGACCCTCACCCGCACCGGCACGGGCGGGCAGACCCTGGGCCGGTGGGTCGCCCAGCACGCGCTGCCCGCCGGGGCGGCCGGAGTCACGGTCAGCCTCCTCGCCGCGCTCGCCGTCGTCGCCCTCGCCGCGGGCTGGCTGTGGCTGCGACTGCGCCACGTCCAACTGCGCCCACCCGCCTGACCGGCGCCACCACCATCCACCGGAAGGAAGAGCCATGACCACCCCCGTCGTCGAGGTCCGCGACCTCCGCAAGGCGTACGGCGCCGCCCCCTCCGCCCCGGGGAGCGGCGAGGGCCCCGGGGTGCACGGCGTCAGCTTCGCCGTCACACCCGGCGAGATCTTCGGGATCCTCGGCCCCAACGGCGCCGGCAAGACCACCACCGTGGAGTGCCTCGCCGGCCTGCGCGACACCGACGGCGGCGCCTTGATGGTGCTCGGCGTCGACCCGCAGACCCACCCCGAGCGGGTCCGCGAGGACCTGGGCATCCAGCTCCAGGAGTCGCACCTGCACGACAAGATCACGGTCGAGGAGGCGCTGCGCCTGTACGCCGCGTTCTACTCCGACCCCGCCGACGTCGAGGAGCTCCTCACCCTGCTCGACCTCCAGGACAAGCGCCGCACGCAGTTCGCGAAGCTGTCCGGCGGGCAGAAGCAGCGCCTGTCGATCGCGCTCGCCCTGGTCGGCAGGCCTAAGGTCGCCATCCTCGACGAGCTCACCACCGGCCTCGACCCGGCCGCACGCCGCGCCACCTGGGACCTCGTCGAACGGGTTCGCGCCACCGGCGTCACCATCCTGCTCGTCACCCACTTCATGGACGAGGCCGAACGGCTCTGCGACCGCCTCGTCATCATCGACCGCGGCCGCGTCGTCGCCACCGGCACCCCCGGCGAGCTCATCGACCGGCTCGACGACGCTCGCGCCGTGCGCCTGCGCGTGGCGCCCGACGCCCGCCGGCGCGCCCTCGCGGCGCTCACCCCGCTCGTCGGCACGCCCGACGTCGCCGCCGTCGAGACCGACGGCGACGAGATCGAGGTGCGCGGCACCCGCCGCGTCCTGTTCGCCGTCGTGCCGGCGCTCGCGGCCGCCGACGTCGTCCCCGACGACGTGCGGACCGTCTCACGCACACTCGAGGACGTGTTCGTGGCCGTGACCGGCCGGGCCTACGACCCCGACGCCGCCCCGGGCGCGACCGATCCGGACCTGAGCCTCACGAACACCATGGATGGAGCAGACCGATGAGCGCCTCGACCCTCGCACCGACCCGGGCCAGCGGCTGGCGCGGGTTCCCCACCCTGCTGCGCACCGAGACGAAGGTGTGGCTGCGCGACGGCGCCGGGGTGTTCTTCGGCCTGATCTTCCCCACGGTGCTGCTCGTCGGCGTCGGCCTGGTCATCCCCGGCATGCGCGACGTCATCACCGACGCCCCGCCGTCGTCGCCCTGGTTCGGGCTCACCCCCGTGGCGCTGTACGTCCCCACCGTGCTGGCGATGGCCCTGGCCACCGCGGCGCTGACGATCCTGCCCGCCACCTTCGGCGCCATGCGCGAGAAGGGCGTGCTGCGCCGCCTGGCCACCACACCGATGCGGCCGCAGGGCCTCATCGCCACGCACTACCTCATCAACCTCGGCGCGACGATCGCGTCCTCGGTCATCGCGCTGGTCGCCGGGCAACTCGTGTTCGGCATCGTGGCTCCCCGCCAGGTCGGCGTCGTCGTGCTGGCGTTCGTGCTGGGGCTGGCGGCGATGTTCGCCGTCGGCACCGCGATCGCCGCGCGGGTGCCGCGCGCGCAGACGGCGTCGGCGATCTCGATGCCGGTCTACTTCCCGATGCTGCTGCTCGCCGGCATGTGGACGCCGGGCCCGATCATGCCCGAGGTGCTGCGCGTGGTCGGCCGGTTCACCCCCCTGGGCGCCGCCTCGCAGGCCATGACCATCGGCTGGTTCGAGCAGGGCTTCCCGCTGCTGCAGATGGTCGTCATGGCGGCCTGGACAGCCGTGCTGCTGCCCGTCGGGATCAAGCTGTTCCGCTGGGTCTGACCGGCGTCAGGCGGCCGCTGGCCGGTAGCGCAGGGCGAGTGCGCCCGACGGCAGCTCGCGGCGATCCACGAGTTCGAGCTGGACGCGTTCGCGCAGGCCGGCGAGCAGCGTCGGCCCGTGTCCCGCGAGGACCGGCTGCACCAGGAACTCGTACTCGTCGATCAGCCCCAGATCCGCCAGGGCACGGGGGAGCGTGACGCCGCCGACCCAGAGGCCCTCGCCGGGCTCCCGCTTGAGTCGGCGAACCGCCTGCCCCAGGTCGCCGCGCACCAGTTCGGCGTTCCAGTCGACCGCGCGCAGGGTGCCCGACACGACGTGCTTGCGTGCCCGGTCGATGGCCTCGGCGAACGGGATCTGCCACCGGGCCATCCAGTCGGGCCATGCGCCCGTGGTCGGCCTGCGCCACACCGACTCCATCATCTCGAAGGTCACGCGGCCGAACAGCAGGGCGTCGGCCCGCGCCATCTGGTCTGTCCAGTAGCGCATGGACTCCTCGTCGGGAGCGAGTCCCGCCTCGTGATGGACGCAGCCGTCGAGCGTGACGTTGATCGAGTACCGAAGCGGTCTCATCGTGTCGCCTGCGGCGGGAGTGTTCGGCTCATGGGCCGACCGTGATCGGCGCCGAGCGGCCCCCGGCGACCTCGATCACGACGCTCGTTCCGGCGGCGACGTCGTCCGGCAGCGCGAGCCCGAGTGACAGGGTGCCGTCGTCGTCCGCGTCGAGCGGCTCGACGTGGTCGAAGGTGTGCTCCACGCCGTCCACGATGACCTTCGGGATCACGCCGGTCAGTGGTCGTGCGACGAAGTCGGTCTGTCCGGTGTCGTTGCAGTCGGCGAAGAGGTGGCGGACGCTCACCTCGACGACGCCACCCGCCGGGGCCGCGGTCGGCGCGGTGACCTCGGGCGCGGCGCATGACGCCGCGCCCGTCGAGTGACCGGAACAGCCGACCACGACTGCGACCACGAGTGCGACCGCGCCGACGCAGACCGCGCCCTTCGCGAGTCTCATACGGCCAGGTATACCGCGAGCGCGGGGGACGGGCACGTGGCGCCCCGTCGCCCCGCTGCGCGACGGCTACGACTGCGCCGCCTTGATGATGAGGTTCGCGACAGGTGCGGGGTGGCTCATCATCACGACGTGGGAGCTGTTCACCTCGATGGTTTGGGCGCCGGCCCGCGCGGCCATGGCGCGCTCCGCCTCGGGCGGAATGATCCGGTCCTTCTTGGCGACGACGTACCAGCTCGGGATGTCGGCCCACGCGGGCGCCGCGGAGGGTGTGAACAGCGCCGCGAGCGCGCCAGGGCGTTGGGACGCCGCCATGAACCTCGCCGTGTCGGAGGGCAGGTCCTGGGCGAAGAGTCGGTGGAACCACGCCGGGTCGATAAAGGCGTCCGCATCGCCCTCGGCGGCGCCGGGGAAGGGCCGCAGCACGAGGTGGTCGGTCACGTCGGTGTGTCCGCCGCCGAGGGCGTTCATCGCGACGACGTTCTCGCCCTCGGCCGGCGCGTAGGCGGCGACGTACACGAGCGCCTTGACGTCCGGGTCGCCGGTGGCGGCGTTGGTGATGACGGCGCCGCCGTAGGAGTGCCCGACGAGCACGACGGGCCCGGTGATCGTGTCGAGGAACTGCCGCAGGGAGGCGGCGTCGTGGTCGGGGCCGCGCAGCGGGTTGGAGAACGCCAGGACGGGGTATCCACGGTCGGCGAGCCGGTCGGCGACGTCGGCCCAGCCGCTGGAGTCGGCGAACGCGCCGTGGACCAGGACGATCGTCGGCTGTGGGTCCGGGGCGGGCCGGGGGCGCCCATGGGCGGTGGCGGGGCCGGTCGCCGGCGTGAGCGCGATCAGGGCTGCCACGGCGGCTGTCACCACGGCGGACGGACGGAACCTGTTCACTGGAGTGCCTTCCTTCGGGGAGCATGACGCTCGATCGTCGGACGGGTGGCGGCGTCGGCGAACCACGTGCGGTGCGTAGTTCCCCACGTTGACCGCGGGCCCCGCCCGAGCGAGGTCGGTACTGTCGGCGCCATGGGCGGGTTCCTCGGTCGCCACGCCGAGCAGGAGCGGGTGCGGGCCCTGGCCGGGCGCGCGCGGAACGGGCGAGGAGGCGCGCTGCTGATCGTCGGGGAGCCGGGGATCGGCAAGACGGCGTTGCTGGACGTGACGACGACAGGCCTGGCCGGGCTTCGAGTGCTGCGCGTGGACGGCTATGAGGCGGAGTCCACGATCCCCTTCGCCGGCGTCCAGCGGCTCGGTCTGCCGCTCGTCGAGTACCTCGACGACCTGCCCCGGCGGCACCGGCGGGCGCTCGCGGTCGCCGCCGGTGTTGCGGAGGGCACACCATCGGACAGATTCCTGGTCGGCCTCGGGGTGCTGGGGCTGTTGGCCAGGGCCGGCGAGTCGACGCCCCTTCTGTGCGTGGTCGATGACGCGCACCTCCTGGACCCCGAGTCGCTCGACGTCCTCGCCTTCGTCGGCCGGCGGCTCCAGGCGGAGTCGGTCTCCCTGGTCCTCGCTGGCCGGAGCGCGCAGGGGATCGAGGCGCGGGCGGCGGGCATCGAGACGCTCCGCCTGGGCGGACTGGATCAAGAGTGGGCGGTGCGGCTGCTCAAGGGATCCGTCCCGGACATCGACCCGTCTGCCGCGGTGCGGATCGTCGCCGCGGCAGGCGGGAACCCGCTCGCCCTGATCGATCTCGCCACGGAGCTCACCGGCCGGCAGCTCGCCGAGTCGACCTTCAGCGACGAACCGCTGCCCGTCGGCCACCACCTCGAGGCCCACTACGTGCGCCAGGTGCGCCAGCTTCCGCCGGACGCGCAACTCTGGCTGCTGGTCGCTGCGGCGGACTCCACGGGGAACCTCGCGCTCGTCCTGGCGGCGGGTCAGGCGCTGGGGCTCAGCGCGGAGCGTCCAGTCGACGCTGCCGAGGCCGCCGGGCTCGTGCAGGCCGGCCCGCAGATTCGGTTTCGCCATCCGCTGGTGAAGTCGGCGGTGTACGGGGCCGCGCACGGCGCGGCACGACGCCAGGTGCACCGCGCCCTGTCCGCAGCGGCGGACCGGCTCGGGCTTGTCGAGTTGGAGGCGTGGCACGCCGCGAAGGCGACCCTCGGCGTCGACGCCGCCGTCGCCGACCGGCTGGAACGGGTCGCCGACATCGCCGGGCGTCGGGGTGGGTTCTCCTCCCGGGCGGGTGTGCTCGCCCAGTCCTCGGCCCTGACCCCACCTGGTCCGTTGCGGTTCGCGCGGCTCGTGTCCGCGGCGGAGGCGGCCCTCGCCGCGGGAGTCGCACAACTCGCCACCACGTATCTCGACGACGTCGATGAGGGGGCGCTCGACCCGGTCGCGCGCGGGCGGCTGATCTCGACTCGGGCCAGCATCGCGATGTTCATCGGCGACCCGGCTCTGGTGGGCGCCGGCGCCGACATGCTGGCCGCGGCCGAGGCGTTCCACGGGCACGACGCCGCTCTGGAGCAGCACGCGTTGATCAGGGCCTTCGAATGCACTCTGTCGTCGGAGCGGCTGGCGCGCGGAGTGACCTTGGCCGAGATCGGCGCGCGGCTGCGCCAGGGGTCGCAGGTCGGGCAGGGGCTGGCGTCGACCATCTTGCGCGGGCTGAGCGCCCACATCCTGCTCCCGTACGCGAAAGCCGTCCCCGAGATGCGCGCGGCGCTGGAGGCCATCCGTGGGCTCGGCACGGAGGACCTGCTGCGCTACGGGGCGACGAGCGTCGCCCTGAGCACCGCGCTGTGGGATGCGCAGGCGCGCAAGGAGTGCTTGGAGCGCACCGTCGAGGCGGCCCGGGACACCGGTTCCCTCCAGGTCCTCGACACGTCGTTGTGGATCCTGTCTCTGGCCGAGCTCTCCGGCGGCACGCCCCGGCGCTCGGCGCAGTACGTCGAGCAGGTGCGCGAACTGCGGCGCGCCATCGGGTACGACGCCGAGAACGTGATCAACGTCGCCCTGCTGGCGTGGATCGGCGCGCCTCGCGCCCAGGTCGAGATGATCGCGGACGGCGCCGCGGCGATGGGATTCGGCGGGGTGCACGCCTCGGGCGTCGCCGCGCTCGGCATCCGCGACCTTGCCGAGGGGCTGTACGCCGACGCCTACCGGCGCCTCAAGACCCTGGTCGACGACCCGTTCCTCCAGGTGACTCCCTTGGAGCTGCCCAGCTTTGTGGAGGCGGCCACGCGCAGCGGCCACGCCGAGGAGGCGGTCGCCCACGTCGAGCGGCTTGAGGAGCTCGCCGACGCGAACGGCTCGGCGTGGGCTCGCGGCGTCGCCCAACGCTCTCGGGCGCTGATCGCGGACGAGCCGCAGGAGCACTTCGTGGCCGCGGTCCGAACGCTCGCCCAGGGCGTCGGGTACCCCATCGAGCTCGCCCGTGCCCACCTCCTCTACGGGGAGTGGCTGCGCCGCGTTCGACGACGTCGGGAGGCGCGCGAGCACCTGTACGCCGCCTTGGAGATCTTCGAGCGTGAGCTCGCGCCGGTGTTCGCCCAGCGTGCCCGGAACGAGTTGGCCGCCCTCGGCGAGCAGTCGCCGCAGGTCGGCGGGCGCGGTGACCTGGGTCTGACCCCGCAGCAGATGACGGTGGCGGAGATGGCGGCCGCGGGCCAGACCAACGCGGAGATCGCGGCCGCCCTGTTCCTCAGCGCGAACACCGTGGACTACCACCTGCGCAAGGTGTTCCAGCGGCTCGGGATCTCCTCTCGCCGGCAACTCGCGGAGCGGCTCGTCGCCGGCTGACCGCGGCGGGCCCCGTCGGGCGTCATGACGGACCACGTGGACCACGTGGTCCGGCCGCGAGGCGCCCACAGGCAGGCTCGGGACTGCCAGGTCCCACCCGACCACGGAGGTCACGATGCCCTTCATCACCACCGACGACGGCGCCCAGATCTTCTACAAGGACTGGGGAGGCGGCGGCGCCCCCGTCGTCCTGAGCCATGGCTGGCCGCTGAACTCCGACGCGTGGGAGGCGGCGGCGCTGTTCCTCGCCGAGCACGGCCACCGCGCGATCGCCCACGACCGTCGCGGGCACGGCCGGTCCACCCAGACGTGGGACGGCAACGAGATGGACACCTACGCCGACGACCTCGCGTGCCTGATCGAGACGCTCGACCTGCACGACGCCACGCTCGTGGGGCACTCGACCGGTGGAGGCGAAGTCGTCCGCTACGTCGGCCGGCACGGGACGGCGCGGGTGGCCAAGCTCGCGCTCGTCTCGGCCGTGCCGCCGCTCATGCTGCGCATCGACGACAACCCGGACGGCCTCCCGATCGAGGTGTTCGACCAGATCCGCGCGGGGGAGCTCGCCAACCGCTCCCAGCTGTACCGCGACCTCGCCGACGGACCGTTCTTCGGGCACAACCGCAACCAGGACGTGCCACAGGGCTTCCGCGACGCATTCTGGCTGCAGAGCATGGCGTGCGGCCACCGCGCCGCATTCGAGTGCATCGCCGCGTTCTCGGCGACCGACTTTCGCGCCGACCTCGCCAAGGTCGACGTCCCCACGATCGTCATCCACGGGGACGACGACCAGATCGTCCCGTTCCCGGTCGGTGGCGAGCGCTCCGTGAGCCTCATCGACGGCGCCGTGCTCAAGGTCTACGAGGGCAGCGGCCACGCGCTGCCCGACACGGACCGCGCGCGGCTCCACGCCGACCTGCTCGCATTCATCGACGGATGACCGCCCGAACCGCACCCTTGAGAGGAATCGCACGATGAGCACTCCGGACACCATCGTCCTGATCCACGGCTTCTGGGTCACGCCGCGCTCGTGGGAGGGCTGGAGGGCCCGCTTCGAGTCGCAGGGCTACACCGTCCACACGCCGGGCTACCCGGGTTTCGAGGGCGAGGTCGAGGCCCTGCGCGCCGACCCGACCCCGATCGCCGATCTGACCGTCGAGTCGATCGTCAGCACCCTGGAGGCATTCTTGGACACGCTCGACACCGTGCCCATCCTCATGGGTCACTCCGCTGGCGGCGCCTTCATGCAGGTCGCACTGGACCACGGATACGGGTGCGCGGGGGTCGCGCTCAACTCGGCCCCGACCGAGGGCGTCCGGGTCACGCCCTGGAGCCAGCTCCGGTCCGTGTTCCCGGCGCTGAAGAACCCTCTCAACCACCATCGCGCGGTGGGGCTCGACGAGCAGCAGTGGAAGTACGCGTTCACCAACACCTACACCGACGAGCAGTCTCGCGACTTCTACGAGCGGTACCACGTCCCGGCGTCGGGCCGCGTGCTGTTCGACTCGGTCTTGGCGAACTACCAGCCCGGCCACCAGGATGCGTGGGTCGACTTCAACAATGCGAGGCGGGCGCCCCTGCTGTTCCTGTCCGGCTCGGAGGACCACATCATGCCCCCGTCCGTCCAGGCGTCGAACGCCAAGCACTACAAGGCGGTGGGCACCGTGACCGAGCACGAGACGTACGACAGGCGCCCCCACCTCATGGTCGCGGGCCCTGGCTGGGAGGAGATCGCCGACCACGCCCTGGCGTGGGCGCTGGCCCACGCCGCTGTTCGAGACACGATCGGATGACCACGCCCGGCATCGGGGACGGCTCGCCCACGCTGCGCGTCACACACGTGGGCGGGCCCACCGTCCTGATCGAGGCGGCGGGCTGGCGCATCCTCACCGACCCCACCTTTGACCCGCCGGGTCGCGCTTACGGGTTCGGGCTGGGCGCCAGCTCAACCAAGACCGCCGGCCCGGCGCTCACGCCTGAGCAGATCGGTCCGATCGACGTGGTGCTCCTCAGCCACGACCAACACGCCGACAACCTCGACGACCGAGGCCGGGCGCTTCTGCCCTCTGCGGGCACAGTCGTCACCACGGTTCCGGGAGCCCGCCGGCTGCGCGCGGCCAACGTCCGGGGACTTCGCCCCGGGCAGAGCACCGTGGTGTCTGATCAAGGCCGCTCGGCGCTCACCATCCGTGCGACGCCGGCGAGGCACGGGCCCTGGGGCTCGCGCCCACTCGTCGGCGCCACGATCGGCTTTGCGCTCTCCGCGACTCCCGGCGCACGTGCCGCCGTCTGGATCACCGGCGACACGGTCCTGCACCGGCCACTGCTGCGGACCGCGCGCGCCCTCGACGTCGACGTGCTCATCCTCCATCTCGGCGCCGTCCGGCTCGCGCCCACCAGGCGGGTGCGCTACACGATGGACGCGGCCGAGGGCGCCGTCTTGGCCGAGGTGGCCGGTGCGCGGGTCGTCGTCCCCGTCCACTACGAGGGCTGGTCGCACTTCTCCGAACCCGAACAGAAGGCTCGCGACGTCCTGGGGACCACCCGCGTGGCGCCCTCGGCCACCATCACGTGGCTGCAGCGCGGCTGGCGGACACCGATCGGCTGATCCCACCCTGAGATGATGTGCGCCGTGACTGTGCGACTGAATGGACTGCTCGTCTGCGCCGACGATGTCCAGGCCCACGTGGTCCGAGCCCACCTGGCGCAGCATGTCGAGCTGACCCGAGCGGAGTCGGGCTGTGTGTCGTTCGCCGTCGAGCCGACCGCCGACCCGCTCATCTGGACGGTCGACGAGGAGTTCGCGGACGCCGACGCCTTC
The DNA here is from genome assembly GCF_004216535.1 of Xylanimonas ulmi. NCBI lineage: Bacteria > Bacillati > Actinomycetota > Actinomycetes > Micrococcales > Promicromonosporaceae > Xylanimonas > Xylanimonas ulmi. The sequence goes on from NZ_SGWX01000001.1 coordinate 701,068, forward strand.
GCCGCGCACCAGGCCCGCGTCGCCGCGAGTGCGTGGGGCATCGCCACAACAGGTATCGAGCGCCGCTACGTGACCGAAGGACTCGACGAGCGACCGGCCCCGTTCGCCGTCTAGAGGTCTCGCGCGGCGTACAGCCGGATCGACAGGGCCGCGGACGCTCCCAGGAGAAGGACGGCGCCGATCGCGGCGCTGGCCAGGACGGGCCAGGTGGCGAGGCGGTCGAGCGCCGTCAGGGTGAGTTCGCTCCTGCCGCCGAAGGCGAAGAAGAGCGCCGCGAGGCCGACGAGCGGGGCGATGAACGCGAAGGGGCGTGCGCGGGAGAAGCCCAGCGAGAAGAAGAACGGGAGTTGCACGGCCGTGAAGAGGCAGAAGGCTGCGAACCCGCCGAGGGTGAGCATGCCGAGCGTGCCGGCGTCGGGGCTCTCACCCAGGAAGGGCGCGGCGGCGAGCGTGACGAGCACTGAGGCCGCCGCGAGGATGAGGGCGACGGCGACCATGGTGGCGTAGCGGCCCAGGACGACGGACCGCCTGCTCAGCGGCAGCGTGGCGTACAAGGTGTCGAGGTGGGAGCGCTCGTCGAGGTTGAACGGGTACTGCGGCCCGATCGTCGCGGCGAAGAAGAACGTCGCGGTCAGCACGCCGTAGACACTGCGCGAGGGCAGGACGATGGCGACGGCGGCGATGGCCAACGACAGGAGCGCCGGTCGGGCGTAGGGGCGCAGGGCGCGAAGGTCCAGGGCGGTGAAGGCAAGAGGGTTCATGCGGCGGCGCTCCTGTGCTGCGGGTCTGCGAGGGCCGTGGAGTGGCGTGTCGGTCCGCGCCCGAGTCGCGCGACGACGTCGTCGATGGTGGGTGTCTCCATGACGACGCCGGGGCCGAACGCGGCCGTGTCGGTGGTCGCAATGAGCGCCTCGAAGCCGGTCGGCGTGCGGCGCAGGCCGTGGGTCAGGCGCTCGCTGGCTGGTGTGAGGTCGTCGGGGCCGCCGCGTGCCATGGCGTAGGACTCCACCAGGTCGTCGCGAGCGCCGGTGAAGTGAATGACGCCGTCGTGGATCACCACAACCTGGTCGGCGAAGGTCTCCAGGTCGGTGGTGATGTGGGTCGAGAACACGACGCTGTGGCGTTCGTCGAGCATGAACTCGCGCAGCAGGTCGATCAGGTCCAGGCGCGCTGCGGGGTCGAGCCCGGCGGTGGGCTCGTCGAGGATGAGCAGGTCGGGGTCGTGGGCGAGGGCCAGGGCGACCATGAGCTTGGTGCTCTCGCCGCGCGAGAGGTCCTTGACCTTCTGGTGGGGGCGCAGCCCGAACCGGTCGGTGAGCGCGGCGAACTGGCGCTCGTCCCATCGTGAGTACAGCGGCCGCAGCGCGCGTGCGGCCTCGGTGACCCGCCAGTCGGGCACGAGGAAAGGCGCGTCGAGGACGACGCCGATCCGGTCGCGGTCCGGGACGCGGACGGTCCCAGCGTCGGGCCGGACCATGCCGAGCATCGCCTTGATCGTCGTCGTCTTGCCGGCGCCGTTCGCGCCGACGAACCCGGTGACGAAGCCGACCGGGACCCGCAGGTCGAGCGGGCCGAGGTGAAAGGCTCCGCGGCGCTTGACCAGGCCGCGGACCTCTACCGCGGATGGGGTGTGCGCCGCTGGGGCGGTTGGCTCTGGGCGGTCACTCATGCTCGTGCCACTTCCTCGTGAGGAGTTCGTGGAGCGCCTCGAGCGAGACGACTCCGGTCTCGCGGGCCGAGGCTGTCGCGCGTTCGAGGTCGGACTCGATCGCGCTGAGCACCCGTTCCCGCACGAGCGCAGGGTCGACGTCGGCGACGAAGCTCCCCTTGCCCTGGACGTTGACGATCAGGCCTGCGGCGGCCAGATCGTTGTACGCCCGCGTGGTGGTGATGAGGCTGACCCGCAGGTCATGCGCCAGCCGCCGCAGCGACGGCAGCGCCTCGCCCGGCGCGAGCCGCCTCGACAGGATCGCGGCGCGCACCTGCTCGACGATCTGCTCGTAGAGCGGGACACCGGAGCCCTCTGACACAACGATCCGCACGGCACACCTCCTGCGCATACTGTACATGCGCAGCATGTACACCGCTCGGGTGGCGTCGAACGCACGGCGGGGAACGTTGTCGTCGGCCCCGGCGCCCGTCCCCGCCTCGCCTGGCCGCGCCGGGCGAGAGCTCGCGTCAGCGCTCTACCGGCAGCCATAGTTCGCAGGTTGCGGTGGTGAAGTCGGGTGTGTGGTCGAGGATGGCGACGATGGAGGGTCCGGGGCGCAGCCTCCAGGGGTTGGACGGGAGCCACTCGGTGGCGGTGGCGGCCCAGGCGGCCTGGAGTGTGGCGGGGTGGGGGCCGCAGGTGCGGAAGATGGCCCATTGCCCGGCGGGCACGTCGATCACGTCCAGGTCCTCGGGCGCGGGGGTGTGGGCGTTGACGGCGACCGCGTGCAGGTAGGTCACCTCGGAGCCCTGCGTGTAGTCGGGGTCGACGTCGGCGCTGACCTGCAGCAGTCCGGCGGGCTCGGTGTCGCTGAGGGCTTTGAGGCGTTGGTGCTCGCTGGCGGGCAGGGACGCGATGTGCGCCTGGATGTGGGGGTTGACGCCCTGGTGGATCAGCGGGACGCGGGCGGCGTGGCCGATGAGGCGGAAGGCGGGGCGGTCGATGACGCGGGTGTCCATGGGGGTGCTTCCTTCGACGGTCAGGCGGAACCTGAGCGGGGCTTGAGGGGTGAAGGGGGCCGCCGTCGCGTCGCACGTCGCTGAGGGCGGCGCCTTGCGCACCGTCCTGAAACTCCGACGCGTGGGACTCTCACTACCCGAGGTGATCGCCGCGATGGCGCCGAAGAAGTCACCGGCCCATGCGATCGTGACGGCCAAGATCGCGGCCCTCGAGGTTGAGATCCTCCGCCGGCAAGAGGCGATCACCTTCCTGCAGCACACTGCGGACTGCCGCCACCGGTATCTTGACGACTGTCCAGATTGCGCGAGCTTCGTACGCGAAACCCCAAGAGATCCAGAGGACGCCGCCAGCGTCAAAGGTCACCTCCCCGGGGCCGCGGAGGTCTTGAAGCATCCGAACCCGATTCTGGCGCGCCTCAGAATCGGTCAGTTCTGGAGCGTCAGACCCCGTTGTCGATGACCGACAGGTGTGCGCCCTCCGACAAAAGTACGGCTCGAAAACCTGTAGTCACCAGGCGCGTGCTGGATGCCAGAATGTCTGCGTGAGCAACTACATGATCCGCCCGGTCCGGGCGCACGAATGGCGTGAGATCCGCGCGCTCCGCCTGGAAGGCGTACAGGGTGACGTCGACAGGCTCGCCTTCGCCGAGACGTTCGAGCAGGAGGCTGCGAAGCCGGACGAGTTCTGGCAGGAGCGAGCTGCCGGATCGTCGCTCGACGCCGGGGCCGACGCCGGCGCACGTCAGTTCGTCGCGATCGCCGATGACGGCACCTGGGTCGGATCGTCCGTCGTGCTCATCGAGTCGGCCGGCGGCGAGGACTACGAGGACCGAACCATCGAGCAATCCGGCGGCCACATCGTAGGCGTGTACGTGAACTCGGAGCATCGCGGGACCGGCCTGGTCGAGGAGCTGTTCAACGCGTGCCTGGAGTGGGCACGTGAGCGGGGCCTCGGCCGCGTTCGGCTCTACGTCCACCAGGACAACGCTCGCGCTCAAGGCGCCTACAGGAAATGCGGCTTCGAGCCGACGGGCGTCCTCATCGAAGGGGATTCGCTGGGCTGTGAGGTAGAGATGGCGCGAGCGGTTTAGCTCCCGGTCACCCCGAACAACCGCGGCCCGGGGCGCCTAGCCCCGGGCCGTGCCCTCGTTCGTCCTGAGGCGCCTGGCATCCGGTACTCGTACGGGGACACTGTCGAGGTCAGCGTCCCGACCAGACCGTCTGGCGAGGCGAGGTCGACGCGCATCAGCGGGTGGTTGTGGGGCGAGTCAAGCGGCTGGGGCACCGAGCACCGACCAGGGTGAGTTGTTCGATGTCGACCGCCACCACGCCTTCATCACCAACACCACTCTGGACAAGGTGGGGGCCAACGCCTGGCATCGCCGCCAACGACCGCCAACGATCGTCGACCGCGGATGAGGGATGAGCCAGTGCAGCCTCACGCCCTCGCGTGTCCATCTGCGACGAGAGTGTTCTGGCGACGCAGGATCCACCAGCGGCCCTCACGACGTACGAAGGTGTAGTGGGCGTTCATCTCGGGCGACGCACCTCGGCGCGCGTCCTCGGCGCTCGACCACGCGCTCTTGTGCGCGACGATCACATCGGGGGCGACGAGCGCGATGTCGCTCAGGCGGTAGTGGGCCGTCGCGGTCTGGAGCGGCCCTCGGGCAAGCCCTTCTCTCGTGGCGGACTCGACGGCGTCGCGCCCGCGAAGGACGATGCCGACGGCGTTCACGATCACCGCATCCGGTGCGACATGACGCAGAAGCAGATCCGCGTCGTTCTCGTTGAACCCGCGTTCGGCATCCGCTATCACGCGGTGAACCGCCTCCGCGTCCTCCCGAGCCAACTCTGGTTGGCCAAGGTCGCCTGCGGGTTCTGGGGAGGGCATGGACTTGTTGGTCATGCGATGAAGTCCACTTCATCAAGTGCACTTGATGTCAAGATGCGCGGTGACACGCGTTCGGCCGTGCCGAGAGGCGTCGTCCTCGCTCGCCTCCACCGCCGTGCTCCCGTCTACCATCGGCTCCGTGGTGATGATCGAGCTCGACGCGGCGCAGTTGTCCCGGGTGAGGTTCGCGGTGTCGCCGCTGTGGGAGGTCGGACTCGCCGCGCTGGTGCTGCGCCGTGCCGATCCGGGGGCGCTCTTCCGGCGCTGGGCCGAGCAGGCGCGCCAACGGGTCGACGCGACGGCGCTGGACGGAATGCTGACGTTGACCGCTGGTCGCGACTTCGTGCCCGACATCTTCAGCGCCCTGCCGGGTAACGACCAGCCCGACGTCTCCGACGTGCAGGCTCACCTGCGCGGGCTGCCGGATGAGCTGCTGGCGCGTGATCTCGCCCGGCTCGACCGCGCGCATCGCGGCGGCCACGGCTGGATCCGGGCGTTGATGGACGACCACGCCCGCGCGCGTGAGGAGATCGCGGACGTCGTCGCTGAGTTCTGGCGTGGGGCGATCGCACCGCACTGGCGGGCGTTTCGGAGGCTGGCGCGCGCCGACATCGCGCGCCATGCGATGAGCGCCGCAGACGAGGGACAGGGGGCGATGCTCGACGAGTTGCACCCTGGCGTGGCCTGGAGTGGCGCGGCGCTGAGCATCGTCGGGGCATGCGAGACGAGCTTCGGTCCCACGCCGGCACAGGACGGCGTCCTGCTGACGCCATCGGCGTTCGCATGGCCGCGCGCGCACGTCATGTCAAACGCGCCGTTTCAGCCCGCCATCGCCTACGGGGTGCGGGGATTCGCCACGTTGTGGGAGAGCCCGAACGAGGACGCGCCATCGCCCGCAATAGAGAGGCTCGTCGGAGCAGGCCGGGCCCGGGTGGCTGCCGCGATTGCGACACCGGCCACGACGACGGAGCTCGCGCACGCGCTCGGCGTCGCCCCGGCCACGGTGAACGAGCATCTGCGCACGCTGACGGACGCGCGGCTCGCGAGCGCAGTGCGGGACGGGCGCGTCGTCGTGTACACGTTGACGGACCTCGGACGCGGGTTGCTGTTCGCGCAGGCGCGCTAGGCGATGGATTCGGCGGTGGCCGAATCCGCGCACGACTCGTCCCGTGGCGCCGAGACTACGGCTGTCCTTGAGGAGGCCCCATGTCCGCACGCTCACGTCAGCTTCATCTCGTCCGGAGGCCTCACGGCCTGCCCGTGCTACGGGACTTCGACATCGTCGAGGTCCCGCTCGCTGCCCCGGATGCGGGGGAGGTCCTGGTGGAGAACCTCTGGGTCTCCGTCGATCCGTACCACCGTGAGGTCTTCGACAGCGTCACGCTCGGCACGGCGCTCGAGGGCCGCGCATTGGGCCGCGTGCTCTCCTCGCGGAATCCCGAGATCGCGGTGGACGACCTGGTCATCCACCGCGACGGGCTGCGCACACATACGGTCACCGCGCAGGCACGGGTCATCCGCCCGCCGGCAGGTGTGCCACCCGAGGCCTACCTCGGAATCCTGGGTGGCACGGGGCTGAGCGCCTGGGTCGGACTGACGACGATCGGTCGGCTCGAAGCAGGTGAGTCCGTGCTGATCACGGCCGCAGCCGGGGGCGTGGGCACCGCAGCAGGTCACATCGCCAAGGCGCTCGGCGCCGCTCCGATCATCGGCGTGACCAGCACTCAGGCCAAGGCGGACCGTCTCCTCGCGGGCCCGTTCGACGAGGTGATCGCGTACCGCGACACCACGCTGCTCGGCCAGCTTGCTGGCCGCGACATCCCGCTCGCTCTTGAAGGCGTCGGGGGCTCCCACCTGGAGGCCGTGATCGGAGGGATGGCCGAAGGTGGGCGAATCGCTTGGGTCGGCGGCATCTCCGGCTACAACGCGCACACGCCCCCGGGTGCGCCGGGGAACCTCTTCGATCTGGTGCACCGCGAGATCAGGCTGCACGGGTTCCTCGTGCGCAATCACATGGATGAGCGCGACGGCTACGAGGCATTCATGACTCCCCGCGTCGCCGACGGGATCGTGCCCGTGGAGCAGACCGTCGTCGACGGCCTCGACGCGGCCCCCTCTGCGCTGATCGGAGTGCTCACCGGCGCCAACTTCGGCAAGCACCTGGTGCGCGTCGCCGAGTGATCGGTGGGCAGCCAGCAGCGCGGCGCGCCGTGCCGGATGCCCAAGAGCCGTCCGGGGAACCCCGCCATCCGGGTCCCCTCTTGTCCGAGCCTGCGTCAAAGCCCACTCGATCCGCGCGAAGGCGCCTGCGCGATCAGCGCTGCGATGTGCGCCCCCCACGCCGTCGCCTGCAACGCCTCACCCGGCGGACACCGCGACCGCGCGCCTTGACCCGCCCGACCAGGTCGGTACGGTCGAGGCAATCGCGATCGGCTGAGGGGACGACGAGATGACGGGACGACGCAGCCTGCGCTCCGTGGCGTTGCTGGCCGGGCTGACGCTGGCCCTGGGGGCGTGTACCTCTGGCGACGGGTCGACGGGCGCCGACGACACCCCCTCGGCCTCGTCGGAGGCCGTGCCCACGGCGGACCCGGAGGCCGTCGTCGAGTCGTTCGGCGTCGTCGTCGGCGGCGGCGAGGCCACCGTCGACGTCCACCCACTGGTGCGCTCCGGAGAGCATCTCGTCCTGACGTTCGACCTGCGCCCCGTGACGCTCCCGGACGGCGACGACGACCTGGCGATCCTCGGCCTCCTCGTCGCCGACGTCACGTCGCGTCCCGCGGCCGGGGGCGCGGTGCGACTGGTCGATCTCGGCGACCGATCGGTGTTCCTCCCGGGTGTCGACAGCGAGGGGTGGGCGGTTGGCGAGCCGAGCGACCTCTGGACCGTTCCTGCCGAAGGCCTGCGCGTGCAGCGCGCGTACGCCGCGCCGCCTGACGACGTCGAGGCGCTCGGCCTGCTCTTCCCCGGCCACTACGTGCCCATCATGCCGATCATCGACGCCGAGGCGCCGGCGCCGGCGCTCACCGACGACGGCGCGTCGCCCCTCGACCTCGCGTCCGTCGCCGACGCACCCCAGCTCGCCCTCCACCGGTACACCACCGAGCTCGACGACGCGGTCCGGGTGCTCGAGTCGACCGAGAGCGTCGAGGTGAGCCTCGGCGGTGACGTCCTGTTCGCCTCGGACTCCGCGGACCTGGGCCCGCAGGGCCAGGCGGCGCTCACCGCCGCCGTCGCGCACCTCGACGGGCGCGCGGGCGGGGTGATCGACGTCGTGGGGCACACCGACGACGTCGGCGACGACGCGTCCAACCAGGACCTGTCCGAGCGGCGCGCGGCCGCCGCCGTCGAGGCGCTGGCGGGCCTGGTCGACACGGACAGGTTCGAGCTGAGGCCAGCGGGCCGCGGTGAGTCCCAGCCGCTCGTGGCCAACGACAGCGCCGAGAGCCGGCAGCTCAACCGCCGGGTGGTGCTCACCCTGACGTCCCAGGTCACGACCAGGACACAGGTCCCCTCCGACGGCGAGCTGCCGCCGTTCGAGGGCGGCCCGACCGCCACGGGCGCCGAGGGTGTCGAGGTGGACGGGCCCCGTCCGTTCCGCATCACCGCCCCCGAGGCGGTCCGCGTGGGCGACTGCCTGCTGGTCACCGTCGAGGCCGAGGCGCTGGACACCGAGGTCGACTCCAGCTTCGGCGTCGGCGGCCTGTCCGCGGTCGGCTCGTATCGGGGCGACAGAACCGTCCTGCCCCAGCATGCGCTGAGCGTCGCGGTCGTCAGCGGGACGACGGCGGTCTACCCCTACGACTACCCGCTCGGGGACGGCTCGTCGGGCCTGCAGGCGTGGCGTCCGCTCGCGGACCTCGACACGCTGCGCCGGATCGACGGCGGCCAGACGCTCACCTTCGTCGGCCTCTACCCGGCGATCGCCGACACGGACACCATCGCCGTCCAGGTGCGTCAGGCACTGGGCGCCTTCGCGTTCCGGCTCACCGACATCCCCGTCGCCGCGGAGTTGGAGACCCGTGAGCGCTCCGGAGCTGCGTCGTGACGACGCACAGGGTTCCGCTGCGGGCGTCGGGCTGGCTCGCACTGGTCGGGGTGGTCCTGTTCGCGACCGTCGGCACGGTGATGATCACGGTCGGCGACACGCCCCAGGGCCCCGTCCCGGCCGCCCTCGTCGCGGCGGGGGCCGGCGACTCGGTCCCCGCCGGCGTTCAGAGGGTCGTGTGGGGGACGGGGGCCGCGCTGGTCCCGGCCGAGGTGTCCTGCGCCGTCGTTCTGGAGTCTGGCGACAGGCGCGAGGTCGACACGGCGTCGGGCGTCGAGGGCTCCACCGCGCAGGTCGCGGGCGTGGGCCGCGCCGTCGTGCTGGGCGTGACGCCGCGGACGCAGGCCGGTGAGGTCGTCTGCTCGGGCGGCGGGCTCGAGCGGTTCGCCACGACCGGTCAGCGCGGCGGTCCGCCCGGCGCCGTCGTGGGGGTCTTCTTCTATGTCGGCGCGGCGGTGGCGGCGGTCTGGGCGCTGGCCACCCTCACCCGGCGCCGGCCCGCGGCATGAGGCCTGACGCCCCGCTGGGTCGCCAGGTTGCGGCCACCGTCGGCATCGCGGCCGCCTGTGCCGCGATCCCTTCGCGATCCTCATCGGGGTGGAGGTCTCGGCCCGCCCGAGGACGGCCAGCCTCGGCGGCCGCCGGAATGCTGACCGGCCTCGCGTGGTCAGGGGCGCGCCGCGGCTCTGGCAGGATCGGGCCATGCTTCGATTCCCGGCGCCGCTGCGACCAGGCGACACCATCGCGGTGACCTCACCATCGGCGGGCGTCAGCGGCCTGGGCGCCGAGCGAGTCGCCTTCTGCGTGGACTGGCTCCGCCAGGCGGGATACGAGGTGGTCGTCGGCGAGTGCATGGACGGGTCCGGCATCACGGCCGGGCCGGCCGAGCGGCGTGCCGCCGAGCTCACGGCGATGCTGTGCGACCCCAAGATCCGATGCGTCCTGCCGCCGTGGGGCGGGGAGACGGCCATCGACCTGGTCGACCTGCTCGACTGGGACGCGCTGGCCCAGGCTGAGCCCACCTGGCTGGTCGGCTACTCCGACATGTCGACCGTCCTGCTGCCCCTCACGACGAGGCTCGGCTGGGCGACGATGCACGGCGACAACCTGGCCGACACCCCCTACGCGCAGCCCGCCGGCCTGCTGCCGTGGACCGAGCTCGCCTCCGGCCCGGGACCGCACGTGCAGCGCGACTCCGGCCGTATCGCCACCTGGGCGCGCTTGGACGAGGACACGCGCGCGGTGCGGTGGCGGGACGTCGGCGAGGGGACGTGGCGGCTGCACGGCGCCGACTCGCTCCACGCGCGCGGCCGCCTGATCGGCGGCTGCGTCGAGACGGTGACCAACCTGGCCGGGACGCCGTATGGAGACGTGGCCGCGTTCGGGCGCCGACACGCCGACGACGGCCTGATCGTCTACCTCGAAGCGGCGGAGGATGAGGCGGCGACCATCTGCCGCAACCTCCACGCGCTGCGGTTGGCCGGGTGGTTCGAGCACGCGACGGCGATCCTCATCGGACGGACCAACGCGGCGGACAACGCGAAGATGACCCAGGAGCAGGCGGTGCTCGACGCGCTGGGCCGCCTCGGGCTGCCCCTCGTGTTCGACGTCGAGATCGGACACGTGCCGCCGCATCTGCCACTCGTCAACGGCGCCATGGCGACCGTGACGGTCACCGCGGACGTCCGGCAGATCACCCAGGAGTTGCGGTGAGCTGATCGCGGCGCGCGGGAAGGGTGAGGCGAGCGCGCAGACCGCCGCCAGGTCGTGCGGCCAGGCTCAGGGCGCCGCCCGACGCGGTCGCCACGGTGTCGACCAGAGCGAGCCCAAGGCCGAGCCCCTCGCCCGCCAGTCGCGAGGCCGTGCCGCGGTGGAACGGCTCGGTCAGCGCCTCGACGTCGGCGCCGGTGAGGTCGGCGCCGTCGTTGACGACCTCGACCCAGACGCGCCCGGCGGGCTCGTCGCGGCCGGTGCGCACCGCGAGGGCTCCGCCGTCGGCGTTGTGCCGGATGGCGTTGTCGAACAGGTTGCCGAGGGCGAGCAGCGTGAGGTCGGGGGCGACGGCGGCGATCGCGTCGTCGCCCGCGGGCGGGCTCACGCGCAGCCCACGCGCCTCGGCGGCGTCGGACCTCTCGGCGAGGATGCGTGCGGCGAGCGCGCCGAGGTCCGTCTCCCCGGCGGCGAGGGACGCCGGGGTGCGCGATCGCGCGAGCGTGAGCAGGGCGCCGACGAGGCGCTCGGAGCGTTCGTTGGCGTCCAGAGCGCCGCGCACGGACGGCACGAGGTCCGCTGGGACGCGGCCCTGCGTCAGGGGGATCTCCAGCAGCGTGCGGGTCGTGGTCAGCGGGGTGCGCAGCTCGTGCGAGGCCCCGGCGATGAAGCGGTCCTGACGTTCGAAGGCGTCCTCCAGGCGGTCGAGCATCGAGTCGATCGTGTCGCCGAGCTCGCGGATCTCGTCGCGCGGCCCGGCGAGGGCGAGGCGCCGGTCGAGGCCCTCGACGCCGATCGCGCGCGTGGTCGCGGTGATGCGGGCGACGCGTCCGAGCGAGCGGCGCGAGAGCCAGCGGGCGGCGAGCACGGCCAGTCCGGTGAACGCCGCGAGGATGACGACGGACCACACGACGAGGCCGCGCAGCACCTCGCGCGAGACCCGGGTGGTGGTGAGCGTCGTCGACTCGTGGATGAGCTGCTGGACGGTGGCGGCCCGCTCCTGAGGGCTCGCGTCGGGGTCGACCGCGCCGCGCAGCACCGTCGCGCCGTCAGCGGAGACGCACTCGATCCACCACCACCCGTCGTGCGTGTCGATCAGGTGACCAGTGGTCGCCGGGGGGCAGTGCCACGCCGTGATCGCCTCGGACGACGACGACGGCGCGGTCGGCGCCGGCGCCGTCGTGATCTCCACGGGCGTGGTCACCACCCTCTCATCGACCTGCTGCTCCAGCAGGTGCTGGACGAGCAGGAACTGCACGCCGAGCAGTGCGGCGCCGCCCAGCACGAACACGCTGGCGATGAGCGCGGTCAGGCGCGCGCGGAAGCTCATGCCCGAGGCCCGATCCGGTAGCCGAACCCGGGCGCCGACTCGATGGGGTCGGGCACGCCGAGCTTGCGCCGCAGCGTGTGCACCGTGGCCTTGACGACGGTGCGGCGGCGCTCGTCGGGCTGCTCCCAGACGTCCTCGACGATCTCGTCCACGCTCACCCAGGCGCCGTCGGCCGCGAGCAGCACCTCCAGGACGCCGTGCTCCTTGGGGGTCAGTGCGAGCGGCGTGCCGTCGCGCTCGGCTGTGCGCCGCACGGTGTCGAGGCGTATGCCGCCGGCCTCGAACACCGCCATTGGGCCCGACGGCGTCAGGCGGCGCCCGAGTGCGCGCAGCCGGGCGAGCAGCTCGACGTAGGCGAAGGGCTTGGTCAGGTAGTCGTCGGCGCCGAGGTCGAGGCCCGCCACGCGGTCGTCGAGGGCGCCGGCCGCGGTGAGCATGAGGATGCGCACCGGGTGACCCTGCGCGCGCAGCGTGCGGCACACGGCGTCCCCGCTGAGCACGGGCAGGTCGCGGTCCAGGACGAGCACGTCGGTGTCGGCGGCGCCGAGCGCGACGAGGGCGGCCGCGCCGTCGTAGGCGACGTCCACGAGGTAGCCCTCGCGGCGCAGGCCGTCGGCCAGCCCGTCCGCGAGCGCCCGCTCGTCCTCGGCCAACAGGATGCGCATGCGTGGGACCTCTCTCGTGTCGGTGTCCTCCAGCATGGCGGTCCTCGGTTCGATTCCGGTTCGGTCGGCGTGAACCCGCCCCGGACCAGGCGCCCACGAGGGTGGTCGCCATGAGAGCCTCGCACCCCTCACCCGCCTCCGCTCCACCCGCCGGGCGCGCACGCCACGGCGCCGTGGCCGCCTTCATCGCCGTCGCGGGCGCCGCCGCGCTGACCGGCTGCGGCGCCGACGCCGCCCTCGGCGGCGCCACCACTAGCGCCGGCGTCTCCGGTGCGACCGGGCCCGCGGCGCCCGCGGACGGGCAGGCCACCGCGTCCGACGCCGCCACCTCACGCTTCCTCGCGTGCCTGGCCGCAGGAGGGGTGACCGCGCGCAACGGCATCCCCGGGGATCCGACGTCGGACGGGCTGGTGTTCGTCCAGGTCGATCCCGTCCCGCTCGTCGAGGGCATGGAGGGCGGCGTCATCACGTCGAGCGCCGCCGCAGGCGTCGACCCCGCCGAGCTGCCCGAGGAGCTGCGCCACCTCGTCCTGACGACGTCCGACGAGTCCGGGACCTGGCACGCCGCCGTCGGCGCCGAGCACTTTGAGGCCACCGGGCGCCTGAGCATCGCCGACGTCTACGCGGCGTGCCTGGCCGACCACCCGGACTTCGCGCAGGCCGAGTGGGAGACCATGGACGAGGCCCAGTGGCAGGCGTTCATCGCCCGCACGATGGCGGCCGGCCTCGACCTCGCTCGCGCGGCCCGCGCCGAGGGCCTCGCGTGGGTGGCCGACCCCACCCCGGACGACGCCGGAGCCATCACCCTGCCCCAGCACGTCACGGAGGCCGACCTGCGCGCCCTGCTCACCCTGGCCGTCGAGGGCGGCCACGACGGCGTCTGGCTGCGGATGGCCCATGACCGTGACACCGGGTTCGACGTGGCCGCGGTGTTCGGCCAGGTCGTCGGCGACGACCCGGGCATCACGCTCAGCTTCGGCTGACCGCTCCAAGGAGTCCTTCGATGAGTCACGCCCGTCCGCCTCGCGCGCCTGCCGCCGTCGCCGTCACACTCGCCCTCGCGGCGACACTCGCCGCGTGCTCCCCGGAGGGCACGCGCGCGGGGGAGGAGTCGCCCCTCAGCCTTCCACCGTCACCGTCACCGCCCGCCGTGGACGTCGACGTACCAGCGGGTGCCGACGACGACACGGCGCGCTTCGTCGCCTGCCTGGTCGCGCGCGACGTCGCGGCGAACGTCGACGAGCGCGGCTTCGTCGTCGTGCGCGACGTGTCGCTCGACGGCGGCGCGCGGCCCGCCGACGCGGTCGCCCACGCGCGTTTCGCCGACGATCTGGTCCACGCCTCGGTGGACGCGCCGGGGCGCGGCTGGGTCGCGCCGCTGCGCGCCGCCTTCTTCACCGACCCCCACACAGCCCAGGCCTGGGAGTCCTGCCACGCCGAGCACCCGGGCTTCAGCCCGCTCACCTGGGACGACGTCGCCGCCCGCGACCCGATCCTGAGCGGCGACGCCGCGGTGGCCCAGCAGGCGGCGGTCGACTTCGCCCGGCGCGCCCGGAACGACGGGTTCGGCTGGGTCGTCGACCCGGGCGCCGACGGGGTCGTCGAGCTGCCCGCGTGGCTCCGTGAGGCCGAGCTGCGCGACCTGCTCGCCGCGGCGCTCGACCCGGGTGGCCCCGTGGTCACCTTCGACGCCGCCTCCGAGCCCGCCTTCGACTGGAGGGCCGTGGTCGGCGAGTTCGCCGGCGGCGGCCTCGGCTGACCCTCACCCCTGACTGGAGTCCCATGCACCCCCACACCCACCCGCGCCGCCCCGACCGCAGCCACCGGCGCCGCCGTCGCGTGCGGGCCGGCCTCACCCTGACCCTCGCCGTCGGCCTGCTCGCCGGGTGCGCCGGCGCGCCCGGCGGGACGCCTGTTGACCCGGGCCCGAGCGCGCAGCCCGTCACCGCGCCGGCCGTCCACACGACGCTTGTCGACGAGCTGCGCCTGGCGGGCCAGCTCACCTTCGGCGAGGCCACGCCGCTGCCCCCCGTCGAGGGCATGCTCACCGCGCTGCCGGTCGCGGGCGCGGTCGTCTCCGTCGGCGAGCAGGTCTTCGAGGCGGACGGCGAGCCCGTGGTGCTGCTGGCCGGCGAGCGTCCGTTCTGGCGCGACCTGTCCGTCGACTCGATCCCGGGCGCCGACGTGCGCCAGCTCGAGGAGAACCTGGCGGCGCTCGGGTTCCTGCCGCGCCCGCCCGGCGAGCGCTTCGACTGGCGCACCCGGCAGGCCGTGCGCGACTGGCAGCGCGCCCTCGGGCTCGCGCGCACAGGTGAGTTCGCCGCGGCCTCCGCCGTCGTCGCCGCCACGGCGAGCGTCCGTGTCGACCAGGTGACCGCGCGCCTCGGCGACACCGGGGTCTCTCCCGCGACCGTGGGCGCCACGACCCTGCACGCCACCGCGAACCTCACTCAGGCGCAGGCCCGCGAGCTCGCCCCCGGCGCGCCCGTGACGGTGACCCTGCGCGACGGCGCCCACGTCGAGGCGACCCTCACCACGGTGGACCCGGGCGGCCTGCCCACCGACGACGGCGGCCTCACCCCACCGCAGGTGACCATCGGGTTCGACGACCCGGAGGCGGCGGCGCTGCTCGCCGCCGTCGGTCCGTCGCCGGTGCGCATCACCACGCGCGACGCCGGTGCGGGCGAGGCCGCGACCCTCGTCGTCCCCGCAACGGCGCTGCTCGCCACGCCGGGCGGCGGCTACGCCGTCGAGGTGTGGGACGGCGCGGCCATCACCACGGTGCCGGTCGAGATCGGCCTGGCGGCCGACGCGCGCGTGCAGATCCTCGGCGGCGACCTCGCCGAGGGCGACCTGGTGGTGCTCGCCCGATGACCGCCGTCCTGACCGCGCCTGTCCCGACCGCTCCCGTGCTCGAGGTCCGGGACGTGACCAAGACCTACCCGGGCTCCCCGCCGCTGACCGTGCTGCATCCCACGACGCTCGCGATCGCGTCTGGCGACCAGGTCGCCGTCGTCGGCCAGTCCGGGTCGGGCAAGTCCACGCTGCTGTCCATCCTCGGCACGCTCGACGCGCCGACGTCGGGGCAGGTGCTGGTCGACGGCGTCGACGTCACCGCGCTGCGCGAGCGCCAGCGCTCCGCGATCCGCGCGGAGCGCATCGGGTTCGTGTTCCAGCAGTTCCACCTCATGCCCACGCTCACCGCGCTCGACAATGTCGCGACCGGACTGCTCTACTCCGGGGTCCGCCACGCCGAGCGCCGCGCCCGGGCCGCCGCGGCGCTCGACGCCGTGGGCCTCGGGCCGCGGCTGCGGCATCGGCCCGGACAGCTCTCGGGCGGCGAGCAGCAGCGCGTGGCCATCGCCCGTGCCCTGGTGCGCGCCCCGGGGGTGCTCCTCGCCGACGAGCCGACTGGCGCGCTCGACTCGGCCACGGGCGCCGCGATCGTCACGCTCCTGGCCGACGTCGCCGCGCGCGGCACCGCCGTCGTCGTCGTGACGCACGACCAGGACATCGCCGCACGCTTCGCGCGGCGCGTCCACCTGCGCGACGGCGTCGCGACCCCCGCCCTCACGACACCCCAGGAGGCCTCGTGCCCCGCCGCCTGACCCCCGCCGACCTGCTGCGCACCGCCGGACTCGGCGTGACCGGGCGCCCGCAACGCACGGGGCTCGCCGCGCTCGGCGTCGCGCTCGGCATCGCCTCGCTCGTCGCGCTCACCGGCGCCGCCGCGTCGAACCACGCCGAGCTCCTGCGCGCATTCGACGCCCTGGGCGCCGACCTGGCCGTGGTGCGCCCGGGCGTGGGCCCCGACCGCGAGCCGGTGCCGCTGCCCGACGCCGCCCCCGAGGCCATCGCGCGGCACGACGGTGTCGACCTCGTCGGCGTGTTCGAGACCGCCCCGCCCGGCGCCGACGTGCGTCGCACCGACCTCGTGCCCGCCACCGAGACCGGCGGGCTCACCGTGGCGGTCGCCCGCCCGGACGTCCTGGCCGCCGTCGGCGCCGAACTCGACTCGGGCCGCTGGTTCGACGACGCCACCAGGGCGATGCCCGTCACCGTGCTCGGCTCGACCGCGGCGTCACGCCTCGGCGTTGAGCAGGCCGGCGGGCGTGTGTGGATCGCCGGGCAGTGGCACGGCGTCCTCGGCGTGCTCGCGGACTCCGGCCTCGCCGGGGGCGTCATCGACACCGCCGCGATCCTCGGAGACCGGTGGGTGCGCGACGCGTTCGGTGACGAGGACGGCGTCGGGCAGATCGCCGAGGTCTATGTGCGCGCCGAGCCGGGGCGCGTCGAGGAGGTGCGCGAGGTCCTCGCGTCCGCCGCGCGGCCGGGCGCCCCGCACCTGGTCAGCGTCACCGGGCTGTCCGACCTGGTCACCGCGCGCGAGACCACCGACGACGCGCTCGCCGCGCTCGGCCTCGCGCTGGGCGGGATCGCGCTCCTCGTCGGCGGGGTGGGGATCGCCAACACCATGGTCGTCGCGGTCCTCGAACGCCGCGGCGAGATCGGCCTGCGCCGCGCGCTCGGCGCCCGGCCCGGGCAGATCGCGGCCCAGTTCGTCACCGAGGCCGTCGCCCTGTCCGCGCTGGGCGGCGCGGCCGGCCTCGCGCTCGGGGTCGCCGCCGCCGCGGTCATCGCCTGGTCGTCCGGGCAGTCGGTCGTCATCCCACAGGCGGCCCTGCTCGCCGGCCCGGCGGCCTCGATCGCGGTGGGGGCGCTGGCGGGACTGCACCCCGCCGTCCGCGCCGCCCGCGTCCCGCCGACAACGGCGCTGCGGGCGACCTGAGCCTGCGGCCCTACGACGCGGGCCGCCGCCGGACCTGATAGCGCAGGTGCAGGACCCGGTCGCCGCGGATCACCGCGTCGGGGTCCTCCAGCAGGTGTTGCCCGTCGAGGCTCCCGAAGTAGCGCTTGCCGGTCCCCAGCACGACGGGCACCACGTCCATGCGCACCTCGTCGACGAGCCCCGCCGCCAGCGCCTGGCCGCCGACGTCGCCCGCGGCGACCTCCACGATCCGGTCGCCCGCCAGGTCCCGCGCCAGCGCCACGGCCGCCGCGACGTCGTCGACGAAGTGGAACGGCGTGGTGCGGTCCCAGCCCTCGGGAGGCTGCCGGTGCGTCACGACGATGACGTGGTCGACGCCGCTGGGAGGCTGCCCCTCCCAGCCGTCGGTCAGGTCGAAGACGTGGCGTCCGACGACGGTGGCCCCGATCCGATCCCAGTACGGCCGGGTGTACTCGTAGGACGGCTGTGACACTCGGAGCGCGCCGCTGGCGTCCAGCGGGACGTCGCCGTTGGTCAGCCAGTCGAACAGCGGTCCGGGCTGGTCGGCGGCGTCTGCGATGAAGCCGTCCACCGACACTGAGGCGTACATGACGACGGCGCCCACGAGGTCCTCCTTACCTCTTGGGCCCTGACCGTTGCGCTCGGCGCGCGCGGTCGGTCAGGGCGCGATGATGCGCGTGACGGACCGGCGTACGTCGGCGGCGGTCTGCTCGACGTCGGTCCCGCTGGCGAGCAGACCGAAGGCGGCCCCGTGGACGACGGCGAGGACCTGGCCGAGCAGCCGCCCGGCGGGCTGCGTCCGGTCGAGGTCGTCTCGGCGCGCTTGAGCGGCGGTGAGCGCCGTGACCTTGGCGGCGGTCGAGGTCGCGCCGGGTTCGCGCGTGCCGAGCAGGGTGGGCCGTTCGAGCACGTGCCACAGCAGCAGACGGGTCAGGTCGGCGCGCTCGACGGTGAAGCGGAACAGGCGCTCGGCGTAGCCGGGCAGGTCGTCGGCGTCGAACGGGACGGTGTCGAGCAGTTCGGCGATGCGGGCGGCGAGCACCGTGTCGAACAGCGCGTCCTTGGCGCCGTAGTAGGCGTAGATGCGCTCCTTGTTGGCGCCGGCGCGAGCGGCGATGCGGTCGACGCGCGCCCCGGCGAGGCCGTGCTCGGCGAATTCGTCGCTGGCCGCGCTCAGGATGCGTTCGGCGGTCGGGCGTGCGTCGGCGAGCATGCTCTCACCTTAGGACGCTGGGAGCGCCGTCCCGGTGATCTCCTCGGCCGCGGCCCACAGGCGGGCGGCGGCGCTCTCGTCACGCATGCGGCGGCTCAGGCGCGCGGGCGCGGGGTCGCCGACCAGGCCGAAGCGTCCGCCAGGTCCGTAGTAGGCGCCGGTGACGGCGTCGGGGTCGGCCGCGGCGAGCAGGATCGACCCGGCGCCTTCGGGCGGCTGCATCGAGGGCATGACGCGCATGCCCTGCAGGGGGCTCCAGCGCGGCTTGTCGCGCCCGAGGTTCGGGCCGACGCTCTGCAGGTTGGTGCGCGTGAAGCCGGGGTGGGCGGCGGTCGAGACGAGCGCCCACCGGCGCTGTCCGGCCACGTGGGCGAGGTGGCGGGCGAGGTGCAGGTCGGCGAGCTTGGAGGCGGCGTAGGCGCCCGACGGCGAGTAGCGCCGCCTGGTCCAGTCGAGGTCGGAGAGGTCGATCCGGCCCCAGCTGGCCGTACCGGAGCTCATCGTCGCCACGCGCGGGGCGGGGGAGGTGAGCAGCAGCGGCAGCAACCGGGTGGTCAGCGCGAACGGGCCGAGGAAGTTGGTGCCCCACTGCAGTTCGTGCCCGTCGATGGTCTCGTGCCGGTGCGGCACCGCCATGACGCCCGCGTTGTTGACGAGCGTGTCGAGGCGGTCGAGGTCGCGTGCGAGGTCATCGGCGAAGGCGGTCACTGACCCGAGGTCGGCGAGGTCGAGGATCCGCACTTCGGCGGCGGCGCCCGGGTGGGCCTCTCGCAGGCGCGTGAGAGCGGCGTCGCCGCGGCTTTGGTCGCGCACCGCGAGGACGACGTGGGCGCCGGCGCCCGCGAGGCGGATCGCGGCCTCACGTCCGGTGCCGGAGCTGGCTCCGGTGACGACGACGGTGCGCCCGGTCTGGTCGGGGACGGTGTACATGGCTCCTCCTGGGCTCGTGGGACGACCACATCGAGCAAACCAACTAGTTGGTTTGTTGCCCCATCGTGCGTCCTCGACCCGCGGAGCGCAAGGGCGCGTCGTCTCGACACCGGGCGCCCGGGCGTGACCCTCACATGGCGGGCGCCTGCGCGGCGACGTCGTCGAGCACCGAACGCAGGATGGCCAGGCCCTCGTGGGCCTCCTGCGCGGTGATGACGCACGGGGGGACGACGTGCACACGGTTGTCGGCCGTGAACGGCAGCAGGCCGCGCTCCAGACACAGAGCGCGTACCCGTGCCATGACCGCTGGCGGGACCGGCTCACGCGTGCCGCGGTCTGCCACCAACTCGATCGCCCAGAACACCCCCGTGCCGCGCACTTCGCCGACGAGCGGATTGGCCGCCGCCAACTCGCGCAAGGCCGGCCCGATGACCTCGGCTCCGATGCGAGCGGCGTTCTCGACGACGCGCTCATCCTCCATGGCGGTGATCGTGGCGACGATCGCGGCCATGGCCAGGGGGTGCCCGGAGTAGGTGAGCCCGCCGGGGAAGACCTGGTCATCGAACGTCCGGGCGATCGCGTCGCAGATGAGGACGCCGCCTGCGGGAACGTAGCCGGAGTTAACGCCCTTGGCGAACGTCACCAGGTCGGGCACGACGTCATGGTCCTCGAACGCGAACCAGGAGCCGGTCCTGCCGAACCCTGCCATGACCTCGTCGAGGATCAGCACGATCCCGTACCTGTCGGCGATCTGCCGCACCCCGCGCAGGTATCCCGGAGGCGGTACGAGGACGCCGGCCGTGCCTGGCACGGTCTCCAGCAGGATGGCCGCGATCGACGCCGCGCCCTCCGACTGGACCACCCGCTCCAGATGCTCGAGCGCGCGCGCAGACTCCTCGCCCTGGGTCGTGGCCCAGAACTCGGAGCGGTACAGGTAGGGACCGAACGCATGCACGTGCCCGCGCGCGTACTCGTTGGGCACCCGACGCCAGTCGCCCGTGGCCACGACCGCGGCCGCGGTGTTGCCGTGGTACGACCGGTAGGCGCTGACCACCTTGTCCCGGCCCGTGTGGACGCGGGCCATGCGGATGGCGTTCTCATTGGCGTCCGCTCCACCATTGGTGAAGAACACCTTGGTGAAGCCCGCGGGTGCGTGCGCCAGGATCTTGCTGGCCGCCGCGGCGCGTGTCGCGTTCGCCGTCGCGGGGGCGATCGTGGCCAGCAGCCCGGCCTGCTCCTGGATCGCCGCGACCACCGCTGGGTGCTGGTGGCCGAGGTTGGTGTTGACCAGCTGCGACGAGAAGTCGAGCCAGGTCCGCCCGGCGTGGTTCCAGACCCGGCAGCCGCTGGCGCCGGCCACGACGAAGTCCGGCAGACGTCCTTGGGCGGACCATGAGTGAAAAACGAGGCCGTGGTCGGCCGCGAGGACCGTCGCGTCCGTCCAGGAGCCGTCGGCGGGAGCGCCGCCCGGCGCCGGCGAGACGTGTTCGACGCTGGTGGGGGAGGTCATGGGTGTCTCTCCGATCACGGGTCGGCAGGGTGAGCGGCGATCAGTTGCCGCCCTCGCGGAGCGTGACGGTGAGTGGCTCGAAGCCCGCGCCCATCACGTCGACGCCCTCCGCCTTGAGCTCGGCGAGCGCCTTGTCGACGTACTCGTTGGAGTAGGCCGTGGCCGGTGGCGCCGCGGTGATGATCGTGGCGCCGGTCTCGTTCTTGGTGCCCATCGCGATGTCGACCGTCTGGTTCCACTGGTCGGCGTTGATCGTGCCGATCCCGCTCGTGGACGGCCAGATGAGTTTGTTGACCTCGTTCGTCTGCCACAACTGGTGGCTGGAGCCGAGCGTGGAGCCAGCCGCGGTCACGATGTCCGCGGCGTCCTGGGCGTGGTCGCGCGCGAACACCCAGCCCTTGATGGACGCCTTGATGAAGCGCACCGTCGTGTCGGCGTACTCCTCGTCGTCCGCGAGCCGAGCGGCGTCCGCCCAGATGGCGTCTTGAAGCATCGCGGCGCCCGCGTCGTTCCAGTCGATGACGGAGAGGTCCTCCGGCTGGTACAGCTCGCCGGTCTGCGGGTTCACGGTCTCGAGCACCTGGGCGTACTCGTTGTACGTCATCGCCTGGGCGGCGTCGATGTCTCCGGAGAGGAAGCCGTTCATGTCGAACGCCTGCTGGACGAGGTCGATGTCGTTGCTGGTGTCGACTCCGGCCGCCTGCATGCCCGCGAAGAGCTCCCACTCGTTGCCGTATCCCCAACTGCCGACCTTCTTTCCGGCGAGGTCCGCGGGTGTGGTGATGCCGGCGCCGGCGAACGAGATCTGCAGCGTGCCCGACCGCTCGAAGATCTGGGCGACATCGGTCACGTCGGTTCCCTGCTCGATCGAGCCGAGGACCTTCGGCACCCAGGAGATGGCGTAGTCGGCGTCGCCGGCGGCCAGCACGTCGATCGGCACCGTGTCGGTGCCGGCCTCCTGGATCGTGACGTCGAGGCCCTCGTCGGCGTAGTAGCCCTGGTCGAGGGCGGCGTAGTACCCGGCGAACTGCGCCTGGGCCACCCACTGGAGTTGCAGTGTGACGGGGGTGAGGTCGGCGTCGTCGGTGTTGCTCGCGCTCGAGGTGCTGGCGCAACCGGTCAGGGTGACGGCGACGACGGCGCCGGCGGCCGCCATCCGGCGGTGGGCTCGGGTGATGGGCATGGGAGTCCTCTCGAAGCAGGGGGATGGCAGGAGGCGGGAGTGGGGGCTCACGCCGGGCGACCGCGCAAGACGGCGCGCTCGACGAGGTAGGTGGCGCAGTAGAAGACCAGGCCGATCACGACGGCGCCGACCACGTAGGCCCAGGCGAGCGCGTACCGGCTGGACGAGACGGCTGACGTGATGGCTTTGCCGAGCCCGTCGACCGGTCCTCCGAAGTACTCGGCGACGAGCGCCGAGATCACGGCGACCGACGACGCGATGCGCAGGCCCGTGCAGAAGTAGGGGAGCGCGCCGGGAAGGGTGACGGTGCGCGTCGCCTGCCACGGCGTGGCCGCGTACGCCCGCAGCAGGTCTCGGTGGATGGGCGCCACCGTGTTCAGACCCCGCAAGGAGTTGACGTAGACGGGGATGAACGCGGTGATCGCCGCGACGACCACCCGCGCGCTGCGGTTGTCCGTGCCGAACGCGGTGTACAGCACGGGCGCGAGCGCCACGATCGGCACCACAGAGGCCGCCGTGACCAGTGGCGCGGTCGCCCGGTCGACAACCCGCACCGCCGCGGCGAGCGCCGCGCCGCCCACCGCGGCCAGCACGCCGACGACGAAGCCGATCAGGGCGTTGCGGGCCGTGCCGAGCGCCGCATCGCCGATCACCTGGACGTTGCCGCTCAGTTCCGCGGCGATGGCCGAGGGACTGGGGACGACGAACGGGCGCACGTGGAACGCGACGACGACGCCCTGCCACGCTGCGATCGCGAGCGCGCCCAGCAGAACTGGGGCGACGACGGCTCTGAGCGTCGCTGTCGACGGAATTGATGCGGTCGCCCTCATCGCACGTCCATCCCACGGGCTGCGACCGCGGCTCCGTGCAGCGCCTCGCGCACGGCCGAGACCCGGTCGTAGAACGCGGCATCCTCACGCAGACCCTCTGACCGCTCCCCAGCGGCCCCGAGCGTCACCGGCACGATCTGTCGCACACGCCCAGGGCGGGGCGACATGATCACGACGCGGTCGGACAGATAGACCGCCTCAGGGATCGAGTGGGTCACGAAGATCACCGCCGCCTGGGTGCGCTCGCGGATGCGCAGGAGTTCGGACTGCATCCGCTCGCGGGTCATCTCGTCGAGGGCGCCGAACGGCTCGTCCATCAACAGCAGGCTGGGGCTGCGGGCCAACGACCGGGCGATCGCGACGCGCTGCTGCATGCCGCCAGAGAGCTGATGCGGGTGGTGACCGGCGAACTCGCGCAGCCCGACGAGGTCGAGCAGCTCGTCGGCGCGCGCGGCCCGGGCCCGGCGCGGCTCGCGGGTCAGCTCCAGGGGCAGCTCGACGTTGCCGCGCACCGTGCGCCAGGGCAGGAGTCCGGCTTGCTGGAACGCGATGCCGTAGTCCTGGGCCCGGCGGGCCTGCTCGGCGTCACGACCGAAGACGCGCAGGGCGCCGGCGCTGGGCTGCTCCAGGTCGGCGACCAGGCGCATGAGCGTCGACTTTCCGCACCCCGACGGCCCGATGAGGGAGACGAACTCGCCCGCGTGGACGGTGAGGTCGACATCGTGCAGGGCGACGACCTCGCCCGCGCCCGTGCGGTAGACCTTCCCGAGCCGTTCGGCGACGACGGCGGGCGCGGGGCCGAGGGTGGGTGCGGCCGCCGAGCCGGTGGCCGCGGTGAGGGCAGAGGGCGTGCTCATGAGACCTCCGTGGAGTGGTACCTGCGCAGGGCCAGGGCGATGAGCCGGACGACGCCGGTGGCGAGCAGTCCCAGCAGGACGGCGCCGGCGATGGGCGACCACTGCTTGGCGGGGTCGCTGGAGCCGCTGGCGCCGAACTCGACGATCATGCGTCCGACGCCGCCGCGCAGGCCGGTGGAGACCTCCGCGACGATGGTCCCGACGACGGCGTTGGCCGCAGCCAGGTAAAGGGCCGGCAGGAGGTGCGGGACGCTGGCCGGCAGCCGCACGGTGAGCAGAGTGCGCCACCAGCCGACCCCATAGGAGCGCATGAGGTCGATGTGTACGGCCTGCGCTGAGGCGAGTCCGCGCAACGCTCCGACCGACACCGGGAAGAACGCGAGGTAGGAGGCGATGACGGCCACGGACATCCAGTCCTGCCAGTCGACGGGTCCGAGTTGGAGTTGGGCGCCCCAGCGCTTGACGAGGGGCGCGAGCGCGATGAGCGGGACGGTCTGGCTGAGCACCACCCACGGCGCCAGCGCGGACTCGGCGGTGCGGAAGCGCTGCATGAGCGCCGCGACGCCGAGCCCGACGACGACGCCGACGAGCCAGCCGACGGCGGCGACGCCCAGTGAGAACAGGCAGGCGCCGAGGACGGCGAGCCACAGGGGCTGCGCCGTCGGCGAGGAGTTCACCGGCTCCAGGGCGCGCGTGACCATGTCCCACAGGTGCGGCATCGCCACGTCGCTTGAGCGGGGCAGCACCCGCGCTCCGCCGACGACCACGCCGTCGGCGGGCGCGACGGCCTTGTACGCCTCCCAGGCCAGGGCGAGCGCGAGCACACCGGTGGCGCCCAGGGCCGCCGAGCGCATGCGGCGCTGCGGGAGGCGCCGCCGCGGGCGGTCGGGCGCCAACACGCTCATGCGGTTGCCACCAGCGACTCGGCCATGGCGGGGATCACGTGCTCGCCGTACCGGCGCAGGGTCTCCTCCTTGTTGTCGTGCTGCACATAGGCGGCGAACTGGTCCACGCCGAGCTCGCGCAGCGCGCTGAGCCGCTCGACGTGCTCGTGCGGCGAGCCCAGGAGGCAGAACCGCTCGACGATCTCGTCCGGCACGAACGCGGCGTGTGTGTTGCCCGCGCGGCCGTGCTGGTTGTAGTCGTAGCCCTCGCGCTCCTTGATGTAGTTCGTCAAGGCCGCAGGCACGGCGGAGTCGGTGCCGTACCGCGCGACGATGTCCGCGACGTGGTTGCCGACCATGCCGCCGAACCATCGGCACTGCTCGCGCATGTGGGCTCGCGCCGAGGGCGAGGACCCATCGCCGACATACGCGGGCGCCGCCACGCAGAACGTGATGGCGTCCGGGTCGCGTCCGGCCGCCTCCGCCGAGTCGCGCACGGCGCGGATCATCCACGCGGCGATGTCGGGGTCCGCGAGCTGCAGGATGTAGCCATCGCCGACCTCGCCGGCCAGCTGCAGCGCCCTAGGCCCGTACGCGGCCACCCACATCTCGAGGCTCGAGCCCTTGGACCAGGGGAACCGCACGGTGCGCCCGTTGACCTCGGCCGCACGCGAGCTGGCGAGCTCACGGATCACCTGAACGGCGTCGCGCAGGGTGGCGAGGTTTGACGGGCGGCCGTTGATGGTGCGGACCGCCGAGTCCCCGCGACCGATGCCGCACACCGTGCGGTTGCCGTACATCTCGTTGAGCGTGGCGAACATCGACGCGAGCACGGTCCAGTCCCGGGTGGCCGGGTTGGTGACCATCGGCCCGACGATCACCTTGCGCGTGGCCGCCAGGATCGCCGAGTACACGACGAACGGCTCCTGCCACAGCAGGGGCGAGTCAAACGTCCACACGTAGTCGAAGCCGTGGTTCTCGGCCTGGACGGCCAGGTCGACGACGCGTGAGGCGGGCGGGTCGTTCTGGAAGACCACACCGAAGTCCATGGGGTTCTCGCTCTCGGTCGGGGCTCACAGGAGGTACTGGGACAGACCGCGGCGGACGTACTGGCCGTGACCGGGCCTGCCGTGGAACGCCCCGTCGGAGACGAGGACCGTCCCGCGGGACATGACGAGGTCGACGTGGCCGTCGACCTCGAAGCCCTCCCAGGCGGAGTAGTCCATGTTCATGTGGTGGGTCTTGCCCACCCCGATGCTCGTGTGCCCCGCCGGGTCGTAGACCACGACGTCGGCGTCGGCCCCCGGTGCGATGACGCCCTTGCGCCCCCACATCCCGAACATGCGGGCCGGGGTGGTCGAGGTGATCTCCACCCATCGCTCGAGCGAGATCTGCCCAGAGACGACGCCCTGGTACATCAGGTCCATCCGGTGCTCGACCGACCCGATGCCGTTGGGGATCTTGGCGAAGTTGTCGAGTCCGAGCTCCTTTTGGTCCTTCATGCAGAACGGGCAGTGGTCGGTGGAGACGAGTTGTACGTCATTGGTCCGCAGCGCCTGCCACATGTGGTCCTGGTGCCCTTCCGCTCGGGAGCGCAACGGCGTCGAGCACACCCATTTGGCGCCTTCGAACGCGCCCCACCGCTCGCTGTGCGCCGCGAGCTGCTCCTCAAGCGAGAGATAGAGGTACTGCGGGCAGGTCTCGCCGAAGACGTTCTGGCCTTTGTCGCGTGCGATCGCGATCTGCTCGACCGCCTGCTTGGCGGACACGTGCACCACGTACAACGGGGCGCCGGTGAGGTCGGCGAGCATGATGGCCCTGCTGGTCGCCTCCGCCTCGGCCTGCCACGGGCGGGTGAGCCCGTGATGGTAGGGCGAGGTGTTGCCGGCTTCGAGCGCCTGGCGGACCAGGACGTCGATGACCGAGCCGTTCTCGGCGTGCATCATGATCATCGCGCCGTTGTCCGACGCCTTCTGCATCGCCCGCAGAATCTGTCCGTCGTCGGACAGGAAGACGCCTTGGTATGCCATGAAGAGCTTGAAGCTGGTGACGCCCTCTGCGACGAGCTCGTCCATCGCCTTGAGCGAGGAGTCCTGCACATCCGACAGGATCTGGTGGAACCCGTAGTCGATCGCACACTGCCCAGCGGCCTTGTCATGCCACAGCGCGTACTGCTCCAGCGGGTTCTGGTCGGGGTACTGGACGACGAAGTCGACGATCGTCGTCGTGCCTCCCCACGCCGCGGCGGTCGTACCGGTCTCGAAGGTGTCGGAGGCGAACGTGCCGCCGAAAGGCATCTCCATATGCGTGTGGGCGTCGATGCCACCGGGGACCACGTACTTGCCGCTCGCGTCGATCACGCGGTCGACCGACGTCGCGAGGTCGACGCCGAGGGCGGTCGATCCGGGGGCGAGCACCGCTGCGATCGTCTCTCCGTCCACGAGGACGTCAGCCACGGTTCGTCCGGTGGAGCTGACGACCGTGCCGCCGCTGATGAGGGTCTTCACTGTTGGTCCTTTCGCTGGTGCGGGTCCACCGGGGCTGCGTGAGGCTCAGGGCGCGACGATCGGCCCGTACGCCTCCGGGCGGCGGTCGCGGAAGAACTGCCAGCGCTCACGCACGACGCGCATCTGGTCCAGGTCCAGATCGCGGATGAGCAACTGGTCCTCGGTGGACGATCCGACCTCGCCGACATAGTTGCCGTCGGGGCCGACGGCGTAGGAGGAGCCGTAGAACGGCACGGCCTGCGCGCCGTACTCGTTGTCCTCAAGGCCGACGCGGTTGTTCGCGACGATGAACACGCCGTTGGCGACGGCGGCGGCGGGCTGCTCGATCTCCCAGAGCTTGTTCGAGATGCCCGGCGCCGTGGCGTTGGGGTTGAAGATGATCTGCGCGCCGTGGAGCGCGAGGATGCGCCACCCCTCGGGGAAATGGCGGTCGTAGCAGATGTTGACGCCGATCCGGCCGTACGCGGTCTCGAAGACGGGATAGCCCAGGTTGCCCGGCCGGAAGTAGAACTTCTCCCAGAACTTGGGCAGGTTGGGGATGTGGTGCTTGCGGTACTTGCCGAGGAAGGCGCCGTCGGCGTCGATCACGGCGGCGGTGTTGTAGAGGACGCCGGGCTGCTCCTCTTCGTACACCGGCAGCACCATGACGATGCCGAGCTCTTTGGCGAGGGCGGCGAATCGCTCCGTCGTCGGTCCCGGCACCGACTCCGCGTAGTCGTAGTACGCGGTGTCCTGGGTGATTCCGAAGTACGGGCCGTAGAACAGCTCCTGGAAGGCGATGATCTGGGCGCCGGCCGAGGCCGCCTGGCGGGTCCACTCCTCGTGGAGGCGGATCATCGACTCCTTGTCACCGGTCCATCGTGCCTGGGTGAACGCGACGCGCACGACGCTCATGTTCTGCTCCTCCGTACCTGCCGGGTGATCGAATGAATGTGACTATCGAGGTTGAACATTTCTGCGGCGTAACCCCGCCGAGGCCGCCAGTGACCAGGAGGTAAAACGTGGAGGTGCAGCCCGGGCGCCCGGCACGGATGGACGCGGGGACGGTCGCGGAGCACGCGCGCGGGACCGACCCCAGCGCGATCGCCGCCACGGTGTCGTGGCTGGTGCGCTCGGGGCGGCTCCAACCCGGCGACCGCCTCCCGACGGTGCGCGCGCTCGCGAGCGCGCTCGGGGTCAGCCCCGGGACCGTCAGCGCTGCGTTCCAAGCGCTGTCCGCGGTCGGGTTGATCGCCTCGCGCGGGCGTGCCGGCACGCATGTGCTGCCCCCGGCCGCGACGTGGCTGCCGCCGCGCTACCAGCGCCTGTCGGGCAGCGCCGACGAACCCGGTCGGCAGACGCCTGAGCCTTGGCTCGACCTGTCCTCCGGCACGCCTGACCCGCTGCTCCTGCCGTCGATGCGGAAAGCTCTCGTCCGGGCGGCTGGACTCGCGCCGGTCGCCGACACCCACCGCTACGTCGACGTGCCGCTCCTGCCCGAGCTCGAAGGCCTGCTGCGCCAGTCGTGGCCGTTCCAGGCCCAACGTCTGACGGTGGTCAACGGAGGGATGGACGCGATCGCGCGGACGCTGGAGCAGGTGGTGAGGTTTGGCGACCCGGTCGCAGTCGAGGATCCGGGTTTCCCGCCCTTCTTCGACCTGCTCGACCAGCTCGGAGCCGTGCGGGCGCCTGTCGCCCTCGACCGCGCGGGGGTGCGGCCGGGCTCCCTCGCGAAGGCGCTCGATGCGGGGGCCCGCGTGCTCGTGCTGCAGCCGCGGGCGCAGAACCCGACAGGAGTCGATATGTCACCCACGCGCGCGCGTGAGCTGACCCGGGTGTTGCGTGCGCACCCGCACGTGCTCGTGATCGAGGACGACCACTCAGGCCAGATCGCCTCGGCGCGTGACGTGACGCTCGGCGGCTTCCTCCCGGACCGGGTCGTCCACGTGCGGTCCTTCTCCAAGTCGCACGGTCCGGACCTGCGCATCGCCGCGGTCGGCGGGCCGGCCAGGGTGCTCGACGCCGTCGTGCGACGCCGCATGCTCGGGCCGGGGTGGACGAGCCGGCTCGTGCAGCGGATGCTCGCCGACATGCTCGACGACGGTGAGGTGATCGACGTCGTCTCGCACGCACGACGCGTCTACCACGCCCGTCGCCGTGCGCTGCTGGGGGCGCTGGCCGAGCATCACGTGGACCTGCCGCTCGGCGACGGCATCAACCTGTGGCTGCCGGTGCGTGACGAGCAGCGCGCGGTGGCGCAATTGGCGGCCGCCGGCATCCGCGTCTCACCCGGCGCACCGTTCCACGCGACGGCGCAGCCACGCGGGGGCGACCACGTGCGCGTGTCGCTCGGACTGCTCCGTGACGAGGTGCCCGCGGTCGCCGCTGCGCTGGCACGCGCCGCGGCCGCATGACGCGGTGGACGCGTGTGCCCTCGAGGACGGCGAGCCGATCCGTGACTGACGTTGGGTAGCCTCGGCCCCGTGACGACGTGGCCAGCGCAGCGAGTGCTCCAGGCCGCCGCGGACTGGTCGTGGATCCCCGACGACGCTCAGAGCGTTGAGTCGGACTTCCGGATCATCCGCTACCCGCAGTGGTCGGGCATCGGTGTCATCGCCAGCCGCGCCGACTCGACGCGCGACGCAGCGGCGCTCCTCGACGCGTCCCTCGACCAGACGCGCCTCTGGGGCCGCCCGAGCGTCGGATGGTGGGCCACCGATGACGACCGGCCCGCCGACCTGGAGCAGACGCTGATCCGCCGCCGGGCCACGCTCGAGGACACCGTGGACGTGCTCGCGCTCCGCCTCGACACACTTCCCGACCTCGCCGTCCCGACGTCGGTGACCGCCGAGGTCGTCACCACGCGCGAGCAACGCCTGGCGGTGGACGCCGTGGACGTCGCCGTCTGGCGGCAACAGCCGTTGACGCAGGAGCGGCTCGAGGCCGACCTGGGTGAGGGCGAACGCGACCTCGCCGCCCGGGCGGGCTTCCGCGTCCTCGGCCGGGTCGGCGACGGGCTCGCCGCAGCGGCGGGCGGATGCACGCTTGCGGCGGGGCCGGAGGCAGCGGCGGGCAAGGTCGCGCGCCTGTGGGGCGCTGGCACCCTGCCCGACCAGCGCGGCAAGGGCGCGTACCGGGCGGTGCTGGCCGAGCGGCTGCGCATCGCGCGGGAGTGGGGCGCGACTCTCGCGCTGGTGAAGGGCCGCATCGAGACGTCGGGCCCGATCCTTGCCCGCTGCGGGTTCACCCGTTACGGCGGCGAACGCCTGTATCGGCTCCACGTCTAACCGGGCGTCCTCCGGCGCGACGAGTCCCGGTTGGGACTATCGCCGCGGCAACCGGAGCGTGAGGAGCCGGGTGCGCGGGGCGAGGCGGCGGGCGAGGTCGAACACGCCCTCGGTGCGGGCGCCGGTCGGGTCGATGACGGAGAACAGGTTGGCGCCGAGGTAGTAGGTGATCGCGGCGTTGGCGACGTCGCGCGCCGGGAGCAGCCGCGCGAGGGGTGTGCCGACGACGACGCGCTGCCAGTGCTCCTCGACGAACGCGACCCAGGGCTCAGCGCGGGCGTTGATCTCCGTGCGCAGCGCGGGTTTGGTGACCGCGGCGGCCACCAACTCGCTGAACTGCGCGAGGTAGCCGTCCTCAAGATCCGCGCGGTAGATCGTGACGGCTGCCTCGACGAGCTCCTCGACCGTCCGGGCGCGGGCCGCCGTGGCGCGGTGCGCCTGCATGCGCCGGGCGGACGACCGGTCCAGGGTGGCGAGCAGGAGCTGGTCGACGCCGCCGAAGTGGTAGAAGACGAGCGCCGCGTTCACCCCGGCGGCCGCGCCGATCGTGCGGGCGGACGCTCCCGCGTACCCGCTCCTGCGCAGGACGGCCTCCGCCCCGTCGAGGAGCCGCCGCCGTGTCTGCGCTCCGCGCGCGCTGGCCTGCTCGTTCCCCTCCGTCATGAGGGCATCGTATGGTTCACTCAGGTGATTTGATCAGTCGATCAACTTCGTGGGGCCGACGGCGAGCGGCCCGAGGCGGGAGGCGGCCGATGTCCACCGTGCGGGTCGATGAGACCTTCGTCAGCAGGACGGCGACGCTGCGCGTCCTCGCGCGTCTGCTCGGCGTGAGCGCGGCCGCGGGCACGCTGCTCGGGCCGAGCGCTCTGCTCGCTGCGGCGTGGCTCGCCGGAGGCGGCTCCCTCGCGACCTTGGGCGCCTCAGACGCCTTGGGCTGGGCGCCGCCTGCCGCGACCATCGGACTCTTCGCTGGGGTGGTCGCCGGACTCCTTAACGCATGCCTCGTGTTCGCCGCCCCTCGCCGGTGGCCCGTCGCCGTCGTGCGCTGGATGCTCGTCCCGATCCCCGTGGTCGCGGCCGGGGCGGCGGCCCTCCTGACCAGGTCGGCGCCCGCCGCCCTGGTGAGTGGGTGCGGCGCGCTCGTCGTCGCCCTCGCGCTCGGCCCCTGGTGCCTCGCCCCCGCCTGGCGGACGCGGACCCGCGCATGACCCTCGGCAGGCTGGTCACACGATGGGCCGTGCGTGTCGTCCTGGGCTACACGATCGGGAGCGTGCTGCTCGTCGCCGCGTTCGCGCCGTTCGCGCCCGGCGGCTGGAGCCAGGTGGGCGACCCCGTCATGGCGTTGGCGATGACGTGCGTCATGGTCTCCGCCACCCCGCGCGGGCTCGACCTGCTCGGATACGCCGGTCTCAGCGCGGCGATCGGCGCCCTCGTCGGTTGCGTGACACTCCGGGATCGCCGGGCGTGGCCCCAGGCACCGAGCGCTTCCACAGCGCCCGGGCGCCCGCTACCGTGACGGCATGAGCACGAACGCTCCGGCGCGTCGGCGCGTTGCGAGGATGATCGCCGTCGCCATGATCGTCGTCGGCGTCATTCTGACCGCGTTGGGCGTGTGGCTGGGTTGGCGGTGGCACCACAGCGCGGCATTCGGCTGGTTCGCGTACGCGCCGCTGAGCGACCAGGCCTTCACGATCAGTTGGCCCGCACCCTGGCTGACGCTGAGCGTCACGGCGCTCGGCGCCCTGCTCGTCGGTTCCGGGGCGGGCTACCTGCTCGGCGCGCGCCCCCGCAGGCCGGATCGGAGCGGGGAGGCGCCGGCGGATCCGGACGCCGGATGACGACGTCGTCCCAGATCGCCGTGGTGGGCCTGTACGTTGCGGTCGGCTCGTGCGCTGCGGCGGGCCTGTGAAGGTTCGGGGCACGTCTGGACGCACGACGCCGCCGCACCCGTGAGGCGCTCATCAGCCCGCCACCATGACGGCGTGCCCCTGCCCGAAGAGCCGCCCGCGCCGCGGCCCGGCCCCACTGCGCTGCGTGTCGCCGCGCACGCGCTCTGGATCGGCCCGGTGACCACGGCCGTGGCCCTGACGATCGGGTCGACGCTCGTAGTCGCGACCGACCACGACCCTGACTTCCCCGGGGTGATGGGCGCGCTCTGGCTCACCGCGATCGCCCTCGTCGTCGGCCTGCCGATCTCGCTGCTTTGCAGCGGAGCCGCCGGTCTTGCCGCCGGTGGCGTCGCCCGGGCCCTGTGCGGCGCCCGGGCCCCACTCGCCGTCAGCGCCCTCGTCGGCGGACTCGCCGCGACGGCGGCGGTCGGCCTGCCCCTGGTGGTGTTGACCACGTGGCCGCTCGGTGTTCCGGTGTTGGCGATCTGCGCCGTGACGGGAGCGCTCTCGGTGCTGGTCGCGGGGCGCCGGCAGGCCACCCGTCCTCATGCGCCCGACGACGTCGCCACGCCGCGCCGCGGTGGCGTGTGGCTCGCCGCGGCGACCACCGCGGGTCTGGCGACCTGGACCGCACTGCTCTGGAGTTGGGTCGAGAACGGCTTCGCTCTGGAGCCGACCGAGTTGTGCGCGTCGCGTCTGGGCGTCACCGAGTCGCGCACCGTGTACGTCGGCGGTCAGGGCTTCCCACCACGGTCCTGGTGTCTGGCCGGCGACCGCGTCGAGCGGCTGGGGACCCCGTGGCTTGCCGTCGTGACTGTCGGCCTCCTCGTGGCGGGCGTGGGGTGCGCCCTCATCTGGCTGGTGCGGCGGTTCGGCCTGGCGCGGGGGGCGAGCGGCCGCTGGGCGTTCGGGCTCGTGCTGGCCGCGGTGGGTGTTCTCGGCGGCTGGTGGGCACTGGCGACGGACGCCGCCGAGCCGCCTGCGCAGGCGCGGGCGCAGGCCGCTGAGCGAGACGCACAGGCTGACACGGCCGAGGCTGAGGCCGCCGCAGCGGCGCGGATACCCGCACCCGGAGCGACGTCGTCGCCCAGCCCCACACCGGCGCCAGCCCCTGTCTCGCTCGACCTGGCCCGCGCCGAGTTGGCCGTGCTTCAAGCGCAGGCCCAGGACGTCGGCGGTCCGAGTCTGCTGTGGCAGCAGCCGATGGCCATCACCGAGGCGCCCTGCGCCGACGTCGTCGGAGGGCCGGGCACAGCGCTCGAGCTCTACGGCCGCTTCACGACGCGGGACCTGGCCACCGCGTCAGACAACGTCGACTTCCTGCTTATCACCCAGGCCAACGAGGACGTCGCCGAGGCGATCGTCAGGGCCTGGAACGGTGGCGGCGTCGACGGCGTCGACGTCATGCGGGGCGAGTACTGGCTCACCCCCGAGGCGACGTCCACGGTCGCCTCGGCCCACGTCGGCTTCGACCAGGGCGTCGGTGAGGTGCGCGTGACGACCGCGTGCGCGGTGTCCGAGTCCGGCCGCCCGAGGTAGGCGAGAGAGCGACGACGCGCGGGGTCAACGCCGCGCCGTCGTGGCGCCGCAGGTGACCCGGTGTGCGAGCCGGTATGCGAGGCCGTGTGGAGAGGGCGGGCGTTCGCGGGGCCTAGCCCGAGATCCGCACGGGGTTGATGCGTCCGCCGCCCACGGAGAGCGGGCGCAGCGCGCGGGTCATGACCCAGCCCTCGCGTCCCACCTGGTCGCGGCACCAGGTCCACCCGGAGTCGGTGTCCTCTTCGACCGCGGCGACGCGGTCACCCACCTGGGGCATCAGGACGGTCGTGTCGTAGGCGCGCAGGACGGCGGCGGCCGGGCGCGCTCCGTCGAGGTGTCGGCGCGGCACCCAGCCCTCGCCCCTGGGCGTGGTGACGTGCACGAACGCCGGGAACTCCGTCGCCGTCTCCTGGGTCACCGTCACAACCTGCCCGGGGAGGATCCGGATCGGCGCGGGGTCGTCGTACTGCGGGTCGGACTCGATGACGACGTGTGTCAGCGGCGCGGGCTCGGTCATGCGCCCAGCCTCCCGCACCCCCGGCGGAGCCTGCGGCGGGGAGCCTTGCGACGCCGCACACCCTGGCGTCGCGCGCGACATCAGGGTGCCAGCCTGGTCGGAAGGGTGGGTCGTTGTCGGGGCTCAGTCTCGTGAGGCAGTCGATGGTCGTCGTCGCGCATCCCCGGCCCACGAGCTTCGCGCACGCGCTCGCCCATTCGTGGCCCACCCGAACTGGTGGGGAGAGCCGCTGCGGTCAGCCTGCTGCGGCGCCGTCGCCTCGCGATGCTCAACACGAGTGACACTGAGCCGCGGCGCGAGGTCGAGGCCTTCGGCGACCCGCTCGCTGCGACTTGGGAGCGGTGCGTCGGGTCGCATCTCGGGGTGCCGCCGTCGTCCGACTCCTGGCCAGTCCCACGGTCGCTGGGCCTACGGGGCGTCCTCCTCCGGCGACGGCGCCGGGGCGGCTGGCGTGGGGCGAGGCGCCTCGCCGTCGTCCGGGCGCTCGCGCAGGTGTCCGACGACGTCGCGCAGCATGACCACCAGGGGAGCGGACAGCGTCGCGCCGAGCAGGCCGGCGAACACGGTGCCCGCGACGGTCGAGCCGAGGTTGACGATGGGGTGCAGGCGCAGCCGATCGGAGGAGAGCTTGGTGAGGATGAGGGTCTGCAGCAGGTTCTGCATCACCAGGATCACGCCGAGCAGGACGAGCGCGTGGACCGGGCCGCGCGACCCGAGCGCGATGAGCACCGCGAACGCTCCGGAGAAGATCGCTCCGAGGAACGGGACATAGGAGGTCACGAAGGTCACGAGCCCGATCGAGAACGCCAGCGGCACGTCCATCAACGCGGCGGCGAGCGCGATGAGGACCGCCGCGATCAGGTTCGAGAGGGTCATCGCGCCGAAGTAGCGGCGCAGCGTGATCGTGGCCTCCTCGACGACGTCGTGGCCTGACGTCGCGCCGATCGCGGTGTACCGCATGACGAAGCCCTTGACGCGGGCCCAGTCCGCCAGGATGTAGAACAGGAAGAACACGGCGATGAACGTCCCCATCGCGAACGCCGCCGCGCCTGAGAACACGCTGCCGAACAGCGACGCGATCCCGCCGCTGATCGCCTGGGTCGCCTCGCCCAGGTCGACCACCGACAGGTCCACCGCCGCGCCCGCGAACTGCACCTCAAGCGAGGCGAGCTCCGTCAGGCCGACGGTCAGGCGGTCGACGATCTCCGTGGACTGCTCGATGACGCCGACGACGGTGACCCACACCGCGACGCCCACCACGACGGCCAGCGCGACCAGCACCAGTGACGCGCCGATCCCGCGCGGCAGGCCGCGCCGTTCGAGCCAGTCGACCACCGGGTGCAGCAGGACACCCAGCACGACCGCGACCACCAGGGGGACCGCGAGGCCGCTGAGCATCGACACGGCCGAGTAGACGACGACCACCGCGGCCGCGATGCCCACCACGGCCCACCCGACGCGGCCAAGGCGCAGCACGCGCTCACGCAGCGGCGCTCGGTGGCTGTTCTTCGGCAAGGACGCTCCTTCGATCGTGCGTCCGAGCATCATCGCCCGAGCACACCGATCTCGCCCCGCCCGCCGACGCGACCCGTCGCGCGACGAGGCTCATAGGGCTCGGCGGAGGCGTGGCGGGCCGCGCCCGGGGGAGCGTTCCGCTACCGCGACCCGGCCGGCCGCCGGATCACATCGTCGTCACGGCCTGCGCGGGGGACCAGGTAGAAGCCGTCGGGGGTGTCGGGGTCGTAGAGGACGACGACGCCGCGCTCGGCGAGGTCGCCCAGCCAGGAGTCGAGCCGGCGGACCTCCAGCGCCGAGAGCGGGAGGCTCGCGCGCCGTCTGCTCTCCAGGCGCAGCATCGCGAGCGGGTATTGCCCACGGTGCTCCTCCTTGACCTGCCACGGGATGAGGTCTGCGTCGCGGCGGCTCGCCGGAACGTCGTGGGGCTCGTTGCGTCGAGGGGTGCTGTGCGTCATCTGCGCCTCCGTGGAGGGCTCGCCCCGCCCGACGGCGGGGGTCAGCCCGGCTTGGCTGACGCTGTGGGGGCGTCGACCCGGGTCTTCTCCGGAGGGCACCGTGTCGGGCGACGCGGTTGCCGTCAGCCCACGTCCGGAGGCGTGCGGGCTGAGCTCGTGACCTGGCCGGGACGGTAGAGGACGCGTCGGCGCAGGTCAAGACCGCGCGGTGATGGCAGACGCCGGGAGCAGGGCCGCTGACCTGGGGCCGGCCCGGTCGCAGCGGGTGATCTCGGGGGGTGAAACCCCCGCTGAGTGCCGGGAACACGCCCTCGGCGCTCCGGCGACCCGGGATCCTTCCGACGACGCAATGTGTGCGATCCCGACGAAGCGCGCCGACGAGGCGGCCGAACGCAGCGGGATCGGCACAGCCACCCAGCGCCGTCGGCCGCTCGCGCGCAGCGGCCCAGACCCGAGGAGACGCGTATGTCGCCCGCCTTCGACAACGACACCATCGCCCAGGTGGCGAGCGACCTGCGCGACCTGCGCATGGGCGCGGGCAACCCGACGCTCGAGGCTCTCGCCCACCGCACGGGCGTGTCGAAGACCGTCCTGTCGGACGCGTTCGCCGGCAAGCGCCTGCCCAGCGAGCGCACGGTCACGGCCGTCGTCGGGCTGTTCGGCGGCGACGTCGCCTCGTTCGCCGCTCGGCGGGCCGCGCTCGAGGCGAACGTCCGACTCCCGGAGGCGCTCGCGGCGATGGCCGCAGGCGCGCCGTCCGGGGACGCCGCAGCGCCCGAGCGCGCGCGCCGGACCGTGAGCGCGGTCGCCGCGACCTGGCTCGCCGTGGCGGCGGCCGTGGTCGGCGCCGCCGTCGGCGGGTGGGGTGTCCACCTCGCCGCCGGCCCGGCCGGCGCCGCGGCGGCCGCTGCCGACCAATCGCAGGCCCCGGCGGTCTCCGCCGAGGCGCGCATCGCGGTGACCACGGGGCAGGACCCCGCCCTGACCGACTGCGTGAGCGACGCCGCGGTCGCCGCCGCCGAGACGCGCGCGAACGACACCCTGCTGGAGATCGTCTGGTCGGACGCGTGCCAGGCGGGGTGGGCGCGCATCACGCGCTACGACGGCAAGGCCGCGGGGAACCTCGTCTCGGCGAGCATCTTCCGCCAGACCGGGCCAGAGGCGGACGACCGGCAGGACACGACCGAGCCGGACGCCCAGAGCGCCTACACCACGCTGCTGGTGCGGCCCACGCCGGACACCCGGGTGTGCGCCGTCGGCGAGATCACCGTGGACGGCGAGCACATCAGCCTGGGAGATCCGATGTGCCTGTGAGCGTCGGCGGGCCGCAGGCCGCGGGTCCGCGCGGTTCGCCGCTCCGTCCGGATCCGGACGGAATCCGCGACCGCGCCCAGGCGGGGTTCGGCCGGGCGCGCTTGGCCAGGATGTGCGGTGTGGGCTCGATCCGGCAGCCCGCCCGCGCGGCGGCCCAGAACGAGGCCCGCGCGCACCGTCTGAGCTCAAGGAGCGCGACCATGTCCTGCGCGCAGTGCCACCGTCCGTTGCACGACTGCCCCTCCTGCAACGGGGGGCGTGCGAGCGGCCTGCTCGGCAAAGTCACCTGCGCGCGGTGCCGCAACGTCGGGCTGGTGTGCGACGAGCACGGCGGCCACTGGCGGGTCGTGGGCCACGCCGCGGACACGCTGCGGGCGCCAGGACTCACCCCGAGGCGACCCTGAACTTCCCCTGAACTCTCGCCGTCACGCCTTCCGCGGCGCGCCGCGCGGCACTACGGTCGGCCCGTGCCCGTCATCACAACCCACCAGCTCACCAAGCGCTATCCGCGCGTGACCGCCCTCGACCGGCTCACGGTCGAGATCGGCGCGGGCGTGACCGGGCTGGTCGGCGCCAACGGCGCGGGCAAGTCCACACTCATCAAGATCCTCCTCGGCGTCGAGGACCCCACCGGCGGGGGCGCGAGCGTGCTCGGCCACGACATCGCCTCCGACGGCGCCGCGCTGCGCCGGCGGGTCGGCTACATGCCCGAGCACGACTGCCTGCCCGGCGACGTCTCGGCGACCGAGCTGGTGGTGCACCTGGCGCGCATGGCGGGCCTCCCGCTCGACGCCGCACGCGAGCGCACCGCCGACACGCTGCGCCATGTGGGGCTCTACGAGGAGCGGTACCGGCCGATCGGCGGCTACTCGACCGGCATGCGCCAGCGCGTCAAGCTCGCCCAGGCGCTCGTGCACGACCCCCAGGTCGTCTTCCTCGACGAGCCCACCAACGGCCTCGACCCCGTCGGGCGCGACGAGATGCTCGCCCTCGTGCGCCGCGTCTACGACGACTTCGGGATCTCCGTCCTGGTGACCTCGCACCTGCTCGGCGAGCTTGAGCGCGTCTGCGACGACGTCGTCGTCCTCGACGCGGGGGTGCTGCTGCGCTCTTCGTCGGTCGCCGAGTTCACGCAGGCCAGCGCCCAGCTCGCGGTCGAGGTCACCGCCGACGCGGGCATCGCCGTCGCGGCGCTCGCCGCGCGCGGCCTGCGGGCGGTGCGCGAGGGGAGCCTCGTCCTGGTGGACCTGGCCGGTGAGGAGACGTACGACACGGTGCGCGACGTCGTCGCCGAGCAGGGTTATGGCCTGGTCCGCCTGGAACGCCGCCGCCACCACATCAGCGAGGTCTTCGACGAAAGGACGGCCGATGTCGTCGTCTGAGGCGCCCGGACCCGGTGTCATCCATGACATCGGCTACCGCGGCTACACCGGTCCACGGCTCGATCGCCGCGCCATCACCTTCGCGCTGTTCACGCACACGTTGCGCGGCGTGTTCGGTCTGGGGCGCGCCGCCCGATCCAAGGTGGTGCCGTTCGGGATGGCCACCGTGATGCTGCTGCCCGCGGTGGTGCTCGCGGCGGTCTCGGTGGTCGGGGCACGGCAGGGGCTGACCGAGCCCGTGCTGCCCTACACCCGGTTCGCCATGGTCACCCAGGGCGCGCTGGCGATCTTCCTCGCCGTGGCGGCTCCGCAGGCCGTCTCGCTCGACCTGCGCTATCACACGCTGCCGCTGTACCTCTCGCGGCCGCTGGCGCGCGCCGACTACGCGCTGGCCAAGCTCGCCGCCGTCGCGGCGGCGGTCTTCATCCTGCTCGCCGCGCCCCTGCTGCTGATGTACCTGGGCGCGCTCGCCGCCCAGTTCGACGCCGGGGAGCAGACCGCGCAGGTCCTCCAGGCGCTGGCCGGAGCCGCGCTCTTCGCGCTGGTCCTGGCGTCGATCGCGACGGTGATCGCCTCGCTCACGGGGCGTCGCGGGTTTGGGATCGCCAGCGTCATCACGGTGCTGACGCTCAGCTTCGCCGTCGTCTCCGGGCTGCAGGACGTCGCCGCCGTGCAGGCCGGCGACCCGACCCTGGCCGGATGGCTGGGGATGCTGTCACCCATGACCCTGGTCGACGGAGTGCAGGTGTGGGCGTTCGGCGCCGACGCCTCGACGGCGGCGGGTCCGCCCGACGGCGTGGCCGGCGCCGTCTTCCTCCTTGCGGCGCTCCTGGTCGTGGCCGCGAGCTACGCCGCGCTGCTGCGCCGCTACCGGAAGGTCAAGGCCTGATGTCCACCCTGGAGGTCGCCGCGTGCTCGCGGTGGTACGGCAACGTCGTGGCCGTCAACGACGTCACGATGCGCGTCGGGCCCGGGATCACCGGGCTGCTGGGGCCCAACGGCGCCGGCAAGTCGACGCTGATCCACATGCTGGCGGGCTTCCTGCCGCCGTCGGCCGGAACGGTGACGCTCGACGGCGCGGCGGTCTGGCGCCACCCGGAGGCCTACCGCACGCTCGGCCTCGTCCCGGAGCGTGAGGCGACCTTCGACTACCTGACCGGCGGGCAGTTCGTCCTCGCGAGCGCCGAGCTGCACGGGCTCGCCGACCCGGGCGCCGCCGCGCGCCGCGCCCTGGAGACGGTCGCGATGCTCGACGCGGCGGACCGCAAGATCGGCGAGTACTCCAAGGGGATGAGGCAGCGGGTCAAGATGGCCGCCGCGCTCGTCCACGACCCGGCCGTGCTGCTGCTCGACGAGCCGTTCAACGGCATGGACCCGCGCCAGCGGTTGCACCTGATCGGCCTGCTGCGCGCCATGGGCGAGGCCGGGCGCACCGTGCTGTTCAGCTCGCACATCCTGGAGGAGGTCGAGCAGCTCGCCCACCACATCGAGGTGCTCGTCGCGGGCCGGCACGCGGCGTCGGGCGACTACCGCGAAATCCGGCGGCTCATGACCGACCGCCCGCACCGCTACACCATCGCCTCGGATGACAACCGCGCGCTCGCGGCGGCGCTCGTGGCCGACCGCGCGACGGCGGGCGTCAGCCTCGACGGCGAGACGCTGCGGGTCGAGGCGACCGAGTTCCTGCACTTCGCCGAGCTGCTGCCACGGGTCGCGCGCGACGCCGGCGTGCGCCTGTACGACGTCACACCGCAGGACGAGTCGCTCGAGAGCGTCTTCTCCTACTTGGTCCAGAGGTAGGAGAGCCCTGTGAACCGCACGATCCTTCGACTCACCGCCCGCGCCGTGCTGGGCGGCAAGCGCGTCTGGCTGCTCGTCGCGCTCGCGGCGGTGCTGGTCGCCATCGCCGTCCTGACCCGCCTGCTCGCCCCGGCCGACGAGACGAGCGCCGTCTCCCTGCTGCGGGGCGTGGCCTTCGCGACCTTCCTCCCGCTGCTCGGCCTCATCGTCGGCACCGGAGTGATCGGACCCGAGATCGACGACGGGTCGATCGTCCACCTGCTCGCCAAACCCCTGTCGCGGCACACCATCGTGCGCAGCAAGCTGGCCGTGGCGCTGCTCGCGATCCTCGCCTTCGCCGTCGTGCCGACGGTGGCGGCCGCGCTGATCCTCGGCGCGAGCGCGCGCACCGTGGCCGCCTTCGGGGTGGGCGCGCTGTGTGCGGGCGCGGTGTACGGGGCGCTGTTCCTGCTGCTGTCGATCCTGACCCGGCACGCGGTCGTCGTCGGACTGGTCTACGCGCTGGTGTGGGAGAGCCTCGTCGGCAACCTCGTGCCCGGCGCCCGCAACCTGAGCGTGCAGCAGTGGGCGCAGTCGGTGACCGGATCGATCGCGCCGCAGGGCCTGGTGCCGGCCTCCGTCGGCGTCGGCCTCGCCTGGACCCTCATCGCGGGGGTGTTCGTCGCGGCCACCTGGTACGCGGGCAGCCGCCTGCGCGTGCTCGTGCTGGCCTCGGGGGACTGAGCCGCCGAGGGGCTCTGGTGCTCGCCTGGGGCGGTCGGTAGTCTCGCTCACCATCCGGGCCGAGCGCGCGCCCGACCCGCAGCGCGAAGGGCGACGACGTCGATGACCAGCACGAACCCGACCAACGCGCAGCGGCGCGACGCCGCCCGCGCGCAGGCGCAGGCCTTGCGCGCGCGGCAGGAGGCGAGCGAGCGCCGCATCCGAGTGGTGACGTTCGGCGTGTTGGCGCTCGCGGTGATCGCGCTCGTGGTGATCGCCGTGCTGCTGTTCGTGCGCGCCCACCGCGACGACGCCGCGAACGCGGTCGAGGACCTGCCGCTGAGTCAGGTCGCCGACGTGCCGTCGACGGCGCGCGCCGACGGCGCCATCCCGGTCGGCGCTGATCGATCGGCGGGCGGAGAGGCCGCCGAGGGTGTGCCCGAGGTGGCCATCGTCGTGGACTACATGTGCCCGTACTGCGCCGACTTCGAGCGGGTCAACAAAGACGCGATCGAGGGCTTCCTCGCCGACGGCACGGCCGACGTCGTCGTGCGCCCGATCTCGATGCTCGACGGCGCCTCGCAGGGCGCCGCCTACTCCACGCGTGCGGCGTCGGCCTCGGCGTGGGTCGCGGACCGAGACCCGGCGCACTGGCTCGACTTCCACGAGGCGCTGTTCGTCGACCAGCCCGCCGAGGGCTCGCCGGGGCTCACCGACGACGAGCTCGCGCGGCGCGCGACGGCGGTCGGCGTGCCCGCCGACGTCGCTGACGCGATCGCCTCGGGCCAGGCGCGCCGGACGTTTGGGCAGTGGGTGGCCTCGGCCTCGGCCGCGGCGAGCGCCGACCCCGCGTTCCGGGGCACGCCGACCATCACGATCGACGGCCAGCGGTGGGAGGGGGCCTGGACGGACCCGACGGCGCTGCCGCAGGCGGTCGCCGACGCGTCACGGTAGCCCGTGGGGCGCGGCGCCACGGGGGACGCGGGGCCGTGGGGCTGCGGTGACGTGGGGCCGTGGGGACGGGCGCGGCCCGGCGTCGGACGCGGTCGGTAGGCTCGCGGGCGTGAGCATCGAGACGGCGCCCGGCGCCCGGCCCGCCAGTGCGGGCGACGTGCTGCGGCGGGTCTTCGGCTACGACTCCTTCCGCGGCGAGCAGGCCGCGATCATCGACACCGTGATCGCGGGCGGCGACGCGCTCGTGCTCATGCCCACGGGCGGCGGCAAGTCGCTGTGCTACCAGATCCCCGCGCTGGTGCGCCCCGGCACGGGAGTCGTGGTCTCACCGCTCATCGCGCTCATGCAGGACCAGGTCGACGCGCTCGCGGCGCTGGGCGTGCGCGCGGCGTTCCTCAACTCGACGCTCGACGGCGAACGGCGCCGCGCGGTCGAGCGGGCGTTCGAGGCGGGCGAGCTCGACCTGCTCTACCTCGCGCCCGAGGGCCTGCGCACGAGGGCCGCCGTCGACCTGCTCGACCGCGGGACGATCTCGCTGTTCGCGATCGACGAGGCGCACTGCGTCTCGCAATGGGGCCACGACTTCCGGCCCGACTACCTCGAGCTGTCGATGCTGCACGAGCGTTGGCCGCACGTGCCGCGCATCGCGCTGACCGCGACCGCGACCGCGGCCACGCGCCGCGAGATCGCCACGCGGCTGGATCTGGAGGGCGCGCGGCACTTCGTGTCGAGCTTCGACCGCCCCAACATCCAGTATCGGATCGTGCCCAAGGACCGCCCCGAGCGGCAGTTGCTGGAGTTGCTGCGCACCGAGCACGCGGGCGACGCGGGCATCGTGTACTGCCTGTCCCGCGCGTCGGTCGAG
This sequence comes from Xylanimonas ulmi, assembly GCF_004216535.1. Taxonomy (NCBI): domain Bacteria; kingdom Bacillati; phylum Actinomycetota; class Actinomycetes; order Micrococcales; family Promicromonosporaceae; genus Xylanimonas; species Xylanimonas ulmi. The sequence continues at coordinate 744,286 of NZ_SGWX01000001.1, forward strand.
CGGACGGCGGCGACGCTGGTCGACAACGGGATCGACGCGCTGGCGTACCACGCGGGCCTGCCCGCGGCGGTGAGGTCGGCCAACCAGGCGCGGTTCTTGCGCGAGGACGGCCTGGTCATGGTCGCGACCATCGCGTTCGGCATGGGCATCGACAAGCCCGACGTGCGGTTCGTCGCGCACCTCGACCTGCCCAAGTCGGTCGAGGGCTACTACCAGGAGACGGGCCGCGCGGGGCGCGACGGGCTGCCCGCGACGGCGTGGCTGGCCTATGGGCTCGCCGACGTCGTCCAGCAGCGGCGGCTCATCGAGACCTCCGAGGGCGACGCCGCGCACAAGCGCAACCTCAACCAGCACCTCGGGGCGATGCTCGCGCTGTGCGAGACGGTCGAGTGCCGCCGCGCGCAACTGCTCGCCTACTTCGGCGAGCAGCATCCGGGCGGCTGCGCCGCGTGCGACACCTGCCTCGACCCGCCTGAGGCGTGGGACGGCACGATCGCCGCGCAGAAGGTCCTGTCGACCGTGCTGCGTCTGGCGCGCGAGCGCGGCCAGAGCTTCGGCGCCGGGCAGGTGGTCGACATCCTGCTGGGCCGCGACACCGAGAAGGTCCGACGGTCTCGCCACCAGGAGCTGTCGGTGTTCGGCGTGGGCGCCGACCTCGCCGAGTCCGAGTGGCGGGCCGTGGTCCGCCAACTGCTGGCCCAGGGGCTGCTCACCGTCGAGGGCGAGCACGGCACGCTCGTGCTGACCGAGGCGAGCGGCGACGTGCTGGCGAGACGTCGGCAGGTGCGGATGCGGCACGAGCCGGCGCGCCCGGCCCGTGCCGCGCGCTCGCGCAAGGCGAGCCCGGCGGCCGACCTCGCCGAGGCCGACGTGCCGCTGTTCGAGGCGCTGCGGGCCTGGCGCGCGGGCGAGGCCAAGGAGCAGGGCAAGCCCGCCTACATCGTGTTCGCCGACGCCACGCTGCGCTCGATCGCCGCGGCCCGCCCGACGACGTCGGGCGAGCTCGCGGCGATCAGCGGGGTCGGGGAGGCCAAGCTGGACCGCTACGGCGAGGCGGTGCTGGCGGTGGTCGCGGGGCCGGCCGCCGCATAGCCGCACTCGTCGAGCCGGCGCCTCAGGACCGGCGCCTCAGGACCGGCGTCGCAGCGCCCGGCACGCGCCCGCGACCGCGGCGGCGCACCACACCGCGAGCACCACGACGGTGCGCGGCGAGACGCCGAACTCGTCGCTGACGAGGCTGGCCCGCATGACCTCGGCCATGGGCTGCACAGGCAGCCACTCGTGGACGCCGGCGAGCCAGCCGGGCATGCGCGCGGCGGGGTAGCTCACGGGCGAGAACAGCAGCACCACGAACACGATGACCTGACTGAGCAGTTGGGCGACCTGCGGGGGCAGCAGCGTCGCCATGGAGTAGCCGACCGTCGCCGCGGTGAGCGAGACGACGGGCGCTGCCAGCAGGATCCACGGGCTGACGGACAGCGCGATGTCGAACCGCCACGCCCCGACGACGACGCCGAGCACCGTGCCGGGCAGCGCGACCAGCGACCAGACCGCCAGGTCCGCCGTGAGGAACGTCCAGCGGGGGACCGGCAGGGTTCGCATCCAGTCGAGGCTGCCCTCGGTGCGCGCCTGGGCGACCTGCTGGGGCGCCATCACCAGGCCGACCATGATGAGCGTGATGGTGGGCGCGCCCGTGGCGAGGTAGAGCGCCGCCTCGCGCGGCGGTGACCCGACCAGCAGCCCGTAGCCGAACACCGTGGTCACGGCCAGGAGCACCTGGATGACCACGAGCAGCGGCAGCCACTGCGACATGCGGCGCGCCTGCCACTGCATGAGCAGGCCGAGCTGGCGCAGCGACGACGCCGGTGTGGTCGCGCCGGGGGTGACGGTGGTGAGGGTGGTGCTGGGGGCGCTCATCGTGCCGTCTCCTGCCGCTGGGGACCGGCGGCGTGGGTCTCGCCGACCAGGTGGATGTAGGCGTCCTCAAGCGAGTCGCCGGGGTTGTCTGCGACGAGGCGGGCGGGTGCGCCGTCGGCGACGACGCGCCCACGGTCGAGCACGGTGACGTGGTCGACGACGGTCTCAGCCTCGAGCACGTTGTGCGTCACGAGCAGCACGGCCGCGCCGTCGTCGGCGATCGAGCGGATCTCGCGCCACAGCAGGCGGCGGCGCACGGGGTCGACGTCGTTGGTCGGCTCGTCGAGCACGACGAGGCGGCCGGGGGCGACGGCGGCCATGGCGAACGCCGTCAGGCGCGCGACGCCGCCTGAGACCTTCTCCGCGGGGACGTCGGCCCACTGGCCGAGGTCGAGCGCGTCGAGCAGGTGCGCCGTGCGGCGGCGCACGTCGCCGCGCCGTCCGCCGCGGATGCGCCCCACCAGGTCGATGGCGCGGCGTGGGGTCAAGCCCGTGATGGGCACGTTCGCCTGGGCCTGGACGCTGGCGAGCGCTCGCGCCTGGGCCGGGTGCGCGACGGCGTCGACGCCCGCGAGCCGGATCGTGCCGGCGTCGGGGGCGGCGATGCCCACCACCTGGTTGACCAGCGTGCTCTTGCCGGCGCCGTTGTGGCCCAGCAGGCACACGACCTGGCCGGCGCGGGCCGTCAGGTCGACGCCGTCGTTGGCCTGCACGGCGCGCGTGCCGGAGCCGTAGCGCTTGCGCAGGTCCTGGACGGTCAGGACGTCGTCGGACATGGGATGCCTCTCGGTCGTGGCGGCACGACGGGGAGTACCGCTCGGTATGGACAGGACGGTATGACATGCCGAACGGTACGGCAAACCGTTCGGCATGTATCGTTGCGGTCATGGTGAACGACAACGACGACCTGCGCTCGGCCTCGCGCGGACTCAAGGACGCGGTGGCGGCGCTGAGCAAGGCGCTGGGCCAGACGCTCGGCGAGGCCGGCGCCGAGGCGCGCCGGGAGATCGCCGACGAGCTGACCCAGGCGTCGCGTGAGTTGAGCCGCGAGCTCGGCGACGCCGCAGCCGAGCTCTCAGGACGAGCCTCGGCCCGCGCGGCCAAGGCCGAGCGGACCCGCGCCGACCTCGTCGAGGCGGCCCGCCGAGTCTTCGCCGCCCAGGGCTACGAGGGCGCCTCCGTCGCCGACCTGGCCGCCGCGGCCGGGTACACCAAGGGCGCCCTGTACGCGAACTTCGCCTCGAAGGAGGACCTGTTCGTCGAGGTCGCACGGCAGCTCGAAGCGCGTGGCGAGGGGGTCGACGACGGCGTCGCGCCCTCCGAGGCCACGCTCGACGACATCCTGCTGGCCCTGGAGGTCTACCTCTTCGCGCTGCGCCACCCCACGGCCCGGCCCGAGCTGCGCGAGCTCGTCGCCCGCGCACACGTCGCGCTCGCGCGCGAGGCACGCCGCCTGCGCACGGGACACGAGGGCGAGCCCGAGCCGGAGGATCTGGACATCGCCCTCGGCCTCGCCGCGGTCCACAACTACTGCGCGATCCTCAGCCCGCTCCTGCCCGGCTTCGACGTCGACGGCGCCGCCGCCCGGCTCCGTGACCGGATCGTCGGCGGCGACGCGCCGTCGTCCTCGACACGCCCGACCAGGTGACGGCGCGCATCGGCGCTGAAAGACTGGTGCCGACTCGGCGCGCCGCCGAGTCCACCATGAGGAGGTCGGCCTGTGCCCACTCGTGAACCGCGCCGCCTGCGCGTCGTCGTGGCGGGAGGCCACGGCAAGGTGGCGCTCCACCTGACCCGGTACCTCGCCGCGCGCGGGCATGACGTCGTCGGCCTGGTGCGCAACGCCGACCACGTCGCCGACGTCGAGGCGGCGGGCGGCGCCGGCGTCGTGATCGACCTCGAGCACGCCTCGGCGGCCGACGTCGCCGCGCAGTTCGACGGCGCCGACGCCGTCGTGTTCGCGGCCGGCGCCGGCCCCGGCAGCACCGTCGAGCGCAAGTACACCGTGGACCGCGACGGCGCGGTCCTGGTGACCGCGGCGGCGCGCGAGGCGGGCGTGCGCCGGATCGTGCAGGTCTCGACGCAGGGCGCCGGCGCGCCCGCGCCGAGCGGCTCGACGCCCGTGTGGGCCGCCTACCTCGACGCCAAGACGCAGGCCGAGGACGACCTGCGCGCCTCCGGACTCGACTGGACGATCCTGCGTCCGGGCCAGTTCACCGACGCCCCCGGCACGGGCCGCGTCACGCTCGCGGGCGAGCGCGTCACGCGCGGCACGGTCCCGCGCGAGGACGTGGGCGCCGTCGTCGCCGAGCTCGTCCTGTCGGGCGCGGCGGTGGGCCGCACTCTCGCCCTGACCTCGGGCGTGGTCCCGATCCCGACGGCCGTGGCCGCCACCGGCTCCTAGGCCCTGGGGCTCCCGCCGTGTCAGGGGCCTGCCGTGTCAGGGGCGGCGGGCAGGATGGGGGCGTGCGGCGGGTACTGGGCGAGGACGATCGAGGGGTCGGCCTCGCCGCGCTCGTGCGCGACGGCGAGAGGGCGACGCCACCGGTGCGGTGGGCCTGGGACGACACCAACCGCTGGTACCCGGACCTGCTCGACGCCGGGGTGCGCGTCGAGCGCGCGCACGACCTGCGGCTCGCCCACGCCATCCTGCGCCGATCGCCGCTGACCGCGCACACCCCGTTCGCCCGGGCACCGGCCGGACCGTGGGACGCCCTGGAGCCCGAACCCGCCGGGCCGCCGCCTCTCGTGCCGGGCGCGCATCCCGCGGCGCTGGGCCTGTTCGACCTGGGCCTGATCGAGCTCGGCGACGCCGCAGGAGGCCGGCGCGCGGGCAGAGCGGACCTCGACCCGCACACCGAGGACGCCGCGCAGGACGCCGCGCTCGCCGACGCCACCGCGCCCGGCCGCCTGCGGTTCCTGCTGGCCGCCGAGTCCGCCGGCGCGCTCGTCGCCGCCGAGCTGCACCACACCGGGCTGCCCTGGCGCGCGGACGTGCACGAGGCGATCCTCACCGAGCGGCTCGGCCCCCGGCCCGCCCCCGGGCAGCGCCCCGAGCGGCTCGAGGCGCTCGCGGTCCGCATCCGCGAGGCGCTCGACGCGCCGCCCACCCTCAACCCCGACTCGCACCCGAGCCTGCTCAAGGCCATGCAGTACGCGGGTGTGGGGACCAAGAGCCTGAGCAAGTGGGAGCTGGCCGACGTCGACCACCCGGTGGTCGCCCCGCTCCTGGAATACAAGAGCCTCAGCCGCCTGCTGACCGCCAACGGCTGGAACTGGCTCGACACCTGGGTGCGCGACGGGCGGTTCCGCTCGGAGTACGTGGTGGGCGGCGTCGTGACAGGCCGGTGGTCGAGCGTGGGCGGGGGAGCGCTCCAACTGCCCAAGCAGGTGCGCCGCGCCGTGGTCGCCGACCCGGGGTGGACCCTTGTCGTCGCCGACGTCGCGCAGCTCGAGCCGCGCGTGCTCGCGGCGATGAGCGGCGACGAGGCGATGGCGGCGGCGGGCCGGGGCGGCGACATGTACGCGGGCATCGTCGCCTCGGGCGCGGTCGCCACGCGCGAGCTCGCCAAGGTCGGCATGCTCGGCGCGATGTACGGGGGGACCACGGGCGCCAGCGCGCAGGTGCTGCCGAGCCTCGCGCGGGCGTTCCCCCGCGCGATCGCCCTGGTCGAGGACGCCGCACGGGCCGGCGAGCGCGGTGAGGTCGTGGCCACGTGGCTCGGGCGTGGCTCGCCGCGTCCGGGGGAGTCGTGGGCCCAGGCGCAGGCGGGCGCCTACGCCGCCGACCCGTCGGCCGGACCGGGGGCGTCGGGTCGGGCCGCCGCTGACGCCGCGGCCCGTGCGCGCTCCGTCACGCGCTCGTGGGGCCGGTTCACCCGCAACTTCGTGGTCCAGGGCACGGCCGCGGAATGGGCGCTCGCGTGGCTCGCGTCAGCGCGCCGGCGGCTGTGGGCGCTCGGGGAGTGCGACGACGCCCCGTCCGCGGGCGACGGCGTGTTCGCGCGCCGCCCGCATCTGGCGTTCTTCCTGCACGACGAGGTCGTGGTGCACACGCCCGCGGCGTGGGCCGACGACGTCGCGCGCGAGCTGCGCGAGGCCGCCGCCGAGGCGGGACGGCTGCTGTTCGGCGACGCCCCGGTCGAGTTCCCGTTGACGGTCGCGACGGTCGCCTCCTACGCGGACGCCAAGTAGGCGACGGGCCCGTCCCGCTCGGGAGCTCAGCGCAGCCCGCGCAACTGCGGCACGTCCTGGCCCCGCTCGGAGCGGCGCACGTGCGAGCGCGCGTGCTCGACGGCGTCCTCAAGCGTCTCGAACAGGTGCCGCTCGTCGCGCAGCTCGTCGAGCACGCCGACGTTGCGCAGCAGGCCGACGTGCCCGGGCTGCACGCCCTTGACCAGCACGGTGACCCCGCGTCGCTCCAGCTCGTGCACCAGGTCGCCGAGGGCTTTGGCGCCGGTGGCGTCGACCATGCGCAGCCCCGACAGGCGCAGGACGACGACGCGCACGCCGTCGCGGATCGAGTCCTGCGCCACCTGCGTGAGCACCCGGTCGGAGGCGCCGAAGAACATGGCGCCCTCGAGCCGGAACAGCGCGACGTGCTCGTCGCCCGGCTGCGCGTGCCCGGGCAGCGGCTCGCGGTGCACGCCCGCGGCCCGCGCCACGGCGCGCAGCGCGAAGAACGCCGCCACCAGCACGCCGATCTCGACGGCCTCGATGAGGTCGAACGCCACGGTGATGACCGCCGTGACGACGAACGTGGTGGCCGTGGAGCGGCTCGCGCGCACCACCGTGGCGACCGTGCGGCCCGGGATCATGCGGAACGCCGTGACCATGAGCACCCCGGCCAGCGCCGCGAGCGGGATGCGGGACACCGGGCCGGTCGCGAGCGCGATGACGGCGAGGATGACGACGGCGTGCACGACGGCGGCCAGCCGCGTGCGCGCCCCGGAGCGCACGTTGACGGCGGTGCGGGCGATCGCGCCTGTGGCAGGCATGCCGCCGAACAGGCCGCTGGCCACCGACGCGAGGCCCTGCCCGACGAGTTCGCGGTCGGGGTGGTAGAGGCTGTCGGTCGTCGACATGGAGGCGGCGACGCGCGCTGACAGCAGCGACTCGATCGCGGCGAGCGCGGCGACTGCGAGCGCCGCACCGCCCAGCTCGCGCAGCGCCCCGGCGCTGGCGGACGGCAGCACGGGCAGGGGCAGCGAGTCGGGCAGCGCGCCGATGCGCGGCAAAGGCGCGTGCAGCGCCTCGGCGAGCACGGTGACGAGGGCGACGGCGACGAGCGAGGCGGGGATGAGGCCCGACAGGCGCGGCAACGTCAGCATCACGAGCGCGACGACGGCGACCACGCCGAGGGTCCAGACGGTCGCGGCGCCGGCGCCGGACGCCGCGTCTGCGACGGCGCGCGCCGCGGCCACGGCAGTGTTCCCTCCGGCGGTCGCCGAGACGCCCACCGCCGCGGGCACCTGCTGCAGAAAGATGATGCAGGCGATGCCGAGGGTGAAGCCCTCGACCACGGGCCAGGGGATGTAGGTGACGATGCGGCCCAGGCGCAGCGCGCCCGCGGCGATCACGACAACCCCGGCGATCACGGTGACCAGCGCGACCGACCCGAGGCCGTGCGTGGCGACGACGGGCGCCAGGACGACGGCCATGGCCCCCGTCGGTCCCGAGACCTGCAGCCCCGAGCCGCCGAACACCGCCGCGACGATCCCCGCCACGACCGCCGTGACGAGTCCCGCGGCGGCCCCGACGCCCGAGCTGACGCCGAAGGCGAGCGCGAGCGGCAGTGCGACGACGCCGACGGTCAGGCCTGCGACGAGGTCGGCCAGGACGCTGCGCGGGCGCAGGTCGTAGTCGGCGCGGGCGGGAAGCAGGTCGCGGATCATCGGGCCACGCCCTCGAATGCGGCCTCGGCGGCCTCGAGCACGCCGCGCGCGGAGGCGCCGGGCAGCGGTGGGAGCTGGCGGACGGCGTCGAGCTGGGCGCCGGTGGCGGCGTCGGCGAGGCGGGTGAGGAGGAACGCGCGCGCCACGACGAGCAGCTCGGCGACCAGCGGCTCGGTGAGCCGGTAGTCGACGAGGTTGCCGGTGCGCGCGGAGTCGACGACGCCGACGCGCTTGAGCACCGCCAGGTGCTGCGACAGCGCCGAGGGCTCGGCGCCGGTCACCTCGAGCAGGCGCGCGACGGGAGCGGTGAGGTCCGGGTCGGCGGCCAGGACCTCCAGCACCTGGAGGCGGGCGGGATGGGCGAGCGCCTTGAACAGCTCCGCCTTGATCGCGTACAGGGGCTGGGTGTGCACGAGGGGCCACTTTAGCAGTTGCTGAAACCACTTCGGACGAGAGGCCGCCGTAGTCTCGCCCCATGACCGCCCCCACGCTCGCTGACGTCGTCGCCGTGCTCGACGGCCTGTACCCGCCGGACACGGCCGAGGCCTGGGACTCGGTCGGACTCGTGGCCGGCGACCCCACCCGCCCGGTGCGCCACGTGCTGCTCGCGGTCGACCCGGTCGCCACCGTCGTCGACGAGGCGCTCGAGGTGGGCGCCGACCTCGTCGTCACGCACCACCCGCTGTTCCTCAAGGGCGTCCACTCGGTCGCCGCGACCACCTTCAAGGGGTCGGTCGTGCACCGCCTGCTGGCGGCCGGTGTCGGGCTGTACAACGCGCACACCAACGCCGACGCCGCCCCGCGGGGCGTCGCGGACGCGCTCGCCGACGCCGTCGGGCTGGTCGACCGCGAGCCGCTCGTCGCGCACGCCGCAGGCGCCCAGACCGGCGTCGGCCGGGTGGGCCGCCTCGCCGAGCCGACCACGCTGGGCGCGTTCGCCCGGCGGGTGGCCATCGCGCTGCCCGCCACCGCGCAGGGCGTGCGCGTCGCCGGCGACCTCGACGCGACGGTGCGCACCGCCGCCGTCGTCGGCGGGTCGGGTGACTCGCTGTTCGACGCCGTGCGCTCGGCGGCCGTCGACGTCTACGTCACCTCCGACCTGCGCCACCACCCGGCCTCCGAACTGCGCGAGCGCGCGCTGTTCGAGGACGGCACGCCCTTCCTCGTCGACACCGCGCACTTCGCCTCCGAGTGGCCGTGGCTGCGCTATGCGGCGGCGGACCTGACGGCCGGCGTCACCGCACGTCTCGCGGCGCGGGGCGAGGAAGGTAGCGTGACCTGCACAGTCTCCACGCGCGTCACCGACCCGTGGACGACGACGGTGACAGCTCCATGACAGCCCTCAGGCCGCGCAGCAGGCCCGACAGGAAGGACCCGCGGTGACCACTGCAGCCCCCGAGGACCAGCTCCGGCTGCTGTCCCTGCAAGCCCTCGACACGCGCGCGCAGCAGCTCGCCCACACACGGCGCACGCACCCGTCCCTCGCGCGGATCGCCGAGCTCGACAAGCGCATCGCTGACCTGCGCGGCTCGCTCGTCGACTCGCGCACCGCGGTGAGCGACCTGGAGCGCGAGCTCGCCAAGTCCGAGGCCGACGTCGCCCAGGTGGTCGCGCGCGCCGCCAAGGACCAGCAGCGGATCGACGCGGGCGCCCTCGGCGCCAAGGACGCGCTCGCCGTGACCGAGGAGCTCGCCTCGCTCGGCCGTCGCCAGTCGGCTCTCGAAGAGGTCCAGCTCGACGTCATGGAGCGGCTCGAGGCCCACCAGGAGGCGCTCGACAAGGTCGAGGCCGCCCACCAGGAGCTCGTCGACGCCAAGAGCGCGGCCGAGGCCGAGCGGGACGCCGCCTTCGCCGACCTCGGCGCGCAGGCCGCGGCGCTCGCGGCCGAGCGCATCGAGGCCGCCGGCGGGATCGACGCCGCGCTCGTGACGCTCTATGACCGCCTGCGCGCGCGCCTGGGAGGGACCGGAGCGGCCGCGCTGCGCGGCGGGCGCTGCGAGGGCTGCGGGCTCGAGCTCAACCCGGGCGACCTGGCCGCCGCGCGGTCGGCGGCGGCCGACGAGGTGGTGCGGTGCGAGGAGTGCGGTCGCATCCTCGTGCGGGTCACCGAGTGACGGCGCCTGTCGGCGGGCCGGTCGGCGACCAGGGCGCGCGGGAGCTGGTGGTCGAGGCCGACGGCGGCTCGCGCGGCAACCCCGGGCCCGCGGGCTACGGCGCGTTGGTGCGCGGCGTCGACGGCGCCGTGCTCGCCGAGCGGGCCGGATACCTCGGCGTGGCCACCAACAACGTCGCCGAGTACACCGGGCTGCTGGAGGGACTGCGGGCGGCGCGCGAGGTCGACCCCGCGGCGCGGGTGCGCGTGCGCATGGACTCGCGGCTCGTCGTCGAGCAGATGACCGGCGCGTGGCAGATCAAGCACGCGGCGCTGCGGGCGATCGCGACGCAGGCGCGCGCGGTCTTCCCGGCCGGGCAGGTCGAGTACACGTGGGTGCCGCGCGCGGAGAACTCGGCGGCCGACGCGCTCGCCAACGAGGCGATGGACACGCGCGAGCCGCGCATCGTCCGCGATCACGCCACGGGACCCGCCGGCGCCGGGCATGCGACGGCCGAGCCGGGCGAGACGCTGGGGGCGCGGACGGACGACGAGCCGGGGTGGCGCCCCTCGGGCGCGTTCTCGGCGCTCGACCCCGCCGACGCCCTGACGCTCGTGCTGGTGCGCCACGGCGTCACCCCGCTGACGCTGGTCGGCGGGCTCTCGGGTGGCCAGGTCCCCGGCCCGCCGCTGACCGCCGAGGGCCGCACGCAGGCGGCCCGCGCGGCCGACGCGATCCACCGGCTGCGCGAGGCGTGGCCCGACCTGCCTCGCCCGAGCCACATCGCCGCCTCGCCCATGGTGCGCACCCAGGAGGTCGCCGCCGCGGTCGGACGCCGCCTGGGACTGCCGGTGACCGTCGACGAGCGCCTGCGCGAGATGGAGTTCGGCGACTGGGAGTCGCTGACCCCGGCCCAGGTCGAGGAGCGCTGGCCCGGCGACTTCGAGCGCTGGTTCGCCACGGGCACGTTCGCGCCGCCCGGCGGGGAGTCGTACGAGCAGGTGGGCGTGCGCGTCGCGGCTGCGATCGAGGACCTGCGCGCCGCCGGGACGGGTCGCACGGTCGTGGTCGCAGGGCACGCGGCGATGATTCGCACGGTTGTCGGGCGCGCGCTGGCGATGCCCCCCGCGCGGTGGTCGAGCCTGCGTGTGCCCCCGTGCTCGCTGACGATCCTGCGCTACTTCTCGGCCTCGACCGAGGTCGTCACGGTGGCTCACCCCACGTGACCGCGCCGGCGACGGGGGCCCTCAGGCGATGACCAGCTCCAGCGTCGCGGGCGCCGTGCGGGTGCGGGCGGGGTGGAGTGCGGCGGCCACCAACCGGTAGCTCAGGCCGCTGCCGACCTGCGTGCCGATGACCGCGCCCTCCAACTCGCGCGCCGCGGCAAGCAGCGCGTCGGCGCTTGGCGGCGTCGCCCCGGCGCGCCGCAGCAGGTGGCCCGTCAGGACGCCGCGTGTGTGCTTGGCGTTGTGCGAGACGACGGTCCGGCGCCCGTCCGCCTCGCGCACCACCCGCACACTCACCCACTCGGCCGTGCCGGGGCGGGGCCTCCACGCTGCGGCGTAGGTGGCCGAACGGCAGTCGACGACGACGTCGCCCGCCGCGCGCGCGTCGAGCGCGTCGCCGAGCGGTCCGCGCCAGGTCGCCGCGAGCTTGCCGACGCCGGGCAGGTCGACGCCCATCGACAGCCGGTAGGCGGGGATGCGGTCGCCCGGCGCGACGGCGCCCCACAGGCCTGAGAGCACGCGCACGTCGTCGGTCGCCGCAAGGCCGTCGCCCACCGCCCGGCCGAGCCCGGCCGCCGCGTACAGCACACCGGTGTAGACGAGCGCGGCCGGCGCCGCGGGCTCGGCGCGCAGCCGGGTGTTGCGGGCGACCTCGGCGGCGAGCGACGCTCCCACGCCGAGCGTCGTGGTCGCCTCGGGCTCCGCGCTGGCGCGGGCCAGCGCGTCCAGCACGCGCGCGCGGTGGGCGCCGAGCGCGTCGTCGTGCGAGAGCGCGGCGAGGTCGACGGGCGCGGCGCCGTCGGGAGCGGCGGTCTTGCCCTCGGACGGGGGAAGCAGCAGGAGCACGGCGCACCACCCTACGTGTCCGCCGTGCTCCCGCTGCGCGGGCGCCGGTCAGCGCCGGCGGTGATCGGTCACGATGCGCTGCGGTACGCCCGGAACGCCGCGGTCGCGAGCCCCGTCATCACCACGGCGAGGGCCGCCAGCAGGCCGAGCCGACCCCAGACCAGTCCCCAGTCGGGGGAGGCCGTCAGCGCCTCACGGCCCGCGACCACCGCCCAGTCGAAGGGGTTGACCCTCGCCGCCGTGGCGACCCAGCCCGCAGACAGGCGCGTGTCCATCACCGCCGAGGACAGGAACATCAGCGGGATGGTCAGCCCCTGCGAGATGCCGATCAGCGCCTCCTGCTGCCGGGTGACCAGCGCGACGGCGTTGGACATCGCCGCGAACACGCACGTCAGCAGCACGACGCCGAGCAACAGCACGAGCAGGCCCGCGCCGCCGCCGTCGAACCGCGCCCCGCACGCCCACGCGACGGCGAGCACCACGAGCGCCTGCGCCACCGCGACCGCCGAGAACCAGACCAGGCTCGCGACCTGGATCGACATGCGGCTGGCGGGTGACGCGAGCAGGTGGTCCATGACCCCGCGCTCACAGTCCTCGACGATGCCCGTGCCCGCCCACGCGGCGCCGAACATGGCGGTCATCATGACCACGCCGGGCGTGATGAACTCCAGGTAGGTCGCGCCGGGCGCGACGAACCCCGGGATGTCGACGACCGCCTGGAAGAGCTGCCCGAACAGCAGCAGCCAGATGAGCGGCTGGACCACCTGCATGGCCGCGAAGACCGGGACACGCAGGGTGCCGCGCGCCGCGCGTGCGGCCAGCATCGCGGTGTGGGTGACGGCGCTCATGCCCCGACCGCCAGGCGCGCGGAGTCGGTGTCGAGCGGGCTCCCGGTGTCGCGCGGATGTCCGGTGTCGAACGCATGCCCGGTGTGGTGCAGGTACACGTCGTCGAGGCTCGGGCGCGCCAGCCCGGCGGCCCGCACGCGCACGCCCGCGGCATCGAGCGCCGCCAGCAGCGTGGGCAGCGTCACGGCGCCCGACGCCGCGCGCGCCCGCAGGAGGCGACCGTCGACGCCGACCTCGCTGAGCCCGTCGACGCGCGCGGCGACGCCCGCGGCGCGCGCGGCGTCGTCAGCCTCGTCCAGGTCGACCGTGAGGCCGTCACCGTGGAGCTGGTCCTTGAGCGCGTCGGGCGTGCCGCTGGTCACGACGCGCCCGCGGTCGACGATGACGACCTGGTTCGCGAGGTGGTCGGCCTCGTCGAGGTAGTGGGTCGTGAGCAGCACGGACATGCCGGCGTCCGCCGCGAGGCGCGACACGAGCGCCCACAGCTCCGCGCGCGCCTCGGGGTCGAGGCCGGTGGTGGGCTCGTCGAGGAACAGGACGGCGGGGGAGTGCATGAGCCCGACCGCGACGTCGAGCTTGCGGGCCATGCCCCCGGAGTAGGTGCGCACCAGCCGGTCGGCCGACGCGCCCAGGCCGAAGGCGTCGAGCAGCTCTCCGGCGCGCGCCCGCGCCGCGTGGCGGCTCAGGCCGTGCAGCCGCCCCGCGAGCTCGAGGTTCTCGCGGCCGGTGTCCAAACCGCGCGTGACGGGCCGCTGCGAGACGTAGCCGATCTCGCGCCGGACCGCCGCGGCGTCGCGCACGACGTCGTGGCCCGACACGCGGGCCGTGCCGGCGTCGGGCAGGGAGAGGGTGGCCAGGATGCGCACGGTGGTGGACTTGCCGGCGCCGTTGGGGCCCAGCAGGCCCAGCACCGCGCCCGGCTCGACGACGAGGTCGACGCCGTCGAGGGCGCGCACCACGCCATGGCGCGAGCGGTAGGACTTGGTCAGCCCTGCGACCTCGATCGCGGGGCCGGGGGACGTGCGGGGGCGCTGCGGCAGCGCTGTCGTGATGGGCATGGGGTCTGCCTCCTGGAGTGGCTCATGGACGAAGCCCGGCGCCCCCGTAGGGTGGGAGTGCGTCTCGGATCCGGCGGAGTGCCGGGCTTGGGTGCGGTCCCCGGGCGGTGGCAGCCGCCCGGGGACTTCTGTGTCAGCGCGGGTTGTCAGCGCTGCGTGTCTTTGCCGAACAGCATCTGGGCGAGCAGCAGCATCGTCACGGCCCAGGCGGCGACGAGTGTGAGCCACGACCACCGCCAGGTCCACACGACGCCGAGCACGGCCGTGACGACGAACGCCATGACCCAGATCACGGCGGTGTACATCCCGAAGCGGGCGGCCGCGGCGGGGTCCTGCGAGAACCGGTCGTCGCCGTGGTGCGCGCGGGCGGCCTCGCGCGCCCATGCCTTGGTGCGGTTGGTCTGGGTGACGCCGAGCCAGGTGAGAGCGAGCGCGCCGAGCACGAGCAGCACGGCGCCGCCCAGCGGCCAGGCGGCGCCGGCGTCGAGGTCTGCGTCGAGCAGTGACGTGGTCACGACGCCGCCTCCGGCCACCGCGAGCGCCGTCGCCGTGCCGTAGCCGGCGGCCCGGCCCGCCGGGACGGGGTGGTTGCGCGTGGTCTCCTGGCGCAGCGACGACCCCACGATCCATCCCGCGGCGATGGCGGCGAGGGCCGAGAGCCCGAACGTCGCGGCGGTCCCGGTCAGGGCGAGCACTCCCGCGAGCACGAGGGCGAGCGCCGCGACGGCGCCTGCGGCGACGAGCGCGGCGAGCGTGACGGAGACGACGAACGACGGGCGGGGCCGGACGTGGTGCAGGGCGCGCAGGCGCTCGGCGACGGCCCAGGCGGGCGAGCCCTCGTCGGCCACGGGGTCGGGCGCGGTGTCGGGCGCGGGGTCGGCGGCGCCGCGGCGGCCGGCGGACGCGCCGGACACCTCGGCGACGAGCGCTCCGACGTCGCCCAGCTCGGCGACGGCGCGGCGTGCGGCGTCGTCGGCCGACAGGCCCGAGGCCTCGAGCTCGGCGGCCCGGTCGAGCAGGCCGGCGCGCATCTCCTCCTTGAGGTCGGCGACCTCGGGGGACTGGGGCACGCCCGCGAACGCCTCGTCGAGCAGGCGGTGGACGGTGGTCATCGGGGCTGACCCTTTCGGTGAGTGTCGGAGCGCGTCTCAAGCAGTTCGTCGATGACGTCGCGGGTGGCGACCCACGCGGCCACGCTCGAGCGGTAGACGGCGCGGCCGGCGTCGGTGATCCGGTAGTACTTGCGGCGACCGCCCTGGGACTCGTCGCCCCAGTACGCCTCGACAAGGCCGTCTTTCACGAGGCGGCGGTAGGTGGCGTAGAGGGTGGCCTCCTTGATCTCGTGGGCCCCGCCGGTCGCGTCACGGATCGTCTTGTAGATCTCGAAGCCGTAGCGATCGCCGGAGCGCAGCGCTCCGAGCACGATCGTGTCGGTGTGCCCGCGCAGCAGGTCGGCGGCGAACGCGTCGTCGGCATGGTCCGGGGGAGGCTGTGTCACAGCAAGTACTGTATGTCATCAAGTACTCGACCACAACACCCTTCGCGGTGCCGGGCGCACGCGCCGAGGCCACTACACTTCGAGGCGCGGACGAGTCGGTCGGACGGTCGCGTGGCCCGGAGACGGGCCCCGAGGAACGTCCGGGCTCCGAAGGGCAAGGTGGTGGCTAACGGCCACCCGGGGCGACCCGCGGGACAGTGCCACAGAGAACAGACCGCCACCCGGCGCGAGCCGGGCGGTAAGGGTGAAACGGTGGTGTAAGAGACCACCAGCGCGCCTGGTGACAGGCGCGGCTCGGTAAACCCCACCTGGAGCAAGGTCAGACAGACTGCGGTTGAGGGCGGCCCGCCCGACTCCCTCGGGAGACGCAGTCGGGTAGACCGCTTGAGCCCTGCGGCGACGCAGGGCCTAGATGGATGACCGTCACCCGCCTCGGGGCGACCTGAGGCGGGCACAGAACCCGGCGTACAGACCGGCTCGTCCGCACCCACCCCGCACTCACCCCACACCCGCGCGGGCCGTCTCGCGGCGCCTCGACGCCGCCCGGCACAGTCGCCGTCGGCCCCGGGCGCACATCGGCGTGTGTGGCCCGCCGTTGTCGCCGTTCGGCACTCACCGTGCCCTCGGCGCCCACTCAGATGGCCGTCGACGCTCTCAGGTGTGCCCACGTTGAGTCGGAGTGTCGTCCTCGAACCCGAGGAGGACGACCCCGATGACGACGACCACCGCAGCCCCCACGACGCTTCGAGAGCTCGACGACGTCGCGACCGCGCTCGCGCGCACCGCGGCAGCCCCCACGGCCGCGCGACGCGCCCTCGCCCGCCCGCTCATCCTGGGCGCGATCTTCGGCGTCGTGCTCTGCCTGCCGATCTTCACCGTCGGCTGACCCCGCGATCGCGTCGGCGCGAGGCCCCGGCGCGCCGCCCGCGGCTTTGTGGCCTGTCCGCACCGCCGCAGGATGCGACACGAGACGCTGACCAGCGTCCATGTCGCCGTGCGGCAGGGCACGATGGTCCGCGGAGGTGGTGGCCCTGTGACGGTCCTGACGCTGCTCGGCGGCTTGGTGTTCCTCATCGGCGGAGCCGAGTTCGTCGTGCGCTACGGCACGCGCCTGGCGCGCCGACTCGGCATCTCCCCGCTCATCATCGGCCTCACCGTCGTCTCGATCGGGACGTCGGCGCCCGAGCTCGCCGTCGGCATCGACGCGATGTCCCGTGGGCAGGGCTCGCTGGTGCTCGGCAACATCGCCGGGACCAACATGGTGAACCTGCTGCTCATCCTGGGCCTGGCGGCAGCCATCCGCCCCATCACACTGCAGCGCCAGACCTTCCGGCTCGACCTGCCGGCCATGGTCGGCTCGGCGGTCCTCCTGCTGCTGCTGTCGCTCGACGGCGCCCTGTCGACGTGGGAGGGCGTGCTCCTGCTCGCCATCGCGATCGGCTATACGACCCTGCTCCTGGTCACCGCACGGCGTGAGGCGTCGTCGGGGGTCGCCGCCCGCGTCGAGGCGGCCCACGCCGACGAGGAGGCGCTGCCGTCCACCATGCGGTCGACGGCGGCCGACCTGGCGCTCCTGCTGGCGGGCATCGCGGTCATCGTGCTGGGGGCCGACTGGCTGGTCACGGCCGCCGTCGAGATCGCCGAGGTCTTTGGGGTCTCGGAGACGCTCATCGGGCTGACGGTCGTGGCCATCGGCACCTCGCTGCCCGAGCTCGCCACGACGATCACGGCGACGGTGCGCGGCGGCCGGTCGATCGCGGTGGGCAACCTCATCGGGTCGAGCACCTACAACCTGACGTTCATCCTCGGAGGCTCGCTGCTCTTCGGCCCCTCGGTCGTCGACGTCGACCCGCAACTGGTGAGCGTGGACCTGCCGCTCATGGCGGGCGCGGCGCTCCTGTGCGTGCCGGTCTTCCTCACGGGGCGGCGCATCTCCCGGGTTGAGGGCGTCGCGTTCGTCCTGCTCTACGGCGCCTATCTGACGTACCTGATCGCACTGCGCGGCTGAGCGACCCGTACGTCGCCGCGCCCGTTCGCGCAGGGCGAGATGGGATGAAAACTGCGGGTCTTGCGCCAACAGGTCGCAAAGCACTGTTCCGTGATGTCCCATCTTGGGTGTACGGTCGCAAACACGCGGCAAGGACGCCGCCCGCCCGCACGGTCGACAATCCGGCCGGGGCAAGGACTGGAGGGACAGGCAATGACTGTCATAGGCACGCGCGTCGGAGGCATCGACCTCGTGCGCGGCGCTGAGGCGAGCGTGGTTCAGATGTGGGGCGAGATCGACGCGGCGCTGCGCGCCGAGGCGGGCCAGGCGCTCGCCGGCGCGCTGGAGCGAGATCTTCCCGTGGTGGTCGACGCGACGCGCATCGGCTTCATCGACTCCGCCGGTGTGGCGTTCTTGGTTCAGATGTGTCGGCTCGGCCGCGACGAGGGGCTGGCTGTGACGGTGCGCAACCCGCCGGCCGCCGTGGCCGACGTGCTGCGCATGGTCGGGGTCGACGGCGTCATCCGGGAGGACCGGGCGCGCATGCGGTGACCCTCGCCGCCCGGCGGGCGCCTCAGCGCTTGCGCCGCTTCTTCTTCGCCCGCTCGGCGTCCGACGCCGCCAGCGCCGCCGCCCCGACGATGCCGGCGGCGTTGCGCAGTTGCGCCGGAATGATCTCGGCGCGCAGGTTGAGCAGCGGCAGGAACTGAGCGTGCTTCTTGGAGACACCGCCGCCCACCACGATGAGGTCGGGCGACAGGAGCATCTCGACGGTCTCGAAGTACCGCTGAAGGCGCTGCGCCCACGCGGGGAAGTCGAGCCCCTCGCGCTCGCGGGCGGAGTCGGCCGCCCGCGACTCGGCGTCGAACCCGTCGATCTCCAGGTGGCCCAACTCGGTGTTGGGCACGAGCACGCCGTCGACGAGGAGCGCCGAGCCGATGCCGGTGCCGAGCGTGACGACCAGCACCGTGCCGTCCTTCCCCTTCGCGGCGCCGTACCGCTGCTCGCCGATGCCCGCGGCGTCGGCGTCGTTGACGGCGGTGACCTCGCGTCCGGTCGCCTCGTGCAACAGCGCGGGCAGGTCGACGCCCTTCCACGACTGGTCGAGGTTCGCGATGAAGCGCACCACGCCGTGGTCCATGGGTGCGGGGAACGCGACGCCCACGGCGGCCTTCTTCGGCAGGTCGAACGACCCGACCAGTTCGGCGAGCACCTCGGCGACCGCCTCGGGGGTGCTGCGCTCGGGCGTCGGGATGCGGACGCGACCAGCCGCGAACGCGCCGGTCTCCAGGTCGACCGGAGCGCCCTTGATGCCCGAGCCGCCGATGTCGATGCCGAAGGCGAGATGCTGTGCCATGGGCACATAGTGGTGCAGGATCGAGACATGAGCGAGGAGAGCGATCCGGTGATGTCGCCGGAGTACTGGTTCAACACGCGCACCGGCGAGGTCGAGCAGGGGCGGCAGTCGTCGTGGAGCCACCTCATGGGCCCCTACCCGACGCGTGAGGAGGCCGCGCGCGCCCTGGACAGCGCGCGCCGCCGCAGCGACGCGTGGGACCAGGAGGACGCCGACTGGGCCGACGGCGGCGACGACGCAGGCCGGCGCGCATGACCGTGTCACTCGCCCGCAACAGTTGTCGGGCAGGATAGGCGCATGGACAGGCAGCAGGAGTTCGTGCTCCGCACGGTCGAGGAGCGCGACATCCGCTTCATCCGGCTCTGGTTCACCGACGTCCTCGGGGTGCTCAAGTCGGTCGCGGTGGCGCCGGCGGAGCTCGAGCAGGCGTTCGGTGAGGGCATCGGGTTCGACGGGTCGGCCATCGAGGGCCTGACCCGCGTGTACGAGGCGGACATGATCGCCAAGCCCGACCCGACGACGTTCCAGGTGCTTCCGTGGCGCGGCGACCGGCACGGCACGGCCCGCATGTTCTGCGACATCCTCACGCCCGACGGCGAGCCGTCGCTCGCGGACCCGCGCAACGTGCTCAAGCGCGCGCTGGCCCGCGCGAGCGACAAGGGGTTCACCTTCTACACCCACCCCGAGGTCGAGTTCTACCTCTTCGAGCAGATGTCGGGCCCCGACGCCCCGCTCGTGCCCGTCGACAACGGCGGATACTTCGACCACCTGGCCCGGGGGTCAACGCACGACTTCCGCCGCGCGGCGATCTCGATGCTGGAGTCGATGGGCATCTCGGTGGAGTACTCCCACCACGAGGCCGGCCCCGGCCAGAACGAGATCGACCTGCGCTACGCCGACGCGCTGACCACGGCCGACAACCTCATGACCTTCCGCACCGTGGTCAAGGAGGTCGCGCTCGAACAGGGCGTCTTCGCGACGTTCATGCCCAAACCGCTGGCGGCGCACCCCGGCTCGGGCATGCACACGCACGTCTCGTTGTTCGAGGGGGACCGCAACGCGTTCCACGAGCCCGGCGCGCAGTTCGAGCTGTCCAAGACGGGCCGCCAGTTCATCGCGGGCCTGCTCGTCCACGCGGCCGAGGTGACCGCCGTGACCAACCAGTACGTCAACTCCTACAAGCGGCTGTGGGGCGGCGCCGAGGCGCCGAGCTATGTGTGCTGGGGGCACAACAACCGCTCGGCCCTGGTGCGCGTGCCCATGTACAAGCCGGGCAAGGGCAACTCCTCGCGGATCGAGTACCGCGGCATCGACTCGGCGGCCAACCCCTACCTGGCCTTCGCGGTCATGCTCGCGGCCGGGCTCAAGGGCGTCGAGGAGGGCTACGAGCTGCCCGACGCGACCGAGGACGACGTCTGGGAGCTGACCGACGCCGAGCGGCGCGCGCTCGGCATCACGCCGCTGCCGCAGAACCTCGACGCGGCCATCGCGGTCATGGAGCGCTCCGAGCTCGTGGCCGAGACCCTGGGCGAGCACGTGTTCCGGTACGTGCTGGCGAACAAGCGGGCCGAGTGGGACGCGTACCGCGCGCAGGTCACGCCCTACGAGCTGCACCGCTTCCTGCAGTTCCTGTGACGCGCGCCGGTCGCCGCGAGAGCCCCACGCGCCGTCTGCTGCGGGCGGGGTTCGCGGACCTGAGCAGGTCGGCCGGGCTATGGGACGACGCCGCGCTGGTCGCCGTCCTGCCGGACGACGCCGACGGGGTGCTCGACGCGATCGGCGCGAGCGCCGACCCGGACCTCGCGCTGCTCCAGCTCGTGCGCCTCGCGGCGACGCCGGGCGCGCCCGAGCTCGCCCGGGTGCTCGCGGACGCCGGGGAGCGCCGACGCCGGCTGCTCGCCGTCCTGGGCGCCTCCGCCGCGCTGGGCGACGAGCTCATCCGCCGGCCTGAGCTGCTGGCGCACATCGGCGAGCCCGGCGTCGGCGCGGACCCCGTCGCCGTGCGCGCCGAGCTGCTGACCGCCGTCGGCGCCGACGCCCACGCCGCGGCGCCGGTGGCCGGCGCCGCGCCGGGACAGTGGCCCGACGACGGCGCCCGCACCGCGACCGACGCCCTGCGGCGCGCCTACCGCGCGCGCCTGCTGGACCTCGCGGCCGACGACCTGACGGCCACCGAGCCGCTGTCGCTGCTGCCGTCGGTCGCCGCCTCTCTCGCCGACCTCGCCGCGGCCGCGCTCGAGGCCGCGCTCGCGATCGCCCGCGCGCAGCACCCCGACCACGCTGCCGCTCGCCTGGCCGTCATCGGCATGGGCAAGACGGGCGGGCGCGAGCTCAACTACGTCTCGGACGTCGACGTCATCTACGTCGTCGAGCCGGGCGTCGGCCCCGACGGCGCCGCGGCGCCGGAGGAGCAGGCCCTCGCCGTGGGCGCCCGACTGGCCGCCACGCTGCAGAAGGTGTGCGGCGGCCCCTCGGCCGAGCCGGCGCTGTGGCAGGTCGACGCGGCGCTGCGACCCGAGGGCAAGGCCGGGCCACTGGTGCGCACGCTGTCGAGCCACCTCGCCTACTACGACCGCTGGGCCGCGACCTGGGAGTTCCAGGCGTTGCTCAAGGCGCGGCCCGTGGCGGGCGACGTCGAGCTGGGGCGCGCCTACCGCGCCGCCGTCGACCCGCTGGTCTGGCGGGCGGTCGCGCGCGAGCACTTCGTCGAGGACTCGCAGGCCATGCGCCGACGTGTCGAGCAGCACGTGCCCGCGGCCGAGGCGGACCGGCAGATCAAACTGGGTCGCGGCGGCCTGCGCGACGTCGAGTTCACGGTGCAACTGCTCCAACTGGTGCACGGGCGCTCGGATGAGGCGATCCACTCGCCCAACACCATCGCCGCGCTGTCCGCGCTCGCCGCGGCGGGGTTCGTGGGCCGTGACCACGCCGCACGCCTGGCGGTCTGCTACCGGTTCCTGCGCGCGCTCGAACACCGCGTGCAGCTGTTCCGACTGCGCCGCACCCACCTGCTGCCCACGTCCGAGGAGGACCTGCGCCGCCTCGCCCGCGCGCTCGGCCTGCGCGCCGACGGCGCACAGGGGCTGATCGAGCGCTGGCGCTCCACCCGCCGCGAGGTCCGCTCGCTGCACGAGGCGGTCTTCTACCGCCCGCTGCTTCCGGCCTACGCGCACCTGTCCGACGACGAGGTGTCGCTCGCCCCCGAGGCCGCACGACAGCGCTTCGCCGCCATCGGCTACCGCGACCCGGACGGAGCCACACGGCACGTCGTCGCGCTGACCGAGGGGACCTCGCGCCGGGCCGCGCTGCAACGCCAGCTCCTGCCGGTGCTGCTGGGATGGTTCGCCGAGGGCGCGGACCCGGACGCCGGACTGCTCGCGTTCCGCAGACTGTCCGACGAGCTCGGCTCGACCCACTGGTACCTCAAGCTGCTGCGCGACTCCGGCTCGGCCGCACAGTCGCTCGCGCACGTGCTGGCCTCCTCGCGCTACCTGGCGGACGCCATCGGACGCTCACCCGAGTCGGTGCAGTGGTTCGACGACCCGTCGGGGCTCGAACCGCGTGGGCCTGAGCGGCTGGCCGCGGAGGCCGACGCCATCCTGCGGCGCGCGCAGGAGCCCAAACAGGCCGCGACCAGCCTGCGCGCGGTGCGCCGCCGCGAGCTGGCCCGCACCGGGGCGGCCGAGCTGCTCGGCTTGCTCGATCCGGTCGGCGCCGCCGCCGCGATCTCCGACGCCGCCGACCTCGCGCTGCGCGGCGCGCTGCGGGTCGCCGAGCACGTCGCCCGCGACGAGCTCGGGATGGAGCAGGACCCGGCGGCGAACCCGACGCACATGCTCGTGGTGGCTATGGGACGCCTGGGCGGGCGCGAGATGGGCTACGGCTCGGACGCGGACGTCATGTTCGTGCACGACCCCGTGCCCGGCGCCGACCCGCAGGTCGCGGGACGGTTCGCCCTGACGACGGCGACCCGGGTGCGCGAGCTGCTCGGCGCCGTCGGGCCCGAGCCCACGCTGCCCGTGGACGCCGACCTGCGGCCCGAGGGTCGCCAAGGTCCGCTGGTGCGGACGTTCGCCTCCTACGCCGAGTACTACGAGCGTTGGTCCTCGGTGTGGGAGGCGCAGGCCCTCCTGCGCGCGCGGCCCGTCGCGGGGGCCGCGGTGGGGGGCCCCGCGAGCGAGCTCGCCGAGCGGTTCGTGGAGCTGGTCGACCCGGTGCGCTATCCGCAGGGCGGGTTGCCGCTCGCCCAGGTGCGCGAGGTGCGGCGCATCAAGGCGCGTGTCGAGGCCGAGCGCCTGCCCCGCGGCGTGGAGCCCGAGCGGCACCTCAAGCTGGGGCGGGGCGGGGTCTCCGACGTCGAGTGGACCGCTCAGCTCCTGCAGTTGCAGCACGCGCACGAGACGCCGTCGCTGCGCACGACCGGAACCGTCGCCGCGCTCGACGCCGCCGAGGCGGCCGGGCTGCTCACCGCCGACGACGCGCGGGCGCTGCGCGACGCGTGGGCGCTGGCCTCGCGGCTGCGCTCCGCCGTCGTGCTGTGGTCGGGCCGGGTCACCGGGGTGGCGACCGACGTGCTGCCGCACGACCGGCGCGATCTGACGGGCGTCGCGCGCGTGCTGGGCGACGTGGACAACGGCGCCGAGCTTGAGGAGCTGTACCTGCGCACGGCACGCCGGGCGCGCGCCGTCGTCGAGCGCGTCTTCTACGGCCAGGAGTAGCCGTCGCGCGCTACGCCTCGGCGGTGACCGGGTGGATCCAGCCGCCGTCCGCGGGGACGAAGCCGACGCGGGTCAGGTAGCGCTCGTCGGCGCGCGCCGTGGGTGGGACCAGGAGCCGGGTGAACCCCTGCGCCGCGAACACGCCCGAGCGGCGGTAGACGAACTCCCCGGGAGTGAAGTCGCGGAAGCGCCGTGACACCCAGTCCAGCAGGACGACGCCCGTGCCGTTCCCGGCGTCGCCCACCTCGACCACGCCCACGGTCTCGTCGCCGCGCTGGACCAGGAACGCCGAGCGCCGTTCGCCGTCGCCGGGCACGGCCGCGAACGCGGGGGCGAAATGCGCGATGTCCTCGGCGTGTGTGCGCAGCACGTGCAGCAGATAGGCGTCGTCGGGCGCGACCTCGACCACCTCGTACGTCGCAGCGTCGTGGCGGGTGCGGTGCAGCCGCCACAGCCAGTACACGTTGATGAGCGCGATCGCCGCGTTCATCGCGACGAACGGCCAGATGCCGACGACGGCGTTGTACACCGTCGCGATGACCGAGCCGGTGAGGTTGAGCCATCGAAAGCGCAGCACGCGCGCCTGCGTGAGGGACAGCACGACGAGGATGGAGCCGAGCCAGCCGATCGCCTCAAGCCAGGGGTTCATGGACGGACCCTACGAGGCGGGGTGGGCGACGACCATCCGGCGCGGCGTGTCGCCTCGGGCCCGGCCCGGTCAGTGCGAGCCTGTCGCCGCTGTGGCGCTTCGCTGGCGTACGGCCGTGGGGCTCAGACCCGTGGCTGTGCGCACCACCCGCCGCATCCGCGCGACCGAGCCGAACCCCGCCCGGAGCGCGATCCTCTCGATCGGCGTCTGTCCGAGGCTCGGATCGCTCAACAACGCGAGCGCGTGTTCGAGGCGCGCCGCCGCGATGTGCTCGGCGACGCCCTGGTCGGCGGACTCGAAGAGGCGGTGGAGCGAGCGCATCGAGATGCCCAGGTCGCGCGCGATCGTGACCGGCGAGAGATCGGGGTCGGTGTGCCGCGCGGCGATGTGCTCCAGCACGCGGGTCCGGTTGCGCTCGCGCGCCGGGGTGGGCGCGCCGCCGGGCGGCGACGCCAGCACGGCGAGCAGCACCGACTGCGCCAGGCGCCCCATCGAGCCGCGGGTCGCCGAGCTGACGCCCCCCTCGTCGTGCCGGACGATCTCCGCCAGTGCGGCGCCGGCGGCGCGCAGCACGGGGCAGTCCCCGGCCCACACGAGGGCGGGCACGTTCCGCAGCGCGTCCGCGAACGGCGGCCCCTCGACGTCGGCGTCGAGATGGACACGGGAGACGTCGCCCGCGCTCTCGTACACGTACTCGTCCCACCCGTGCAGGAGGGCGCCTCCGCCGGGGCCGACGCGGACCGAGCCCCCCGCCACGCTCAGGCGGACCTCTCCCTCGAGCATGATGAGCAGGCGCACGGCGCGCCCCGGGCGGCCGAAGTTGTCACCCTCGCGCAGCACGGCCACCGCGGTGTGTCGGGCGTGCGCCACCGTGAGCCCGCCGAACCGCGACAGGGCGAGCGTCAGGCGGAACCGCTCACGGTCGGCTCGTGTGCGCGCCGTGCCGCCGAAGGCGACCAGACCTGGCGTGCCGACCAAGCGCATGAGCGTCCGGGCGTCGGCCGGGGCGTCGGTGGTCGTCGCAGGCGGGTGCGGGGATGGGCGCAGACCGACCTCCTCCTCGCTCCCGAACTGATGGTCGGTGGGCGGACGGTGGGTGGGGCCGGCGTCGGGCACGCTCGGAGGCTGGCACAGATGGCGTGATATCGCTCTCGACCGGCAGAAAATGGACGTGCGGTGACGCGCGGTGGCCAAGGCGCCGACGCCAAACGTTCGCATCCGGCGCCCCGCCACGAGAGTCGCCACGACACCGAGTGGTCCGTGACCTGCGAAGTCATCGCGGCCCCGCGCGCCCTAGCGCCCCTTGCGGCCCACCGCATGTCCAGTCGGCCGTCCGTCGGGCATGCAGCGCCAACCCACACTCAGTCGCGTCCGCACCCATCCGTGCGGATCAGGACGACGAGGGAAGGTGGCAGATGAAGGTCTCCTGGCGGCGGTTGCGCTCCACGACCCGGCTGATGGCGTGTGCGGTGGCGGCTTCGCTCGTCGTCGCGTTCGGGTGGGGGGCGGCGCCCGCCCGTGCTGACGTCATCGACGACGCCATCAAGACGGTCACCGTCACGCCCGCCAACCCGAAACCCGGTCAGAGCCTGCGCCTCGATCTGACCTGGGCGGTTCCGGACAGCGCGACGGCCGGCGACACCTTCACCCTGGCGCTGCCCGGAGAGCTCGTCCGCATCACGACGGCCTTCGACCTGCCGGCCGTGGACGAGCACGGCGATCCGGTCCGGGACGCGAACGGCGCGCCGGTCGTGGCGGCGCGAGCCGTCGTCGAAGACGGCCTGGTGACGTTCACCCTCACGCAGTACGCCGACGAGCGGCAGAACGTCCGCGGCACCGCGTTCTTCGAGGTCCGGCTCTCCTACGACGCGCAACCCGGGTCGACGGTCGTGGTCGAGTACGGGCTCGAGTCGACCATCGAGATCGAGGTCGGCTCCTCGGGCGGCTCGGTCGAGAAGATCGACCGGACCAAGCCGTACAAGGGCGGCACATGGCGCGACCCGGGAAGCGGGATCACCGGCGCCGAGGGTGACTACCTGCAGTACTACGTGTCCTCGCCCGGCGGACCGCTGCAGACCGTCACGGTGGTCGACACGCTCGGGCCAGGGCAGGAGTTCATCTGCCCCGGCGACGACACGGCCCCGAAGGTCACCATGCCGCGGGTCTTGTTCTACGCGTTCGACCCCGCCACGGGCATGGTCCCGACCGGGACAGCGCCCGAGACGCCGGAGCAGGTCGGCTCCGCGGTGACCATCGCGTGCGGCGCTGAGGCGGGCGCACAGCAGATGACGTTCACCGTCTCGCCGGTCCCGTCGGGCAGGTACGCGCAGTTCGTGTACTGGGTGCGCGTCACCGACAAGACCCTCACGTCCTACTCGAACGCGGCGTCGGTGCGCACAAGCACGACCCAGGAGGGCGTGACGACGACGATCGTGCGCAAGGACGCGGGCGGAACGGGGCTGGGGGACCAGTTCCCCTCGGCCGCCGTCACCGTCGACAAGACCGCTGACCCCGCGTCCGGGACCACGGTGGGTCCAGGGCAGGTCGTCACCTACCGGCTCGCCTTCGACCACAGCGGGACGGGCGAGGCGCAGGTGGACTTCACCGATCGGCTCGGCGCTGTGCTCGACGACGCCGACTTCGTCGGGATCATCGACGACGGCGGCCTGAGCGTCGAACGCCTGGCCGACTCGCTCCACATCACGGGCGTCCTGAGCGCGGACACACAGGTCGCGTACACGGTCCGGGTCAAGCCGGTCGGCGACGGCGCGGGCGACCACCTGCTGCGCAATGTCGTGGTCGCAGGCGACGAGCCCGACGGGCCCGGGACCGAACACCCCGTGCGCTATCTGTACGTCGCGAAGGTCGGCGATGACGGCGCGGCGCTCGCGGGCGCCCAGTTCGTGTTGAGGGCCGACGAGGCCCACGCGCCGGGCGCCGTGCTCACGGATCCGACGCTCGTCGCGGTCGAGGGCGAGACCGGCCTGTTTGTGACCGGCGCGATCGAGCCGGGCGCGTACTGGCTCGAAGAGGTCGCGGCGCCCGACGGGTTTGACCTTCTCGCGGCTCCGGTGCGCTTCGAGGTGGCCGAGGACGGCGGCGTGACGCTGACGGATCCCGCGGCGAGCACGCAGATCGCCGTCTCCGACTCCGGCGACGGCATGGGTCTGATCACCGTGACGGACCGGCGCACCCTCACGCTCCCGTTGACCGGCGGACCCGGAGACCTGGCCTTCTGGCTCTGCGGAGGCGCCGTACTGGCGCTGGTCGCCGCGGGACTCATCGCCGGACGCCGCACGGCGGGCGGCGGCTCCCGTCGCGCCCAGGCGGCGGACCGATGAGCCGCGCACGCCGTGCTCCCCAGCCACACACGCCCGATCCGAAGGAGAAGAAGGTGCATATGACGATCCGCCGCGGTCTGCGCAGCGCCGCCCTCGCCACGCTCATGGGCGCGCTCGCGCTCACGCTCGGTGCGGGGACGGCCCGCGCCGCGGACCCGAGCCCGGTGATCGACCCGAAGGCGAAGGGCTCGATCACGATCCACAAGTACGCGACGACGACCACACCGACGACGCCGGGGGATGGCGCCGTCCAGGAGGAGCCGGATGGCGTCGAGCCGATGGACGGGGTCACGTTCACGGTCGCGCAGGTCCTCGGCGTGGACGGGGCCTACGACCTGACCACGAACGCGGGCTGGCGGGCGCTGTCCGGGCTCACACCTGAGGTCGCCCAGGCAGAACCGTTCGGGGTCGTGAGGCAGGTGACCACCGGGACGGACGGCCCGCAGGGCGTGGCGGTCGCCGCCAACCTGCCGGTGGGCGTGTACCTGGTCACCGAGACCGTCTACCCCGCCGGCGCCACCGCCGCGAGCCCCTTCCTGATCACGGTGCCGATGACCGACCCGGGCGAGGGGACGGCGTGGCTCTACGACGTCCACGCGTATCCCAAGAACTCGATCGTCGGCGCGACCAAGACGGTCGACGACGACCCCTCGGCGCTGTTCCACGACGTGATGTGGACCATCGTCGCGGACATCCCCGACGTGCCCGTGATCGACACGTACCTGATCGTCGACATGCTGGACGCGCGCCTGGACTATCAGGACGCCACGGTGTCCCTGACCGGGCAGGCGCCGCTGGCGCCCGAGGACTACACGGTCGAGTTCCATCCGGCGACCAGCACGGTGGTCGTGGCGTTCACCGCGCAGGGTCTTGCGACGCTCGCGGACCGCAGCGCCGAGCAGGTCAAGGTCGTCATCGCCACCAAGGCGAATGCCACGGGGCAGATCCCCAACACCGCCATCGTCTACCCGAACGCGGCGAGCCTTCAGGCCGCGCCGGGCGAGCCCGGCGGCCCGGTCACAACCCCCGAGGTCGAGACCAAGTGGGGCTCGATCACGCTCGTCAAGCGGGCCGAGACCGAGCAGGGCGCCGTGCTCCCCGGAGCGCAGTTCGCGGTGTACCTCACGCAGGCTGACGCCCGCGCGGGGGTCAACGCGATCGCGACGGGCACGACGGGCGCCGACGGCTCCCTGACCTTCACCGGCCTGCGGTACTCCGACTTCAGCGACGGCGTCCCGGTGGCGGTCGGCGACCCGGGCTACCAGTCGTACTGGATTGCGGAGACCGCGGCGCCGGTCGGGTACACGCCGCTCGCGGAGCCGTTTGAGGTCGCTGTCGTCAGCGAGGGCGAGACGGTCCGCACCATCGTGAACCTGCCTGTCACGACGGGCTTCGGGCTCCCGCTGACTGGTGGGGCGGGGACGGGGATGCTCCTGCTCGCGGGCGCGCTCATCATCGTCGGCATGGCCCTGCTCGTGACGCGTCGCCGTCGCCCGTCGGGCGAGGTCTGACGGCCTGGGGGTGGGGGACCGGTGACGGGTCGGTTCCCCACTCCCCGGTCCCCCCGCACTCCGGCAGGAGGGCCCTGAGTTGGCATCGCGATCGAGTGGGGCCCACCACGCTGCGCCCCACCCGCGGCGGCAGGCGGGGCGACCGCACGCCCGGCGGCGCCTGCTGACGCTCGTGGGGGCGACGCTCGGAGCCGGGATCCTGTTCTTTCCGGCCGCGGCGGCATGGCTGTCCGCGTGGGCGCACGGCGCCGAGGTCGCGGGTTACGTCGAGAGCGTCACCCGCCTTCCCGAGCAGGCCAAGGCTGACGCGCTGCGCCGCGCGCGGGAGTTCAACGCGAGCCTCGCGCGCGCCTCGCTCGACGACCCCTACGCGCCGGGCTCCACCGCGCCCGGCGCGGACTACCTGGGCCAACTCGACGCGACGCAGGTCATGGCGCGTGTGAGCATCCCGGCGGTCGGCGTGGATCTTCCCGTCTACCACGGGACGAGCGAGCAGGTCCTCGCCCGCGGCGTGGGCCACCTGGTCGGCAGCTCACTGCCGGTGGGCGGAGCCGGCGCCCATGCCGTCCTGACGGGGCACTCCGGGCGGGTCGAGGCGGACATCTTCGACGCCTTGCACGAGGTGCGGCTCGGCGACCGCTTCACCATCAGCGTGCTGGGCGAGGTGCTCACCTACGAGGTCGATCAGATCCGCACGGTCGAGCCCACCGACACCGCGTCGCTGCTTCCCATCGCGGGCGAGGACCACGTGACCCTGGTGACGTGCACCCCGATCGGGGTGAACTCGCACCGGCTCCTGGTGCGCGGCGTGCGCGTTCGAGGCCCGGACGCCCCCGTGGACCCGACCCTGACACTGCCCGCCGCAGGGCGCTCGCCGGGGTTCCCGTGGTGGGCGCTCGGCGTGATCGCCGTGCCCACGGCATTCGCCGCGGGATCGCGGCTGCGCGACGAGCCGGCGCCGCGCGGCCTGGCGGGGCGCCATGGTGGCCGTCGCGGCCGGCCGGCGCCACCCCGTCACGTCGGTGGGGGGCGCGGCCCGCGACACGGCGGCGCTCAAGGAGCGCGGCCTCACGCCAGTCGCCTCACAGCGCCGCGCGCCGTCGCGCCCCGACACCGATGAGCCGCATGGTGGTGGCGGCGGCCTGCTCCAGGTTGGCCGGGCCTGTCGCGAGCGCCTCATCGAGGCTCATGGCGGATCGCGTGATGGGGACGATGGCGCTGACCCCGTGCTCGAGCAGGCGGTGCGCGCCGGGGCCGACCCGGCCGGCGAGCACGACCGTCGGGACTCCCTGCGCGGCCGCCGCGCGGGCCACCCCGAACGGGGTCTTGCCGTGCAGGCTCTGGGCGTCGACCGAGCCCTCTCCGGTCAGGACGAGATCGGCCCCCGCGAGGGCCGCGGGCAGCCGCGCCGCCTCCAGGACGACGTCGACCCCCGGACGCAGTTGGGCGTGCGCGCACGCCAGGAGAGCCGCCCCCAAGCCGCCGGCGGCCCCGGCCCCGGGCGCCTCGCACACCGGCCGCCCCGCGAGCTGGTCGAGCGCGGGGGCCAGGCGGGCGAGGACGGCGTCGAGCAACGGCACCTGCTGCTCCGTGGCGCCCTTCTGAGGGCCGTAGACCGCACTGGCCCCCGACGGTCCGAGCAGCGGATTGGTGACGTCGCACGCCACCAGCACGTCGACGGCGCGCAAGCGTGGATCAAGGCCCGAGGCGTCGGTGGCCACGAGGCTGCGCAGGCCGGCGGGGCCTGGTGCGACGTCGTGCCCCGCCTCGTCGAGCAGACGCACGCCGAGGCACTGGAGCAGGCCGGCTCCACCGTCGTTGGTCGCCGAGCCCCCGAGGCCGACGATGACGCGTGCGGCGCCGCTGTCCAACGCGTGGGTCAGCAGTTCGCCGACGCCGCGCGATGTCGCGTGCCACACGTCCCGCCGGTCGCGGGGCACGAGGTCGAGGCCCACCGCGGCCGCGACCTCGATGATCGCGAGCCGCTCGTCGGCGACCCAGCCGTAGGAGGCCTCGACGGGCGCGCCCATCGGGCCGGTGACCCGCGCGGTGACGAGCGTGCCGCCCAGTGCGGCGACGAGCGCGTCGGTGGTGCCCTCGCCACCGTCGGCCATGGGCACGAGCACGCACTCGGCGTCGGGGACGGCGGCCAGGACCCCGCGCCGCATCGCGTCGGCGGCGTCGGCGGCGGACATGGACTCCTTGAACGAGTCCGGTGCGATCACGACCCTCACGGTCGCCTCCTATCGACGAGCGGGCCGCGGCGGCCGGGTGGAAGGTGGGAGCACAGTTCCCGGCCGCCGCGACGTCGGTGTCAGCGCACGAGCGCGGGCCGCTTGTTGTCGAACGTCCACCCGGGGATGAGGTACTGCATCCCGACGGCGTCGTCACGGGCGCCCAGGGCGTGCTCCTTGTACAGCTTGTGCGCGGCCAGGACCTGGTCGAGGTCGACCTCGACGCCCAGCCCCGGCGTGTCCGGGATGGCGACCTCGCCGTCGACGATCTGCGGCGGATCGACCGTCAGGCGCTCAAGGCCCTCCTGCCAGATCCAGTGCGTGTCGAGCGCGTTGTACTCGCCGGGGGCCGCGGCCCCGCAGTGGGCGACCATCGCAAGCGAGATGTCGAAGTGGTTGTTGGAGTGGCAGCCCCAGGTGAGCCCGGTGTCGTGGCAGAGCTGGGCCACGCGCACCGAGCCCTGCATCGTCCAGAAGTGCGGGTCGGCCAGGGGAATGCTGACCGACTGCAGCAGCAGCGAGCTGGTCATCTGCCGCCAGTCCGTCGCGACCATGTTCGTCGCGGTCGGCAGTCCGGTCGCACGGCGGAACTCGGCGAGGATCTCGCGGCCCGAGAACCCGCCCTCGGCGCCGCACGGGTCCTCGGCGTAGGCGAGGTCGCCGACCAGAGGCTTGCACAGGCGCACGGCCTCGTCCAGCGACCAGGCGCCGTTGGGGTCGATGGTGATCCGGGCGTCGGGGAACCTGCGCTTGAGTGCGAGGACCGCCTCGATCTCCTCCTCGCCCGGCAGCACGCCACCTTTGAGCTTGAAGTCCTGGAAGCCGTACTTGTCGTAGGCCGCCTCGCCGAGCCGCACGATCGACTCGGGGGTCAGGGCCTCCTCGTGCCGCAGCCGGTACCAGTCGGTGTCGCTGTCGGGCTCGCGCTCGTAGTCGAGGTCGGTCTTGCCGGGGTCGCCCAGGTAGAACAGGTAGCCGAGCGTCTTGACCGACGTGCGCTGCTGACCGTCGCCCAGCAGCGCCGCGACGGGCACCCCCAGATGCTTGCCGAGCAGGTCGAGGTAGGCCGACTCGATCGCGGTCACCGCGTGCACGGTGGTGCGCAGGTCAAAGGTCTGCAGCCCGCGGCCGCCACTGTCGCGGTCGGCGAAGCGTCCGCCGATGGCGCTCAGGACGTTCTTGTACTGCCCGAGCGACGAGCCGATCACGAGGGGGAACGCGTCGGAGATGGTCGAGGTGATCTTCTGCCCGCCGGGCACCTCGCCGACGCCGCGGTTGCCGGCGGAGTCCTCAAGGATGACGACGTTGCGGGTGAACCAGGGGCCGTGCGCCCCCGAGAGGTTGAGCTCCATGCAGTCGCGACCCGCGACGGGGTAGACGTCGGCCTTGACGATCGTTGGTGTGGTCATGAGAGGTGTCCTCCCCGGCGCAGCTGCGTCGCTGCGGCCGACTCGTAGGTGCGGAGCAGGGCCGAGTGGTCCTCGGCCTCGTAGCCGTGTGCCTTGAGCTCGGTCATCAGCTCGAACACGGCGGCGGTCAACGGCATCGGCGAGGCGTGCTCGTGCGACGTGGCGATGACGTTCGTCAGGTCCTTCAGGTGCAGGTTGATCCGGAATCCGGGGGCGAAGGAGCGGTCGAGCATCATGGGCGCCTTGGCGCTCATGACGTTGGAGCCGGCCAGGCCGCCGGAGATGGCCGAGACGACGGCCTCGGGGTCGACGCCGGCCTTCTGCGCCATGACGAGCGCCTCGGCGACCGCGGCGATGTTGACGGCGACGATGGCCTGGTTGGCGAGCTTGGCGATATTGCCCGCGCCGATGTCGCCGACCCTGACCACCGAGGAGCCCATCGCGCCCAGCACGTCACGGCAGGCGTCGAACGTCTCCTGCGGCCCGCCGACCATGAACGACAACGTCCCGGCGACGGCGAACGGCTCGCCGCCCGAGACCGGTGCGTCGAGCATCGGCACCCCCCTCGCGGCGAGGGCGCGCGCGACCTCTCGCGAGACGGCAGGGGCGATCGAGCTCATGTCGACGAAGGCCAGGCCAGCGTGGACGCCCTCGATGACGCCGCCGTCGCCGAGCACGACCTCGGTGACCTGAGGGGAGTTCGGGAGCATGGTCAGCACGAGGTCGGTCCGTTCGGCGACCTCGCGGGGGGTGGTCGCCGCCGTCGCGCCGAGTGCGACGAGCTCGGCGACCGCCTGGGCGTTGGGGTCCCTGACGACCAGGTCGTGCCCGGCGGCCAGGAGATTCTTCGCCATGGGCTTGCCCATGATGCCCAGGCCGATGAATCCGATCTTCACGGTCTTCTCCACTTCGGGGTCGGGTTCAGACGAAGAGGTCCAGCAGCAGGACGCCGCCGAGCCCGAGGATCGCCAGAACGGTCGTGTAGCTGGTGCGGGACTTGAGGGCCTGCGTGACGGTCAGGCCGAAGTACTCCTTGAACATCCAGAAGCCCGGGTCGTTGACGTGGGAGAACGCGATCGAGCCGCACGAGGTGGCGAGCACCATGAGCTCGGGGGAGGCGCCCGTGGCGCCCACGAGCGGGGCGGCGACTCCGGCGGCGGTCACGACCGCGACCGTGGCCGAGCCGAGCGCCACACGCAGGATCACCGCGATGAGCCAGGCGAGGATGATCGGGTTGATGGCCCAACCCCCGGTGACGTCGGCGATGTAGTCCGCGATGCCGGCCTCGACCAGGACCTGCTTGAACGCGCCACCGGCGCCGATGACCATGAGGATCATGGCCATGGCCTTGGCCGACGACGAGCATGAGTCGGCGACCTGCTGCAGCGAGCGGCCGGCGCGCGGGCCGAACATGTAGATCGCGATGAGCAGGGCCAGGAGCATCGCGATCGGCGCGGCGCCGAAGAACCGCACGACGCCGATGCCGGCCGCGTCCGGCGCGATCAGCTCGACGATCGCGGCGCCGGCGATGAGGACGACGGGGAACAGCGCCACGGCCACGGAGATCCCGAGCTTGGGCATCTCGTCGTCGCCGAAGAGCTTCTCGGAGACCAGGCCGGTGGGGATCTCGGGGTTCATCTTGCGGATGAACGCCAGGCGGGGCCACACGAGCGCGATGAAGGCGCCGATGGGCACGGCGAAGATCAGCCCGTAGGCGAGCGTCATGCCGACCGAGGCCTCGTACATGCCCGCGACGGCGGTCGGTCCGGGGTGCGGCGGCAGGAAGCTGTGCATCGTCGACAGGGCGATCGACATCGGCAGGCCGACCCACAGCAGGTTCGCCTTGGTGGCGCGCACGAGCGTGAAGGCCACCGGCACGATGATCACGAAGGCGACCTCGTAGAACATGGTGACGCCCACGAGCATGGCCGTGACCACCATCGCGACCTGGACGCCGCGCGGGCCGAACGCGTCGACCATCTTCAGCGCGATGCGCTGGGCGGCGCCGGCGTCGCCCATGACGCGGCCGATCATGGCTCCGAGTCCGATGACGAGCAGGGTGCCGCCGAGTTGGCCGCCGATTCCGTTCTCGAGGATCTCAGGGATTTCTTCGATCGAGATTCCCTCGATCAGACCGACGCCGATGGCGACGAGAAGCAGGGCGATGAAGCCGTTGAACTTGAGCTTCGTCATCAGGACGAGCAGGACCGCCACAGCGATCGCGACAATGACGAGGGGCATGGCTCACGCTCCTTTGCGTGTCAGGGGGACTGGGGTGCTGGGGAACTGGGGTCGGGGGCGCAACGCGGCGTTCAGGCGGGCAGGGCGCGGACGACCTCGGCCAGGGCCTCGCGGTGTGCTGGGGCCAGCTCCCGCGCGGGGGCCAGGCACACACCGGCGTCGACGCCGAGCATGCGCAGGGCCTCTTTGATGACCACCGGGAAGGTGGCGACGTCCACGAGCGAGCGCAGCGGAGTGAGGCGGCCTTGCAGGTCGAGCGCGCCGGCGAGGTCCCCGCGCTGGTAGGCCTCGTAGATGTCGGCGACCAGGCGGGGGGCGATGTTGGCGGTGGAGGCGATGGCGCCGTCGGCCCCGTGGCACAGGCCCGCGTAGATGAGCGTGTCCTTGCCGATCAGGACCTTGAAGTCCGCGGGGGTCTCGCGGATGAGGTCAGCGGTCAGGGACATGTCGCCCGCCGAGTCCTTGACGCCGACGATCGTGTCGATCTCGGCGAGCCGCTGGACCGTGGGCACGGTGAGGCCGACCTTGGTGCGCCCGGGGTTGTTGTACAGCAGGATCGGCAGGTCGGTGGCGGCGGCGATGGCGGTGAAGTGCGTGACCAGCTCCGACTGGGTCGGGGTCATGAAGTACGGCGTGAGCACCGACAGCGCCGCGACGCCGCCGACGTCGGCGGCCATGCGCGCTGTGGCGACGCAGTCACGCGTGGTGATCTCGCTGGCGCCGGCGTACACCGGGACGCGGGCGGCCACGTGCTCGACGGTGATCTCGACGACGCGGCGCTTCTGGGCGTCGGTCAGGCCGTAGATCTCGCCTGAGGAGCCGAGCACGAAGACGCCGTGCACGCCGCCGTCGATCACGTGGTCGAGCAGGGTGCGGAGGTTGCCCTCCAAAAGGTTGCCGTCCTCGTCGAGCGGCGTCACGAGGGCAGGGATCACTCCCTGGGGTGTGAACATCGTCGTCCCATCCGTCCACATACGTGGACAACCGACTAGACATGCGAACAGCCGCCAGTATGTTGGATGGGCGAGGGTGCGGCAACTCGCCGGTGCGTGGCCGGCGCCGCACAGCGGTCGCGCCAAGGCGTCGGGTTACCCTGACCAGCAACATCGAGCGTCGCTCGACGATGGAGGAGACAATGGGGACCGGCATGTCCGCAGAACAGGACGAGCTCACGGCGCCGGGGCGCCGGCTCGGCGACGTGAAGTCGGCGGTGCGCACCATGCAGGTGTTGGAGCTGCTGGCAGACCGCGGCGGCGTCCCTGCGCGACTGCGCGACCTGTCGGACCAGCTCGACGCGCCACGCTCGTCGGTGCACGCGCTGCTACGCACCCTCGAGTCGCACGGATGGGTGCGCAACGACGCCTCGGGGAGCCTGTACGCGCTCGGCATCAAGTCGCTCGTCGTGGGCACGGCGTTCCTTGACGCCGACCCGTACGTCCGCGTCGTGCGCCCCGTGCTCGCCCGACTGCGGGAGAGGATCGACGAGACCGTGCATCTGGCGCGCATCGACGGTGAGCGCGTCGTCTACCTCAGCACACATCAGTCGAGCCGTGACGCGCGGCCGATCTCGCGCATCGGGCGCTGGCTTCCGGCGCACTCCTCGGGCCTGGGCAAGGCCCTGCTCGCCGCGCGGCAGGACCCGCTGCCCGCCGAGCTGGTGGCGCTGACGCCCCACACCCTGACCGACCCGGCCGCGCTCGGCGCCGACATCGAGGAGACGCGGCGGCGCGGCTATGCCCTCGACGTCGAGGAGAACGCCCCCGGCCTGCGCTGTCTCGGGTTGGCGCTGCGCTACACCGACCCCGTCCAGGACGCCATCAGCTGCTCGATCCCGACCGAGCGCCACACCCCCGAGCGCGAGGCGGCGATCCTGGACGCGCTGCGCGCCGCGCGAGCCGAGATCGAGGACATCGCGCCCAAGCAAGGCACGTTCTAGACCGCAACGGCTCCGCGAGGGCCCGGGTTGGTCACCCGACGACGACGGCGGCCGCCGTCGAACGCGTGAGGCGCTCGACGGCGGCCGCCGTCATGTCGTGCGGGGTGGACTCGTCGGGCCAGACCACCCCGGTGGACGTCAGATGTCGTAGTACTAAGCATGCACCCAGGTCAGAGGCTCACGGAGGCGTCGGGGTACACAACGGGTACACATGACAGAGCGGCGTCCACCGCCTTCTTGGTCCTGTCGCCCGAAGCGGGCATCAGGTGCGTGTACGTGCGCAGCGTGAACCCGGGGTCTGAGTGGCCGAGGTGTTCGGCGACCACCTTGATCGACTCACCGGCATCGAGCAGCACCGATGCGTAGAAGTGCCGGAGTTGGTGCATGCCGCCCTCCTGCCCCTCCGTGAGCTTCACGGCGTCGGCGACAGCGTGCCAGTGATAGGTGTTGAAGTGGTTGCGGTTGAGCGGCTTCTTCTCCCGCGACGTCGTCACGAGCGGCACCGTCAACGTCTCCCCATGCTTCGCGTCGCCCGGTTCGCCGTCCCACGGAAGCGACACCGCGACCGCTGGGTGTCGCTTCAGGTGCAACGCCAGCGCCGCGCGCACCGACGGCGGCAAGGGCACGTCGCGGGTCTTCTCGCCCTTCGGCAGAGAGAAGACGAGCTTGTTCCCCGCCAGCACCTTCACCTGCCGGCGCACGTGGACCTCGCCGCGCAGGAAGTCGACGTCGTCGGGGGAGAGGCCGAACAGCTCGCCCTGCCGCATCCCGAGCCCGGCGCCGAGCGTCACGAGGATCCGGTACTGCTCGGCGAGGGCCCGGTGCGCCGCGGCGACCTGCTCGGCCGACCACGGCACGATCCTCCTGCGTGCGACCTTCCCCGGCCTGGACGCCTTCGTCCTCGCGGCGTTCTTCGCGACCTTCTCGTCCTCGACGGCCGCAGCCAGGATCGACGACACGTTCGCGTGGATCGTCCGGGCGTAGGACTTCGACACCTTCAGCCCGGCCAACCACGCCTTCACCGTCGAGGGCTTGATCTGTGCGAGCTGCTTGCTTCCGAGCACCGGGTACACGTGCTTGACCAGGCGGTGCTCGACGACCTCGCGCGTCGACGTGTTGAACGTCTGCATCGCCAGCCACGCCTCGGCGTGAGCCCGGAACGTCTCGCGCCCGGCGTCCGGGTCGAGGTACGTGCCACGACGCACTGACACGACCGTCTCGTCCAGGAACGTCTGGGCGTCGACCTGGCGGTCGAACGTCTTGCTGCGCTGCTTGCCCTCAGGGTCGCGGTACCGCGCCAGCCAACGGGTCTTGCCGTTGCGGGTGCGCTTCTCAGGAGCGGGCATCGGGATCTATCAGCGATAGGAAGGTCTGTTGATCAGGGTCCAGGCCTAGGAGCGAGAGCGATGTGGCGTCCTCGTGCGTGATGTGAGCGAGCTCGACATCGTCGCCACCGAGTGCTGCGTACGCCTCAACGATCCGTGGAGGCAGGGGCCCGGGGTCCACTCCCTGTCGACGCGCCAAGCAGCGCCATCGCTGCAGGTCCCTGAGGCTCCTGTGTAGTGACCGTTCCCAGGTTTCGGCGATGTCACCCCACGTGAGCCCCTCTCCGATCTGCGCGCCGACGAGCGTCACCCGCGTGGGGTCCTCTGCTCCAAGCCGAGCCGCTGCGAGGTTGCGCATGGCTTCGTCGGCGACTAGGGCCATCCGGAAGGCTGTCCGGGCAACCAGGAGGTCGCTCTTGCCCGCAGCCCGCGGTCCCGGGAGCCACTCCTCGGGCGCATAGGGGTCCCCGATGTACCTATTGCCCACCTTGCGGTCCGATCCCGCGAACCACTCAAGGGCGAGTACAGGGTATGCGGACCGGTTCGGGAGCGCCTCTACGGGTTTCGAACCGCTCAGGACTGGGAACAGGAGTTCCACCGGCGAAGACCCGAGGGCGGCGGCAAGCACTGCCACCTCCTGAACCGGAACGTCGCGCTTCCGACCGTTCTCTATGTTGGCGATTGTGTTCCTCGCGATCGGGTACCCGATGGTCGCGCAGCGCTCCGAAAGCTGCTGAGCAGAGACGCCACGGAGCTTCCGAAGGCGCTGGAGGCTCTCGCCGATGCTCTCCGCCCACTTCTGTGCCCACTCGGCTCCTTGTGTCATGAGTACACGATATGCGCCGCGCCGGGCGGCGTCTTGCGCTCCTGCGAGACACGTGTCAGGCTGTGTACGCATCAACCAGAACCGGTTGATCGTGAAGGACAAACTGTGTCGCAGCAACACAGGAGGGACCGTGAAACTCATCGACAAGAAGGCTGTCGCAGCGCTTACGGGCACTAGCGACGCCACTGTCACCGACTGGGTGTACCGGGGCGTCGAGCTCGGGCCGCTCAGCATCAAGCTCGGCCGCAGGCGGGTGTGGGACGAGGAGCGCGTACTGCGCTGGCTCAACGACCGCTTCGCCGAGGCCGAGAAGCGGGCGTCGTGACGCCCGCAATGACGAAGGCCACCCCGGCAAGGGTGGCCTCCGAGCCCAAGACCCGCGGCAACGGGTCGTCGAGCAGTGCACTCAACACAGGAGTCAAGTTGCAGAACCAGACTACTCGGGCAGACAAGCCCGAGGGCTTCGCCCTCACCGTGCGGGGCTTCGTCATCGGCGACAGAGTCGTCTCGACGTCGCCCTACGGTTCGGCCGGCAAGACCGGCACCGTGCGGTCCGTCGAGCACCACCCGATGCGCTACAGCGTGGCGGGCGGGCCAGTCGCCCCGCGGGACGTCGTGACGGTCGACCTCGACGAGGGCGGCAGCACGGCGTTCATCGCTGACGGCGACGAGCGGTTGCACTTGGCACCGCTAGCCGGGATGCCCAAGCCGCTGTGCCCTCCGTGGTGCGACCGCCGACACGGCGGCTTCGACGCGGTGACGTCCTTCGGTGACATCGCCGTGCAGCACACGGCCGAGCGCGGCGAAGTGGTCATGGGCACGATCGAGTTCCTTGAGCCCGACGGCTCACGCACGACGACGTCACTCTCCCTCGACCTACCGAACAGCGCGGGCGACTACGAGGCTGCGTCTCCCGCCGAGCTCGCCGCGGACGTGCGCGGGCTGATGGCCGACCTCGCCGCACTCGCCGACGTGCTCGACGGCAAGGCGGTTGACCGGTGAGCCGCCGGTACACAGGGAGTGACCCGACCGCGAACAGGGCGATCGGCGCCGCGGACAAGGGCAGCCGCAAGCGGCACGCCCAGGGCTGCTCGGTGGATGGAGGCCCCCGTCGTCACAACCTGCGCGGGTTCTTCTGCCCGGCGTGCGCCTCCGACGTCGACGACCGGCTGGAGAGCGCCTTGATCATCCTGGACGCGCGGAGGCCGCTGTGAGCGACGACGTCGACGAGACCATCGCCGAGATCGACCTGCTGGCCGTCGCGGACGCCGTCGGCGTCTACAAGAGCGGCCCGGTCGAGATGCCGTCCGCCGAGCAGTGGGCGCGGCCCCTGCCCAACCACCGGCCGTACGACGACCGTCACGTCACCGAGGTGCGGCGGCTGGCCCGCCGGTTCGAGGACGCCCACCGGGCCGAGCGCGACGAGCGCATCGGGTCGGCCGGAAAGTTCAACGGCGACGCCAACGCCGACCGTCACAACTTCGTCAACTGGCTCGTCGAGCGCCTGAACGCCGCCGAGCGCCGCAACCGGAGGATCGCATGAAGATCACGTTCGCAGAGTTGTCCGACCTCTTCGGGATGATCAAGCCCGGAGAGCCGGGCGCCGAGCACGCCCAGGCGATCATCGGATCGCTCACCTGGGAGGTCTTGGACCGCTTCGAGAAGGTCGCGGAGTGGAGGCTGGAGACCCACGAGGCGATCGACGCGCTGATGCAGGAACTGTGGTCGATGATCGACGGCCTCGGCGACAGCACCACGCCGGTCATCGAGCAGATCGCGATGGTCACCGGGACGCTCGCCGACGGCCGCGACCGCCGCGAGTACGCCCGCTGGCTGTTCAGCCAGATGGTCCGCCTGCACGTCGCCTTCGAGGCCGCCGGTGGGCTCGACCTCGCCGACCCGCAGTTCGTCGCCCCTGGTGAGCGGAGCGTGGCATGACCAACGAACCCGCGTTCCCGAGCATTCCTCGCAACTCCGGGCAGTGGCTGCCGCTGGCCAGCGAAGGAGGGCAGGCCTGCCGCACGTGCGGCCACAAGCTGCCGGTGCACCACGTGCTCGACCTCAGCGGCGACATGCGGCCCATCTGCGTCTGCTGCGTCGAGCGCTACGTCGAGGACAACGAGGAGCGGCTGCAGTTCTGCCGGTTCTTCGCCGTCGCGGACATCTACGCCAGGTTGGACGACCTCTTCAAGGACGTGGACAACGTCAACGAGCGGCAGGTGTTCCTCGACCTCGTCTCAAGCCACGCCGAGTGGATGGCCAACTGGCGCTGGCCCGAGGACCTGGCCTGCAAGCTCCCGCCCGCCGGCTTCGACGGCGACGACGACTGACAAGGCCCGAGGGCCCCGCCAACCGGTGGGGCCCTCGGCATACCGGAGGAAGGAGGGGAGCGTGACAGACGGGGTGCCGGACTACTTCGCCTCAGAGACCTATGACAACCCGTTCTCGGCCGAGGAGATGGCGCAAATGGTCTACGGGGACGAGGCACCGCAGCCGGAGCGGATGACGAACGGCGCGGCGTTCATCTTCGACCCAGACCTTGACGTCGATCCGGTGTGGGGGACGCCTGAGCAGGCACTCTGGGCGTCGGGGGAGTCGACCATGATCTCGGCCTCGCCTGGCGTCGGGAAGACGACCGTCGCGCAGCGCGTGGTGCTCAGCATGATCGGCCTCGGCGGTGACGTGCTGGGCTTCAAGGTGCGGCCCGCCCGGCGTGTTCTCTACTTGGCCATGGACCGCCCGAAGCAGATCGCCAGGTCGTTCCGGCGCATGGTGACGGACCGGGACCGCAACGCCCTTGAGCACAAGCTCAGGGTGTGGAAAGGTCCACCGCCCGCGGACATCGCCCGGATTCCCGGGACCCTGCTCAGCCTCGTCACGGCGGCTGACGCGGACGTCGTGGTCATCGACTCTCTGAAGGACGCAGCGCTTGGCCTCTCGTCCGACGACGTCGGCTCTGCGGTCAACAGGGCCATCCAAGAAGTCCTCGTCCACCGCGTAGAGGTCCTGATCCTGCACCACCAGATCAAGCGCGGCGGGGACGGCAAGGCACGCCCAACGACGCTCGCCGACGTCTACGGCTCGACGTGGATCACCTCGGGTGCCGGCTCGGTGATCCTGCTGGACGGCGAGGCGGGATCCGACACGGCGACTCTCCACCACCTCAAGCAGCCCTCCGAGCCTGTCGGACCGCTCAAGCTGGAGTTCGACCGCTTCGGAGGCAAGGTCGTCATGGCCGAGCAGTTCGACCCGCTGGCATGGCTCCGCTCGCAGCACGGGCGAGTCACAGCGGCCGGCATGGCGATATCGCGGACCGGTGAGGAGCGCCCCGCCAAGGACGTCGTCGAGCAGTGCCGGCGCGACCTTCGGCGGCTCACCCGCAGCGGCCTCGCGCGCGAGTTCGAGGGCTCTCGGGGAGGGCCCGGGGGCAGCGCCCCAACGTCATGGGAGGCGGTCCGCGACGAGGGGTTGATCGCGGCATGAGAGCAAACACGCGAGCAAACACGCGCCCCTCCTCGCGAAACCGTGCACGAACCAATCACGAGCAATCACGCGGTTGGCGAAACCGCAGGTCACAGCAGACACGGACCAAACGCGGGCAGACACGCGCCTAGCAATCACGTTCCCACCCCCCTCTATAAGGGGGTGGGACGCGAGAGGGGGACCAGATGAAGACCTACAGACAGCACCGCTGCGCCAGGAAGCACCGTACCGAGCGCGCCTTCATGCGCTGCGCACTGCCTCGGGCGGTGTGGGTGGTCGGAGAAGGCGCATACGCCGTGATCGCGTGGTGTCGCGTCACGACCGTCTCGCTCCACGAGGAGCTCGACAGCGCCGAGGCGTCCAAGCGGCTGATCGATAACCACGGTTGCGGCGGCGCTTGCCGTGGGGCCCACGAGATCGTGCTGGTTGAGCGATGACCGACCGAGACGCCCTGGCGATCTCCAGGCTGAGGGCTCAGGTGCTGGAGCGGACCCGGCTGCTGGCCGCGGCTCGGGCACGGGTGCGGGACCTGGAGGCCGAGCTCGCGCGCACACGCGTGGACCATGCACAAACCGCACCAACGGAGGAGCCGTGAGGGTCTGCGTGGTCGACGTGCCCGGACTGGTCATCTGGCAGGAGATTGAGGAGGAGTCATTGTGGCCGAGTGGGACTGGCGAGAGCTGCTCGACGACCCTGACGTCACCGACGTCGTACACCGCGTCTGGTACTACGCCGAGCGGACCTTCTACAACGGACCGAACGACGCGCTCGCGCTCGACGACCTCTCGTCCTGGCTATGGGAGCGGGCGGCCGAGGTCGCGATGAAGTACGACGCCAGCGTCATGGACGCCCGGGACCTGAGGGCCCCGGAGAGGTACTGGCAGGCGTTCCTATACAAGGCGCTCAAGCAGCATGGGCTGCCGGCGCATAGGCGGCTGTGGTTCGGCCGCGCGAGCAGTGCGCGGGCGGCGCTGATTCCGCGCGGGAGCCTCGACGAAGAGCGCGGCGACCCGGCGAGTGGCGACGCCCCGACGAAGGACATCTTCGGCAACCGCAGGCTCCAGGCCGTCGACCCGTTGGCGGTCGTGCTGCTGCTCGAGCGACTCGAGGAGAAGATCGCCTCGGGCGAGCCGATCGAAGAGTGCGAGCCCGTGGTTGACGGGGTCTGTGTCCACGCGGGTTGCGACCGTCCGCCGCGCAAGGGGACACGAGGGCTGTGCGCCGTCCACTACCGGGCGGACCTCGACCGCAGAAACCCCGACTGCGGCGTCGAGGGCTGCACGAACCCGATGAAGTGCAAGGGGCTGTGCGCCAACCACTACGAGGCGCTGAGGCGGCAGTTGAAGAGAGCGGGCGCGGCGTGAGCGCCAAGCGGCAGTGGGCTGGGGAGAGCGTGCGGCGGGCTCGGGCGGTGATGCGCCCCCGGCTGCCGTTGCCGTGCTGGTGGTGCAAGCAGCCGGTGCTGGCTGACGCGGCGTGGGTCGTGGAGCACATCGTGGCTCGCTCGGTGCGGCCTGACCTGGCGCACGATCCGAGCAACTGGTGGGTGTCGCACCGTCGCTGCTCGGACGCCTCCGGGGGGCGGTTGGGCGCCAAGCGCAAGGCGGCGGTCGTCGAGGCGACGACGAGGTTGGAGAGGGACGTGAGACCGTGGTGAGTGACGGGCTTTTGAGTGGCGGGACAGACCCACGCTTGACGTCCCCTCCGTTTGTGCGCGTCGTTTCCGCAGGTCAGAGCGTTGCGGAGGCTGCGCCGAGGTTCGTCTCGCCGATTCCTGACGACGTCGACATCAGCGCGGCCGAGGTGGGCGCGCGGTTGCTGGGCTTGGAGCTGCTGCCGCAGGGCGTCCGTGAGGCGCAGTTGTTGGAGGCCAGGAACGCTGAGGGTGGGGCGTCGTTCTCGTCGGTCGTGATCCAGATGCCTCGACGCTCCACGAAGACGACGGCGATCTGGGCGACGATCCTGGGCAGGGCTGCGACCCGGGAGGGCTACCGGTGCGTGGTGACGGCGCAGTCCGGGTACATCGCCAGCCGCATCCTGCTGGAGCACGCCGAGCGGATGCTGCGGGCGGGCAACCTGGTGGAGTCGCGTGAGGTCCGCTTTCAGGACGGGGTCGACAAGCCGGTGCTGTTCCGCTCGGGTGGGCGTGAGCGCATCGACTTCCCGAACGGCAGCCGTGTGTGGGTGGTGCCGCCGGACCCGGGGTCGGTGCGCTCGGCGGCCGCGGACGACATCGTGATCGACGAGGCCGGGGAGTTCGAGGGCGACAAGGGCGAGCAGTTCATGTTGGG
Source organism: Xylanimonas ulmi (assembly GCF_004216535.1). Lineage (NCBI taxonomy): Bacteria > Bacillati > Actinomycetota > Actinomycetes > Micrococcales > Promicromonosporaceae > Xylanimonas > Xylanimonas ulmi. The sequence continues at coordinate 788,974 of NZ_SGWX01000001.1, forward strand.
CGTGCTGCCGTTGATGGACACCCGTGGGCCGCTGGCCCAGCTGGTGGTGGCGGGCACGCCGGGGCGCACACGCTCGGGCATGTTCTGGGGCATGTTGGAGGACGCGCGGCGCGGTGACGACGACGAGTTGGGGATCCTGGACTACAGCGCGGCGGACTCCGACGACCCGGAGGACCGGGCGGTGTGGGCCAGGGTGCATCCGGGTCCGTCGTCGGGACTGACGCCGATGAAGGTGCTCGAGCGGCGGTTCGCGAAGCTCGGCGCGGTCGGCTTCGCCCGGGAGTACCTGTGCATGTGGCCGGCGGACGCCTCGACGAGCGCGATCGACATGGAGTCGTGGGCGAACGCGGAGGTCGAGAGGACCGCGCTGCCCGATCGGTTCGGGCTGGCGCTCGACATCGCCGTGGACGGGTCGTCGGCGGCTCTGGTGGCGGCGTGGCGCGACGCGGACGGTGTGGCCTACGTGGAGGTTGTCGAGCACCGCATGGGTGTGTCCTGGCTGGCCGCGAAGGCGCACGCGATGGGCAAGAAGTACCGGGTGCCGGTGCGCTACGACGACATCGGCAACAACAGGAACGTGGCCGAGGAGATCGACCGCAGGCGCGGGGTCCGGTTGGCGAAGGGCAACCTGAAGGACGTGGCCGGGGCGGCGCAGCGGCTGGTGTCGGACCTGGCTGAGGGCAGGCTGAGGCACTTCGGGCAGGCGTCCCTGACTGCGGCCGCGGAGGGTGCCGCGTGGCGTCAGACGGAGGGGGCGCGGGCGTTCGGCCGCAACACCTCCCGGCACCCGATCGAGCCGCTGGTGGCCGCGTCCCTGGCGATCTGGCAGTACGACCAGCAGCCCGCGCGGCCAAGGGTGGTCTCGTCGTACGCATCGTGACACAAGGGCCTGACACGTCGTCATCATCGTGACATCGCGTCAGAAACCTGAGAGAATGCGCATGTGGGACTGCTGGAGCGCATCCGAGGAGCCGTCTCCCTGGGCATGCCGGGGGACGGCACGACCTGGTCGACCGCTCGGCGCCCGCTGCGTGTCGGGTCGCCGTGGGGCGGGGGCGGCTCCATCCAGCGGGCGGTCATCGCCGACGTGTTCGGGGCCGCGAGCCTGCCGATGACCCGTGAGGTCGCGATGCGGGTGTCGTCGGTCAAGAAGGGTCGGGCGCTGATCGCGGGCACGCTCAGCCGCTACCCGCTCAAGGCGTACCGGGCCGAGGCCGAGCTCGCGGCGCAGCCGACGTGGCTGTACCGCACCGACACCGGGCAGTCCCCGCAGCAGCGGATGCTGTGGACGCTCGACGACCTGATCTTCCACGGCTGCAGCCTGTGGGCCGTCCAGCGTGGGGCCGGAGACCGGATCACCGACGCGGTGCGGGTGCCGTTCGACGAGTGGGAGGTCAACGACGACCTGCAGGTGCTCGTGCAGGGGCGCGTGGTCTCGCGCGAGGAGGTCGTCTACATCGAGGGCCCGCAGGACGGGCTGCTGGACACCGCGGCCGACGACATCAGGGCGTCGCTGTCGATGCAGGCGGCGTGGAAGGCGCGCGTGGACACGCCGGTCCCGATCGTCGAGCTGCATCAGACGGACGACGTCGAGTTGGACGACGCCGAGCTGGCGGGCCTCATGGACGACTGGGCCACGGCCCGCCGCAACGGCGGGGTGGCCTACACCCCCAAGGCGATCGAGGCCCGCGAGCACGGGCAGGCGCCCACGGACCTGTTCGTCCAGGGCCGCAACGCCGCGCGCATCGACTTCGCCAACCATCTCGCGCTGCCGGTGGCGCTGCTGGACGGGTCCCCGGCCACGGCGTCGCTGACGTACTCGACCAAGGGCGACTCGCGCAACGAGCTGGTCGACCTGTCCCTGTCGTACTGGTCGGGACCGATCGCCGCGCGGCTGTCGATGGACGACGTCGTGCCGCGCGGGACCTCGGTCGACTTCGACATCTCCTGGCTGGCCACACCGACCCAGCCCACGACCGCGAACCCCGCACGGGAGGACTGATGGCCCGCACCACGAAGAGGGAGCCCACGCCGCGGCGCATCTGGCCGACCGGGTGGGACGACGTCGTCACGCTCGAGCCGCAGGCCGAGCCCGAGAAGAAGGAGGCCCAGGGTGCCTGAGCCCATGAAGGTGCTCGGCCAGCTGCTGGCCGCCTCGGCCGAGGACCGCACGCTGACCTACCGGCTGCTGCCGTTCGGGCAGCCCGGGCGCACGAACCGCGGCACGATCACCGCCTCGGCGGGCGCCGTCACGATCCCGGCGGTCGAGGAGCTGCGGGCCGTCAACGACGCCCACGACCGGGAGCGTCCGCTGGCGAAGTTCACGTCGGTGGTCGAGGGCCCCGAGGGCATCGAGGCCACGGTCCGGGTGCTGGCCACCACGGCGGGCGACGACTTCCTGGTCGAGGCGTCCGAGGGCGCCAAGACGGGGATCAGCGTCGAGATCGACGCCCCGGTGATCCGTGACGGCGCGCTCCTGGCGGGGGCGCTGTCCGGGGCCGGGTTCACCACGACTCCGGCCTTCCCTGGCGCACAGCTGGTGGCGGCCGACGCGGGCGAGCTGCCCGAGGACGCCACCGACGAGGTGCGCGACGCGCTGGAAGAGGCCCTTGAGGTCATCGAGGACAACACCGAGGGCGACGAGCCCGACAACAAGGAGGAGGCCGCCGTGCCCGAGGAGAGCCAGACCGTCACCGCGAGCGTCCCCGCTGGGTCGCTCGCAGCCCGCAAGACCAAGAGGGTGTCCGCGTTCGACCTGATCGCCTCGCGCGTCGCAGGCGGCGACCTGAACCAGCTGCAGGCCGCGCTCGACGAGGCCAACCAGGCCGACCTGCTGCCCTCGGGCCAGCCGTCGTGGCTCGGCGAGGTGTGGAAGGCGCGCACCTTCGCCTCGAAGTTCGCCCGGTTCTTCACCGACGCGCCGCTCAACGCGCTCAACGGTGTGGGCTGGAAGTTCGAGGTCGACGAGGACGGGGTGACCTCGACGCCCACGGTCGACGCCTACGCCGGCTACCCGGCCCAGCCGCACTCCTCGGAGGTCAAGACCAAGGCGGTGTCGTGGACCGCGGACCGCGTCGCGGGCGCCAACGAGTTCGACCTGGCGTTCACCCACTTCCAGTTCCCCGAGTTCTGGCAGGCGTTCTTCCGTGAGGTCGCCGACGACACCGAGCGCAAGCTCGACGCCAAGCGCCTGGTCCACCTGACCACGACCGGCAACTACGTCCCGGTGACCTCGGCGGTGCCCGCCGCGACCGACCACAAGACCCTTCCGGGCCTCGTCGTGGAGGGTGTGCTCGCGATCCAGGAGCGCACCGAGCTGATCGGCGCGATCGTCGGCGCTGACATCTACCGGGCGTGGATGATGACCGAGGACTCGGAGAAGCTCGCCTACCTCGGCGCGGCGATCGGCGTCGACCCGGCCACGGGCAGCCTCGCCAACCAGTTCGCGATCGTCCCGACGTCGGCGACGGCGCTGGCGGGCAAGGCGCTGGTCGTGGGCCGCGGCGCGCACACCTTCTACGGTCCGAAGCTCGCCTCGGCCTCGGCGCCGGAGATCGCCAAGGGCGGCCAGGTCGAGGCGCTGTTCGCCTACTACAAGACCTTCGCGAACGACTCGTTCTCGTCCGTGCTGGTCTCCAAGGCCGCGGCCTGACGATGGCCGAGCCTGTGACCGAGCTGTGGCCCGTGACGCTGTATGCGGCGTCATGGGTCGACACCGCCGACGTCGCCGAGCAGTGGCCTGACGCCGTGGACCTCGAGCCGACGCTCGTGGCCCGCGTCCTGGCCGCGGCCCAGGAGCAGTGCGAGGCGTTCGCCCCGGCACTGGCCCCGGGCCAGGAGGTCCCGGCCTCGTGGAAGGTCGCCGTCGTCATGCAGGCGCGGGCGATCTACCGGGCCACGATCGCGGGCTCGAACGACCAGATCGGCGCGGACGGGCTGACGGTCACCGTGTTCCCGATGGACTGGACCGTGCAGCGGCTCCTTCGTCCCAAGCGGGGGAGGATCCGGGTCGCATGAACGTCCGCACGCAACTGTCGAACGACCTCAAGGCGGCGCTGTCCGGGTTCCGCGTCGTGGGGTACAACACCCAGATCGACCCGCCGACCAAGCCCACGGTCATGCTGTGGGCCTCCCAGATGGTCAAGGGCGAGACGCTCAAGCGGCCCATGGTCACGGTCACGTTCGACATCTGGGTGCTGGTCGGGCAGGAGAACACCGGGGCCGCGGACAACGCACTGGACGCCGCCCTGGAGAAGGTCCTGGCCGCCCTGCAGCCGCTGGGCTGGGTCGACTGGACCACCGCCGAGCGCGGCATCTTCGCCGACGCGCTGCACGGCTGGAGGGTCACCGCGACCGCGGTCGCCTTCATCGACACCGAGACCGAGGAGGTCGCCTGACATGTCCACCGTTCCCCTGACGTCGTACTTCTCGCTGAAGAACGCGACGATGCAGATCGACGCCGACAACTTCGAGGACGCGATCACGAGCGTCAACTTCTCGCCCTCGACGTCCGCCTCGACTGTGCGGACGATCAACTCGAACGTGCTGCGCGAGCAGAACACCGCCGAGTGGGGCTGCGAGATCGGCCTGGTCCAGGACCTGGCGCCCGCCGGGCTGCTGCGCTACCTGCTCGACCACGAGGGCGAGCGCAAGGACGTGAAGTTCGTCCCGGTCGTCGACGGCCCCACGATCGAGGCGAAGCTGATCATCAGCCCGGCCGGGATCGGCGGGGCGAACGACGGCACACCGGCGACCGGCTCGGTCACCCTGGCCGTGGTCGGCAAGCCGACCTTCGTCGACCCGGCCTGAGGGGAGTAGGACGTGGCCGACACCCTGGCCGCGCCCTTCGCCCTGCGTGACGCCCGCCTGATCGTCGGGCCCGGCACGGGCGAGGAGCGCGAGTTCTCCTCGTCCGTGTCACACGTGATGTTCGAGCCCCGGGTCGCCTGGGCCCCGGCCGTCGGACTCAACGACGTCGGCGGGAACTACGCCGTCGAGCGCGTCGAGTGGTGGCTCGCGCTGGAGTACCCGCAGGACTGGGCCGAGGCCGCCTCCCTGAGCCTGTTCCTGGCCACCCACGCCGGGCAGAAGCGCGAGATGCTGTTCGTGCCCTCACAGCGGTTCGCCACCCATCAGGTGCGCACCACGGTCGTTCTGGCCCCGGGGCCGATCGGCGGGGACGCGGGGCCGCTGCTGACCGGGATCGTCGCCATGCCGGTGGTCGGCTGGCCCGACGTCGAGGAGCGCTGATGCTCAGCCCGTCGGTGCGAGACGACCGGGCGCTGGCCGCCGTGGTGCTCGCCCTCAAGGCCGCCGACAAGCAGCTCAAGGCCGACATCAACAAGGCCACCCGCGACACCATGAACCCGGTTTGGCGCACCCTGACGGCCGCCAACGCCCGCAGGCCGCTCGACCAGGCCGTGCTGCTCAAGGGCGTGCGCATCGCCGCCGGGAATCCGCCAGCGGCCGTCGCGGCCACGTCCAAGCGCCTGCTCGGTGGGCACGGGCAGGTCCCCGCCGAGTGGTGGGCCGCGGTCGAGTTCGGCGTCACCGCCGACCACCGCCAGACCTACTCGCGGCGCGGGCGGCGCGGATCCCACCAGGTCACCCGCAACGTCACTGCGAACCTGCCACCGCGCTACCGCACCGGGCGGGTGCTGTACCCCGCGTTCGCCGAGCTCAGCCCGCGCATGGGGTCCCTGTGGGCGCAGATCGTCGTCAAGAAGTACGCCGAGGCCATCGAGGCCGGCGGGAGGGAGTAGGCCATGGCCGGCGGCTTCAAGATGCAGTTCGTCGCGGACGTCGCGCCGTTCCTGCGCGGCACCAAGGACGTCGAGGGCGCCCTCGGGGACGTCGCAGGGGCGCTGGACGACCTGGCAAGGGACGCGACCAAGTCCGGGGGCAAGGCCGCCGACGCGATGGACCAAGTCGGCGAAGCCGCCGACACCGCGGCCCGCGACGTCGACCGGGCGTCCGACACCGCGTCCGACTCCCTCAAGGGCATCGGGGACGGGGCGAAGTCCGCCGCCAAGGAGGTCGACGCCCAGACCGACAAGGCCGCCGACTCGGTCGAGGAGATCGGCGACAGCGCCAAGCGCACCCGCAAGGTCGTCGACACCGAGACCGACCAGATGGGCAAGTCGTTCAAGGACGTCTTCGACGACGCGAAGACCGCCGGGCGCACATCGCTCAAGTCCCTCGCCGACGACGTCAAGGACGGCGCCAAGGACGTCTCGGAGGGCACCGAGACGATGAAGGAGAACGCGGCCTCCAACGTCAAGGAGATGGCCGCCTCCTTCCAGGACGCCGGGTCCGTGGTCGACGGAGCCGCGGGGTTCGCCGCCGAGGCCCTGGAGGGCTTCGGAACCGCGGGCGTCGTGGCCGGCGCCGGACTGGCCATCGGCCTGAACGTCGCCTACAACAAGCTCCAGGAGCTCGCGGACAAGGCGAACGAGTTCAAGGAGAACGTCGGCGAGCTCGGCAAGGCGATCGCGCACGGGGAGTACGACCCCGCCGAGGCGTTCGACGAGTGGGCCACCCAGCTGCAGGACGCCAAGTCCTGGTTCGAGCTGTGGCAGGACGAGGCCGTCAACAACATCGAGCACGTGCGCGACGCGGCGAAGAAGGCCGGGCAGGACCTCGGGGACATGGTCGCCCCGCTCGTGTCCGGCGACGTCGAGGAGGCCAAGGCCAACCTCGCCGACCTGCGCAAGGAGCAGGAGCGCCTGACCCAGGTCATCGCCGACTCGATCGAGGTCAACGCCGACGGGTACGAGGTCGCCACCGACGCCACCAAGGCCGCCGAGAGCCAGCGCGACGGCGTCGAGGACCTCATCGACGTCTACGAGGACGAGATCAAGACGCTGGAGGCCGCCCACGAGCAGGCCGTCCTGTACAAGATGGCCACCGAGGACCTCACCGAGGCCGAGGCCGAGCTCGCCCTGAAGATCGACGACGTCAACCGCGCCCGAGACGAGCGCGTCGACGCCAACCGGTCGGCGGTCCAGGCCGAGTGGGACATGGAGGACGCCGTCAAGGCGACCACCGACGCGATCGCCGAGGGCGTCACCAAGGGCCGCGACGCGGAGAAGACCCTGTTCGACCAGGCCGGGAAGGCCCGAGATCTCGCCGCCGCGCAAGAGGACCTGTCCGGGGACACCGACGACTACAACAAGGTCATCGACGCGCAGAAGCGCAAGTTCATCGAGAACGCCACACAGATGGGCTACACCCAGCAGGAGGCCGAACTCCTGGCCCAGAAGTACGGGCTGATCCAGAAGGTCGTCGACACCCAGGTCAACGCCCACACCGCCGAGGCCAAGGCCGCGATCGACGACGTCAAGAGCCGCCTGGACTCCCTGCCCCTGGCGAAGTACATCACCGTCGGAGTGCTCGACAACCAGGGCAGCGCCGCGGCCACCTACTCAGCCAGCGGCGGCATGGGCGGCGGCACCGCGACCAAGCGCGGCAAGGCGACCGGAGGCATCATCCCCGGGCAGCCCTCCACGATGGACAACACCTACACGCCCACCGCCTCAGGTGAGTTCGTCGTCAACGCCCCGGCCACCGCCAAGCACCGTGAGCTGCTGGAGGCCATCAACCAGGGCCGCCAGGTCCGAGCACCCCAGGCCGCCTCGCCCGTCACCGTCCAGGCCCTCAGCGACGCCCAGATCAGCGCGCTCGTCACCGGCATCGCGAGGGTGGTCAAGGCCAACTCTGACGCCGTCGTCGCTGCCCGGATCGAGTCGCTGCTGCAGGGGTGAGCGCGCGCGGCCGGGGGAGGCGCTACGCGTCGGGCAGCGACTCCCACCACTCGATCAGGTCGGCGACCCGGATCGAGTACTTGTACCCCGCATACTTCGCGCGCAAGGGTGGCGGGAAAGAGACGGGGCTCGTCGTATGGATGGCGCGCTTGATCGTTTCGGGCGACATGTCGACCAGGCGGGCGGCCTCGCGGACGCCCACGGCGATGCGGTCCTCGGGGAGCAGCATGGCGGAACGGTAGCGTTGACCGCCGATGCCGGAGGCTCGTGGGAGGCTCTGGGCATGACGACCGCGGCTGACATCGACCTGCTCATCGCCAACCTGGCCGACGACGGCTTCACGGTCGACGCACTGATCACCAGATACCGCGGCCAGTTCCCGGACCGGCCCGCCGCGGTTGTCGACGGCCATCGTGTCTCCCTCAACGCGCGGCGCCCGATCACGGAGCAGGCGGAAGCGCTGCGGATGGCGCGGGCTCTTGGGCCGACCGAAGGTCCGGTCGCGATCACGCCGGGCGAGTGACCGTGAGCGAGATCATGACCGTCGCCGAGGTCGCTGAGTACCTCAAGACCTCTCCCGACACCGTGCGCAGCCTCGCTGCTCGCGGCGAACTCCGAGGGTTCCGCCTCGCCGCGCGAGGTGCGTGGCGCTTCGATCGCGAGGACGTCGACGCCTTCGTCGAGTTCCGCAAGTCGATGCAGGCGGGCCCACGGACCGGAGCCGGATCCAGAGGGGTCGGGCCGTTCGGGCAGACATCTCGGTCCGCGGCGATCGCAGCCGGTAAGCGGATCCGGGACTTCAGGGGCTGAGCCAGTCCGCAGCAGGTCTATCGGGTACACATCGGGTACACATGACACTCCGTGTGGCCCGTCCGTGGCCCGACGCGCTCAGAAGGCAAACGGCCAGGTCGGACGGCATTTCCGGAACTACTCGGAACCCGTCGGACCTGGCCGTTTCACCAACTCCTAGATGTCGTAGTACAGCTCGAACTCCTTGGGGGTCGGCTGCAGCTGCACCGGCTCGACCTCGTTCTTGCGCTTGTACTCGATCCAGGTCGCGATGAGGTCCTCGGTGAACACGTCGCCGTGCGTGAGGAACTCGTGGTCGCGCTCAAGGTTGTCGAGGACGGCGGCGAGCGAGCCCGGCACCTGAGCGATCTGCGCGTGCTCCTCGGGCGGCAGCTCGTACAGGTCCTTGTCGATCGGCGCGGCCGGCTCGATGCGGTTCTTGATGCCGTCGATGCCGGCCATGAGCTGGGCGGCGAAGGCGAGGTACGGGTTGGCCGACGGGTCCGGAACGCGGAACTCGACGCGCTTGGCCTTGGGCGAGCTGCCCGTGATCGGGATGCGGATGCACGCCGAGCGGTTGCGGGCCGAGTAGACCAGGTTGACCGGGGCCTCGTAGCCCGGCACAAGGCGGCGGTAGGAGTTGACCGACGGGTTGGTGAACGCCAGCAGCGACGGGGCGTGCTTGAGCAGACCGCCGATGTACCAGCGGGCCATGTCCGACAGGCCGCCGTAGCCCTTCTCGTCGTAGAACAGCGGGTCGCCGTTCTGCCACAGCGACTGGTGGGAGTGCATGCCCGAGCCGTTGTCGCCGTACAGCGGCTTCGGCATGAACGTGACCGTCTTGCCCGCCTGGTAGGCGACATTGCGGATGACGTACTTGAACTTCATCAGGTCGTCGGCCGCGTGCAGCAGCGTGTTGAAGCGGTAGTTGATCTCCTGCTGGCCGGCGGTGCCCACCTCGTGGTGCGCGCGCTCGACGTCGAGCCCGACCTGGGCGAGCACGTCGCACATGTCGTCACGCAGGTCGGCGAACTTGTCCGACGGCGAGACGGGGAAGTAGCCGCCCTTGACGCGGGTCTTGTACCCGAGGTTGCCGCCCTCCTCCTCGCGCCCCGTGTTCCACGCCGCCTCGACCGAGTCGATCGCGTAGAACGAGCCCTGCATGGAGGTCTGGTACTGGACCGAGTCGAACAGGTAGAACTCGGCCTCGGGGGCGAAGAACGCGGTGTCGGCGATGCCGGTCGAGGCGAGGTAGGCCTCGGCCTTGGCGGCGATGGTGCGCGGGTCGCGCGAGTAGGCCTCGTCGGTGAACGGGTCGACGATCGAGAAGTTCATGACCAGCGTCTTGCGCTTGCGGAACGGGTCGATGAAGGCCGTCTTGACGTCCGGGACGAGCTTCATGTCCGACTCGTGGATCGCCTGGAAGCCGCGGATCGACGAGCCGTCGAACATCAGGCCCTCGGTGAAGGAGTCCTCGCTGAACTGGGAGGTGGGGATGTTGAAGTGCTGCCACACCCCGGGCAGGTCGACGAACCGGACATCGATGAACTCCACCCCTTCGTTGCGGGTGAAGGCGATGGCCTCCTCGGCGTTGTTAAACATCCATGCTCCTTAGAAGAGGGTGCGCCGTCCTGTGCTGGTCAACGGCCTGCGTCACTCGGCTGGCCACGAACGTAGGACGTCGCCGTTACTCTCGCATGCCACCCATGTTTCGGGCGTGTAACCGAAGCCGTGTGCGCTCGCCCACTGAGATTTCCTGCCCTGGTCACAGGGCTGGTGCGGCGCATGTCACAGCCGAGGACCCCGCCGTCGTGCGCGAGGGGGCCGGCCGAGGCGCTCGGACGCCTAGCCTGGAGGCGTGGCGTCACGAGAAGACATCGGTTCCTGGCTTGAGGGCGGCGCGACCGCCGCCGGCGGCGCGAAGCGCCTCGGGCTGCCCGAGTCGGGCCGCGGGTCGATGGCGCCGCTGGGGCGGCGCGTCGTCGCGCTGTGCCTCGACTGGGCGATCTCCTGGGGGATCTCGACGCTGTTCGCGCCGGGCAACACCTGGGCGCCGCTCGTCGCGCTCGCCGTCATGAACATCGTGCTGGTGGGCTCGGTCGGGTCGACCATCGGCCACCGGCTGCTCGGTGTGCAGGTGCGCGTGCTCGCCGCGCCGGGCGAGGGCGTCGCCGCGGGGGCGTTCGTCGGCTTCTGGCGCTCCGCGGTGCGCACCGTGCTGCTGTGCCTGGTGATCCCCGCGGTCGTGTGGGACGGCGACGGTCGCGGCCTGCACGACAAGGCGGCCGGGACCGTGATCACCCGCCGCTAGGGCGTCCGCGAGGCGCCGAGCCCGAGGCTCAGCGCCTCGCGGCTCAGCGCTCAAGGCTCAGCGACCGCGCATGCCCTTGCGGTCCGGCCGCGCCTTGAACGGGTCGACGCCCTTGGGCACCGGAAGGCGCTGCCCGCCGAGCGCCTTGAGGCGCTTGCCCACCTCGGCCGTCTCGGGGCGGGTGAGCTTGGGCTTGAGCTTCGTGACGGCGCGGGCGAGCTTGGTGAGCTGGACCTGTCCGTCCTCCTCGCCCATCTGGATGAGCGTGATCGGCACGTTCGGCAGCACGCGGGCCACACGCCGGCGCTCGTCCTCAAGCATGCGGCCCACGCGGTGGGCCGGGCCCTCCGAGACCAGGACGACGCCGGGACGCCCGACGCCGCGGAACACGAAGTCCTGCGTGCGCGCGTTGACGGCCACGGGCTCGTCCTCGAACGTCCACCCGCCGCGCACGGTCCCGAGGGCGGCGCGAGCGGCACCCGGCTGGCCGGAGATCTGGGTGTAGGCGGCTCGCTCGGCGCGGCGCGTGAGCATGTACATCGTGGCCAGCAGCGCGAACGGCAGCGCGACGATGGTGACGTAGACCGGGTGGTCGATGAGCAGCCCGATGACCAGGCCCAGCAGCACCACGCCGACGAAGACGCCGAGCAGCAGCCACGTCACCGACGGGTCCTGGCGGCGCGTCATCTGGTACGCGGCCCAGACCTGGTGGTACCAGCGCTGCTTCTTCGGCTTCTTGGTCTTGGGGGTGGCGTCCGAGGACGCGTTCGAGCGGGCCATGGGTCCAGATCCTAGCGGCGTTGCGGGTGTCGGGGATCAGCGCGCGAGCAGGCTCGCGGCCTCCTGGCGCGCTGTCGTCGGCTCGGCCAGGTGTGCGAGCGCGGCGGGGATCTCCAGTCCGCGCTTGCTCATGGCCTGGCCCCACAGACGCCCGGCGCGGTAGGACGAGCGCACCAGCGGCCCTGCCATGACGCCCAGGAATCCGGTCTCCTGCGCGAACTGGGACAGCTCGACGAACTCCTCGGGGCGCACCCATCGTTCGATCGGGTGGTGGCGCAGCGACGGGCGCAGGTACTGGGTGATCGTGATCAGGTCGCAGCCGGCGTCGTGCAGGTCGACCAGGGCGGCCTTGATCTCCTCGATGGTCTCGCCCATGCCGAGGATGAGGTTCGACTTGGTGACCAGGCCGGCCTCGCGGGCCCGCGTCAGCACCGCGAGCGAGCGGTCGTAGCGGAACGCCGGGCGAATCTGCTTGAAGATGCGCGGCACCGTCTCCAGGTTGTGCGCGAGCACCTCGGGCCGCGACTCGAAGACCTCGTCGAGCAGCTCGGGGATGCCGTTGAAGTCGGGGATGAGGTTCTCGACTCCCGTGCCCTGGTTGAGCTCGTGGATCTGGCGCACGGTCTCGGCGTACAGCCAGGCGCCACCGTCGGGCAGGTCGTCGCGCGCGACGCCCGTGATGGTCGAGTAGCGCAGGCCCATCGCCTGGACCGACTCGGCGACCCGGCGCGGCTCGTCGCGGTCGAGCGCCTGCGGTTTGCCCGTGTCGATCTGGCAGAAGTCGCACCGGCGGGTGCACTGCTCGCCGCCGATGAGGAACGTGGCCTCGCGGTCCTCCCAGCACTCGAAGATGTTGGGACAGCCCGCCTCCTCACACACCGTGTGCAGGTTGCCGCCTTGGACGAGTTGTTTGAGGTCGCGGTACTCCGGTCCCATGACGGCCCGGGTCTTGATCCACTCGGGCTTCTTCTCGATGGGGGTGGCGGCGTTGCGGGCCTCGATCCGCAGCATGCGGCGGCCCTCGGGCGCGATAGTCACGCGTTCACCCTACGACGGCGCTCGCGGGCGCCGGCCGGCCGTCCGGCCTCTGGCCGGTGAACTCGGTCACTGCCGGCGCCGCCAGCAGCGGGGCGAGGTGGCGGCGCAGCGCCTCGGCCAGCAGCGGCCGCACCTCATCGACGGTGACGTCGCGGCCGAGCTCGGCCGACAGCGACGTCACGTCGGCGTCGTCGATGCCGCACGGCACGATGAGGCCGAACGCGTCCAGGTCGGGGTCGCAGTTGAGCGCGAGGCCGTGCATCGTCACGCCCTTGGCCACCCGCGCCCCGATCGCGCACACCTTGCGCTCGCGGCGGCCGAGCCCGGCGGGCGCGTCGTCGGCGGCGACCCAGACGCCGCTGCGTCCCTCGACGCGCATGGTCTCGACGCCGAGGCGCGCGCACACGTCCATGACGGCGGCCTCCAGCGTGCGCACGTACCGCACGACGTCCACCGGCTCGGCCAGCGCCGCGATCGGGTAGGCGACCAGCTGACCCGGCCCGTGCCAGGTGATCTTGCCGCCGCGGTCGACGTCGATGACCCGTGTCCCGTCGGTCGGGTACTCGTCACGGCGGGTGCGTCGACCCGCGGTGTAGACGCTCGCGTGCTCCAGCAGGTAGGCGACGGGCGCTCGCTCACCCGCGCCGACGGCGGCGTGTGTGCGCCGTTGCAGGGACCACCCCTCGTGGTAGTCGACGTGCCCCGACAGGTGCTGGATCTCGATCAACGGTGCGGTGCCCACGACGTGTCAACTTACGCCCGCACGCGTGCGTGGTGGCAACCGGCTCAACGCGTGGGCAGCGGCTCGGCTGGGCAGGCGGACAGGACGTGGGCGATCGCCGCATACTCGGCGGGCGTCACGGACAGGTCGTACGCCGTCTTGACGGCCACCTGCCGGGCGACGTACGGGCAGCGGCTCGCCTCGTCGGGCGGCAGCCACCTCGCGGCGTCCCGTGAGCCCTTGCCCATGTTGGCGGGGCCGTCGGACGCGAGCAGGTTCAGCGGGTCGTTGGCGAGGTGGGCGCGCTCGGCGGAGTCCCACTGCGCCGCCCCGGTGCGCCAGGCGTCCTCGAGCGCGACGACGTGGTCGATCTGGACGGCGCCCGACGTCGCCACACCGCGCACGAACTCGATCCGCGCGCCCGTGTAGGGGTCGTCGAGCACCCCGGTGGCCACGACGCAGCGGTCGACCAGCACGACGTCGCTCAGGTCGCGGGCCAGGATGTCGTTGCGGGTGTCGCAGCCGTTGCCGTCGATGTCGGCCCATGCGGGGCCGAAGGCGTCTCGCGCGTAGCCGCTCACCGAGGAGTCGTCGCTGAGGGCCTCACGGATGGGCAGCGCCTCCAGCGCCTCCAGCGCGCTGCCCGGCGCGGGCGCGCCGGCGCGGTCGCGCTCGGCCAGCCACGCGTTCGAGATGATGACGGCGAGCGCGACGGCGATCATCGCCCAGCGCAGGAGCGCGCGACGCGGCCGGCGGGGGCGACGCGCGGCGGCCTCGACGTGGGGCGCAGCGACGTGGTCGCGGTCCAGAACCACCATGGGTGAGCAACTCCATTCCGGACGGAGCGCGTGATCCGCACACTTCGGGCAAGGGGGAGATAGCGCACATTGTGGCATTACCAGGCGCCGAGTCAAGGCGGCGTCCCTCAGCCCTGAGCAGGCCGTTCGCGCCTGTCGGGGCGCGCCCAGCCCGCGCCCGGACGGTGCGCAGGGCAGCATGGGGCCATGACTGCGCTGCGCATCGCGATCGTCGGGTACGGAGGCTCGGGGCGTGGGATCCACGCCCGACTGGCCAGGGAGGTGGGGCTGGCGGTCACGGCCGTCGTCACCCGCGACTCGGGACGGCGCCAGCAGGCCGCCTCCGACTGGCCTGGCGCACGCCTGCACGACGACCTCGACGCGCTGGTCGCCGCGCGCGCCGGCTACGACGTCGTCGTCGTGACCTCGCCGACGGCGCTGCACGCCGACCACGCCGCGCACCTGGCGCGCGCGGGCATCCCCTTCGTGCTCGACAAGCCCATCGGCGTCGACGCGCACGAGGCGCGCGCGATCCTCGCCGAGGCCGCCGCGACCTCGACGCCGTTCACGGTGTTCCACAACCGCCGATGGGACGCCGAGCAGCTCACGCTCGCCGCCGTCCTCGCGCGCGGAGACCTCGGCGACGTGCACACCTTCGAACGGCGCTGGGAGCGGTGGCGACCCCAGCCGCAGCAACGCTGGAAGGAGAACGACGTCATCGGCGGCGGGCTGCTGCTCGACCTCGGGCCGCACCTGGTGGACAGCGCGACCCAACTCTTCGGACGGGTCACCAGCGTCTGGGCTCAGACGCGCGCGCTGACCACCACCACCGAGGACGACGTGTTCCTCGTGCTGGCGCATGAGCCCGGCGGAGGTCTGGCCCGCTCGGCGCGCGGCGTCGTGTCGCGGCTGTGGGCGGGGTCCGTCGTCGGCGCCCCGGGGCCACGCACACGAGCGCTCGGCTCCGCGGGCGCCTATGTGGTGACCTCCTACGAGCAGGACGCCTCGCCGTTCGAGGTGTTCGACGCCGACGCCCCCGCCGGCGCCGAGGGCTGGCTCACGCGTGGACGCGAGCGCACGCCCGTGCCGCGCGCCGCCGGAGGCCACGCCGACTTCTACCGCGCGCTCGTGGCGTGGTTGGGCGAGGACGGCGAGATCCCCGTCGACCCCGCCGACGCCGTGCGCACCGCCGAGGTGCTCGACGCCGCCCGCGTCGCGGCGCGCGAAGGACGCACCGTCGCGCTGTGACCGGGGGTGGGCCGCGCCCGTCGCGGCCTGCGCGGCGGATCGCCCCCGTGTGACGGCTCGCCTCGCGCTGTGGATAACCTCGGCTCCCGACCCGCCGGGTGCGGTTCGATCACCCCGTGACCGCAGAGCGACCCGATGACCGCCCCACGCCAGGCGCCGTCGTCGTGCCCGTCCCCGCCGACGCCGCGGCGCGGGCCGCGCTGACGGCGCGTGTCACGGCGCTCACGGGCGTGCGGCACGCGCATCTGGTCGCTGTGCTCGGCGCCGGCACGACGCGGCCGGGCGTGCTCGACGTCGTCTACGCGCGTGGCGAGGCCGCCGACCTGCCCACCGTGCTCGCCGTGCGGGGCCGCTTGACGCCCGCGGAGGCGGCAGCGGTCGGCGTGAACCTCGCGCAGGCGCTCGCGGCCCTGCACGCGGCCGGGCTGTCGCACGGGCCGATCGAGCCGTGCGACGTCGTCCTGCGGGCCGGCGGAGCCCCCGCACTGCGTCCGCGCACGGTCGCGCCGCCCGAGGAGTGGACGACGGCGCAGGACGTGCGCTCGCTCGCTCGGCTGGTCGACGGGCTCCTCGGGTCGCGGCCCGTCACGCCCGGTCCGGGATCGCCGTTCGACGGCGACCGGGTCGTCGACCCGGACGGCGCACTTCGCGCGGCGCTGGGACCGGCGCTCGGCGCCGACCCCCGCGCGCGCCCCGAGGCGGGGACCCTCGCCGCGCTCGTCGACGCGGCGTGTGAGCCGAAGGACCTGCGGCTGCCGGATCCGGCGACGCTGGCCGGAGCGGCGCTCGCGGGCACGCGCCGCGCCGCACCCACGAGCGGCCCGGCGCCACGGCCGGTCCGTCGCCCCCGTGACGCGCGGCCCGGCCGCCAGGCGGCGTCAGGGTCCCGGCGCGTCGTCGGCGGGCCACCGACGCATGACGGCAACACGCGTCCGCAGCCTGACTCGCCGCGGCGTGGCGGCGGGCCGGGCCGAGCCGGACGGGAGCGGCGCCGATGGGCCCCGCGATGGCCCGACCGCGCCGCGCTGCGGCCCGCGGCGGTGGTGGTCAGCGTCGGGCTGACCGTGGGGCTCATGACCGGAGCCGGCCTCACCTGGCGCGACCACGGCGCACGGGCGATGGCAGGCGGGCCGACGGCGACGCCATCCGCGCCCCCGCCCGACGCTCCGAGCCAGACGCCCGAGGCCGCGCCGACCAGCGGCTCGCTCGCCTCGGCGCCGCAGCCCCTTCGGGCGAGCACGGTCGACCCGACGCTCGACCGTGACCGGCCCGGGGACGCGGCCACCGTGCTGACGCAGCGGCGACTCGACCTGATCGCCGGGGCCGCGGGTGACCTCACCGCGGTCAACGTGGTGGGTTCGGCGGCCGAGCGTGCCGACAGCGAACTGCTCGCGCAGTTCGCGGCGCAACACGTGCGCCCCGAGGGCCCCCGGGCGACTGTCCGCGCCGTCGACGTCGTCGCCGAGGACGGCTCGACGGCGCACGTGCGCATCGAGTACGTCATCGAGGCGCATGCCTGGGTGGCCGCCGACGGGACGCGTACGACGGTCGCCGCCTCGCCCCGTCGCATCTCGACGTTGAGCCTGCGGTGGACGTCGGACGGCTGGCGCGTGGAGGGTGTCGCATGAGACGCAGTCTCGGCTACGGTGTGGCGCGGACAAGGCGAGTGCCAGGACGAGGACGTCGAGGCGAGGGGCGCACACATGGCGGAGCAGGTCGACGACGAGCGGCCCGACGGGGCCGGGGACCACGACACGCAGGCGCAGAGCATGGAGCGCCCCCCGGGTGAGGAGAGCTTCGACTACGACGTGGTGGTGGTCGGCTCGGGGTTTGGTGGGTCGGTCGCCGCCCTGCGGCTGACCGAGAAGGGCTACCGGGTCGGCGTGCTGGAGGCGGGACGCCGGTTCGCCGACGACGAGTTCGCCCGCAACTCGTGGCACGTGCGCTCGTTCCTGTGGGCGCCGGCGCTCGGGTGCTTTGGCATCCAGCGCGTTCGGCTGTTGCGCAACGTGCTGGTGCTCGCGGGCGCCGGGGTGGGCGGCGGCTCGCTGGTCTACGCCAACACGCTGTACCGCCCGCTCGACCCGTTCTTCACCGACCCCGCCTGGGCCCACGTGACCGACTGGAGGGACGAGCTCGCCCCCTACTACGACCAGGCCGAGCGCATGCTGGGCGCGACCCGGTTCCCGGGCCACACCCCCGCCGACGGGGTCATGCGGGAGGTCGCCCAGCGCATGGGCGTGGGGGAGACGTTCCGGTACGCGAACGTCGGCGTGTTCTTCGGCCCCGACGGATCGCAGACGCCGGGGCGCACCGCGCCCGACCCGTACTTCGGCGGCGCGGGGCCCGAGCGCACCGGATGCACGCAGTGCGGGGAGTGCATGACCGGCTGCCGGCACGGGGCCAAGAACACACTCGTGAAGAACTACCTCTACCTCGCCGAGCGCGCGGGGGCGCAGGTCCACGCGCTGACCACCGTCACGGCCGTCGTCCCGCTGCCGGGGGGCGAGGGGTTCGCCGTCGAGACCCGACGCACCGGGCGTCTGGGGCCGCGCCGCCGCATCACTGCGCGGCAGGTCGTCCTCGCGGCCGGCACGCTCGGCACACAGTCGCTGCTGCACGCGATGCGCGACACCGGGCGTCTGCCGCATCTGTCCGATCGGCTCGGGCACTTGACCCGCACCAACTCCGAGGCGCTGCTCGGCGCGATGACGCCGCCCAGCGGGCCGCGGACGCGGCAGGGCGACCGCGACCGCACGGCCCCGGACTACTCACAGGGCGTCGCCATCACGTCGTCGTTCTACCCGGACCCGGCCACGCACGTGGAGCCGGTGCGCTACGGGCGGCGCTCGAACCTCATGGGTCTGCTGCAGACGGTGCTGGTCGACGGCGTGGGTCCGGGCCAGGGGCCGCGGTGGCGGCGTTGGCTGGCCGAGCTGTGGCGGCAACGCCGGGCGCTGCCCGCCATCCTCGACCTGCGGCGGTGGTCGCAGCGCACGGTCATCGCGCTCGTCATGCAGGCGCGCGACAACTCGCTGACGACCTTCACCCGGCGCGGCCCGCTCGGGCGGCGGCTGACGTCCCGGCAGGGGACAGGCGCCCCCAATCCGACGTGGATCCCGCAGGCGCACGACGCCGTGCGCCGGATGGCCGCCGTCATGGGCGGGTATGCCGGCGGCTCGCTCGGCGACCCGTTCGACATCCCGATGACGGCGCACATCCTCGGTGGGTGCACCATCGGCGCCACCGCCGGCGACGGCGTCATCGACCCGTACCACCGCGTGCACGGATATCCCGGGCTGCACGTGGTGGACGGCTCGGCGGTGACCGCGAACCTGGGCGTCAACCCGTCGCTGACGATCACCGCGCAGGCCGAGCGGGCGTTCGCGCTGTGGCCCAACCGGGGACAGGCCGATCCGCGCCCCGCCCCCGGCGCCCCGTACACCCGGCTCGCCCCGGTCGCCCCGGCCTCACCCGTGGTTCCAGTGACCGCCCCGGCGGCCCTCCGGCTCCCGATCGTCGGGATCCGCCACCCCTGACCCGCAGTCCGGGCAGACGACGGCGGGGTCGGAGACCCGTGAGGGCCCGACCCCGCCGTTGAGTCACAAGGGCGTCAGATGCCGACCTCGGCCTCGAACGCGCCCTCCTCGATGCGGGCCTTGACCGCAGTGAGGAAGCGGGCCGCGTCCGCGCCGTCGACCAGGCGGTGGTCGTAGGACAGGAACAGGTAGGCGAACTGGCGGATCGCGATCGTCTCCTCGCCGTCGACCGTGATCACCGCGGGCTTCTTGGTGATCGT
Source organism: Xylanimonas ulmi (assembly GCF_004216535.1). Lineage (NCBI taxonomy): Bacteria > Bacillati > Actinomycetota > Actinomycetes > Micrococcales > Promicromonosporaceae > Xylanimonas > Xylanimonas ulmi. Next base: position 808,220 of record NZ_SGWX01000001.1, read on the forward strand.
GCCGGTGCCCAGGATCGCGACCTGGCCGCCCGGGACGATCGGGGTGTCGATGAGCGCGCCCCCCGAGCCCGTGTTGGTGATGGTGAAGGTCGCGCCCGACAGCTCGTCCGGGCCGACCTTGTTGGCGCGGGTACGGGCGCCGAGGTCGCCGATCTGGCGGGCGAGGCCCGCCAGGTTCAGGTCGCCCGCGTTCTTGATGACCGGGACCACCAGACCGCGCTCGGTGTCGACGGCGATGCCGACGTTCTCCGACGCGTGGTAGGTGATCTCACCCTTCTCGGGGTCGATCGAGGCGTTGATCTTCGGGAACGCCTTGAGCGCCTCGACGGCGGCCAGCGCGTAGAACGGCAGGAACGTCAGGTTCGCGCCCTCGCGCGCCTTGAAGGACTCCTTGGCCCGCGCGCGCAGCTTGGCGACCTTGGTGACGTCGACCTCGACCACGGTGGTCAGCTGCGCCTGCGTGTGCAGGGCCTCGACCATGCGCTCGGCCACGATCTTGCGCAGGCGCGTCATCTTCTCGGTGGTGCCGCGCAACGGCGACGGCGCCGGGATCGACGGGGCCTTGGCCGCCGGGGCGGCGGGCGCGGCGGCCGGAGCGGTGGCGGCGACGGGGGCGGGCGCCGCGGCGGCCGCGGCCCTCTCGGCTGCCGCGAGCACATCCTCCTTGCGGATGCGCCCGCCGACGCCGGTGCCCACGATCGTGGCCACGTCGACGCCCTTGTCCGCGGCGAGCTTGCGCACCAGCGGGGTCAGGTAGGACTTGCCGTCCGCTGCGGGAGCGGGCGCTGCGGGAGCGGGCGCTGCGGGAGCGGGCGCTGCGGGAGCGGGCGCTGCGGGAGCGGGCGCTGCGGGAGCGGGCGCTGCGGGAGCCGGGGCGGCGGGCGCGGCTGCGGCAGCGACGGGAGCCGGGGCGGGCGCGGCCGGAGCCGCCGGAACGGGCGCGGGGGCCGCAGGCGCCGGGGCGCCTGAGCCGACGATCGCCAGAACTGCGCCGACGGCGACCGTGTCGTCCTCGTTGACGAGGATCTGCTGCACGGTGCCCGCCACAGGCGAGGGGATCTCGGTGTCGACCTTGTCGGTGGAGACCTCGAGCAGCGGCTCGTCGACCTCGACGCTCTCGCCGACAGCCTTGAGCCAGCGCGTGACCGTGCCCTCGGTGACCGACTCGCCCAGCGCGGGGAGCGTGACCTCGGTGCCCTCGCCGGAAGGGGCGGCGGGCGCAGGAGCGGCGGGCGCGGGGGCGGCGGGGGCCGCAGCCTCGGGCGCTACGGCGACCGGAGCCACGGGCTCGGCCGGAGCCGCGACGGGCTCGGCGGCCGGGGCGGCGGGGGCGGACCCTGCGCCCGACCCGTCGCCGATGACGGCCAGCGTCGCGCCGACCTCGACCGTCTCGTCCTCCTCGACCAGGATCTGCTCGAGCACACCCGCGACGGGCGAGGGGATCTCGGTGTCGACCTTGTCGGTGGAGACCTCGAGCAGCGGCTCGTCGACTGCGACGGTGTCGCCGACCTGCTTGAGCCAGCGGGTGACGGTGCCTTCGGTGACGGACTCGCCCAGTGCGGGCAGCTGCACGTTCTCAGACATGACCTGTGAGGTCTCCTTCGTCGGTTGTCGGGCCGTCGCGCGCCGGGTGCGCGAGGGCACTGCGAGTCATCTTGTCACTTCGGCTGGGTGCTCCCCAGCCGTTCAGGGCGCTCGACCCTGTGACGCTCAGTACAGTAAAGCCGCAGGTCCGAGGTCAGACCACGCGACGGGGCACTCACCTCGCACCGTCTTCGAGGTAGGCGAGCAGCGTGCGCACACCGACCCCGGTGCCGCCCACAGGGGTGTACCCGAACGCCGTCTTCTCGTTGAACGCCGGACCGGCGATGTCGAGGTGGCCCCACGGCGTCTGGCCGACGAACTCCTTGAGGAACGTCGCGGCGAACAGCATGCCGCCCGCCCGGTCGGACGCCGAGTTGACCATGTCGGCCACGTTCGACTTGAGCCCCGCCTTGAGCTCCTCGGGCATGGGCATGGGCCAGAACGACTCGCCCGCGGCGTCCGCCGCGGCCTTGACGGCGTCGCGCACGTCGTCGTCGCCCATCACGCCCGACACGCGGTTGCCGAGCGCGACGACCTGCGCGCCGGTGAGCGTGGCGATGTCGAGGACGACGTCGTGGCCGTCCTCGACGGCCGAGACGAGCCCGTCGGCCATGACGAGCCGGCCCTCCGCGTCGGTGTTGGTGATCTCGACGGTCTTGCCGCCGCGGATCGTCACGACGTCGCCGGGACGCTGGGCGTTGCCGCCCGGCATGTTCTCGGCGAGGCACAGGTACCCCGTGACGGCGACCGGCAGGCCCAGCCGGGCCGCCGCGACGACGGTGTGCAGCACCGCGGCCGCCCCCGACATATCCGACGTCATGGCGTGCATGCCGGCCGGCGGCTTGAGCGAGATGCCGCCCGTGTCGAACGTGATGCCCTTGCCCACGAGGGCCACGCGCGCGGACGCCTTGGCGGGGGAGTAGGCGAGCTTGACCAGGCGCGGCGGGCGCGCCGACCCCTGGCCCACGCCCACGATGCCGCCGTAGCCGCCCGCGGCGAGCTGCCTCTCGTCGAGCACGGTGACCTTCACGCCCTTGGCGCCGAGGTCCTTGACCGCGGTCTTGGCGGCTTCGGCGAACGCGGCCGGGAACAGGTGGTTCGGCGGGGTGTTGACCAGGTCGCGCGCCCCGTGGACCGCGGCGGCCACCACGTGGGCGCGCTCGACGGCGGCCTTGGCGCGCGCCGACCGCACGAACGGGGTCAGCACCTCGATCGAGGCCACCGGCGCCTTCTTCGCCGCCGCGTCGCCCGTGCGGTAGGCGGTATGGGCGTAGGCGCCCAGCAGGGCGCCCTCGACGACGGCGGTCAGGTCGTCCTCGGTCGCGGTCGGCAGAGCGATCGCGACCGACGTCGTCCCCGCGACCTCGCGCACGGCGGCGCCCGCGGCGCGGCGCAGGGTCTCGGCGGCGAACGTCCCGTCGGCCTCACGCTCGCCCAACCCGCTGAGCACCAGCACCGAGGCCTTGACGCCGTCGCCCGCGGGCAGTTTGCGCACCTCGTCGCGCGCGCCCGTGACGCCGAGCTGCGGCGCCAACGTCTCGATCTGGCGCACCAGGCTCGCCGGGAGCTGGTCGGCGACGATCGCCGGTCCGTCGGAGGTCTTGCACGTCCCGACGACGAGCGCGTCGACCTTCAGTGCGGTCGGGTTCTTTCCGGAGAGGGTGAGGTCAGCCACGCTCGCGATGTTATCGCCCACCGCGCACGCCTGCTGAGACGGGCGCGGCCCGGACGCCCGGTAGTCTCGGCCCCGTGGTGCTGCCCCTCCTCCTCGTCCTGGTCGCGCTGTGCCTGGCGCTCGCGGCGTGGGCTCTCGTCTTTGTGGTCCGCGATCGCGCCGTCGTCCTGCGGCAGCTCTTCGGCGCCGCGGCGGTCGAGGCGGTGCTGATCGTCCAGGCGGTCGTGGCCGGGGTCAAGCAGGCGGCGGGCGGGCACGACGTCGACGGGCCGCTGTTCTGGGGATACGTCGCCACCGCGCTGGTGCTGCTGCCGATCGCGGCGGCGTGGGCGTTCGCCGAGCGGACCAAGTGGTCGTCGGTGGTGCTCCTCGTGGCGGCGCTGACCGTCGGGTTCCTGACGTTGCGCATGTGGCAGATCTGGGAGGCGGCGTGAGCGGCACGACGACGGTGGGCGAACGCACGTCCGGGACGGGCTTCGGCCGCCTGGTGGTGACCATCTACGGCGTCCTCGCGTTCGCCGCGCTCGGCCGGTCGTCGTACCAAATCGCGACGTCGGCGCCGCACGTCCCGCTGGCGTACTGGCTCTCGGCGCTCGCCGCGGTCGTCTACGTGGTCGCGGCCATCGCCATCGCCCGGGGGCGCGGCCGTTGGCGCGCGCTCGCCTGGGCGACGGTCACCGTCGAGGCGGTCGGTGTGCTGTCTGTCGGCGTCGCGTCATTGTTCAGCGACGAGCTCCAGCACGACGGCACGGTCTGGCGCCTGTTCGGCATGGACTACGGCTTCTTCCCCCTGATCCTGCCGTTCGTCGGCCTGTGGTGGCTGTGGCGCACGCGCCCCGCGGCGGCTGCGGCGGGCACGACGATCGCGCCCGAGGCGACCGCCTCCCGCACGACCCCCTCCCGCACAACCCCCGAGAGTGAGGCCTGAGCGTTGCGCAAGCCCTACCACCTGTTCTTCGACGTCGTCTTCAAGCGCATGGACCCGGAGGCGGCGCACGGCCTCGCCTTCCGGTGGATCGGCCTGGCGGGCCGCGTGCCCGTGCTGCGCGACGTCGTCCAAGGTGCGCTCGCGCCCTACCTCGGCCGCGGTCTGGGCGGCCCCGGCAGCGTCGAGACGCTCGGGCGCACCTACGCGGCCCCGTTCGGCCTGGCGGGCGGCTTCGACAAGGATGCGCGCGCCGTGCGCGGCCTGACGATGCTCGGCTTCGCGTACGTCGAGGTCGGCACCATCACCCCGCGCCCGCAGCCGGGCAACGAGCCGCCCCGCATGTTCCGCGAGCTCGACCTGCGCGCGCTGCGCAACCGCATGGGCTTCAACAACGCGGGCGCGCACGCCGCCGCGGCGTCCCTGCGACGCCTGCGCTCGACGTCTGCGGGCCGTCAGCTGCGCATCGGCGTCAACATCGGCAAGAACAAGACGACCCCGGCCAAGGACGCGGCCGAGGACTACGCTCTGTGCGCGCGCGTGCTCGCCCCCTACGCCGACTACCTCGTCGTCAACGTCTCCTCGCCCAACACGCCCGGGCTGCGCGACCTGCAGACCACGGCCGAGCTGCGCCCCATCCTGACCGCGGCGCGCGCTGCGGCCGACGCCGCGACGAGCGCCGCGGGCCTGCCCCGCGTCCCGCTGCTGGTGAAGATCGCTCCGGACCTCGCCGACGAGGACGTCGACGCCGTCGCCGACCTCGTGCTCGACCTCGGCCTCGACGGGGTCGCGGCGGTCAACACGACCATCGGGCACAACCTGGGCCCCGGGGGTCTGTCCGGCCCGCCGCTGCTGGCCCGTGGGCTGGAGGTCGTCTCGCGGCTGCGCGCCCGACTGGGCGAGGGCCCGGCGATCATCGGCTCGGGAGGCATCACGACGCCCGACGATGCGCGCGCCTACCTGCGCGCCGGCGCCAACCTGATCCAGGGCTACACCGGGTTCATCTACGAGGGCCCGTTCTGGGCCGCGCGGCTCAACCGCACGCTCGTCGCCGACGCGAGGCGAGGACGGTGACCGGCGCCATCCGCCCGCGCTGGGAGTGGGCGCTGGTCGACGAGGCGGGCGCACTGCTCGACCCTGCGCTGAGCCCGGTCTTCACCACGCAGTACGACGCAGAGGAGTGGCTCGGAGAGCGGTGGCGCTCACTGGCCGCCGGGGGCGCCGTCGAGGCGCGGCTGTTGCACGACGGCGCCCCGGCGACCGCGCCGCTGCCGCTGCGCGCACCCTGACAGGTCACCCAGACACGCGCTCCCAGGCGCGCACGAGCCGCGGCAGCGCGCGCTCCAGGTCCGCCGTCGGGCGGGTGAATGTGAGCCGGACGCGGTCGGCGCCGCTGGCGAGGGCGGAGAAGGTGGGCCCCGCGTTGACCAGGACCCCCTCGGCGGCGGCCGCCGCGGCGAACGCCTGACCCAGCGGCGCGCGCAACGAGGGCCACACGCTCAACCCTCCGGCTGGGCGCGGCACGTCCCAGGGCAGCGCGGCGCGCAGCCCGTCGACCAGGACGTCGCGCTGCGCGCGCAGGCTCGCGCGGCGACCCGAGAGCACCTCGGCGCGCTGTGCCAGCAGCTCGACGACCGCGAGCTGGTCGAGCAGCGGTGAGGCGATGTCGAGCGATCCGCGCTCACGCGCCAGCCGCGCGACGACGTCGGGGTGTGCGCGCACCCAGCCGATCCGCAGCCCGCCCCAGAACGCCTTGGACGCCGACCCCACGGTGACCACATACGGGCTCGTGCCGTCGCCCGCGAGTGACGGCGGCACGTCGGCGTCGCTCGCCGGGGCGCCGTCGGGAGCGTCGAGCGCGAGCTCGCTGAGCGTCTCGTCGCCCAACACCGTGACGCCGTACCGCTCGGCAGCCGCGCGCACGGCCTGGCGCTCCGCGGCTGTGAGCGTCAGGCCCGTCGGGTTGTGGAAATCGGGGATGAGGTAGGCCAGGCGGGGGCGTGACCGGCGCAGCGTGGAGGCGAACAACTCGACGTCGAGCGCTGCGTCCGCGGGACACGGCACGCCGACAAGACGCGCACCGCCGCGGCGCAGCGCCTCGATCGCGTGCACGTAGGTCGGGTCCTGCACGACGACGGCCTCGCGCGGGCGCAGGAGGCTTCCCGCGAGCAGGGCGATCGCGTGCTGGGCGCCCGTCGTGACGAGGATCTGCTCGGGCGAGGTCGCGGCGCCGCGCTCGGTGTAGCGATCAGCGATCGCGGCCCGCAGGGCGGGCACACCGAACGGCTCGTAGCCCCCGCGCCCGAGGTAGGCGGGCAGCGCCTCAAGCGCGCGGGCGAAGGCGCCGTGCAGTTCGGGCGGCGCGGGGGGCGTCGCCTGCGAGAGGTCGACGCCGTCGTCCGGCAGCGTCTCGGCGCCGGGTGCGGGGGCGTCACCGCCGGGCTCGCTCGCGGCGGGCGTGGCCGGGCGGGGGAGCACCGCGACCGTGCCCGACCCGGTGCGCGAGACCGCGAAGCCGGCCTCACGCAGGCGGCGGTAGGCCGCCGTCGTCGTCGCGCGCGAGACGCCCAATGCCGCGGCGAACTCGCGCTCGCTCGGCAGGCGGGTGTGGGGAGCGAGCGACCCGGCGAGCACCGACTGGCGCAGCGCGTCGGCGAGCGCCGCGTAAGCGGGGCCGCCCGCGCGCCAGGCGCCGAGCAGCCGCACGGCCGCCGCGGGGGACAGATCGCGCTGCGCGGGTGGGGGCGTCACCGATCCACTCTGGCGCAATTGGCTATGGAAATCCAGTCCAAAGGACGCGCAGAATGGGCGCCGTGACAAGCACCGATCACCCGGCCGAGCCCACGACGACTCAGCCCCGCCGAGCCCCGCGCACTCAGGGCGCACGTCGCGGCGTCCCACTCATCCTCGGCCTGCTCGCCTACGCGCTGTCGATGGCCCTCATGCTGCACGCCGGGCAGGGCGGCATGCCCTGGGACGTGCTCCACCAGGGGATCGTGCGGCGCACGGGGCTGGCGTATGGGCCCGTCGTCGTCGTCGCGAGCGTTCTCGTGCTGCTCGCGTGGATCCCGCTGCGCCAGCGCCCCGGAGTGGGAACGGTCGCGAACGTCGTCGTCATCGGCGCTTCGGTGGACCCGTTCCTCGCCCTCCTGGAGCGGGTGGCGCCGCATCCAGCGCTCGTCGCTCAGGTGGCACTGGCGCTCGCGGGCATCGCGCTCAACGGCGTCGCGACCGCGGCCTACATCGGCTCACGGTTCGGACCCGGCCCACGCGACGGGCTCATGACCGGGCTCGTGGCCCGCACGCGCCTCTCGGTGCGGGTCGTCAAGACGGCGATTGAGGTCACCGTCGTGCTGCTCGGGTGGGCGCTGGGCGGCACGTTCGGCTGGGCGACGGTCGCCTATGCGCTGGGTGTCGGCCCCGTCGTCCAGCTCGCGGCCCGCCGCCTGGCCCCGTCGATGACCGCACACCCCTGACGCGCACCCTCGACACCCCCACCCCGACGCCCACCCGCGCTGCCCCGCCACGCGCCCGCTCCGACGGGCTGCCCCGCCACGCCCGCACCGCCCCGGCGCCCGCGCACGGGGCTCGCAATTCGGGTGTTCGAGCGATTGGGGGGTTCTTCGAGCGCTCGTGGGCTCGAAGAACCCGCCGTTTGCTCGAACACTCCGCGAATGCTCGAACTCGCGTGGGCGGGCGGGCGGGTGGGCGGGAGGCGAGGGCGGGCGTTGGGCGCCCTGTTGCCGGGCACCGGGCGGGCGTCGGGCGTCCGGCCGCCGGTCGGGTGCCGGGGCGTGGTGGGTCAGCTGGGGCGGTGGCGGGGGGCGTTCTCGGCCGTCATGGCCGGGTCGCGCTCGACGACGTCGCCGAGCACGTCGTCGATGCGCGCCAGCAGGTCGGCCGGGATCGTCACGCCCGACGCCTTGACGTTCTCGGCGACCTGCTCGGGTCGCGAGGCGCCGACGAGCGCGGCCGCCACGTTGTCGTTCTGCAGCACCCACGCGACCGCGAGCTGGGCCATGGTCAGGCCGAGCTCGTCGGCGATGGGTCGCAGTCCCTGCACGCGCGTGAGCACGTCGTCGTTCATGAAGCGGCCGATCATGTTCGCGCCGCCCTTGGCGTCGGTGGCGCGCGAGCCGGCGGGCAGCGGCTGGCCCGGCACGTACTTGCCGGTCAGCACGCCCTGCGCCACGGGCGACCAGACGATCTGCGAGACGCCCAGCTCGCGCGAGGCCGGCACGACCTTGTCCTCGATGACGCGCCACAGCATCGAGTACTGCGGCTGGGAGGAGATGAGCTGGAGGCCGAGCTCCTTGGCCAGCGCGTGCCCTGCGCGCAGCTGGTCGGCGGTCCACTCCGAGACGCCGATGTACAGCGCCTTGCCCTGGCGCACGACGTCGGCGAACGCCTGCATCGTCTCCTCGAGCGGCGTCTCGGTGTCGTAGCGGTGGGCCTGGTAGAGGTCGACGTAGTCGGTGCCCAGGCGCCGCAGCGATCCGTTGATCGACTCCATGATGTGCTTGCGCGACAGCCCTGAGTCGTTGGGGCCGCCGGGGCCGGTGGTCCAGTAGACCTTCGTGAAGATCTCCAACGACTCGCGGCGCTGGCCCTTGAGCGCGTCGCCGAGCACCTGCTCGGCCTTGGTGTTGGCGTAGACGTCGGCGGTGTCGAACGACGTGATGCCCGCGTCGAGGGCGGCGCGCACGCACGCGGTGGCGACGTCGTTCTCGACCTGCGAGCCGTGCGTCAGCCAGTTGCCGTAGGTGATCTCCGAGATCTTCAGACCGCTGTTGCCGAGGTACCGGTAGTTGACCATGGGGTCACCCTAACGCGGCCTCAAAACGATTCGACAGTCACCCTCGCCGTGTCGGGCGCCAGGTGTCACCACTCGCCGGGGGCGGTCACTGGGGCCAGACGCCGTGCTGCTTGAAGTTCGGCCGCGGCATGCGCGAGCGGCGGATCTGGAACGCGCGCATCCCCGCATACCAGGCGGTGCCGCGCTCGACCTCGCCGAACTTCGCCTTGAGCTTGCCCTTGAGGCGGTACCACATGATGACCGCGTCGGCGATCGCCACGAGCACGACCACATAGAGCGCCACGAGAATGACGAACGCCAAGGTCGGGCCGAACCGCGCGATGGCGAAGTTCAGGATGATGAACACGAACGCGACGGGCAGGAAGTACTCGCCGACGTTCCAGCGCGCGTCGACGTGGTCACGCACATAGCGGCGCTGCGCGCCCTTGTCGCGGGCCGGTAGGTACCGCTCCTCGCCGCGCTGCATGCCCTCGTACGCCCGCGCGCGGGTCTCGCGCTGCTTCACCTTCGCCTCGCGGGCGGCGCTCTTGCGGTCGCTCGGCACGAGGGGGCGCTTGTTGGCGGCCTCGGCCACCGAACGCTTGGGCGTGGGGTGGCCCTTGCCGACGGCGCCGGCGCGCTCGATCTCGGCGGCCTGTGCGGCGGCGTCGGTGGCGTCGGGGGATCGCTTGTTGCGGGAGAACACGGCAGGAGTCTACGGGGACAGGCGGGCGGCCGGCGCCGCCGGGCCCGGGTAGCGTGGGCGGGTGACCGCTTCGACTCCCGACGTCCCCGAGCCCCGCCCCGCCGACGTCGAGGCGCTGCGCGCCGCCGTCGACGACCTCTTCCCGGCCCTCCAGGAGGACCTCGCCTCGCTCGTGCGCATCCCGAGCGTCGCCATGGCCGCCTACGACCAAGCGCACGTCGCCGCCTCGGCCGACGCCGTCGCGCGGCTGCTGCGCGACGCAGGCTTGCCCGAGGTGCGGATCCTGCGGGCGCCGCGGCCCGACGGCACGCTGGGCGCGCCCGCCGTCGTCGCCCGCCGCCCGGCGCCCGACGGCGCGCCGACGGTCATGCTCTACGCGCACCACGACGTGCAGCCGGTGGGGGAGGGCTGGCAGACCGATCCGTTCGAGCCCGTCCAGGTCGGCGAGCGGCTGTACGGCCGCGGCGCGGCCGACGACAAGGCCGGTGTCGCCGCCCACCTCGGCGCGCTGCGCGCGCTGACGGCGGCCAACCTGCTGCCCGAGGTGGGCGTCACGGTGTTCGTCGAGGGCGAGGAGGAGGACGGCTCGCCGTCGTTCCGCGCGTTCCTCGAGGAGCACCGCGACTCGCTCGCGGCCGATGTCATCGTGGTGGCCGACTCGGCCAACTGGAAGGTCGGCGTGCCCGCGCTGACGACGTCGCTGCGCGGCCTCGTCGACGGCTTCGTCGAGGTCGAGGTGCTGGGCCACGCGGTGCACTCGGGCATGTTCGGCGGCCCGGTGCTCGACGCGCTCACGCTGCTGTCGCGCCTGATCGCGACGCTGCACGACGACGCCGGCGACGTCGCGGTCGCCGGGCTCGTCCAGGGGCCCGAGCCCGTCGTGGAGTACGACGAGGCGGCGTTCCGCGAGGAGTCCTCGGTGCTCGACGGCGTCACGCTCGCGGGCACTGGCCCGCTCGCCGGTCGGATCTGGACCAAGCCCGCGCTGTCGGTCATCGGGATCGACGCGACGCCGGTGGCGCAGGCGTCCAACACGCTCACGCCGCGCGCCCGGGCCAAGCTCTCGCTGCGGCTCGCACCGGGGCAGGACCCGCAGGCGGCGGCCGTCGCGCTGGAGGAGCACCTGACCTCGCACGCTCCGTTCGGGGCGAAGGTCACCTGGACCACCAAGGAGACCGGCAAGCCGTTCCTCGCCGCGGGCGACACCGCGGCGATGCGGGCCGCGCGGGCCGCGTTCGCGGCGGCGTGGGGCGTCGAGCCGGTCGACACCGGCATCGGCGGCTCGATCCCGTTCATCGCCGACCTGCTCGAGGTGTTCCCCGAGGCCGCGATCCTCGTCACGGGCGTCGAGGACCCCGACTCGCGCGCGCACGGCGCCAACGAGTCGGTCCACCTGGGCGAGCTGCGCAAGGTCATCGTCGCCGAGGCCCTGCTGCTCACCCAGGTCGCTCAGGCCGTGTGAGCCTCGTGGCCCACCGCCCCCTCGCGGTGGGCCACGTCGACCGAGCGGGCCCACGCGGCCACCTCGGGCGGCAGGGTGGGCGAGGCGGGGGCGTCGTCGCCGAGCAGCGCGATGACGTCGGGCATGGGGATGCGCGACCCGTCGCGCGAGAGGAAGCGCCCGGCGAGCCACGCCGAGGCGTACACGACGTCGCCGCGCGTGAAGACCTGCTCCATGTAGACCACGCGCTCGTCCCACCCGAGCACGCGCGTGGTGATGCGGAACCTGTCCCACAGTTGCAGCGACCGCTTGTACTTGACGGTTGACGCCGCGACGACGGGGTACCAGCGCCGCTCGCCGAGCCGGGCGAACCCGCCGAGGTCGGCGAGGTAGTTCCAGCGCGCGATGTCGGCCATCTGCAGGTACACGCCGTTGTTGACGTGCAGCAGGATGTCGAGGTCGCCGGGATGCACGCGCATGTCGGTGACCGACGGGTCGAGCAGGCCCCGACCGGGCACGGGCTTGCGCGGGCGGAGCGTTTTCCAGGCGAGCTGCAGCATCCGGGTCACGAGCCGCAGACTACTGCCCGTGACGGGCGGTATCAGATATCTACGTCACACCCGTAGATCACACTGATGGGTCACGCGCGTGCGTCACACCTCACAGCAGGTCGGCGCCCGGCTCATGCCGCAGGTCATCGCGCACGGCCTGCGCCACCGCCCGCGACTCGAGCCGCGCGACCAGGTGCAGGGCCATGTCGAAGCCCGCGACGCCGCCGGCCGAGGTGACGACGTCGCCGTCGTCGACGTACCGGGCCTCGGTGTCGATGACGACCGACGGGTCGATCTCGGCGAGCTCGTCGTAGTGGTCGCGGTGCGTGGTCACGGGCCGGCCCGCCAGAAGCCCGGCGGCGGCGAGCACGAGCGCCCCGGTGCACACGCTCGCGACGAGGGGCGTCGTCGTGCGCGCCGAGCGCAGCCACTCGAGGTGGCTCCGGTCTGCGCGCAGCGCGCCTGCGCCGATCCCGCCGGGGTGCACCAGCAGGTGGAGCGGTCCGACGTCGTCGGCGCCGGCCGCTGGAACGACCCGCAGCCCGTGTGCGAGGCGCACGCCACCGCCGTCGCGCGAGAACGTCGTGACGGTGGGCTGCAGCGCCGAGCGGGCGACCCACGCCGAGAGCACGACGAACGGACCCGCGACATCCAGCTCCTCGGCCCCGTCGAACACGAGGATGCCGATATGCGGCCCCGCGTTGGTCGTCATGGCCCCATCGTCGTGCCACGATCAGCACCGTGCACGCGCTGATGCTCGCCTCCACGGCCGCTGAGGCCGAGGCCCTCGCCTCGGTGTGGCGTACGGCCGCGGCGGGATCCGTCGACCCGGCGGTGCTGCCGCCCGGTCCCGCCGCGCCGACGACACCGGGCGTCTTCGTCCCCCTCGCCGCGCTCGGCCTGACGACGGCGCACGCGACCGACCCCGCCGAGGTGCGGCTGCGCGAGCTCACCGGACTCGCCGACGTCGTCGTCGTCCACCTGGCGGCGCTCGACGGCGCGGGCCTGCACGAGGGCGCGTTGCCGCTGGTCACGCGCGTCGCGGCCGAGCGCGCGACGCCGGTCGTGGTGATGGCCGAGCGCAGCGAGGTGAGCCGGCGCGAGTGGTCCGCGGGCGGTGTCAGCGGTGTGCACGAGGTGGGCCCGGCGGGCGCCGCGCGCGATGAGGCGGTCCGGCGCGTCGCGCGCACCTGGGCGCCGCGTTGGTCGCAGACGGTCCCCACGGAACGTCGCGATGCGTAGTATCGGGAAGAGCGAGACTCACCCTGTTGTTGGAGGAAGCATGACCGACACCCTCGAGACCGCCACGCACGGCGTGGTCCTGACCGACGTCGCAGCCGCCAAGATCCGTAGCCTCCTGGAGCAGGAGGGCCGCGATGACCTGCGTCTGCGCGTCGCCGTGCAGCCCGGCGGCTGCTCGGGCCTGATCTACCAGCTCTACTTCGACGAGCGCCTGCTCGACGGCGACGCGACGCGCGACTTCGACGGCGTCGAGGTCGTTGTCGACAAGATGAGCGTGCCCTACCTCGAGGGCGCGACCGTCGACTTCGCCGACACGATCGAGAAGCAGGGCTTCACGATCGACAACCCGAACGCGGGCAGCTCGTGCGCCTGCGGAGGCTCGTTCGCCTGACAGGGCTCTGACGACAGCGCCGGCCCGGCCGCCTGGGGACACGCCCCAGGCTGCCGGGCCGTCGTCGTCTGAGGGAGCGGGATGCGGCGTGGAGTTGCTCACACAGGTGCGGACGCCCGCGCGGTGAGCGTCAGCACCCGCGCAAGCGTCGACGCTCGCCCCGCCGTACCGCCGCCAAGAATCTGACATTCCGTCCGCGAGTGTCGTGACCAGCGCCGATGCTGGCGCGAACACCTCCGGTCGTCACCTCCGAGCCGACCCTGTGCGGTGCTGTTCGGACGGTCGGCGCGCTAGGCTTCGGCTATCGAGGACGAGAAGGACCCGCCACCGGTCTGTCGCGCAAAGTGTCATCAGCTGACGCTGACCGCTCGGACTGGGATGCGGGTCGCGATGTGAAAGGCCTCCCTTGCAGTCGAAGCCACCTACCCGCACCCCGCGGACCATCCTGCGCGTGACGGCGATCGCCGCCGCGGTCGCGGTGCTGGCCTCCGGATGCGCGAGCGACGCCGTCAAGCGCGGCTACCTTCCGGGATACACCGATGGGGAGGTGACCAATCACACCGAGGGGCTGCGGCACCTGTGGGTCGGCTCCTGGGTCGCCGCGCTCGCCGTCGGCGTCATCACCTGGGGCCTGATGTTGTGGTGCGTCGCCGCCTACCGCAAGCGCCGTGACGACAACCAGTTGCCGGTGCAGACGCGCTACCACGTGCCGCTTGAGCTGATGTACGTGATCGTTCCGCTGGCGATGGTCCTCGTGCTCTTCTACCACACCGACCGTGTGATGAGCGACGTCAACCAGGTCGACGGCGACGCCGACGTGCACATCCAGGTCATCGGCAAGCAGTGGAGCTGGGACTTCAACTACCTCGACGACGACGTCTACGACACGGGCCAGCACCTGGCCGACCCGGGCAGCCAGACCGCCGAGGACGAGATCGACGGGGCGCCCGGCACCTCGACCGCGCTGCCCACTCTGTACCTGCCAGTGGGGGAGAAGGTCGAGTTCACGCTCGACTCGCGCGACGTCATCCACTCGTTCTGGGTCCCGGCCTTCCTCTACAAGAAGGACATGATCCCGGGGCGCACCAACGTCTTCGAAGTGACACCTGAGCGCGAGGGCGCCTACGCCGGCAAGTGCGCCGAGCTGTGCGGTGAGTACCACTCGGGGATGCTCTTCAACGTCAAGGTCGTCTCGCGCTCTGAGTACGACGCTCACATGGACGACCTGCGCGCCCAGGGGAACGTCGGCGAGCTCGGACTCGACCTCAACCGCCACCAGGAGGCCCCGGCCTCCGCCGAGAGCCAGGAGGCCGAGCACTGATGGCGACGCCAGCAATCGCAGGCGGCGAGCTGATCCCCGGGCTGGCGCCCGCGCGTCAGAACCTCGGCCGCACCGTGGTCAAGTGGATCACCTCAACCGACCACAAGACGATCGGATACATGTACCTGATCACCTCGGTGATCTGGTTCTGCATCGGCGGTGTCCTCGCGCTGTTCATCCGCGCGGAGCTGTTCGAGCCGGGGCTCCAGATCGTGCAGAGCAAGGAGCAGTACAACCAGCTCTTCACGATGCACGGCACCATCATGCTGCTGCTGTTCGCGACACCGCTGTTCGCGGGCTTCGCCAACATCATCATGCCGCTGCAGATCGGCGCCCCCGATGTCGCCTTCCCGCGGCTCAACATGTTCGCGTTCTGGCTCTTCCTCTTCGGCGGCATCATCGCCGCGGCGGGGTTCTTCACCCCGCAGGGCGCCGCGTCCTTTGGGTGGTTCGCCTACGCGCCGCTGTCGAACACGACGTTCAGTCCGGGCCTGGGCGGGGACCTGTGGGTCTTCGGCCTCGCGCTCAGCGGTTTTGGCACCATCCTCGGCGCGGTCAACTTCATCACCACGATCATCACGATGCGCGCGCCCGGCATGACGATGTTCCGCATGCCGATCTTCACCTGGAACACGCTCATCACGAGCATCCTGGTGCTGATGGCCTTCCCGCCGCTGGCTTCGGCGCTGTTCGCGCTCGGCGCCGACCGCCGCCTCGGCGCACAGGTGTTCAACCCGGACAACGGCGGCGCCATCCTGTGGCAGCACCTGTTCTGGTTCTTCGGCCACCCCGAGGTGTACATCATCGCGCTGCCGTTCTTCGGCATCGTCTCGGAGATCCTGCCGGTCTTCTCCCGCAAGCCGATCTTCGGCTACAAGGGCCTGATCTACGCGACGATCTCGATCGCCGCCCTGTCGGTGACCGTCTGGGCCCACCACATGTACGTGACCGGCGCGATCACGCTGCCGTTCTTCGCGTTCATGACGATGCTCATCGCGGTGCCGACGGGCGTGAAGTTCTTCAACTGGATCGGCACGATGTGGCGCGGGAAACTCACGTTCGAGACGCCGATGCTCTGGTCCATCGGGTTCCTCGTGACGTTCCTGTTCGGCGGTCTGACGGGCGTCATCCTGTCAAGCCCCGCCCTGGACTTCCAGATCTCCGACACCTACTTCGTCGTGGCGCACTTCCACTACGTGGTGTTCGGCACCGTGGTCTTCGCGATGTTCGCCGGCTTCTACTTCTGGTGGCCGAAGTTCACGGGCCGCATGCTCAACGAGCGCCTCGGCAAACTGCACTTCTGGCTGCTGTTCATCGGCTTCCACACGACCTTCCTCATCCAGCACTGGCTGGGCGTCATCGGCATGCCGCGCCGCTACGCGGACTACATGCCGGAGGAGGGCTTCACCTGGATGAACCAGGTCTCGACGGTCGGCTCGTTCATCCTCGCCGCCTCGCTCCTGCCGTTCTTCTGGAACGTGTACACCACGTGGCGCCACGCGCCGCGCGTGACGGTCGACGACCCGTGGGGCTATGGGCGTTCGCTTGAGTGGGCGACGTCGTGCCCGCCGCCGCGGCACAACTTCACCTCGTTGCCGCGCATCCGCAGCGAGTCCCCCGCGTTCGACCTGCACCACCCCGAGGTCGCCGCGATGGAGCAACCCGAGCTGTACCCGCAATACGCCAGCGCGACGAGCACGATCGAGGGAGGCGCCAAGTGAAGATCGAGACCAGGCTGTTCCTCTACCTCGCGCCGTTCTTCGTCGCCATCGGCGTCGTCTACGGGTTCGTCGTGGACTGGCAGGAGCCCGTCGGGTTCCTCGCCCTGCCGCTGCTCGGCGGCCTCATGGCCATGGTCGGCGCCTATCTCGCGCTGACCGCGCGTCGCATCGACGCGCGGCCCGAGGACGACGAGCACGGCGAGATCGCCGACGGCGCGGGCGACCAGGGTGTCTTCGCCCCCTGGAGCTGGTGGCCGCTGGTCATCGCCGCCGCGGCGGCCGTCGCCTTCCTGGGGCTCGCCGTCGGCTGGTGGGTGCTCTACCTCGGCTTCGTGCTCGGCGTCATCGGACTGGTGGGCTGGGTGTTCGAGTTCAGCCGCGGCCAGCACGCGCACTGAGCGCCTGATCCGAAAACCCCGCTGCGCGCGGCGGCCCACGACAGGCCCGCGCAGCGGTTCGGCTCCCACGAGAGCCGACGTGAGGGGCCCGTTCCGTAGAGGAGCGGGCCCCTTGCCATGCCACGATGACGGGGACGGTGCGAGGATCGGCGCGGGCCAGGTCCTATCAGCCGGGGGGTCGCGGATCTCGGCTGCGGCCGAAGGTGAGGGCTGCTCGGGGATCACGACGCCGCCCGGCTCGGTTCGAGGCGGAGGTGGTGGCCGAGGGTGTCGGTAGACGAAAGCGCCCCCTCCCGCCGGCGGGCGGGAGGGGGCGCTCTCGGGAGTGAGCCGTCAGAGAGACGGGACGATCAGCCCAGCCGTCTGCGCCTTGGCGCGGGCCAGGCGCGCGTCGGCGTCGGCCCAGTTGACGACGTTCCACCAGGCATTGACGTAGTCCGCACGGACATTCTGGTAGTCGAGGTAGTACGCGTGCTCCCAGCAGTCGAGCAGCACGATCGGCACCAGGCCGAGCGCGATGTTGCCCTGCTGGTCGTAGAGCTGCACGATGACGAGCTTCTCGCCGATCGAGTCCCAGGCGAGGATCGCCCAGCCGGAGCCCTGCACGCCCGCGGCGACCGCCGCGAAGTGGGCCTTGAACTTCTCGAACGAGCCGAAGTGCTCGTCGATCGCCGCGCCGATCTCGCCGGTGGGCTCGCCGCCGCCCTCGGGCGACAGGTTCGTCCAGAACGCCGAGTGGTTGACGTGGCCGCCGAGGTTGAACGCGAGGTTCTTCTCGTGCAGGTTCACCGCGGCCAGATCGCCGCCGTCGCGGGCCTCGGCCAGCTTCTCGAGCGCGGTGTTGGCTCCGGCGACGTAGGCGGCGTGGTGCTTCGAGTGGTGCAGCTCCATGATCCGCCCCGAGATGTGGGGCTCCAGCGCAGCGTAGTCATAGCTCAGGTCAGGGAGCGTGTAGACAGCCATCAACATCCTCCTGTTGCTGTCTCGGCCGTCGGGGTGGCGGTCGAGGGGAAAGACGACGACCCGTGCCCGCCCATCATGGCGGATGGGCGCGCACGGGCCGTCGCAGTCGATCAGGTCAGCGCTCAGCGCTCCTGCTCGGTGCGGGTGGCGCCGGCGGGCAGCGCGGCGTGGTCACCGCGCGCGGCCTCGACCGCGTCGTGCTCACCGTGCGAGTGAGCGGCGGCCAGCTCGGCGGGCGTGACGGGCTCGACGCGGTCCTCGAAGAAGAACCTCGAGAGGCGGTGCCAGCGCTTCTCGGCGGCGTACCCCTGGCGCTTGACGCCACGGGCGTCGCTGGCGGGGGCGAGTTCGAGCGGCCGGCGTGCCTCGTAGTTGACGCGCAGCCAGCGCTCGTGCTCGTCGAGCGGGGTGTGGACCTCGATGTACTCGCCGCTGGCGAAGCGCACGATCCGACCCGACTCGTGGCCGTGCAGCACCAACTCGCGGTCCTTGCGCTGCAGGCCGAGGCACAGGCGCTTGGTCACCCAGAACGCGAACCACGGGCCGACGAAGAGCAGAACCCGGAACACCCAGGTGATCTCGTTGATCGACAGGTGGAAGTGCGTCGCGATGAGGTCGTTCGAGCCGGCCAACGCCAGGATGATGAACGCCGTCAGGAACGCGACACCCAGGCCGGTGCGAACCGGGACGTTGCGCGGGCGGTCGAGCACGTGGTGCTCGCGGTGGTCGCCGGTGACCTTGGCCTCCAGGAAGGGGTAGGCCAGCAGGAACGTGAACAGGATGCCCGGAACCACGACGGCGGGGATGAGCACGTTGAGCGACAGAGTGAAGCCGCCCCACGTGACGATCTCCGCCTGGCCCGGCATGAGGCGCAGCGATCCCTCGAGGAACAGCATGTACCAGTCGGGCTGGGCTCCGGCCGAGACCGGCGACGGGTCGAACGGGCCGTAGTTCCACACGTTGTTGATCGCCATCGTGCCGCCCATGAGGGCCAGGACGCCGAAGACGAAGAAGAAGTTGCCGCCCATCTTCGCCACGTAGACCGGGAACGCGGGGAAGCCGACGACGTTCTTGTCGGTGCGCCCTCCGCCCGGGTACTGCGTGTGCTTGTGGAGCACCATGAGGAACAGGTGCAGGCCCACGAGGGCGAGGATGAGCGCGGGCACCAGCAGGATGTGCACCGTGAAGAGCCGGGCGATGATGTGCTCGCCGGGGAACTCGCCGCCGAAGATGAAGTACGACATGTACGAGCCGATGATCGGGATCGACTTGACCACGCCGTCGGTGATGCGCAGGCCGTTGCCCGACAGCACGTCGTCGGGCAACGAATAGCCCGAGAAGCCCGCGGCCAGACCGAGGATCATGAGCGTCGCGCCGACGAGCCAGTTGAGCTCGCGCGGCTTGCGGAACGCGCCCGTGAAGAACACGCGCATCATGTGCGTGACGATCGAGGCCATGAAGATCAGCGCCGACCAGTGGTGGATCTGGCGCATGAGCAGGCCGCCGCGCACCTCGAACGAGAGGTCGAGGGTCGAGGCGAACGCCGCCGACATGAGTTGGCCGTGCAGTTGCGGCAGGTCGCCTTGCCAGGTGACGAGCGCCATCGACGGCTGGAAGAAGAGCGTCAGGAACACGCCCGTGATCAGCAGCACGACGAACGAGAACAGCGCGATCTCGCCGAGCATGAACGACCAGTGGTCGGGGAAGATCTTGCGCGCGAACTCCTTGACCGCGACGCCGATCGACGTGCGCTGGTCGAGGTAGTCGGCCGCCTTGCCTGCGGGCGTGGTCGGCTCGGCCGCCCGGCGTGGGGTCGCGGCGGTCTGGGACGTGGATGCGGTGCTCACTTCAGGCGCTCCCAGAAGCTCGGGCCGATGGGCTCGGAGAAGTCATCCTCAGCGACAAGGTACCCCTCATCGTCGACGGTGATCGGCAATTGGGGCAGCGGTCGCTTGGCCGGGCCGAACACCACCTTCGCGCCGTCCGCGATGTCGAACGTCGACTGGTGGCAGGGGCACAACAGGTGGTGGGTCTGCTGCTCGTACAGCGCGACCGGGCAGCCGACGTGGGTGCAGATCTTGGAGTAGGCGACGATGCCCTCGTAGGACGCGCCCGGGCGGTGCTCGGACTTGATGTCCTCGGGGTTGAGGCGCACCAGCAGGACCACGGACTTGGCCTTCTCCGTGATCCACTCCCCGGTGCGGCGCTCCTCCTCGGTGGCGTCGGGCTGGACGTGCGCGACCGAGCCGACCGTGAGGTCCGTGGCCTTGACGAGGCGGCCATCGGGGTCGTAGGCGAGCCGGCGGCCCTTCTGCCACAGCGTGTGGCGGAACTTGCTGACGTTCCAGTCGTCGCCGACCGAGCTGATGAGCGGCACCGCGATGGTGAGCGGGAAGAGCGCGAGTGCGCCGACCATGGCGCCCTTGAGCACACCGCGCCGCGCGATGCCGGAGTCCTCGACGCCCTGCTGCAGAGCGATGACGGCGACCTCGCGCGCCTCGGGCGACGTCGCGGTGGTGTGCCGCTCGTCGATGTACTCGCGGTTCGACATGAGCGACTTGGCCCAGTGGATGGCCGCGAACCCGATGCCGAGCAGCGAAACCGCCAGCGTCACGCCGAGCATGAGCGTCGAGAGCCGCACACCCTGCGTGGTGCCGTCGGGCCGGACCGCGAAGTAGGCGACGAGCGATCCGATCGTGCCGAGCGCCGACAGCGTGAACAGGATGACGACGGTCCGCTCGGCGCGCTTGGCGGCCCGCGGGTCGGTGTCCGTCAGGCGCGGCTGGTGCGCGGGGACGCCGGGGTCGGCGAACCGGTCGGCCTGCGCGAGGGCGCCCGCGTCGTGCGCGCGCTCGACCTCGTTCGAGGGGTTGTGGGGGGTGTTGCTCTCGCTCACGAGGACTTCGCTCCGATCCAGATCGCGCCGGCGATCATGATGCCCAGGCCGACGACCCACGCCCACAGACCCTCGGACACCGGTCCGAGGCTGCCGAGCGCGAAGCCGCCAGCCGATCCGGCGTGCTGCTCGTCGATGAACGCGATGATGTCGCGCTTGCCCTCGGGCGTGATGGTCGCGTCGTTGAACACCGGCATCGACTGGGGGCCCGTGAGCATCGCCTGGTAGAGGTTGCGCTCCGAGGTCTGCAGCAGCGACGGCGCGAACTTGCCCTGCGACAGGGCGCCGCCGGCGCCGACGGCGTTGTGGCACATCGCGCAGTTGGTGCGGAACAGCGCCATGCCGTTGGCGGCGTCGCCCTTCGACGCGTCCACCTGGGCGTCCGTCGGGATCGCCGGGCCGGCGCCCAACGAGGCCACGTACGCGGCGAGCGCGGCGGTCTGGTCCTCGTCCATCTGCCGGGGCTTGGCCTGGGCCTGCGGGCCGCTCATCTGCATCGGCATACGGCCGGTCGAGACCTGGAAGTCGACGGCGGCGGCGCCGACGCCGACCAGCGAGGGCGCGTCGGCCGTGCCCTCGGCGTTGGGGCCGTGGCAGGTCGCGCAGTTCGCCTGGAACAGCTGCTTGCCGGTCTCGATGTCCGCGGTGCTGGCGGTCGCGGCGTTCGCCGGACTCGGGGCGAGGGCGGCGTACACGCCGCCCGTGACCAGCAGCGCCAGCAGCAGGAGCACGACCGGGGCTGCCCGGTGGTGCCTGCGGGCGGCGAGTGCCTTCACGAAAGTGACCTCGTCTCGTGGCTGTGAGGAGTGAGTGGGTGGAGGGCGCGGGAGCCGCTGCGCCCCCGCGACGTGGGCGCCTGCCTCGTCACTGGAGCAGGTAGATGACGGCGAAGAGAGCGATCCAGACGACGTCGACGAAGTGCCAGTAGTAGGACGTCACGATGGCCGTCGTGGCCTCGTGGTGCCCGAAGCGCTTGGCGGCGAAGGAGCGGCCGAGCAGGAAGAGGAAGGCGATGAGGCCGCCGACGACGTGCAGGCCGTGGAAGCCCGTCGTCAGGTAGAAGACGGAGCCGTAGGAGCTCGACGAGATGGTCAGGCCCTCGTGGATGAGCGAGCTGTACTCGAAGATCTGACCGCCGATGAAGAAGGCGCCCATGAGATAGGTGAGTGTCATCCACTCGTTCATGCCCCACTGGCCGGCCTGCCAGAGCTTGCCCGTGCGGACGGGCTTGAAGCGCTCGGCGGCGAGCACACCCATCTGGCAGGTGACGGAGGACAGCACCAGCACCGTGGTGTTGAGGAGTGCGAACGGCACATTGAGCCGCTCGGTCTCGGCGGCCCACTCGGCCGGGTCCATCACGGAGCGGACCGTGAAGTACATCGCGAAGAGGCCCGCGAAGAACATGAGCTCGCTGGCGAGCCAGACGATCGTCCCGACCGAGACCGGGTTCGGCCGGTTGACGCTCACATGCTGATGGGCGGTGGGGGCAGCAGCCGTATCGATCGTGGACACGGAGTCATTATTGCCGACTTGGGCACGGTTCTGCCCATGCCTCACGGCACTTCGGGTCCGGAAGTCCGCGGATTCTCGCGGATTCGCGCCAAAGTGCTCGCGCTTGCTGACGTTCGATGGGAGAGTGCCATGAAGAGACCACGTTTTGATGGTTCTCGACGTGACGCTCGTGTGCCACGATGCCATCAAAACGTGGTTCACCCTCGCCCCGAGGCGCGTTCTGTCGCACCCGGGGCCGCGACGGAAGGCACGACGGCATGACCGAGACCAGCCCAAGGACGAGCGGTCCGCGCATCCTGCTCTACAGCGACGACCGGACCGTGCGCGACCAGGTGCGCCTCGCTGTCGGGCCGCGACTGCGTGCGCACGCCCCCGAGATCGAGTGGGCCGAGGTCGCGACGCCGTCCGCCGTCGTCGACGCCGCCGACCGTGAGCGATGGGACCTGGTCGTGCTCGACGGCGAGGCCGACAAGGCGGGCGGCATGGGCCTGGCGCGCCAGCTCAAGAGCGAGGTCTACGAGTGCCCGCCCGTGCTCGTGCTGACCGGTCGGGCCGAGGACGCCTGGCTCGCGTCCTGGTCGCTGGCCGACGCCGTCGTGTCACGCCCGCTCGACGCGATCGCCGTGCAGGCCACGATCGCCGGCCTGTTGGCGGGCGCCCGCGTCTGAGGCGCGGACCGCGCGGCCCGGCGCCCTGGCGACCCGGTAGCGTTCGCTGTGGCCCCAGCGCCCTGCGCGGACGCGGGGGCCGGTCGTGCCCGCACCGAGAGAAGGACCAGCCGTGAGCCAGCCCGTCGTCGACACCGCCCCCGCGACCGACCCGACGCTGGCGTGGCCCGTCGTCATGAACCGGCTCGTCGTCGGCGGCGACCTCACGGCCGCGCAGGCCGCCTGGGCGATGGACGAGGTCATGTCGGGCGAGGTCTCGCCCGCTCGGCTCGCGGGGTTCCTCATGGGCCTGCGCGCCAAGGGCGAGACGGTCGCCGAGCTCGGGGGCCTGGCGACGTCGATGCTCGCGCACGCGACGCGCATCGAGGTGCCGGGCCCCACCGTCGACCTGGTCGGCACCGGTGGGGACCGCGCGCACACCGTCAACATCTCGACCATGGCGGCGATCGTGGTCGCGGGCGCCGGACTGCGCGTGGTCAAGCACGGCAACCGGGCCGCGACGAGCGCCTCGGGCGCGGCCGACGTGCTCGAGGCCCTGGGCATCCGGCTCGACCACGAGCCGGCGCGCGTCGCCCAGATCGCCGCGCAGGCGGGCATCACGTTCTGCTTCGCGACGGTGTTCCACCCGTCGATGCGCCACGCCGGCGTGGCGCGCAAGGAGCTCGCCGTGCCGACGGCGTTCAACTTCCTCGGCCCGCTCACCAACCCCGCGCTGACGAGCGCGACGGCGGTCGGCTGCGCGGACGCCCGCATGGCGCCGCTCATGGCCGGCGTCTTCGCCGAGCGCGGCACGTCCGCCCTGGTGTTCCGCGGCGACGACGGGCTCGACGAGTTCGCGGCGACCGGCGGCACCGCGGTGTGGGAGGTGCGCGACGGCGTCGTGACGCCGAGCCACATCGACGCGGCGGCCGAGCTGGGGCTGACCCGCATCACGGTGGCCGACCTGCGCGGCGCGGACGCAGCGCACAATGCGCGGGTCGCGCAGCGGGTGCTCGACGGCTCCGACCGCGGCCCTGTCCGCGAGACCGTCCTGCTCAACGCCGCCGCGGCACTCGTCGCCGACGCGACGGCGCCGGGCACCGCGCAGGGCACGCTGGTCGAGCGCCTCGCGGCGGGGATGCGCATCGCCGCGACGAGCGTCGACGACGGCGCCGCGCTGGACGCGCTTGAGCGGTGGCGCGCGGCGTCGGCCTGACGTCCGCTGGTTGAGCCGCCCGCTGGTTGAGCCTGTCGAAACCAGGGCGCCTCGAACGGGGGGGTTTCGACAGGCTCAACCACCGGGGTGGTGGGTGGTTTCGACGCGCTCAACCACCGGGGTGGGTCACTCGTCGAGGCCGAGGGCGAACGCCTGGTCGAGGTCGACGCTTGAGTAGGCGCGGAATGCGATGAGCGTCTCGGTGCGCAGCACGCCGGGCACCTTGTTGACGCCGTCGGCGATCGCGTCGGCCAGGTCCTCGTGGGCGCGCACGCGCACCATCGCGACGAGGTCAGCCTTGCCCGTCACCGAGTAGACCTCGCTGACCCCTTTGAGGTTGGCCACGCGGTCGGCGACCTCGGGGATCTTGTTGGGTTCGGTGTCGATGAGCACGATCGCGGTCAGCATGGGGCCATGGTAGTGATCCGCTGCCTGACCTCGCCCGAGACGTCGGCCAGATCGGCGTGGGACAGCGCCGAGCGCACGGGCAGCGACCACGGGGCGCTCGTGTGCACGAGCCGCACACCCGGGGACTCCAGCCAGCTCAGGACGAGCGCCGCCTCCTCGGGATGGCACGCGGGCGCCGGCGGCACCGGCGCGTCGACCGTCTCGGCCGTGGCGCGCAGCGCGTCGACCACGGGCAGCGGGTCCTGCCCCGGCAGGGTCACGGCGGTCGCCGCGAGCCGCGCGTGGCGCACGACGACGAGCTCCCACCCGCCGTCGGCGCCGGGGAGCTGTCCGGGGCCCGCGGGGGCCGGGCGGGCCGCCACCAGTTCGGCGCACGCGGCGAGCGGCGCCAGCCGCTGGGCGCGCCCCGCGCCCTGGACGTAAGCGCGCAGGCGCTCGGTGACCTGCCCCGCCTCCTCGAAGCGCTCCTGCGCCGCGAGCCGTCCGATGCGGTCCGCGAGCGCCTGGACGACGGGCGAGGGGTCGCCGGTGAGCACGTCGGCGGCCACGCGCGCGACCGTGGCGTAGGCGGCGTCGGGCGACTCGACGGCTGTGCACGGCGCCGAGCACCGGCCCATGCCCGCCAGGGCGCACGGGCTGCCGGCGGCACGTGAGACGGCGGCCAGGCGCAGCGAGCACTGGCGCAGCGGCAGCGCGTCGTGCAGTGCGTCGACGGCGGCCTGCGCGACGCGTCGCGAGCCGAAGGGGCCGATGTGCGCGGCGCCGGGGCGCACATCGCGCACGAGCGACAGGCGCGGGTAGGGCTCGTCGGTCAGCCGCACCCAGGTGTGCCGCTCGGGGTGCTTGGAGCGGCGGTTGTAGCGGGGCTCGTGCTCGGTGATCAGCCGCAGCTCGCGGACGGCCGCCTCGAGCGGCGTCGCGCACACCACCGGGGTGACGTGCTGGGCGATGCGGACCATCTCGGTGATGCGCCGCCGCCGCTCCGCCGCGGTGAAGTAGCTGCGCACGCGTCTGCGGATGTTGGTCGACGTGCCGACGTACAGCACCTCGTCGCCGGGGCCCTTGAACAGGTAGACCCCGGGCGCCTCGGGCAGCGAGTCGGCCAGGTGGCGCTTGCGGCGCACGTCGGGCGGCACCGGGTCGGCGGCCGTGGCCAGGTCCTCCAGATGGGTCACGCCCATCGCCCCGAGGCGGTCGAGCAGGCCGTGCAGCACGTCGACCGTGGCGCGCGCGTCGGCGAGCGCCCGGTGCTCGGGGGTGACCTGCGCGCGGAAGAGGCGCGCGAGCGTCGAGAGCTTGTGGTTGGGCGCCTCGTCGCGGGTGACCACGCGGCGCGCGAGCGGCACCGTGTCGACCACGGGGAAGCCCGGCCACGCGTAGCCCAGCCCGGAGGCGGCGGCCTTGAGGAACCCGACGTCGAACGGCGCGTTGTGCGCGACGAGCACGCAGTCGTGGGCCCACTCCAAGAACGACGGCAGCACCAGGTCGATCGCGGGCGCCGTGGCGACCAGCGCCGTCGTGATGCCCGTCAGGCGCGCGACGAACGCCGGGACCTCGCGCCCGGGGTTCACGAGCGACTGGAACTCGCCGAGCACCTGCCCACCGCGGACCTTGACGGCCCCGATCTCCGTGATCTGGCTGTCCGCCGCGCGGGTGCCGGTGGTCTCGAGGTCGACGACGACGAACGTGACGTCCCGCAGCGGCGTGCCCAGCTCCTCGAACGTGGGCTGGTGGCCCACGCCCGCCGCCGTGTCCTGGTGCCTCATGGCGCGAACGCTACGAGGCGCCTCCGACACGTCGGCCCGGCGCTATCGACCCGAGGCGGTCCGCCCGCGGCGCGGTCAGGCGGTGTGCAGCGAGGCCCGGTCGGCGGTCGGGGCGTAGATGCGCTCGACGTCGTCGGCGAAGTCCTTGAGCACCAGCGCGCGCTTGACCTTGAGCGAGGGCGTCAGGTAGCCGTTCTCGACCGTGAAGTCGCCGGGCAGCACCGTGAACTTGCGGATCGACTCGGCCTTGGAGACCGCGGCGTTGGCGCGCGTGACCGCCAGGTCGAGCGCGCTGAGCACGTCGGGGTCGGTCATCGCCTGGGCGACGGTGAGCTCGGGCTTGCCGTGCATCGTCAGCCAGCCGGGCAGACCCTCGGGGTCGATGGTGATCAGCGCGCCGATGAACGGCTTGTTGTCGCCGACGACGACGCACTGGCTGACCAGGGCGTGCGCGCGGATGCGGTCCTCGAGCACGGCGGGGGCGACGTTCTTGCCGCCCGCGGTCACGATGATCTCCTTCTTGCGGCCCGTGATCCTCAGGTAGCCGTCCTCGTCGAGTGAGCCCAGGTCGCCCGTGCGGAACCACTCGCCGTCGAACGCCTCGGCGGTCGCCTGCGGGTTGTTGTGATAGCCGCGGAAGATGTGGTGCCCGCGCAGCAGGATCTCCCCGTCCGGCGCCACGCGGGCCGCGCAGCCGGGCAGTTGCGCGCCGACCGTGCCGATCTTGGTCCGCTCGGGCCGGTTGACGCAGGTCGGCGCCGTCGACTCGGTCAGGCCGTAGCCCTCAAGGATCGTCAGGCCGATGCCGCGGTAGAAGTGGCCGAGGCGCTCACCGAGCGGGCCGCCGCCCGAGACGGCGTAGCGGGCGCGTCCGCCGAGCTTGGCGCGCAGCTTGCCGTACACGAGCGCGTCGGAGACCGTGTGCTGGGCCCGCAGCCACGGGGAGGGGCCGCGCGGCGTGTCGAGCGAGCGTGAGTAGGCGATCGCGGTGGCCGCCGCCCAGTGGAAGATCCGCAGCTTGCCGCCCGACGCGGCGGACTGCTCGGCGGCGTTGTAGACCTTCTCGAAGACCCGCGGCACCGCGAGCACGTAGGTCGGGTGGAACGCGCCCAGGTCGTCGACCAGGTTCTTGATGTCGGGGGAGTGGCCCAGGACGGTGCCGCTGCTGATCGCGAGCACCTCGATGAACCGCGCGAACACGTGCGCGAGCGGCAGGAAGAGCAGCGTGCGCCCACCGGCGTCGGCGAACACCTCGGGCACCTCGGGCACGGTGTTCGCGGTCAGCGAGGCGAAGTTGCGGTGCGTGAGCTCGGCGCCCTTGGGGCGACCCGTGGTGCCCGAGGTGTAGATGATCGTCGCCAGGTCGTCGAGGGTGGCGAGGCCACGACGGCGGGCGATCTCGTCGTCGGGCACCTGCGCGCCCGCCGCGGTCAACGCCTCGACGGCGCCGTCGTCGATGACGAGCACCTCGCGCAGCGCGGGCGCCTGGTCGCGGACCTCGGCGACGGTCGCGGCGTTGGCGGCGGTCTCGGCGACCACGACGCTCACCGCGGCGTCCGTGAGGATCCACTGCACCTGCTCGGCGCTTGAGGTCTCGTAGATGGGGACCGGAACGGCGCCGGCCGCCCAGGCGGCGAAGTCGAGCAGCGTCCACTCATAGCGGGTGCGCGACATGATGCCGACGGCGTCGCCGGGCTCGACGCCGTGGGCGACCAGCCCTTTGGCGACGGCGACCACCTGGGCGTCGAACTCCCGCACCGTGACCGGCGCCCAGCGTCCGCCACGCGGAACCTCGGCCAGTACGGCGTCAGGCGCCTCGCGCAGGCGCGTGCCGATGATGTCGTTGAGGTTCGAGGTGCGCGGCAGCTCGATCCGCAGCGCGCTCGTGGTCTCATCCATACTGACTCCAGTGGCAGTCGACGGTGGTGTGACGCACGATACTCGGTCTCACGCATGGTTGTGACCACCGTCACTGGGGCGAGATCGGCGCGCGGTCGGATGAGACGTGGCGCGAGGCGAGCGCCCCGGACCGCGGCGGTCCCGGCCCGTCGATAGGCTGTGGCAAGCGTCGTGCGCGAGGCGGAGCCCCGCCAGCGTCGGCGCGCGCCCCTAGCCTGTCGTGACCCGGCAGCACTCAACGACGAACGTGAGGACCTCATCCATGCATGCGATCGGTGTCGACATCGGCGGGACGAAGATCGCGATCGGCGTCGTGGACGAGGACGGGCGCATCCTGGCTCAGGTCCGGCGTGAGACCGACCCCGACGACGTCGCGAGCATCGACCGCGCCATCGCCGACGCCTGCGTCGAGCTCGGCGACCAGTACGAGGTGGGCGCCATCGGGGTCGCCGCCGCGGGCTTTGTCAGCGCGGATCGCACCACCGTGCAGTTCGCCCCCAATATCGCCTGGCGCGAGTACCCGTTGGCGAGCAAGATCGCCGCGCTGGTCGGACCGCAGGTCCCCGTCGTCGTCGAGAACGACGCCAACGCTGCCGGCTGGGCCGAGTTCCGGTTCGGCGCCGGGCGCGGCGCGTCCGACATGCTGATGCTGACGATCGGCACGGGGCTGGGCGGCGCCGTCGTCGTCGGCCGTGAGCTGGTGCGCGGACGCTGGGGTGTGGCGGCTGAGGTCGGCCACATGCGCGTCGTGCCGGGCGGGCACTACTGCGGGTGCGGGCACGAGGGCTGCTGGGAGCAGTACGCCTCGGGCAGTGCGCTCGTCCGCGACGCCAAGGCGGCCGTGGTCGCCCAGCCGCACCTGGCCGGGCGCCTGCTCGACCTCGCCGGCGGCGAGCGCAAGAGGATCAAGGGACCGCACGTGACCAAGGCCGCCCAGGAGGGCGACGCGCTCGCGGTCGCGCTGCTGGCCAAGCTCGGCCGGTGGATCGGCGAGGGCGCGGCGTCCGTCGCCGCGCTGCTCGACCCCGAGGTCATCGTCATCGGCGGCGGGGTCGCCGGAGCCGGCGACCTGCTGCTGACGCCCGCGCGTGAGGGCTTCACGGCGCAGCTGTCGGCCCTCGGGCACCGGCCCGTGGCGCGCATCGAGCTGGCCGAGCAGGGCAACGAGGCGGGCATGGTCGGCGCGGCGGACCTCGCCAGGCGCTGACCGGTCAGACGACGGCGCCGTCGTCGTCGTCCGAGGGGTCGCGGCGCTGTGGCATGCGCCAGACGAGCACCGCCACCGAGGCGAGGAATGCGAGCGCCGCGGCCGGTCCGACCCACCCGGGCACATGCGTCGCCGGAACGAACGAGCGCACGATCAGCGCCACGACCGCGAGCAGCGGGATGCCGGCCGCCCCGGCCCACGCGAGCGTCACGAGCGGGTCGCGCGAGGTGAGCACGGGCCCAGGCTCCGGTGGCTCGAAGTGCGACTCGGCGTCCTCCAACGCCTCGACCTCGGGCGTCGTCGGCCAGTCGCGCGGACCGGGTGTGCGCGCGACGACGTGTCCTGTCGTGGCGGGAGGCTCCGCCTCGGGCGCCGCGGGCGAGCGTGGTGCGCTCGTCGTGGGGCCGGGGCCGACGTCGTCCGGCGCCGCGTCGCGCTCCATCTGGCCGAGTTGGGCGACGATGTCGGCCCACCGGGCCTCGACCTCGGCGTCGCCGATGCTCGGGTCGCCGGACGCGCTCCGGGCGTCCTCGCCCTGGGTGTCGTCCTCGCGCCCCGTGCCGCCGCCTGTGCTCGTCCCGGCCATGACAACACCTTAGAGTTCATGCAGCACCGCGCGCTGCTGTTGCGCGCGGCCGATGCCGGGACGGACCGAGCCGGTACCGTGGCGGGACGTCGCCGAAGGTTCGAGGAGGACCGCTTGTTCTACTGGCTCATGAGGCACGTCGTGGCCGGGCCCCTGCTCAAGCTGTACTTCCGCCCGTGGACCAGGGGTCTGGAGAACGTGCCCAGCGACGGTCCGGCGATCCTCGCGTCCAACCACCTGGCGGTCATCGACTCGTTCGTGCTGCCGCTGGTGCTCGACCGGCAGGTCCAGTTCCTCGGCAAGTCCGACTACTTCACGGGCGCCGGGCTCAAGGGGCGGCTCGTGGCGGGCTTCATGCGCGGCGTCGGGACGATCCCCGTCGACCGTGCGGGCGGCAAGGCCAGCGAGGCCGCACTGCGCACCGGCCTGCGCGTGCTCGACCAGGGCGGCCTGTTCGGCATCTACCCCGAGGGGACGCGCAGCCCGGACGGGCGCCTGTACCGCGGCAAGACGGGCGTCGCGCGCCTCGCGCTCGAGTCGGGCGCGCCCGTGGTGCCCGTGGCCATGGTCGGCACCGACGTCGCCCAGCCGCTCGGGCGGGTGATCCCCAAGTCGATGCCCATCGGGATCGTCATCGGCGAGCCGCTCGACTTCTCGCGCTACCAGGGCATGGAGAACGACCGCTTCGTGCTGCGCGCGGTCGCCGACGAGATCGTCTACGCGATTCTGGGCCTGTCCGAGCAGGAGTACGTCGACGTCTACGCGGCCACGGCCAAGGCGCGTATCGCCACCGAGCGGGCGGCCGAGCGGCGCGCGGCCGAGCAGGCCCAAGCGGCGCAGCGCGCCCAGGAGCGCGGGCCCGAGCAGGTGGCGGAGGGCGACGGCGCGACCGCGGGGGACTGAGCCGATCGCAGTGCGCGCCGACCCGTGAGCCGGGCGCCGCGCATGCCTCTAGGATCGAGCACAGTCCAACCCCCCACCCGGAAGGTTCCAGACATGGCTGTTCGTCGCGTGGCCCTGCTCACGGCCGGCGGCTTCGCCCCGTGCCTCTCGTCCGCCGTCGGCGGGCTCATCGAGCGGTACAACGAGCTCGACCCGTCGATTGAGATCATCGCCTACCAGCACGGCTACCACGGTCTGCTGACCGGCAACAAGATCGTCATCGACGCCGAGGGCCGCAAGCAGGCGGGCATCCTGCACCGGTTCGGCGGCTCGCCGATCGGCAACTCGCGCGTCAAGCTCACCAACGTGGCCGACGCCGTCAAGCGCGGCCTGGTCAAGGAGGGCGAGAACCCGCTGACCGTCGCCGCCGAGCAGCTCAAGGCCGACGGCGTCGACGTCCTGCACACCATCGGTGGCGACGACACCAACACCACGGCCGCCGACCTGGCCGCCTACCTGCACGAGAACGGCTACGAGCTGACCGTCGTCGGCCTGCCGAAGACGATCGACAACGACGTGGTGCCGATCCGCCAGTCGCTCGGCGCGTGGACGTCGGCCGAGCAGACCGCCATCTTCGGCGAGAACATCATCGGCGAGCACCGCTCGGGCCCGCGCATGCTCATCGTGCACGAGGTCATGGGCCGGCACTGCGGGTGGCTGACCGCCGCCTCGGCCGCCGCATACCGCAAGCGCCTGGACGCCAAGGAGTTCGCCCCCGCGCTCGGCCTGACGCGCGAGCGCTGGGACATCCACGCGGTGTTCCTGCCCGAGCTGGCGATCGACATCGACGCCGAGGCCGCGCGCCTCAAGGCCGTGATGGACGAGCAGGGCAACGTCAACATCTGGCTGTCCGAGGGCGCCGGCATGCACGAGATCGTCGAGCAGCTCGAGGCCGCCGGCACGCCGCCGGCCCGCGACCCGTTCGGCCACGTGCGCCTCGACGAGATCAACCCGGGCCAGTGGTTCGCCAAGCAGTTCGCGCAGAAGCTGGGCGCCGAGAAGGTCATGGTCCAGAAGTCGGGCTACTACTCGCGCGCCGCGGCCGCCAACGCCGAGGACCTGCGCCTGATCAAGTCGATGACCGACCTCGCGGTCGAGTGCGCCCTGCGCGGCGAGCCCGGCGTCATCGGCCACGACGAGGAGGACGGCGACCGCCTCAAGGCGATCGCGTTCCCGCGCATCGCCGGAGGCAAGGCGTTCGACGTCACCCAGGAGTGGTTCACCGACCTGCTTCGCGAGATCGGTCAGCCGCTGCGCCCGGCCGCGCCCGCCGCGCACTGACCCGGACCGGTGGTTGAGCTTGCCGAGACCACCTGAGAGGGTGTCGACAAGCTCAACCACCGGAGTCGCTATGACCATCGCCGCGCAGCCCACGCACTCGCCCACCCCGACGAGGGGCGGTCCGGGGACCGACGCGCCGTCGGAGGCGATGGCGCGCGAGCTCGACGCGTTTCGGCGGTTGCCGGCGCTGCAGCAGCCGGTCTGGCCCGACCGCGCCGCGCTCGAGGCCGTGGCCACACGCCTGGGCGAGGCGGCGCCGCTGGTGCTGCCGGCCGATGCCGACACGCTGCGCTCGCGCCTGGCGGCCGCCGGGCGCGGCGAGGCCTTCGTGCTCCAAGGCGGCGACTGCGCGGAGATCTTCGCCGAGGCGAGCGCCACAAGGATCCGCAACAAGATCCGCACCATCCTGCAGATGGCGGTCATCCTCACGCACGGCGCCTCGACGCCCGTGGTCAAGATCGGCCGTCTGGCGGGCCAGTACGCCAAGCCGCGCTCGTCGGACGACGAGACGCGTGACGGCGTGACGCTGCCCGCCTACCGCGGCGACATGATCAACGGGTTCGAGTTCACGCCGCAGGCGCGCACGCCCGACCCGCGCCGACTCGAGCAGGCCTATCGCATCTCGGCCGCCACGGCCAACGTGGTGCGGGCGTTCACGCAGGGCGGGTACGCCGACCTGCGCCAGGTGCACGAGTGGAACCGCGGGTTCATGCGCAACCCCGCCTACGCGCGCTACGAGCGCACTGCCGCCGAGATCGACCGCGCCATCCGGTTCATGCAGGCCTGCGGCGCCGACTTCGACGCGCTGCGCACGGTCGAGCTGTACCTGTCGCACGAGGCGCTCGTGCTCGACTACGAGCGGGCGCTGACCCGCGTGGACTCACGCACGGGCCACGCCTACGACACCAGCGCGCACTTCCTGTGGATCGGGGAGCGCACGCGCCAGCTCGAGGGCGCGCACGTCGACTTCCTTGCGCGCGTCGCCAACCCGATCGGCGTCAAGCTCGGCCCGACGACGACTCCCGACGACGCGCTCGCGCTCGCCGCGCGCATCAACCCCGACAACCTGCCGGGCCGGCTCACGTTCGTCGCCCGGATGGGCGCGGGCAAGGTCCGCGACGTGCTGCCCGGCCTGGTCGAGAAGGTCACGGCGGCGGGCGTGTCGGTCACCTGGGTCACCGACCCCATGCACGGCAACACCATCACGTCGGGCACGGGCTACAAGACGCGGCGTTTCGCCGACGTCCTGGACGAGGTGCAGGGCTTCTTCGAGGTGCACCGGGCGCTGGGCACAGTGCCGGGGGGACTGCACATGGAGCTGACCGGCGACGACGTCACCGAGGTGCTCGGCGGCGCCGAGGCGATCGACGAGGCGGGCCTGGCGCGACGGTACGAGACCCTGGTCGACCCGCGGCTCAACCACCAGCAGTCGCTCGAGACGGCGTTCCTGGTGGCGGAGATGTTGCGCGCGCGCTGACCCGTGGCCGGTCGGCGGTGGCTCAGAAGACGGTGATCGTGACGGTCGACCCCTTGGGGGCCGTGCCGGTCGTGTCCTGGAACCGGACCCGGTCGAGCAGACCGCCGAGATAGCGGGTGACCCGTACCTCGAACCCGGCGTCGCCCAACGCCCGCTGCGCCTCGGCCGTGGGCTTGCCGACGACGTCGGGGACCTCGACGATCGGCGGGCCGGAGGACGCTGTCAGCATGACCGTGTCGAGGCGGTGGGCGGGCGCGCCACTCTCGGGCGACTGGCGGATGATGCGCCCGGCCGGCACGGTCTCAGAGGCCTCGTCGGGCGTGAACTCGACACGGAACCCGAGGTCCTCGAGCGCGGCTCGCGCGTCGTCCCGGTCGCGTCCGACCTGCTGGGTCACCGTCACCGGGGCGGGGCCGCCCGAGACGGTGAGGGTGACGACGGTGGTGTGCGGCACCTGCTCGGCGGGCTCGTGCGAGGCCGCGAGGACCTGGCCGGCGGGGACGTCGTCACTCCACTCCTGACGAGCCTCGCCGACGCCGAGCCCGGCGCTGCGCAGCGCCGCCTCGGCGTCGGACTGCGCGGCGCCCACCAGACCCTCCGGCACGGCCACCATGCGGATCCCGAGCGAGACCACGAGGTCGACCGACCCGTCCTTGCGCACGCGCTCGCCCTCGCCGGGCTGGGTCGAGACGACCGAACCCTCCGGGACGGTGTCGTCGTGCTGCGTGGTCGTCGAGACCGCGAGGCCGTGCGAGGTGAGCACGGCCGTCGCGGCGTCGAGCGTGGCGTCGTCGAGCCCGCTCGGCACGGTCGTCCAGGCGCCCGGCCCGTCCTGGAACCACCACCAGGCGCCGTACCCGGATCCGCCGAGCACGATCGCGAGCGTGAGCGTCCAGCCCACGACACGCGGCCAGCGGCGCCGGCGCGCCGGTGCGTCCGGCGCCGTGACGGCCGGGGCTGTCGGGTGGCCCGCGGTGGCGACGCGGGTGGTCGGCTGCTCGACGAGGCGCTCGGTCGCGGCGCCGTCGCCCTCCTCGCCGGGGAACCAGGCGTCGACGCCCGCAGGCGTCGGGGCGGGCGGGGGGAGCGTGAGCGCTCCGGCGAGCGGGATCGCGTCGAGCGCGTCGGCCCCGCGCCCGTCGTCGGGCTCGGCGCCGTCCCCGGGCGCGTCTGACTCGTCGGACGCGGCCTCGTCCGGGCGGGTGAAGCCCTCCGGCGGCTCGGCACGTCGGGCGAGGGCGTCCGGCTGCGTCGCCTCGACCCGCACGCGCGCCGAGCGCAGCAGTTCGAGCGCCGTCGCGGCGTCCACGGGGCGGGCGCCGGGGTCACGGGCGGTGAAGACGGCCACGAGGTCGTCGACGTCGGCGGGCAGCCAGGGCGCGCGCTGGCTCGGCGGGGCGACGTCGTCGTGCACGTGCTGGAAGGCGACCTGGATGGGTGTGGCGCCGTCGTGGGGGAGCGTGCCCGTGAGCATCTCGTAGGCGAGGACGCCGACGGCGTAGACGTCGGTGCGCGCGTCGCACGCCCCGGTCGCGATCACCTCGGGCGCGAGGTAGGCGACCGTGCCGAGGATGGTGCCGGTGGTCGTGCTCGTGACCTCGGTGACGGCGCGCGCGAGCCCGAAGTCGGCCACCTTGACGTGGCCCGCGGTGTCGGCGTGGTGGCCGTGCCCGGCCGTGATCAGGACGTTCTCCGGCTTGATGTCACGGTGGACCAGGCCCTTGGCGTGCGCGGCGGCGAGCGCCGCGAGCACCTGTTCGAGCAGGTCGAACGTGCGCGCCAGGGTCAGTGTGCCCTCCGCGCGCAGCTCGCGCCGCAGGTTGCTGCCCGGGACGTACTCCATCGTCAGGTAGCTGGTCTCGCCGTCGAGCCCCTGGTCATAGACGGCGACGACGCCCGGGTGCGTCAGGCGCGCGGCGGCGCGCGCCTCACGGCGAAAGCGCGAGACGAACGCCGCGCCGTCGACGCCGTCGGCCAGGTGTGGGTGCATGACCTTGAGCGCGACGTCGCGGTCGAGGCGGCGGTCCACCGCGAGGTAGACGGTGGCCATGCCGCCGCGCGCGATGCGCGCACGGATCTCGTACCGTCCGCCGATCAGGCGGCCGATCAGGGGGTCGGTCGTCACGATGGCCACTTCGCGATTCTACGGAGCGCGGGGCGTCGGAGCCCGGGATCGACGTTCGGCGCGCCCCACGCTCGCGCCGAACCGGGCATGCGGCGGCATAGGCTCTGCGCGTGAGCACCGACCTCGACGCCCTCATCCCGAGCTGGCTGACCCTTCCCGACCTCGCCGAGCGCCTCGGCGTCCAGTTCCCCCGGGTGCGCGCGCTGGTGCGCGACCGGGCTGTGGTCGGCGTCAAGCGCGGTGAGCGCGCCGCGTTCCAGGTTCCCGAGGCCTTCCTCGTGCCGGCCGAGGACGGTGGCGAGGAGGTCATCGCGACGCTGCGCGGCACCGTCGTGGTGCTCGGCGACCAAGGGCTGAGCGACGAGGAGATCCTCGAGTGGCTGTTCACGCCCGAGCCGTCGCTGCGTGTGGCGCCGGTCGAGGCGCTGCGCGCCGGGCGCCGGGCCGAGGTGCGCAGGGTGGCCCAGACCCTCGTGTGAGGTGTCGGCCGCCGCCGGGCTCAGGCTGCGCGGTCGACGGCCGCGAGCGCGAGCTCGCGCAGCACACCCCGGCCGGGCTCCGTGAGCCCGGCCGCCGCGTCCAGTCCCGAGGTCGCGGTCTGGGCCAGGTCGTCGATGAGCCGCTCCACGCTGGCCAGCGCCCCCGAGTCGACGACGGCGTCACGCAGCGCGGCGACGTCGTCGTCGGTCAGCAGCGGGTCGCCGAGGCGTTGGGCCACGAGCGCGCGCTGGGCGGCGTCGCCGCCCGCCATGGTCCGTGCGACGAGCACCGTGCGCTTGCCCTCACGCAGATCGTCACCGGCCGGCTTGCCGGTGACGTCGGGGTCGCCGAAGACGCCGAGCACGTCGTCACGCAGTTGGAACGCCTCCCCGAGCGGCAGGCCGACGGCGTCGACCGCGGCGACCTGGGCGGCGTCGGCGCCCGCGATCAGCGCGCCGATCACGAGCGGCTCGCGCACCGAGTAGCTCGCGGACTTCGCGCGCAGCACCGCACGCGCGCGGCCCTCGTCGGCGGCGGGGTCGTGGCCCCAGGGCTCGGCCTGGACCAGCACGTCGAGGTACTGGCCGACGATGACCTCGCTCTGCATCGCGTCGAACGCCGCGCGGACCGCGGCCGCCCGCTGCGGCGGCAGCGGGGCGAGCGCCTCGGCGATCTCGCGCTGAGCGGCGATGAGGCACAGGTCACCGAGCAGGATGGCCGCGGACTGCCCGAACCGGCCCGAGTCGCCCGCCCAGCCGGCCGCCGCATGCCGGGCCTCGAACGCACGGTGCGCCGTCGGAAGCCCGCGGCGGGTGTCGGAGGCGTCCATGACGTCGTCGTGCAGCAGCGCCGCAGCCTGGAACAGCTCGAGCGCCGCGCCCGTGCGCACCGCCGCCTCACGCTCGGGGCCCGAGGGCCCGCCGCCGTGCGCCCGGAAGGACCAGTAGGCGAACGCCGCCCGCAGGCGCTTGCCGCCGCCCAGCAGCGCCGCGGCCTGCGCCGTGAGCGCGGTCGCCTCCGGGCAGATCGTCGCGACCTGCCCGGTGAGCGACTCCAGGTGCCGTGTCACCGCCGCGTCCACGTCGGCGCGAAGGTTCTCGAGGTCGACGAGGTCAGGCATGCGCAGAGCCTATGCCAGCGCGTCGGGCCGGGGCCCAGGGCGTGACTCAGTCGGGCGGTGTCGCCACCGTGCCGCTGACGGACACGAGCCGGCTGTCGCCGTCGTCGAGCACCCCGATCAGCAGCGTCTCGATGAGGGGGCCCTCCGGCCGCTCGCTGCGGCGGGTCCACGCCGTCTGAGCGGTGAGGCCCGAGAGCGCCTGGGGCTGCGTCGGGGCGAATCCCGCGGCGGCGAGCGGGCCGCCGAGTTGCGCGAGGACGTCGTCACTCGACGCGGGCGTGGAGAGGTTGAGGGAGATGCGCGTCAGCCCTCCGTCGAGCGGCTGCGCCGAGCTGGCGATGACGGTCGCACCCTCGGGCGCCTCGACGAGCGAGCGCGGGAAGCCGTCGGCGTAGTCCCCGACGGTGGAGGACGCGTCGAAGGTGGGCAGCGCGGTGACAGCGGCGGGTGCGGTGGGCTGCTGCGAGGGCAGACCCCCGTATGGGGCGGTGTCGAGGCGGCCGGAGGGCGCCGCGGTGCAGCCGCACACGAGGCCGGCCGTGACCAGCGCCGTGACGCCGGCGGTCACGGGCGAGCGGAGGTTCACGCGCCTACCGTAGTGCGCGCGGGCCGGCCACCCTCCGCCCACCCTGGGCCCGCGCCGCACGGCGCCGTCGTCGGCCAGCCTCGCCGCCGGTCGCGCGACCGCCGCGCAACCGCGCGAGCTGGTCCCCAGGCCCGCGCCGACGACCGGGGCCCACAGGCGCCGACGGGCGTGCGCGCGCCGCCGCGCCCGAAGGGCTGGGATCGGCCCATGACACCGACGACGACGCCGAAAGCCCCCACCGTGCGGGTGCGCGACACGCGCGACCTGCTGTCCATCGTGCCGTTCGCGCTCGGCTACCGGCCCGCCGAGTGCCTGGTGGTCGTGTGCGTGCGCCGAGCCGGCGGCCTCGGCCTGGTGGCGCGCGCCGACCTGGCCGACCTGCGCCGGCCCGGGGAGCGCAGCCACGTGGCCGAGCTGGTCGCGACCCGCGCCGGACAGGACGCGACCGCGGCCGCCTACGTCATCGTCTACACCGCCGCGGACACGAGTCCTGGCACTCCGGCGCGCACCGCCGCGGACGCGTTCGCGGCCGCGCTCGACGCCGTCGTGCCCGAGCGGGAGTCGTGGGTGGTCGGCCGGCGGCGGTATTGGTCCCTCGACTGCGCCGACCCTGAGTGCTGTCCGCCTGACGGGTTCCCGCTCGACGCCCTCGAGTCGA
The DNA here is from genome assembly GCF_004216535.1 of Xylanimonas ulmi. Taxonomy (NCBI): domain Bacteria; kingdom Bacillati; phylum Actinomycetota; class Actinomycetes; order Micrococcales; family Promicromonosporaceae; genus Xylanimonas; species Xylanimonas ulmi. The sequence goes on from NZ_SGWX01000001.1 coordinate 846,739, forward strand.
CCGAGCCCGGGGCACAGCTCGTGCTCGCGGGCCGCGCTCCCGCGCGCTCGCGCGACGAGCTGTACCGCGTCTCGCGCGCCGACGAGGCGCGCCGTGGTCTGGCGGGCCGCGCGGCGTCCCGGTGGGCTCGTGCGCGCGAGCGCGACGCGGCGCCCGAGGCGCTGACCTCGTGGCGCGCGCAGTCGTTCGACGCGTGGCGGCTGGCCGCGGAGCGTGCCGCGGGCGGTGGCGAGATTCCCGCCGCGCTGCTCGGGCGCCTCGCGGTGGCGCTCGAAGACAGGACCGTGCGCGACGCCGTCCTGCTCTGGCTCGTGCCCGGCCGCGCGGACCTCGCCGCCGCCGTGGCCGCCGGAGGCGAGGGCGACTGCGCGACCGACGCCGCGACGGGCGAGGCGATCGCGGCCGTCGTCGACCCGGCGTGCGCGTGCCTGCCCGACGAGGAGTGGGTGGCGGCGGCGACGGCGGCGCTCGAAGCGGTCGTCGCGCACGCCGCCCGACGCCGGACGGTCGCGCCGCTGACGCTCCTGGCCTTCATCGCCTGGTGGACCGGCGAGGGCTCGCGTGCCAACTACCGTCTCGCCGAGGCGCTCGCCGTCGACCCCGGGTACCGGCTGGCGCGGCTGCTCGACGCCGCGCTGGAGGCGGCGTTGGCGCCCGGATGGGTGAACGCGCGCTGCGACGCGACGTCTGCGCGAGGCGGGGGCCCCGACCTCCGGTAGCGTGCGGCACATGACGGTCGTGGTGAGCCACCTGAACAACCCCGAGGGCCGCCAAGCCCTGTCGACGGCGGTGGCGGAGGCGCGCTCGCGTGCCACGCGCCTTCTCGTCGTCGCGCCGTCGACGGCCGCGGCCGAGGGACCCGACAGCCTCGCGGAGCTGGGGGCCCGGCTCGACCAGTTCGGCGTCGAGCACGATGTGGTGACCTCGGAGGGCGATCTGGCGGAGGCGCTGGTCACCGCGGCGGCGCGGGCCCGCGCCGAGTTGATCGTCATCGGCCTGCGTCGGCGCAGCCCGGTCGGCAAGCTCATCCTGGGCTCGGGCGCGCAGCGCATCCTGCTCGACGCCCCGTGCCCCGTGCTCGCCGTCAAGTCCTGAGCCGGATCGCCTCTCGGCGCCCGTGCGGGAGGGCCCCGGGAATCATTTCGCGCGCCGCGCCGTTGTGCCTCAAATCCCCACCGCAGCGCCCTCACCGGGTGACTTCGCGGCGCGTTGTGCACTGCGTGCGTGGTCGAGCGTAGGTGTGGCGGGGTGTCGAAGGTACAATATCCGTGTCCGCCGGAGCATCGACGGTCCGAGCACGGCCCTCGGGCCACACGCACTCACCCAGGCGGAACACCGCCCCTCGAATGCCGAAAGGTCGGTTTGTGGCGTCCACGTCCCAGAGCCCCGCACAGCAGAACACCACACTTCCCCGCGAGTTTGAGCACCCAGCGCTCAAGGAGTTGCTCGCCCACGGGACAACGCAGGGTCGCGTTGACGCGGACTCGTTCCGCACCGCCTGCGAGACGGCGGGAGTCGGTGACGCCAAGCGCCTCAAGGCGGTGCTGAAGGCGCTGTCGATCGCCGGGGTCGAGGTGGGCATGCCGACCGTGACGAAGGTCGCCGCGGCCACCACCTCGCGCCGCGCCACGTCGGCGCGCGCCAAGGCGCCGTCCGCGAGCGCCGCGAAGGTCACGACGACCACGGTCGCGGCCACCGCCGTCGCCGACGGCCCCGAGGAGGGCGAGCCCGCCCGCAAGCCGGCGGCCAAGTCGGCCGCCAAGACGACGCCGCGCAAGGCCGCCGCCAAGAAGCCCGCCGCCAAGGCGGCCAAGGCCGAGTCCGACGAGGACAAGGCCGACGACGTCGAGATCGACGACGCCGACCTCGCGGTCGACGTCGAGGCGGATGTCGAGGACGTCGCCGAGGACGCGGAGGGCCAGGAGCCCGCCGAGGAGTCCGACGACAACAAGCCCGCCGCCGCCAAGCCCGCGGGCGCCGAGGAGGAGGACACCGGATTCGTCGTGTCCGACTCGGACGACGAGGACCAGCCCGCCCAGCAGGTCGTCACCGCCGGAGCGACCGCCGACCCGGTCAAGGACTACCTCAAGCAGATCGGCAAGGTCGCGCTGCTGAACGCCGAGCAAGAGGTCGAGCTCGCCAAGCGCATCGAGGCCGGCCTGTTCGCGGAGGAGAAGCTGGGCAAGGAGTTCGCCGGCTTCGACCGCACCAAGGCCGACTCCGACACGCGCCGCCTGGTGCGCGACCTGCAGTGGATCGCGCACGACGGCAAGCGCGCCAAGAACCACCTGCTCGAGGCCAACCTGCGTCTGGTCGTCTCGCTCGCCAAGCGCTACACGGGTCGCGGCATGCTGTTCCTGGACCTGATCCAGGAGGGCAACCTCGGCCTCATCCGCGCGGTCGAGAAGTTCGACTACACCAAGGGCTACAAGTTCTCGACGTACGCCACCTGGTGGATCCGTCAGGCGATCACGCGCGCCATGGCCGACCAGGCCCGCACCATCCGCATCCCGGTGCACATGGTCGAGGTCATCAACAAGCTCGCCCGCGTGCAGCGCCAGATGCTCCAGGACCTGGGCCGCGAGCCCACCCCGGAGGAGCTCGCCAAGGAGCTGGACATGACGCCCGAGAAGGTCGTCGAGGTCCAGAAGTACGGCCGTGAGCCCATCTCGCTGCACACCCCGCTCGGCGAGGACGGCGACTCCGAGTTCGGCGACCTCATCGAGGACTCCGAGGCCGTCGTGCCGGCCGACGCGGTCTCGTTCACGCTGCTTCAGGAGCAGCTGCACCAGGTGCTCGACACCCTCTCGGAGCGCGAGGCGGGCGTCGTCTCGATGCGGTTCGGCCTGCAGGACGGTCAGCCCAAGACGCTCGACGAGATCGGCAAGGTCTACGGCGTGACGCGTGAGCGCATCCGCCAGATCGAGTCCAAGACGATGTCGAAGCTGCGCCACCCCTCACGCTCCCAGGTCCTGCGCGACTACCTGGACTGACCCGCGGCTCACGCCGACGAAGGCCTGTGCCCCCAGGGGCGCAGGCCTTCGTGCGTGTCACGCGCGGCCGGGCACGGGCTCCCACGGCGCGTCGAGGACGCCGTCGGGGTCGAACTTCTGGCGCAGCTCGGTGAGCCGAGCCAACGCCGGAGCGCTCCAGGCGGCGCGCAGCGCCTGAGCGGAGCGCGCGTCGCGCGGGTCGCCCAGGTCACGGGCGGCCCCACCCGTCGTCCACGGGGACAGGGCGTCGATCAGCGCGTCGGCTCCCGCCTGCTCGACGGCGCTCGCGCGCAGGCTGAAGGCCGCGTCCCGCCCGGGGACGCACCCGGGGATGGGTGCCTGCCGGCCGAGCGCGCCGCCCTGGAGCCGCAGGCGCGCCGTCGTGCCCTGCGCCGCGGCGTCCATCGCGGCGACGACGCCGTCGAGGACGGCGTCGGGCATCGAGGCCAGGAGTGCGCCGCGCGCGGGACCGCGCTCAGGCGCAAGCTCGCGCAGGAGTCGGTGCGCGCGGTCGGCCGGGAGGTCCGCCAGCGTGCTGCGCCCGGGCGCGGGAACGGTCTCGCGCAGCTCGGCGATCAGCGCCCGCCCCTCGGCGGGGTCTCCGGCGTGGGCGAACCGCACGGCGAGCGCCAACCCCTCGCCGCCCACGGCCGTGAGCGCCACACCCGTCGACATCGACTCGGGCAGTCCGTCGAGCCACGCGCCCCAGCGGCTCAGGACGGTCGCGACGCGCGACGCCGGCCCCGGGCCGTACCACCAGGCGCCCGCGTACAGCGTCGTGAGTGGGACGAGGCCGAGGGACATACCGATCGGCACGCCGAGGCCTTCGACGCCCCCACGCAGCGCGCAGAACAGCTCCTGGTCCGTCTCCGGGCTCACGGTGCGGCAGTCGCCGTCGGGCGTGACGAGGTCGACCGAGAGCACGTGGTCGCACGCGAGTCCGAACGTCCGCGCGAGCGGGCCGACCGCCCCGGCCAGGGTGTCGGCGACCGTGGGGCGCGCCAGGTCCTCGCCCGCGAGCACCGCGAGCCGGTGGGGGGCGATGGAGGCGATGAGCCGCTCCCACGTGACGCCCGCGCCGACCTCGACGGACTGGCGGCTGGGGGTCAGCGTGGTCGTGTCGAACGCGGTCAGGTCCAGCACGTCGGCGCCGGGCCGCGCCGCCGCCGTCGTCACGCGCCGTCCGGCGGCGGCCGCGGCGCGCAGCGCACGCGTGACGTCGTCGGGCGTCGCGACCCGCAGTCGCGTCGAGCCGCCGGTGGCGGCGCGGGGGCTCGGGCCCTCGGTGGGCTCGAGTGAGGACATCTGCTCACCTCCGAGTACTGATCGTGTCGTACTCAGGAGACAGAGAGTCGAGCGCGGCCGATTCGTGACACCGATACGGCACTGGAGGCCCGCACCCCGAGGGTGCGGGCCTCCAGTGTGAGGCGGGGACGTGTCAGTGGGCGCCGTGCTCGGCCAGCAGCCGATCGGTCTCGTCCTGGATGTAGGTCGCGATGTCCGCGTAGGCCGGCGCGTGCTCGCGTGAGTGGTGCCCGCAGAACAGCAGCTCGCCCACGGGCAGGACCACGCGGACGTACGCCTGAGCTCCGCAGCGGTCGCAGCGGTCGGCGGCGGTGAGCGGTTCGGTCGTCAAAGTGGTCACAGGGGAATCCAACCATCTGCGCGCTGAGGCATTCCACGCGAGGGGGCCAGGTTCGCCAGGGGCGTAGCACGATGAGCACGCGCGCGCGTCGCGGTGGCGCGAGACGGGGTGGCGGACCGGCCGTGTCGGAGGCGTCGTCTACCCTGCAAGGCGTGACGACCACCGCCTCTCCGGAATCGAGCTACACCGCCCGGCACCTCTCCGTCCTGGAGGGGCTCGAGGCGGTGCGCAAGCGGCCGGGCATGTACATCGGGTCGACCGACTCGCGCGGGCTCATGCACTGCCTGTGGGAGATCATCGACAACTCGGTCGACGAGGCGCTGGGCGGGTTCGCCACGCACATCGGCATCGTGCTGCACGCCGACACCTCGGTCACGGTGACCGACGACGGCCGCGGCATCCCGGTGGACGTCGAGCCCAAGACGGGGCTCAGCGGCGTCGAGGTCGTCTTCACCAAGCTGCACGCGGGCGGCAAGTTCGGCGGCGGCTCCTACACCGCCTCGGGCGGTCTGCACGGTGTGGGCGCCTCGGTGGTCAACGCGCTGTCCGCGCGCCTGGACGTCGACGTCGACCGCGGCGGCAAGACGCACCGCATGACCTTCCACCGGGGCGAGCCGGGCACGTTCGCCGACGGCGCCGCCGGCGCCTCGCCCGACTCGGCCTTCACTCCGTTCACCGACCACAGCGAGCTCGTCGTGGTCGGCAAGACCCGCCGTGGCGTGACGGGCACCCGCGTGCGGTACTGGGCCGACCGCCAGATCTTCCCCAAGACGGCGGTGTTCAGCTATGACGAGCTGGTCACGCGCGTGCGCCAGACGACGTTCCTGGTGCCGGGGCTGGAGATCTCCGTGCGCGACGAGCGGGGGCTGGCGGGCACGCCTGGGGAGTCGGGCCCCCACGAGGAGGTGTTCCGCCACACCGGCGGCGCGGTCGACTTCGTCGACTTCCTCGCCCCCGACACGCCCGTCACGGCGACCTGGACGCTGCGGGGCCACGAGACGTTCACTGAGACCGTGCCGGTGCTCGACGAGCGCGGGCACATGACGCCGCGCGAGGTCAGCCGCGACTGCGAGGTCGACATCGCCCTGCGCTGGGGGACCGGGTATGAGAGCGAGGTGCGCACCTTCGTCAACATCATCGCGACGCCCAAGGGCGGGGCGCACCTGAGCGGGTTCGAGCAGGGTCTGCTCAAGGTGGTGCGCAAGCAGATCGAGGCCAACGCCCGGCGCCTGAAGATCACGGCCAAGGATGGGGGCGAGCGCGTCGAGAAGGACGACGTGACCGCGGGTATGACCGCCGTCGTCACGGTGCGCCTGGCCGAGCCGCAGTTCGAGGGGCAGACCAAGGAGGTGCTGGGCACGGCCCCCGTGCGCGGCATCGTCGCGCGCGTCGTCGAGCGTGAGCTCGGCGCGATCCTGACCTCGACCAAGCGTGACGACAAGGCGCAGGCGGCACTCCTGCTCGACAAGGTCGTGGCCGAGATGCGGGCGCGTGTGAGCGCCCGCAAGCAGAAGGAGATCTCACGGCGCAAGAACGCGCTGGAGACCTCGTCGCTGCCCGCCAAGCTCGCCGACTGCCGGTCCGACGACGTCGGGCGCTCCGAGCTGTTCATCGTCGAGGGCGACTCGGCGCTGGGCACCGCCAAGCTCGCGCGGTCGAGCGACTTCCAGGCGCTGCTGCCCATCCGCGGCAAGATCCTCAACGTCCAGAAGGCCTCGATCAGCGACATGCTGCGCAACGCCGAGTGCGCCGCGATCATCCAGGTCATCGGCGCCGGATCGGGCCGCTCGTTCGACCTGGACGGCGCGCGCTACGGCAAGATCGTGCTGATGACCGACGCCGACGTCGACGGCGCGCACATCCGCACGCTGCTGCTCACGCTGTTCTACCGGTACATGCGCCCCCTCGTGGAGGACGGGCGCGTCTACGCGGCCGTGCCGCCGCTGCACCGCGTCGAGGTCATCGGGGGCCGCGGCAAGCCCAACGAGTACATCTACACGTACTCGGAGGCCGAACTGCACGCGACGCTCAAGCGACTCGACCGGGCGGGCAAGCGCTACAAGGACGACATCCAGCGGTACAAGGGCCTGGGCGAGATGGACGCCGACCAGCTCGCCGAGACGACCATGGACCCGCGACACCGCACGCTGCGTCGGGTGCGCGCGCAGGACGCCGAGGCGGCCGAGCGCATGTTCGAGCTGCTCATGGGCTCGGACGTCGCGCCCCGCAAGGACTTCATCGTGGCGGGCGCGGGCGCGCTCGACCGCTCGAAGATCGACGCCTAACGGCGCGCGCCCGCGGCGCGGTGGCCCGTCAGGGGCTCGTCAGGAGAGCGAGGGGACGACCACCAGCGCACCCCAGGAGACGAGCGGGCCGATGAGCACGAGCGCGCCGCCCCAGCCGAGGAACTGCCGGTAGGTGCGCTCGCGGCGGTCTTCGGCGGTGTAGGCGACCATGAGCGCGCCGTTGGTCGAGAACGGCGAGCAGTCCACGACGCTGGCCGAGACCGCGAGCGCGGCGACCAGGCCGATCGCCCACACCTCGCCCGTGAGCAGGAACGGCACGGCCAGCGGCACCAGGGCGCCGAGGATGCCCGTGGTCGAGGCGAGCGCCGAGACGACGGCGGCGATGAGGCAGATGACGAGCGCGGCCAGCAGCGGCGCGCCGATGCTCGCGACCGAGCCGCCGAGCCAGTCGACGACGCCCTGGCTCTGGAGCAGGTTGACGTAGGTGACCACGCCGCACACCAGCAGGGCGGTGGGCCAGCACACGTTGTTGACGGCGCCCTTGGCCGTGTCGCTGAAGACCGCCGAGAGCACGACGACGATGAGCAGGCCGACGAAGCCGACGTCGTGCTGGAAGACGAACGCCTCGACGCCGAGGGCCACGATGCCGACGAGCGACCACACGAGCTTGGCGTCGACCTGCGGGCGGTCCAGCGCCGCCTTGTGCGCGACCCGGTGGTCGGCGCGCCACAGGGCCAGGCCGCCGAAGGCGAAGTAGGCGACCGCGACCGTGAGCAGGATGAACCCGAACGACGCGCCGAACAGGACCAGGGGGCTGGACGGCAGTGCGTTCGCGCGCACGATGTCGTTGATGATGACGCCGTAGACGCCCATGGGGGAGAACGAGCCGGCCGAGGCGCCTTGGATGACCGCCATGCCCATGAGCACCGGGTGGATGCGATGCCGCTTGGCCAGGCCCATGGCGATCGGGCCGACGATCGCGGCCGCGGCCGGAGTCAGCGCGCCCACCGACGTGATGAGCGCGGTCACGAGGAACATGACCCAGGGGATGAGGCTGATGCGCCCCCGCACCGCGCGGACCGCCGCGTAGACGATCGCGCTGATCGCCCCGGCCCGCTCGGCGAAGGCGAACAGGTAGGTGACCCCGACGAGCGTCAGGAACAGGCCCGCCGGGAAGCCCGCGACGACCGTGTCGACGTCGACGCCGAAGACGAGCGTCCCCACCAGCCATGACGCCGCGAGCGCGGCGGCTCCGAGGTGGACGGTCCGCACGGTCGCCAGGACGAAGAGGGCGGCGAGGACGAGGACTGAGACGACCTCGGCGGTCATGGGCGACTCCGGTGACGAGCGGACACGCTGACTCGTCCCGAGTATTCGGCAACCGTCGAGCGCGCGACCCGGTGGCGGCGCTGGGCGCCTGACGGCGCTGCGCTGGCTCGCTCACCCGCTCGGCGCGAGCCGGCGTCACTGCGCGCGCGGGCGCCCTCGGGGCCGGGGCGGGCGCAGCCCGGCCGGCGTGCGGCCGGCGCGCTCGAGCGCCTCGCGCAGCAGTTTGTCGACCTGGGCGTTGAGGCTGCGCAGGTCGTCGGCGGCCCAGCGCGCGAGCGCGTCGTGGACCGCGGGGTCGAGCCGCAGCAGCACGGCCTTGCGCTCGCGCGCGGTCGGCCGCTGCGGCTCGTCCTGCGGGCTCACTGGTACAGGGTGCCCGCGTTGACGACGGGCGTGACCCGGCTGTCGCCGCACAGGACGACCAGCAGGTTGGAGACCATCGCAGCCTTGCGCTCGTCGTCGAGGTCGACCACCGCGTCGCGCTCGAGGCGGGCCAGCGCCTCCTCGACCATCGAGACGGCGCCCTCGACGATGCGGTGGCGTGCGGCGATGATGGCGCCCGCCTGCTGGCGCTGGAGCATGGCCTGGGCGATCTCGGGGGCGTAGGCGAGGTTGGAGATGCGCGCCTCGACGATCTCGACGCCGGCCAGCGCGACGCGGGCGGCGACCTCGGCGGCGATCTCGCCCGAGACGACGTCGGTGGCGCCGCGCAGCGAGCTCTCGCCCGCCTCGGGCTGGTCGTAGGGGTGCGCCATGGTCACGTGCCGCAGCGCGGACTCGGACTGCACGCGCACGAAGTCCGCGTAGTCCTCGACGCCGAAGACGGCCTTGGCGGTGTCGGCGACTTGCCACACGACGATCGCGGCGATGTTGACCGGGTTGCCGTCGGCGTCGTTGACCTTGAGCTCGCTCGTCTCGAAGTTGCGCACGCGCACCGACACGCGCCGACGGGAGGACAGCGGCACGGTCAGCTGCAGGCCCGTGCGCCGGATCGTGCCGATGTACCGGCCGAAGAACTGCACGACGCGGGTGCTTCCGGGGCTGATGACGGTCAGCCCGGTCATCAGGACGAGGGCGAGGAGCATGACGACGGCGCCGAGGACGCCGAGCGCGACCTGCCCAGTGGCGTCGGCGCTCACCCACAGCACGATGGCCGCGACTATCCCGGCGAGCGCCGCGACGAGCGCGATCGCGGCGGGGCCGGCCCCCAGGGCCCAGGCGGGCCGCTCCTCGATGTCGACCCGAACCCCCTGGTGGCCGACGGGTTGGGTGGCGACGGCGATCTCGGTCATGCGCTTCCTCCTGGCGTCAATGCGATCCGTGCTATCAAACTGATATCAGTTTACTCCGGGGGCCGAGTCCGCCCGACCACGGCCAGGCCGAGGCTGAGCGGCGCCCGGCGCGAAGTGCTCGCTCGCCTTTGTCCCGCGTCGGCGCGTGCCGCGAGAATCTGCCGGTGGACGACGAACAGACACACACGCAGGCCGCGCGCGTGACGCGCGCGGCCTGGGCCGTGTTCGCCGCCTATGCGGCGGCCGGCTTCGCCATCGGCACCGTCGCGTCGCGGCTGCCGACGGTGCGGGCGGGGCTCGGCCTCGACTCGGCCCAGATGGGCCTCGTGCTGCTCATGTGGGCGCTGGGCTCCGTGCTGTCGCTGCCCGCGTCGGGCATCGTGATCACCCGTCTCGGACCGGCTCGGACGGCGGCCGGCTCCGGCGTCGTGGCCGGGATCGGACACGTGTGCCTCGCCGTCGGGGTGAGCGTGGGCAGTGTGCCGCTCGCGGTCGCGGGGCTGTTCACCGCCGGGATCGGCGAGGGCGCCTGGGCCGCGGCCACGACATTCCAGGGCGCACTCGTGGAGCGGCGCCTGGGCTACGCGGCCATGCCGCGATTCCAGGCCGGGGAGTCGCTGGGCACCGTGGCCGGCTCGGGTCTGGGCGCTCTGCTCGCCGCGACCGGACTGCCGCTGCTCGGGCACATGGGCCTCGCGGCGACGCTCGCCGTCGTGACGGCGCTGGTCAGCGCGCGTTCGTTCCTCACAGCGTCCGCGGCGGGCCAGGGTGTGCCAGCGGACGGCGACGCCGCGGCCGCGCGGCGGGGGACCGCGCTGCGGGCGACGCTCGCGGCGTGGCGCGAGCCGCGCACCCTGCTGCTCGGCCTGGTCATCCTCGGCGCCGCCCTCGCCGAGGGCGCGGCCAGCGACTGGACGAGCCTCGGGCTCGTGTCCGGCTTCGGGGCGTCGGAGTCCACGGGTGCGGCCGGAGTCGCGGTGTTCTTCTCCGCGATGCTCACGATGCGCCTGTTCGGCTCGCACCTGATCGGGCGCCTCGGGCGCGTCGCGTCACTGCGGCTGTGCGCGGGAGCGGTGCTGGTCGGGATCGCGCTGTTCGCACTCTCGCCGTGGCTTCCGCTCGCGCTCGCGGGGTCGTTCGTCTGGGGGCTCGGCGCGGCGCTGGGCTTCCCGCTCGGCGTGTCGGCCGCGTCTGACGATCCCCTCAAGGCCGCCATGCGCGTCTCGGTGGTCACGACGATCGGGTACCTCGCCTACCTGGTCGGTCCGGTTGTCATCGGCCTGGTCGCGCAAAGCCTCGGCTACCGCGGCGCGCTCGTCGTGGCCGCGGTCCCGGTCCTGCTCGGCGTGCTCGCCGCGGGCGCGGCACGCCCCCTCGACGAGCGCGGGGCACGAGCGCGCGGCGGCCCGACGGCGGGCCCGACCGCGGGCCCAGTGCGCGCCGGCCGGGGCGCCGCCGCGATGCCGCAGCCGGTGGTCCGGCCCGCGCGGACGACGCCGCGCGCGAGAGCGGGCGTCACGGCGCTGTCGCGGGTCACCCTCCGGCGGACGCGGGCGTCGGGCTCGCCACCACGCCCCGAGCGCCGCCCCGACTCCGTGGCTCGGCAGTAGGTCGATAGACGCCTGGAGTTGGCCCGAGCCGCGGACAGCCTCTGGCGGGGGTGCGACGTCGTCGGGCAGTGTGGTGCGTGTCGTCGCGCACGCGACGGCGGCCCGTGGGGCGTCTGGGAGGCATGAGCCGACGAGCGCCCACCCCGGTCTGACAGGGGTGCGGGAAGACCTACGCCCCCTCGGTTGCCGGCTGAGTGCCGAGCCTGGGGGGACCGCCGGCTCGGCCGGTCGGCGGCGGTGGGCGACCCGGGCGAGGCGCCCCGACCACAGTCGGGGGCGGCGAGCCCCGAGCGGCGAGCTCGGAGGAACGGGTGGGTCTGGCGACCGCCTCTCGCGACGGCGAGGGGAACCGGACGCGTCGCGACGGCGGCGCGGCGAGACCGTGCGCGGGGCCCCGGACGTGCGATGAGCGCGGACCGGGGCCTTCGTGCGTCCGCGGGGCGCGGTCGCACCTGCGGACCCTGCGGCTGCGAGGCGCCCCGCAGTGTGCTCGGGTGGAGGAGCACACCCCGCCACCGGAGGAGAGCATGACGACACCTGACCAGCACCCAGACCACAGCGTCGCCGAGCACAGCAAGGCGGCCCACGAGCACGGCGCCGGCTGCGGCCACCAGAGCGTCGAGCACGACGGACACGTCGACTACGTGCACGACGGCCACCGGCACTCGCCCCACGGCGACCACTACGACGAGCACGGCGCGGGCTGACGCCGCTCGGAGCCGGCCCGCGCGCACGCGCGGGCCGGCTCCTCGGCTCGACCCCGGTCCCCACAGGTCGACCAGCCCGTAGGGCAGGGCTGCCGTCGCCAGGCGCCACGTGTGCCCCGCGCCCGGCTCGACGCGCAGGCTCACGGGGATCGAGCGCGACGCAAGCGCCGCCCGCAGCGCGGGCGCGTCGCGCGCGTCATGGTCGCTTGCCCCCGCTGCGAGGAATACGCGTGGCGGGTGCGTGACAGCAGGCCGTCGGCCGTGTGCGCCGATCCGGGTACACGACGACGGTGTGCGACCCTGCGACCGTCGACGGCCCGCTGCGCGCACAGCTCGACGAGTTGCAGGCCACCAGCCGCCGCGGCGGACGCGAGCGCGGCTTCTCGATGACGCTGTCGCGGCTGTTCGACCCCCGCGACACGGGGTTCCTGCTCACCGTGGCGACGAACCCGCAGGGGCGGGCGGACGCGTTCGTGCAGTGGGCGCCGGCCCCCGGCATCGACGGCTGGTCGCTCGACGTCATGCGCCGGCGCCTCGACGACGACGTGCCCAACGGCGTCATCGACGCCTGTGTGGTCGCGACCATCGAGGAGGTCCTCACGCGCGGGCGGTCGGGTCTGTCGCTCAACTTCGCGCCCATGCGGTCGGTCCTCGAAGGGGAGCGCGACGCCGGAGGGCGGCTCGCCGAGCTCACCCGGCCGCTGTTGACGCAGTTGCGCGAGCGCACGCAGATGTCGTCTCTGGCCGCGTTCAACCGGAAGATCCGGCCGCGCTGGAAGCCGCGGTACGTCGTGCTCGACTCGGTCGAGTGGGTCGCCGCGCAGTCCCTCGTCATGGCCGACGTCGAGGGGGTGACCGAGCTGCCCGTCATCGGCAGGTTCCTGGGGCGCGGCGAGGGGTGAGGAGGCGGGCGCGGCCCGGGCGCGGCGTCGCGGGCCCGGTCAGCGCGACCGTGCGCGCTCGGCGTCGTCGCCGCAGGTTGCGCCAGCCGACCGCGACGGCGAGCGCGAGCAGCGCGAGCGCGGTCAGGAGAGTCCACGGCGGCGCCCACACCAGGACGGTGGGGCTGGTCATGGTCACCGTCTCGCTCAGGTCCTGGCCGCGCGAGGTGGCGCGGGTGGCCTCGACCGTCAGCCAGTAGGGCCCCAGCGGTGGCACCCCCGTCAGGACGCCGCTGGTCGTGGTGGCGCCGCCGGGCAGGATCTCGTCGGTGTCGTCCAGTGCGACCGACCCGGTCCACAGTCCGAACAGCGAGCGGACCCGGACTACCGCAGTCGGGTCGAGGCGGATGTTCCCGGAGTTGACCAGGGTGGTCTCGACCTCCAGCCGACCCGGCGTCAGCGGCCCGAGGCGACCGGCGTAGGCGCCGCGCAGCGGGCTCGCCTCCAGCGCCGGCGCGACGGGACCCCCGACGCGGACGTAGACCCGGGTCCCGGTGGCGATCTGGACCGCGGGGCCCTGCGACTGCGCGACCTCGCTGACGGCCAGGACACCGCCCGCGTGGTCTCCAGGCTCGGCGTCGCGGGGCACGTCCAGCACGAACGGCACGACGACCGACGCGCGCGGTGGCACCGTCACGCGGCCCTCGGCGAGGCGCAGCCAGACGCCGACCCGCGTCGGGGTGTCCTGCGGCGTCCGCACGGTGAACGCGCCGTCGGGGCCGTGGTCGGCGTCCTGGACGTAGACGTCGACGGTGAGCGGCTGCTCGCCGAGGTTGCGCACCGCGACGTGGTCCTCGACACGGGCGCCCGGCTCGACGGCGTAGTCGAGGCGCCCGCGCCCGTCGGGGCCGTCGGCGCTCGCGGGGACCACCGCCCAGGCGCGTGGGGAGTCAGCGGCGGGGTCGCCGTCGCCCGGCAGCGCGGACACGGGCGTCGCACCGGCGGCGAGCAGGGCGAGCAGGAGCGCCCCGGCGACGGCACGCGTCAGGGCTCGGTACAGCACGGGCATGGGGTTCCTCGGTTGTCGCGGCGGTGGGGCGGTCACCAGGACGGTCACCACGGCGTGCGTGAGCGGGCGCCGGCCGGTCCTGGCCGGCGCCCGCGGTCGCTAGATGACGGTCAAGAGCATCAGGCCGGTGTACGCCCCGGGGGCGATGGTCAGCGGCGCCTCGATCCGCAGGTCGGCGCCGAGCACCGACGTGCCGAGCGACGCGCCCTGGGGCGCGGACGCCAGGGCCGACCAGCCCCGGATGCCCAGGTTTCCTCCCGTGAACCCGGGCGCGACGGGTGCCCCGGGCGTGACGGTGGCGCCCGAGGACGAGACGACCTTGGGCGTCCACCCGAGGTAGCGGCCGTCCAGGTAGCCGCCACCCGAGGTCACCAGCGCGCGCACCCGTCCCGTCGCGGCCCAGCCGGGCTTGTCGGGCCGGGTGTCGGCGACGGTGATGCCCGTGACCGAGCCGTCCGACACGTAGCGGTCGGCCGTGGGGCTCAGGGCGAGGTCGCTGAGCTTCGCCTTGCGCCCGTCGGGCGCCACCGAGACGACCAGGGCGCCCTCGTTCGACGGCAGGGTGACCTCCAGCTCGGGGCCCGTAACGGGCGTCGCGCCGTGGTCGTCGACGAGGATCGCGACCGGCGCGCTCTCGGCCACGACCGCGTCGCCGTCGCCGAGCACGGCGACCTTGACCTCCTGCGGCCCGGTGATCACGAAGCCGTACGTGCCCGACGACGCGCCCTCGACGACGGTCCACGGGGCGTCAGCCGTCGGGCGGGTCGACCAGCGCAGCCGGTCGGAGGCCGGGGTAGGGGACTGCTCGGCGCGCAGGATCGCGACCTCGCCCGTGTGGTAGTGCTGCGGCACGCCGTCGATGACGACCGTCGTCGTGGCGCCGGGACCCGGCTCCTGGCCGCCGCCCTCGCCGCCGCCCTCGCCTCCGCTTCCTTGGTCGCCGACGACGAAGGTGTAGGTGGCGGTGTTGGACGTCGCCGACGTCGCGCCGTCCTGGCTGGTCACGGTCGCCTGCGCCGTCAGGTGATAGACGCCCGGCGCCGTGAACGCCCAGTTGGCGTGCACATGCGCGAGGAAGTCCTGGTGGATCGTGCCGGGCAGCGTCCAGGAGTCGGTGACCGTCTGCGTGAGCGCGCCGAACGCGCCGTTCGACCACAGGTAGACGTCGCCGGGGCCGTCGACGGCGCTGACCTTGAGGTCGACGTCGGCGTCGGGGCCGAAGCGCGAGGCGAGCCCCATGCTGTCCCAGCCCGGCCAGACGAGGTCCCGGTCCTGGGCGATCGGCAGGTGGTAGAAGCTCGTCGGCAGGCCGGGCGGCGCCGAGCCCGCCGGGACGTCCGTGACGCGCGCGCGCTCCTTGACCACGATCTGCACGTCCTGCGGCGCGTGCTCGACGTGGTGGCCCGTGACGTCCTCCTTGAGGTTCAGACGGACGCTGTCGTCGTCGTTGAGCGCGAGGTTGAACAGGTCGACGTGGCCCGTGTCCAGGCGCAGCGGGTCGGGGCCGTCGGCCGCGTGGGCGCCCGTCGGCAGGGCGGCGAGCGCGACGGCCGCGACCAGGGCCGTCGTCTTGGTTCGTCGATGGATGGTGCTCATGCGTGTCTCCTCTGGGTGGTGGGTGGTGGGGTCAGGCCGTTGCGGGGCGGCGGGGCGCCAGCGAGGCGGCGGCGACGAACGCCAGGCCGACGACGAACAGCGTGACCGTCAGGCCGGTCAGATCGGCGAGGGTCTCGGAGTCGACGCCGGTGCGCGGCAGCGTGCCGGCGCCGCTCGCGCCGCCCGGACCGCCCCCGGTGGGGCCGGCGGCGGCCGGCAACTGGCACTCGCGCCCGTCGGCGGTGCGCCCGACGGTCTGCTGCGTGGTCGTGGCGCGTGCCGCCGCTGACGCGTCGCCCGGTCCGACGAAGAAGTTCAGGGTGCTCGTGCCGGTGCGCCTCTCGCCGCCGACGGTCGCGGCGAACGTCAGCGTGGCGTGATAGGCGCCGGGCTCGGTGAACGCCCAGATCGCGTGCACGTGGACGCCTGATGTGCCCACCGGGATGGCGGTGCTGCGCTCGAAGCCCTCCACGGTGCCGAAGTACCGCTCACCCAGATTTCCGAACGATCCCATCGAGTACACGGCGAGTCGCCCCGGGCCCTCCAGGTTGTCGAGGGTGAGCGTCACCTCGCCGTCGACCTTGCCCGCGATCGTCGGGTGCTGGGTGTTCCAACCGAGCCAGGGCACCCCGGGCAACTGGGTCAGCGGAACCTGCCAGACCTGTCCGGCGCCGAGGAACGCGAACTCGCCGCCCGGCGCCTGTACGGCGGCGTCGTCCGTCAGGTGGAGCACCAGCGTGGCGGGGTCGACCCATGGCGCGGGCTGCGTGCGGTCGTCCTTGACGAGCGCGCGCAGCCCGGCGCCGTCGACGACCGGCCCGAAGTCGAAGTGGCCGGAGGTCACGACGTCGGCCTCACCCGGCCCGAGCGTGCTCTCGACCTGCTGCGGCAGGCACTGGTCAGGCGCCTCGTCCGCCGAGGCGACGGTCAGCGGCGACCAGCCGACCAGCGCGGCGTCGGCCTCGCGCACGACGACGCGGTGCTGGCCGAGGTCGACGTCCTGCGGCAGCGCGAGAGTCACCGTCGCGTCGGCGTCGACCTGCCGCCAGCCGAGGTCGGTCGGCGTCGACAGGACCCAGGTCGAGACCCAGCGTCCGCGCAGCGACTCGGGCACCGCCACCGTCACGAACGCGCCTGGCGCCGCGGTGTCGATGGCCAGCGTGACGTCACCGCGCGCGGTGTCGGTCAGCAGCGTGGTGTCGGGGGCGGGCAGGGCGCCGGCCGGGGGGCCAGCCTCGTCCGTGACGCCGCCCGCGGACGTCGCCTCCCCGAGACTCGGGGCGTCCGGCGTCTCCGGCGTCGTGGCGCCAGTGTCGGGCGTGGCGTGGGCCGAGGTCGGGGCGGGGGACGAGGTCGGGAAGGGGCCGGTCGCGGAGTCGGACGGCGGGGCGGGCTCGGCCTGCGGCGGGGCGGGGGACGAGGTCGGGAAGGGGCCTGTCGCGGAGTCGGACGGCGGCGCGGGCTCGGCCTGCGCCGCGCCGGGGGTCAGGCTCGGCTCGGGCGCGGGCGGCGCATCGGCCGCGGGCGCGTCGACCTGGAACCGGTAGGCGACCGGGGCGGCGGACAGCGCGGTCCCGTCGGCGAGCGTGGCGCTCGCGGTGAGGGTGACGGCGTAGGCGCCGGGCGCGCTGAAGTCCCACCGCGCGGGCAGAGTCGTGCCGACCGGGACGGTGGCCGACCTGGGGCCGCCCGAGGCCAGCAGCGTGCGCCCGGCGCCGTCGTCGGGCGTCGAGACCGTGACGTCCCCCGGTCCGGTCACATCGGTCAGCGCGAGGGTGACCAGGTCGTCGGCCAGGACGTCGTAGGGCAGGAGGTCGGTGTCGACCCCGAGGTCGAGCACGGCCGGGTCGAAGACGCGGACGATCGCGGCGGACGGGTCGAGCGCGGCGCCCGCCGCGTCGCGCGCGCCGAGCGCAAGGCCCCCGACACGGTAGGTGACCGTGAGGGCTCCGAGGTCGGCGGCCTCGACCAGGGCGGGAGGGGCTGGCGCGGCGGCCTGGAGCGGACCGGCCAGGGCCAGGCCGCCCGAGGCGAGCAGGCAGGTCGCGCCGATCGTGGCGAGCGCGCGGCGTCGCCGGTCGGTGATGACGGTCATGAGACAGCTCCGGTGGTGACGGGGTCGGACAGGGTCGGGGGCTCATCGCTCGGCGCGGCGCCGGGGCGGGCGGAGGCAGCGGCGCTCGCGGGCGTGCCGGTGGGTTCGGGTCGCGGACGGCGTCGGACGCGGGCGATCAGGCCCTGGCGCGGGGCGAGGAACCAGGACAGGAGGAACGCGGCCGTCAGGACGAGCACGATCGTGCCGCCGGTCGGCAGGTCGTAGGACCAGGAGAGATACAGGCCCACCAGGGCGCCGCAGGCTCCGATGACGGGCGCGAGCAGCGTCATGACGCCCAGGCGGTCGGTCAGCAGGCGGGCCGTGGCGGCCGGGGTGATCAGCAGGGCCAGCACCAGGATGTTGCCGATCGTCTGGACCGCGATGACCACGGCCAGGGTCACCAGCACGTACAGGACCAGGTCGAGCCAGAACACCGGCACGCCCATGGCGCGCGCCGACTCGCGGTCGAGCGAGATCGTGACCAGCTCCTTGCGCAGGCACGCGAGGACGGCGAGCACCGCGGCGCTCGTGACGCCCACGACGATCAGGTCCGAGGTGGGCACGCCCGTGATCGAGCCGAACAGGAACTGCTGGAGCGACCCCGCGTACCCGGGCGCCCGGGAGATGACCACGATGCCGAGGGCGAAGGAGCCCACCAGGAAGACGCCGATGACCGAGTCCTCCTTGAGGCGCCGGTTCTGGGAGAAGACGGCGATGAGGACGGCGGTCAGCACACCGGCCGCGGCGCCGCCTAGGACGAGGTTGCCCGACAGCACGAAGGCGACGGCCAGCCCCGGGAAGACGGCGTGGGCGACCGTGTCGCCGATGAAGGCCATGCCGCGCAGCACGACGTAGCACCCGACGACGCCGCACACGATCGAGGACATGACTGCCACGGCGAGCGCCTTGGGCAAGAACGCGAGGTCGGGGTTGAGCAGGTCGGTGAGGAAGTCGAGCGGCGACATCAGGCCGCCCCGAGGACACGGGCCAGGGCGCTGCCTGGGGCGACGCCGAACGTCGTGGCCCAGGCCTCCGGGTCGGCGGCGAGGTCCGCCGGCGCGCCGGTCGCCACGACGGTGCGGTTGAGCAGGGCGAGGCGGTCGCACGAGTCGAGCGCCCCGAGCAGGTCATGGGTGGTCATGAGCACCGCGCGGCCCTCGCGGGCCAGCGCCGTGAACAGCGCCGCGAGCACCTCCTGGGTGGGCAGGTCGAGGCCGGTGAACGGCTCGTCGAGCAGCAGCAGGCGGGGGCGCGGCGCCAGGGCGCGGGCGACCAGGACGCGCTGGCGCTGGCCGCCGGAGAGCTGGCCGACCGGACGCCTCGCCAGCGCCGTGAGCTGGACCCGGTCGAGCGCGTCGGCGACGGCCTGCCACTCGGCGTCCCCGGGCCGGCGGCGCAGGCCCAGTCGTCCGGTCAGCCCGGTCATCACCGCGTCGGCCACGCAGATCGGGAAGTCCCAGGCGAACTCGTGCCGCTGCGGCACGTAGCCGATCGGCGCCCGCCCCGGCCGGGCCGGGCGGCCCTCGACCAGGACGCGGCCGGCGACGACGGGCTGGACGCCCAGGACGCAGCGCAGCAGCGTCGTCTTACCCGCCCCGTTGGGTCCGAGCAGGCCGACCAGCTCGCCCCGATCGACGGCGAGGTGAGCCTCGCGCAGCACGGTGCGACCGCCGAGGTCGACGGTGACGCCCTCGACGCGCAGCGCCGCGCCCGTCATCGCTCGGCTCCGTCGGGGGTCGCCCCGGCCGGGTCGGGGGTCCGAGGGGCGGGCCCACGGCCGACGCCTAGGCCCAGGGCCCGGCGCTTGGCGCGACGGCTGCGCGCCGCCGCGACGCCCGCCGCGGCGGCGACCATGGCGAGCAGCGCGGCGGCGGCGATCAGCAGGACGGGACCGAGCCGGTCGCCGTCCCAGCCGTCGGCGGCCTCGTCCGCGGCCACGTCCGCGGCGCCCGCGGTGGCCGAGGCGCCGGGCTCGCCGCCCTGCCACCGCGCGGTCAGGGCGTCGTCGGTCGGCGTCTGAGAGCCGACGGCGAACCGGATCACCTGCGTGTCGGCCACGTGCGTGCCGTCGACGAGGTCGGCCTCGACGCGTAGGCGCACCAGGTAGACGCCCGGCTGTGTGAAGACCCAGTTGGCGTGCGTGTGGGTGTTGACGTCGACCCAGGCGGGCTGCTCCTCACCCGAGCGGGAGTCCCACAGGACCTGGGGCTGGGCGAAGCCGCTCGCCTGGAGGAAGACCGAGACCGAGCCCGGGCCCTGCGCGCCGACCATCGACAGGGTGACACCGCGGTCGATGCGGCGCATGACCTCGGGGTCCTGGGTGTTCCATCCCAGCCACACCGCCTGCGGGTTCTGGGTCTGCGGCACCACCCAGACGAGCTGGCCCGGCTGCGCGCCGAGGAAGGCGTACGCCGGGTCGTCGGGCGCCTCGACGGCGGCGGTGTCGAGCACCCGCAGCACCGTCTCAGCGGGGTCGCGCCACACGCTCGTGGCGGCCGCGTCGGACTTGGCGGCGTCGTCGTGCACGAGCAGGCGCCACCGTCCGCCGTCGAACCGGGGGCCGAGGTCGACGTGACCGGTCTCCAGGACGCGCGCGCCGCGCGCGACCGGCTGGCCGGCGTCGATCGTCTGGTCGAGGTCTGTGTCGGGGGCCGGTGTGTCGGCGATCGCTGGGGTTGGCGCGACAAGGCTCACCGTCAGGTTGAGCGTGAGGCTAACCATCAGCATCACGATCAGGCTCAGGGTGAGGCTTGGCGGGCGCCGGGCCGTGTCGGGCGGGGAGAGTCGGGGCATCGAGGCTTCCTGACGGGTCATGGGGACAGGCACTCGCGCAGCGAGTCGGCGTTGAGGCGCATCATCTGGACATAGCCCGTCACCTCGTCGTCGAAGGCGTCGCCGTAGATCGCGCACACCCGCACGCCCAGGTCGCGGGCGACCTCGGTGAGCGTCGAGGAGCGGGCCGCGAGGTTCGGCTCGAGGAACACGGCCGACACCCGCAGGGTGCGCAGCGTGTCGGCGAGCTTGCGGCGGTCGGCGAGAGAGGGCTCGGCCGCGGGGTGCGGGGTGACGAACCCGGCGACCCGCACGTCGTAGGCGTCGGCGAGATAGCCGAAGGCGTCGTGCGTGGTGACCAGGTTGCGGTGGGAGGCGGGGATCTGGGCGAGCGTGCGGCGCACGTAGGCGTCGGTCCGATCGAGCTCGGCGAGGTACGCGGCGGCGTTGTCCCGGTAGGCGCCGGCGCCGGCGGGGTCGGCGGCGATCAGGGTGTCGCGGATGAGCTGCGCGTAGGCCATCGCATTGCGCACGTTCTGCCACAGATGGGGGTCGATCTCGCCGTGGACGTGCTTGCCGAGCACCGCCTGGGCGAGCTGGTACACGCGCTCGCCGGGCCTGCCGAGGAACCGCAGCGCGGGGCCGGCCGGGATCTCGTCGAGCGCCTTGGCCGGGACGTCGATGACCACCTGCTCGGGGGAGTAGCGCCGCTGGCTGCGCTCCCCGCCTCCCTCCGGGTCATAGCGGACCGCGAGGCCTGGGGCGGCGCCGTCGTCGCCGAGGTCCGCGGTCAGGTCCGCGTGTCCGCGGTCGAGCACGGCGACACCGGGGGCGGGGTCGGGGTCGACGCCCACGGCGAAGGCAAAGGTCCCGGAGCCCAGGTCGATGGGCCGCGAGGTGTCGTCGACCTGCAGGTGGGCGCGCAGCGTCAGCGTGTAGCGGCCTGGCTCGGTGAAGGCCCACGACAGGTGCGTGTGCGCGTCGGCGGGCAGGGACAGGGTGTCGTCCCGGTATCCGTTCGCGGCGTCGAAGCCGTTCGAGGAGTCGATGTACACGTCGGTCTCGCCGAAGCTGCCGGTCAGATAGGCGAAGACGTCGCCCGGGCCGGTCGCCGCGGTGGCCGACACCAGCACCTGCGAGGCGCGCGTGGCCCCGAGGTGGGCGCCGTCGCCGTGCGCGCGCAGGCCCAGCCACACCGTGTCGAGGGTGACGTCCTCGACCAGCGGGATGAGCTCGGCCGCGTACTTGACGGACTCCTCGGCGAGCGAGACCGAGACGGCGTCGTCGCGCAGGTTGGCGTCGAGGGTCTTGATGACGCTGTGCTCCTCCAACAGCGCGTAGTTGCTGAACGCCACGTCGGCGTACACGACGTTGCGGGCGTCGCGCAGCGAGGGCTCGTAGGTGTGTGGGTCGCCGCCGTCAGGCACCAGGGACACGACGTGGACGCGGTCGCCGCCGACGTGGCGCACGAGGTCGGCCAGCAGGCCGGTGGTCGTCACGACCTGGAGGCGGGCGTCGTCGGGTGAGAGCGCCGGTCGGCCCGCACAGCCGGCGAGTGCGACGACGAGCGCGAGCGCCGCGGACAGGCGGGGCGTCCGCGCGCCCCGAGGCGGGCGCGGCGCGGCAACGGCGGCGCGGGCGGCGCGGGCCGGTGGGCTGGGGGCGTCGGGGGACGCGACATCGGGCACGGGGGAGCTTTCGTCTTTGCGGGGGCGTGCGCGGGGCACGCGCTGGCAGGGTCCAGAGGACGAGAATGAGAATGGTTATCATTCCGACGGGAGCGATCCTGACGGACCTGGACGTGCGATGTCAAGGGGCTGGAGATCGAATGGTCGGCGTGACGCGGCGGCGCCGGGCGCTCGGAGCCGGACGGCCACGGACCGTCGCTCGGCCGAGGAGCGCGCGCGGACACGTCGGGTCTCACCTGCGAGGACGTCGGACGTAACCGCTGACGGCCGTGGTATCGATAGGGGCGTGCCGCACCTGTACCCGTCCGAGCCGTGGTGGCGTGACGCCGACGCCGCGACCAGCGCCGAGCGAGCGGTGTGGGAGGCGTTGGCCGCCCAGTTGCCCGACGACGCCGCGCTGTTCCATGGGCTGCGCCTGCAGGACGGCCCCCACGAGCACGAGATCGACCTGCTCGTCGCCTGGCCCGGCTTCGGGCTCGCGGTGATCGAGGTCAAGGGTGGGCACGTCACGCACGACGGCGACGGCTGGTTCCAGTCGGGCCGCGACGGGGTCCGCCGCCGGATCGACCCGGTGGCGCAGGCGCAGGACGCGCGCCACGCGCTGTCGACGCTGCTGCGCGGGCGTGGCTTGGCCGCCGGCTACGCCCGCGCCGCGCATCTGGTCGCGCTGCCTTTCCAGGCCGTCTCGCCGCACTGGGACGCGCTTGACCTGCCGCGTGCGATGGTCGTCGACCGGGGTGACCTGGAGCGGAGCTTCGGCGCGGCCGACCGGGTGCGCGCGGCGATCACGCGGTTCGGCGCGGGGTCGGCGCCCCTGGACGAGCCAGGGCGCGAGGCGCTGGCCGCGGTGGCCAGCGCCCTGCTGCGACCCGAGGCCGACGCCATCACGGCCGCCGCCGAACACGAGGTCCGCCTGGAGCAGCTCACTCAGGACCAGGCCTCGATCCTCGACCTGCTGCGCCACCAACGTCGGGTCCGGATCGTCGGCGCGGCGGGGTCGGGCAAGACGTGGCTGGCGCTGGAGCAGGCCCGACGGCGCGCGAAGGCGGGGGAGCGGGTCGCCCTGCTGTGCTACTCGCGCGGCCTCGGCTACTCGTTCCAGCGCGTCGTGGCCGGCTGGCCGGTCCGGGAGCGGCCCGCCTACGTCGGGCTGTTCCACGACCTCGCGCTGGGCTGGGGCGCGCCCGAGCCGCCGTCGGACGACGCGCCCGCCGCGATCCGGCAGGCCTACTACGAGACGGATCTGCCCGAGGCGCTCGGCGCCCTCGCGTGCCGCCGGGCGCCGTCGGACCTGTTCGACTCGGTCGTGGTGGACGAGGCGCAGGACTTCGGGCAGGTGTGGTGGCCGGCGCTCCTGCGGTGCCTGCGCGACCCCGACCACGGCGGCCTGTTCGTGTTCATGGACGACGACCAGGCGCTGTTTCCGCGTGACGGACGCCCCCCGATCGACCTGCCGCCGTTCGTGCTGGAGGAGAACCTCCGCTCGACCAAGCAGATCGCCCGGACGTTCGGCGCGCTCACCGACACCCAGGTGCAGCCGCGCGGGCTGAGCGGCGCGCCCGTGCGCGTCGTCGACGTGCCCTACGCCGGCGCCGTGGGCGGCGCCGACGACGCCGTCGACGCGCTGGTCGGCGAGGGGTGGGACCCCGGGCACGTCGCCCTCCTGACCACCGGGAGCAGGCACCCCGAGCAGCGCAACACCGTCGAGGTGGTGGGCTATGAGGCGTACTGGGCGGACTTCTTCGCCGCCACCGACGCCTTCTACGGCCACGTGTTGAACTTCAAGGGCTTGGAGCGGTCGGTCGTCGTCCTGGCGGTCAACGGCTTCCAGAACGCCGACCGGGCTCGGTCGATGCTGTACACCGGCATGTCGCGCGCCAAGTCGCTGCTGGTCGTCGTCGGCCCGCGCGCCGAGGTCGAGCGGATCGGTGGGGAGGCGGTGCGCCGCCGACTGGCCAAGGCCGAGGTGTGGGCCCCTGGCGCGTGAGCGCCGCCCAGGCGAGCGCGCGCCTGGTCCGTGGCTGTCGGCGCACCGGTAGCCGGGCTCATCGAGCAGGTCGGCGGGCTCGAGGAGGTCAGGGCGACCTTGTGCGGACGGTGTCGACATCGCCGTTCGAGGTGTAGGTTAGGCGAGCCTTGCCTAAGCGCACAGGCCGCCTTCTGTGACCCGGAGGAGGCGCCTGACCGCGCTGCCGCCGTGACAGGTCCGGCCACCGGATTGCCTGGAGCGACCGTTCGCCACGCCCGGCGCCGCGGCAAGGTCCGCAGGCCTCGAGAGGAGACTTCCCGTGACAGTCGCGCCCGCCCTGTGGGGCGAGAGCCTGGTGCTCGGCTACCAGCGCACCACCGTCGTCCACGGCGTCGCCGTGCGCCTGCGAGCCGGAGCGGTCACCGCGCTGGTCGGCCCCAACGGGTCGGGGAAGTCGACCGTGCTGCGCTCGCTCGCGCGCCTGCACCCGGTGGACCAGGGCGCTGTCCGGCTCGCTGGCGACGCCGACGCCGACGCCGACGCCGTCGACGCCGCGGCGCTGTCCGCGCGCGACTTCGCGCGCCGGGTCACGATGCTCGCCCAGTCGCGGCCGCACCCGTCCGGGCTCGACGTGCGCGATGTGGTCGCCTTCGGCCGCCACCCGCACCGGCGCCGGTTCGCCCCGCTGAGTGACGCGGACACGGCCGCGATCGACCGTGCGATGGCCATCACGGGCATCGGCGACATGGCGCGCCGCGCGGTCGACCAACTCTCGGGCGGAGAGCTCCAACGCGTGTGGCTGGCCACCTGCCTCGCGCAGGAGACGGGCGTCGTCTTGCTCGACGAGCCGACCAACCACCTCGATCTGCGCTACCAGGTGGAGACGCTCGACCTCGTGCGCGACCTGGCCGAGGAGCACGGCACCGCCGTCGGCGTCGTGCTGCACGACCTCGACCACGCGGCGTCGGTCGCCGACGACGTCGTGCTGCTCCACCACGGGCGCGTGATCGCGGTCGGCGCACCGGCCGACGTGCTGACCAGCGACCACCTGTCGCGCGCCTATGGCCTGCCCATCGACGTCACCACCGACCCCGGCACGGGCCGCGTCCGCGTACACCCGCGCGGCCGCCACCACGGTCGGACCCGCTGAATCGCCACGAACCCGCGCGCCGCCACGGTGCGCTCCGCCATGACGACCCCGTCACGACACTGCGAGGAAACCCCCATGTCTCTGCGCAAGACCGCCTCCCTGGCCGGCGCCACGCTCCTGCTGCCCCTGGCCCTCGCGGCCTGCGGCACGACCGACGCCGGAGCCACCGCGGCGGCGCCGACCGGCGCCTCGACCGGCGAGTGCGCCGACGTGCCCACATCCACCGGTCCCGTCTCCCTGACCGACTCGTTCGGCCGCTCCGTCACGCTCGACAAGCCCGCCGAGCGGGTCGCCGTGCTGGAGTGGCAGCAGGTCGAGGACGCCCTCACGCTGTGCGTCGCGCCCGTCGCCGTCGCCGACGTCGCCGGCTACACCACGTGGGACGGGGCCGAGACCCTCCCCGCGGGGGTGACCGACGTCGGCACGCGGGGTGAGCCCAACCTGGACGCCCTGTTCGCGGCCGACCCGGACCTCATCATCGTCGAGGCCTACACGGCTGACGACGAGATCATCAAGAAGCTCGCGGAGTACGACGTCCCGGTGCTGGCGACCCAGGGCGCCGACGCCGCCGATCCCGTCGCGAACATGATCGACACGTTCGACCTCATCGCCCAGGCGACCGGTCGGACCGAGCGTGCGGCGAGCGTCGTCGACGAGTTCGAGGCACACCTCGCCGACGCGAAGCGCAAGATCGCCGACGCCGCGCCCGCGCACACCGACTTCGTCTACTTCGACGGGTGGATCGACGGCGGCAACGTCGCCCTGCGCCCCTTCGGCCAGGGATCGCTCGTGGGCGAGCTGGGCGAGGAGCTGGGCCTGACGAACGCCTGGACCGGCCAGGTCGACCCCGTCTACGGGCTGGGGCAGTCGGATATCGAGGGCATGGCGCCCGTCGGCGCGTCGACGCTCCTGTACACCGGGACGAAGGACGAGGAGGACTGGACCGCCGGGCTGGCCAAGAACGCCGTGTGGGCGAACCTGCCCGCCGTCGTCGAGGGCCGCACCCACGCCTTCCCCGCGGCGATCTGGACCTTCGGTGGGCCGCGGTCGGCCGAGATGATCATCGACGCGTACGTCGACATCTTCGCCCAGTGACCCGATGACCGTCACGAAGCCGCACACGGCAGCGTCACCACGCGCCCAGGTCCTCGCGCCGGCGACCCGCCCCCGCGTCTGGGCGCAGGGAGCGGGCGTGGTGCTCGCGCTCGTCGTCGCCGTCGTCCTGGTCGGCGCCTGGCACCTGACCCAGGGCACGTCGAACGTCGGTCCGCGCGAGCTGCTCGGTCTGCTGACCGGCGACGGCGACGCGGGCGTGCGCGACATCCTCGTCGGCTCACGCCTGCCGCGCCTCGCGGCGGGCGTGGCCGTCGGGTTCGCGCTCGGGGTGGCCGGAGCCCTCTTCCAGTCCATCTCCCGCAACCCGCTCGCCTCGCCCGACACGCTCGCCGTCACCGGTGGCTCCTACCTCGCGATCGTCGTCGTCGCCGCGTTCGGCCTCACGGTGCCGTTCTGGGCGTCAGGGATCGTCGCGTTCATCGGTGGGATCGCGGCCGCCGCGCTCGTGCTCGGCCTCGCGGGCGGGGCCGGGGCCGGCGGCAGTCGGCTCGTCCTGGCCGGCGCCGCCGTCGCCATGGCGCTCCAGGCCGGCGTCTCGACGTTGCTGATCCTGTTCCAGAACGAGACCACCGGGCTGTTCGCGTGGGGCAGCGGCACGCTGAGCCAGCTCGACCTGACCGCCTTCTGGCGGGCGCTGCCCGTCGTGGTGCTCGCCACCGCCGTCGGGCTGTCGCTCTCGCGCCGGCTCGACGTCCTCGGCTTGGGCGACGACACCGCCGCGGCGCTCGGAGTGCCCGTGCGAGCGACGCGCGCGGTCGGAGTCGTGCTCGCGGTCCTCCTGACCGCGGCGGCTGTCACCCTCGCGGGGCCGATCGGCTTCGTCGGGCTCGCCGCCCCGGTGATCACACGGCTGCTCGCGCGCGTCGTGCCCGCCCTGAGCCGACATGCGCTGTCGCTTCCGACGGCGGGACTGCTCGGCTCACTCGTCGTCGTGCTCGCCGACGCCGTCGTGCGCGCCCTGCTCGGTGCGGACGCCGCGCTCGCGGTGCCCACCGGCGTGGCGACCACCGTGCTCGGCGCGCTCATCATGGTGGCGCTCGCTCGCCGGCTGCGCGACGCCGGGCCGACGACGCGGCCGCCCGCCGCCATCGGCGGGCCGCGCAGCGCGCGACGCTTCGTCATCGTGGTCGCGGCCGTGGCACTGCTCGCCGTGGCCGTCGTCGTGGTCGGGCTGCTCGCCGGGTCGACGTGGCTGCGCACGGGTGACATCGCGCTGTGGGCGCAGGGCGAGGGGCCCGCCGTCGTGCGGTTCGCTCTCGATGAGCGCGCCCCCCGCGTCGCGGCCGCGGTCGTCGCCGGAGCGGCGCTCGCGCTGTCCGGCACGATGGTGCAGGCGACCGCCCGCAACCCGCTCGCCGAGCCGGGCATCCTGGGCATCACGGGAGGCGCCGGGCTCGGCGCCGTGATCGTCGTGACCGCCGTCGCGGGCACCGCCTGGGGCAACGGGGTCGCGGCGAGCGCGAGCGCCACCCTCGCAGCAGCCGTCATCGGGGGCCTGGGCGCGTTCGCCCTCGTCTACCTCCTCGCCTGGCGCTCGGGGCTCCTGGCCGACCGCCTCGTGCTCGTCGGCATCGGCGTGCTGAACCTGACGGCGGCGCTGACGACATTCCTCCTGCTGCGCGCCGACCCGTGGAACACCCCACGCATCTACACGTGGCTGTCCGGGACGACCTATGGACGCGGCTTCGGGGAGGTGGCGCCCGTTCTGGTCCTGCTCGCCCTCGCCGTGCCGCTCGCCGCCTCGATGCCGCGCGAGCTCGACCTGCTCGCGCTCGACGACGACACACCCCGGCTGGTCGGCGTCGGCCTGGAGCGCACCCGTCTCCTCGTGCTCGGCGTCGCGGCGGCGCTCGCGGCCACCAGCGTGACCGCCGTCGGCGTCGTCGGGTTCGTCGGCCTCGTGGCGCCGCACGCCGCACGCGCACTCGTCGGCGGGCGCCACGCCCGGGTGCTGCCCGTGGCGATGCTGATCGGAGCGGTGCTGCTCGGACTCGCGGACACCCTCGGGCGCACGGTGATCGCGCCCGCCCAACTACCGGCCGGCCTGGTCGTCGCGCTGTTGGGCGCGCCGTACTTCGTGTGGCTGCTGGGGCGGTCGCGGGCCTGAGGCTCGATCAGAGCTCACTCAAGCCCGAGCCGATGGAGCATGTCCTGGTCGATGTCGGCGCGGAACGCCGGCGGCAGGTACAGCGTCGAGATCCCCGATAGGTCCTGCGCGTCGACCACGTCGAGGGTCGTCGACCTGATGGTGGGCGGCAGGTGCGGATAGGTGGACGCGTCGTAGATGACCACCGTGTGGTCGCTCGGGTACGTCTGCTGGAGGTACTCGATCAAGATCGGGAAGTTGTGCCGCTCATAGCCGGCGAAGTTGAAGCCGTCGTCTCCCACGCACTCGGCCTGCCAGATCAGCACGTGCATGGTCGGGTTGAGCTGGCGCCGCCGGATCAGCAGATCGGTGGCGTCAACCGTCTGAAGGCCCGCGCTGGACGGGTCGATGCCCAGATCGGCGAAGAGCGAGTCCTGGGACGAGATGGCTGGGGCCATCTCGGCTCGCAAGCCGGCTGCCCGCGCCTGGCGGATCGACTCGTGCGTCGCCCACGCGAAGATGCCGGGGTGGCCGTAGAAGACCGCGCACACGCGCTTTCCCTCACGCAACGGGGTCAGCATCGCCTCGACCATCTCCCGGTAGGTGTCGATCCTCGGCTTTCCGTTGCCGTACAGGCCGTAGAGGGAGTGCGCGTTCGGGTTCAGCTCGTGGATCTGGAGTTCGGTGATCGGATCGGCGACGCAGTAGACCACCACGTCTGCGGCGATGATCTGGTCGCGTGCGCCCAAGGTCAGATCGCTGATGGGACGGATGCCCGATCCGACGACGACGAGCCGTCCGGGGCTGTCCCAATCCGTCCGCTCGAAGTGGCGGATGGCGTCGTCGATGTTGAGTGTGAGGCGATCGCGCCAATCGCTGGAGTTGGTGGTCGTCGTGGTGGCGTCGGTCGTGGTGATGTGCGTGGTGTCGATCGTGGTCGAGTGGACGTCGACGTGTGTTTCGATCGTGATGGAGTTCGCGTTGAAGTTGTTTGTGTTGATCGTGATCGGATCGATCGCCACGACGTCGGGCGGCAACTGGTCGCTGACCTTGGCCGCCAGACCCGCGGCCTCAAGCTCCCTCAGCGACTGCAGCCGCAGCCAGCCTCGCAGGCCTTGGCGCACCGCGTGCTGCTCGGCGGGGCTCAGCGCGCTCGCGCGCAGGACGGCCTGCGGATCGCGTTCGTACGCGTCGAGGCTGTCGGCCGAGGTCAGCGAGAGCAGAAAGGCGGTGAGCGGGGCCGCCGTCGTGTCCCCACGCGCCTTCAGGAGCGTGCGCGGGGTTCGTCCGATCGGCTTGGACAGCGCGACCGTCTCGATCGCCCGCTCCACCGGAAGCCGGTGAATGCGCTCGAGGACCGTGGCGGCTTGGCGCAGCACCTTCGCACCGCGCGCGCTCACATGGCCGTCGAGCGAGTCGATGACGGTCCGCGCGTTGTCCAGAAGGTCGGCGCTGAGCTCCGCGTCCGGGTGGCTCACCGTGCGGGCGGCCTCCTGGAGGACCACCGTGAGCGCGTCTTGCAGCCGAGGGTTGTCGGCGGCGACCTCGACAAGGGCGGGGGCGAGAGTCTGGAACTCGTCCCACCATGCGCCGAGGCCGGGGAGCGTGCGGAACGGACCATCGCGGAACGCCCGCAGGTCGTCCATGGACGTTCCCGTGTCGGTCGCCGCGAAAGAGCTGAAGAGGCTCTCCAACGAGCACGTGATGTCTGGCAGGCCGCGGATTCGGCCCTGCAACTCCCAGTCGCCGTCGCCGGCCTCGTCATCGCCCCACCGTCGCGAGATCGGGATCGTCACGCTCGTCGCGAGTTCGTCGGAGTCGGTGGTGAACGCCTCACTGCCGATCTGGTCGTCGTTGTCGCCGAAGGTGCCGTACCAGATCAGCTGCCAGCCGCTCATCGCGTTCTTGACGGCGGCCTTGACAAGGGCGCCCACGGACGCCTTGACGGTGGCGATGGCCGCGTCGATCTGCTCTTTGGTCGGTTTGGACAGGGCGTGCTGGAAGCTTGCGGCCACCTTCGTCACGCCGAGGTAGACGCCGTCGACGAAGGCCTGATAGCCCGCCTCCGCCAGACTGTTCGGCCACCCGTCCTCCTCCATGGCGACCACGATCACGCCGATGATGCCCGGAAGGTTCTCGCCGACGAGACCTCGCACGAAGGGATCATTGACGGGGATCGGCTTGAGCTTGGTGTGCCAGAACCCGATCCCCTCGGGGATCGCCACGGCGTCGCCAGCGTCGACGTCGGTGTTCCCGAGGTTCCCGTGCCCGCCCGTGCGTGAGTCGATGAGCGGCGCGCCGATGAGTCCGGAGCCCGGCTGCACCGCGTAGTTGTCGCCGTCGACCTTGAAGTAGCACGCCCACAGATACGGCTCGGCCGTCCCCCAACCGTCGCCCTCGTCGTGACAGACCAGGTACTCCAAGCTCACATCGACGTTCTGAGTTGTCGCCATCTCGACTCCAGGTGGGTACTGAGCCTCAAGTTCGCCATGCGGCGTGAACGTCCGCCTCAACGTCGAGAGGCGGGCGGCCCCGCCGCTGATACACCGCGCCGGTCATCTCCACCGGCCGGTCATCGCGCGCCAGGCCAGCGCGTTCAGCCGTGGCTGCGCGCCCGCGACCCGGGAGGATGGCCACCATGCAGACGGCGATCATCACCGGCGGCGCTGGCGGGATGGGCTTGGCGACCGCCGCAATCCTCGGACGCGACCACAAGGTGGTGATCGCCGACGTCGACCGCGAACGACTCGACGCGGCGGCGGACGGCCTGCGGGCGGCCGGTGTCGACGCGCAGGCGGAGGTCTGCGACATCACGGACCGCGCGTCGGTGGACGCACTCTTCGCTGCGGCCGGCCCCGAACTGCGCGCCGTGGTGCACGCCGCCGGGGTCAGCCCACAGATGGGCTCGGGCGCGATGATCGCGAGGATCAACGCCCTCGGGACGGTCCACATCGACACCGCGGCCCTTGAGGTCGCCGGCGACGGGTTCGCCGTGGTCAACGTGGCCTCCATCGCCGGCCATATGTTGCCCTCGGCGCTGGCGCCACGGCGCACCTATCGGCTCGCGCTGACCGATCCGGAGGCGTTCTCGGCCAAGTTGGAGTCCAAGGCGCGGCGCCCGGGTAGCGCGTACTCAGTCTCCAAGAACTTCGTGCTCTGGTACACGCGGAAGATGGCCGCCGCGTTCGGGGCGAAGGGGGCGCGAGTGCTGTCGGTGTCGCCCGGCACCTTCGACACCTCGATGGGGCGACTGGAGGAGAAGAGCGGCTCGGGGAAGTTGGTCGAGTTCGCCGCGCTCAAGCGGTTCGGCCGACCCGAGGAGGTTGCTGAGCTGCTGGCCTTCTGCGCGGGAGACAAGGCCGGCTACCTCACCGGGACTGACATCCTCATCGACGGCGGCGCCAAGGCCGGCCTTGGCCTGCGCGGTGTGATCGCCCTGGCGCGCGGCTGACGGCGGACTCTGTCAGCGACCGCTGGCGGCGGTCGGTCCGGAGGGGTCGTCGATGGCGGGGTAGTGGCTCGACTGGCTTGAGGGCGCCTGGAGCATCCCGGTGATCGCGTCGGCGAGGAACTGCCCCACGGCCTCCCAGCGCGGGTCCTCTCCGCCCTCGGCGGCGCGCTCGACGTCCGCGCAGGTGTCGATCATGATCCGGGTCATCAGCCGGGCGCGCCCGACGGCGATAGCCCGGTCCACGTGCGTCATCCGGCTCAGCAGCGAGGCGCCGATCTTCAGGGTGAGCGGTGTGGACTCGAGCACCTCGCGCCCGCGTGCCGCCGCGTTCGCGTCGCCGAGCGTGCGGGCCAGGAAGCGGGCTCGCCAACTGGGGGTGGGCAGCGCGGCGAACGTCTGCGTCATCGGCAGCACGAAACTGCGCACATCGCCCAGGAGGGAGTCGGACTGCGTGAAGAGGCGCTCTCTGGCCTCCTCGAACGAGGCGGTCTGCCGGTCCAGGAGTGCGCGCAGCAGTCCGTCGCGGCTGCCGAAGTAGTACGCCACGGCCGAGTGGTTCTTGTGGCCGGCGGCGTCGGCGACCTTGCGGTCGGAGACCTGGGGGATGCCCTGCTCGGCGAACAGGCGCTCGGCTGCGTCGAGCAGTGCGGTGCGGCCATCGGTTCTGGTCATCAGGCGTAAGGCTCCCGGGTCTGGCGAGGCGACCAGGCTATCGAGCGGAGGGGGGCTACTCATTTTAAGTCGGGTGACTTATGCTTGCGATCGCAACGACACGAACGGAGCCAGCCATGGACTCGTCGACCACCATGATCGACACCCCCGAACCTCCCGACACGGACATCTCCGTCGCCGAGCTTGAGCAGGACCTGACACTGCCGTCCGCCAAGCGCTCCCGACGGACGGCCCGCGGCGCGGGCGGCGGCCGCGGCGCGCGGATCGGGATGCTCGTCGGGGTCCTGGTGTTCCCGTTCGTGATGGTCTCGATGATGTACTCGACCTACCTGGGCACGATGCACGCCCCGCAGGTCGTCGACCTGCCCGTCGCCGTCGTCGCGACCAGCGACCAGACGGGCGCGGCGAGCGTCTTCGCAGCCCTCGACGCCGTGGCTGACGACCAGGTCGCGCCGCGCATGGTCGCGACCGTCGACGAGGCGCGCGGCCTGCTCTCCGAGCAGCAGATCGCCGCCGCGATCGTGCCCCCCGCCGCCGAGGGCCAGCCCGCCACGGTGTACGTCGCGGGCGCGGCCGGGGCCTCCAAGTCCCAGACCGCGCAGAGTCTCGTGCTGCCCGCCGCCGCGGGACTCGGCTGGGCGACCCAGGTCGAGGACGTCGCACCCCTGCCCGACGGCGACGCCACCGGCACGGTCGTGCTGTTCGCCGCAATGGGCATGATGCTCGCCGGGTACGTGCCGTTGAGCATCATGATGATGGGCACCCCGCACCTGTTGCGCCTGCGCCGCTTCCTGCCCGTACTGGCAGGCTGGGCGGTGATCGTGCCCACCGTGATCTGGCTGCTGCTCGGCCCGCTCGTCGGGGGAGTGGACGGGCACTACCTGACGTTCCTCGGCATCGGAGCCCTCACCGTGGCCGCCGTGGGCTTGATGCAGCTCTTCCTCACCAAGGCTGTGGGCCCGCTCGGTGTGCTCCTCGGGATGCTCCTGCTCGTGGTCTTCGGCATGCCGGCGTCCAACCTGGCGCTGCCCGTCGAGTCCATGCCCGGGTTCTTCGGCGCGCTGCACCACGTCCTGCCGTTGTCCGCAGCCGGTGAGGCGCTGCGCTCGGCCCTGTACTTCGACGGCGTCGGACTGGCCCCGCACCTGATCACCCTCGCCGTCGGCCTGGTCGTCGGGCTCGCGCTGTCGGCCGTGCTCGACCGCAAGAACGGCGACGTCATCCCCGCCGCCTCCAAGTTCGAGAACTCCGACACCCCGCTGCCCGCGTTGCCCGGCGGGCCCCTGCGGTCCAAGCGGACCCGGTACATCGCCGCCGCGGCGTTCCCCGGCACGATGATGGTCCTGGTCGTCGGGCTCATGGGCTTCTCCATGCACGCCCCGGACGTGCACGACCTGCCCGTCGCCGTCGTCGGCGCCACCACCGAGGCGGCGGACCAGGCGGCCTCCGGACTGCAGGGGTCGCTCGGCGACCTAGTCGACCTGCGGACCTTCGACTCGGTCGCACACGCCGACCAGGCGATCGAGAGCCAGGAGGTCGTCGCCACGTTCGTGCTGCCGGGCGTCGACGGCGCCCAGGGCGCGCAACTGCGGACCGCCTCCGGCGCAGGCAAGACCCAGCAGCAGGTCGTGAGCCAGATCTTCACGCAGATCACCGCCGCACAGGGGCTCGCGCTGGAGCAGGTTGACGTCGCGCCGCTGACCGACACCGACACCCAGGGCAGCGACAGCCTCTACGTCGCCATGGCCTGGGTCATGGCCGGGTTCCTCATCGCCGTCGTGCTGCGCGGCGGCATGCCGCAGGTGCGCACCATGCGACGCCATCTGCCGATCCTGCTCGGCTGGGCGGTGGGCATGTCGGTGTGGCTGTGGTTCCTGTTCGCCGTCCTGATCGACGCCGTTCACGGCAACGCGTGGTCGCTCATCGGCATCGGGGCGCTGACGATCTTCGCCGTCTCCCTGGTGACCTCCGTCTTCACGCGAAGCATCGGGATGGCCGCCGTGCCCGTCGTCGTGGTGGCGATGCTGCTCGCCGGCGTCCCCGCCTCGGGTGGCGGCATGTCGCTGTACATGGTCCCGGACGTGTTCCGCGCCCTGCACGACGTGCTCCCGCTCGCCGCGGGCGTCGACGCCGTCCGCTCGCTGACCTACCTCGGTGGGGCAGGGGTGACGCAGAACGTCCTGGTCATCCTCGCGTGGGGCGCGGCCGGCCTCCTGGCGAACGGGCTGATCGAGCGGCGCCTGCTCAGGCGGCCGGCGAACCAGGCGCCCGCCCGGTTCCTCGTGGACGCCTGACGGGGGGGGCGGGCTGACTTGGACGCCGCGCCGCACAGCGGGTGGCGCGGCGCCCGCTAGGGATCCTTCCTTACCGGGGAATCAGCGTGTCCAAGAACCGGGTTCGCCCGTCGGCCACGCGAGCGACGCACGGCGCCGGCGCGATCCCCGGGCGGCGAGCCACGCATGGGTGATCTCGTCGAACCGGGCGTGGTCAACCCTCTCCAGGACCCGGTTGACCGTGCGCGCCGACGTCCACCCCCGCGAGAACCCGAACCCCAGGCCGATGCCCGCGGGTTGGTCGTGCGCCCAGTCCAGCACCAGCGTGACCCGGGTCGCGCCAGCGATCCCCGCAGCGACAACCAGCGAGAGCACACTCGCCAACGGTTCACCTGTGAACCTCGAGCGCGGGTCCGGGACCTGTCCCAGCGCCGTCATCACTGCTTACGGTGCGCCACAGGTCCGACGCAACGATGTGCCGTGACTGTGCGAGCAGCGATCGGGGTGAACCTACGCTCCGTATGAAGTTTCCGTCGCTGAAGTCGGGTACGCAGCCGCGTTGCTGGACGCTCGCCATGTAACCACACCACTTAAATTCGTTCATTCTTAATCACCTTCCATATTTATGGTTTGGTCAGCTGCGTCGGCAAGCGTAGAGCGATGTGTGCTTAGAATTACCGTCATTTGCGAGGAGAGCTTCTTGAGGGCGGAAATCAGGCGGGCCTCATTCGCAGCGTCCACCTGAGCCGTCGGTTCGTCGAGGATCAGCATTCGGGGGCGCCGCAGTAGTGCCCTTGCAATGGAGATCCGCTGTCGCTCTCCTCCGGAGAGGCTTACGCCGTGATCGTCAACGTGAGAATCTAGTCCGTTGGGCAGACGGCTGATTGTCTCGCTCAATCCGAGAAGCGAAACTACGTCAATCAAGTCATCTTCATGCGGAATATGGTGAACACCATAAGTGAGATTTTCGCGAATGGTGCCCCAGAAAATCGGAGCTTCTTGTTGCACGAATGCTGTGAAGCTGTTCGTTTCCTTGACGGAGGCAGGGTTGAGTACTGCGCCGTCTATACGTACCTCTCCTGCTTCCGGGTCCTCAAGCCCGCAGAGAATGTGCAGGAGAGTCGTCTTCCCACTTCCTGATGACCCCAGTATCGCAGTGATGCCGCCCGGCGTGGCCTCCATGGAAAGGTCCTTAAGGACAGGATGTTCCGATCCTGGATAGCTAAAGCTAATGTTCTGCGCAGCTACTTTAGCTGGCCGGGCACGCGTGAAGGCGGGGTTGGGTCCTGAATCATCTTCGACGGCATCTGCCGCTGCGGGCTCGTCGAGAACCTCGTTGATACGGTGAAGAGATCCCAGTCCTCGCTGAATGGTAGTCATTGCTTGAAACCCGACGATCACGGGTGGAATGAGGACGCCGAAGTACAACACGAAGGAGACAAACTCTGGGAGTCCCAGTGCGCCGGATGCAACCCTAACGCCTCCAAGGCCGAAGACGACGAGAAGCGCAAGGTTTGCCCCGAAGAGGAGAACAGGGGTAGTCATTGCGTCCCAGGTTGCAGCGCGCAGTCCAGCTCGCCATGATTGCTCGGCTCTCGTTACAAGACGGTCTCGCTCTTTAGATTGCATACCGGAGGTGATCACCGTGATGAAGCCGCCGAGGACCCGATCAAGATCTGCTGATAGTGCACCCACGTACTGGTTGGCTTCTTCGGCTTCTTTTGTGATCTTTGAGAGGAACGTCCAGGATATAATCCCGGCGACCGCGAAGATGGCAAGGCTTGTGGAGAACAGCACCGGATCAATTATTACCATCAACACAATTGCCCCGAGGAGTGTGAGGACTGCTCCTGTGGCCTCAATCGTGCCATCGCTCAGAATTGATCGGAGATTGCTGGCATCGTTGCCGACTCGTGCTATGAGATCCCCGCGGCGAAACCTGCGATAGCTCGAAAGTCTCCAGAACAGGATGTTTCCCACAAGTCTTTTCCGCACATCCAGTACTACATGCTCACCGGCCCGCAGGAGCACCCACGATTGCACACCTGAGACGACTACGTCTGATAGGAGCAATGCGCCCAGGACGCTTAACGGGGTTGCGAATCCGCCACCTTGCAAGGCAGCGTTTATGATCTGCATCATGGCGATTGGTTGCGCCACAGATATGCCGGCTCCGATAGCAGAAAGCGCGACTCCGGCGAAAATCTTCAAACGATGCGGCTCCAGGAAGGACCATAGTTCACGGGCGCGAGCTTGGGGACCCAAGTCGGGGAACTGGCTATCAGTCAGTGTTTCCACGGTAAGTCCCTTCTCCTCCTAGCCAAGGTGGTCAGGTCCTATCCTGATCATGCGAGATGGTAACAACGGTGTTATAAAGGAGATGTGCTATCAAGGGCGGAACAATTCCGTTCACTACAAAGAGTGCGCCCAGAAGCGTCCCTACACAAATACTAACAGGTGCGTTGATTGGGTAACTCCGGCATAATGGTCTGGTGCGTGAGAATGATGGCCGGAAGATGTCGAAGGCGACGAAGGAAGAGGTTCGCCTGAGGGCGGTGGCGGCGGTGCGCGAGGGGCATCATCCGGAGGATGTGGCCTTGTCGTTGGGGTTGCATCGTAAGTCGGTGTACCCGTGGTTGGCTGCTGAGCGGGCGGGTGGCCGTGAGGCGTTGATCGCCAGCGTGCCCCGGGGAAGGCGCCGAAGCTCACCGCGGAGCAGCAGGCGCGGGTGCGGGCGATCGTGGTGGGGAAGAGTCCGCGGCAGGACCAGGGCTCCGGCATTGTCGGTTCTGTAGGGCTGCGACCTGCGGTGTTGTCATGCTGTGAGGATGGCTCGGATGGGTCTGTCGAGGTCGCGGGCGTGATGTCGTAGGGCGTGGGCGACGTTGGTCCATCCGGTGGTGCGCAGGATGGCGATGACGGTGTTCCTGATGGAGGCCATGACCTGCGGGGTCGCCCCGGCCGCGGCCGCGGAGCGGTCCTCGTCGAACGTCACGTCCCGTACCCAGTGCAACTTGTTCTCCACCGCCCAGTGGCCCTGGATCCACGCGGCCAGGGTGGCCGGGTCTGCGGCGGTGACGTCGGCGGAGGTGATGACGTAGACGACCTCGACGCTCTTCTTGCCCTTGACGGTGACGGTGCGGCGGAGTTGAGCGACCTGGACGGTGCCTTCGAACTCGATCCAGGCGGGTGCCTGGAGGACCTTGATCGTGCGGGTCGCGCGACGCCCGTGCCCGCGCTGGGTGGTGGTCCAGGCCGGGACGTCTTTCCAGGGCAGCGCTTTGAGCCGGGTGTGCAACGTCTTCTGGTTGCCCTTGACTGCCAAGACGAAGTCGGCTCCCGCGGCGCGGATCTTCGCGGCGGTCTCCCGCTGGGCGTGGAGGGCGTCCATGGTCACGACGGCGCCGTCCAGGTCCAACCGTTCGATCAGTGTGCGTGCCGCGGTGATCTCCGAACTCTTGTCGTCGATGCCGACCTGCCCGGCCACAACACCGGTGGTGTGCTCGAGTGCCGCGACGAGGAACGAGACGGCCGCCCCGCGCTTG
The DNA here is from genome assembly GCF_004216535.1 of Xylanimonas ulmi. Lineage (NCBI taxonomy): Bacteria > Bacillati > Actinomycetota > Actinomycetes > Micrococcales > Promicromonosporaceae > Xylanimonas > Xylanimonas ulmi. The sequence goes on from NZ_SGWX01000001.1 coordinate 884,924, forward strand.
CGTGCACCGCGGACCGCCTTCCCGTCGATCGCGAGAACCCTGCGCCCGCCGACCGTCCGGACCCGGGTCACGGCCCATGCACCGAGCGTCTGGTCCAACCCGTCGGCGTCCAGGCGGGCGAACACGCGCCGGAACGTCGACTCGTCCGCTACCTTGCGCATCCCGAGCACGGCCAGTCGGGCCGGGCCGGCGTCCTTGGCCCACTGCGCGATCGCGGTGAACCCGCGCGCCCCGGTCAGCACCGCCCCGACCGCGACCGCGAGGAGCGCCGCCACGGTGTGCCGACGCCCGCGCGGGTCACGAGGGTCGACCACCCCGGCGAGCATCTCCAACAGCAGCGCCTGCCGCGAGACATGCTTGGACGACGACGCTGGGACAGGAGACGATGACATCGCGTGGGCGTGTTCCCTCGGTCGGACGGCTGTGTAGGAACTACCGATCCAACCCGGACGGGGCACGCCCACGCACCCACGTCCACCTGCAAAGACGCAGGTCACACGCCCATCAGCCCGCTACCGGCGACTTTGCCGGGCCCCTGGCGGCAGGACTACCGGTTCGATTTCGGGTTGTGGACCCGTGATCTGGTGCGTCAGGAGATCCGCAAGGAGTTCGGGATCAGGATGCACGTCACCACGGTGGGCAGTTTGTTGCGCCGGCTGGGGTTGAGCCCGCAGCGACCCTTGTGGCGGTCGTGGAAGGCGGACCCTGAGGCGCAGGAGGCGTGGAAGACCACGATCTACCCGGCCATCGCCGCGGAGGCGAAGGCCAAGGGTGCGGTGGTCTACTTCGGTGACGAGGCCTCGATCCGCGCGGACCACCACGCGGGCACGACGTGGGCGCCGGTGGGCAAGACCCCGGTGGTCGGTGCATCCGGGGACCGGTACTCGGTGAACATGATCTCCGCGATCACCGCCCAAGGGCTCCTGCGGTTCAAGATCATCGAAGGCACGATGGACTCGACCAAGTTCATCGAGTTCTGCAAGCAGCTGCTCGCCGACACCGACCGCCCCGTGGTGTTGATCGTCGACGGGCACCGCATCCACAAGTCCAAGGCCGTCCAAGCCTGGATAGAGACCACGGACGGGCGGTTCACGATCTACACGCTGCCCGCCTACTCCCCGCACCTGAACCCCGACGAATGGGTCTGGCAGAACGTCAAGTCCGCCCGCATCGGCCGCGTCGCCGCCACCTCGAAGCACGACCTGCGCTCCATGGCCATCGGCGCAGTACGCCGCCTGCAGAAACTCCCCGCCACCGTCCGCGGCTTCTTCGCCGACCCCGACCTCGCCTACATCACCGCCGCCGACAACCCCGCCTGAGTCGACAAACCAACGCACTGCTTAGTAGTGCCACGATCAACGCCGTCGCGGACCGCGTGCCGGCGAGCGACTACCTGGCCTGACCTCGCTGTCCGTGGTCGACGCTGAGGGGAGCCGCCGCGGTGGTGGGCTCCGCCGCTGGGAGAACGGACAGGAGTCGTAGGCGGTCTTCGTGGCCCGGCCTGGGGGTCATCACGATCAGGTTGGCTCCGCCGGGGACGCCGTAGGCGTCCCACTCGACGTCGATGGCGCCGATGCGGGGGTGACGGATTGTCTTGCCGCCTTCGACGCGGTCGCGGACGTCGTGGCGTGCCCACAGGGTGCGGAACTCGGCGCTGCGGACCGACAGCGCACCGACGACGGCGATGGCGCGAGGGTGTTCGGGGTCGTCGGCGATTGCGGACCGGAGCATCCCGACGTACTCGATCGCCATGGCGCGGCAGTCGGCGAAGCGCAGCTGCGCGTCGTCCGCAAAGAGCGTGAGCAGGACGTTTCGCTGCGCGGGCGGCACGTCCGCGGGGTCGCCGAGCAGCTCGGCGGCCAGGGAGTTCCACGCGAGGACGTCCAGGTGCGGGCTGATGATGAACGCGGGGAGCCGGGTCGCTTCCAGCAGGGCGCGGGCGTTCCTCGGGACGTGGGTGTGGCGCCGGCGCGGCGTGGCCGGCGGGTGGCGCGCAGCCTGGGCGAGGCGCATCAGGTGTGAGCGCTCGGCGTCGTCGAGGTCGAGGGCTTCGGCGATCGAGTCGAGGATCGCGTCCGAGGGGCGGGCGTTGCGGCCCTGCTCCAGCCGCTGGTAGTAGTCGGCGCTCAAGCCGGCGAGGGCGGCCACCTCCTCGCGCCGCAGCCCGGCGACCCGGCGTCTCCCGCCGGGTTCGAGCCCGATCTGCGCCGGAGTCGTCCGCTCACGGCGAGACCGCAGAAAGAGGCCGAGCTCGCGGGCGGGCCACGATGTGGTGGTCATGTCCCCAGTGTCGCGCGCCGAGACCGAACCTGGGTCGTCCTGGCAGACCGGGGAAAACCAGGACGACCCAGATGGCGCGGGTTCTTCGTAGCGTGCCGCACATGACCCACTGGACCTCGTCAGACATTCCGGACCAGGGCGGACGCACCGCCATCGTGACGGGCGCGAGCTCGGGACTCGGTCTCGTCACGGCCACCGAGCTCGCCCGGCATGGCGCCCACGTGATCCTCGCCGTCCGCAGGCCCGCCTCCGGCGAGGCCGCCGCCACAGAGATTCGCGCACAGGTCCCCGGGGCGCGGCTCACCGTGCGGGCTTTGGACGTCGCCTCGCTCGCCTCGGTCCGAGTCTTCGCGTCGCAGATCACCTCCGAGCACGACGCCGTCGACCTGCTCGTGAACAACGCGGGCGCGGAGAACCTCGCCGGTCGCCGGAGCACCGTCGACGGCTTCGAGTTCCACCTCGGCACCAACATGCTCGGCCACTTCGCGCTCACCGGGCTGCTGCTCGACGCGATCACCCGAGGTCGCGCGCCGCGCGTCGTCTCGCTCAGCTCGATCATGCACCGGCGCGCGCACCTCGACTTCGACGACCTCCAGTCGGAGAGACGCTTCGACGCGATCCGGGCGTACGGGGCGTCCAAGCTCGCCACGACGGCCTTCGGCATCGAGCTCGACCGTCGCCTTCGCGCGGCCGGCTCCCCGGTCATCAGCACGATCGCTCACCCCGGGATCTCGCGCTCCCGCTTCATCGAGCATGCGTGGCAGGACCGCGCTCCGGCGGCACGCCTCCTGGGCCGGATCTTCTCCGCGGTCGCGACGCAGCCGACCGAGCAGGGCGCCCTGAACCAGTTGCACGCGGCGACGGCGTCTGGCGTCAGCGGAGGCGACTTCTTCGGGCCGGGCGGCCGCGGCGAACGCCGGGGCCAGGTCACCCGCGTGAACGCCTCGCAGGAGGCGCAGGATCCCGGCGTCGGGCGACGGCTCTGGCGCGTTGCGGAAGCGTTGACCGGCGTCGTCTACCTGTGACGGACGAGGCCGACACGGAGAATCCGTCCCGAGGTACGGGGAGGCAGGTGGCGCGGGAGACGACGGCGTCGAGATGACGCTCGACGGCGCACGGGCCGGCGCCGGAGGTCTCCTAGACCGCCGGGCTCGACCTGCTGCTCGCGGGCCTGCGGCTTCAGGCCGACCCGTCCCGGCAGACCGGGGCCGAGGATCACCCGCCCGAGATAGCCCGCACGTGATCCGTCCAGCCTCCGAAGCGCGACAGTGTGAGCATGGACACACCCGCGCCGAGCGACGCCGACCTGCTGGCGCAGGTCGCGGCCGGCGACGAGCGCGCGCTGCGTGAGCTAGTCGAGCGGCACTGGGCCTGGCTTGCGCTGCGCCTGAGGCGCCGCACCTCGGACGAGGAGCTCGCGGCCAGCGCGCTGCAGGACACGTTCGTGGCCGTCTGGCGCTCCGCCGGCCGGTACCGGGGCGACGGCGACGTGGGCGCGTGGTTGTGGGGCATCGCGATCCGCCGCCTCGTGTCTCGCCTGCGGGTGCGCGGCGGCCCGCCGCCCGTGAGCGACGCCATCGCCGCGGCGTTGGCCCCTGCGGTGCTCAGCGCCGAGGACGAGCTGCTGCTCGCCGTCGAGCACGGCGATGTCGGCGCCGCCCTGCGCGGCCTGTCGCCCGAGCTGCGGCAGGCGATTCAGGCGACCGTCGTCGACGGGCTCACCACCCGGGAGGCGGCCCGCCTGTTGGGGATCCCGGCGGGCACCGTCAAGAGCCGGGTTCGGCTCGCCAAGGTACGGATGCGGGCCCAGTTGCTGGCCGGCGCCGCAGCGGACCGCGCGACGGAGGGATGGACATGAGCACGTGGCACGTGGACCGCGCGACCTGGCAGGCGTACGCCGCAGGCCGCCTCGACCTCGCGGCCCAGGCCGCCGTCGAGACGCATGTGATCGCCTGCGCCGGGTGCCGAGACACCGCGCGCACCGTCGCGCTCGGCGTCGGCGACCCGACGACCGACGACTCGATGACGGGCGGCTACGCCCGGGTCTGGGAGGCGGTCCACGCCCGGATCAGCGCGCCCCGCCCGCCCGCGCACCTGCGCTGGCTGCGCCGCCTGGGCGTGCCGGACGACGCGGCCGTCGTCCTCGCGGCCGCAGGCGACCTGCGGCTGCCGTGGGCGCTGGCGGTCGGCGGCGCGGTGCTCAGCGCGGTCGCCGCCGCGCACGTCGCCCGCACGGAGCTCGCGTACCTGCTGCTGGCGCCGCTCGTGCCCCTGCTGGCCGTGGCCGCCGCGTTCGAAGCGACCGACCCGCTGCGCGAGCTGACCGGCCCCACGCCGTTCTCCAAGCTCCGGCTCGCCCTGCTGCGCACCACGGCGACGCTCGCGATCGCGATCCCGGCCACTGTCGTCGTCGGCGTCGTCGTCCCCGCCCTGCACGCGCTCGCCTGGGTGTGGCTGCTGCCTGCGCTGTGCCTTTCCGGGGCCGCGCTGGTGCTGCTGACACGACTGCCGGCGAGGTGGGCCTGCGGCGTCGTCGCGGCGGGCTGGGCGGTGGCTGTCACCGCCGTCGACGGGGCTGGGCGCCTCGGCGCCGTCTCCAGCGCGTCCGCGCAGGCGGGGTTCGCCCTCGCCGCGCTCGCACTCGGCGCCGTCCTCGTCCGCGCCACCACCACCCTGCGAGCGATGGGAGCACCCCGATGACCGCTACCCTGCGTGACGTCTCCAAGAGGTACGGGCGCACCATGGCCCTCCACCCGACGACGTTGACCCTTGGCACGGGCGTGATCGGGTTGCTCGGCCCGAACGGCGCCGGCAAGACGACCATGCTGCGGCTGCTGTCGAGCGCACTGGCGCCGACGAGCGGGACCATCACCGTCGCCGGTCACGACGTCACCGGCTCCCACGCCGAGCGCACCGCCGCCCGTCGCGTGATCGGCTACCTGCCGCAGGAGGTCGTCTTCCCGCGCGGCATGACGGCGGCCGGGTTCGTCGACTACATCGCCGTGCTCAAGGAGTGGCGGGACACCGCCGTCCGGCACCGGGAGGTGCGGCGCGTGCTCGACCTGGTCGGGCTCGGCGAGCGCGCCACCACGCGGATCCGCGCGCTGTCCGGCGGGCAGCGGCGCCGACTCGCGATCGCGCAGGCGCTCGTCGGCGACCCGGACCTGCTCATCCTCGACGAGCCGACCACCGGACTCGACCCCGAGCAGCGGGCTTCCCTGCGCGGCATCCTCTCCGCCCTGCGCTGCACCGTCCTGATCTCCACGCACCAGACCGAGGACGTCTCGGCCTTGTGCGACCGCGTCATCGTGCTCGACGCCGGGCGCGCGCAGTTCGACGGCACCGTCGCCGAGCTGCTCGCCGTCGCGACCGGCCGCGTCCACCAGGGCCCGACGCCGAGCGCGGGAGCCGCCGGCGCCTGGAAGACCGGGACCGGGCTGGTCCGCTCCGTCGGGGGCACGCCAGACACCACCGCCACCGCCGTCGACCCGACGGTTGAGGACGCCTACCTGCTGCTGCGCGCCGCGAGAGCGCACCGTGGCGCGAGCGAAGGAGCCAACGCATGAGCACCACGCTCACCAGCACCCCGGTCCTCGGCACGCTGGCCCGCCGGGAGATTCGGCACTACGCCACCTCGTGGCTGTTCCTCGCGGGCCTCGCGCTCGCCGCCGCGTCCACTGTGCAGTCCTTCTTCACCGACGACGGGACCTCGTCGACGATGACCGTGATCGTGCCCGCCGCGCTGCTCGGCGTGGTCGGGATGATCGTCATGGCGGGGCTCGTGCGACGCTCCGACCGTGCCGCCGCGGCCGCCGGCGCGGTGGCCGTGCCCGAGCGCACGCGGACGCTCGCGCTCGCGGCCGCCGTCGTCGTGCCGCTCGCCGCCGCGCTGGCGTGGTTCGCGGCCGCGATGGTCATGCTCGCCGTGCGCCCGCCCAGCGCGGCCGCCGTGCCGTTCGGGCCGGTGAGCACCGCGCACGTGGTCGCCGTCATGGCCGCCCTCGGGGTCGTGCCCGCGATCGGCGGGCCGCTGCTCGGGCTCGTGGTCACGCGCTGGCTGCCGCAGCGGGGCGTCACGGCGATCGCCGCCGTCGCCGTCGTGCTGGTCACGATCCTGCTGCAGGGCAACTTCGAGGCGACCTGGCGCTGGCACGTGGTCTGGCCCTGGGTGTACTGGTACGGGCCGCTGAGCTGGGGCTCCACGGGAACCGGCTCGACGTCGTGGGTCGCCCTGCCGGGCTCGCCGTTCGCGTGGATCGTCTACCAGCTCGCGCTGTGCGCGCTGTGCGTGGTGGTGGCCATGTGGCACGACGCCGAGAGCGACCGGTCGCGGTTGCGGCCGGTGCTGCTCGCGACGGTCGCCGTCGCGGTGGTCGCGCTGGTCGCGACCATGGCGCTCGGTCTGCCCGAGGCCGTGCACAACCCGGTGTCGGGGCTGTCGTTCTGATGCTGCGCCATGCCGGGCGGGCCGTGCCGTGGGTGCTCGTCGCGGTAGCCGCGGTGGGCGTGGCCGGCCTGCTCGCACTGGTGCGGTGGCGGCCGTGGACGTTGTGGCCGCTCGAGGGCGTAGCGGTCGGGCTGCTGGCGGCCGCCGTGGGCTGGTGCCTCGACGAGCCTGCCGCCGCCGTCGTCGACGTGACGCCGCGGGGGATCGCGTGGCGCACCGCGGCGCGGTCGGCGGGGGTCGCGGTGCTGCTCGCGGCCTGGGCCACGGGCGTGTGGTTTGCCCGGGACGGGCTGTTCGGGCACCCGGGGTACGTGCTGCTGCAGGGCGGCGGCGCCGCAGCGGTCGCGGTCGCGTGGACGACGTGGCGGCGCGTCGGCGGCGAGGCGACGCCGGGCGGGCGCTGGGCGGTCGTCGTCGTGCCTCTCACCTCGGCCTGGGCGCTGGTGCGGCCCTTCGAGGCGTCGGCGCCCGTGTTCCCGTTCGCCGACCAGGGCTGGGCAGCGTCCGCGGCCGGGTGGGTGGCCGCTGGCCTCGGGGCCGCGACTGTGCTGGCGGTGGTGCTGGTCCGGGACGGGCGGGGCTCAGTCAGGTAGCGGCTCGAACGCCCCGCCGGCGGCTGGGGTCCAGGCGGCCGGTGGGTCCTGCGCGGACTGTGGCGCCTGCGATGGCGGCGCGGCCCGCCCGGGATTGAGAGAATGGATGGGGCCGCTCGCGATCCAGTACAACCACAACAACGGCACGATCTGGGTCACCACCGGCATTGACGACACCCGCGCGTTCATCGAGGTCGCGAACACGGGAGAAATCCTCGAACAGGCGCGAGTCTCAACCTTCACCGAGCCGTTCATGCGCGCTCGGGGACGGACTCGCTCAGAGGATCTGGGCAACCGTGGCTTGGGCCTCGCGATCGTAGCCTCCATCACCGCGGCACACGAGGCCGACCTGATCCTGACCGCCCGAGAAGGTGGCGTGCGAGTCCAGGCGCGCTAGCCAGTGCCCGGATGCACGCTCGTCGCAGCGTGCCCGCCGCGCGCCGCGCCGATCTGTGTCGCCGTGGCGGCCGGACACCGTGGGGGCGGTTGGTTAGCGGTTGACGCTCACACCGGCCGGAGGACCAGGTGATGGCCTCTTGAGGTGGCGGTTGGCGCCGCAACTGCGGCGCCTGGGCTAGCTTCCAGTCGCCTTGCGGTAGCTGTCGCCGGTCGCGTCGCCGATCCGCGTCCAGCCGTCCGTTGCCTCGCTTGCAGCGGGCTCGCGGAGGTCTAGTGACGCCCGCCAGCGGTACGTCGTCGGCCACCGGCGGAAGAGGGGGACGACGGTGGTCACGAGCCGCATGAGAAGGGGTAGGCCGCGCGGCCGCCACTGCTCCGTGACGTCAAGCCCGGCCTGCACGTGGTCGCCGTCGCGCCCGGCGAACCAGCGTCCGCCGGTCAGCCGCTGGCCGGAGGCGGTGATGGACCATGAGCCATCTTGCCGGTCGCCGTCCGGCAGTGCGGCGAGGTCCGGGAGCGGCGGGTCGAACGCGAGTCGCGCGGTGGCACCGGCGGCAGTCGTCTCGACGACGCCCTCCCGCGGGCTGGAGAACGGCGGTAGGGCACCTGGTCGGGCGTCGGGAAGAACCTCGATCGTCACGATGGGCGCCGCGTACTTGATCAGGTGACGACCGTGCAGCCGCTCGCCCGGGAGTTTGCCCACCGTCACGTCGGCGCCGTCGACGCGCAGCACGGGCGGGCGCCCGCTGGTGCGGACCAGGTCGAAGCTGGGCAGCCACACGATGAACAAGGACTTGGGGTCCTTGATCGCGGAGCTCACGGGTGCCAGCAGCCCGGCGCGCCGTCGACGGCGGCCGTTGCGGTCGTCGACCAGCACCTCGATGGCCCGGCCGTCGACATCGGTGAACCGGGCTGATGCCCGTACGCCGTCGTCGGCGATCTCGAGGAACGCATCGGCGAACTCCGTCTCGATCCACGCGCCCATGCCCGCACCGATCTGGTAGCCAGCCCGGTCGAGCCGCAGCCCGGGCTGGACGTAGTAGTCGATCAGGTGGGTATCGCTGCGGCCGAGGAAGACGAGCATCCCCGTGCCGTGGACGTCGTCGTCGAACCACTGCAACTCGATGCCGTCGTAGACCGGGTGGTCCGCAATCTCGAAGTTGAGCATCGCGGCGAACGCGTCGGCACGCAGGAGCGTGGGCCAGGAGGGCATGCCGTCGAGGATAAGCGGCGGTCGCCAGGCAGTCCGTCGGGGTGTCGCATTCCCTGCGCGAGCGGCGCCCGACGGCTCGCGCAGGCGGAACCATGTGGCTGTGCGGGCAGGCCGTTTGGCGGGCCGGCCGGCCGGCTGGCGGAGTGGATCCGCTGCTCGGAGACCCGAGGCTGTCGCGCGGACGACTTGCCCGGGAAAGGCGTACCCCCGGCGATGTGGCCGAGGCCAGTGATCGTTCCGGGGTCTTCATGGACGAGTCTACGTGGGAGGTCGTGGGTGTGAACCACGGGGCGCGCTGTCGAGCATCGCTGGAGTGACGAGACGTTGCGCGACCTCCTGACTACGGAGCGGATTCGGTCATACCTTGCGGCCAACGACGGCGACGCTTCGGCGGCGCTGCGTCTGTATGACTGGAACGTCGACGCTGCGGGAGCGGTCCTCGTGACGTCGGGCACGGTCGAGGTCATCGTCCGCAACGCGATGGACGCCGGCCTCGTGGCCTGGGCACGAGGCCGTTCGCAGGGACCGTGATTGACGCCGCCGTCATCCGACGCCCGTGGGGCGCGAGACATCTCGAAGGCCCGAGAGCGAGCGACGTCATACGGCCGCGTCCCGGAGGTGCACGGCAAGGTGGTCGCCGAGCTGACGCTCGGGTTCTGGCGCGATCTCGCTGCCCAGCGGTGCCTGACCACGCTGTGGGTCCGCGCGCTGGCGGCCGCGTTCCAGTACGGGCCGGCAGACCTGGGCGTCCGTCGGCGTGAGGTCGAGCGACGGCTCGTCTCGCTCCATCTGGTCCGCAACCGTGCTGCGCACCATGAGCCGATTCACGGCCGCGACCTGACGAACGACTGGAAGGTCGCCGTCGAACTTGCCGCCTGGGTCTACCCCGGCGCCGGTGCCTGGGTCGCGGCTCGCTCGACGCTCAACGCCGTGATGGCGTCGCGACCCAATCGCTGATTTCGACTGGCAACTCAGGGTCAGTCCGGTGCCGCTGCGGCCCCTCGCTCCAGGGCCTGCTCGGCCGAACGGACCGCCCTGACCGCCAGGCCGTGACGAGCCAGCCCGTCGCGGAGCACCGAACGGACGGCGGGGTCGTCATCAACCACGAGGACGGCAGGAGGGGAGGTTGGGCGCATCGCGTCCGTTGTTGAGGTCGCCAGTGCGGCCCTCTGCCCGGACGCTCGAATCCTTAGCGAAGTCTCAGAGTTCACGCCACGGCGCGTGAGAACGTGGATAGCCTCTACGGCCCGCCGCGGATCTCGAGCAGGTCGCCGACGGTGCAGTCGAGCGCGTCGCAGATCGCCGTCAGGGTGGAGAACCGGATCGCCTTGGCGCGGTCGTTCTTGAGCACCGAGAGGTTGACCACGCTCAGGCCGACCTTCTCTGACAGGTCGACCAGTGTCATCCCGCGCTCGGCCAGGAGCACGTCGAGCCGTGCGTGGACGCGGTGCGCGGCGTCGTCTCCCACCGTCACACCAGCCCGGCGACGTCGTCGCGCAGCAGCACGCCTTGACGGAACACCTCGGCCAGCGTGAGGAACACGAAACCGACCCACAGGGGCATGAGCGAGAAGCTGAACGTGGCTTGCAGAATCCCATTGGCCGCCGAGCGCGCGACGATCCCGGCGTCGAGCCAGAACTCCCCGAGTTGGAGCACGCTCCCGCCGGCCGCCACGAGCACACCGATGAGGGCGACCCGGCGCACGTTGGCTCGCGTGAAGACGTCGTCGGTGGCGACCGAGCCCACCAGGCGCCACAGCAGCCACAGGACCACGAGAGCCAGCACGCCCCACGCGAAGACGGGCGCCGCGAGACTGGCCTGGTCGATGCCGCGTGGTCCCCACAAGGTCATCCGCGGGTCTGCGAACCCCCACTCGACCGGCGGCCGGCCGGTGAAGGCGTCGGTGGTGCCGGTCGCAGAGTCGTCGGACCAGGGGAACAGGTTCAGGCCGGTTCCGCCGTGGCGCTCCTGATCCGCCTGCTGCGCGGGGTCCGCCTGGACGGCCGCGACCCGGTCGCCCAGGCCGGGGCCTGGGACGACCTGCACCGAGGCGACGGGGGAGTTCCACGGCACGCGCACGACGTCGGCGTAGGACGGACCCAGCGAACCCCAGAGATTGAACGCCAGCACCCAGACCGTCGCGGCGAGCAGCAGGCCGTGCAGCGCGGTCACGCTGATCCAGGCCGAGCGTCGGACCGGTCGCGACTCCTCGATCTGCTCCCGCACCATCGCCGTCTCCCAATCGATTGTCATTGTGCTCTGCCGGGAGCATGACACAACGACAATCGATATGAAAGAGGGGGCGGCGAGCCGAGGCTTCGGCGACCTCAGGCGTGCGAGTGAGCGCCCGCGTACTTGAAGGCGAGGCGGCCGTGCGCGAACGCGCCGCCAGCCCGCAGCATCGAGGCGACCCACGCCGCCTCGGCGAGCTCGTTGCTGGTCGCACCGGCGTCGGTAGCGGCGTTGCTGTGGTGGTCGATGCAGGGCTCGCACTGGCTGGCGATCGCGACCCCGACGGCGATGAGCTCGCGGTACCTCAACGGGATGGCGCGTCCCTCCGGGGCGAAGACAGTCGCACCGAACGCGGAGAACGCCTGGAGGATGTCAGGTGTCTCGTCCTGGTAGACCTTCGCGTAGGTGGCGTCGACCTCGGGCTCGTACGACATGGTGCTCCTTCGACAGTGGCCGGACCGGCGCCCGGGCTGGTCGCACCGTAGCCCCGGGCATTCGGCCGTCCTGGCCCGCGGGTGGCCGTGTCTCGAATTGCAAGACATGAGGCGGAGGCCGTCGCTCGGCCCGTCCGGCGCGCTGGCTGCATCGCCCTGCTGGGCCGGGCTTCACCGGGCTTGAAAGGAGCGTGCGCGGCTGGGCGCACGTTCTTGCTGTGCTTTGACGGCACGAGCAGCGAGCCGCAGACCAGCGCGACCAACGTCGCGCGACTGTCCAGGCAGTGGCATGCGGGTTGGCCGTCAAGAGTCGAGCGACTATGTAGACGCCGGGAAGGCGAGTCCAGTTGCGGACCTCTGGGGGTCCGCGACCGATCCCGTGTCCGTGCGATCGACGGAAGTCAACGCTGTCGCGAACGCCTCGACGATGATCGCGCGGTTGATCGGGGCGACGCGGAGTGGTTCTCGCTCCGGCTCGGCAAGTCGCTGGACTGGTGCCGCAAGAACCGCCACGAGTTCCCGCACCACATCGTCGGCGCCTCGCCCCGCTACGACGACCACCGCGTCGACCTGTCCCGCGAGCAGACCTTCAAACCCGTCGACGCAGCCGTCGTCGTGCCGGGGAGCGGGATCGACCTGAGTTCTGTCGGCCCCTGCGCCGCACCGGACGGTCACAGCGGCGCCGGGTGCGCGGCCGGTAGGCGCGTTCCGCAAACAGAAAGCGCACCTCTTCGCTTCGAGCGAGGAGGTGCGTTTTGCCTGGTTCGTGAACCCTCTTGTTTCCCGCGGCGTGTTCCCGCAGGATCCGAAATCCAGCGTTTCCGCTGGTCAAAGCGGTGTCCGGAGGGGGACTTGAACCCCCACGCCCTATACGGGCACTAGCACCTCAAGCTAGCGCGTCTGCCATTCCGCCACCCGGACAGGTGACCCGATCGGGCGTTCCCGCCGTCTCGGTGCGGGGAGAAACATAGCACGGTCGCGGCGAGGCCCCGAAATCGCGCGCCCGGTCCGTGCCCGCGTGGGACGAAAGGAGCAGACTGGGCGCACGACGGCGGCGCCGTGCCGCCGGCGCCACACGGAGGGAGCGGCGTTGACGCACGACCGGCCGACCGAGAACGTCCCTCAGTGGCTGTTGACCACCGCGGGATGGTCGTGGCGGTTCGTCGCGCTCGTCGTGGCGGTCTCGCTCCTGGTCTACGCGGTGGTGCACGTGCGGCTGGTGTTCGTCGCCGTGTTCCTGGCGCTGGTGCTGACCTCGGTGCTCAAGCCGCTCGCCGACTTCTACGGCAGGGTCATGCCGCGCGCGCTCGCCGTCGGCCTCGCGTTCCTGAGCGCGATCGTCTTCTTCGGCGGACTGGTCACCTATGTCGTGGCGTCAGTCGCCGGTCAGTGGCAGACGCTCGTGGTGCAGTTCACCAACGGCATCGATCAGATCATCGACTGGGCGCAGCACGGTCCGCTGCCCATCAACGTGTCGTGGGACCACATCAACGACGCGATCGACTCCGGGCGCGAGTGGGTCGCCGACAACAGCGACGACCTCGCCTCGACGGCGGTGGCGAGCGTGGGCACGGTCGCCGAGGGCTTCGCGGTCATCGCCCTGTCGGTCTTCTGCACCGTCTTCTTCCTCATGTCGGGCGGCGCGATGTGGCGCTGGTTCCTCACGCAGGTGCCCGCCGGGCACCGCGAGCGGTGGGCCAAGGCGGCCGACGCCGGCTGGTACAGCTTCTCGGGGTACGCGCGCGGCACCGTCATCATCGCCGTCACCGACGGCATCATGGCGGGCATCCTGCTCGCCGCCCTGGGCATTCCGCTCGCGGCGCCACTCGCCGTGCTCGTGTTCATCGGCGCGTTCATCCCGCTCATCGGCGCGCCCGCCGCGATGGTCATCGCGGGCGTCGTGGCGCTCGCGGCCGAGGGCCCGGTCAAGGCGCTCATCGTGATCATCGGGGTGGCGCTCATCGGCCAGATCGAGGGGCATCTGCTGCAGCCGCTCATCATGGGCAAGCAGGTCGCGCTGCATCCGGTGGTCATCGCGCTCGGCGTCACGGCGGGCACCGTGCTCGCGGGCATCCTCGGCGCCGTCGTCGCCGTGCCGGTGCTGGCCGTGACGTGGACCGTCTACAGCACGCTGCGGCCGCGGCGCGCCGACGAGGTCGATCCGGGCCAGGAGGAGGGCGAGGGCGAGGGCGCCGACGAAAGCGTGTGACGGCCGCCCTGGGCAAATGGCATGCTGCCCCGATGCGACCGTTCGTGCTGGCAGGTGACCATGTCCGGCTCTCGACGCCCACCACGGCCGACGTCGACCGCATCCACGCGATCTGTCAGGACCCGGACATCCAACGGTGGACGACGGTGCCGAGCCCGTACCGGCGCGAGCACGCCGAGAGCTTCGTCACCTCGATCGTTCCGGCGGGCTGGGAGGCCGAGACGGCGTTCACCTGGGCGGTGCGCGCCCCGGGCGACGTTCTGCCCGGCGATCCCGAGCCGCCCGTGCTGGGCATGGTCGACCTTCGGCTCGACGACGGCGCGCCCGGCGCGCGGTCGGGCGAGTTCGGGTTCTGGACGGCGCCCGAGGCGCGCGGCCGCGGCCTCATGACGCAGGCGGCGCGCCTCGTCGTCGACTTCGGTCTGGACCCCGAGGGCCTGGGCCTGGCGCGCGCGGTGTGGCGCGCCGAGGTCGGCAACTGGGCGTCGCGCCGCGTCGCGTGGAGGCTCGGCGTGCGCGTCGAGGGTCAGGTGCGGGGGATGCTGACGCACCGCGGTCGCCTCGTCGAGGGATGGATCGGAACGCTGCTTCCCGCCGATCCGCGCGAGCCGAACGAGCCGTGGCCCGAGGCGCGCTGAGCATGGGTGGCCCGCCGCGCTGAGCGGGCCGTTTGCGCGACCGCGCCCGAGCGTGGGAGCCTCGATGCCGTCCCTGCGGCTCCCGCCGCGCGTGAGAGGGGACGCCCAGCGGACGAGGGACTGAGGAATGACGGGTCTGCGCACCGACGCCTGACCGGCGCCGCCCCTGCCACGGCAGGGCTGTCGGCGCACCAGCCGACCTCGGAGACCCCTCACATGCCTTCCCCCACGCCCAGCGTCGTCTTGCGCGACCTCACCTTCTCCTGGCCCGACGGCGCCACCCCCATCGACCACGTCTCGGGCGCGTTCGGCGCCGGGCGCACCGGACTGGTCGGGCTCAACGGCGCCGGCAAGTCCACGCTGCTGCGCCTGGTCGCGGGCCTGCTGCGCCCGACGTCCGGCTCCATCCAGGTCACCGGCGTCGCCGACTACCTGCCGCAACGCCTCACGCTCGACACGCACCTGACGGTCGCCGACCTGCTCGGCGTGCGCGACGTCGTCGACGCCGTGCGCGCCATCGAGGCGGGCGACGTGCGGCCCGAGCGGTTCGACGCCGTCGGCGACGCCTGGGACGCCGAGGACCGCGCCCGCGCCGAGCTCGCGGCGCTCGGCCTGCCCGCCGACGTCGACCGCCAGGTGGGGACGCTGTCGGGCGGGGAGGCCGTGCTGACCGCCGTCGTCGGCGTCCGGCTGCGCCGCGCCGACGTCGCGCTGCTCGACGAGCCGACCAACAACCTCGACGGCGCCGCGCGCGAGCGGCTGCACGAACTGGTGCGCTCGTGGCGCGGCGCGCTCGTGGTGGTCTCGCACGACCGCGCGCTGCTCGAGCTGGTCGACGAGACCGCCGAGCTGCGCGCGGGCGCTCTCGAGACGTTCGGCGGAGCCTATTCGGCCTACGAGGAGCAGCTCGCGGCGCGGCAGGAGGCCGCCCGCCGAGCCCTGCGCGACGCCGAGGCCGTGCTGCGCCGCGAGCGAGCCGAGCGCATCAAGGCCGCCGAGCGCATCGCGCACTCCGAGCGGCGCGGGCGCAAGGACGTCGCCGAGGCGCGCTACGTCAAGGCGGCCATCAACGACCGGCGCAACTCGGCCGAGAAGTCCCAGGCGGCGCGACGCGCTCAGGCGAACGCCAAGGAGGACGCCGCGCGCGCCGCGGTCGAGGCCGCCGAGCGCGCGGTGCGCGACGACGTCCGCATCGTCGTCGACCTGCCCGACCCGGGCGTCGCGCCCGGACGGCGGCTCGCCGAGCTGCCCGGCGGCGTCGTCATCCAGGGCCCCGAGCGCGTCGCGCTGACCGGCCCCAACGGCTCCGGCAAGACGACGCTCCTGGAGCGGCTGGTCGGCGGCGAGGGCCTGGCGACGGACCGCGTCGGGTACCTGCCGCAGCGCCTCGACCGGCTCGACGACGACGACACGGTGCTGGAGGCGGTGCGGGCCGGCGCGCCGCACGTGCCGCCCGGAGAGCTGCGCGGGCGGCTGGCCCGGTTCCTCGTGCGCGGCGACGCCGTCGAGCGGCCCGTGGCGAGCCTGTCGGGCGGCGAGCGGTTCCGGGTCGCGCTGGCCCGCCTGCTGCTGGCCGACCCGCCCGCGCAGCTGCTGGTGCTCGACGAGCCGACCAACAACCTCGACATCGCGAGCGCGGACCGGCTGGTCGAGGCGCTCGCCGCCTACCGCGGCGCGCTGCTGGTGGTCAGCCACGACCGCGCCTTCCTCGACCGGCTGTCGCTCGACGCCGAGCTGTCGCTCGACGGCGGCACGCTGCGGCGTGTCCGGTGAGCGCGAGGCGCCCGGCGCCGTGTTGGATGGGCGCGTGACACCCTTCGACGAGCGTTCCGCCCTGCCCTACGAGCTGCCCGACTACGCGGCGATCCGGCCCGAGCACTACGAGCCCGCGATCGGCGCCGGCATGGCGGCCCAGCGCGACGAGGTCGCGGCGATCATCGCCAACCCCGCCGCGCCCACGGTCGAGAACACGCTCGAGGCGCTCGAGCGCTCGGGCGGACTGCTCGGCCGGGCGCTGACGGCGTTCCACAACCAGATCGCCTCCGACGCCAGCGCGTTCCTCGAGGACGTCGAGGAGCGCCTGGCGCCGCAGCTGGCCGCGCACCGCGACGCCATCCTCATGGACCGCGCGCTGTACGAGCGGCTCGAGCTGCTCGAGCGGAGCGCGGGCGACCTGGCCCCCGACGACGCATGGCTGCTGCGCCGTCGCCTGATCGACGCGCGGCGCGCCGGCGTCGCGCTCGACGACCAGGCGCAGGCCGCGCTGCGCGACCTCAACGCGCGGCTGACCACGCTCGAGGCGCAGTTCGGGCGCAAGCTCCTGGCGGGCGCCAACGCGGCGTCGGTCCTGGTGACCGACGAGGCCGAGCTCGACGGGCTCGCGCTCGACGCCAAGGCGGGCGCCCGTGCGGCCGCCGCGTCGCGCGGCCTGGAGGGCTGGTTGCTCGAGGCGCAGCTGCCGACGCACCAGAGCGTCGTCGGGGTCCTGACCGACCGCGGGCTGCGCGAGCGGGTGCAGCGCGCGTCGGAGGCCCGCGGAGGCGACGGGTCCGAGCACGACACGCGGGCGGTGCTGCTGGAGATCGTCCGCCTGCGCGCCGAGCGCGCCCGCCTGCTCGGCTACCCGCACCACGCGGCGTACGTGGCCGAGGACGCCACGGCGGGCACCGCTGAGGCGGTGGCCGCGATGCTCGAACGGCTCGCGCCGCCGGCCGCCGCCAACGCGCGCGCCGAGGCCGCCGACCTCACGGCCGCACTGCGCGCCGACGCCGGACCTGACGCCGAGCTGCGCGCGAGCGACTGGGCGTTCTACGCCGAGCGCGTGCGCAAGGAGCGGTACGCGCTCGACGACGCCGCGCTGCGCCCCTACCTCGAGCTCGAGCGCGTGCTGCGCGACGGCGTGTTTGAGGCGGCGCACCGGCTCTTCGGGCTGTCGTTCGCCGAGCGCGACGACCTGGTCGGCTACCACCCGGACGTGCGTGTGTTCGAGGTCTTCGACGCCCCCGAGCCGGGAGCGCGCGACCAGGGCCTCGGGCTCTTCCTCGCCGACCTGTACACGCGCGAGTCCAAGCGCGGCGGCGCCTGGATGAACAACCTCGTCGACCAGAACCACCTGCTCGGCCAGCGGCCCGTCGTGGTCAACAACCTCAACATCGTCAAGCCGCCGGCCGGGCAGCCCACGCTGCTGGTGTGGGACGAGGTCATCACGCTGTTCCACGAGTTCGGCCACGCGTTGCACGGCCTGCTGTCCGACGTGCGTCACCCCTCGCAGTCGGGCACCGAGGTGCCGCGCGACTTCGTCGAGTACCCGAGCCAGGTCAACGAGATGTGGGCGTGGGACCCGGCGATCCTCGAGCGGTTCGCCGTGCACCACGCCACCGGCGAGCCCATGCCGCGGCGCTGGGTCGAGACGATGCTGGCCTCGCGGCAGTTCGGTGAGGGCTTCGCCACGACCGAGTACCTCGCGGCGGCGCTGCTCGACCAGGCCTGGCACCGGCTCGCGCCACAGGACGTGCCCACCTCGCCCGACGACGTCGCGGCCTTCGAGGCGAACGCGCTCGCCGCCGCCGGGCTCGACCTGCCCGCCATCCCGCCGCGCTACCGCACCACCTACTTCAACCACATCTTCGGCTCGGGCTACGCGGCCGCGTACTACTCCTACATCTCGTCCGAAGTCCTCGACGCCGACACCGTGCGCTGGTACGAAGAGCATGGCGGGCTCACCCGCGAGAACGGGGAGGCGTTCCGCCGCCTGTTGCTGGCGCGCGGCGGCTCGCAGGACCCGCTGGCCTCGTTCCGCGAGCTGCGCGGACGCGACGCCGACATCACACCGCTGCTGGAGCGACGGGGGCTGGGAGCATGACGGAACCGCACACCACACCGAGCGTCGGGCTGGGCGAGCCTGGCGGCGCGGTCACCGCGCAGGACGAGGTCGCCCGCATCTGCCAGGACCTGCTGCGCATCGACACCTCCAACTACGGCGACGACTCGGGGCCGGGGGAGCGCGCCGCGGCCGAGCACGTCGCGGCGCTGCTGACCGAGGTGGGCCTCGACGTCGAGGTCTTCGAGTCGCGGCCTGGGCGCACGTCGGTGGTCACACGGCTGGAGGGCGCCGACCCGGCCCGGCCGGCGCTCGTGCTGCACGGGCACACCGACGTCGTGCCCGCGCGCGCCGAGGACTGGAGCGTGGACCCGTTCGCGGGCGAGGAGCGCGACGGGCTGCTGTGGGGGCGCGGCGCCGTCGACATGAAGGACATGGACGCGATGATCCTGGCCGTGGTGCGCCAGTACGTGCGCGAGGGGCGCCGCCCCGCGCGCGACGTGGTCGTCGCGATGTTCGCCGACGAGGAGGCGGGCGGCGTCCACGGCGCCCAGTGGGCCGTCGCCCACCGCCCCGAGCTGTTCGAGGGCGCCACCGAGGCGATCAGCGAGGTCGGGGGCTTCTCGGTCGAGGTGGGCGGCACGCGCGCCTACCTGCTGCAAACCGCGGAGAAGGGCTTGGCCTGGCTGCGCCTGGTCGCCGACGGGCGGGCGGGCCACGGCTCGGCGGTCAACCACGACAACGCGGTCACCGCGCTCGCCGAGGCAGTCGCGCGCGTCGGACGGCACGCCTGGCCCTACACGCTCACGCCCACCGTCGAGCGCCTGCTGCGGGGCGTCGCCGACCTGACGGGCCTGCCGTTCGACGGTGAGGACCCCGCCGCGGTCGACGCGCTCGTGCGGGCGCTGGGACCCGCGGCGCCGTTCGTGGGCGCCACGGTGCGGCACACCGCCAACCCGACGCAGCTCGCCGCCGGGTACAAGGCCAATGTCATCCCGGGGCGGGCCGAGGCGTCGCTCGACGTGCGGCTGCTGCCCGGCTACGAGCAGGAGGGCATGGCGACGGTGCGCGAGCTCGTCGGGCCGGGGGTGCGCGTCGAGCCCATCCACCAGGACGTCGCGCTCGAGGCGCCGTTCTCCGGATCGCTCGTGGACGCCATGGTCGACGCGGTGACGGGAGAGGACCCCGGCTCGGTGGTGTTGCCGTACACGCTCTCGGGCGGCACCGACAACAAGTCGCTGTCGCGCCTGGGGATCACCGGCTACGGGTTCGCGCCGCTGCGGCTGCCCGCCGACCTCGACTTCGTGGGCATGTTCCACGGCGTCGACGAGCGCGTGCCCATCGACGCGTTGCGCTTCGGCACACGGGTGCTGGACCGGCTGCTGGCGACCTGCTGACCCGCGCGCCTCACAAGGTCGAGGAGACCTTGATGATGGCGCGGCGCAGCCACACCTTGCGGTGGCCGCCCTGATACAGGCGTGTGCGCGCCAGCTCCCAGCGCCCGTACTCCGCCTCGTCGGTCAAGAGCCGTCGAGCCTGCGGCACACTCGTGCCTCGGTCGATGGTCAGGACTCGGTACTCATAGTGCTTGTGGGGAGTGCTGGGCGTCATCTCACCGTCCCAAGAGGGTCCTTCGATGCCTTCGCCTGCCATTGTGCCCCGACCGGCGGTAGCGTTCGGACATGACCGCAGACCCGCGCGCCGCGTTGGACCGTCTTGTCGCTGCGCTGGAGGCCCACTTCGACGCCATCTCGACGCGCCGCAGTGACGACGACCCGCGCGTGGACGACGCCTACGACGTCCTGGCCGACGCCTTCGAGGTGTACGACGACGCGCTGGCCCAGGTATACGGCGAGGTCACGCCCTTCGTCCTTGAGGAGGAGGAGGACGACGACGGCGACGATGACGCCGACGACGAGGACGACCTGGACGAGGACGACGACCTCGACGTCGAGCTGGAGGACTCGCGGCCCTGAAGCGCCCGGCGTGCGGGGGTCACCACCTCTCGGGGTAGCCCGCGTCGATCGCGGACACGTCGTCGAGCGCCGCGCGCACCTGCGCGGGCAGGGCGAGGTCGACGGCCGCGAGCGACTGGCGCAGCTGCCCGGGCGTGCGCGCCCCGACGATCGCTGAGGCGACCTGGTCGCGCGCGAGCACCCACGCGAGCGCGACCTCGGCCGGGGTGCGGCCCAGGCCCTGTGCGGCGGTCACCACGGCCTCGACCACCGCCGCGGCGCGCTCGGTCAGGTAGGGCTCGACGAACCCCGCCAGGTGCGGCGACGCGGCCCGTGAGTCGGCGGGAACGGTGTGGCGGTACTTGCCCGTCAGCACGCCGCGTCCCAGCGGTGACCACGCGAGCAGGCCCAGGCCGAGCGCGTGGGCCGCCGGGCGCACCTCGCGCTCGACGCCGCGCTGCAGCAGCGAGTACTCGACCTCCAGCGCCGTGAGCCCGACGTCGTCGAGCAGCGTGGCCGCGTGCGCGCTCGCCCAGCCGGGATGGTTCGACAGCCCGACGTAGCGGGCACGGCCCGAGGTGACGGCCAGGCGCAGCGCGGTGGCGGTCTCGGCGAGCGGTGTCGCCGGGTCGGGGCACGCCACCAGGAACAGGTCGACGCACTCGACGCCGAGGCGCGCCAGCGAGCCGTCGAGGTCGGCCAGGAGCGCGCGCCGTGACGCGTTCCGCCCACCCTTGGTGCACAGCACGACGTCGTCGCGCGCGGCCGTCGTGCGCAGCAGGTCGCCGATCAGGCGCTCGGCGTCGCCGTCCGCATAGGACGCGGAGGTGTCCAGCAGCGTCCCGCCCGCGTCGAGGAAGTCGCGCAACTGCTCGGCGGCGCTGTCGGGACCGGTGTCCCGCCCCCAGGTCATCGTGCCCAGTCCCAGGGGGGACACGCGCAGACCTGATCCGCCGACCGTTCGATCCCTCACGGGCGCAGGCTATCGGCGCGGATCGACTGTCAGTGTCGGTGCCACGCAAGAACACCAGATATGGTCGGCCATCGTGAGTGCGTGGGAGTCGATCGTTCTAGGCCTGGTGCAGGGGCTCACCGAGTTCCTGCCGATCTCGTCGAGCGCGCACCTGCGCATCATCGGCAGTCTGATCGGCTCAGGCGACCCGGGCGCGGCGTTCACCGCCATCACCCAGATCGGCACCGAGACCGCGGTGATCCTGTACTACCGGCGCACCATCCGCGACATCCTCGTCGACTGGTGGAAGGCGTTGCGCGGCGACGACGGCGCCGATCGCGCGGCCCGGTTCGGCGCGCACCGCGAGAACGCCCGCATGGCCTGGTACATCGTGCTGGGCTCGATCCCGATCGTGATCCTGGGCCTGGCGCTGCAGGACTGGATCGAGACGTCGTTCCGCAACCTGTGGATCACCGCCACGACGCTCGCCGTGTTCGCCCTGCTGCTGGGCTGGGCCGACAAGATCGGGGAGCGGCGTCGCACGATGCGCGAGATGACGCCACGCCGGGCGCTCGCCTTCGGCCTGGCGCAGTCGCTGGCGCTCGTGCCCGGCGTCTCGCGCTCGGGCGGCACCATCACCGCGGGCCTCCTGATGGGCTTCACCCGCAAGGCCGCCGCCGACTACGCGTTCCTCCTGGCGATCCCCGCGGTCATGGGCTCCGGGTTCTTCCAGCTCTTCCGGTCGCTGGGAGACAACCCTCAGCCGGGCGCGCCCGGCGCGCTCGCGACGCTCATCGCGACGGTCATCGCGTTCGCCGTCGGATACGTCGTGATCATCGGGTTCCTCAAGCTCATCTCGACGCACTCCTACAGTGGGTTCGTGGTCTACCGCCTGATCCTCGCCGTCGTCGTCGTGGTCTTGCTGGTCGTCGGAGTGCTCACGCCGCTGTCTGGGTACTACGCCTGATGCGCGCCTGGACGGCGCCCACGGCGCCCGCGCTGCCGCGCCCGGACGGACCGCCGCGCCCCGTGATGGTGTACGACTCGACGACGCGCCGCCTGGTCGAGGCCGCGCCCGGGCCGACCGCGCGGCTGTACGCGTGCGGCATCACCCCCTACGACGCCACACACCTGGGCCACGCCAACACCTACCTGGCGTTCGACCTGCTGCAGCGCGCATGGCTCGACGCCGGCAAGAGCGTCCTGTACGCGTCCAACGTGACCGACGTCGACGACCCCCTGCTGGAGCGCGCCGCCGCGACCGGCGTCGACTGGCGCGCCCTGGCGGCCGAGCAGATCGAGCTGTACCGCACGGACATGACGGCGCTGCGCATGCTGGCACCCGCGACCTGGACCGGCGTCGTGGAGTCCGTGCCGGTCATCGTCGAGACGGTCGAGCGGCTGTTGGAGGCGGGCGCGGCCTACCGCGTGGACCGTGACGTGTACGCCAACCTGTCGGCCGACCCCGAGTTCGGGTCGGTCTCGGGGCTCGACGGGGCCACCATGCTCACCCTGTTCGCCGAGCGCGGCGGAGACCCCGAGCGCGACGGCAAGAAGCACCCGCTCGACCCCCTGCTGTGGCGCGGAGAGCGCCCCGGCGACCCGTCGTGGGACGGCGGCGCGCTCGGCCGAGGGCGCCCGGGCTGGCACATCGAGTGCGCGTGCATCGCGCGCGACGGGCTCGGCCTGCCCTTCGACGTCCAGGGCGGTGGCGCCGACCTGCTCTTCCCGCACCACGAGATGTCAGCCTCGCACGACCGCCTGCTCGGGGGAGCGCCGCGCACGCACATGCACGCGGGCCTGCTCGCCTACCAGGGCGAGAAGATGAGCAAGTCGCGCGGCAACCTCGTGTTCGTCTCGCGGCTGCGCGCCGACGGCGTCGACCCGATGGCGATCCGGCTCGCGCTGCTCGCGCACCACTACCGCCAGGAGTGGGAGTGGGTCGACGGCGAGCTCGACGCCGCGACGGCGCGGCTCGGCGCGTGGCGCGCCGCGCTCGCCGCCCCCCACGCCGCCCCCCATGCCGCCGGGACGGGCACGGCCGTGCTGGACGCCCTGCGGGCGGCGCTCGCCGACGACCTCGACGCCCCCGCGGCGCTCGCGGCGGTCGACGCGTGGGCCGCCGACCCGTCCGGGCAGGACCCGGCGCTCGTCGCCGCCGCGGTGGACTCGCTGCTCGGCGTCGCGCTGTAGCGGCGCGCCGCGGGCTCCCGCCGCGGTCAGCTCTCGCGGCCCGAGTCGCGGCGCTTGAGCCAGCGCTCGAACTCACGGGCGATGGCCTCTCCCGACGCCTCGGGCAGGTCGGCCGTGTCCTTGGCCTCCTCGAGCTGCTTGACGTACTCGGCGATCTCGGCGTCCTCGCCCGCCAGCTCGTCGACGCCGTGCTGCCACGCCTCGGCGTCGTCGGGCAGGTCGCGCAGCGGGACGGGCTCGCCGAGCAGCTCCTCGACGCGCGCCAGGATCGCCAGCGTCGCCTTGGGCGAGGGCGGGTTGGCGACGTAGTGCGGCACCGCGGCCCACAGCGAGACGGACTGCATGCCGCGCTCGGCCGCCTCGTGCTGGAGCACCCCGACGATGCCCGTCGGGCCCTCGTAGGTGTTGGGCTCGATGTCGGGCAGCACCGCGCGCAGGCCCTCGCTGTCGCTCGTGGCGGTCATCGGGATGGGGCGTGTGTGCGGCACGTCGGCGAGCAGGGCCCCGAGCGTGACGACGGTGCGCACATCGCGCTCGACGGCCTGGCCGAGCAGCTCGGCGCAGTAGCGCCGCCACCGCATCGACGGCTCGATGCCGTGCACCAGCACGACCGTGCGCCGGGGCAGCTCGGCGACCCAGAACGACGTCGTCGGCCAGGTGATCTGGCGCCTGCCGTCGGGACCGGGCGCCACCGTCGGCCGGTTGACCTGGAAGTCGTGGTACTCCTCGGGGTCCAGCTCGTGCACCTTGCGGGCGTCCCACACCTCGCCGAGGTGCGCCAGGGCCGCGGTCGCCGCGCCGCCGGCGTCGTTCCAGCCCTCGAAGGCGGCGAGAAGAACGGTGTTGCGCGCGGAGTGGCGGCCCGCAGGCTCGATCTCGGGCGAGGTCATTCGCCCAGCCTAGGGCGTTAGGCTCGACGCCGTCGCCGTCACGTCGAGCCTGGAGTCAGCCCTGAGCGCACTACCCGCCGCCGTCCTGTGGGACATGGACGGCACCCTCGTGGACACCGAGCCGTACTGGATCGCCGCGGAGCACGCGCTGGTCGACGCCCACGGCGGGCAGTGGTCGCACGAGCAGGCGCTGCAGCTCGTCGGCAACTCGCTGCTCGCCTCGGCGCGCATCCTCCAGGACGCGGGCGTGCGTCTGGAGGCCGAGGCGATCGTCGACTGGCTGCTCGACCGCGTCGTGGACGACGTGCGGCGGCACACACCATGGCAGCCGGGCGCGCGTGAGCTGCTCGCCGCGCTCGCCGAGGCGGGCGTGCCGTGCGCGCTCGTGACGATGTCCTACCGGCGGTTGGCGAACGTGGTCGCCGAGCAGACGGCCGGGGCGCTGAGGGTCGTGGTGGCGGGTGACGACGTGAGGCTCGGCAAGCCGCACCCTGAGTCCTACCTCACGGCCGCCGAGTTGCTGGGCGTGCCGATCGAGCGCTGCGTGGCCATCGAGGACTCACCCACGGGCATCGCCTCGGCGTCCGCCTCGGGCGCCCGCGTGCTCGGCGTCGAGGCCATGGTGCCCGTGCCCCGCGCGCCGGGGCTCAGCCGCGCGACGTCGCTGCGGGCCGTCGGGCTGCGCGAGGTCGCCCGGATCCACGCGGGGGCCGTGCTCGACCTCGGCTGACGCTCAGACGTCGACGCCGAGGCGCTGACGGGCCAGCGCCGGGTCGAACTCAGGCGGCGTCCCGCCGAACTGTGGGCACACCGCCTGGTGCGCGCACCACCCGCACAGCGCGGAGCGGCGCGGGCGGAAGTCGCCCGCCCCCGCCGCCTGCTCGATCGCGGCCCACAACGCTCGCACCTTGCGCTCGGTCACCTCGAGCTCGCTCGGGCGAGGCTGGGCGCGCAGCACCTGGCCGTCGCCCAGGTAGACGAGCTGGAGCATCGCGGGCAACACGCCCCGCTCGCGCCACAGCACCAGCCCGTAGAAGCGCATCTGGAACAGCGCCGAGGCCTCATACCCGGCGCGCGGCGAGCGGCCCGTCTTGTAGTCGACGACACGCAGCGCGCCGTCGGGCGCCACGTCGAGCCGGTCGACGATGCCGCGCAGGAGCGGGCCGCCGTCGGCGAGCTGGTGCTCGACGCGCAGCTCGCGCGCCTGCGGCTCCAGGCGGTTGGGGTCCTCCAGGGTGAAGTAGGTCCCCAGCAGGCGCCCGGCGCCGTCGAGCCACTGCTCGACGCCCGCGGCGTCGTCCGGCGCGAACAGCTGCGTGTAACGCGGCTCGGCCTCGCGCAGCCGCTCCCATTCGCGCGGCAGCAGCGCGAGCGCCGCCTCGCGGGTGCGCTGGCCCAGGGGCGCGTCGTAGAGCCGCTCCAGCACCGCGTGCACCAGGGTGCCGCGGGCGGCGGCCGACGACGGCGGCTCGGGCAGGCGGTCGACGACCCGGTAGCGGAACAGCAGCGGGCACTGCATGAAGTCGCCCGCGCGCGACGGCGAGAGCGCCGGGGGGCGCGGGGGAGCCTGCGGTGCTGACGTCACGCGGCCAGCGTAGGGCGCGGCGCCCACACGGGGGCCCGGCCGTCCCAGGCGGCGCCGTTAGGCTGCGCGAATGCCAACCCCTGCGACACGCACGCGCGGCTGGGTCATCGGGCGCGTCGCCGGCGCCCCGGTGATCGTGACCCCGTCCTGGTTCCTGGCCGCCGTGGTGCTCACGCTCGTGTTCGCCCCGACGGTGCGCAGTTTCGCGCCCAGGCTGTCCGACGGCGGTGTGGTGGTCGTGGCGTTCGCGTTCGTGCTGCTGCTGTTTGCGAGCGTGTTCTGCCACGAGGCGGCGCACGCGCTCGTCGCGCGCAGCCGTGGGCACCGGGTCACCGAGCTCGCGATGACGCTGTGGGGCGGGCACACGGCCTACACCGGCGCCCAACGCCGCCCGCTCGACGGCGCCCTGGTCGCGGTCGTTGGCCCCCTCACCAACCTGCTGCTCGCCGGGGTGTTCTGGGCGGCGTTCGGGGCGGCGCCCGCGGCCTCGGTCCCGGCGATGCTGCTGTACGCGGCGTTCTTCTCCAATGTCTTCGTCGGCCTGTTCAACCTGCTGCCGGGGCTTCCGCTCGATGGCGGGCAGTTGCTCGAGGCTCTGGTGTGGCGGGTGACGGGCTCGCGCATGCGCGGGACGGTCGCCGCGGGCTGGGTCGGTCGGGCCGTCGCCGTCGGCGTGCTCGCCTGGGCGCTGCTGTGGCCGGTGGCCCGTGGTCTCGCGCCCTCGGTGACCACCGTGATCTGGTCGGCGGTCGTCGGCGCGTTCCTCTGGTCGGGCGCGGGGGAGGCGATCACCACGGCGCGGCGCCGCGCGGTCGTCGACTCCATCGCCACGGCGAGCCTCGCGGGCCGCGCGGTCGTGGTGGCCACCGGGACGCGGTTGGGCGACGCGGCGCGCGCGGTGGCCGGCGTCCCGGACGCGGCCGTCGTCGTCACCGACGCGTGGGGCGCCCCGCTCGGGTGGGTCGACCCCGCCGCGGCGGCCGCGGTGCCGCCCGGAGCCGTGGGTGTGACGCCGGTCGACGCGGCCGTCGTGCCGTTCCCGCCCGGCTCAGCCGTCGACGACTCCCTCGGCGGCGCCGCGCTGCTCGAGCATCTGGCGGCGACGTCGGCGGGCGCCCGCATCGTGCCCGTCGTCAGGGGCGGGCGGGTGACCGGGGTGCTCGACGTCGCACGCGTGGCCGCGGCGGTGCGCGGACCGGCCCGGTAGGCTCGTCGGCCGTGACCTCCACTCCTGTCGGCGACCCCGCTCCCGAGCACGCCCCCGAGCCCACCGGCGCCGCGCTGCGCCGCGGCCGCCTGCGCGAGGGCGACAAGGTGCAGTTGACCGACCCGCGCGGTCGCATGCACACGATTCAGCTCAAGCCCGGTGGGACGTTCCACACCCACAAGGGCTTCTTCCGCCACGAGGAGCTCATCGGCCGGCCCGAGGGTTGGGTCGTCACCAACACCGCGGGGGTCGAGTACCTGGCGCTGCGGCCGCTGCTGAGCGACTACGTCCTGTCGATGCCGCGCGGCGCCGCGGTCGTCTACCCCAAGGACGCCGGACAGATCGTGCAGATGGCCGACATCTTCCCGGGCGCCGTGGTGGTCGAGGCGGGCGTCGGGTCGGGCGCGCTGACCATGTCGCTGCTGCGCGCTGTGGGTGACGGCGGCACGCTGCACTCGATCGAGCGCCGCGAGGACTTCGCGGCCGTCGCCCGCGGCAATGTCGAGGCGTTCTTCGGCGCCTCGCACCCCGCCTGGCGCCTGCACCTGGGCGACTTCGCCGACGTCGTCGGGCAGGTCGCGAGCCCGGGAGCCGTCGACCGCGTGGTGCTCGACATGCTCGCGCCCTGGGAGAACCTCGACGCCGCGGCTACCGCGCTCGTGCCCGGCGGCGTCTTCCTCGCCTACGTCGCCACGACGACGCAGCTGTCGCGTCTGGCGGAGGACCTGCGCGTCGACGGACGGTTCGCCGAGCCGGTCGCCTGGGAGTCGATGGTGCGCGGCTGGCACCTGGAGGGCCTCGCGGTGCGCCCGGAGCACCGCATGATCGGGCACACCGGCTTTCTGCTGACCGCACGCCGCCTGGCGGACGGCGTCGTCCCGCCCGAGCGCAAGCGTCGGCCCGCCAAGGGCAGCTACCCGGCCGCCGAGGCCGAGTGGACCGAGGAGGACCTGGGCGAGCGTCCGGTGTCCGACAAGAAGGTCCGCAAGGTCGTGCGCGTGCTCGGTCAGGAGCCCGGTCCGGCGTCCGGCTCGGGGACCGGCCCGCACACCGCCGCGGACGGTGAGCAGACCGGTGAGCAGTCCGCCATCTGAGAACCTGATTTCGGCGTCGGGCGAAACGCGCGGAATCTCCTACCCGGTCATCGGCGTTCCTGCGTAGGGTGCTGTCTCCGGGGGGTCGGTCCTCCCGGGCCTGCACGAGAGGGGACCAGCATGACCGAGAACCCCGGTGTCTCCCGCGACGCCCAGCTCGCCCTGCTCGCCGCCAAGAACGAGCGTCTGGCCGAGGCCCTGCGCGCCTCACGCGACCAGATCGTCGAGTTGCGCAAGCAGATCGACGAGCTCGCCAAACCCCCCGGCACCTACGCGACGTTCCTCGCCGCGCACGATGACGGCACGGTCGACATCTCCTCGGCCGGCCGCAAGATGCACGTGGGCGCCAGCCCCAGCCTCGACGTCACGGCCCTCGCGCCGGGCCAGGAGGTCAAGCTCAACGAGGCGATGACGGTGGTCGAGGCGGGCGGCTTCGAACGCGTCGGCGAACTCGTGACGGTCAAGGAGGTGCTCGACGACGAGCGGGTGCTCGTGGTCGGGCGCGCGGACGAGGAGCGCGTGGTGCGACTCGCCGGCCCTGTGCGCAACCGCCCGCTGCGGGTCGGCGACTCGCTGACGGTCGACGTGCGCTCGGGATTCGTGTTCGAGATCGTGCCCAAGTCCGAGGTCGAGGAGCTGGTCCTCGAAGAGGTCCCCAACATCAGCTACGAGGACATCGGCGGCCTGGGACGCCAGATCGAGGCGATCCGCGACGCCGTCGAGCTGCCCTTCGCCCACCCCGACCTGTTCCGCGAGCACGGCCTGCGCCCGCCCAAGGGCGTGCTGCTGTACGGACCGCCGGGCTGCGGCAAGACGCTCATCGCCAAGGCCGTCGCGGCCTCGCTCGCGACCATGGTCGCCGGCGGAGCGGACGACCCGAACGTGCGCTCGTACTTCCTCAACGTCAAGGGCCCCGAGCTGCTCAACAAGTACGTCGGCGAGACCGAGCGGCACATCCGGCTGATCTTCGCCCGCGCCCGCGAGAAGGCGTCCCAGGGGATGCCCGTCGTGGTGTTCTTCGACGAGATGGAGTCGCTGTTCCGCACGCGCGGCACGGGCCTGTCCTCCGACGTCGAGACCACGATCGTGCCCCAGCTGCTCGCCGAGATCGACGGCGTCGAGCGCCTCGACAACGTCATCGTCATCGGGGCCTCCAACCGCGAGGACATGATCGACCCCGCGATCCTGCGGCCCGGCCGCCTCGACGTGAAGATCAAGATCGAGCGGCCCGACGCCGAGGGCGCCCAGGAGATCTTCGGCAAGTACCTCACGCCCGATCTGCCGATCCACGCCGACGACCTCGCGGTGCACGGCGAGGACCGCGCCGAGGCCGTGGCGGCAATGATCCGCTCGGTCGTCGAGCGCATGTACGCCGAGGACGAGGAGAACCAGTTCCTTGAGGTCACCTACGCCTCGGGCGACAAGGAGATCTTGTACTTCAAGGACTTCAACTCGGGGGCGATGATCCAGAACGTCGTCGACCGCGCCAAGAAGATGGCCATCAAGGACTTCCTGGCGACGGGCCAGCGCGGCATCCGGGTCGACCACCTGCTGGGCGCCTGCGTCGACGAGTTTCGGGAGAACGAGGACCTGCCCAACACCACCAACCCCGACGACTGGGCGCGCATCAGCGGCAAGAAGGGCGAGCGGATCGTGTTCATCCGCTCGATCGTCCAGAAGAAGGGCGAGACCGGCACACCGCGCTCGATCGAACAGGTCACCAGCACGGGGCAGTACCTGTGACGCAGCCGTTCGACGACCACGGGACCCGGCGCACTCCGGTGCGCCGGGTCATGGGCGTCGAGACCGAGTACGGGGTGCTCGCCCCCGGGCGGCCCGCCGCGAACCCGATGCTGTTGTCGAGCCAAGTGGTCACGACCTACCGGGCGCTGGTGGCGCGCGCGGGCGCGCGGCCCGCGGCCCGCTGGGACTACGACGACGAGGACCCGCTCGCGGACGCGCGCGGGTTCCACCTCCACCGCGCCGCCGCCCACCCCTCACAGCTCACCGACGACCCGTCACGCCCCGCGCCCGCAGGCCCGTCCGGTCCGGCGCCGGGCGCCGCTGCGGCGCGCGCCGACGTCGACGAGGTCGACGACCCGTCGGCGGCCAACTGCATCCTGACCAACGGCGCGCGCCTCTACGTCGACCACGCGCACCCCGAGTACTCCTCACCCGAGGTCACCGGGCCGCGCGACGCCGTGCTGTGGGACGTGGCGGGTGAGCGCATCATGCTCGCGGCCGCGCGCGAGCTGGCCCTCGTGCCCGGTGAGGGCCAGGGCGTCACGCTCTACAAGAACAACGTCGACGGCAAGGGCGCGAGCTACGGCACGCACGAGAACTACCTCGTCGACCGCGCCCTGCCGTTCGGCCTGCTCGCCGAGCTCATCACCCCATTCCTGGTGACCCGCCAGGTCTTCGCGGGCTCGGGGCGTGTGGGGCTCGGGCCCACGGGGAGCCGGGCGGGCTTCCAGATGTCGCAGCGCGCCGACTACATCGAGGCCGAGGTCGGCCTGGAGACGACGCTGCGCCGGCCCATCGTCAACACGCGCGACGAGCCGCACGCCGACCGCGGCCGTTGGCGGCGGCTGCACCTCATCCTCGGCGACGCGAACCTGTTCGAGGTCGCGACCTACCTCAAGCTCGGCACGACCTCGCTGGTGCTGTGGGTGCTGGAACGCCTCGACGAGCTCGCGGCGGCCGGGGTGCCCGCACGGGCGGACCTGGCGGCGCTGCGGCTGGCCGATCCGGTCGCCGAGGTCCAGCGCGTCTCACGCGACCTCGACCTGGTGGCCAAGCTCGACCTGGCCGACGGGCGCACCATGACGGCGCTCGAGGTGCAGGAGGCCTATGCCGGCGTCGTCTCGCGCGCGCTGCGGGCGATCGGGCCCGAACCCGACGCCGACGAGGCGACGTACGCGGTGCTCGACCGGTGGCGGTCAGTGCTGGCGCGCCTGGACGCCGATCCGGGCTCGTGCGCGCGCGAGGTCGAGTGGGTCGCCAAACGGCGGCTGCTGGAGGGGCTGCGCCGGCGCGACGGGTTGGAGTGGGATCATCCGCGGCTGCGCGCGCTCGACCTGCAGTGGTCGGACGTGCGACCCGAGCGCAGCGTCTACCACCGGCTGCTCGGTGCGGGCGCCGTCGAGCGCCTGGTCGACGAGCGCGCCGTGGCCGACGCGGTGCACCATCCGCCGTCCGACACCCGCGCGTACTTCCGCGGCGAGGTCATGGCGCGCTACACCGACCAGATCGCGGCGGCGAGCTGGGACTCGGTGATCTTCGACGTCCCGGGCGCCGCGGCGCTCCAACGCGTGCCCATGCTGGACCCGCTGCGTGGCACGCGGACCCACATCGGCGCGCTGCTGGACGCGAGCGCCGACGCGGCGAGCCTGCTGCGGGGCCTACGCGGCGACGGTTCGGCATAGGGTGACGGTGGAGCACGACCCGGGAGAGGGAGGCAGTGATGGCAGGTCAGGAACGCATCAACCCCCAGCACGAGGACGGCACGCCCGACGACGACGGCGCTGACGTCCCTGTCCCGGCCGCGCCCGCGGCGCAGGACCGCGACGCGGAGGTGGACGCGCTGCTCGACGAGATCGACGAGGTGTTGGAGTCCAACGCCGAGCAGTTCGTGCGCGGCTTCGTCCAGAAGGGCGGTCAGTGAGGGACGCCGGACGGCTCGGGGACGCGTTCCTGCGCCCCGGGTCGTCGTCGTTCCTCGACTTCCTCGGCGAGCACGCGCCCGGGCTGCTGCCCTCGCCCGGCGCGGCCCTCGACGGCGCCGGGCTCGCCCCGCACGCCACCACGATCGTCGCGCTGGTGTTCGACGGCGGCGTGGTGATGGCGGGCGACCGCCGCGCGACCGCGGGCACGATGATCGCCAGCCGTGAGATCGAGAAGGTGTTCCCGGCCGACGAGTACTCCGCGATCGGCATCTCGGGCTCGGCGGGCGTCGGCGTCGACCTGGCCAAGCTGTTCCAATTGGAGTTGGAGCACTACGAGAAGATCGAGGGCTCGCTGCTCTCGCTCGACGGCAAGGCGAACCGGCTCGCGACGCTGCTGCGCGCGAACCTGCCGCTCGCCCTGCAGGGCTTCGTCGTCGTCCCGCTGTTCGCGGGCTACGACCTGGACCGCGGCATCGGGCGCATCTTCTCCTACGACCCGACCGGGGGGCGCTACGAGGAGCACGAGCACCACGGCACGGGCTCGGGCTCGGTCTTCGCCCGCGGCGCGCTCAAGAAGCTGTGGCAGCCGGGGATGAGCGCCGACGACGCCGTGCGCGTCGCCGTCGAGTCGCTCTACGACGCCGCCGACGACGACTCGGCGACAGGCGGGCCGGATCCGGTCCGGCGCATCTGGCCGGTCGTCGCGACGGTGACGGCCGACGGCTACCGGCGTGTTCCGGACGCCGAGTTGGAGTCCGTGGTCGCGGCGCTCGTCGCGGCCCGCAGCGAGCGGGGCAGACGCGCATGACCGCGCCTGTCATCGGCGCACGAGAGTCTCAGGGGGCACACGCATGACCATGCCGTTCTACGTCTCGCCCGAGCAGCTCATGAAGGACCGGGCGGACTTCGCGCGCAAGGGCATCGCGCGCGGCCGCTCCGTCGTCGTGCTGGCCTACGACGGCGGGATCCTGTTCGCGACCGAGAACCCCTCGCGCGCGCTGCACAAGATCTCGGAGATCTACGACCGCATCGCGTTCGCCGCGGTGGGCAAGTACAACGAGTTCGAGAACCTGCGGGTGGCGGGGGTGCGCTACGCCGACCTGCGGGGGTACTCCTACGATCGCAAGGACGTCACGGCCCGCGGCCTGGCCAACGCCTACGCGCAGACGCTCGGCACGGTCTTCACGACCGAGTCGAAGCCGCTCGAGGTCGAGCTGGTGGTGGCCGAGGTCGGGCAGGACCCCGACGGCGACCAGGTCTACCGCCTGTCCTACGACGGCTCGGTCGCCGACGAGCGCGGCCACGTGGTCATGGGCGGCCAGGCCGAGCAGCTCGGCGCGCGGCTCGCCGAGGGCTGGAGCGCCGGGCTCGCGCTCGGCGACGCGCTGCGGCTGGCGACCGCGACGCTCGGGGCGGTGGGCGCCGACGGGGCGCTGGCGGCCGCCGGGAGCGAGCGGGCGATCGAGCCGGCGCAGCTTGAGGTGGCCGTGCTCGAGCGCGCGCGGCCCCGGCGGGCGTTCCGCCGTCTTCAGGGCGCGGCGCTTGCCGCGGCGCTCGACCAGGCGGCCGACTGATGGACCGGCGCATCTTCGGGCTGGAGACCGAGTACGGCGTCACGTGCGCGGCGCCCGACGGGCGCGGGCTGTCGGCCGACGAGGTCGCGCGCTACCTGTTCCGCAAGGTGGTCGCCTGGGGCCGGTCCTCCAACGTGTTCCTGCGCAACGGCTCACGGCTCTACCTCGATGTGGGCTCGCACCCCGAGTACGCGACCGCCGAGTGCGACGACGTGCGCCAGCTGGTCACCTACGACAAGGGCGGCGAGCGCATCCTCGAGGGCCTGGTCGCCGACGCGCAGCAGCGCCTGCGGCACGAGGGCCTGCCCGGCGTCGTGCACCTGTTCAAGAACAACACCGACTCGGCGGGCAACTCCTACGGCTGCCATGAGAACTACCTGGTGCGCCGCCAGGGCGACTTCTCGCGCCTGAGCGAGATCCTGGTCCCCTTCCTCATCACCCGCCAGGCGCTCGTGGGCGCAGGCAAGGTGCTGGCGACCCCGCGCGGCGCGGTGTACTGCCTGTCGCAGCGCGCCGACCACATCTGGGAGGCGGTCTCGTCGGCGACGACACGCAGCCGGCCCATCATCAACACCCGCGACGAGCCGCACGCCGACGCCGAGTACTTCCGGCGTCTGCACGTCATCGTGGGCGACTCGTCGATGGCCGAGCCGACGACGATGCTCAAGGTCGGCTCGACCGACCTGGTGCTGCGGCTGGTCGAGGCGGGCGTCCTCATGCGCGACCTGACGCTGGAGAGCCCGATCCGCGCCATCCGCGAGATCAGCCACGACCGCACGGGCAAGCACCCGGTGCAGCTCGCCGACGGACGCACGATCAGCGCGATCGACATCCAGGCCGAGTACTTCCGCAGGGCGCGCGAGTACGTCGACGCCCACCTGGACCCGTCACCGACCACCAAGGCGGTGCTCGACCTGTGGGAGCGCGGGCTGCGCGCGCTGGAGTCGGGCGACCTGAGGCTGGTCGAGCGCGAGCTCGACTGGGTCATCAAGCTGCGCCTGATCGAGCGCTACCAGGCCAAGCACGGACTCTCGCTCGACGATCCGCGCATCGCCCGGCTCGACCTGGCCTACCACGACATCTCGCGCACCGAGGGCCTGTACAACCTGCTGGCGGCGCGCGGGCTCGTCGAGCGTGTGACGACCGACCTGGAGATCTTCGAGTCCACGGCCGTGCCGCCGCCTACGACCCGGGCACGGCTGCGGGGGGAGTTCGTGCGCGCCGCGCAGGAGGCGCGTCGCGACTACACGGTCGACTGGGTGCACCTCAAGCTCAACGACCAGGCGCAGCGCACGGTGCTGTGCAAAGACCCGTTCCGGTCGGTCGACGAGCGTGTCGACCGCCTCATCGAGTCGATGTGACCGCGCGGCAGTGAGGGTCAGCGAGCCTGGGACGACGAGCCGGGTGTGGTTCACTCGACCGCGTGCTGTGTCCAGACGCCGCTAAGCCCGCCCGTGCTCGCATCGTCCTGGCCGTGGCGACGGTCGCGGCGCTCCTCGTCGTCGGGGGCTGCGGCGGCGTCGGCGACGCCGTCCCGACCGCGTCGAGCGCGCAGACGAGTGTCGAGGTCACGGGTGGTGCGGGGCAAGAGCCGTCGCTGCGCTACGACAAGCCGCTGACGATCACCGAGCCCGGCTCGCGTGTCGTGTGGCCCGGCACGGGCGACGCGCTGCGCGAGGGCGGTCCGGTCATGCTCAACCTCTACGCCGAGGACGGGCGCGACGGCACAGTCGTGCAGACCACGTTCGTCGACGCCCCGGCGTGGCACACCATGAGCGTCGACTCGCTCGGCGAGAACCTCCACCAAGCGCTCCTGGGCCAGCGCGTCGGCGCGCGCCTGCTGTATCAGGAGCAGCAGGGCGACGTCCCGCTCGTGCTCGTCGTCGACGTCCTGCCCACACGCGCCTCGGGCACGCCGGTCGAGCCGGCCGCGGGTCTGCCGACCGTGACGCTCGACGCCGATGGCGCGCCCACGGTGACCGTGCCGGCGGGCGTCGCGCCGCCGTCCGACCTCGTGGTGCAGCCGCTCCTGCGGGGCGACGGCCCTCAGGTCGAGGCGGGCGAGGTCGTCACGGTGCGGTTCACGGGGGTGCGGTGGGACGACGGGACGGTGTTCGGCGCCACCTGGGACAAGCCCGACGGACCTGAGGCGGTCCAGTCGATCATGATCGGGATCGGGCAGGTCATCGACGGTTGGGACGAGGGCCTCATCGAGCAGACGGTCGGCTCCCAGGTCCTGCTCGTGGTGCCTCCGGCGCTCGGTTACGGTGGGACGTCCGATCCGCTCGCCGACCAGACCCTGGTCTACGTCGTCGACATCCTCGACGCCCACGTCCAGGTCAACGGCGAGGGCACTGAAGAAGGAGCCCCGTGACCGTCTCCGTCCGTGTCATCCCCTGCCTCGACGTCGACGCCGGGCGCGTCGTCAAGGGTGTGAACTTCCAGGGCCTGCGCGACGCCGGCGACCCCGTCGAGCTCGCCGGGCGATACGACGCCGAGGGCGCCGACGAGCTGACGTTCCTCGACGTCTCGGCCTCCTCGGGCGGCCGCGAGACGATGGTCGACGTCGTGCGGCGCACGGCCGAGCAGGTCTTCGTGCCGCTGACCGTCGGCGGGGGAGTGCGCAGCGTCGACGACGTCGACCGGCTGCTGCGCGCGGGCGCCGACAAGGTCGGGGTCAACACCGCGGCGATCGCGCGCCCCGAGCTGGTCGCCGAGATCGCCGAGCGGTTCGGCTCGCAGGTGCTTGTGCTGTCGGTCGACGCGCGGCGCGTGACGCCGGCCGACCGCGCCGCCGGGGTCACCACCGGCTCGGGCTACGAGGTCACCACGCACGGCGGACGGCGCGGCACCGGCATCGACGCCGTCGAGTGGGCCGAACGCGCCGCGGGCCTGGGCGCGGGCGAGATCCTGCTCAACTCCATGGACGCCGACGGCACCAAGGACGGGTTCGACCTGGAGATGCTCGCGGCGGTGCGCGAACGCGTCCAGGTGCCGCTCATCGCCTCGGGCGGGGCGGGCAAGCCCGAGGACTTCGTCGCGGCCGCGCAGGCCGGCGCCGACGCCGTGCTGGCCGCGAGCGTGTTCCACTTCGGCCAGCTCACGGTGGGGCAGGTCAAGGACGCCATGCGCGCCGCGGGCCTCGAGGTGCGCTGACGCCCGTGGCCGACCGCTCCGTCGCGCTCTCCGGGTCGCGGCTGCGCCGCTCGCTGCAGCTCATCGCGCGCGGCATGGCCACCTCGCCGCGCACCTACACGCTCGCCGTCCTCGCCTCCGCGCTGTTCGGCGCGGCCACCGTGGGCGTCAGCCGCGCGGTGGGCTGGGCGACCGACGCCGTCGTGGTGCCCGCCATCGCCGGCGACACGGACGCGCGCGGGCGGATCTGGCAGGCCGGACTGGTGCTCGTCGTCGCCGCGATCACGCTCACGGCCGGCGTGTGGGGCCGGCGCGTGTGGGCCGGCTGGGGCTATGTCGACGTCGGCGCCACACACCGCCGCCGCCTGTCGGCCGCCTACCTGCGCCTGCCGCTGTCGTGGCACCGCTCGCATCCGGCCGGCCAGCTGCTGGCGCACGCGAGCGCCGACGTCGAGGCGGCCACCGGCGTGTTCAACCCGCTGCCGTTCGCGCTCGGCGTCGTGGTGATGATCGTCGTGGCCACGGTCATGCTGCTGCTCATCGACCCGTGGCTCGCCGCCGCGGCGCTCGTGGTCATTCCGCTGACCCTCGTCGCGAACCTGGTGTTCCAGCGCTATATGACGCCCGCGGTCATGCGCGCCCAGCGGCTGCGCGCCGAGGTCGCCGACGTCGCGCACGAGTCCTTCGAGGCCGCGCTCCTGGTCAAGTCGCTCGGCGCCGCCGACCGCGAGGAGGCCCGGTTCGCCGAGCGGGCCGACACGCTGCGCGCCGCCAACGCGCGCGTCGGCGCGGTGCGCGCGATGTTCGACCCCGTCATCGACCTGCTGCCGAGCCTCGGCACGCTGTTGGTGCTCGGGGTGGGCGCGTGGCGCGCCGCGCACGGCGCGGTCGGCGCCGGCGACGTCGTGTCCGCGGGCTACCTGCTGACCGTCATGTCGGTGCCGGTGCGCGCCTTCGGATGGGTGCTGGGAGAGCTGCCGCGCAGCCTCGTGGGGTACGAGCGCATCGCCGCCGTCGTGGCCCGGCCCGAGACGCTCGCGCCCGGTCGCGCCGGGTTGCCGCGTGCCGAGCGCGGTCTGTCAGTGCGGCTCGAGGGCGTCGGGCTTGACGTGTCGACGCCGGCGGGCGGTGAGGTCACGCTGCTCGACGACGTCACCCTCGACGTCGCGCCGGGCGCCACGGTCGCCGTGGTGGGTGTGACGGGCGCGGGCAAGACGACGCTGGTCTCGCTGCTGGCCCGGCTCTCGGACGCGACGCGCGGGCGGGTGCTGCTCGACGGCGTCGACGTGCGCGATCTGGCCGACGGCGAGCTGCCCGCACAGGTGGCGCTCGTCGCGCAGGCCACGTTCGTCTTCGAGGACACCGTGCGCGGCAACGTCACGCTCGCCGAGCCCGGCGAGTCGCCGCACACCGACGAGGAGGTCTGGCGGGCGCTGCGCCTCGCGCGGCTCGACGATGTCGTGGCCGCGTTGCCCGCCGGCCTCGACGCCCCGCTCGGCGAGCGCGGCGCGAACCTCTCGGGCGGGCAGCGCCAGCGCCTGGCCATCGCCCGCGCGCTCGTGCGCCGCCCACGCCTGCTCGTGCTCGACGACGCCACCAGCGCCGTCGACCCGCGCGTCGAGCAGGAGATCCTGCGCGGGCTGTCAGGCGCCGCCGGGTCGGGAGGGGGCGCCACCGTGGTCATGGTGGCCTACCGCATGTCCTCGGTCGCGCTCGCCGACGCCGTCGTGCACCTCGACGCCGGGCGCGTCGTCGACGTCGGCACGCATGCGCAACTGCTCGCGCGTGACCCGGGATACCGCGAGATCGCGACCGCCTACGAGACCGAGGCGCGCCGGCGCGCCACGGCCGCCGCCGACGCCGTCGAGCACGGCCTGGCGCGCGAGGAGTCGGCGTGAGCGCCCGCATCGAGTCCACCTCGGGCCTCGGGGTTCTGGCGACGTTGCGCCGCGGCGCGCAGATCAGCCCGCAGATCGTCGAGGGCCTCGGCTGGACGCTCCTGCTGGCCGTGCTCGCGGCCGGCGGGCGCGTGGTGGTGCCGCTCGCCGTCCAGGCCACGATCGACGACGGCATCCTCGCCGAGGGCGGGCCCGACGGCGGCCGGGTGGCCGCGCTCCTGGGCCTGGCCGCACTGGCGCTGCTGGTCGCCGGATGCTGCGCCGCGCTCGTCAACATCCGCCTCGTGCGGCGCACCGAGGCCGGGCTGGCGGCGCTGCGCGTGCGCGCGTTCCGGCACGTGCACGACCTGGCGACGCTCACACAGAGCACCGAGCGGCGCGGCTCGCTCGTCTCGCGCGTGACCAGCGACGTCGACACCATCTCGCTGTTCGTGCAGTGGGGCGGCATCATGCTGCTCGTCTCGACACTGCAGATCGCCGTCGCGACCGCCCTCATGCTCACGTTCTCCTGGCAGCTCACGCTGGTCGTGTGGGCGTGCTTCGTCCCGCTCTTCCTCGTGCTGCGCTTCGGGCAGCGCCAGGTCAACGCCCGGTTCACGCGGGTGCGCGAGCGTGTGGGGGCGATGCTCGGCGCGATCTCCGAGGCCGTCGTCGGCGCCGAGACGGTGCGCGCCTACGGCGTCGGCGCGCGCACCGAGCGGCGCATCGAGGACGCGATCGAGACCACCCGCCTCGCGCAGGGGCGCGCCCAGCGGCTCGTGGCCACGACGTTCTCCAGCGGCACGCTCATGTCCACGCTGGCGCTCGCGGCCGTGGTGGTCGTGGGCGCGCGCCTGGGCGTCGACGGCGAGCTGACCGCGGGCCAGGTGGTCGCGTTCCTCTTCCTCGTCCAGCTGTTCACCGGGCCCGTCCAGATGGCCACCGAGATCCTCAACGAGCTGCAGAACGCCGTCGCCGGCTGGCGGCGCGTGCTGGCCGTCATCGGGACGCCCGTCGAGGTGGGCGAGGCGCCCGACGCGGTCGCCTCGCCGCGCGGCCCCGCACACGTCGAACTGCGCGGCGTGCGCTTCGCCTACCCGGACGGCCCCGAGGTGCTGCACGGCGTCGACCTCGACCTGCCCGCGCGCGCCAAGGTCGCCGTCGTCGGGCAGACCGGGTCGGGCAAGACCACGGTCGCCAAGCTGGTCGCGCGCCTCATGGACCCGACCGCGGGCGCCGTGCTGCTCGACGGCGTCGACCTGCGCGACCTGACGCTCGCGTCGCTGCGCGAGCGCGTGGTGCTGGTGCCGCAGGAGGGATTCCTGTTCGACGGGACGGTGCTCGACAACGCCGCCTACGGTCTGCGCACCGCGCGCACCGCGTCGGTCGAGCCGCCCTCGTCGGTCGAGCCCGTCGAGACCACGCCCGCCGTCGAGGCCCGCGTGCTGGCGGCCTTCGACGCCCTCGGACTGACCGACTGGCTGACCGACCTGCCGCAGGGCGTGCGCACGCCCGTCGGCCAGCGCGGTGAGGCGCTCAGCGCGGGGGAGCGGCAGCTCGTGGCCATCGCGCGCGCCTACCTCGCCCAGCCAGACCTGCTGCTGCTCGACGAGGCGACGTCCGCGGTCGACCCCGCCACCGAGGTGCGCATCGCCCGCGCGCTCGACTCGCTCACGGCGGGGCGCTCGACCCTGACGATCGCACATCGCCTCTCGACCGCCGAGGCCAGCGACCTCGTCGTCGTGGTCGACGCGGGCCACATCGTCGAGGTGGGGACGCACGCCGCGCTGGCCGCGGCGGGCGGCGTGTACGCGCGCATGCACGCCGCGTGGGTGGCCCAGACGCGCTGAGGCCCGCGCCGCACTGTGCCGCGCCGCACTGTGCCGTGCCGTGCCGCAACGCACTGGGCCGCACCGCGCTGGGTCGCGCGGTGAGACGGCGTCGGGAGGCGCCGCCCCGGCGTGGAAAGATGAGTCTGTGCCTGACACTCACGACACGGCCTGCGACGTCCTCGACGCGGCGGTCGCAGGCCGCCTCAAGCGCGACGAGCATGGGCTGGTCGCCGCCATCGTCCAGCAGCACGACACCGGCGAGGTGCTGATGCTCGGCTGGATGGACGACGAGGCGCTGCGCCGCACGCTCACGACCGGTCGCGTGACCTTCTGGTCGCGCTCGCGGAGTGAGTACTGGCGCAAGGGCGACACGTCGGGCCACCGCCAGTACGTCAAGTCCGTCGCGATCGACTGCGACGGGGACGCGCTGCTGGTCCGAGTCGACCAGGTGGGCGCCGCGTGCCACACCGGCGCCCGCACCTGCTTCGAGGCGGGCGGACCGCTGCCCGCCGTCGTCGGACGCCGCGAGGACGACGAGGCCGACGCGCCCGCCGCCGCGGGCGGGGCGGTGGGCGCGTGACGGCGCTGACCGCGGCGCCCGCGTGGGGCGAGACCTGGCCGACGCTCGACGGCTTCCGCGAGCTGGCGGCCATGCGCCGGCGCGTGATCCCAGTCGTGCGCCGCGTGCTGGCCGACGACGCGACGCCCGTGGGCCTGTACCGCTCGCTGGCGCACGGACGGCCCGGCTCGTTCATCCTGGAGTCCGCCGAGTCCTCGGGCGCGTGGTCCCGCTGGTCGTTCGTGGGCGTCGCCTCGCGCGCGCAACTCGTCTCGGACGGCGGCCAGGCGCGGTGGACCGGTGACGTGCCCGCGGGCATCCCGACGTCGGGCGACGTCGTGGACGTGCTCGAGCGGACGCTCGACACGCTCGCGACCGAGCCGGTCGCGGGACTGCCGCCCTTCACCGGCGGCATGGCGGGCGCGCTGGGGTGGGACATCGTGCGGCACTGGGAGCCCACGCTGCCCGCCACCGCGCCCGACGAGCTCGGCGCGCCCGAGCTCGCACTGTGCCTGGCCACCGACCTGCTCGCCGTCGACCACCACACCGGGGCGGTGTGGCTCGTGGCCAACGCCATCAACATGGATGCGACCGACGAGCGGGTCGACGAGGCGTACGCCGACGCGATCGCGCGCCTCGACGCGCTCGAGGCGCGGCTGGCCGCCCCCGGGCCGCGCGTGGCCACCGTGCTCGACCCCGACGCCAAGGAGCCCGAGCTGGAGTTCCGCTCGACGCGTGCGCAGTTCGAGGCCGCCGTCGAGGCGGGCAAGGCGGCGGTGCGCGACGGCGAGGTCTTCCAGGTGGTGCTCTCGCAGCGTCTCGACCTGGACTGCCCGGCCGACCCGCTCGACGTCTACCGGGCGCTGCGGACCATCAACCCGAGCCCCTACATGTACTACTTCCACCTCACCGACGTGCGCGGCCGCGACTTCCAGGTGGTGGGGTCGAGCCCCGAGACACTGGTCAAGGTCGACGCGGGGCACGTGACCACCTACCCGATCGCCGGCTCACGCCCCCGCGGCGCCACGGTCGAGGAGGACGTCGCGCTCGGCGAGGAGCTGCTGGCCGACCCCAAGGAGCTGGCCGAGCACGTCATGCTCGTCGACCTCTCGCGCAACGACCTCGTCAAGGTCTGCGAGCCGACGTCGGTCGAGGTCGTCGAGTTCATGCGGCTGCGCCGGTTCAGCCACATCATGCACCTGTGCTCGACCGTCGTGGGGCGGCTGCGTCCGGGGCGCACCGCGGTCGAGACCTTCAAGGCGGCCTTCCCGGCGGGCACGCTGTCCGGGGCGCCCAAGCCGCGCGCGATCGCCCTGATCGACGAGCTCGAGCCCACCTCGCGCGGCGTCT
This sequence comes from Xylanimonas ulmi, assembly GCF_004216535.1. Taxonomy (NCBI): domain Bacteria; kingdom Bacillati; phylum Actinomycetota; class Actinomycetes; order Micrococcales; family Promicromonosporaceae; genus Xylanimonas; species Xylanimonas ulmi. The sequence continues at coordinate 927,057 of NZ_SGWX01000001.1, forward strand.
ACGGAGGCACGGTCGGCTACTTCGACTTCGGCGGCAACCTCGACATGGCGATCGCGATCCGCACGGCCCTCGTGCGTGACGGGCGCGCGTCGGTGCAGGCGGGCGCCGGGATCGTGGCCGACTCCCAGCCCGCGCGCGAGTACGCCGAGTCACGCGACAAGGCCGCCGCCGCCGTGCGCGCCGTGCAACTGGCCGCCCGGTTCCGCCCGGTGGGCCGCACATGAGCCTCACGCGCGCTCGCGCCGTCGTGCTCGTCGTCGCGCTCGGCGCGCTCGCGCTCGCGGCGGCCGGTCCCGCCTGGGTGCGGGCCGAGACGACGACGGCGCTCGACCCGCACGTCGCGGTGGCCGTCAGCGGCGGTGACGCCGCGCCCGCGGTCAACGCCGCCGGACTGGTGCTGGTCGCGGCCGGACTCGCCCTGGCGCTCGGCGGTCGACTCGCGCGCGCCATCGTGCTCGCGGTGGTCGCCGCCGCGGGCGTCCTGGTCGCCTGGTCGGCCGTCGCGGTCGCCGTGAGCCCGCAGGAGGCCGCCACGGCGGGCGCCGTGGCGGTGGCGGGCGTCACCGACCTGACCGCCCCCGCGAGCGTGACCGCCTGGCCGTGGCTGTGCGCCGCGGTCGGAGCGCTCGCGGTCGCGGCCGCGGCGGGCGTCGGCGTCGCCGCGCGCCGCTGGCCGTCGTCGTCGGCGCGGCACGAGCGCACCGGGGCGAGCGCGCCAGGACGCGCCGACGCTCCCGAGGCCGCCGCCGCGGCCGACGCCCAGGTCGACCCGCATGACGCCTGGGACACCTTGACCCGCGGGGCGGATCCGACCGCCCCGGCAGACCGCTAGGCTGGCACCTGCCGAGCCGCACCATCATGAGAGGCACCATCACCGCCATGGCCGAGAACACCAACGCCGAGAACCTCTACCTGCCGGACGCGGCCCCGTTCCACAACGAGGGCAAGACCGTCGCCGCGTGGGTCGCGATGATCGGCGTGACGCTCGGCGCGATCATCGCCTCGGCCGGATTCCTGGCCCCGACCACCTGGGTCATCGTCGCCGGCGCCGTGGTCATCGTCGCCTCGCTCGTCGCGGGCGCGGTGCTGCGCGCGATGGGCCACGGCCAGCCGCTCGCGACCTCGCGGGAGCCCCGCGCATGACGGTCCTGGAGGGCATCGTCGCGGGCGTGCGCGAGGACCTCGCCGTCCGGCAGGCGGCCACGAGCCTCGACGTGCTCAAGGAGCGCGCGTCGCGCGCGCCGGGCGCCCTCGAGGTGGTCAGCCGGCTGCACCAGCAGGACTCCATCGCGGTCATCGCCGAGGTCAAGCGCTCAAGCCCGTCCAAGGGCGAGCTCGCCACCATCACCGACCCGGCCGCGCTCGCGGCCGAGTACGCGACGGGCGGCGCCAGCGTCATCTCGGTGCTCACCGAGGAGCGCCGCTTCGGAGGCAGCCTCGCCGACCTCGACGCGGTGCGCGCCAACGTCGACGTGCCGGTGCTGCGCAAGGACTTCGTCGTCACGCCGTACCAGGTGTGGGAGGCACGGGCGCACGGGGCGGACCTCGTGCTGCTCATCGTCGCGGCTCTGGAGCAGACGGTGCTGGAGTCGCTCGTCGAGCGGGTGCACTCGCTCGGCATGACGGCGCTGGTCGAGGCCCACACGGCCGATGAGGTCAAGCGCGCGCTCGACGCGGGCGCCCGGCTCGTGGGCGTCAACGCCCGCGACCTCAAGACGCTCTCGGTCGACCGCTCGGTCTTCGCCCGCCTGGCGCCGCTCATCCCCGACGACGTGGTCCGCGTGGCCGAGTCCGGCGTGCGCGGTCCGCACGACGTCATGGACTACGCCCGCGCCGGAGCGCACGCCGTCCTGGTGGGCGAGGCGCTCGTCACCGGCGCCGCGCCGCGCCGCTCGGTCGCCGACCTCGTGGCGGCGGGCCAGCACCCGTCGCTGTGGTCGGTGCGTCCGGCCGCGCAGTCCTGACCACCGAGCCGAGGAGACCCCTTCCGTGTCGCACGACCCCGCGAGCGACTCGGCGCACTCTGTGAGTGACGCCCTGTCCGGCACACTCGCCCACCAGGTGCTCGGTCGCCTGTCCGAGCAGCCCGGCCCGTACTTCGGCGAGTTCGGCGGCCGGTTCGTGCCCGAGGCGCTCATCGCGGCGCTCGACGAGCTTGAGACCGAGTACCGCAAGGCCATCGACGACCCCGCGTTCCGCGACGAGCTCGCCCGCCTGCACCGTGAGTACGTCGGACGCCCGTCGCCGCTGACCGAGGTGTCGCGCTTCGCGCAGCACTGCGGCGGCGAGGCCGGCAACCGGGTGTTCCTCAAGCGCGAGGACCTCAACCACACCGGCTCGCACAAGATCAACAACGTGCTCGGCCAGGCGTTGCTGGTCAAGCGCATGGGCAAGACGCGCGTGATCGCCGAGACCGGCGCGGGCCAGCACGGTGTGGCCACCGCGACGGCGGCCGCGCTGCTCGACCTCGAGTGCGTCGTGTACATGGGCGAGGAGGACACGCGCCGTCAGGCGCTCAACGTGGCCCGCATGCGGCTGCTCGGCGCCACGGTGGTCCCGGTCCAGATCGGCTCGCGCACGCTCAAGGACGCCATCAACGAGGCGCTGCGCGACTGGGTCGCCAATGTCGAGACCACGCACTACCTGCTCGGCACCGTGACGGGCCCGCACCCCTTCCCCGAGATGGTGCGCGAGTTCCACCGCGTCATCGGCCAGGAGGCGCGCGCGCAGATCCTCGAGCGCACGGGCCGCCTGCCCGACGCCGTGGCCGCGTGCGTGGGCGGCGGCTCCAACGCGCTGGGCATCTTCAACGCGTTCCTCGACGACCCCGATGTCGCGCTGTACGGGTTCGAGGCCGGCGGCGAGGGCGTCGACTCCGGTCGGCACGCCGCGCGGTTCAGCGGCGGCGCCCCGGGCGTGCTGCACGGCGCGCGCTCCTACCTGCTGCAGGACGACGACGGCCAGACCCTGCCGAGCCATTCGGTCTCCGCGGGCCTGGACTACCCGAGCGTCGGCCCGGCGCACTCGTGGCTGCACGACCTGGGCCGCGCGACCTACCGGCCCGTGACCGACACCGAGGCCATGGACGCCTTCCGCGTGCTGTGCCGCACGGAGGGCATCATCCCGGCGATCGAGTCGGCGCACGCCCTCGCGGGCGCCATCCAGGTCGGCACGGAGTTGGCCGCAGCGGGCGCGCGGGACCAGATCATCGTGGTCAATCTGTCCGGCCGCGGGGACAAGGACGTGGCGACCGCCGCCCGGTGGTTCGGCCTGCTCGACGACGAGGCCGCGGGCGCCAGCCTGTCGGGCCCGGAGGGGGATCAGTGAGCACCATCGTGGCCTCGCAGACGGCCGCACGGCTCGACGCGACCGCGGCCCAGGGGCGGCCCGCACTGGTGGGCTACCTGCCGGTGGGCTTCCCCACGGTCGATCGCTCGGTCGAAGCGGCCACGGCGCTGGTCGACGCGGGCGCCGACATCGTCGAGCTGGGCGTGCCCTACACCGACCCGGTCATGGACGGCCCCGTGATCCAACGGGCCGCGGAGACCGCGCTGGCGGCAGGCGCCCACGTGCGCGACGTGCTGAGCGTCGTCGAGCGGCTGCGCGCGCACGCGCCGGCCGTGCCCGTCCTGGTGATGACCTACTGGAACCCGGTGTTGCGCTACGGCGTCGACGCCTTCGCGCGTGACCTCGCCGCGGTGGGGGGAGCCGGGCTCATCACGCCCGACCTCATCCCCGACGAGGGCGCCGACTGGCTCGCCGCGTCCGACGCGCACAGACTCGACCGGGTGTTCCTGGTCGCGCCGAGCTCGACTCCCGAGCGGCTGCGCCTGACGGCGAACGCCTCGCGCGGCTTCGTCTACGCCGCCTCGACCATGGGCGTCACAGGGGCGCGAGCCCAGGTGGGCGACCGCGCCGAGCAACTGGTGGCCGACACGAGGGCCGCGGGCGCCGCGCACGTGTGCGTCGGTCTCGGCGTCTCGACGGGTGACCAGGCGGCCCAGGTCGGCGCCTACGCCGACGGCGTCATCGTCGGCTCCGCCTTCGTCAAGGCGCTCCAGGGCGCGGGCTCCTGGGCCGAGCGCCTCGACGCGCTGCAGACCACGACGGCCGAGCTCGCCGCGGGCGTCGCCCGCGCCCGGAAGGACGCCTGATGCTCACGCTTCCCCTCGCCGCGGCGCCGCTGGCGGCGCTGCCCGGATCGCTCGTCGCCTCGATCCCCAGCCCGCCGCAGGGCGTCTGGCACCTCGGGGCGTTCCCCGTGCGCGCCTACGCGCTCGCGATCCTGGCGGGCATCGTCTTGGCCGTGTGGGTGGCGACGCGTCGCCTGACGACCAGGACGGCCGGCGGCACGTTCGACGACGTGTTGGAGATCACGTTCTGGGCGGTGCCGTTCGGCATCGTCGGCGGGCGGATCTACCACGTCATCACGACGCCGGGGCCGTACTTCGGCGAGGGCGGCGACCCGATCCGGGCGCTGTTCATCTGGGAGGGGGGCCTGGGCATCTGGGGCGCCATCGCGCTCGGCGGCCTCGGCGCGTGGATCGGCGCGCGGCGCCAGAACATCCGCCTGCCCGTGTTCGCGGACGCGCTCGCCCCCGGCCTGCTCGTCGCGCAGGCCGTCGGACGCCTGGGCAACTGGTTCAACCAGGAGCTGTACGGGCGGCCCACCGACCTGCCGTGGGGGCTGCGGATCGACCCGGCGCACCTGGTCGTCGACCCGGCCACGGGAGCGCGCTTCGCCGAGGGCACGCTGTTCCATCCGACGTTCCTGTACGAGCTGGTGTGGAACCTCGCGGTGGCGGCCGTCCTGATCTGGCTCGACCGTCGCCTTCGGCTCGGTCATGGGCGCGTATTCTGGGCTTATGTCGCCCTGTACACGCTGGGGCGTGTCTGGATCGAGGCCTTGCGCATCGACACCGCCCATCACCTGAATATCCTCGGAACGGACGTCCGCCTCAACGTCATCACGTCGGTGGTGGTCTTCCTGGGCGGCGTCGCGGGCTTCGTCCTCGTCGGACGTCGACACCCTGGACGCGAAGCCGACGCGCGGCGCGTGATCCCCGTAGGCGACGCCGACGAACAGATGACGCCAGACGACCCCTTGGCTGGCGCAGAGCGTTCGTGAATTAGACTGCACCACCACTCCCCATCGGGCGAGCGCCGCGGATCGGACCAGACCTGCGGCGCGAACCCTTCGGCGCCCGCAACTCGGGTGTCTGAGACCAGCGGGCCGACGGCGTCCCGATAGCAGCACGGACGACCGCCCGGGGTGACGGGCGCTTGAGAAGGACGGTGTTGATGACCACGCCGCAGAGCGGGAGTATGCCGCCCGGCCGCCGAGGCCTGTATGACCCGGCAGCCGAGCACGACGCGTGCGGAGTCGCCTTTGTGGCGACGCTGCGCGGCACCCCGGGACGTGACATCGTCGACGCGGGGCTCACGGCCCTGCTCAACCTCGACCATCGCGGCGCGGTGGGCGCCGAGGAGAACTCGGGTGACGGGGCGGGCATCCTGACGCAGATCCCCGACGCCTTCTTGCGCGACGTCGTCGCGGCGGACCTGCCCTCGCCCGGCCACTACGCGATCGGCATGGCGTTCCTGCCCCAGGACGTGGCCCTGGCCAACGCGGTCGCCCGGCGATTCGACGAGATCGCCGCCGAGGAGAAGCTCGACGTCGTCGCCTGGCGCGATGTGCCGGTCACGGCCGACCTGGTCGGCCCGACGGCGCGCGCCTCGATGCCGCTGTTCCGCCAGGTCGTCGTCGCCGACCCGTCGCGTGAGCTCGCGGGCGTCGAGCTGGACCGCCGCGCCTACCGGCTGCGCAAGCGAGCGCAGAACGAGCTGGACCTGTACCTGGCGTCGCTGTCGTCCCGCACCATCACGTACAAGGGCATGCTCACGACGGCGCAGCTGGAGCCGTTCTTCCCGGACCTGTCCGACCCGCGCTACGCGTCCGAGCTCGCGCTCGTGCACTCGCGCTTCTCGACCAACACGTTCCCGTCCTGGCCGCTGGCCCAGCCGTTCCGCCAGATCGCGCACAACGGCGAGATCAACACGGTGCGGGGCAACCGCAACTGGATGGCCGCGCGTGAGGGGACGCTGGCGAGCGAGGCGCTGGGCGACCTGGCCCCGCTCCTGCCGGTGTGTACCGACGGCGCGTCGGACTCGGCGTCGTTCGACGAGGTGCTTGAGCTGCTGCACCTGAGCGGGCGGACGCTGCCGCACGCGGTGCTCATGATGGTGCCCGAGGCGTGGGAGAACCACGCCGAGATGGAGCCCGCACGCCGCGCGTTCTACGAGTACCACGCCAACCTCATGGAGCCGTGGGACGGCCCGGCCGCCCTGACCTTCACCGACGGGACGCTCATCGGAGCGGTCCTGGACCGCAACGGCCTGCGCCCCGGACGGTTCTGGGTCACGCAGGACGGGCTCGTCGTGCTCGCCTCCGAGTCCGGGGTGCTCGACATCGACCCCGCGACCGTGGTGCGCAAGGGCCGTCTGGAGCCGGGACGCATGTTCCTCGTCGACACGGGCGCCGGGCGCATCGTCGAGGACGACGAGGTCAAGGCCCAGCTCGCCGGCCAGCAGCCGTACCAGCGGTGGATCGACGACAACAAGATCACGCTCGCCTCGCTGCCGGAGCGCGAGCACGTGGCGCACAGCCCGGCCTCGGTGCAGCGGCGCCAGCGCACCTTCGGGTACACCGAGGAGGAGCTGCGCGTCATCCTCACCCCGATCGCGAACACCGGCGCCGAGCCGCTCGGCGCGATGGGCACCGACACACCGATCGCCGTGCTCTCCAGCCGGCCGCGGCTGCTGTTCGACTACTTCACGCAGATGTTCGCGCAGGTGACCAACCCGCCGCTGGACGCGATCCGCGAGGAGCTGGTCACCTCGCTCGGCTCCGCCATCGGGCCCGAGCCGAACCTGCTGTCCGACGGCGCCGAGCACGCGCGCAAGCTCGTGCTCGACTTCCCGGTGGTCGACAACGACCAGCTCGCCAAGATCGTGCACGTCGACCGCGACGAGCGCCTCGAGGGCGTCTTCCGGGCGCACATCGTCCGCGGCCTGTACCCGGTCGCCAGCGGGGGAGCGGCGCTGTACGACCGGCTCGAGGCGATCTTCTCCGAGGTCGACGAGGCGATCGCGCACGGCGCCACCCACATCGTCCTGAGCGACCGTGAGTCGAACGCCGAGCTCGCGCCGATCCCGTCGCTGCTGCTCACCTCGGCGGTGCACCACCACCTGCTGCGCGAGCGCACCCGCACCCGCATCTCGCTCGTCGTCGAGGCGGGCGACGTGCGCGAGGTGCACCACGTCGCGCTGCTCATCGGATATGGCGCCGCGTGCGTCAACCCGTACCTGGCGATGGAGACGGTCGAGGACCTCGCGCGGCGCGGCTACCTCGACGTCGCTCCCGAGAAGGCGGTCGCGAACCTCATCAAGGCGCTCGGCAAGGGCGTGCTCAAGGTCATGAGCAAGATGGGCATCTCGACGATCATGTCCTACCGCGGGGCGCAGATCTTCGAGGCCGTGGGCCTGTCGCAGGAGCTGGTCGACGACTACTTCACGGGCACGACCAGCCGTCTGGGCGGCGTCGGGCTCGACGTCGTCGCGGCCGAGGTGGCCGCACGGCACGCCGAGGCGTACCCGCCCTCGGGCAACCGTGACCCGCACAAGCGGCTCGTGACCGGCGGCGAGTACCAGTGGCGCCGCGACGGCGAGGAGCACCTGTTCGACCCCGAGACGGTGTTCCGCCTGCAGCACGCGACGCGCACCGGGCAGATGGACGTGTTCCGGCAGTACACCCGCCGGGTCGACGAGCAGTCCCGCCGCCTGATGACGCTGCGCGGCCTGCTGCGCTTCGCCCCTGACCGCGAGCCGATCCCGATCGACGAGGTCGAGCCGGTCAGCGAGATCGTCAAGCGGTTCAACACCGGCGCCATGTCCTACGGGTCGATCTCACAGGAGGCCCACGAGACGCTCGCGATCGCGATGAACCGCCTCGGCGCCCGCTCCAACACGGGCGAGGGCGGCGAGCACCCCGAGCGGCTCTACGACCCCGAGCGCCGCTCCAAGGTCAAGCAGGTCGCCTCGGGCCGCTTCGGCGTCACCAGCGAGTACCTCACCCAGGCTGAGGACATCCAGATCAAGCTCGCCCAGGGCGCCAAGCCCGGTGAGGGCGGGCAGCTCCCGCCCGCCAAGGTGTACCCCTGGGTCGCCGAGGTGCGGCACTCGACCCCCGGCGTGGGCCTCATCTCACCGCCACCGCACCACGACATCTACTCGATCGAGGACCTGGCGCAGCTGATCCACGACTGCAAGAACGCCAACCCGCGCGCGCGCATCCACGTCAAGCTCGTCTCCGAGTTCGGGGTGGGCACCGTCGCGGCCGGCGTCTCCAAGGCGCACGCCGACGTCGTCCTCATCTCGGGGCACGACGGCGGCACGGGCGCCTCGCCGCTCACGTCGCTCAAGCACGCGGGCACCCCGTGGGAGATCGGCCTTGCCGAGACTCAGCAGACGCTGGTGCTCAACGACCTGCGCGACCGCATCACGGTGCAGGTCGACGGGCAGATGAAGACGGGCCGCGACGTGGTCGTGGCCGCGCTTCTGGGCGCCGAGGAGTTCGGCTTCGCGACGGCGCCCATGGTCGTGTCCGGCTGCGTCATGATGCGCGTGTGCCACCTGGACACCTGCCCGGTGGGCGTCGCGACGCAGAACCCCGAGCTGCGGGCCCGGTTCACCGGCAAGCCCGAGTTCGTCGTCAACTTCTTCGAGTTCATCGCGCAGGAGGTGCGCGAGCACCTCGCCTCGCTCGGCTTCCGCTCGATCGACGAGGCGGTCGGCCAGGTGCAGGCGCTCGACACGCGCAAGGCCGTCGACCACTGGAAGGCGCAGGGCCTTGACCTGGCCCCGGTGCTCGAGCAGCAGATCCCCGCGGCCGGGTCGGCCGTGCGCCGTGTCAAGGAGCAGGACCACGGGCTCGCCAAGGCGCTCGACAACGAGCTCATCACGCTCGCCCGTCCCGCGCTCGAGAGCGGCGCACCCGTGACCATCGAGCTCCCGGTGCGCAACGTGAACCGCACCGTCGGCACGCTGCTCGGCCACGAGGTGACCCGTCGCTACCAGGGCGCCGGGCTGCCCGAGGGCACGATCGACGTGACCCTGACCGGCTCCGCCGGCCAGTCGCTGGGCGCATTCGTGCCGCGCGGGGTCACACTGCGGCTGTTCGGCGACGCCAACGACTACGTCGGCAAGGGCCTGTCGGGCGGGCGCATCGTCGTGCGGCCCGACAAGGCCGCGGTGCTCGAGGGCGCCGCGAACGTCATCGCCGGCAACGTCATCGGCTACGGCGCGACGTCAGGGGAGATCTTCCTGCGCGGGCGCGCCGGCGAGCGCTTCGCCGTGCGCAACTCGGGCGCGACGCTCGTCGTCGAGGGCGTGGGCGACCACGCGCTGGAGTACATGACGGGCGGCGTCGTCCTGGTGCTCGGGCCCACCGGGCGCAACCTCGGCGCGGGCATGTCGGGCGGCACGGGCTACGTGCTCGACCTGCGCCCGCAGGCCATGAACGCCGCGGCGGTGCGCGCCAAGGAGTTGGAGGTCGGCCCGCTCGACGACAACGACTGGGACGTCGTGACGACGCTGCTGCGCCGCCACGCCGAGGAGACCGGGTCGAACGTCGCCCACAGCCTGCTGGCGGACCCCGCCAGCCGCGCGCGGTTCTCGCGCGTGCTGCCGCTGGGGTGGGCGCGCGTGCGCGCGGCGCTCGCGCAGGCAAAGGCGGACGGCGTGGGCATCGGCGACGGCCCGTGGGACGAGAACGCGTGGAACACCATCGTGGAGGTGGCTCGTGGCTGACTACCGCGGCTTTCTGAAGGTCCGGGACCGCGAGCTCCCGCCGAACCGCCCCGTTGAGGTGCGGCTGCGCGACTGGAAGGACGTGCACGCCCACCGCGTCGAGGGCCAGCCCTACCTGACCGGGTTGCTCAAGGAGCAGGCCGGGCGCTGCATGGACTGCGGCATCCCGTTCTGCCACCAGGGCTGCCCGCTCGGCAACCTCATCCCCGAGTGGAACGACCTGGTCTGGCGCGGGCAGTGGCAGGACGCCGTCGAGCGTCTGCACGCGACCAACAACTTCCCCGAGTTCACCGGCCGGGTCTGCCCGGCGCCGTGTGAGTCGTCGTGTGTGCTCGGCATCAGCCAGCCGCCCGTGACGATCAAGAACGTCGAGGTCTCGATCATCGACGAGGCGTTCGAGCGCGGCCTGGTGACCCCGCAGGTGCCGCACCGCCTGACGGGCACGACGATCGCGGTCGTCGGCTCGGGGCCCGCGGGCCTGGCGGCCGCGCAGCAGCTCACGCGCGCCGGCCACACGGTCGTCGTGTACGAGCGCGACGACGCCATCGGCGGCCTGCTGCGCTACGGCATCCCGGACTTCAAGCTCGAGAAGCACCACATCGACCGGCGCCTGGAGCAGATGGAGGCCGAGGGCACGCGATTCCGTCCGGGTGTCGAGATCGGCAAGGACATCACGTGGGACGCGCTGCGCCGCCGCTTCGACGCGATCGTCGTCGCGACGGGCGCCACCGCGCCACGCGACCTGGCGCTGCCCGGTCGTCAGTTGCGCGGCGTCCACTACGCGATGGACTACCTGGTCCCCGCCAACAAGGCGGCGGGCGGCGCCCCGGTCGAGGGCGCGCCGACGGCCGCGGGCAAGCACGTCGTGGTCATCGGCGGCGGCGACACCGGCTCGGACTGCGTGGGCACCGCGCTGCGCCAGGGAGCGGCGAGCGTCACGACGCTCGCGATCGGCAAGCGACCGCCGACCACGCGGCCCGACAGCCAGCCGTGGCCCACCGACCCCATCCTGTTCGAGGTCTCGACCTCGCACGAGGAGGGTGGCGAGCGCGCCTACCTCGCCTCGACCGTCGAGTTCCTCGACGACACGACGGGCGGCGTCGTGGGCCTGCGGGTCGCCGAGACGCAGTATCTGCCCGACGGGCGCCGCGTGCCCCAGGCGGGCACCGAGCGCGTGATCCGCGCCGACCTGGTGCTCATCGCGATGGGCTTCACCGGCCCCGAGACCAAGGCGCTGACGGCCCAGACCGGCGTCGAGCTCACCGCGCGCGGACTGGTGCGTCGCGGGAGCGACTTCGCGACCAGCCTGCCGGGTGTGTTCGTGGCCGGTGACGCCGGACGGGGGCAGTCGCTCATCGTGTGGGCGATCGCCGAGGGACGCGCGTGCGCTGCCGCCGTCGACGCGAGTTTGCGGGGCTCGACCGAGCTTCCCGCGCCTGTCGGTCCCCGCACGGTGGCGCTGAGAGGCTGAGATTGCCACGTTCGGGGCGCGCTGCGCGCCTGGAGCGAGCAAGATATCGGCAGGTACGTCTTAGATAGGTCTGGTGTGCATGCGCCAACAGGCCATGACGCGCTGCTGGAAGTGACCACGGGCGCGATCGCGCGCCCGCGCTGGCCCCGGGAACCGCCGGGGCAACCCCTGATGACGAGGCTGGAGACATGCGCAGAGCCAAGATCGTTTGCACCATCGGACCCGCGACGAGCAGCCCGGAGAATCTCCGCAAGCTCATTGACGCGGGCATGGACGTCGCCCGGATCAACCGGAGCCACGGTTCGTTCGAGGAGCACGAGGCCGTCTACAACAACGTGCGTGCGGCCGCGAAGGCGTCGGGCCGGAACGTCGCGATCCTGGTCGACCTCCAGGGCCCCAAGATCCGCCTCGGCAAGTTTGAGGAGGAGAAGAAGTACTACCTCGAGGTCGGTGACGAGTTCACCATCACGACCGAGGACATCCTCGGCAACCAGCAGATCGTCTCGACGACCCACAAGGGTCTGGCCGACGACGCCCGCGTCGGCGACCCGCTGCTGATCGACGACGGCAAGGTCCGCGTCCGCGTCACCGCCATCGACGGCCCCCGCGTCAAGACCGTGACCGAGATCCCCGGCCCGGTCTCGAACAACAAGGGCATCAACCTTCCCGGCGCCGCCGTGTCCGTCCCCGCGATGAGCGAGAAGGACATCGAGGACCTGCGCTGGGCCCTGAAGATCGGCACGGACTTCATCGCCCTGTCCTTTGTGCGCAACGCCAAGGACTACGACGACGTCCGCGCGATCATGGAGGAGGAGGGCCGGGTCGTCCCGGTCATCGCCAAGCTGGAGAAGCCGCAGGCGATCGAGAACCTCGAAGAGGTCATCGCCGCGTTCGACGCCTTCATGGTGGCCCGTGGCGACCTGGCCGTCGAGATGCCGCTCGAGCAGGTGCCGCTCATCCAGAAGCGCATCGTCGAGCTCGCGCGCCGCAACGCCAAGCCGGTCATCGTCGCCACCCAGGTGCTTGAGTCGATGACGAACAACCCGCGCCCGACGCGCGCCGAGGCGTCCGACTGCGCCAACGCGGTGCTCGACGGCGCGGACGCGGTCATGCTCTCGGGCGAGACCTCGGTCGGCGACTTCCCGATCATCACGGTCGAGACGATGGCGCAGATCATCGAGGCCACCGAGCAGCTCGGCGCCGAGCGCATCGCGCCGCTCGGCTCGCGCCCGCACACCCGCTCGGGTGTCATCACGCAGGCCGCCAAGGAGATCGGCGAGCAGCTCGGCGCCAAGTACTACGTGACCTTCACGCAGTCCGGCGACTCCGCCCGCCGCATGTCCCGCCTGCGCTCCCAGATCCCGCTGCTGGCCTTCACGCCGGTCGCGGCGACCCGCAAGGAGCTGGCGCTGAGCTGGGGCGCCCAGGCCTACGAGGTGCCCAAGGTCGAGTCGGTTGACGCGATGGTCGCGCAGGTCGACTCGACGCTGCAGGCCAACGGCCTCGCCGAGCCGGGCGACCGCGTCGTCATCGTCTCGGGCGCGCCCGTCGGCGTGCCCGGCACGACGAACTCGATCCTCGTGCACAAGGTCGGCTCGACCGACTCGGGCCGCAGCCTGTGACGTCGGCCTGACCGCCGAGCGCGAGTGACGCGCACGAAAGAGCCGAGCGGCCCGTGGGGAGATCCCCACGGGCCGCTCGGCTCTTGTGCGCGGTGCCCCGGGCGGGACTCGAACCCGCACTCCTTGCGGAACCCGGGTTTGAGCCGGGCGCGTCTGCCAGTTCCGCCACCGGGGCATGCGGGGACCATCGAACCACACCTTGGCGCGTGACGTGACCATGCGGCGGCGGATCCGACCTCACATGACGCCGTGGCTGGTGGGAGCGTGTTCGCGGATTAGGATGTGGGAGTGACCGAGAAGCCTGCCGCGAAGCTGCCGCTGGACCTGCCTCCCCTGCTGGAGCCCGAGGCCCCCGCCGTCCCCACCGCCCCTGCCCGCCCCGCTCGTCGTGCCGTCGTGGCCGAGGACGAGGCCCTGATCCGCATGGACGTCGTCGAGACCCTCCGCGAGGCGGGGTTCGAGGTCGTCGGTGAGGCCGGCGACGGCGAGACGGCGGTGAACCTCGCCACCGAGCTCAAGCCCGACGTCGTCGTGATGGACGTCAAGATGCCGGAGATGGACGGCATCACGGCGGCCGAGAAGATCGGCAAGGCGCACGCCGCGCCCGTCGTGCTGCTCACGGCGTTCTCGCAGACCGAGCTGGTCGAGCGGGCGCGTGACGCGGGCGCGATGGCGTATGTCGTCAAGCCGTTCACGCCCGCGGACCTGCTGCCGGCCGTCGAGATCGCGATCTCGCGCTACCAGCAGATCGGCGCGCTCGAGTCGGAGGTCGCCGACCTCCAGGAGCGCTTCGAGACCCGCAAGCGCGTGGACCGGGCCAAGGGCCTGCTCCAGACCAAGATGGGCCTGTCGGAGCCCGAGGCGTTCCGCTGGATCCAGAAGACGTCGATGGACCGTCGTCTGACGATGCGCGAGGTCGCGGACGCGGTCATCGAGCAGGTCGGCGGAGCCTGATCGACCATGCGCGCGACGCCGGTGGTGCGGACAGCGGACCGCGACGACCTCGTCGTCGTCGCGTCGCTGAACGCCTCGGCTCGCCCGAGTGGGCCTGTCGGGGTGGGCGCCGACCAGTGGGGTGAGGACGTCGTCCGCAACCACCTGTCGGTGTACATCGCCTCCGGTGGGACCGTGCTCGTCGCCGACGTCGACGGGCACATCGTCGGATTCCTGCTGACCCGGTCGGTGGGGCCGCTCCTGTTCGCGCTCGACCCCGCGTTGGTGATCGACGCCCTGTTCGTGACGCCCGACCAGCGTCGCCGTGGCGTCGGGCACGCCCTCGTCGCCGGGGTCGCCGCGCTCGCGGGCGAGGCGGGGGCTCCGTATGTGTACGCGAGCGCGCCCGCGGGCGACCGCGGTATGCACCGGTTCCTGGCGCGGCTCGGGTTCGCGCCCACAGCCGGACACCGCGTCGTCTCCACGCCGACATTGCTGCGCCGACTGGCGCAGGACGGCGGCGCCCCGCGGGGCGACAGCCGCCCGCGCAGCCGCCGGGACGCCACCCGCTCGGCGATCGACGACATCATCGCCCGCCGGCGCCGCGCCCGCGCCGCGGGCCTGCCCTCTGGCCCCGTGGACCTGCGCGAGCTGCGCTCGGGGCGCGACGCCGAACGCCCCGCGTCCTAAGCGGACGGTTCGGCGGCGTCGCTCGCGGCTGAGGCGGTCGTGGTTGAGGCGGTCGTGGCGCGGTCGAGGAGCATGCAGGTCAGGCGCGCGGTCGCGACGCGCCGGCCGTCCTGGCCCCGCACGACGATCTCGTAGGTGGCCAGACTGCGCCCCAGGCTGAGCGCCACGGCCTCGCCCGTCACGACGCCGTCACGCGCCGAACGGTGGTGGGAGACGCTCAGCTCGACGCCGACGGCCTCGCGTCCGCCCGCGTGCAGGTGCGCCGCCACCGAGCCGAGCGTCTCAGCGAGCACCGCCGAGGCGCCGCCGTGCAGGAGGCCGTACGGCTGGGTGTTGCCGGCGACGGGCATCGTGCCGCAGGTGCGCTGCGCGCTGACCTTGGTGAGCTCGATGCCCATCCGCTCGATGAGCGTGCCGTCGATCGGGGGCAGGGCCAGGCCCGGAGCGGCGTTCGCGCCGGGCGCGGGATGGGCGGGACGGGGGGCGTCGGGCGAGGGCGTGCCGCTCGCCAGTGGTGTGTCGGTCACGCCAGGTAGGTTGGCCCAGTGACCACCCCCGCGACAAGCCGGACCCCTGGCCGCCCCCGTCTCCTGCTCGTCGACGGGCACTCGATGGCCTACCGCGCGTTCTTCGCACTGCCCGACACCATGGCGACCACATCGGGTCAGGTGACCAACGCGGTCTACGGGTTCACCTCGATGCTCACCAAGCTGATCGGCGACGAGCAGCCGACGCACGTGGCGGTCGCGTTCGACGTCTCGCGCCGGTCGTTCCGCACCGAGCGCTACCCGGAGTACAAGGGCACGCGCAGCGAGACGCCCGCGCCGTTCAAGGGCCAGGTGCCCCTCATCAAGGAGGTGCTCGAGGCGCTGCGGGTTCCGGCCCTCGAACGTGAGGGCATCGAGGCGGACGACATCATCGCCACGCTCGCCGGGCAGGCGTCCGCAGCGGGCATGGAGGTGCTGGTCTGCTCGGGCGACCGCGACTCGATCCAACTCGTCGACGGCGACGTGACGCTGCTGTACCCGGTGCGCGGCGTGTCCGAGCTCGCGCGCTACACGCCCCAGGCGGTGGCCGACAAGTACGGCGTGCCCCCGCACCAGTACCCCGACCTCGCCGCGCTGGTCGGCGAGACGAGCGACAACCTGCCGGGCGTCGCGGGTGTGGGGCCCAAGACGGCCGCCAAGTGGGTCGCGCAGTTCGGCGGACTCGACGCGCTGCTCGAGCATGTCGGCGAGCTCAAGGGCAAGGCCGCGCAGAATCTGCGGGAGGCGGTCGACCAGGTGCGGCTCAACCGCGAGCTCAACGCGCTGCTGCGCGACGTCGAGCTGCCCCTCGGCCCCGACGACCTCGCATTGCGCGGCTTCGACCGTGAGGCCGTGCACCGCATCTCCGACGCGCTGCAGTTCGGCGCGCTGCGCGACCGGCTGCTGGCGGTGGACCCGGAGGCCGCACACGACGCGAGCGCGCCCGCCGAGGCGGCCTTCGAGCTCGACGTCGTGGACCTGCCCACCGGCGGACTCGGCGACTGGCTCGCGGCGCGTGGCGAGCGCGCCGTCGGCGTCGACGTCTCGGGCCGCGGCACGCCGGCCGCGGGCGACGCGTGGGGTGTGGCGCTCGCCGAGGGCGGGCAGGCCGTCGCGCTCGACCTGGCCGAGATCGCGCCCGACGACGAGCGCGCGCTCGCCGCGTGGCTCACCGACGCGGCCCGGCCCAAGGTGCTGCACGGCGCCAAGGCGGCGTGGCACGGGCTCGCCTCGCGCGGCCTCACGCTCGACGGCGTCGTCTTCGACACGGAGCTGGCCGCCTACCTGTGCTATCCGGACCAGCGCGGCTACGACCTGGGCGACCTCGTGGCCCGGCACCTGGGCCGCGAGCTGGGCGCCGACGACGACGGCGCTCAGGGCGCCCTCGACCTCGCCCTCGACGCCGCGGGCTCGCGCGGGGCCCGCGAGGCCGCGCGAGCGGCGGCCGTCGTCGACCTGTCGGACGCGCTGGCCGGCCAGCTCGCCGACCGCGGCGCCGCGCACCTGCTCACGGACGTCGAGCTGCCCCTGTCGTGGGTGCTCGCGCGCATGGAGGCGACGGGCATCGCGGCCGACACCGCCTACCTCACCGAGCTGGAGAGCGGGTTCGCCGCGCAGGTCGCCCACGCGGCGGGCGAGGCCTACGACGCGATCGGGCACGAGGTGAACCTCGGCTCGCCCAAGCAGCTCCAGGAGGTGCTGTTCGGCGAGCTCGACATGCCCAAGACCAAGCGGACCAAGACGGGCTACACCACCGACGCCGCGGCGCTCGCCGAGCTGTTCGCGCGCACCGGGCACCCGTTTCTTGAGCACCTGCTCGCGCACCGTGACGCGAGCAAGCTGCGCGTCACGGTCGAGGGGCTGCTGAAGTCGGTGCAGCCCGACGGTCGCATCCACACGACGTTCCAGCAGACCATCGCCGCGACCGGGCGGCTGAGCTCGACCGAGCCAAACCTGCAGAACATCCCCATCCGCACCGAGGCGGGGCGTCAGATTCGGCGCGCGTTCCGGGTCGGGGAGGGGTACGAGACGCTGCTGACGGCCGACTACTCGCAGATCGAGATGCGCATCATGGCGCACCTGTCGGGCGACGCCGGGCTCATCGAGGCGTTCCGCAGCGGCGAGGACCTGCACCGGTACGTGGGCTCGCGCGTGTTCGGCGTCGAGCCCGCCGACGTGACGCCCGAGATGCGCTCCAAGGTCAAGGCCATGTCCTACGGGCTGGCCTATGGGCTCTCGGCGTTCGGGCTCTCGCAGCAGCTCGGGGTCACGACGGGGGAGGCGCAAGGCCTCATGGACGACTACTTCGCCCGCTTCGGCGGCGTGCGCGAGTACCTGGACGGCGTGGTCGAGGAGGCGCGCGCGACCGGGTTCACCGCGACCGTGCTGGGCCGGCGCCGCTACCTGCCCGACCTGACCAGCGACAACCGCCAGCGGCGGCAGATGGCCGAGCGCATGGCGCTCAACGCCCCGATCCAGGGCAGCGCGGCGGACATCATCAAGCTCGCGATGCTCAAGGTCCAGACCGAGTTCGACGCACGCGCGCTGCGCTCGCGGCTCCTGCTCCAGGTGCACGACGAGCTCGTGGTCGAGGTCGCACCGGGCGAGCTCGAGGCGGCGCAGGAGGTGCTGCGCGCGCAGATGGGCGCGGCCTATCCGCTGGACGTGCCGCTGGACGTCTCGGTCGGGACGGGGGACACGTGGCACGCCGCGGGGCACTGATGCCGGACGCCACGCCGCCCGCGCACGCACGGCGGCCACCTACGATCCTGGGACCTATGGACTGGTTCATCCGCCTCGTCAAGGGCATTGTCATCTCGCTCGGGTTCATCCTGCCGGGCGTGTCGGGTGGCGTGCTCGCCGCGATCCTCGGCATCTACGAGCGGATGCTGCGCTTCCTCGCGCACCTGACGCGCGACTTCAAGGCCAATCTCCTGTACTTCCTGCCCGTTGCCATCGGCGGCGTGCTGGGCCTCGTGCTGCTCAGCCGACCGCTCGAGTACCTGCTCGAACGCTGGCAGGTCGTCGTGCTGTGGGGGTTCGCGGGCGCGATCCTCGGCACACTGCCGTCGCTGGCTCGTGAGTCGGTCGCGCGCACGCGCCGCGACCTCGTCGACGTCGTGTGGCTGGCGGCGACCTTCGTCGTCGCGCTCGTGGTGCTCTACCTGCTGCCCGCGGTCGCGGGCACAGTGCCCGCGAACTTCGCCGGGTTCGTGCTGGCGGGCGCGCTCATCGCGCTGGGCGTGCTGGTCCCGGGCCTGTCGCCGTCGAACCTGCTGCTCATCCTCGGGCTCTTCTCGCCCATGCTCCAGGGCTTCCGCGACCGCGACCTGCTCGGCACCTTCCTGCCGATCGCGATCGGCGGCATGGCCGCGATCCTCGCGTTCTCCAAGCTCATGGAGCGTCTGATCGACCGCCACCACTCGCGCGTCTACCACTTCATCATCGGTCTGGTGCTGGCCAGCACCGTGCTGATCGTGGTGCCGACCCACAGCGCCGAGACGATCGACTACACGGGCGCCGGAGTCGGCACGGCGGCGGTCGCCGTCGTGACGTTCGCCGCCGGACTCGCGCTCGGGCTGTGGACCGCCATGCTGGAGGGCAAGTACAAGACCGCACATCCGGGGGAGTGACCATGAGCGGCAGCACAACGGCCCCGCGAGTCGCCACGACAGGGCGCAGTGACCGCATCGCGCGCATGACGTTCGCGAGCGTCTACCCGCTCTACGCGCAGAAGGTCGAGCGCAAGGGGCGGACGCTTGAGGAGCTGCATCAGGTCATCACGTGGCTGACGGGGTATGACGACGACGGCATCGCAGCGGCCGTCGCGGACGGACGCAACCTCGCCGAGTTCTTCGCCGGCGCGCCGGCGATGAACCCCAACGCGGCCCTGATCAAGGGCGTCATCTGTGGGTACCGGGTCGAGGACATCGAGGACCCGCTGCACCAGCAGGCGCGATGGCTCGACAAGCTGGTCGACGAGCTCGCGCGCGGCAAGCGGATGAGCGGCATCCTGCGCTCCTGAGCCCGGCGCGGCGCGGTGTGCGCCGCGCCGCCGCGCGCAGCCCGCCCGCCGGCCGAACGGCGGTCGCCGCGCTCCTAGCCTGGAGGCTCGTGACCACCACCCCCACGACCGAGCGCGCCGGCCACGGATCCGGCCCCACGCGCTCGGATGCGCCCCGCCCGCTCGACGACGACGCGGCGCGCCGAGCCGCGCGGCTGCGCGTCGCCGCAGAGGCCGCCGCCTTCGGCGCCGGCCTCGTCTCGGCCGTCCAAAGCCGCGTCAACGGCTCGTTCGGCGCAGCCCTCGGCAACGGGTTCCTCGCCGCCACGATCAACTTCGCCTCGGCGCTGGCCATCCTGACGCTCCTCGTCGCCATCTCGCCCAAGACGCGCACCGGCCTGCGGCGTGTCGCCGCCAGCCTGCGCGCGGGGCGCCAGGGCGCGAGCGAGGCCGTCCGGGCCGCGCATCGCGGCGTGCCCGGCATCGGCCGCCTGCGCTGGTTCCAGGTCATCGGCGGCGCGGCGGGCGGCCTGTTCGTCACCGCCCAGGGCATGACGGTCGGCTCGTTGGGCGTCGCGCTGTTCGTCGTCGCGGTCACCGCGGGCCAGTCGGTCAGCTCTCTGGTGTGCGACCGGCTCGGGTTCGCCCCGGGCGGCAAGCGCGCCATCACCCCCGGCCGCGCGGTCGGGCCGGCGCTCGCGGTGGCCGCCGTCGTCGTCAGCCAGTGGCCGCGCCTCGGCTCCGCCGAGCACCTGGGCCTGGTCGCGCTGCCGCTGGTCGCCGGCGTGTTCGTCGCCGCGCAGCACGCGGTCAACGGCCGCGTCGAGACGACCGCGAGCCACGCCCCGTTCGGCGACCGTGTCGACCGCGGCGCCGGCGCGCTGGCCGCGACGTTCGTCAACTTCCTCGTCGGCACGATGGCCCTGCTTGTCGTCCTGGCCGTCTCGCTCGCCATCCAGGGCCTGCCCGACGGCGGTCTGCCGGGCGAGTGGTGGATGTACACCGGTGGGGCGCTGGGCGTGGTGTTCATCGGCACCGCGGCCGCCGTCGTGCACCGCATCGGCGCGCTGCTGCTCGCGCTGTCGCTCATCGCGGGCCAGATCACCGGAGCGCTCCTGCTCGACGTCGCCACGGGCGTCGCGCCCTCGCTCACCACGCTCGTGGGCGTCGCGCTGACGCTCGCCGCGATCGCGGTCCCGGCCCTCTCCTCGGGCCGCCGGGCCGCCGCGCCCGCGGACGGCTCCGCTCAGGCGGGACGCTCGCAGACGAAGACGGCGGTCCCCGGCAGGTAGGCGCCGCGCTCGGGGCCCCAGCCGCCCCAGACCTGGTCGTTCCAGGCGGGCCACTCGGGCTCGACCAGGTCGAGCAGGCGCAGGCCCGCCGTGACGACGTCGCGCACGTGGTCGCCCACCGTGCGGTGGTACTCGGCGTACACCACACGTCCCGACGCGTCCTGCTCGACGTAGGGGCGGCGGTCGAAGTAGGAGCGGTGCGCCGTCAGCCCGCGCGTCGTCGGATCGTCGGGGAACGCCCAGCGCAGCGGGTGCGTCACCGAGAACACCCAGCGGCCGCCCGGACGCAGCACCCGGGCCGCCTCGGCGTGGACGCGCGCGGCGTCGGGCACGAACGGGATGGCGCCGAACGAGGTGAACGCGACGTCGAACGAGGCGTCGGCGAACGGCAGCGCCCGCGCGTCCGCCTGCAGCACCGGGACGCGCGCGCCCGTGGCGGCGTCGAGCCTCGCGGCGGCGGCGAGCATGCCGTGCGAGACGTCGGTGGCCACGACGTCGGCGCCGCGCGTGGCCAGCCAGCGTGAGCACTGCGCGCCGCCCGCGCCGACCTCGAGCACCCGGCGCCCGGCCACGTCGCCGAGCAGGTGCGCCTGCGCCTCGGTGAGGCCCTCGGGCCCCCAACGGAACCCGGCGTCGCCGAGGAACTCGCGGTGCTCGTCGAGGTACTCGGCGGCGTGCGCGTCCCACCACCCGCGGCCCGCAGCCCCGCCCTCAGCGTCGGGGACGTGGCGGTAGCCGACCGACTCGATCTCGCTCATGCGCCCATCCTGCCGGGTGAACTGGCGCGTGGGGCCACACGAGGCGTCTCCGACACGACGTGGACAGGCCACATCGATAGGATCGAGGCGGTGCGCAATCAGCGCGCCGAGGACCTGGGGACGTCGAAGACCTGGAGGATGCGTGCGAGTCGGACTGCTGACCGGTGGCGGGGACGTTCCCGGACTGAACGCGGCGATCAGGGCCGTGGTCAAGCGGGGCGAGGGCCGCCACGGTCACTCGATCGTGGGCTTCCGCAACGGCTGGCGCGGCCTGGCTGACGGCGACGTCATGCAACTGGGGCGCCAGCACATCCGCAACGTCCTGGCGACGGGCGGAACGCTGCTCGGAACGGCGCGCTACCACCCGCACTCGGACGACGGCGGCATGGACGCGGTCCTGTCGACGCTCGAGGCCGAGCGCATCGAGGCGCTCATCGTCGTCGGCGGTGACGGCACGCTGCACGCCGCGAGCAAGGTCGCCGAGGCGGGCATCCGCATCGTCGCGATCCCCAAGACGATCGACAACGACGTGTGGGGCACCGACCGCTCGATCGGATTCGACACCGCGGTGACCATCGCGACCGAGGCCGTCGACCGCATCCACACCACGGCCGAGTCGCACAACCGCGTCATGCTCGTCGAGGTCATGGGCCGCACGGCCGGCTGGATCGCCGCGACCGCGGGCATCGCGGGCGGCGCCGAGGTGGTGCTCGCCCCCGAGCAGCCCTTCGACATCGACAAGATCGTCAAGTTCCTCAAGCACCGCCACCGGGCGCACGCGAGCTTCTCGATCATCGTCGTGGCCGAGGGCGCGGTGCCCGCCGAGGGCACGTCGATGCAGTACGAGACGCAGCTGGGGCGGTTCGGCGAGATCGTCGCCGGGTCGATCTCGGAGCGCCTCAAGGTGGAGATCGCCGACCGCACCGGGTTCGACACCCGTGTGACGGTGCTCGGCCACATCCAGCGTGGTGGCTCGCCGACGGCGGCCGACCGCATCCTGGGCTCGCGCTTCGGCGTCGCCGCGATCGACGCGGTGACCCGCGGCGAGACGGGGATGATGACGGCGCTGCGCGGCGACGAGATCGTGCTGGTGCCGCTGTCCGAGATCGCCGGCAAGGTCAAGCACGTGCCCACCGAGCTGCTCGACGTGGCCCAGACGCTGGCCTGACCTGAGCGTCGCCCTGACCCCGTCCGTGACCTGCGTGAGCGCGGATTGACCCTCCGTGCCCGCCGTCGCTAGGATGGTCGGCGGTGCCGTGCGCCCGCCGACAGGTGGTCGAGGCGCCAAGCCCCTGTCCGCACGACTCCTTGTCCACATCGGAGCATCCACTTCATGACCATCCCCACTACGAGGTCCGTCCCGCAGGTCGCCGTCAACGACATCGGCACCGAGGAAGACCTTCTTGCCGCCATCGACGCCACCATCAAGAACTTCAACGATGGTGACATCGTCGAGGGCACGATCGTCAAGGTCGACCGTGACGAGGTCCTCCTCGACATCGGCTACAAGACCGAGGGTGTGATCCCCTCGCGCGAGCTGTCCATCAAGCACGACGTCGACCCGTCCGAGGTCGTGAGCCTCGGCGACGTCGTCGAGGCCCTGGTCCTCCAGAAGGAGGACAAGGAGGGTCGCCTGATCCTGTCCAAGAAGCGCGCCCAGTACGAGCGCGCCTGGGGCACGATCGAGAAGATCAAGGAGGAGGACGGCGTCGTCACCGGCACCGTCATCGAGGTCGTCAAGGGCGGCCTCATCCTCGACATCGGTCTTCGCGGCTTCCTGCCCGCCTCGCTCGTGGAGATGCGTCGTGTCCGCGACCTCATGCCGTACGTCGGCAAGGAGATCGAGGCGAAGATCATCGAGCTCGACAAGAACCGCAACAACGTCGTGCTCTCGCGCCGCGCCTGGCTCGAGCAGACGCAGTCCGAGGTGCGCTCGACCTTCCTGCAGACCCTGCAGAAGGGCCAGGTCCGCCCCGGTGTCGTCTCGTCGATCGTCAACTTCGGCGCGTTCGTGGACCTCGGCGGCGTCGACGGTCTGGTGCACGTCTCGGAGCTGTCCTGGAAGCACATCGACCACCCGTCCGAGGTCGTCGAGGTCGGCCAGGAGGTCACGGTCGAGGTGCTCGACGTCGACTTCGACCGCGAGCGTGTCTCCCTGTCGCTCAAGGCGACGCAGGAGGACCCGTGGCAGACCTTCGCGCGCACCCACGCCATCGGCCAGGTCGTGCCCGGCAAGGTCACCAAGCTCGTCCCGTTCGGCGCGTTCGTGCGCGTCGAGGACGGCATCGAGGGCCTCGTGCACATCTCGGAGCTGGCCGTGCGCCACGTCGAGCTGCCTGAGCAGGTCGTCACGGTGGGCCAGGAGGTGTTCGTCAAGGTCATCGACATCGACCTGGAGCGCCGCCGCATCTCGCTGTCGCTCAAGCAGGCCAACGAGGGCGTGGACCCGGAGTCCGAGGACTTCGACCCCGCGCTGTACGGCATGGCCGCCGAGTACGACGAGAACGGGGAGTACAAGTACCCCGAGGGCTTCGACCCGGAGACCAACGAGTGGCTCGAGGGCTTCGAGGCGCAGCGCGAGGCCTGGGAGGCCGAGTACGCCAAGGCCCACGAGCGCTGGACGGCTCACCGCGAGCAGGTGCGCGCGGCCTACGCGGCCGACGCGGACGCCGCGGCCGACACCGCGACGGGCGGCGGCTCGTCGTCCTACTCCTCGGCCGCTCCGGCCGTGGAGGCGACCGGCACGCTCGCCTCGGACGAGGCGCTCGCCGCGCTGCGCGAGAAGCTCACCGGCAACTGACCGCCTGAGCCGATCGCCTGATCGCACGCGAAGGCCCGCCACCCCTCGGGGGTGGCGGGCCTTCGCCGTTGTCTAGGGTGGCCCCATGGCCTGGCGCACTCGCTCGTCCCGCACCGCATACTCGAACCAGTGGATCCGCGTCAGGGAGGACGAGGTGGTCATGCCCGACGGGCGCGACGGCCTCTACGGCGTCGTGGAGATGCGACATCCGGCGGTCTTCGTCGTCGCGCTCGATGACGCGGACCGGGTCCTGCTGGTCGACGTCGACCGCTACACGGTCGGCCGCTCGCTCGAGGTCGTCGCGGGCGGCAGCGACGGCGAGCCGGCGCTGGTCGCGGCGCAGCGTGAGCTGCGCGAGGAGGCCGGTCTGGAGGCGGACGAGTGGGTGCGCGTGGGCGCCATGAACGCGCTCAACGGCGTGTGCGTGGCTCCCGAGGTTGTGTTCGTCGCGAGAGGGCTGCGCACGGCACGTGACGCGGCGCTGGCCATGTCCCAGGCCGAGGAGGGCATCGAGCAGGTGCGCTGGGTCCCGTTCGGCACGGCGCTCGCCATGATGGCCAGCGGCGAGATCACCGACGGCGAGACCATGGCCGCCCTCGCGCTGGCCCTCGCCGGCGGACACGTCGGCGTGAGCTGAGGCAGCGCGCCATGGACATCGCCGTCTCCGGCGCCAGCGGTCTGATCGGACGCGCGCTGACCTGGTCGCTCACGGCCGACGGCCACCGTGTCGTGCCGTTGGTGCGCCCGGGCCGCCCGGGCGCGGGCGTCGCCTGGGACCCGGAGCGGGGTGTGATCGACGGCTCGGGACTGGAGGGCCTCGACGCCGTCGTGCACCTCGCGGGCCAAGGGGTGGCCTCTGGACCCTGGAGCGCGGCGCGACGGGAGCGGATTTTGGGCAGCCGCCGCGACGGCGCCGCACTGCTCGCCGGCGCGATGGCGCGCCTGGCGCGGCCGCCGCGGGTGCTCGTGTCCGGGTCGGCTGTCGGGTACTACGGCAGCCGCGGCGACCAGGTGCTCACCGAGGACGCCGAGCCCGGCGGTGACTTCCTCGCCCGCGTGTGTGTCGCATGGGAGGCGGCGACGCGCGCCGCGCGCGAGGCCGGTGTGCGCGTGGTCCACGTGCGCACGGGCATGGTCCTGGCCACCTCGGGAGGCGCACTCGGTCCGCAGCGCGTGGCGTTCCGGCTCGGGCTCGGCGCGAAGGCCGGCGACGGGCGGCAGTGGATGTCGTGGATCCACCTCGACGACGAGGTCGCGGCGATCCGCCACGCCATCGAGACGCCGTCACTGGCCGGCGCCGCCAATCTCGTGTCGCCGCACCCGGTGACCAACGCCCAGTTCGCCCGGTCCTTCGCCCGCTCGCTCGGTCGGCGGGCGCCCCTGACGATCCCGCGCCTGGCGACGGCGCTCCCGTTCGGCGTCGGGCCGCTGGTCGAGTCGCTGCTGTTCGTGAGCCAGCGGGCCGTGCCGGCGGCGCTGGAGCGCGCCGGCTTCCGCTTCCGCCACCCCGACCTGGACGAGGCGCTCGCGTCCCTGTGACCGTGTGCTTTCGGTGCGACGGCGCGCGCATGGCGCGCTCACGGCGCTGGGACCGCGCGCCGTTCGCGTGTCAGGCCGCGGGCTCGTGGGCGAACTGCGTCGCGTGCAGGTCCGCGTAGAGCCCTCCGGCCGCGAGCAGGTCGGTGTGCGTGCCCGACTCGACGACGCGGCCGCCGTCGAGCACGACGATGAGGTCGGCCGCCCGGACGGTCGACAGGCGGTGTGCGATGACCAGGCTGGTGCGGCCCACCAGCGCCCGGTCGAGGGCCGCCTGGACGGCCGCCTCGCTCTCCGAGTCGAGGTGCGCGGTGGCCTCGTCGAGCACGACGACGTCGGGCGCCTTGAGCAGCAGCCGTGCGATCGCCAGACGCTGGCGCTCGCCGCCCGACAGCCGGTAGCCGCGGTCGCCGACGACGGTGTCCAGGCCCTCGGGCAGGCTCGCCACCAGGTCCCACACGTGTGCGCCGCGCAGCGCGGCCTCAAGGTCGGCGTCGCTCGCCTCGGGGCGAGCGAACCGCAGGTTCTCCGCGATCGTGTCGTGGAAGAGGTGCGCCTCCTGCGACACGACGCCGACCGTGCCGCGCAGCGAGTCGAGCGTGACGTCGCGCAGGTCGAGTCCCGCGATCCGCACGGCGCCCGCGGTCGGGTCGTACATGCGTGAGACGAGCTGCGAGATCGTGGTCTTGCCCGCGCCCGACGGGCCGACGAGGGCGACCATGGCGCCCGGTGGCACGGCGAACGACACCTCCTTGAGCGTGTCGTCGGTGGGGTCGCCGCGCAGCGTCGCGACGGACTCGAGCGAGGCGAGCGAGACCTCGTCGGCGCGCGGGTAGCGGAACCAGACGCCGTCGAGCTCGACGCCGGCGCCGCGCGCGGTGACGGCCGCGCGCAGATCGGCGGCGCCCGGCCGCTCGGCGATGGCCGGGGTCAGGTCGAGCACCTCAAGCACGCGCTCGAAGCTGACCAGCGCGGTCATGACGTCGACCTGCACATTGCTCATCGCGGTCAGCGGACCGTACAGGCGTCCGAGGAATGCGGTCATGGCGACGACGACGCCGACGGTGAGCTCGCCGGAGATGGCCTGAAGGCCGCCGAGCCCGTAGACGACCGCGACGGCGAGCGACGCGAGCGTCGTCAGACCGACACGGAACCACGTGCCCAGCAGGGCGCGGCGCACCCCGAGGTCGCGCAGCTTGCGGGCCGTGGCCTCGTAGCGCGCCGACTCGCGGGCGGGGTCGCCGAACACCTTGGCCAGGTGCGCCCCGGCGACGTTGAAGCGCTCGTTCATGAGCTGGCCGGCGTCGGCGTTGAGCTCGTAGCCCTCCCGGGTCAGTGTCGCCAGGCGCTTGCCGAACCACCGCGCGGGCGCCACGAACGCGGGCAGCAGCACCAGGGCGAGCAGTGTGAGCCGCCACGACATGGCGAACATCGCGGCGAGCGTGAACACGATGGTCAGCCCGTTGGAGACGACGGTCTGCAACGTCGAGGTGAAGGCCTGCTGGGCGCCGAGCACGTCGCCGTTGAGCCGCTGCACGAGGGCTCCGGTGCGCGTGCGCGAGAAGAAGGCGAGCGGCATGCGCTGCACGTGGTCGAAGACCGCGGTGCGCAGGTCGAGGATCAGCCCCTCGCCGACGAACGAGGACACCCATCGCTCGGCGACCGACAGTCCGGCCGAGACGAGCGCGAGGACCGCCGCGGCCGTGGCGAGCACGACGACCAGGCGGCGGTCACCCGCGCCGATGCCGTCGTCGATGAGGTGGCGGAAGAGCAGGGGCGTCGCGGCGCCGGCGGCGGCGTCGATCGCGAGCAGGAGCAGAAAGAGCGTGAGGCGGCCCCGGTACGGCCTCGCGAAGGCGAGCACGCGGCGCAGCGTCGGGCGCGCCAACTGGTGCTCGGTCACCGAGGAGTCTTGGAGGAAGGTGCGCATGCCGCGGCCACCGCCGCGGCCGTTCATCGGGGAGTGGGGCATCGTCATGGGGCCTCCTGGGCGGGACGTCGATATGCTGAGGATAACTCATCATGTGGGAACCTCAGGAGTGCCGGTAGTATTCCCCGTATGGAGCACCATGACGACGTCGCCTGGGCCTTCGTGGACGCCCTGCACGCCGCCAGCCGTGGTCTGCGGCGCGACGCGGCGGGGTCGGGCGCCGCGGGGGTGACCCCGGGCCAACTGCGGCTGCTGCGCGTGCTGGCGCACGCGCGCAGCCCGCTGCGCGCCGTCGACCTGGCCGAAGCCCTCGACGTCGCGCCGCGCTCGGTGACGACCAAGATCGATCAGGCGGAGGCCGACGGGTTCGTGCGCCGCCTGGCCGATCCCCGCGACCGGCGCGCGCGCCTGGTCGAGCTCACCGACGCCGGCCGCGAGGCCCTGGCGCGCGTGTCGCTCGAACGGCGCCGGGGGGCCGCCGCGCGGCTGAGCCGGCTCTCCCCACCAGCGCGCGAGGAGCTCGTGCGGCTGCTGCGCGTCGTCGCGGCAGACGACGGGCCGCAGCCGTAGGGCAGGATGGTCGCCATGCTCCGCATCGGACTGACCGGCGGCATCGCGGCGGGCAAGACCGTCGTCTCGCGGCGCCTCGCCGCGCTCGGCGCCGTCGTCATCGACCACGACCAGCTCGCGCGCGACGCCGTCGCGCCCGGCTCGGTGGGCCTGGAGCGGATCGCCGAGGCCTTCGGCCCCGGGGTCATCGCGTCCGACGGGTCACTCGACCGGCCCGCGCTCGGCGTGCGCGTCTTCGCTGACGACGACGCGCGCCGGGCGCTCGAGCGGATCGTGCACCCCGAGGTGCGGCGCCTGGCCGCCGAGCGCGAGGCCGCCGCGGCCGCCCGCGACGCGCGCGCCGTCGTCGTGCA
Source organism: Xylanimonas ulmi (assembly GCF_004216535.1). Classification (NCBI taxonomy): domain Bacteria; kingdom Bacillati; phylum Actinomycetota; class Actinomycetes; order Micrococcales; family Promicromonosporaceae; genus Xylanimonas; species Xylanimonas ulmi. The sequence continues at coordinate 955,409 of NZ_SGWX01000001.1, forward strand.
CGACATCCCGCTGCTGGTCGAGACGGGCCAGGCCGACCACTTCGGGCTGCTCGTCGTCGTCGACGCGCCCGTCGAGGTGCGCATCACGCGCCTGGTCTCGCAGCGCGGCCTCGACGAGCCCGCAGCCCGGGCGCGCGTCGCCGCGCAGGCGCCCGACGACGAACGGCTGTCCGTGGCTGACGTCGTGCTCGACGGGTCTGGCTCGCGCGAGGCGCTCGAGGCTCAGGTCGACGTGCTGTGGGAGCGCGTCGCCGCCGAGGCCGACGCCGAGGCGAGCCCCGCGAGCTGAGGCGGCACGCCGGCGTCGTGGGGGAGCCAGCCGACCTGCTCGGCGTGCACGATCATGCGGTGGTCGTTGCCCCACTCACCGTCGGTCACCGAGTGGCATGACACGAGCGTGAGGTACCGGCCGCCGTCGCGCAGCCCGGCGGGCGCGGGCGCCAGCACCTCGGCGCCGCGCGCGGGATCGACCAGGTAGCCCGGGACGCGCACCTCGTAGACGAACCACGCCTGGGGCGTCTCGACCACGATGGCGTCGCCCGCGACCAGGTCGTCGATGTGCAGGAAGTTGTCGCCGTAGGTGCGCCGGTGCCCGGCGAGCGCCGTGTTGCCGACCTCGCCCGGCGCCGGGCTCTGCGGGAACCAGCCCGCCGCGCCGCGCGCGAGCACGGCGTTGGTGACGCCGACCACGATGGGCGTGCGCCCGTCGTGCGTGTCGCGCCGCACGCCCTGCTCGCCGGCCCACGACGGGACCCACAGCACGCCCATGGTCCCGGCGGCCGGCCCCGGCGGCGCGTTGTCCAGGTCGTCACGCAGTTCGCCGACCTGGTCGGGGAGCGGATGGTCGCTCGTGTACGCGTCGAGCGCGGTCGCCTCCGCGTGATTGGCGCGCCACGACGTGCCCAGGTTCTCCCACGCCCACCAACCCGCCAGCACCACTGCGGCCAGCAAGGTCAAGGCAGACAGGATCCGGACCGGGTCGAGTCGTCGCAACACCGGTCGTCCTCTCCTGTGGTCGTCGTCGCCCAGCATGCTCGCCCGAGGCTAGCAGCACTCACCCGCTTCGGCCGGGCCGGAGCCCGGGCCGTGGGTCGGACACCGATGTCGGACCCGCGGCTTACGGTGGTGACATGCGACCCGTGACCGATCTGCAGCGCGCGGTGGCCCCGTTCGAGGTCATCTCGGAGTACACCCCGTCGGGTGACCAGCCGACGGCGATCGACGACCTGACCCGGCGGATCCAGGCGGGCGAGAAGGACGTCGTGCTGCTGGGCGCCACGGGCACCGGCAAGAGCGCGACGACGGCGTGGCTCATCGAGAGGCTGCAGCGCCCGACGCTGGTCATGGCGCCCAACAAGACGCTCGCCGCGCAGCTCGCGACGGAGTTCCGCGAACTGCTGCCCCACAACGCGGTCGAGTACTTCGTCTCCTACTACGACTACTACCAGCCTGAGGCGTACATCGCGCAGACGGACACCTACATCGAGAAGGACAGCTCGATCAACGACGAGGTCGAGAGGCTGCGGCACTCGGCGACGTCGAACCTGCTCACCAGGCGCGACGTCGTCGTCGTCGCCTCGGTCAGCTGCATCTACGGCCTGGGCACCCCGCAGGAGTACGTCGACCGCATGGTCCGGCTCGACGTCGGCGACGTGGTGGACCGCGACCAGATGCTGCGGCGGTTCGTGCAGATGCAGTACACCCGCAACGACCTCGCGTTCACCCGCGGCACGTTCCGCGTGCGCGGCGATACGGTCGAGATCATCCCGGTCTACGAGGAGCTCGCGGTGCGCATCGAGTTCTTCGGCGACGAGATCGAGGCGATCGCGACGCTGCACCCGCTCACCGGCGAGGTGGTGCGTCAGGAGCAGAGCGTCTACCTGTTCCCCGCGACGCACTATGTCGCGGGCCCCGAGCGCATGGAGCGCGCCATCCAGGGCATCGAGACCGAGCTCGGGGAGCGCCTGGCCACGCTGGAGCGGCAGAACAAGCTGCTCGAGGCGCAGCGCCTGCGCATGCGCACCACCTACGACATCGAGATGATGCGGCAGATCGGCTCGTGCAACGGCATCGAGAACTACTCGATGCACATCGACGGGCGCGCGCCAGGCACGCCGCCCAACACCTTGCTCGACTACTTCCCCGAGGACTTCCTGCTCGTCATCGACGAGTCGCACCAGACCGTGCCGCAGATCGGCGCGATGTTCGAGGGCGACATGTCGCGCAAGCGCTCGCTCGTGGAGCACGGGTTCCGCCTGCCGTCCGCGATGGACAACCGGCCGCTGCGCTGGGAGGAGTTCGTTGAGCGCATCGGACAGACGGTCTACCTGTCGGCGACCCCCGGCCCGTACGAGCTGTCCCTGTCCGACGGCGTCGTCGAACAGGTCATCCGGCCCACGGGCCTGGTGGACCCGGAGGTCGTGGTCAAGCCCACGACCGGACAGATCGACGACCTGCTCGAGGAGATCCGCGCCCGGACCGAACGCGACGAGCGCGTCCTGGTCACCACGCTGACCAAGAAGATGGCCGAGGACCTCACGGACTACTTCCTGGAGAAGGGCGTGCGTGTGCAGTACCTGCACTCCGAGGTCGACACGCTGCGCCGCGTCGAGCTGCTGCGTGAGCTGCGCCTGGGCCAGTTCGACGTGCTGGTGGGCATCAACCTGCTTCGCGAGGGCCTCGACCTGCCCGAGGTCTCGCTCGTGGCGATCCTCGACGCCGACAAGGAGGGCTTCCTGCGCTCGGCCACGTCGCTCATCCAGACCATCGGCCGCGCGGCGCGCAACGTCACGGGGCAGGTGCACATGTACGCCGACAAGGTGACACCCGCGATGGCCCAGGCCATCGAGGAGACCAACAGGCGCCGCGAGAAGCAGGTCGCCTACAACCGCGACAACGGCGTCGACCCCCAGCCGTTGCGCAAGAAGATCGCCGACGTCACCGACATGCTCGCGCGCGAGGACATCGACACCCAACAGCTTCTCGCGGGCGGTTACCGCAAGGCGGTCGACCCCGGCGCGCGCCGGGCCAAGGCGCCGGTGCCAGGCAGCCCCAAGGAGGGCGCCACCACGGGCAACCGCCTCGCGGGGGCCGCCGCGGGAGAGCTCGCCGAGCTCATCCAGGAGCTGTCCGACCAGATGCACGCCGCGGCCGCAGAGCTGCAGTTCGAGGTCGCCGCGCGCCTGCGCGACGAGATCGCGGGGCTCAAGAAGGAGTTGCGACAAATGCAGGCAGCCACCGCATAATCGCAGGTCACAGCCCCCGTGTGGACGTCGGCGCAGGCCGATCGGCGGTTACCGTAGAGTACGTCCCGTGGAGGGGAGTACCTCGTCACGGGGGAGTCGTCAGCACGGCGGGTGAGGATGCCCGTCCGGCTCCGCCGCCCGCGCGCTCGCGCGGGGAGGAAGACCTTCGGTGCTTCGTCCTACCCACCGAGAGGTTTCGCCTGTGACCGTGCCCTTCTGGGCCTGGGCCCTGACCGTCGCCGCGATCGTGGCAATGCTCGCCGTCGACTACGTCGGCCACGTGCGCACCCCGCACGCCCCGACCCTGCGCGAGGCGGCCCGCTGGTCGGCGATCTATGTCGGCGTCGCGGTGGCCTTCGGCGCGCTGGTGTGGCTCGTCTGGGGCGCCGAGTACGGCGGTGAGTACTTCGCCGGTTACGTCACCGAGAAGTCGCTGAGCGTCGACAACCTGTTCGTGTTCGTGCTGATCATGTCGAGCTTCCGTGTGCCGCGGGAGTACCAGCAAAAGGTGCTGCTCGTCGGCGTCACGGTCGCGCTCGTGCTGCGGACCACGTTCATCGTGGCCGGCGCCGCGCTCATCGCCACGTTCTCCTGGGTCTTCTACCTGTTCGGCGCGTTCCTGGTGTGGACGGCCATCGCGCAGCTGAGGCACGCGAACGACCACGACGAGGAGTTCCACGAGAACGGTGTGCTGCGGTTCGTGCGCCGGGTGCTGCCGACGTCGTCGGCCTATGCCGGCGACCGGCTCACCACCCGGTCCGACGGTCGGCTGCTCATCACGCCGATGCTCGTGGTCATGATCGCGATCGGTTCGGCTGACCTGCTGTTCGCCGTCGACTCCATTCCGGCGATCTTCGGCCTCACCGAGCAGACGTTCCTCGTGTTCGCCGCCAACGCGTTCTCGCTGCTGGGCCTGCGCCAACTCTTCTTCCTGGTCGACGGGCTGCTCGACCGCCTCGTCTACCTCGGCTACGGGCTCGCGGCGATCCTCGGGTTCATCGGCGTCAAGCTGCTGGTCCACGCGCTGCACACCAACGAGCTGCCGTTCGTCAACAGTGGCCGCCACGTCACCCTCGTCCCGGAGATCCCGACCGCGGCCTCGCTAGGCTTCATCGTCGTGGTCCTGGCGGTCACGACATTCGCCTCACTGCAGCGCGACCGGCGGGTGCGCGCGCTCGCCGCCGCCCACCCGCAGGCCGGCGCCCGTGCCGTCCCCCAGAGCAAGGAGCGTTGATGGTCCACGAGCTGCCGACCTGGTTCGAGGTCGCCGCGCTGACGGCGATGGGGGTGCTGCTCGTCGCCGACCTCCTCGTCGTCGCGCGCCGCCCGCACGTGCCCAGCATGCGCGAGAGCGCCCTGTGGGTCGCCTTCTACGTGGCGCTCGCCGTGGTGTTCGGCGGGGTGCTGTGGGCCGTGGGCGGGCAGGCGCCCGCCGGGGAGTTCGTCGCGGGCTGGCTCACCGAGTACTCCCTCAGCGTCGACAACCTGTTCGTGTTCGTCATCATCATGACCAGGTTTGCGGTGCCGCGGGACTACCAGCAGCGCGTCCTCATGGTCGGCATCATCGTCGCGCTCGTGCTGCGCGCCGCGTTCATCCTCGCCGGAGCCGCGGTCATCGAGCGGTTCGTGTGGGTGTTCTACCTGTTCGGGGCCTTCCTCATCTACACCGCGATCAAGCTGCTGCGCGGAGACGACGACCCCGAGGAGTTCGAGGAGAACGCCGTCATCCGCGGCCTGCGGCGCGTGCTGCCGCTGCACACCGCCTACGACGACGGTCGGCTGCGCACCGTCGTCGACGGCAAGCGGCTGTTCACGCCCATGGTCGTGGTGTTCGTGGCCATCGGCTCGACCGACGTGCTGTTCGCGCTCGACTCGATCCCCGCGATCTTCGGCCTCACGCACGACCCGTTCATCGTGTTCTCGACCAACCTGTTCGCGCTCATGGGCCTGCGCCAGCTCTACTTCCTGCTGGGCGGGCTGCTTGAGCGCCTGGTGTACCTGCCGTACGCGCTCGCGACGATCCTCGGGTTCATCGGCCTCAAGCTCATCCTCGAGGCGCTGCACGCCAACCAGTTGTCGTTCATCAACGGGGGGCGGGGGGTGGCGTGGGCGCCCGAGATCCCGATCTGGCTCTCGCTGCTGGTGATCCTGGGGTCGCTCGCGATCGCGACGGTCGCGAGCCTGATGCGGACCCGCGCGCGCGAGTCGCTGGCGGATTGAGGCGGGTCAGACGCTCAGGGAGCGCAACCAGTCCCGCGCCTCGCGCGGCGAGCGCAGCCGCACCACGCGCGGATCGGCGCCCGAGAGGGCGGTGTACCGCTCCCGGTAGGCGTCGTGCTGGGTCCAGGCCCACCGCACGATGTTCTCCTCGGGGTCGCGGCGCACGAGGTTGGCGAGCCGCTCGCGGTTGCCGTGCCACAGCTCGCGTCGGGTCACGCCCCGCAGCACGGTCCGCCACAGCACGCGCGGCATGACCACACGCCGCGGGTAGTCGAGCCACAGCATCACCTCGACGTCGTCGAGGGCTCCGTTCAGCGCCGTGCTCCAGTTGCCGTCGACCACCCACCCGGCGGCGCCGGGGCCGGCGAGGAAGGCCGCCAGGCGACCGTGGGCCTCGCCCAGGTCGCGGTGCGTCCAGCCCGCGTCCCAGAAGACGGCGTCCAGCTCCAGATGCGGGACGTCCAGTCGCCGCGCGAGCGCGCGGGCGAGCGTCGTCTTGCCGGAGCCCGAGTTCCCGACGACGCGCACGCGTCGCGGGGTGGTCATCGCGCGAGCGAGCCGATCACGGGAACCCACTCGCGCACGGTGCGCTGCGCGACCAGGCCCTCGCGGCGGAAGGGGTCGTCGTCGAGCAGCGCACGGGCTGAGGTGGGGTCGGGCGCGTCGAGGAGGATGAGCGCGCCCGCGGGGGCGGCGTCGTCGGCGGGCAGCGGTCCGGAGACGATCACCCTTCCCGCCTCGTGCAGCGCGCCGAGGAACGCGCGGTGCGCGGGCCGCGACGCGTCGAGGCGCTCGGGGTCGTGGGCGTACTCGTAGGTGACGGCGAAGACGGCCATGGCGGCCATCCAAGCAGACGCGGGCTCCCGGCGGCAGATCACACCATGGGCGCGGCGGGCGCGGCGGGCGCGGCGGCGTCCAGGTGCGACGTCGCCCACGCCAGCGCGTCGTCGGCGATCTCCTGCCAGCCGTCCTGCGAGACCAGCCGGTGGGTGCGGCCCGGGTACTCGCGGTACTCGACGACGGCGGGGGACCCGGACTTGGCGTAGCGCTTGACGATCGCCCTGCCGATGGCCGGTGGGACGACGTGGTCGCGGTCGCCTGTGATGACCAGGAGTGGAGCGCGCCCGACGCGCCCGAAGTCGACGCGCGAGGGGCCTCGGCCGGTCACGGCGCCGGCGACGCCCTCGAAGAAGACGCGGTTGACGCTGGGCACCGCCTGCTCGGCCCACAGGAGGTCGCTCGCGGCGCGGGGCAGGTCGTTGCCGAACGTGAAGTGGAAGTGCCGCTTGCTCAGCGGCTTGGCGCCGCCTCGGGCGAACGGGTTGCTCAGGATGGGGGCGCCGGTCCACGCCGTCGACGGGGGGAGAGTCGGGATGCCCGCGGGCTGCCCGGGCGCCACTGCGACGTACGCGGCGCCGAGGCCGCGGTCGGCGAGCAGTTGCGTGATGAGGCCGCCGAACGAGTGCCCCATGATGATCGGCGTGACTGGAAGCGCGCGGATCACGCGCTCGTAGTGGTCGACGATCTGTGTGAGGCCGACGCCGCGCAGCGCCGACGGATCGCGGCGGACGTCCGCGGGGGAGCGGTCGTCGATGCCGGGCCAGCCCGGGACGATGACCTCGTGGCCGGCGGCGCGGAACCGCTCGGCCCAGGTGTCCCAGCTCGTGGGGGTCATCCAGAGCCCGTGGATGAGGACGACCGGGGGCTTGCTCGACGCGGTGGCCGCAGAGTCGGCCGGGGTGGTGGCGTTCATGGTCTCGGTCCTTGCGGTGAGGGGAGCCGGGGGAGGCCCCGTCCGGCTGGTGAGACGAGCGGTGACGCGCCCCTGCGCACCGAGGGCGTCCACGCGGGCGGCGTCGATCAGACGCCGAGGGCCAGGTCACGCGCGACGCGCCACCGTCACTTCCCTGGCAAAGAGGACCTGGTCGAAGCGTACGTCGGCGCCGAGGTCGCCGCGATCCGCGCGAGCGACGGCGCAGCGACGGGCAGGTGATCGCCCAAGGAGCCGGGGTCTGGGCCAGGCCGCTGGCTAGGGTGGGCGCATGACGTCCGACGACGGTCCCGCGGCGCCCGTCGTGAGCGTGCGCGAGGCGACTCGCGCGCACGGCGCCGTCGAGGCGCTGGGCGCCACCTCGGCCGAGGTCGGTCCCGGAGAGGCGCTCGTGGTCGCCGGCCGCAACGGGTCGGGCAAGACGACGCTGCTGCGCCTGGTCGCGGGCGCCGACCTGCCGACGTCGGGCGCCGTGGACGTGCTGGGGATGCCTGCCTTCGAGGCGCGACGACGCCGCCGCGAGGACCTCGCGGTGCTGCTCGACGGGCTGCCCGCCTACCCCGACCTCACCGTGGCCGAGCACCTCGCCCTCATCGCCGCGGCCTGGGGCCCGCGCCATCGGCTGGGCGCGCGCCCGGCCCCGGGCGTCGATGACACGCTCGCCGCGGCGGGGCTGACGCGCGTGCGCGACCAGTACCCGGGCGAGCTGTCGTCGGGCGAGTCGCAGATGTTCGCGCTCGCATGCACCCTCTACCGGCCGGCCGCGGTGGTGGTGCTCGACGAGCCAGAGCAACGGCTCGACGCCGACTGGCGCGAGCGCGCCCGCGCGATGCTCCGCGCCGCCCTCGACGCCGGGCGCACGCTCGTGGTCGCCACCCACGACCTGGCGTTCCGCGCCGACCTGACGGGCGAGCGACCCGGTGGCGGGCGGCGGGGTCGAGAGGTCGAGCTCGCGGCGCCCACACGATGACGGCCGCGGGCTCGCGCGACCCCGCGGGCGCGGCGGCCTACCGCGCCTGGCGGCGGCCGCTGCTGCGCGAGCGCTCGCGCAGCGGCGCCGAGGCCGCGTACGTCCTCTACGTCACGGCGTTCGTCGCCGCGGTCTACGGCTCGATGCTCTGGTCGTTCCTGGCGTCGCTGGGACTGGGGTCGACCTCGCTCACGTGGCCGCTCGGGCGCGTCGCGCCGATCGCGTGCGGTCTCGCCGCCGTGGGCGGTGTGGCGCTGGCGCGTGTGGGCCTGCCGCTGTCGGTCACGGCGCGTGAGGCGGTGTTCGCCCTCGGCGGGCAGTTCCGGCCCGACGCCGTGCTGCGCGGACGCGGCGCCCTCGCGCTGGTCGCGGCCGCCGTGGTCGGGGCGTTCGTCGGCGCGGCGGCGTCGGTGGGCGGGCGGGCCAGTGGCGTCCAGGGGATCCGAGGTGTCCTGGTGTGGGCCGCGCTCGGCGCCGCGGCGGGTGAGGTCGCCGTCGCGCTCGGCGCGGTCGCCCAGGCGCGGCGATGGCGTCGCTCGGCCGACGCCGCCGCCCTTGCCCTGCTCGCGCTGGGCGTGGCGGCCGCGCCGGGGGAGCGCGCCGAGCCGGCGATCGCCTGCGTGGACCTCGCCACCGGGCAGTACGTCGCCTGCCCCGTGCCATGGACCGAGTGGGCCGGCGCGCTGGCGGTCGCCGGGCTCGCCGTGGTCGGCGCGTGGTGGCTCGTGCTGCGCGCCGTGCCGCGCGAGCTCGACGTCGACGAGGTCGCCGCACGCGGCGCCCGGGCCGGCCGGGCGGCCGCGGGGTTGGCCCTCGGCGACCTGCTCGCCGTCTCGCGCCTGATCCCCGCCCGGTTCGCGGGCTCGCGCCGCCCGTTCGAGGGCGGAGGGGCCCGCTCGCTGCTGCGCCGCACGCCGGTGCTCGCACGCGACCTGGTCGGCCTGCGCCGCAGACCCGCGACCACGGCCGCGGCGACGGTCGCGGGCGTAGGGGGAGCCTGGCTGCTGGCCGCCTCGACGTCGACCGGCGCGCTGGTGGCCGGAGCCCTCGCGCTGTACGCCGCGAGCGGTGGGTGGGCGCGCGGCCTGGTCGCGTTCCTGCGCCAACCTGCCCCAGGCGGCCTCCTGCCCGGCCGGGGACGCCGTGTGCTCCTGGCCCACCTCGACGTCCCGGCCCTGGCGGCCGGGCTCGCGCTCCTGATCGGCTGGGCGGGCGCGGCGCTCACCGTCGGGACGCGCGGGGCGGCGGGCGACGCGGTCGCGCTCGGCGCGGTCGCGCTCGCCGCGCGCGCCTGGGTCGCGAGCACGCCGACGGTCCCCGCGGCGCTCTACGCCCCGGTCATCACCCCGCTGGGCGACCTGTCGCCGCTCAACGTCATCGCCTTCGCGGTGCGTGGGTGGCTCGTCGTCGCCGCGGCGGCCTGGGCGCTCGGCGGTGTCAGCGGCGCGGTCGGCGGCCCGGCGCTCGCCGCGCTCGTCGCCGCGGGGCTGGGCGCGCTCGCGGCGCAGCGGGCCGAGCGCGCGTAGCGGCGATCGACGTCGAACGTGTGTGCGATTGTCGGTGGGCGGACCTAAGATGCCACAGTGAGCAACCGCCTCGTCATCTCCGGCGCCCGCGAGCACAACCTCAAGAACGTCGAGCTCGACCTGCCGCGCGACCGCCTCATCGTGTTCACGGGCCTGTCCGGGTCCGGGAAGTCGTCGCTGGCGTTCGACACGATCTTCGCCGAGGGTCAGCGCCGTTACGTCGAGTCGCTGTCCGCCTACGCCCGTCAGTTCTTGGGCCAGATGGACAAGCCGGACGTCGACTTCATCGAGGGCCTGAGCCCCGCGGTCTCGATCGACCAGAAGTCGACCAACCGCAACCCGCGCTCGACGGTCGGCACGATCACCGAGGTCTACGACTACCTGCGTCTGCTGTACGCGCGCGCCGGCACGCAGCACTGCCCGGTGTGCGACGAGCGGGTGCAGAGCCAGACGCCGCAGCAGATCGTCGACAAGCTGCTGGAGCTGCCCGAGGGCACGCGCTACCAGGTCCTGGCGCCCGTGGTGCGCGGGCGCAAGGGCGAGTACGCCGACCTCTTCCGCGACCTGCAGGGCCAAGGCTTCGCGCGCGCCCGCGTCGACGGCGAGGTCGTGCAGCTCGCCAATCCGCCGCAGCTGGAGAAGAAGCTCAAGCACGACATCGAGGTGGTCGTCGACCGCCTCGTCTCGCGCGACGGCGTCCAGCGGCGCCTGACCGACTCGGTCGAGACCGCGCTGCGCCTGGCGGGCGGACTCATGATGGTCGAGCTCGTCGACGCCGACATCGACGACCTCGGCCGCATCCTCAAGTACTCCGAGAAGCGCGCATGCCCCAACGACCACCCGCTCGCGCTCGACGAGGTCGAGCCGCGCACCTTCTCCTTCAACGCGCCCTACGGCGCCTGCCCCGAGTGCACGGGCATCGGGTTCCGGCTGGAGGTCGACCCCGACCTCATCGTCCCCGACACCGACAAGACGCTGCGCGAGGGCGCCATCGCGCCCTGGACGCAGACGTCGTCGGAGTACTTCGAGCGCGTGCTCACGGCGCTCGCGGACGAGATGAGGTTCTCGATGGACGTGCCGTGGCGCGCGCTGCCCGAGCGCGCTCGCGAGGCCGTCCTGTACGGACGCAACCACCAGGTGCACGTGCGCTACAAGAATCGGTGGGGGCGCGAGCGCCAGTACTCGACAGGCTTTGAGGGCGCGGTGACCTTCATCGAGCGCCGGCACCACGAGACGGAGTCGGACTGGTCGAAGGAGAAGTACGAGGCCTACATGCGCGAGGTCGCGTGCCCGGTGTGCCAGGGCGCGCGCCTCAAGCCCGAGGTGCTGGCGGTCAAGGTGGGTGGCCGGTCCATCTGGGATGTGTGCCGCATGTCGATCGACGACGCCGCGCAGTTCCTCGGCGCGCTCGAACTCGGCGTGCGCGAGCGGCAGATCGCGGCCGAGGTGCTCAAGGAGATCAACGCGCGCCTGGGGTTCCTGCTCGATGTCGGGCTCGACTACCTCTCGCTCGAACGCCCCGCCGGGACGCTCAGCGGCGGAGAGGCGCAGCGCATCCGCCTGGCCACCCAGATCGGCTCGGGTCTGGTCGGCGTGCTCTATGTGCTCGACGAGCCGAGCATCGGCCTGCACCAGCGCGACAACCGCCGCCTCATCGAGACGTTGACCCGCCTGCGCGACCTGGGCAACACGCTCATCGTCGTCGAGCACGACGAGGACACCATCCGCACGGCCGACTGGATCGTGGACGTCGGCCCCGGCGCGGGTGAGCACGGCGGCCGGATCGTGCACTCGGGCGACTATGCGGGGCTGCTCGAGGCGCCCGAGTCGATGACGGGCGCCTACCTGGCGGGCCGGCGGCAGATCCCCCTGCCCGAGCTGCGTCGACCCATCGACCCGCAGCGGCAGGTGCGCGTCGTCGGCGCGCGCGAGAACAACCTGCGGGGCATCGACGTCGACTTCCCGCTCGGTGTGCTCACCGCCGTGACGGGCGTCAGTGGCTCGGGCAAGTCCACCCTGGTCAACTCGATCCTGTACACCGTCATGGCCAACCAGCTCAACGGCGCCCGCCAGGTCGCCGGACGCCACACGCGCGTCACCGGCCTGGAGCACCTCGACAAGGTCGTCCATGTCGACCAGGGGCCCATCGGGCGCACCCCGCGCTCCAACCCCGCGACCTACACGGGGGTGTGGGACCACGTGCGGCGGCTGTTCGCCGAGACCGAGGAGGCGAAGGTCCGCGGCTACGGACCCGGGCGGTTCTCGTTCAACGTCAAGGGCGGCCGCTGCGAGGCGTGCTCGGGCGACGGCACCCTCAAGATCGAGATGAACTTCCTGCCCGACGTCTACGTCCCGTGCGAGGTCTGCCACGGTGCGCGCTACAACCGCGAGACCCTGGAGGTGCACTTCAAGGGCAAGACGGTGGCCGACGTCCTGGCCATGCCGATCGAGGAGGCCGCCGAGTTCTTCGCCGCCGTCCCGGCGATCGCGCGGCACATGAGGACGCTGGTCGACGTCGGCCTGGGCTACGTGCGCCTCGGCCAGCCTGCCCCGACGCTCTCGGGCGGTGAGGCGCAGCGCGTCAAGCTCGCCTCCGAGCTCCAACGGCGCTCGACCGGCCGCACGGTCTACGTGCTCGACGAGCCGACGACGGGCCTGCACTTCGAGGACATCCGCAAGCTGCTCGGGGTGCTCCAGTCACTGGTCGAGAAGGGCAACTCGGTCATCGTCATCGAGCACAACCTCGACGTCATCAAGAGCGCCGACTGGGTCATCGACATGGGGCCCGAGGGAGGGTCGGGCGGCGGCACGGTCGTCGCGCAGGGCACCCCCGAGCAGGTGGCGGGGGTCGAGGCGAGCCACACCGGCCGGTTCCTCGCCGACGTGCTCGCCGCGCACCCGCCCGTCACGCAACCGCCGGTGACGCGCCCCAAGCGCACACGCAAGAAGGTGGCCGCGGCGTAGCGCACGCGCAGGCCAGCGCGCGCCAGCCCGCGGCCCGGGCCGCGCCAGTGCCGGGTGCGCGCCCGGGTGCGCCCCTAACGTTGCTCCATGACGGTGCAGCACGACTACGTGGTGGGGCTGACCTGGTCGGACGCTGCAGGCACGGGCTCGTTCGGCGGGTACTCCCGCGACCACGAGCTGATCTTCCCGGACAAGGCGGCGACGTTGCCGGCCTCGGCACCCGAGTGGTTCCGGGGTGACAAGGCCCGCTACAGCGCGGGCGAGCTGTTCGTCGCCGCGATCGCCTCAAGCCATATGGTGCGCTTCCTCGAGGTGGCCTCCCAGGTGGGGCTCGTGGTCGTGAGGTACGACGACGAGGTGGTCGGCACCGCAAGGCTCGGCTCGCGCGGCGACGGCCAGATCGCCGACCTGACGCTGCGCCCGAGCCTGACGGTGCGGCCCGGCCCGCACGCCCACGCGGCCGAGGTGACCCGGATGCACCGGCGGGCGCAGTCCATGAGTCTGGTCCGACCGTGCCTGACGATCGAGGTCAGCATCGAGCCGGGCGCCTTGACGGTGCTCGACCAGGACCCGGCGCCCGCCGGGGCTGTCAGCCCCGCGTCATAGGCTGGGGCGCATGCCCGATCCCGCCACCTACCGCCCTGCGCCGGGGGAGATTCCGACGTCGCCGGGGGTGTACCGGTTCCGGGACCCGCATGGGCGCGTCATCTACGTCGGCAAGGCCAAGAGCCTGCGCTCGCGCCTGTCGAGCTACTTCCAAGACCTGGCGAACCTGCACCCGCGCACCCAGACCATGGTCACCACCGCGGCGTCGGTCGAGTGGACGGTCGTGGGCACCGAGGTCGAGGCGCTCGCGCTGGAGTACTCGTGGATCAAGCAGTTCGACCCGCGGTTCAACGTCAAGTACCGCGACGACAAGTCCTATCCGTTCCTCGCGGTGACGATGGGCGAGGCGTTCCCGCGCGCCCAGGTCATGCGCGGCGCCAAGCGACCGGGCACGCGGTACTTCGGACCGTACGGGCACGCGTGGGCGATCCGCGAGACGCTCGACCTGCTGCTGCGCGTCTTCCCGATCCGCACCTGCTCGGCCGGGGTGTTCCGGCGCGCGGGGCGCAGCGGGCGCCCGTGCCTGCTCGGGTACATCGACAAATGCTCGGCGCCGTGCGTGGGGCGTGTCAGCGCCGAGGAGCACCGCCAGCTCGCGCAGGACTTCTGCGACTTCATGGCCGGGGACACGCAGCGCTTCGTGCGGCGGCTCGAGCGGCGCATGCGCGAGGCCGCCGAGAGCCAGGAGTACGAGCAGGCCGCGCGTCTGCGCGACGACATCCAGGCGCTGCAGCGCGCGCTGGAGAAGAACGCGGTGGTGCTCGGCGACGCGACCGACGCCGACATCTTCGCGCTCGCGGGCGACGAGTTGGAGGCCGCGGTCCAGGTGTTCCATGTGCGCGGCGGGCGCATCCGCGGCCAGCGCGGCTGGGTGGTCGAGAAGGTCGAGGACGTCACGGACGCCGAGCTCGTCGAGCACCTGTTGCAGCAGGTGTACGGAGGCGAGGACGCCGACGCCTCGTCCGTGCCGCGTGAGGTGCTCGTGCCCGTGCTGCCGCCCGACCCGCAACAGGTGACGGCCTGGCTCACGGGTCTGCGGGGGTCGCGCGTCGAGGTGCGCGTCCCGCAGCGCGGTGACAAGCGCGAGCTGGCCGAGACGGTCCGCGCCAACGCCGAGCACGCGCTGGCCCTGCACCGCACGCGGCGCGCCGGCGACCTGACGACCCGCAGCCAGGCGCTGCGCGAGCTGCAGGAGGCGCTCGACCTGGAGAGCGCGCCGCTGCGCATCGAGTGCTACGACGTCTCGCACACCCAGGGCACCTACCAGTCGGCGTCGATGGTGGTGTTCGAGGACGGGCTGGCCCGCAAGAGCGAGTACCGCTCGTTCAGCGTGCGCGGCCCCGAGGGCGACGGCGCCCGCGACGACACGGCGGCGATGCACGAGGTCATCACACGGCGCTTTCGCCGCTACCTCGCCGATCGGTCGCGCTCGGACGAGCTCGAGCTGGAGCTCGAGTCGGGCGAGGTCGACGCGACGTCCGCGGACGCGCCCGAGCGCCGTCGCTTCGCCTACCCGCCCAACCTCGTCGTCGTCGACGGCGGACCGCCGCAGGTCGCGGCGGCCCAGCGCGCGCTGGACGAGCTCGGGATCACCGACGTCGCGCTGTGCGGCCTGGCCAAACGGCTCGAAGAGGTGTGGGTGCCCGGCGAGGAGTACCCCGTCATCCTCGAGCGCTCGTCCGAGGGCCTGTACCTGCTGCAGCGCGTGCGCGACGAGGCGCACCGCTTCGCCATCACCCAGCACCGCAAGCGCCGCTCGAAGGGGATGACGGCCTCGGCCCTCGACGGTGTGCCCGGCTTGGGCCCGGCGCGGCAGAAGGCGCTGCTGACCCACTTCGGCTCGGTCAAGCGGTTGCGCGCCGCGAGCGTCGAGGAGATCGCGAGCGTGCGCGGGATGGGGACGACGACGGCGCAGGCCGTCGTCGCGGCGCTGCGTCCGCCGTCGTCGGGGTCCAGTGACGCGCCGGGCGCGGCGGACGGCGAGGCGGCTGGCATGCTGGGCGCATGACGGAGCCCACGAACCCGCCCACGGTGCCGCACGGGATCCCCGCGATCGAGGCGGCGACGCGCGCCCCCGAGCGCCAGGAGCCTGAGGTGCTCGTCATCACCGGCATGTCGGGCGCCGGGCGCACGCGCGCGGCGAGCGTGCTGGAGGACCTCGACTGGTTCGTCGTCGACAACCTGCCGCCCATGATGATCATCCCGCTCGTCGACCTCATGACGCGGGCCGGCTCCGCGGTCGAACGGCTCGCGGTCGTCGTCGACGTGCGCGGGCGGCAGTACTTCGCCGAGCTCGCCGGCGCGCTGGGGCACCTGCGCGCGGCGGGCGTGCAGTACCGCATCCTCTTCCTCGACGCGTCGGACGCCGAGCTGGTGCGCCGGTTCGAGGCGGTGCGCCGGCCACACCCGCTCCAGGGCGACGGGCGCATCCTCGACGGCATCGGCGAAGAGCGCCGCGCGCTGGCCGTGATCCAGGGCCGCGCCGACACCGTCATCGACACCACCGCGCTCTCGGTGCACGACCTGGCGCGCGAGGTGCGCCTCGCGGTCGGCGACGGCGCCGCGGACGTGCTGCGGGTCAACGTCGTGGCGTTCGGCTTCAAGTACGGGCTGCCGCTCGACGCCGACCACGTGGTCGACGTGCGCTTCCTGGCGAACCCGTACTGGATCACCGAGCTGCGCCACCTGACGGGGCGCGACGGGCCCGTGCGCGACTACGTGCTCTCACGCCCCGGCGCGCGCGAGTTCGTCGAGCGGTACGTCTCGGCGCTCGAGCCGGTCCTGTCCGGCTACCTGCACGAGGAGAAGCGATACGCGACCATCGCCGTCGGGTGCACGGGCGGCAAGCACCGCTCGGTCGCGATCGCCGAGGAGATCGCCACGCGCCTGCGCGCCCAGGGCCTGCGCGTGACCGTGACCGCCCGCGACCTGGGCAAGGAGTGACCTGTGGCATTGCCCTCGACCAAGCCCGCCGTCGTCGCGCTCGGCGGCGGCCACGGCCTGTCGGCCAGCCTGCGCGCCCTGCGCCACGTCTCCGACCGGCTGACCGCGGTGGTGACCGTCGCCGACGACGGCGGGTCCTCGGGGCGGCTGCGCGAGGAGCTCGGGGTGCTGCCGCCCGGAGACCTGCGCATGGCGCTGGCCGCCTTGACCGACGACTCGGACTGGGGCCGGACGTGGTCGGCCGTGCTGCAACACCGATTCGCGACCGCCGGTCCCCTCGACCAGCACGCCGTCGGCAACCTGCTCATCACCGCTCTGTGGGAGCTGCTCGGCGACACCGTGACGGGGCTCGACTGGGTCGGGCGGCTCCTGGGCGCCCGCGGGCGGGTGCTGCCCATGGCCGCGGTGCCCCTCATCGTCGAGGCCGACGTGCGCGAGGACGACGGCTCGCTGCGCACCGTCGTCGGGCAGGTCAACGTCGCCACGGCCTCGGGGCACGTCGAACGGCTGCGGCTGCGTCCGCAGGACCCGCCGGCGTGCGAGGAGGCCGTGGCGGCCGTGCGAGAGGCCGACTGGGTGGTGCTGGGCCCGGGCTCGTGGTTCTCGTCGGTGCTCGTGCACCTGTTGGTGCCACGTCTGTCGCAGGCGCTGCACGAGACCCGCGCGCGGCGCTGCGTCACGCTCAACCTCGCGCCCGACGCCGAGACCTCAGGGCTCACGGCCGTCGACCACCTCGAGGCGCTGCACCGGCACGCGCCCGACCTGCGCGTCGACGTCGTGCTGGCCGACCCGTCGGCGGTCGAGGACGTCGTGGAGACCGAGCGCGCGGCCGCGGCGCTCGGGGCGGAGCTGGTCATGCGCCAGGTGGCCCTCGGCGACGGCACGGCCCGCCATGACGCGCTGCGCCTGGGCGCCGCGTACCGGGACGTGTTCGAGGGCGTGCTGGGCGACGTCGGAGCGGCGTAGCGGCGGTCGGCGTGTCCCGCGGCATGCGCCGTGGGACGTGTGGTCTATGGCGTGGAGCACACCGTGTCCGCGATCGATCGCCCGGCGGGTTGCCGTCTCGCACAAGGCGCGGGCGTGCGATTGCGTGCGATCGGCCAAGCGCGCCAGCCGACCGTCGCCGAACGCGACCGCGCCCACCCGCGGCTGTGAGACTGCGTGGCGTTCCCACCCCTCCCACCGCCAAGGAACCGACTGTGCTCGAGACCACGACCCCGCTGCGGCTCTGCGTGCCGCCCTCGGTCAACATCGACGCGATCCTGCGCGAGCGCCTGCGCGCCGAGCCGGACGCCGTGCTCGCCGAGGTGCGCCGTGGTGACGCCTGGGAGCCGGTGACCGTCGCGGAGTTCGACGCGCAGGTGACCGCCGTGGCCAAGGGCCTGGTCGCGCTCGGGGTCGACCCGGGCGACACCGTGGGCATCCTGTCGCGCACCCGGTACGAGTGGACGCTGCTCGACTTCGCCGCCTGGGCGGCCGGCGCCGTGCCGGTGCCGATCTACGAAACCTCCAGCGCCGAGCAGGTGCACTGGATCCTCGCCAACTCGGGGATCTCACTGCTCGTCGTCGAGTCCGACGC
This sequence comes from Xylanimonas ulmi, assembly GCF_004216535.1. Classification (NCBI taxonomy): domain Bacteria; kingdom Bacillati; phylum Actinomycetota; class Actinomycetes; order Micrococcales; family Promicromonosporaceae; genus Xylanimonas; species Xylanimonas ulmi. The sequence goes on from NZ_SGWX01000001.1 coordinate 973,233, forward strand.
CAACGCTGCCACGGTGGCGAGCGTGCGCGACCGCGCGCCGATGTGCCGCGAGGTGCTCGTGCTCGACCCCCAGGACGGGGGCGCCGGGGCGATCGCGGCCCTCACCGCCGCGGGGGCCCACGTACCCGACGCGGAGGTCGAGCGCCGTCGTCGCCTCGCCACGACGGACGACCTGGCGACGATCATCTACACCTCGGGCACGACCGGACGCCCCAAGGGCGTCGAGCTGACGCACGGGAACTTCACCCTGACTGCCCTCAACACCGTCGCGGATGTGCCCGAGGTGTTCAACGGCCAGGGGCGCGCGATGCTGTTCCTGCCGCTCGCGCACGTGTTCGCGCGGTTCATCGAGGTCATCGCCGTGGCCGGTGGGTCGGTGCTGGGGCATTGCCCCGACGTCCGCGACCTGGTCGCCAGCCTCAAGCAGTTCCAGCCCACCTATGTGTTGGGCGTCCCGCGCATCTTCGAGAAGGTCTACAACGCCGCCGAGCAGTCCTCGGCGGCCGAGAAGGCCCGCGGGTACTTCAACTGGGCGACCGCCGTCGCGATCGCCTACTCGCGGGCGCTGGACACCCCTCGGGGCCCGTCGCTGTGGCTGCGGTTCCAGCGGCTGTTCGCCGACGGCCTGGTGTACTCGAAGCTGCGCGGCCAGTTCGGCGGCAAGGCCAAGTACGCCGTCTCGGGCGGTGGTCCGCTGGGGGAGCGGCTCGGCCACTTCTACCGCGGCGTGGGGATCAACATCATCGAGGGCTACGGCCTGACCGAGTGCACGGCGCCGACGTCCGTCAACCGCCCGGGCGGCACCCGGATCGGCAGCGTCGGCACGCCGCTGCCCGGCTGCTCGGCGCGCATCGCCGAGGACGGGGAGATCCTGCTGCGCGGCCCGCACATCTTCCGCGGGTACCACAACGACCCGGCCGCGACCGCCGAGGCCTTCGACGGCGAGTGGTTCCGCACGGGCGACCTCGGCGCGATCGACGAGGACGGGTTCTTGAGCATCACCGGACGCAAGAAGGAGATCATCATCACCGCGGGAGGCAAGAACGTGGCCCCCGCGGTGCTGGAGGACCGGGTGCGCGCGCACGCCCTGGTGTCCCAGTGCGTCGTCGTCGGCGACAACCGTCCGTTCATCGGCGCCCTCATCACGCTCGACCCCGAGGGCCTGGCCGGATGGCTGACCATGCACGGCAAGCCGAGCATGACCGTCGAACAGGCCATGACCGACCCCGACGTCCTCGCGTCGCTCGACGCCGCCGTCGCCCGCGCCAACGAGGCGGTGTCGAAGGCCGAGTCGATCCGCAAGCACCGCCTGCTCACCGGCGACTTCACGATCGCCAACGGCTACCTGACCCCGTCGATGAAGGTCAAGCGCGCCGTCGTGCTCGCCGACTTCGCCGACGACGTCGAGGCGCTCTACAGCGCCGGACGCGACCGCGAGCCGGCGGCCGCGCGGTGAGCGCCGCCGCGCCCCGCCCCCGCCGCCTCCACACCCGCTGACCTTCAGGACGCAACCATGGAATTCCTCGGAATGCCGATCGAGATCGGCCTCGACCGCTTCATCCTCGCCCAGGCGTTCGGTGTGCTCACGCTCGTCTTCAACTTCTGGTCCTACCAGATGGAGGACCAGCGCAAGTACTTCCTGCGCTTCACCATCGGCTCCGCCTTCTGGCTCGCGATGTACCTGGCGATGGGGGCGCAGCTGCCCGTGATCCTCGTCGCGGTCTTCTCGACGCTGCGCGGCGTGGTGTTCTGGTGGGCGCTGGGCGTCGACTCGCCGTGGCGGCGCATGTTCGCCCGACGGCTCATGTACACCACGCTCGCGATCGCGTTCGCCGCCGCGGTCGTGGCGATCCCCGGGGCGCGCCCCGAGACGCGGCCGCTGCAGGTGTTCCTGCTGATCGGTGTCGTGCTGTTCGTGATCGGCCAGTACATGCCGGGGGTCTACCTGGTGCGCGTCTTCGCGACCGTCTACGCGGTGGCCGTGCTGCTGGTCAACACCCCGCTCGACACGTTCAACCCGATCGGCGTGATCATCGAGCTCAACAACCTCATCGCCGTCGCGGTGTTCTTCGTGCTGCTGGCCCGACGCCGCAAGGAGCGCGCACGGCTGGCCGCCATCCCGCCCAAGGCGCTCGCCCTGGGCGCGGCCGTGACAGGCGCGTGACCTCGAGCGCCACGTGACACCCGGGCGACGACCGAGACACGCCGGGGCGATTCCGCGACGACACGCCGTGGCAGGATGACCGCCATGGCGCTCACGGCACAGGTCAAGGAAGAGCTCGCTCGGCTGAAGGTCACGCGCACGTCGTGCCGCAAGGCCGAGGTCTCGGCGACGCTGCGGTTCTCGGGAGGGCTCCACATCATCTCGGGCCGCGTCGTGGTCGAGGCCGAGATCGACACCGAGTCGGTCGCCACGCGGCTGCGCGTCGCCATCGCCGAGCTCTACGGACACCAGAGCGACCTCATCGTGGTCCAGGCGGGCGGGCTGCGAAAGAACAACCGGTACGTGGTGCGCGTGGTGCGCGAGGGGGAGTCGCTCGCGCGGCAGACCGGGCTGCTCGACCAGCGCGGCCGCCCGGTGCGCGGCCTGGCGCCCGACGTCATCTCGGCCGGCGTCGCCGAGGCCGAGGCCGTGTGGCGCGGCGCGTTCCTCGCCCACGGCTCGCTCACCGAGCCGGGCCGGTCGATGGCCATGGAGATCACCTGCCCCGGCCCCGAGGCGGCCCTGGCCCTGGTCGGCGCCGCCCGCCGGCTCGGGGTGCAGGGCAAGTCGCGCGAGGTGCGCGGGGTCGACCGCGTCGTCGTGCGCGACGGCGAGGCCATCGGCGAGATGCTGCGCCGCATGGGCGCGTCGGTGACGCTGCGGACATGGGAGGAGCGGCGCGCGCGCCGCGAGGTGCGCGGCACCGCGAACCGGCTCGCGAACTTCGACGACGCCAACCTGCGCCGCTCGGCGCGGGCTGCCGTCGCCGCCGGGGCCCGCGTCCAGCGCGCCTTCGAGATCCTCGGTGACGAGGTGCCCGAGCACCTGCGCGAGGCGGGCGAGCTGCGCCTCGCGCACAAGCAGGCATCGCTCGAGGAGCTCGGGCAGCTCGCCGATCCGCCGCTGTCCAAGGACGCGGTGGCCGGGCGTATCCGCCGGTTGCTGTCGACGGCCGACAAGCGTGCGATCGAGCTCGGAATCCCGGACACCGAGGCGGACCTGAGCCCTGACCTGCTCGACCTGTGAGGCGCGGGGCCCGTGCTCGCGCCCAGGTGTGACGCAGGTGACGCCGCGTGGTCGGACCACGCGCGCCACCTGCGCTTCCACGGGCCGCGCGAAGCCTCAACCCGGTATAGGCTCGTCCGCGTCAGGTGACGACGACGTGACCTTCCCCCTACGGAACCGCGGGCCCCAAGACTGTCTGCGCCCGGGGGTGAGGTCCGGCAAGTCACCAGCGCGCGTACCGCGCGCTGCCAGGCATCTACGTGTGCGTCGGGACGACCCGGCGCGCCCCTGAGGAGGGCATTGTGACCATCCGCGTCGGGATCAACGGCTTCGGCCGCATCGGACGGAACTTCTACCGCGCCATCGTCGAGTCGGGTGCGGACATCGAGGTCGTGGGCGTCAACGACCTGACCGACAACAAGACTCTGGCCCACCTGCTGAAGTACGACACCGTCCTGGGCCGCCTCGGCCAGACGGTCGAGTACGACGACGAGAACATCATCGTCGACGGCAAGAAGATCCGTGCTCTCGAGGAGCGCGACCCCGCCAAGCTGCCCTGGGCCGAGCTCGGCGCCGACATCGTCATCGAGTCGACCGGCTTCTTCACGGACGCCACCAAGGCCAAGGCCCACATCGAGGCCGGCGCCAAGAAGGTCATCATCTCCGCTCCGGCGAAGAATGAGGACGCCACGTTCGTCATGGGCGTGAACAGCGACCAGTACGACCCGGCCGCTCACCACATCATCTCGAACGCGTCGTGCACCACGAACTGCCTCGCCCCGCTGGCGAAGGCCCTCAACGACGCCTTCGGCATCGAGCGTGGCCTCATGACCACGATCCACGCCTACACCGGCGACCAGAACCTGCAGGACGGCCCGCACCGCGACCTTCGTCGTGCCCGCGCCGCCGCGCAGAACATCGTCCCGACCTCGACCGGCGCCGCCAAGGCTGTCGCGCTCGTGCTCCCCGAGCTCAAGGGCAAGCTCGACGGCTTCGCGATGCGCGTGCCGACGATCACCGGCTCGGCCACGGACCTCACCTTCGAGGCCGCCGCTGAGGTCACCGTCGAGTCCGTCAACGCCGCCGTCAAGGCTGCCGCTGAGGGCCCGCTGAAGGGTGTTCTGGAGTACGTCGAGGACGACATCGTCTCGTCGGACATCGTGACGAACCCGCACCAGTCGATCTTCGACGCCAAGCTGACCAAGGTCATCGGCAACCAGGTCAAGGTCGTCTCCTGGTACGACAACGAGTGGGGCTACTCCAACTCGCTCATCGCGCTGACCGAGCTCGTGGGCGCCAGCCTCTGATCTCGCGCCACCCAGCGTGAACCCGACGTCCGCGTACGCGCCGCGATCCGCGGCGCGTACGCGGACGTCTCTTGTTTTCCCGTCCCACCACCAGTGACACGGAGCCGTAATGAAGACCATCGACCAGCTCGGGGACCTGCGCGGCAAGCGCGTCCTCGTCCGCTCCGACTTCAACGTGCCGCTTGACGGCACGACCATCACCGACGACGGCCGCATCGTCGCCGCCCTGCCGACGCTGACCAAGCTGCTCGACGCCGGCGCCCGCGTGGTCGTCACGGCGCACCTGGGCCGCCCGAAGCCCGTGGACGGCTTCACCCCCGAGGAGAAGTTCTCGCTCGCGCCCGTCGCCCAGCGCCTCGGCGAGCTGCTCGGCAAGCCCGTCGCCCTCGCGGCCGACCTGACCGGTGAGTCGGCTCAGGCCACCGTCGCGGGCCTCGCCGACGGCGAGATCGCGCTGCTCGAGAACGTGCGCTTCGACCCGCGCGAGACCTCCAAGACCGACGCCGACCGTCAGGCGCTCGCCGCTGAGCTCGCCGCCCTGGCCGACGCGTTCGTCTCGGACGGCTTCGGCGTCGTGCACCGCAAGCAGGCGTCGGTCTACGACGTCGCGCAGGTGCTCCCGGCCGCCGCGGGCGACCTGGTGCTCAAGGAGGTCGAGTCGCTCTCGCGCGCCACGACCGACCCGCAGCGCCCCTACGCCGTCGTGCTCGGCGGCTCGAAGGTCTCGGACAAGCTCGGCGTCATCGCCAACCTGCTGACCAAGGCCGACCGCCTGCTCATCGGTGGTGGCATGGTGTTCACGTTCCTGGCCGCCAAGGGCCTGGGAGTGGGCAAGTCCCTCCTCGAGGAGGACCAGATCGAGACGGTCAAGGGCTACCTGGCCACCGCCGAGGCCAACGGCGTCGAGATCGTCCTGCCGACCGACATCGTCGCCGCCGACGCGTTCGCCGCCGACGCGCCGCACGCGGTCGTGGCCGCCGACGCGATCCCCGCCGACAAGCTCGGCCTGGACATCGGCCCCGCCTCGGGCGAGCTGTTCGCCGCGAAGCTGGCCGACGCCAAGACGATCGCCTGGAACGGCCCCATGGGCGTGTTCGAGTTCGCGGCCTTCGCCGGCGGCACCCGCGCCGTGGCGCAGGGCATCATCGACGCCACCACAGCGGGCGCGTTCTCGATCGTGGGCGGCGGCGACTCGGCCGCGGCCGTGCGTCGTCTGGGCTTCGACGAGGCCGGGTTCTCGCACATCTCGACCGGTGGCGGCGCCTCCCTCGAGCTGCTCGAGGGCAAGACGCTTCCGGGCATCGCGGTCCTCGCGAACTGACACAGGGGCTGATCATGACGAACCGCATCCCGCTCATGGCGGGCAACTGGAAGATGAACCTGGACCACCAGGAGGCCATCGCCACCGTCCAGAAGCTCGCCTGGACGCTCAAGGACGCCAAGCACGACTACACGGCCGTCGAGGTCGTCGTCCTGCCGCCGTTCACCGACCTGCGCTCGGTGCAGACCCTGGTCGACGGCGACAAGTTGGACGTCAAGTACGGCGCCCAGGACGTCTCGAAGCACAGCAAGGGCGCCTACACCGGCGAGATCTCGGCCACCATGCTGGCCAAGCTCGGCGTCTCCTACGCCGCCGTCGGGCACTCGGAGCGCCGTGAGTACCACGGCGAGACCGACACGCTGGTCAACGACAAGGTGCGCGCGCTGTCCGCAGCCGGCATCTCCTCGATCGTGTGCGTGGGCGAGGGCCTGGACGTCCGCAAGGCGGGCGAGCACGTGCCCTACACGCTCGCGCAGGTCGAGGCCGGCCTGGCCGGACTGACCGATGAGCAGCTCGCCACCGTCGTCATCGCCTATGAGCCCGTCTGGGCCATCGGCACGGGCGAGGTCGCCACGCCTGAGGACGCGCAGGAGGTCATCGGCGCGATCCGCGGCAAGCTCGCCGAGCAGTTCTCCCAGGACGTCGCGGACCGCACGCGCATCCTGTACGGCGGGTCCGTCAAGTCGTCCAACGTCGCCGAGATCATGGCGAAGCCGGACATCGACGGCGCCCTCGTGGGCGGGGCGAGCCTCGACCCCGAGGAGTTCGCCAAGATCGCCCGCTTCCAGTCGCACGTCGGCTGAGCGGACGAGCAGTACGCCCGGCCGGCGCCCGACGCGCCGGCCGGGCGCCCGTAGTCGCTGCCCACCACGCAGCGCCCCGCGCCCCTTCGCAGGCGGCCCCGATGAGACGGGGTTCGCTTCGGGGGGCGCGCGTCACATAGGCTGGGAGACATGGACGTCCTGCGCATCACCCTTCAGGTCCTGCTGGTGGTCACCAGTGGGTTCCTCACGCTCCTGATCCTTCTGCACAAGGGCAAGGGCGGTGGCCTGTCCGACATGTTCGGCGGCGGCATCACCGCGGGCGCCGGCAGCTCGGGTGTCGCCGAGCGGAACCTGAACCGGATCACGGTGTCGTTCGCCGTCGTCTGGGCGATCGTGATCGTCCTGCTGGGACTCATCCAGAGGCTGGGCTGAGCCCAGGTGATCTCGGGCAACGTCACCGGCATTGGCGCCGGTGAGCGAGTCGAAGGTGAGGTTGACCTGACGTGGCTTCCACAGGTCATGTGATCCGGGGTTCGCGCGTGGGCGCGGGCCCGATGGGGGAGACGGAGCGCGGCGATGTCGCGCCCCGCGCCCGCATCTCGTATTGGTGCGCCAACGGGCATGAGACGCAACCAGCGTTCGCCGTGGGCCAGGACTTCGAGCCTCCGGCGCAATGGGACTGCCCGAGGTGCGGGCTCCCGGCCGGTCTCGACCGGACCGCTCCGCCTCCGCCGGAGCACAACGAGCCGTACAAGACGCACCTGGCGTACGTCAAAGAGCGCCGCTCCGACGCCGAGGGCGCAGCGCTCCTCGACGAGGCGCTGACGGTTCTGCGTCGCCGCCGCGGCGACGTCGCGTAACGCGCTGAGAAAGGCGCCCAGCGCCCGCAGTCCGCGGGCGCTGGGCGCCTTCTCTCGTGCGTCAAGGTCCCCTGGAGTACGGGGTCGGCGTACCGGGCTAGGGCGCGTCCGCCGCGGCCGTGTCCAGCAGCCACAGGGTGCGTGAGACTCCGCGCACGCCCGCGGCCGGGACCTCCGCCGTTGGCTCGCCCGCGAGGGCCGCGGCGGCCTGCTCGGCCTTCTCGGCGCCGGCCGCCACGACCCACACCTCGCGCGCGGCGTCGATCGCCTCGAAGGTCAGCGACACGCGTTCGGCGGGCGGCTTGGGGGAGCCGTGCACCCCCACGGTCGAGCCCGTCGCTCCCAGAGCCTCGTGGCCCGGGAAGAGCGAAGCCACGTGCCCGTCGGGACCCATCCCGAGCAGCAGCACGTCGAAGGCCGGGACGGCGGCGCCGTCGTCGGCGTGGGCCGCGAGCTCGTCGGCGTAGGCCGCCGCGGACGCCTCGGGGGAGTCCGCCGCGTCCGGTCCGGCCATCGGGTGGACGTTGGCCTCGGGCAGCCCGGCCGACGCGACGAGCGCGTCGAGGAGGGCGGCGCGCGCCTGCGTCTCGTTGCGGTCGGGGTCACCCCGCGGCAGGAACCGCTCGTCGCCCCACCACAGGTGCACTCCCGACCAGTCGACCGCAGCGACGAGCGGGCTGGCCGCCGCAGCGGCCAGCGTCGCGACGCCCACGGTGCCGCCCGTGAGCACCACGTGCACGGGGCGGCGCACCGACTGTGCGTCGAGGATGCTCGTCAGCAGCCGTGCGGCGGCCGCCTCGGCCAGGACCGCGGGGTCTGGGTGGACGACGACGAGCCGGCGGCTCACGCGGCTTCTCCCGCGCCGGCCTCGGCGTCGACGAGCGGGAGGCCCGAGATGAGGGCCTCCTCGTAGACCTCGTCAGGGTCGAGGCGGCGCAGCTCCTCGATCAGCGCCTCGTTGAGCTTGCGCAACGGCAGGGCGACCCGGCGGTCCGGGGCGCCCGCCTGGGAGATCGTCACGACACGCCCGTCGGGGCGGTCGAGCACGATGTCGCCGCTCTTGCGTCGCAGCGTCACGCGCGTGATCGCCGTCGCGTCCGGCACGTGCGTGATTGTCGTCGGGCAGTGCAGGCGAGCCCGCAGCCATCCCGCCAGCAGGTCGAGCGAGGTGTGGCCGCGCTCGCCCTCGATGACGACGCGCGTGACCGGCTCGTACGGCGGCTGCTCGACCGCCGCCGCCAGCAGACCGCGCCACAGCGTGACGCGGGCCCAGGCGAGGTCGGTGTCGCCGGTGGCGTAGTGCGCGCCCAGCGAGCGGATCATCGCCTCAGGATCGGCGGACATGACCGAGTCGGTGATGCGGCGCTGGGCCATCCGCCCGATGGGGTGCTCGGAGGGCTGCTGGGGCGCCTCGCGCGGCCACCACACGACGATCGGCGCGTCGGGCAGCAGCAGCGGCATCACGACGGCGTCGGGCTGCTCCTGCAGGGGGCCGCTGGTGCGCAGCACCACGACCTCGGAGGCCCCGGCGTCACCGCCCACGCGGATCTGCGCGTCCAGGAGCGGGGCGTCGTCGACGCTGCCCGCCGAGGCGAAGACCAGCACGCGGCACGGGTGCTCGCGGCTGGCGTCGTTGGCCGCCTGGACGACGGTCTCGACGTCACCCTCGTCGGCCATGACCACGAGCGTGAGCACGCGGCCGAGGGCCACCGCGCCGCCCTCGTCGCGCAGGCGCACCAGGCGCTTGTCGACGGCGGTGGTGGTGGTCTTGGGCATGTCGATGATCATGGACGCCTCCAGGTGCGGCCGTCGCGGGCCATCATGCGGTCGGCCGACGCCGGCCCCCAGGTGCCCGCCGGGTACTGCTCGGGCCTGCCCTGGCGCGCCCAGTACGCGGTGATCGGGTCGAGGATCCGCCAGGAGAGCTCGACCTCCTCGCGTGTGGGGAACAGCGGCGGGTCGCCCAGCAGGACGTCGAGGATGAGGCGCTCGTACGCCTCGGGCGAGGACTCGGTGAAGGCGTGGCCGTAGCCGAAGTCCATCGTGACGTCACGCACCTCCATCGCGGTCCCGGGCACCTTGGCGCCGAACCGCATGGTCACGCCCTCGTCGGGCTGGACCCGGATGACCAGGGCGTTGTTGCCCAGGTCAGAGGTCAGCGACGACTCGAACGGCAGGTGCGGCGCCTTCTTGAACACGACGGCCACCTCGGTGACGCGACGGCCCAGGCGCTTACCGGTGCGCAGGTAGAACGGGACGCCCGCCCACCGGCGGTTGTCGATGTCGAGGCGTACGGCCGCGTAGGTCTCGGTCGTCGAGTCGGGGTTGAAACCCTCCTCCTCCAGGAAGCCGACGACCTTCTCCCCGCCCTGCCACGCCGCCGCGTACTGACCGCGGGCGGTGTGCCGACCCAGGTCGCGCGGCAGGCGCACCGAGGACAGCGCCTTGATCTTCTCGGCCCGCAACGCCGACGCCTCGAAGTTCACCGGCTCCTCCATCGCCACGAGGGCCAGGAGCTGCAGCAGGTGGTTCTGGATGACGTCGCGCGCGGCGCCGATGCCGTCGTAGTAGCCGGCGCGGCCGCCGATGCCGATGTCCTCGGCCATCGTGATCTGCACGTGGTCGACGTAGTTGGCGTTCCAGATCGGCTCGAACATCTGGTTCGCGAAGCGCAGCGCCAGGATGTTCTGGACCGTCTCCTTGCCCAGGTAGTGGTCGATGCGGAACACCGACTCCTGGTCGAAGACCTCAGAGACCACGGCGTCGAGCTCGCGCGCGCTGGCCAGGTCGTGGCCGAACGGCTTCTCGATGACCACACGCCGCCACGCGCCCTCCTGCGGCGTCGACAGCCCGTGCTTCTGCAGCTGGCTGACGACCGTGGGGAAGGCGCCCGGCGGGATGGACAGGTAGAACGCGTGGTTGCCGCCCGTGCCGCGCTCGGCGTCGAGGCTCTCGACGGTCTTGCGCAGCGTGGCGAACGCGTCGTCGTCGTCGAACGCGCCCTGGACGAACCGGATGCCCTCGGCGAGCTGACGCCAGGTCGCCTCGCGGAACGGGGTGCGCGCGTGCTCGCGCACGGCGTCGTGCACCACCTGGGCGAAGTCCTCGTCGGCCCAGTCCCGCCGGGCGAAGCCCGTCAGGGCGAAGCCCGGGGGGAGCAGGCCGCGGTTGGCCAGGTCGTAGACGGCGGGCATGAGCTTCTTGCGCGACAGGTCTCCCGTCACGCCGAAAATCACGAGGCCGGAGGGCCCGGCGATGCGCGGCAGGCGCAGGTCGCGCGGGTCGCGCAGCGGGTTGTGCTCCGCGGAGATCCGGGCGGGCCTCACCTGGCGCCGCCCGCCGCCGCTGCGGCGTCGAGCCCGTCCTGCGTGGTCTGCAGGAGCTGCGACCAGCTGACCTCGAACTTCTCGACGCCCTCGGCCTCGAGCTGTGCCGTGACGGCGGCGAGCGAGACGCCCTGCGCCTCGACGGCTGCGATCACGGCGGCGGCCTCGTCACCCGTGCCCGTCACGGTGTCGCCGATGACGATGCCGTGGTCGGCGAACGCGTCGAGCGTCGCCTCGGGCATCGTGTTGACGACGCCCGCGACGACGAGCTCGTCGACGTACATGGTGTCGCGGTACTCGGGGTTCTTGACGCCGGTGGATGCCCACAGCGGACGCTGAGGCTGGGCGCCTGCGGCGGCCAGCGCCTGCCAGCGCTCGCCCACGACGACCTGCTCGTAGGCGGCGAAGGCGAGGCGGGCGTTGGCGATCGCCGCCTTGCCGCGCAGGTCCAGCGCCTCGGGCGAGCCGACCTTCTCGAGCGCGGCGTCCACCGCGGTGTCGACGCGCGAGACGAAGAACGAGGCGACCGAGCCGATCGTGGCCAGGTCGTGGCCGTTGGCGCGAGCCTGCTCCAGGCCCGCGAGCCACGCGTCGAGCACGGCGCGGTAGCGCTCGATCGAGAAGATGAGGGTCACGTTGACCGAGATGCCCTGGGCGAGCACGCGCGTGATCGCGGGCAGGCCCTCGACCGTCGCGGGGATCTTGATCATGACGTTGGGGCGGGCGACCGTCGCCCACAGGCGCTCGGCCGTGGCGACGGTGGCCTCGGTCTCGCGGGCCAGGCGCGGATCGACCTCGATCGACACGCGCCCGTCGACGGCGCGGGTGGAGTCGTAGACGGGGCGCAGCACGTCGGCGGCGTCGCGCACGTCGTCGGTGGTGATGCGCTCGACGGCGGCCTCGACGTCGGCTCCGGCCAACTCGGCCAGCGCCGAGGCGTAGGCGTCGCCCTTGCTCAGGGCCGCGGCGAAGATCGTGGGGTTCGTGGTCACGCCCACCACGTCCTTCTCGGCGACGAGCCGGGCGAGGTCGCCGGTGGCGAGCCGCTCGCGGGACAGGTCGTCGAGCCAGATCGAGACACCGGACTCCGAGAGCCGGTGGGTGGGGCGCAGGTCGCTGGGGGTGGTCATACGGGTCAGACCTTCCTGTCTGTGATGCCGGACCCGTCGTGGTGGCGGCCCGGCAGGTATGTCCGGGGTGGCGTCAGCGACGCCTGGCGCTCGAAGGCGCCGTGGCGACGGCGGCCGGCCCCGTCGTGGTGGGGCCGGCCGCCGTCATCGGGTCACGCGGTGGCGGCGGCGATGGACTCGCGGGCCGCGGCGGCGACGTTCTGCGGCGTGAAGCCGAACTCGCGGAACAGCACGTTCGCGTCGGCCGAGGCACCGTAGTGCTCGAGCGAGACCATGCGGCCGGCGTCGCCGACGTACTCCCGCCAGCCCTGCTTGAGGCCGGCCTCCACCGAGACGCGCGCCTTGACGCCGGTCGGCAGCACCGACTCGCGGTACTCGTCGCTCTGGCGGGCGAACCACTCGAGCGACGGGGCCGAGACCACGCGGGCCGCGACGCCCTCGGCCGCGAGGATCTCGCGCGCCTTGACGGCGTGCTGGACCTCGGAGCCGGTGGCGATGAGGATCACGTCAGGCGTCCCGTCGGTGTCGAGCAGCGTGTAGGCGCCCTTGAGGGTGCCCTCGGCGCCCGCGAAGCCCTGCTCGCCGCGCGGGAAGACCGGCAGGTTCTGGCGGCTGAGGATCAGGCCGGCGGGGTTCTTGGTGTTCTCCAGGACGCCGCGCCAGGCCCAGGCAGTCTCGTTGGCGTCGGCCGGGCGCACGATGTCCAGGTTCGGGATCGCGCGGTAGGCCCACAGGTGCTCGACGGGCTGGTGCGTGGGGCCGTCCTCGCCGAGGCCGATCGAGTCGTGCGTCCACACGAACGTCGTCGGGATCTCCATGAGGGCCGCCAGGCGCACGGCGCCGCGCATGTAGTCGGCGAACTGGAAGAACGTGCCGCCATACGGGCGCGTCAGGCCGTGCAGCACGATGCCGTTGAGGATCGCGCCCATGCCGTGCTCGCGGATGCCGAAGTGCAGCGTGCGGCCGTAGGGGTTGCCGCTCCACGAGGCCGTCTGGTGGTTCTCGGGGATGAACGACGGCTCGCCGTCCATCGTCGTGTTGTTCGAGCCGGCGAGGTCGGCCGAGCCGCCCCACAGTTCGGGCAGCACGTCCTTGAGCGCGGTGAGCACCTTGCCCGAGGCGGCACGGGTCGCCACGCCCTTCTCCGAGGCGTCGAAGACGGGCAGTTGCTGCGCCCAGCCCTCAGGCAGCTCGCGCTGCTGCAGGCGGGCCAGGAGGGCGGCGCGCTCGGGGTTGGCGGCCTGCCACCCGGCGAACGCCTCGTCCCAGGCGGCGCGCTGGTCCGACTGGCGCTTGGCGACCTCGCGGGTGTAGCTGAGCACCTCGGCGTCGATCTGGAAGCTCTTGGCCGGGTCGAGGCCGAGGGACTCCTTGAGCGCCTCGATCTTCGCGGCGCCCATGGCGTTGCCGTGCGGGCCGCCGATGATGGTGTTGAGCGCGATGATCGACGGCTTGCCGGTCTCGGCCTTGGCCGCGTCGATGGCGGCCGCGAGTCCCGCGACGTCCTCGGTGTACCCGGTCCCGCCGTTGGTCCAGTCGACGCGCTGGGTGTGCCAGCCGTAGGACTCGTAGCGCGCGAGCACGTCCTCGGAGAACGAGATGTCGGTCTCGTGCTCGATCGAGATCTTGTTGTCGTCCCAGATCACGATGAGGTTGCCGAGCTGGTGGTGGCCCGCGAGCGAGCCCGCCTCGGAGGTCACGCCCTCCTGCAGGTCGCCATCGCCGGCGATGACGTAGATGTGGTGGTCGAACGGCGAGGCGCCCGGGGCGGCCTCGGGGTCGAGCAGGCCGCGCTCGCGGCGCGAGGCGAAGGCGAAGCCGGTCGCCGAGGCGAGGCCCTGGCCGAGCGGGCCGGTGGTGATCTCGACGCCGGTCGTGTGGCCGTACTCGGGGTGGCCCGGGGTCTTCGAGCCCCAGGTGCGCAGCGCCTCGATGTCCTCGACCTCAAGGCCGTAGCCGGCCAGGAAGAGCTGCAGGTAGATGGTCAGCGAGGAGTGGCCCGCCGACAGGATGAACCGGTCACGGCCGACCCACTGCGCGTCGGCGGGGTCGTGGCGCATCGCCTTCTGGAACAGGAGGTACGCCGCCGGGGCGAGCGAGACGGCGGTGCCGGGGTGGCCGTTGCCGACCTTCTCCACGGCGTCGGCGGCCATCGCCTTGATCGCCTTGACCGCGCGGTCGTCGAGCTCATTCCACTCAAGTGGCGTCAGGGCGGGGTCGAACGTGCTCACGAATGCCTCTTTCCTGTCCAGGGCATCGCGGCCCCGGGAACATGTGCGGGTTGCCTGCTCGAGTGCCGACGCGCGGTCTCCCAGGCGGGCCTGGGGGCACATCGGCCTCGGCGGCGGCCAGTTGCGGCTCCAGCGTATATCGCACGCCCGGCTGCGGGGTGTGCCTGTCCGCGAGGATCGCGCTCACAGGCGCCAGCCGTTCTCACGGAGCGTGCCCGCTGGTTGGGCGGGCGGCCGTAGGATGGGCTCGTCCCTCCACCCACGAGAACGGAACAGCGCGCGCGTGACCACGAGCCAGTCCGCCACCGGTCACCTGCGCGACCGCGTCGGCGCCTACGTCGCGCTGACGAAGCCGCGCATCATCGAACTCCTCCTGGTCACGACGATCCCGACCATGTTCCTGGCGCAGGGAGGCCTGCCGAACCTGTGGCTCGTGCTGGCGACGCTCGTGGGCGGTGCGTTGGCCGCAGGCTCGGCCAACGCGTTCAACTGCTACTACGACCGCGACATCGACGCGCTCATGAGCCGGACCAAGCGCCGCCCGCTCGTGACCGGAGAGATCACCCCCCGCGCCGCGCTGATCTTCGCCACGGCGCTCGGCGCCGCGTCGCTGGTGTGGTTCGCGCTCCTGGTCAACGCGTTCTCCGCATGGCTCACGTTCGCCGCCATCGCGCTCTACGTCGTCTTCTACACGATGATCCTCAAGCGGCGGACGTCACAGAACATCGTGTGGGGCGGCGTGGCCGGATGCATGCCGGTGTTCATCGGCTGGGCCGCCGTGCGCGGAAGCCTCGACTGGGCGCCCGTCGCCCTGTTCGGCGTCATCTTCTTCTGGACCCCGCCGCACTACTGGCCGCTGTCGGTCAAGTTCAAGAAGGACTACGCCGCCGCGGGCGTGCCCATGCTGCCGGTGGTCGCCTCGGACCGCCGCGTCGCCGTCGAGATGGCGCTCTACACGGTCGCGATGATCGCCTGCTCGCTCGCGCTCGTGCCGCTGGCCGGAATGACCTGGGTGTACACGGTGGTCGCGACGGCGCTGGCGCTCTGGTTCGGTTGGCAGACCTGGCTCATGCTCGACCACGCGCGCCGCGGCCGGGCGAAGACCGGCAAGGTGGCCATGCGGGTGTTCCACGCGTCGATCACCTACCTGACGATCCTGTTCGTCGCGGTCGCGGTCGACGTGTTCCTTCCCTTCTGACCGACCCGGCTGACGTCGCGGCTCACCCCTGCACGCGCTGCTCCACGATGGGCAGGCACACGTCCGTCACCCACGCCGCTGGGTCGGGGTTCTGCGCCGGGCTGACGCGGTAGACGTTGAACATGGGACCGGTCGTCAGTCCGCGCGCGGCGATGTACGCGCCGATGGCGGCGGAGACCTCCGGCATCCCGTCATAGCCGCCCCGCAGGGTGGCGACCACGACGTCGCGCGCGGGCACGTCCTGGCGCCGCAGAGGCGCCACGGGTGTGAACGGCGCGGCAACCTGCAGCCACACCTCGACGTCGACGTCGGAGTCTCGGTACTCCGGGTCGTGGAAGGTGGCGCCGCCGATGCCCTGATCGTGGTCGGGCATCGCCACGCCGCTGCGGGCCATGAGCGGTCCGATCTCCTGCCACAGTTGACCCTCGTCGCCGTAGGACGGCAGCACGCGCCGCAGCGCGGCCACCGTCATGGCGGGCATGTGGACCTGGCGGACGTCGATGTCCATGGTGGACTCCTGAAGGTAGGCGTTGATTCGGTCGAACGCCGCGCTCATGCCCTCCAGCCGCGCCCGCTCACCCGAGAGGCGCTCAGCGTGGGTGGACATGATGGCGCGCAGGCGCCCAGGATCACCACGGTTGGCCATGACCTCACCGATCTCAGCGACCGGCAGTCCCGCATCGCGCAACCGCACGATCCAGTGGGCGTCGGTCACCTGCGCCGCCGAGTAGAACCGGTGGCCCGTGAACGGATCGGTCACGAGGGGCTCCAGGACGCGCTGCTCCTGATAGTGGCGCAGCATCCGCACGCTGATCGCCGTCAGCCGGGAGAACAGGCCGATGCGCAGCAGCCCCTCGCCGTCGTGGTCCATGCCTCCATCAGACATGCTCACATCGTGTCAGGCGCCAGCGCCGAGCAGCCCTGTCGCGCGCGCGTCATCGGCGTGGTCGACTCACGTGTGACGGGGGAGGGCGGATGAGCGCGAGGAGCGGGCGGCCGTGGGTGCCGCCACGATGGTTCAAGCGTGCCGCGTGGCGCGCGCATCGGTGGCTCTACCGGGTCAGCGGCGGCCGCCGGGGCCTGCGCAGCCCCTCCGGCCGGACCTCCGGTCTGCTGCGCCTGCGCGTGGTGGGGCGCAAGTCGGGCGTCGAGCGGGCGGTGATCCTCGCCTACTTCGAGGACGGCGAACGGCTCGTGACGCTCGCGATGAACGGATGGGACGACCCGCCACCCCAGTGGTGGCTGAACCTGCGGGCACACCCCGACGCCGTCGTCGACACCGTGGACGGCTCCGTCCACGTCCGGGGGCGGGCCGCGTCGGGCGAGGAGCGCCGACGGCTCTGGGCGGCCTTCGACGCGTATGACGGGTGGGGCGCCGGGATCGACCGGTTCGCGGCGCTGCGGTCCCGCGAGACTCCCGTGGTCGTGCTCGAACGCCGGGACGGCTGAGCGGCTCGGCTCGGGCCTCGCCCGGCGTGGCCTCGGTCAGGCGGCGCGTGCGCGACGGCATGATGAGGCCGTGAGCAGCAGCGTCGTCGCACCGGACAGTCCGCGGACAGACCGTGGACTCGCCCGCGCCACCTCATGGGGGGCGGTCAGCGGGCCGCTGGCCGGCGCTCTCGACGACTACGTCGCGCACCTGCGCGTCGAGCGCGGACTGTCCGCCAACACCACGGCCGCCTACCGGCGTGACCTCGCGCGCTACGTGCGCCACCTTGAGCAGCGGGGGCGCTCGACGCTCGGCGCGGTGCGCGAGGACGACGTGGCGCTGTTCGTCACCGGCCTGCGCGAGGGGTCCGACGGCGGAGCGCCGCTGTCGGCGTCGTCGACGGCCCGGGCGCTGGCCGCCGTGCGCGGCTGGCACCGCTTCGCGCTCGCGGAGGGCATGACCACGCAGGACCCCGCCGCCGAGGTGCGCGCGCCCACGCAGTTGCGGCGCCTGCCGCACGCCCTGAGCGTCGACGCGGTGACCCGCCTGCTCGACGCCGCCGGCCTCGGCCAGGGGCCGATCCCGCTGCGCGACCGCGCCCTGCTCGAGCTGCTGTACTCCACCGGGGGGCGCATCAGCGAGGTGGTCGGCCTCGACGTCGACGCGCTCGGCTGGCTCGACGTCGAGCCGGGACGCGACCCCGGGGCGGCCGCCGTCGTGCGGCTGCGCGGCAAGGGTGACAAGGAGCGTGTCGTGCCCGTCGGCTCATACGCGCGCGCGGCGTTGGACGCCTACCTCGTCGGGGCGCGGCCGGCGCTCGCGGCCGCCGGGACAGGCACGCCGGCGCTCTTCCTCAACACGAGGGGGCGGCCGCTGTCGCGTCAGTCGGCCTGGGCGGCGCTCCAAGCGGCCTCCGAGCGGGCGGGGCTCGAACGGGTCTCGCCGCACACACTGCGGCACTCGTTCGCGACGCACCTGTTGCAGGGCGGCGCCGACGTGCGTGTGGTCCAGGAGCTGCTGGGGCACGCGTCGGTGACCACGACGCAGATCTACACGATGGTCACGCCCGACACGCTGCGCGAGGTCTACGCGGCGACACACCCGCGCGCACTCTAGGCGGCGCGCCGGGCGGGTCGGCGGTCGCCGCACAGGCGCTGCGGTAGCGTGGCGCGCGTGAGCGACGCACTGGGGAACGACACCTTGTTCGCGCGTGCCGCGACCGAGGCGCAGGAGCGGCGGGACGCCGTGGGGCGTGTGCTGCCCCATTTTCCCGACCCGGTCCCGCTCGGGACGCACGGGCCCGCCCGCATCATCGCGATGTGCAACCAGAAGGGCGGCGTGGGCAAGACGACGACGACCATCAACCTCGGCGCCGCGCTCGCCGAGTACGGTCGGCGCGTGCTGCTGGTCGACTTCGACCCCCAGGGCGCCGCGTCGGTGGGCGTGGGCGTCAACCCGCACGAGCTTGAGTTGAGCGTCTACAACCTGCTCATGGAGCGCACCGTCCAGGCGACCGACGTCATCCTGTCGACGGCGATCGAGAACCTTGATGTGCTGCCCGCCAACATCGACCTGTCGGCCGCCGAGGTGCAGCTGGTGGGCGAGGTCGCGCGCGAGTCGGTGCTCGCGCGGGCGCTGCGCCCCGTGCTCGACCGGTACGACGTCATCCTCGTCGACTGCCAGCCGTCGCTCGGCCTGCTCACGGTCAACGCGCTGACCGCCGCGCACGGCGTGCTCATCCCCCTGGAGTGCGAGTTCTTCGCGTTGCGCGGCGTCGCGCTGCTCGTGGAGACCATCGAGAAGGTGCGCGACCGGCTCAACCCGGGCCTGGAGATCGATGGCATCCTGCCGACCATGTTCGACTCGCGCACGCTGCACTCACGTGAGGTCGTGGCGCGCGTGCACGAGGCGTTCGGCGACACGCTGCTGCACACGGTGATCGGGCGCACCGTGAAGTTCCCGGACGCCTCGGTGGCCGCTGAGCCGATCACCGCGTACGCCCCGAACCACCCGGGCGCGGAGGCCTACCGGCAGCTGGCCCGCGAGCTCGTCGCGCGCGGGGACGCCGCGTAGCGCGAACGTGGGCTCCTCGCAGCCGTTCGAGGTTCACCTCGACAACTTCAGCGGACCGTTCGACCTGCTGCTGAGCCTCATCGCCAAACACGAGCTCGACGTGACCGAGGTCGCGCTCGCCGTGGTGACCGACGAGTTCGTCGCCTACACGCGCGCCCACCCCGAGTGGGACCTCGGGACGGCGTCGGAGTTCCTGGTCATCGGGGCGACGCTGCTCGACCTCAAGGCGGCGCGGCTGCTGCCCGGCGTCGTCGAGGAGGACCTGGAGGACCTCGAGCTGCTCGAGGCGCGCGATCTGCTGTTCGCGCGCCTGCTGCAGTACCGGGCGTACAAGCAGGTCGCGGGGGTGCTCGCGCAGCGCCTGGCGACCGAGGGGCGGCGGGTGCCGCGCTCGGTCGCGCTTGAGCCGGAGCAGGCGGCGCTGTTGCCCGAGATCGTCTGGACGCTGACCCCACAGCGTCTGGCCGAGCTCGCGGCGCGGGCGCTGACCCCCAAGGCCCCGCCGGTCGTCTCGCTGACGCATCTGCACGCTCCGGCCGTCAGCGTGCGCGAGCAGGCGGCGATCGTCGTCGGGAGGCTGCGGCGCGAGCACGCGGCCACGTTCCGGTCGCTCGCGGCGGGCCAGGAGCGGCTCGTCGTGGTGGCGCGATTCCTGGCGCTGTTGGAGCTGTTCCGCAACGGGCTGGTCGCGTTCGAACAGGCCGCCGCGCTGGGGGAGCTCACGGTGCGCTGGACGGGAGCCGACGCGGACGCCGTCGGCGAGGGGTTCGAGGAGTTCGACGGCGAGCCGCAGGAGGCGCGGGCATGAGCGAGGCAGAGCGGGTGGGGCGTGTCGAGACCGGCACCCGGGCGGTTGAGCCTGTCGAAACCACCGGACCTGGGACTGGCGGGGTTTCGACAGGCTCAACCAGCGAGCCGGAGGACGTCGACGTCAGCGCGCTGCCCGGCGGGGCCGACGCGGCGCTCGAGGCGGTGCTCATGGTGGCCGACTCACCGGTCAGCGCCGAGCGCCTCGCGGCGATCGTCGAGCTGCCCGTCGACGAGGTCGTCTCGCGGCTGCGGGCGCTGGCCGCGCAGTACCGCGGCGAGCACGACGGAACCGGGCCGGGCCGCCCGCGCGGCTTCGAGCTGCGCGAGGGGGCGCAGGGCTGGCGCCTGTACTCAGCGCCGGCGTACGCCGACGTCGTCGCGCGCCTCGTGCTGGAGGGGCAGTCCGCGCGGCTGAGCCAGGCCGCATTGGAGACCTTGGCCGTGATCGCGTACCGTCAGCCCGTCACACGCGGGCAGGTCTCCGCGGTGCGCGGCGTGAACGTCGACGGCGTGGTGCGCACCCTGCTGGCCCGCGGCCTGGTCGCGGAGGTGGGGCAGGACCCGCTGTCCGGGGCCGTGCTGTTCGCCACCACGGGCGAGTTCCTCGATCGGATGGGCTGGCGGTCGCTCGACGAGCTTCCGGCGATCGCCCCGCACCTGCCTGGGCTCGACGCGCTCGACGACCTGGCGGCGCGTGACCGCCCCCAGCAGCCGACCGACCCGAACGCCTGAGAGAATCACCCCTATGAGCCCCACCCCTGCGCGCCGCGGCGCGTCCGGCGCCGCGCCACGACGTGGCGGCTCCTCCGCCCGAGGCGCCGCCTCCGGCCGAGGCGCCCAGCGTCCGCGTCCCCCTCAGCCCGCACGTCAGCAGCCCGAGCGGCGCCGCGCGCAGCAGCCCGCCCAGCCTCCCGTCGACGTGCACGTGCCCGACGGCGTGCGGCTGCAGAAGGTTCTGGCGCAGGCCGGCTACGGCTCGCGGCGCAAGGCCGAGGAGATGATCGCCGAGGGCCGCGTGAGCGTGGACGGCCAGATCGTCATCGAGCTCGGCGTGCGGGTCGACCCGGCGAAGAACGCGATCCACGTGGACGGCATGCGTGTGCAGTTGGACACGTCCAAGATCACGCTCGCCGCCAACAAGCCGCTCGGCATGCTGTCGGCGATGCAGGACGCGCAGGGCCGCCCGACGCTCGCGGACCTGGTGCGCAACCGCGAGGAGCGGCTGTTCCACGTGGGTCGGCTCGACGCCGACTCCGAGGGCCTGATCCTGCTGACCAACGACGGCGAGCTGGCCAACCGCCTCCAGCACCCCAGCCACGAGGTGCCCAAGACCTACCTCGTCACGGTGTCGGGCGGCGAGGTCTACCCGCGAATCGTCAAGGCGCTGCTCGACGGCGTCGACCTGGAGGACGGCCCGGCGCGCATGGACAAGGTCAAGGTCGTCCAGGCGCTGGGCGACGTCACGATGGTCGAGGTGGTGCTGCACGAGGGCCGCAACCGCATCGTGCGCCGGATGTTCGACGCCGTCGACCGTCCCGTCGAGCGGCTGGTGCGCATCCGCATCGGCCCGATCGCTCTGGGCGACCAGCGCCCCGGCACCACGCGGGTGCTGGGCCGCACCGAGCTCGGCAGCCTCATGGCCGCCGTCGACCTGTGACGTCGGGCCGCGACGTGTTCCCTGCCGTGCAACCTGAGGAGAGCAGCCCTGTGCTGACCATCGCCGTGGACGGGCCGTCGGGCTCGGGCAAGTCCAGCGTCTCGAAGGAGGTCGCGCGCCGGCTCGGCCTGGCCTACCTCGACACCGGCGCGATGTACCGCGCGGCCACGCTGTGGGCGCAGCGGGCCGTGGGCGACCTGACCGACCAGCCGCGCGTCGCCGAGGCCGTGCGCGCCATGCCGCTGGTGATGGGCCTGGACCCTGACGCGCCGATCGTCACGCTCGACGGGGCGGACGTCAGCGCGGCGATCCGCACCACGGAGGTCTCGACCGAGGTCTCGAAGGTCGCGACCAACCTCGCGGTGCGCGACGAGCTGCGGCGCCGCCAGCGCGAGATCATCACGGGCGCGGGCGGGGTCGTCGCCGAGGGGCGCGACATCACCACGGTCGTCGCGCCCGACGCCGACGTGCGCGTGCTGCTGACGGCGTCCGAGGAGGCGCGGCTGCGCCGTCGTTCGCTCGACGTGCACGGCGTCGCGGACGCCGATGCGGTCGAGGCGACACGCGACCAGGTGCTGCGCCGCGACCGCGACGACTCGACCGTCATGGAGTTCCAGGTGGCCGCCGACGGCGTCGTCACCGTCGACTCCTCGGACCTCGACTTCGAGCAGACCGTGCGGGCGGTGCTCGCCGTCGTCGCGCAGGTGACGGCCGGCCAGGCCGACGTGGCCGAGGACGACGACGCGGGGCTGTTCGCGTCGTCCCAGGACGACGAGGCGCGCGAGCGCGCGCTGCGCGCGGGCCTGGAGGAGTTCGAGCTCGACGCCGACGACGTCGCGCTGTTGGACGGCGAGTGGAGCGGGCGGGAGCTGGTCGCCGAGCAGGGTCCGGCGCCGGTCCTGGCGATCATCGGCCGCCCCAACGTGGGCAAGTCGACGCTGGTCAACCGTGTGATCGGACGCCGCGAGGCCGTCGTCGAGGACAAGCCCGGCGTGACGCGCGACCGCGTCACCTACCCGGCCGAGTGGGCCGGGCGTGACTTCCACGTCGTGGACACCGGCGGCTGGGAGGTGGACGTCGCGGGCATCGAGTCCAAGGTGGCCGAGCAGGCCGAGGTCGCCATCTCGCTCGCCGACGCCGTCGTGTTCGTCGTCGACGCCACGGTGGGCGCCACTGCGACCGACGAGCGCGTCGTCGAGCTGCTGCGGCGCTCGGGCAAGCCCGTGGTGCTCGCCGCCAACAAGGTCGACGGACCCTCGGGCGAGGCCGACGCGGCCTACCTGTGGGCGCTCGGGCTGGGGGAGCCGCACCCGATCTCGGCGCTGCACGGGCGCGGGGTGGGCGACCTGCTCGACGCCGCCATGGCGGTGCTTCCGGCGGTCTCCGAGCACGGCGAGCTGCGCCCGACCGGGCCCCGCCGCGTCGCGCTCGTCGGGCGGCCCAACGTGGGCAAATCGTCGCTGCTCAACAAGATCGCGGGCTCCGAGCGCGTCGTCGTCGACGACCTGGCCGGCACGACGCGCGATCCCGTCGACGAGCTCGTGGTCATCAAGGGCGTGCCGTACTGGTTCGTGGACACCGCGGGCATCCGCCGGCGCGCGCACCAGGCGTCGGGCGCGGACTTCTACGCGTCGCTGCGCACCGCCGCGGCGATCGAGAAGGCCGAGGTCGCCGTCGTGCTGCTCGACGCCTCGCACCCCCTCACCGAGCAGGACACCCGCGTGCTGCAGCAGGTGGTCGACTCCGGGCGCGCCCTGGTGGTCGCGTACAACAAGTGGGACCTCATGGACGACGACCGCCGTCCCTACCTTGAGCGCGAGATCGAGAAGGAGCTCGTGCAGCTGACGTGGGCGCCGCGCGTCAACGTCTCGGCCCGCACCGGCTGGCACACTGAGCGCCTGACCGGGGCGATCGAGACGGCCCTGGAGTCGTGGGACTCGCGCATCCCCACCGGCAGGCTCAACGCGTTCCTGGGCGAGCTGGTCGCCGCGCACCCGCACCCGCTGCGCGGGGGCAAGCAGCCGCGCATCCTGTTCGCCACGCAGGCCTCCACGCGCCCGCCGCGTTTCGTGGTGTTCGCCACCGGGTTCCTCGAGGCGGGGTACCGGAGGTTCATCGAGCGGCGCCTGCGCGAGACCTTCGGGTTCGAGGGCACGCCCATCGAGATCGCCGTGCGCGTGCGGGAGAAGCGCAAGCGCTGACGGCGGGCGGGCTCACGCGGGCTCACGCGAGCGGACCGCGGCGCGGGATAAGTGATCGAAGCAACAGGTCAGTCGCTTGCCGCTGAGCCTGAGCGAGGCGCATGGTGTGGTCATGCCACACATCGCTCCGGCGACAGCCATGCCCGCGACCCGCTCCTGGTGGCCGGTGGCCGCGGTGATGGGCGCCGTCGCCTGGGGCGGGAACGAGTTCACCCCGCTGCTGGTCATGTACCGGGCGGGCGGCCTGGACGCCGTCACCGTCAACGCGCTGCTGGGCGCCTACGTGCTCGGCATCGTGCCGGCGCTGCTGCTGGGTGGCCCGCTCTCCGACCGGTACGGACGCCGGCCGCTGCTGTTGCCCGCCGCGCCCGTCGCCGCGCTCGGATCGGTGATCCTCGCGCTCGGCGCGGGCGCGCCCGCGGTGCTCGGCGTCGGGCGTGTGCTCTCCGGCGTTGCGCTCGGGCTCGTCATGGCCGTCGGGACCACGTGGGTCACCGAGCTCGCCGCCCAGGCGGGCGACGCCGCGGCCGGGGCGCGGCGCGCCTCGCTCGCGCTCACCGCCGGATTCCTCGTCGGAGCCGGCGTCGCCTCCGCGCTCGCACAGTGGGCGCCGTGGCCCGCGCACCTCGCCTACGGGGTGCACGTCCTGCTCGCGGCCGTGACCGCCGTCTGGGTGCTGCGCGTCCCGGAGACCTGCCGCACCGCGGGAGCGCGCGTCGGGCGCCTGCGCGACGACCTGCGCGTGCCCGCCGTGGCCCACCCGCGGTTCCTGCGCGTTGTCGTGCCCGTCGCGCCATGGGTCTTCGGGTGCGTCGGCGCCGCCTACGCGGTGCTGCCCGGGCTGCTCGCCGCGCACGCGGGCACCGTTCCCGTCGCGTTCGCGGGGCTGATGACCGTGCTTACCCTCGGATGCGGCATCGGCATCCAGGTGGTCGCGCGCCGCATCGACACCCACCGGTCGGCGCGCGCTTCGGTCGTCGCCATGAGCCTGATCATCACCGGGCTCGGGCTGGGCGCCCTCGCGGCGCACACGCTCGACATCGTCGTGGGACTCCTCGCCGCCGCCGTGCTCGGCGCCGGCTACGGTCTTGCGCTCGTCGCGGGGCTCAGCGAGGTCGCCCGGATCGCTGGACCGCGCCATCTCGCGGGGCTCACCGCCGTCTACTGCTCGGTCGCCTACCTCGGGTTCTTCGTTCCCATGGTGCTCGCGTGGCTCGCTCGCACCTGGACCTACGCGCAGATGTTCGGCGTTGGGCTGCTGATCGCCGCGGTGTGCCTCGCCGTCGTCGGCGCCGCGTGGCGTGCGCACCTGCCGGCGCTCGCGGCCGGCGCCGCAGACTGACCCGGCTCCGCGCTCCGCTTGACCGGGGCGACCGGCGAGGTGAGGCTGCGGGCATGGACCCGCGCTCCACCGCCGGCGGCGACGTCGTCGTGCGGACCGACCGCCTCACCCTGCGCCGGGCGCGCGCCGAGGACGCCGAGGCCTACCTGGCGTGGCGGTCACTGCCCGACGTCATGAAGTACCTCTACCAGGACCCATGGACGGCACAGGTCGCCCACGAGCGCCTGGCCACCTGGGAGGTCGGCGCCTTCTCGGAGCCGGGGGACACCCTCATGCTCGCCGTCGACGGTCCCGACGGCGTCGTGGGCGAGGCACTGCTGCGGTGGGCGCCCGGGCAGGGGCAGGTCGAGCTCGGATACGCGTTCCACCCCGACGTCGCCGGGCTCGGATACGCGACCGAGGCCGGGAGGGTGCTGCTGTCCGTCGCGTTCGAGCAGTTCGGGTTCCACCGAGCGTTCGCCCGCATCGACGCCGAGAACCTCGCCTCGGTGCGCGTGGCCCAACGGCTCGGGATGCGGCTGGAGGCCAGGTTCGTCGAGAACGACTGGCGTCCCGCCGACGGCGTGTGGGCGAGCGAGCTGGTCTACGCCGTGCTCGCAAGCGAGCACGCGGCACGACGGCGCAGGTGAGAGCGGGGCACGAGCGACCGTGCGCGGGCGAGGTGGTCGGGAGCGCCGCGCAGGTGCGGTAGTATTTCCGTCGGCCCTTCGGGGTCGGGAGTCCGGTAGGGCTCCTTCGGGCTGTGGCGCAGCTTGGTAGCGCACTTGACTGGGGGTCAAGGGGTCGCAGGTTCAAATCCTGTCAGCCCGACCGATCGATTTGGGTCTCTGATCTGCTGAAGAGCAGGTCAGGGCCCTTTTCGTTGGGCCGGGCTGGGCGGTGCGCCGCTACCCGAAAGGCCCAGATCTTGGTCCAGGCATCGAAAAGGCATCAGAAACTCCCACGTCCAGCCCGTGGTCGGCCCTTTCCGGTGGCCTCGCCGTGTAGGTGCGTCCGAGCCGCGCCGAGCCGTGTGGAGCGAGGCGCGCACCTGCTGGGCATGAGCAAGCACACCACGCCCCGCGGCGGGCTCGAGCCGCTCCTGAGCATCGCGGAACTGTCCGAGTACATCGGCGTCCCGATGAAGACCATCAAGGACTGGCGGGTCAAGGGCGAGGGCCCGGCCGCCATCAAGATGGGCAACCACGTCCGCTATGACGTGCGCGACGTCCGCGCCTGGATCGAGGCATGCCACGAGGTGTCGGCCGGCGTGCCCGCGTCCGCGGGACGGAGGTGAGACCCGGTGGGTCGACCTCGCACCCCGATCGGCACGCACGGGGAGGTCCACTACACGGACACCCCGTCCGGCAAGGTCAAGGCGCGCGTGCGTCTGCGGGAGTACGACGGTCGCACCCGCCTGGTGTCGGCGACGGGAAGGTCCAAGGCCGAGGCGCTCCGCTTGCTCAACAAGCGGATCGCCGACAACGACCTCGCCCGCACGTCCACACATGGCGGGCTGTCGGCCGACTCCCTCTTCGGTGACCTCGTCGACGCGTGGCTCCAGCACCTCGACGACACCAACCGTCTCGCCGACTCGACGCGGTACCGGTACGAGCGGGACATGCTCACCCACGTCCTGCCCGCGTTCGAACACCTCGCGTTGCGCGAGATCACCGTCCGGCGAGTCGACCAGCTCCTCCAGCAGTTGCAGCGGCGGTCCTACAACCGGGCGCAGAAGGCGCGGGTCGTCCTGAGCCTCGCCTTCAAGCTCGCGGTGCGCTGGGAGGTGGTGGACCGCAACCCGGTCCGCGACACCGAACCGCTCGTCCGGCCCGCGAAGGTCGCCCAGGCGCTCAACGTGCAGACGGTCCAGCTCATCCGCGACCTGGTCGCCGACTGGGAGGCTGGGCGCGCCGGCAAGTCCGGCCCGAAGCCAGACGGGCAGGTCCTCGCGGTCATCGAGGCCATGCTCGGCACGTCCGCTCGCATTGGCGAGGTGCTGGCCCTCAGACGCTGCGACCTCGACCTCGACAGGAAGCGCCCGACGGTCCGCATCGCCGGCACGATCATCTCGATCAACGGCAAGCCCACCATCCGGCAGGACCACCCGAAGACGAGCCGATCCCGGCGCACAATCGTGGTCCCACCGTTCACCGTCGCCGCCCTGCGGTCGCGCCTGGCCCGGATCGGCGACGTCGAGCCGGAGCACCTGGTCTTCTTCACCCGCAACGGGACGCCGATCACGGCCAACAACTACCGGCGCTCGCTGCGGCGCATCCTTGACGGCTCGGAGGCCGCCGGCGTGACGCCGCACGCGTTCCGGCGCACCGTCGCGACAACGGTCGACCGGGCCGTCGGCATCGACCTCGCTGCCGAGTTGCTCGGGCACACGACGACGGAGGTCACGCGCGTCCACTACATCGAACCGAACGAGTACGTGAACCCGGCGACGGCGGACATCCTGCAGAGGTCGCTGGGACCGGACGCCAAGGTGACGGACCCCCGCAAGGCGAGCAAGAAGGCGAGCAGACAGAGGGGCAAGAGTGGCAAGAAGGGCCGGAAGACGAAGAGCTCCTGACAAGCGGGAGCCGTGCGGGTCCGCCCGGCACGTCGAGCGCGACGCACTCCCGGTCGGGTTCGGCGCTTACACGGAGGGCCCCGCGTGCGGGGCGATGGCTCCCGGTTGTTGTGAGCGTCCGACGGCGTCGTGGGGGTGGTGGCGTCGCTCGATGAGGCCCTCGTCGGCCAGGCGGGCGAGGGCGAACGCCACCGGCTTGCGACTGGTCCCGTACTCGCGTGCGAGTTCGGTGGCTGTGGGGAGTGACCGGTCCGCGCCGTGCGTGGTGACCCGTTGCCGCAGGTCGTCGTAGATGCGCCACCGCGTCGTGCGGGCGGGTGGGTGGCCACTGGACACCACGTAGGTGCCGGAGGTCGCGCCGTCGTTGTGGGTGGCGACCCGGCCGGTGGCGGCCAGGGCGCGTAGCGCCTTGTAGGCCGGGGCGCGGGTGGTGTGGTGGGTGGCGGCCAGGGTGCCGACCGTGGGGAGGCGTCCGGTGTAGGTGCCGTCGTCGATCCGGGTGCGGATCTCCTCGTACACGGTGCGCCATGTCGCGCCGGTCGGAGTGGGTGGGGGTGTGTGGCCGGCGACGTAAGCGCCCGCGGTGGGTCCTGTTCCCGTGACGGTGACGACCAGCCCGTCCTTGACCAGCTGTCGCATTGCCTGCCCGGGGGCGCCCGTGCTGGACCCGTACCGGGTGGCGATGTCGCGGCGTGAGGGCAGCCGCCCGGCGTAGGTGCCGTCCTCGATCCCGGCGCGCAGGTCGGTGTAGATGGTCCGCCATAGTGCGCCGTCGTGCCGGCCCGCTCGTGGGACGACGAACAGGCCGCGCCGGTTCCCGCTGACCTGATGGCGGACCAGCCCCTCGTCGACGAGCTGGGCCACGGCGTGCGCTGCATCCGCGGGGTCGACGTCGTAGGCGCGGGCGAGGGTGGCGGGGGAGTCGAGCCGCCCGGCCAGGGACCCGTCGCGGATGCGGGCGGCGACGTCGTCGTGCGCCCGCCGCCACGAGGAACCGCTGGGAGCCGCGGCGACGTCGATGCCCGCGCGCGGCCCGCCGTGACGGGGGACGAGGAGTCCCTCGGCGGTCAGGGCGACGGTCGCCTGGTGGACGGTCGACGCGCTCGTGCCGTACTCGTTCGCCAGGGCCCGCGTCGTGGGCAGCCGCCCCGTGAGACGGCCATCGGCGATCCGCGCGGCAAGGTCGTCGTGGACGGCCCGCCACCTCGGGGTGGGGTCAGGCGGACGGGTGCCGCGGGTGAAGGTGCCGCCGTGGGGCCCGCGGACGCGCTGGACAAGACCATCTCTGGCAAGCGCCGCAGCGGCGGTGTGGACCACCGTGGTGGTCACGCCGAACTCGGCGGCGAGAGCCTTCGTCGACGGCAGCCGCCCGCGGTAGGTGCCGTCCTCGATGCGGGCGCGCAGCTCGCGGTAGACCGTCGCCCACGTGACCGGCTCACCCGGCGAGGCGGGGGCGGTCGCGCCTTGCCTGGCGGGGCTGATGGTGATGATCCCGTCGCCCGCCAGGCGGGCGAGAGCATCGCGGGCCACGGCCGTCGTGGTGTTGTGCCGATGAGCGAGCGCCGACGGCGAAGGCAGCGCACCGGCGTAGGTGCCGTCCGCGACCCGGGCTCGGACCGCGGCATACACGCGCGCGACCGGCGAAGGCATCGACGCCGGGTGAGTGGGCGACAAGCGAGTGGACGACGGCGGCGCGGTGGCCTCGGCGAGCGTCGCGAGCAGGACGGTGAGTTGCTCGCGGGCGGCGGTGGCGTCGTGTCCTGGCATGTGCCGCGTCGAGGTGTCGCGGGGCGGGAGGGCGGCGACGGCGTCCAGGGCGTGGTGCAGATCGGGGGCGTTGTCCGGTGTGGCGAACGCGTGGACGGGGTGCAGGGTGCGGGTGGTGCGCACGACGGGGCCGGGCCTGACGCCGACGACGACCGTGTACAGGCGGGTGCGGATGGCGTGGTCCACGACGTCGAGCAGGGTTCGGGTGGCCGCGTCGACGGCGTCGCCAAGCCGTGTCTCCTGGTCGAGGGCCAGGGTGTCGACGGCGGCGAGGGAGGCTGCGGCATCCTGCGCGAGAGGGGTGGCCTGCTGGGCTCCGGCGCCGGAGTGGACGTCCTGCAAGGCAAGCCATAGCGCGTCGAGCGCGCCCGCCCGGCTGGACCAGGTGGTGTGCGTGCCGATGGTCGCGGCGTGGTCGCTGATGCGGGTCAGCGCGGCGGCGACATCGGCTGCGGCGCGGGCGTGCGGGGTTGCCGCGCGCAGGCCGCCGGTCAGCGTGCCCAGCGCCCACAGCGTCTCGCCGACGCCGTCGTGGGACGGCGGGCGTGTGGGGGTGGCCGGGGCGCGGAAGCCGAGATGGTCGAGCCCGGCCCGGGGAGCGGATGCGTCGACCGGAACGGTGGGCAGCGGTGCCCACGGGCCCACCCGTGCGGCGTGCAGCGCCGGTGCGAAGCGGGTGCCGAGATGGGTGAGCACGTCGCGCACGAGTGCGGCATCGCCGGTGAGGGTGGCGGCCTGCTCGACGGTCAGCGGTCCCAGGGCGGGCAGTTCTCGTTCGGCGAGCAGGATCGAAGCCCGCGCGGTGTCTTGCCATGCGGCCACGAGGGGGATCACCCCTGCGAGGAGGTCGCCGTCCGCCAGCACGGGGATGCGGCCGCCGGACGTCAGAGCGTCGAGCTCGCGTGCATGCGCTGCAAGCGGAGTGGGGAGCAGGCGGGGCGAGGTGAGGTCTGGGGCGGGTGGTGCCAGTGCCCGCGCCGCGGACAGGTCGGCGTGCGCGGCGACGTGTGCTGCGACCCGGGCGGCAGCCCGCTCGGCGGCGAGGGCCGCGACGCGGTCGGGCGACGGTGCGACCCCTGTGCGACGGACGAGCTCGGCGGTAGCCGACGCCGCGGCAGACCGGGCGATCCGCCCCCCGAGCGTCGACGCGTCGGCCTGGCCCCTCACCGCGAGGGCGCGCGCGGCACCAACCCGCGCACCCTTGCGCCGTGCGGCCTCGTCGACCCGCTGCGCGTAGGCGACCTCTTGGGCGTGTGCGGCCTCGGCTTCGGCCGCGATCATCGTCATGCGCGCAGCGGCCCTGACCACGGGGGTGCGCAAGCGGGTGATCTGCGCCAGCGCGGCAGTGCGGGTGGTGTCCGCTCCAGGTCCGACGCCGACCTTGGCCAGATCGGCGTCGGGCCGCGCGAAGGTGCTCGCAAGAGTGTGTAGGGACCCGAGCAGGTCCCGGAGCGCGGCGCCGTACGTCATCGCGCGCCCCGCTCGCTCGCCTCAAGGGCGACCGCGGCATCGAGTCCGGTGACGACGACGGCGACGTCGTCGGGCGGCTTGCCGAACGTGACCAGGCGCGAGATCGCGGCCCGTGCCGCCTCGACCAGTGCGGGGCGTGGGGCGTCGAGGTCCTCGACGTGGCAGAGGCCCTCATCCGTGTGGAGGTCGTCGAGCAACCGGACGACGTCGCGGTACGCCCACGCCACACGCGTGCTGGGGGCGCCGAGGTCCAGGGCCCGCAGCGCGGACCGGGCGGTGACGTAGGCGGTGTAGTGCTCGACGCCGAACGTCCTGGTGGGCAGTTCCACAGCGGCCTCCTGCACGCGACGGCGCAGGAGGCGCCGCCGTCGTTACGCAGGTGCGCGGTCAGTTCCAGTACGGGCCCGGTGTCTCTGGCAGATGCCGAGGCAGCGAGGCGGGCGGCGTCGGCGCCCGGCTCGTGGTCGTGCGCCGGTTGTGCGGGGCCTTTGCCTCGTGGTGGATGGCGAGGACGTGCATGCCGGGCTGGTGCTCGGCTGGCGGGCGGGTCAGGCCGTCGCGGTGGGCGAGCGCCGTGATGTGGCCCAGGGCCTCGTGCAGGTCGGAGCGCAGCATCCCGGGCAGCCCGGTGACGGTCAGGATCGGCGGACGGCCCGGATGATGGATCGCTGCCGTGGCGCCCAGGATGTGCTCGGGGCGCTGGTCGAAGTAGGTGTTGAGCCGGACGCGGCGGCCGTCGAGGGGCACATGGACGGTGTCGGCGAAGTCGCGGGACCGAGATGGCTGGCCGTCGGGCCGGCGGGTGAACAGCAGGATGTCGGTCACCGAGTCGGTGCCCGGCAGGTGCGGGCGCAGCGTTCCCGACGGGAGCCGGACGGCACCGATCAGGTCCGCGACGGCCTCGAGCTCGATCCTGGACCGGGGGGTGTGGGCGTCGAGGGTCAGGTGGTTGGTGATGATCGCGGCCAGCCCGCCCGGCTTGACGCACCGCAGGGTGGCCCACGCGAGCGTGGCGTGCAGGAGGGTGCGGGTCACGATCGCGGACGGGGTGGCGAGCTCGACATCGGCGTGGGGCATGACGGTGACGGCGACGTCGTACGCGTCCAGACCACCGCGGAACGGCGTGTCGGGGTCGAGCAGGTCCTGGCCGGGGTGCCCGACGGTCGCGCAGATCGTCGCCACACCCGGGAGGTGCGCGTCGGGGCGGTTGAGGAGGGCGTCCGCGCCGTCGCCCTGGACCAGGACGTGACCGCCAGGGAACCCGAGCCGGTGCAGGCTGAGCCACAGCTCGCGTCCGATCGCCTGCAAGGCCGGCTGGGCGCTGGTGGTCTCCGCGTCGTCAAGGGCCTGATGATCGGCCCGAGTGCGTACCGCTCTGGGGTCGTCGGGCAGGGACATCAGGCGCCCGTGCCGTCAGGGTCGCGGACCAGGCGTAGGTGCGCCTCGGCGGCCGCTTCGATCTGCCGACGGCGGGCGACATCGGCGGCGACGAAATCGCGGAAGTCGGCCTCGCGGTCGGCAAGGTTCACGGCGCACCCGTCGTCGTCGCTGGCCGGTTCGCCGGGCCAAGCGGTCTGCCGGGAAGGGCGGTCCTGGTTGACGCGGGTGCCGCACAGGGCAACCCAGTCGCGCAGCCGCAGGATCGTGTCGGCGAGGTCACGCATCCAGGTGATAGGCGATGACGGTGAGGCTTCGGGGTCGTAGCAGGCAAGCCGGTGCGTGCGCAGCGCCGAGAGCTCCTCGATGAGTTCGGGGTGGCGGTGCCAGTACGGCGGGACGACGGTGGCCGGCAGCGCGAAGCGGTGGCGCAGCCAGTGGACCCACGCGTTGAGATCGGCCCACGCGGCGTCAGCCTCGCCCGCGGTCAGCAGTTCCCACTCGATCGGGCAGGCTGGCTGGTCGCCCCAGTCCGGCCCGGGTGCGGCGACGTACGCGGCGGAGCCGTCGACAAACTCGCGTTCCATGCCGAACAGGTCATCCGGGGGTTCGAACGTCGGGGGCATCGGTCGCTCACCGACCCTGTGCTGCGGCGCCTACGCGCGGGGCGTGTGGGACCGTGTCGACGTGTGGGTCGCGGCTTGCCCTCGGCGATGGCCGACGACGACGGCGGTTGCTGCGCACGACCCGGTAGGTCGTCCAGCGCGAGTCGTGGCCGATGTGCGCCGCGACGAACGTGCTGGTCCGCATCTGCCCGGACGCGATGAACTGGTCACCCGCGCGGAAGTGCCGCAGCGCATGCTCGGCCGCGACGCCGAACATGAGCAACTCGAGCTCGGCTGGTGGCAGACGCCGGTAGGTACCGTCCACGT
This sequence comes from Xylanimonas ulmi, assembly GCF_004216535.1. Taxonomy (NCBI): domain Bacteria; kingdom Bacillati; phylum Actinomycetota; class Actinomycetes; order Micrococcales; family Promicromonosporaceae; genus Xylanimonas; species Xylanimonas ulmi. The sequence continues at coordinate 1,006,193 of NZ_SGWX01000001.1, forward strand.
CGCGGACCTCGGGACGCACGGCGACCTTCGCGCGGAGCATGACCGCGCCGCCGGACGTCTCAGCCTCGTTCGGGTCGGCGACGAACTTGCCGCTGATGGATGGCTCGGTCGGGATCATCTTGACCTCCATGTGCCTTGATGCCGCTTCGAAGCACAGGTGGTCGCCGAGTGTCAGACGGGAGCGCGCCGGTGGACACGTGGACCGGTGGATTGGCGAGTGGCGTTCGCCTCAGTCGCAGAAGCAGGCGCCGGTTTCGGATGGGACCGTGAAGCAGTTGGGACAGGGCGCTCGGATCTCAGCGAGATCTGGCGTCCCTGAACTGCGGTCCTGGAAGTTCGACAACGCGTAGAAACGGCCGTTGCCGTCGGTCACGATCTCGCCCGTAAGTAGGGCGGGGTCGATGGCGTCGAGCCACTGCGCGGCGTTCCAGAAGATGTATCCCGGGGCGATGTACATGGCAACGCGACCGTCGACTCGCGCACCTATGTAACCGGCGGAGTTCGGCTCGTAGAAGTCGGACTCGCTGAGCGCATCGATAGCCGCCTCGATGAGTTGTCGGTCGGTGAAGCTCCAACGGTCGCTCCACGCGAGCACCTGGCTGCGGGACAGGGTGCGGGCCATGAGAGCAGTCTTCCGCACAGGGTGGTCTTTCCGGCGACGATCCGTCGCGCGGGTGCTTGTTTCATCCGAGTTGGAGGATCCGTTCCAAGCCCTGGCGAGCCGAACGCAGCACCTCGACATCGGATCTGGCCAGCCATGGACGAAGGTCGGTAATCAGCGGCGCCGTGGAGCGAAGAAGGGTCAGTCCGACGCCGAAGGGCAGCGTCCGGATCTGCTCGGGTGGCAGGACCGGCACCCGGCGGGTCGATGTCTGCGTCGACCGCTCCCCGTCTCGTCCGACGGTTGTCGACGTCGTGACCTCGTCGCGCTCGCCGATGAGCGCGGACAGCGCCCGCAGGTCGTCGGCCGAGGACGAGCCGCCCAGGATGACCTTCGTGATCGCCGCGTCCCAGATGGCGCCGGCCGCGGACCGTCCCCAGTTCTCGCGCGCGAGTTCCAGGGACTGGAGCACGGGCATGGTGGTGATCCCGGTGCCGCCGCCCTCGGACATGAGGTGCGGCAGCGAGGGGAGTGGGGCGAGGTTGCCGATCTCGTCGAGCGAGAGCAGGAGTGGCGGGTCGAGCCGTGCCCCGGGTGAGGCGGCGGCCAGCCGTGAGGCGGTCTGGACGACGTCCTCGACGAAGGCTGCGATGAGCGGCCACACGGTCTTCGATCCGGCGCCGGTGGCGAGCAGGTAGAGCGTCCCGTTGTCGCGCAGGAAGTCGGCGGGGGAGAAGTGCTCGCCCGGCGTTGGCGTGACGGCGTCGAGCGTGGCGGGGTTGGCGAGGCAGGCGAGCGCCTGCCCGACCCCGGTCCAGACGGACTCGCGGGTGCGCGGGTCGGCGTGGATGGTTGCCTCCAGCGATTCGGCCCAGCCGGGTGCGGCGTCGGGGTGGGAATGAAGGATTGCGACGGCGTCGGCCGCCGCGGGCGCGTTGACGGACCACGTGTACAGCTCGCGGGCGTCGCGTCCGCCGAGCGCACCGGCATGCAGGAGTGCCTGCAAGGCGGTGCGTGCTTTGCCCTCCCAGAACGATCCCGACTCGACCCCGCCGCCCCGTGACAGCCCGGTGGATGCGGCGAACCCGGTTGCCCGGATGGAGGCCGTCTCCGGGTCCTCGCACCCGCGCAGCGGCGACCAGCGCAACCCGGCCGGCAGGGAGGAGGCGAGGCGTTGCGGGTCGAAGACCGCGACAGGGCCGCGGCGGGCGCGGGCGGTCATGGTGATGGCGAGGTTGTCGGGCCGGGTCGAGGTGGACACGACGGCGCCGGGCGCGTCGAGGATCGTGTTGATGACCAGGTGCAGGCCCTTGCCTGAGCGTGGCGGGCCGAGCACGAGGATCGAGTCCTCGACCGACGCCCAGACCTCCTTGCCGTTGCAGTGCCCGAGGAGGTAGCCGACGTCGGCGGGGGTCGGCTTGGTCAGCGAGGGCCGCAGGTCCTTGGCGCGGGCGACGAGTGCGCGCGCGGACGCCGTCTTGGCGACGTCGGCCCGCGATGCGGTGCCGACGGCGAGGTGCGGATCCTGCTCGCGGCGACGGCGATGCCCGACGGCAAACCGCCACCCCGTCAACGTCACCACAACGACGGCGGCTAAGAGCACGGCGACGACGGCCCAGTACAGGATCGGGCTGAGACCGGGGGAGTCGAGCGCGTCGCCGGGCGCGTCGGCGTGGGTCAGGACGCTCACCCCTGCCCCCAACCCGCCGTCGGGCGTGGGGGCTCCGTCCAATGCCGCGGCGATTGTCCCGGCGAGGCGCAGCACGCCCGCGAGGACTATTGCGGCCCCGACGAGGGTCAGGCCGAGGTTTGTCAGGGAGTCGTTGCCCGACGGCGTTGTCGTCGTCATGCCGCACCCGCCTGCGGGGCGCCGGGGTCGGAGACGACGACGCGGCCGGAGTCGACGCCGAGCAAGATCAGCGGGCCGGGCTTGCGGGCGAGCAGGGCGGGTGGGAGGCGCAGCCCGGCGACGCCGTCGTCGGACGCGGTGCAGGTCGAGACGACGACGCCGATCGACACGTTCTCGCCGGGCTCAAACCCGGACCCGATGACGCCGGACACGATCGGGCGTCCGCCAGGGCGGTGGGCCTGGGGGATGAAGGTGGTCTGGGCGGTGTCGGCGGGGGTGACGACCTCGGTGACCGTTTGGCCGTCGGCGGTGGTGAACTCGACGCGGAGCGGGACGTTGAGCTGGGTGGAGATCTCGGTCAGCAACTGGGGGAGGTCGTCCGTCGTCGGGTGCGGTGTCGTTGGGCTGGACCACCCTCCGCCGTCGACGGTCACGGTGAGGGCGCCGCTCGCGGCGGCGTTCATCCGCACCACGGGCAGCGCGACCGGGACGGTCGACACGCGCCTCACGGGGCCACCGCCAGGGCAGGTGCCGTGGTGGGCACGGGGCGCGCGGTCCGTTGGGCCGGATAGCGGTGGAGGCCAGGTGGGTCGCCGGACGGGACCTGGAACGTGTCGAGGTGGTCGAGGATGCCGACCGCCGTCTTGCGAACCCGCTCCGCGGTCGAGGCGACGACCTGGACCGGGTCGCGGCCGGGGACCGACGTCGCCCACGAGGCGACGTACGGGACGGTGTAGGCGGAGCTGTCGGCGCCGTGGGCGTCGAGGACCATCTGGGCGACGGCCTCGGCCTCGACCTCGGCGATGCCGCGGTGTGCGGGCACGTCGGGGTCGCCGATCTGGTGCAAGCTCGCGTGCGCCCTCTCGTGGATGAGCGACTTCAGCCGGGCCAGTGGGTCCATGTCCTGGCGGACGGCGACCCAGCGCTCGCCGAAGTGGGTCAGGCCGTTCGCGCCGCCGATGGCGGCGGCGTTCGGGACGTCGCGGACCTCGAAGCCGAGGTCGCGGATCTGTTCGGCGACGCCGTCCCACAGCCTGGCCGGCGCCTCGCCGACGAGGAGCTGCGGCAAGGGCTGGAGGGGGAGCGGGTCGCCCTCGGTGAGCTCGGCGGGCCACACGTAGGTGGGGCGGAACTTGCCGCGCAGGTGTCGGGACTCGACGGTCTCGTCGGTGTGGGCGGGCTCGGCGGGGGCGAGGCGGCGGGTGTCACCGTCAAAGCTGGTCGCGAAGCGGGCGGTGACCGGGGCGAAGATCATGAACCCGGCCTGCCCCTTGATCACGTGCCGGCCAAGCGAGAGCCACTGGTGGTACCCGGCGACGAACTGCGGCGTCGGGGTCGGCATCCGGCCCGCCTCGAACGCCTCCTGGCTCTGCACGTAGATCAGCAAAGAGTTGGCAAAGGATCTCGAACGGAACTTGCCCGCGAACGCGATCGCCCGCCGCCAGTCCTCGCCCGTGACGAGCGCCGCGACCGAGTCGGAGAGCCTGGCCTGCAGGGCCTCGATCTTCGCCTCGCGCTCGGCGACCTGCTTCGCGTCCATCCGTGCCTCCCGGTGTCGGGATGCAGGTGCGACGGGCGAGACGGGCAGCTCAGGAGAAGCCGTCGGTCCCTGCGGAGAGCTCGTCCGCGACGGCTCGACGTCGCCGACGATCAGCGTCGAGAAGCAGGTGCGCGAACTGTGTGGCCCCGGCACGCTCGAGCCGCTCCACGAAACCTGTGAACGTCGTCGGCGGGTTCCTGCGGCGGGCCGCCGCGTTGACGACCGACCCGAGGACGTCGCTCGGGTGCCGCACGAGCAGGGCGCACAAGAACGCGTCCGCGGTGACGACCTCGACGCCCGCGTCCGTGAGCCGTGGTGACCGGTAGTGCTTGACGTTGCGGGTGACGAGCACGTCCACGTCGCCGTAGACGCAGGCTGCGGCGTGGTTCCGGTCGCCAGGGTCGGGGGAGAGATCCTCGGTGATCTTGCCGTCGTAAAGGTCCCCGTCGATGCGGTGGCGGCCGAAATGCGTGCGGACGGCGTCGGTCACGGACTTCGCGGACTGGGGCGAACGTTGGCCCTCGCGGACGATGACGTGCTCCCACTCGTCGAGGACGTCGTCGGTCCACACCCAGGTGAAGAGCAGGTCTTCGGACAGTGTGAGCAGCACGTCCATGATCGTGAACGGGAACAGCTCGCTGGTGTCGATGAAGACCCGTTGGAGGCGGGCCACGCGCTACTCCTCGTCGAGGCCGGCGTCTGTGATCGCCGCGCGCAGGGCGTCGCCGCCCGCGCGTCGCGCTTCGCGTTCGCCGACGACGTCGAGGACGTCCTGCACGCGGATGCGGCGGTGGCGGGAACCGGGGAGCCGACGGAACGCGAGGGCGCCGTCTTCGCAGAGGCGGTCGACGTACTGACGGGTCACACCGATCATCTCGGCGGCCTTGGCCGGGGTGACCTCATCGTCGGCGCGCAGGACGACGACGCGGGTCCCGTGGGCGACGTCGTCGAGCATGGACCGCACGGCGTTGCCGACCTCGGAGTCGTCGTCGAGGTGGGCCGCGAGGCGACGCGCAGCGCTCCGGACCCCGGGTCGGGCCGGATCGAGGGAGGCGCGGATCGCGTGGGTGGCCATGCCGTCGAGTCTACCGTCATGTGCAATAACAGCAACCATTTCAGGCGGTCCTCTCTGCTTCGGCGTCACCCATGCGGGCCGACGTCGAGTACAGCTCCGCCTCGTCGGCATGGAGCATCGCCTGCACCAGGAACGACCTGTCGCGGATCCGCCAGAGTCCCTGCCCGACGCCGAGTTGGAGGAGCAGTTCGGCCTCGGTGCGGTTGAGCCCGAGCGCCTCGGCGGTAGGTCCGAGCTGGTCCGTCTCCTGCCGGTAGATGATCCGAGTCTCGGCGTTCGCGAGCAGCGACGACGCGAGCGCCCGGTTCGCTGACCCGAGATCGCCGACGTTGTCGAGGTCGCTGAGCTTGTGGAAGATCAGCATGTTCGCGATCCCGAAATAGCGTGCCAAGCGCCAGTGCGCGTCCATGCGGCGTAGCAGCGCGGGGTGGCCCATGAGGCGCCAGGCTTCGTCGTACACGACCCACCGCTGGCCGCCGTCGGGGTCCATGAGGGCGCCTTCCATCCACGCGGACGCGCACGTCATGAGCAGCGAGAGGGCGGTGGAGTTCTCCGAGACGCGGGACAGGTCGAGCGAGACCATCGGGGCGGTGGCGTCGAACCGGACGGTGGAGGGTCCGTCGAACATACCGGCGAGGTCGCCGGCCACGAGTCGGCGCAGGGCGTGGCCGACGAGGCGTCCGTCGTCGGGCAGTCGTGGGTCGGTGCCTGACGACGGAGACAGCAGCCGGTCTACGATCAACGGCAGCACCGGCGCCGTCGACGAGTGCACTGCGTCAAGGAGGGCGACGTCGATGGCGGTGTGCTCGAGCGGTGACAGCGGCCGTCCGAGGATGGTCTCGGCGAGTGCGCCGATGAGGTCGCGTCGGCGGCTGGTGACTTCGGCGAGCCATTCGACGTCGGAGAGTGCGACCGGGCGGTGGCCCTCGTCGAGCGGGTTGAGGCGGTGGGGGAGTCCGGGGCCGAGGGTGATGACCGTGCCGCCGACGGCGTGGGCGACGGCGGTGTGTTCGCCCTTGGGGTCGCAGGGCACGTAGACGCGGCGGCCGAACGCGATCGAGCGCACGTACAGCGACTTGGCGAGGGATGACTTCCCGGCGCCGACGATGCCGGCGAGGACGATGTTCGGTGCGGTGATGAGCCCGCGCGCGTACAGGACCCATGGGTCGTACACGAAGGAAGACCCGGAGTAGAGGTCCTGCCCGACGAGTACGCCGTCGGCGCCGAGCCCGCCTTCGGCGAGGAACGGGTACGCGCCGGCCCAGGTCGCGGAGGTGTCCTGGTGGCGGGGGAGGCGGAACCGGGTCGGGGTCCGTAGCGCGGCCGGACGGCGTTCGCCGGCGGCGGGCAGCAGGACGGTGTCGCGGCGCTCGGCGCGCTCGGCCTCGAGTTTCGCTCGGGCCTCCTCACGGCGGGCGGCCCGGCCGGCTTGGATGATGCGGGTAGCGGCGCGCCGTCGGGCCTTGCGCAGCCGGCGGCGCTCGCCTGGAGGGGAGACGAGCACAGCGGTGTGGAGCCTGGGAGCGTTCACCGTGTGAGCCCGACGTCGGCGCGCTTCATCGCCGGCACCTCGCGTGTCGGGATGTGCGCGAGTCTGGGTGGGGATGCCAGGGGTGTGGTCTCGTCCCAGTCGATCCGGTGGGACAGGTGAGCGCCATGGTCGAGGTGCCGGTACACGCCGGCCAGCGCGCGGGACGCCTGCTCGAACTCGGTGGCCGCGTTCAGCGCAAGCACCTTGCCCTGCGCCCTGCTCCCGGAGATCCCGGTGTGCGCGGCGGCGTAGTTGACCTTGTGCGCCTCGGCGATCTGGTGGAGCGTCTTCGCGAGCCGCGCGGTGATCGCGAGCAGGCTTCCCGTCGTCCAGGTCGCGTCGGACGGGTGCCCTTCCAGGTGCTCCGTGAGCGCCGCGAACTCCTGCATCGCGTCCAATGCGTGCTGCGCGGCCCCAACGGTCGTGTGATCGGTCGACATGGTGTGCCTCCCCCGAGGTGGTGGTCACCGGGGAGGTGCGCGGTCCTAGCCGTGCAGCGGAAGTGCTCGCGCGGGGGGCGTCGCGGGCGTTGGGGGTCTACGACGTCGGCTCGGCGGAGATGATCGCGACGCCTGAGTCCAGGTCGATCTCACCGTTGGGGTCCCCCGTCGCCGGACGCTGGATGATGTCCAGACGCTGGCGTTCGCGCTCCGCGGTGAGATATTGCCGTGACGGCTGGAACGGGTCGATGAGCTGGCCGAAGGCACCCGCCGCGCCACCGCTGCCGGCGTCCAGGTACTCGCCGTTCGGTCCGTACGCCGACTTGTCCACACCCACGCCTCCAGAGTAGCGACGCCGTGCGCCACGTCATCGTCGGGGCGTTGTCACGGCAATCCCGACCCGACGGCGACGGCGAGGTACAGCCCGATGACGAGCCCCGGGGCGAACGCGATCCGATCCCGCCGACGCCGCGCGAGACGCCACACCGCGACCGGAACCTGGAGCAGGTGCGCGACGACCACGAACACGACGACGGTCTGCCAGCCGGACCATCCGGCGACGAGTGCGAGGGCCGCCGCGAGCTTCACGTCACCGAGCCCCAGGTCCGCGAACCGCCACAGCAACAGGTAGAAGAGCCCGACGACGACGGATGCGACCGCAGCCCGCACGGTGACGCCGGGCTCGGTGAACGCTCGGCCCGCGACCGTGACGACCGTCGCCGCGAGCACGGCCAGCGTGAGGTGGTTCGGGACCCGGTGCCTGCGGGCGTCGATGATGGTGATCGCCACCAGCGGCGGTGCGATGAGGACGAGCGTCACGACCAGCCAACCGTCGCCACGAGTCGACGCGACCGCCAGCACAGTCGCCGCCATGACGACGAGAGGCAGACCGCCCGCCCGCACGAACCGTCCCGCCGACGTCGCGCGGACGCCGCGTCCCACCGCCGTCGTTCCGTCGTCCACGCAACCAAGGTAGGCACGCGCCATCCGGCGAGCATCAGCATCGCGCGTGCCTGCGCCGGGCGGTGCAGATGCTCCGCTCACGGGAGTCGCGCCGTTTTTGCCTCGCCGATCGGCGCCTCTGCGGTGTGGTGGGATGCGAGCATGGCGATACTGCACCAGGCGACGCTGACCCCGACGAAGCCTTCACTGATCGCGGCATGGCTGCCCGGCCAACCCTGGTTCGACGGCGATGCCCCGCTGGTAGTCACGCCGGTCGGCGCCTACCGGTTCGACGACGCGGCCGGAGAGGTCGGCATCGAGTCGCACCTCGTCGAGGCCGGTGGTCGCACCGTTCACGTCCCGCTGACCTACCGCGGCGCGGAACTCGACGGCGCCGAGGCGTTCCTGGTCGGCACGATGGAGCACTCGGTGCTCGGCACCCGTTGGGTCTACGACGCCGCCGGCGACCCGGTTTACCGCGCCGAACTGGTGCGGGTCATCGCCGAGGCCGACACGCAGGCCGAGCTAGGCCATGTCTCCCGATAGCTTCGACCAGCGGATGCATGCCTGGAGGACGGTCGCAGCGCGGTAGGTGATGGCGGGCTTGTCGTAGCGGGTCGCGAGGCCGCGCCACTGCTTGGTGTGGGGGACGACAAGGTCGGCCGGTCTCGCCGATGGCCGCGACTGCGGCGGTACGGGCCGCGATTGTGCCTACTCTACGGTCACCGACTTCGCGAGATTCCGCGGCTTGTCGATGTCGTGTCCCAGGTGGAGAGCGGCGTGATAGGCCAGCAACTGCATCGGCACGGTGAGCAGGATTGGGTCGAGCTCGGGTTCGTTGCGCGGAACGTCGATGCGCTCAACGATCAGCTCGCCGAAGTCCACATCGCCGTGCGTGACCGCAACGAGCGGGCCGCCGCGCGCGCCGATCTCCTGAAGGGCTCCGAGGTTGCGTCCCGTGAGCTCGTCGTGGGGGACGACAGCGACAGTGGGCAACTCCGGGCTGATCAGTGCCAGCGGACCGTGCTTGAGTTCGCTGCTCTGGTACGCCTCGGCGTGCCGGTAGCTGATCTCCTTGAACTTCTGCGCACCCTCCCGGGCCACCGGGAACCCTCGGACACGTCCAATAAAGAAGATGCTCGGCGCCCCTGAGAGCCGCTTGGCCACGTCGGCGATCTGGTCCTCGTTCTCGAGCACCTGTGCGATCTGGCCGGGAATCCTCTGGAGGCCCGCGATCAGACGGCGTCCGTTGGACACCGAGAGATCGCGCACTCGGCCCAGGTCGATCGCGAGCATCGCGAAGGCAAGCGCCATATTGGTCAGGGCCTTGGTGGAGGCGACAGAGACCTCGGGTCCCGCGTGCAGGTAGATACCTCCGTCACATGCGCGTGCGATCGAAGACCCGACGACGTTGACGACTCCGACCACCCGACCACCCTTGCGCTTGATCTCGTCGACGGCGATTGCTGTGTCGGCCGTCTCGCCCGACTGGCTCACAGCGACGTAGAGGGTGGTGGGTTCGATAACGGCGTTGCGATAGCGGAACTCGGAGGCGGGCTCGGCGTCGGCGGGGATCCGAGCGAGCTCCTCGATCATCTGCGCGCCCATCTGGCCGACATAGAACGCCGAGCCGCAGCCGATCACCTTGACGCGTCGGATCTCGCGCTTGGCCCGCGGATCGAGGTTCAGCCCGTTCAGGCGGGGGGTCCCGAAGCGATCATCAAGCCGGCCGCGGAGCACAGCCTCGGCACTCGCGGGCTGCTCGAGGTACTCCTTACGCATGTAGTGCTCGTAGCCCGACAGCGAAAAGTCCTCCTCGATCACTTCGACATCGACCGGGAGCCGCTGAGCGGTCGGACCGTTCGCCGTGAACGTGGTGAACCCGCTTGCAGTCACGGTGGCGATCTCGCCGTCCTCCAGATGGACCACCGTCGACGTGTGACGGACGATCGCCGCCAAGTCGCTTGCGACATAGGTCTCGCCCTCGCCGATGCCGATGATCAGTGGAGATCCGTTGCGAGCGACGACCATCCGGTCGGGGTGGCGAGCATCCAGGACGGCGATACCGTAAGTGCCCTCGACCTGTGTCAGCGCCTCGATCACGGCATTCTCAAGTGTGTCCGCCGACGAACGAGCGATCAGGTGCGCTAGGACCTCCGTGTCGGTGTCGGAGGTCAACGCGACGCCTTCTGCTCGCAGCATCTCCCGGAGGTGACTCGCGTTGTCGACGATGCCGTTGTGGACGACGCTCACCCGTCCGTCGCCGGACGAGTGAGGATGGGCGTTGGACTCAGTCGCCGGTCCGTGGGTCGCCCATCGCGTGTGGCCGATGCCAATGGTTCCAGAGAGGTTCTTCGGGAGGCTCTCACGCAGGTCGCTCACACGGCCGGCTGAACGGTGGACGCGCACAGACCCCGTGTCGTCGATGACACCGACTCCGGCGGAGTCGTACCCCCGGTACTCAAGACGGAGAAGTCCCTGGACAAGAAGCGGAACGGCGTCCTTCGAGCCGACGTACCCGACGATCCCGCACATACGATGTTCTCCTAGCCGTAGATGGTTCGCCGGATCTGGCGAATCGAGAGTTGAGGTGCAGCGAAGAGCCGACCCTGGATCTCATTCTTAAGAAGATCATAGATGGCATCATTCTTCATGCCTCGCGAACGACACTCCAAATGGCGCCTACGGATGTACTCATCAACAGGTTCGGCAAAGTAGTGCACGACATCAAAAATGACCCGTCTCGCCTCGGAGGTATTGGTTCCCAGGGAGTCGGCCACGTGCTGCACCAGGTCGTAGTCGCGCATCGCGGCACAGCGTGCCACAGAAGGGGCGAAGGGTCCAAGATCTGCCCGAAATCGGGTAACCCGGGCTCTGCAGGGCCTAGGCCATGTCTCCCAATAGCTTCGACCAGCGGATGCATTCCTGGAGGACGGCCGCAGCGCGGTAGGTGATGGCGAGCTTGTCGTAGCGGGTCGCGAGGCCACGCCACTGCTTGGTGTGGGAGAAGCTGCGTTCGACGACGTTGCGGCCCTTGTAGACCTCGGCGTCAAAGGCTGGGGGTCGCCCGCCGGTGGAGCCCTTGCGCTTGCGGGCGGCGATCTCGTCCTTCTTCTGCGGGATGACCGTCTTGATGCCGCGGGCGGCGAGCATGCGCCGGTTGATCCCGGAGGTGTAGGCACGGTCGGCGACCACCGCGTCGGGCGTGGTCCGCGGGCGCCCGAATGGACGCGGGACGCGGATGTCGGCGAGCACCTGGGCGAGCATCGCCCCGTCGTTGCGCTGCCCGCCGGTGACGACCAGGGCGAGCGGGCGCCCGTGACCGTCCACGGCGGCGTGGATCTTCGAGGTCAGCCCGCCACGTGAGCGACCGATCCCGTGACCTGCAGGTTGACGCTCACCACCCAGCAGGCTGGGGACGAACCCTTCCGGCGGTGTCGTGTAGTTCGATGTCGCCTCCATGTGTCCTACTCGGGGCGGGTCGTGTTCGTGGCGTGCTGGTGCGCGCGAGCGATCGTGGCGTCCACGGACACCGTCCAGTCGACCTTCCCGGCCGCGTCCGCCTCGGCCAGCAACACGACCAGGACCCTGTCCCAGGTGCCGTCCCCGGCATAGCGGCGGTGCCTCTTCCAGACCGTCGTCCACGGTCCGAACGACTCCCGGGGCAGGTCCCGCCACGGGATCCCGGTCCGGTACCGGTAGACGATCCCCTCGACCACCCGCCGGTTCGGACCGAACGGATGCCCACGCCTCCCAGCATTCGCCGGGAGCAACGGCTCGATCCGCTCCCACTGTGCATCACTCAACGATTCAACCCTCGACGATGTCACGCCGCGAACATGCCGCGCGCCTCACCGGGCATATGGGATGCACGCTCTAGTCGTCGAGACGCCCGACGGTCGGGTACGCCGCGACCCGAACGTGCAGGTTCGCGGCAGCGGCGGCATGGTGCCCGACGACGCCGAGGTCGTCGTCGTGCGCGAGCCCCTGCGCAGCGAGGCGACGTCGTCGGGCCTGACGTTGACCGGGACCTGGGCGGGCGCCCCGGCACCGACCGTCCTGGCGTACCTCAGGTGAGCGGCCGCCCGGAGATCGTGTGCCTGTGCGGCTCGACCCGGTTCGCCGAGGAGTTCCGTGCCGTCAACCTCGCCCTGACTCTCGCCGGGGTGATCGTCCTCGCCCCGGGGGTGTTCGCGCACGCGAGCGACCCGATCACCGACGAGCAGAAGGCTGCGCTCGCCGCGCTGCATTTGGCGAAGATCGACCTCGCCGACCGCGTCGTCGTAGTCAACCCCGGCGGGTACCTCGGGGACTCCACACGGCGCGAGATCCGCTACGCACACCACAGGGGCAAGCCGGTCGAGTACACCCATCCGCCGGTCCCGGCGCACGCCGCGTAGCCGGTCATAGTCCGCCACGCTCACGCAGGCCGCGCTGCCTCCTCTGCCACGAGAGCCCCCGCGGTGGTCAGGGGACGTTTGAACCCCTCGTGGGACTGCGCGTATCCGAGCGAACGGTAGAAGCGGTGGGCGTCGGGGCGCTCCTTGTCCGAGGTGAGCTGGGCGAGCGCGCACCCGCGCTCGACGCCGCGCTGGTGCGCGTGCGCCATGAACAGCCGCCCGACACCGCGGCCTCGAAGCGCGGCGTCCACGCGGGCGGCCTCGACGAGCAGGCGGGTCGCGCCGTTGCGGGAGATCCCCGGCACGAAGGTGAGCTGCATCGTTGCCACGATCCGGCCCTCGTGCTCGCCGACGACCAACTCGTCGTTCGGGCTTGCCTGGATCGCCTCGAACCCGGCGACGTGCGCGGGGCCGAATGATCCGGTCCGGGTCGCGGCGACGGAGTCATCGGCGATGAGTTCGACGGCGCGGTCCAGGTCGGCGCGGGTGGCTGCGCGGAAGGAGATCACAGGGGTTCGGGTCACGGGCGAACCGTAGCGCGGCCCGTGCGCGGAGTGCCGTGCCAGCCCCGATCGCTCCCTCCACGCAGTTCGCCCGATGGCCGAGACCCGGATCGTCTGGCCTTCTCGCTACGCCGTCCGGCACAGCGGCAGCGCCGCCGCGACGAACGCCTGCGCCTGCTGCCCCCAGAGCCTTCGCGTCTCGCACGAGGACTGGATCGCGGCCTGCTCGACGACGGCGACCGCCCGTTCGAGCTCCTCGACGTCGGGCGCGCCGATGCTGACGAGCCCGGTCGCCCGCAGGACGCCGTGCCCGGCGGTGAGGTCGGCCTCCTGTTGGAGGACGTCGGTGTTCTCGGCGGACTGGCCTGCGTCTTCGATCTGCCCGATCTTGGCGCGCTGGGCGGCGTCGGAGATGTACTCGGTCTTCTTGCGGCGTAGGTCGCGGGCGGCGACGTCGGCGCGCACCGGTGTGAACAGCATCGTGAACGCGCGGCGCACGCCCGAGCCGAGGAGGAGGGGTGCGAGGAAGCCGGGGTAGACCTGGGTGCGGGGCCATTCGGAGATCCAGAGCACGGCGTGGTGGGCGGAGTCGGATTGGAGGGAGCCCCACGACTCGGCGACCGAGACCGGCCCCGCCGAGGCGAGGTCGCGGCCAAGTGACCCGTGGCGTTCGAGGGCTGCGGCGACTGCCGGGTCGTAGGCCGAGCGGAGCACGAGAGCAAGGTCGGCCGGATCGAGGGGCGCCGTCGGAGGGAGATCCGCGGAACGGAGAGCGGCGGTGAGAGTCTCGATCTCCTGGCGCAGCACGGCCGCCGAGCCGCGCATGCCACCACCCGCCGCCCGGATCGTGCGTGCGGCGGCCTTCAGATCGAGGCTCAGCGAGATGGTGGTCGCATGGCGTTCGCCGGCAGGGCCGGCGTGGGCGACGAGGTCGGCGTACATGCTCGCGGGCCAAGTGCCGTCGGCGCGACCGTGCTGGGCCCACCATGCGGTCAGGCCCTTGCCGGAGTCGGGCAGGGTGCGCTCGCACAACTGCAGGGCCGCGATCCGCCCCGACCGGCACGCCGTGGCGAGAACGCGGCCCCAGCCAGTGGTGCGGCGCTGTTGCTGGGCGGGGTCGAGCAGCACGAACGACGGGTGCTCGATGCCGAGGATGGCGGTGAGCGTGTTCGCGTGCGGGTCGTGGACGTACGCGGCGCCCGTGCCGGGGTCGACAAACTGGCGCAGTCGGGCGGCGTCGCCAGGCAGGGCGAGGGTTCCCGCGGGGCGTAGGCGGGAGACGTCGTGGTGGAACACGAGCTGGCCGGCCACACTCCGGCGCGCCCAGCCAAACCCGATCGGCGCCCAGTCGACGACGGTGCGGCCACCGACCTTCACCCACGCGACCGCGCAGCACGCCGCCGCGAACGGTGTTGCCCAGGCGAGTCCCGCGCCGCCGACGGTGAAGCCGGCGATGAGTGCCGCAGCGGCCAGGGCGAGGACGACGAGTTGCGTTGCCGACTGTCCCAGGAGGATGCCGCGGTGCGTGAGCCTGGAGAACTGGACGGGCTGCAGCTCGGTCGCCGGCGGGCCGGTGAGAGTCATCGGTCAGCTCTCCTTCGGGGTGGACGGCGTCGTCGTCGGCGGTGTCGTGGCTGGGCCGGGGTTGGGTCGCGCCGTCGTCGTCGTCGTCGGCGATCGGGACCCGGTGGAGCCGGTGTGCTGTTCCGCAGCGCCGGCGAGGGTGGCGCCGGCCTTCGGGCCGGCGGTCGCGGCACCTTTGAGCAGGTTGGCGCCGGCGACCGCGGCAGCGCCGACGCCGGTGGCCGCCGCAGCACCCGACGCCGCGCCGGCGGACGCACCGCTGGCGCCCGTGGCACTCGGCCCGGGAGGTGCGCCCATGGAGCCGGTGCGGTTGCCCAGGATCTTCATCGGGGGTGATGACAGACGCGGGGTCGGCATGGGGATGTGCCGGTTGAGGGAGTGCTTGGCCTCCTGTTCGGCGGACATCGCGTGGTACATGTCGAAGCCCATGAAGTTGATGACCTTGTAGGTCATGTACGGGGCGAACCCGGCGATGAGCATGAGGACGACGGCGGTGAGCGGCTCCGAGAGTGACGCGAGGTCGCCGCTGATCGGTGTCGATGCCTGCGCGGCGGCGAGCAGGAACATCACGACGATCACGAGTTTCGACAGCGCGAGCGCGATGACGAACGACGCCCACCGCGAGCCCCAGGAGCGGGTCGCGTCCCAGATGCCGCCCGCCATCGCCATCGGTGCGAACGCGACCGCGAGCAGGAGCAGCGCCTTGCGGACCAGAAGGCTGATCCACAGGATGAACGTCGCTCCGATGGCGGCGGCCCCGACGAAGATCGCGAACAGGAACGTCAGGCCGGGAGCGGTCATGGCGGCGACCCCGCCACCGAGGAACACCAGGGCGACCCGTTCACCGAGTTCCTCCATCGTGGTGCCGGCGGCCTCGACGATGGCGATGCAGAGACGGTCGACGACCTCCAGCAGGGTTGCGGTCAGGGTCAGCGCGACGAACGAGCCGAGCATCGCCTTGCCCAGACCGAGTGCCGCCCGGGCGAGAGCACCCGGTTCGCGGCGCAGCATCCCCGTGATCAGTTGCAGCAGGAAGAAGCCCAGCATCATGACGACGGCGATGCCGAACACGAGGTTGTAGACCCTCACGTACTCACCGGACGTCACGTCGACGAACGTCGTCGTGGACATCAGCGACCACATGCCGCGGAACAGGGACGCCGCACCCTTCGCGACGACGTCGCCCAGCGCGCCAATCAATCCGTCCGTGACCGCGTCGCCGACCGTGCCGCAGACGCCGGAGATGATCGGCACATCGCAGATATTCATCGGACCGGCTCAGACCGACTGCCCGACGTCCCAGAAGAAGTTCACGAGCGTCACGCTCGCCCCGCACACCGCCGCAGCGACGACGCCGATCAGGACGCCCTGCTTCCCGCGGCCCGACATGTGCGGGTTCGACGTCTGACTGCCGAACGCCCACACGATCGCCGAGATGATCACCGCAAGGACCGCCAGGATCAGGCCGACCGTCATCACGGCGCCGACGATGTCGCGCAACTGGGCGATGCCGGGCAGGCCCGAGTCGTTCGGGGTGATGTCGATCGCGCCGGCGGTGATCCGCAGTAGTGAGCTGCGAGCGTCGTGCATGGTTCCTCCCGGTTTGGACATCTCGCCGGGAAGGTGGGCTGGACCCACTGCGTGGTGCCGCAGCGACGACGGTCGTCCAGACATTGAGCGTCACAACGTGTCGTGGCCCGCGTTCCACTTCGATCACTGTCACCGGATGCCGTGGAGTTGGCGCATGACAAGTGCAGATAACCCTGAGGTCGCTGCCGAGACCGAAGGCCAGAGCCACGACGAGACCCACTTTGGGCAGGACGACCTGACGCCTGCTGTGTCGCCGAAGAGACGCGTGCCCGCGTGGCTCACACGAGAGACCGGCATCGCCGCGGCCGCTGGCGTTGCGCTTGGCGTGGTGCTCACGCTCGCGGTACCCGTGCTTGCCTCGGGGATCGGTGGAGGCGGGGGTGCTCGGCTGAACGCCGCCGCGGAGACCTGCGGTTCTCCTTACGGGATCAGCGTCGAAGACGGGGGCAGGACGCTCACGTTCGACATGGCGGGCGAAGAGGACTTGATCGGCGCCTCGTTCTCGGACATTCAGTGTCTCTTTGACGAACTCGAACTGCCCGAGCGGATCAACGACCACATGGCACAGACGACATCGATGGATGGGCGTCAAACCGCAAACTGGGATGGCTTCGAGGTCCAATGGAGCTACCACCCGGACCGTGGGCTCGATGGAATGATCTTCTTCGAAGACTAGGCCGACCGCTATAGCCCCATGCCGAGGTTGATCAGCCAGTTCGCCAGGGCGATCCCACAGCCGGTCAGTGCTGCGCCGCCAAGGCCGAGGAACACACCGGTGCGCGCGCGCTCCGCCTGGTGCCAGTTTGCCCCGTGCACGGCGAGCGCCCACCAGACGCTGCAGGTGACGATCGTCGCGACGGCGGTGATGAGTGCGACCGTGAGCAGCGCGCCGACGACGGTGTAGAGGCCCGAGCCGTCTACGGCCCAGGGGTCCGGCTTGACCGGCCCGGTCACGCTCATGCCGAGCACCCCGCTGGCAGAAGCGTCTCGGTCGTGGTGTCCGTCGCGCCCGCTGCCGTCAGCCAGGGCACCGGGTCGATCGCGGCGGCGGATGCTCCGCCCGGGTGGACTTCCAGGTGGAGGTGCGGGCCGGTGGAGTTCCCGGTTGACCCGACTTCGCCGATCTGTTGTCCCGCCCGCACGATGTCGCCTGCCGTGACGTGGATGCCGCCGTCGCGGAGGTGCCCGTAGATGGTCACGACGGTGGCGCCGTTGATGGTGTGCTCGACCTCGATGTGGTTGCCGAGTCCGCCGCGCGGGCCGACGGTGAGGACGCGCCCGTCGGCGACGGCCAGGATCGGGGTGCCCGGGGCTGCGGCGTAGTCGGCTCCCGCGTGGAGCCTCCGGATGCCGGTGACGGGGTTGACCCTCATCCCGAAGTTGGACGTGTGGGTCCAGGTTCCCGGTGGCAGGGGGAAGACGATGGCCGTGGTCTCCGCGCGCATGCCACCCGACGGCGCTGGGGTGGTCAGCGCGTCGAGGATCGCGGCGGCGACCGGCTCGAAGGTGGCGTACCTGTCGGGGTAGGCGGAGACCTCGACCGCTTGCGCGGCGGCGCTCGGTGCGAGCGAGTCCCAGTTGGGGATGTCGAGCAGTCCGCGAGGGGAGCCGTGGTTCGGTCCGGTTGGTCCGCCGAAGAAGGCGCGGGCTTGGTAGGTCGGGTCCATGAGTTCGGCCGGGGTTCCCCAGCCCGCCAGGGGTCGCATCTGGAACAGGCCGATGGAGTCGTGGTCTGAGCCGTCGCCGTCGTGGGGGAGTGCTGCGGTTTGCGGGTAGGTGCTGGTGTTGGCGAGCATCCGCAGCCGGGACTCGGTGAGGGCGGCCATGAGTGCGACGACGATGCCGTCGCGGCCAACGCCGTCGATGGCGTTCCCGACCGTGATGATCGTGGCCGCGTGGCCGAGCTGTGTGGCGTCGAGTCGGACGGCGTCGCCCGCCTTGGTCGTGGCGTCGAGCGACGAGGGGACGTTCCTCACGATGACCGCACCGCAGGACTGCCCGGCGAGTGTGGCGGTCAGGAGCGGGATCGTGATCGCGCACGCTCCCGGCCCGAGGAGTACCCCGGCCAGCACCGCAACACCAACGAGGCGACGCATGGCGAGTCACCGCAGCGGGTTGTCGAGCTGCGAGATGCGCAGCAGGTAGCACTGGGGGTACGTCGGCTCGCAGACGGCGAAGACGGTGAACGCGACGTCGAACTGGACGTGGACCGGCTCGCCGTCGTCGACCCCGGTGCGGTGCCGCACCCCGGTGACGGTGTACGCCGTCGTGCCTGGGGCGAACCCTTCGCCGGACTCGGCGACGGCCTGCGCCCACAGTGTCGGGACGACGACGGAGGTGATCTCGATCCACTGCCTCGTGCGGTACTGGCGAAGTGACGCCCAGGTCTGATCGGTGGGGAGGTACATGGTCAGGTCGGAGACGAGGCCGGGGGACTCCACCCCGGTCGGGTCGGCCACCGCGAGGAGGCGTCCCTTGTGCTCGGCGAGCGATGTACCCCGGGCGGTGTCCCAGTCGAACAGTGCTCGGGCAACGTCACCGGCGAACCGTTCACCGTCCGCGCGTGGTGGGAGTGGGGCGAGATCGGCATCTGGTGGGGTGGGGGTACGTTCGCCCAGCGCGGGAGAAGCGCCCGCTGCGGCGGTCGGCGCCGGTGGAGCGTTCCCCGGCAGCGGGCCGGCTGCGCCGTCGTCAAGAGATGCGAGGAGGCCGGTGAGGCCGGCGCCCAGGACGAGCACGGCACAGCCAGTGAGGAGAACGCCCCTGCGGGTGATGCGGGTCTGGCCAAGCATCGGGGCGCTCCCGTCAGGCGCTTTTCGGGTTGGTGGGGCGTGCGGTCCGGCGTGAGACGAGCGCCTCGCGGATGTGCTCGATCTCCACGCAGACGGCGAGGAACTCGTCGAGCTCGGTGGCGGTGAGTTCCGATGCGAGCTGGTCGACGTCGTACTGCCCCTCGCTGCCGACGAGGTCGTGGAACGTCGCGACGAACGCGTGCGTCGACCGCTTCGGCGCGGCCTCGGGCTCCTGGGGCGACTGCTGCGTGGTGGTGGGGCGGCGAGAGACGGGACGCGGCGTCGACGGATCATCGGACGACGGGACGACCTTGAGCCTGGGCCGGGCCGTGGGCTGCGGATCGGGCGTCGCCGTGAGGTTCTTGATGGCGTCAGCGACGCGGTTGTAGGCGGCCCGTGATGCCGCACCGGCCTCGACGCGGGCGAGTTCCGCGATGGCCATTTGCCGGATCTCTTCGGGTTGCGACTCGTCCTCGGCGAGGTGGCGGAGCTTCGCGGTCGCCTCGTGGTTGGAGTAGCTCGCCGAGCCGGTGACCTGTTCGGCGGCCTGGCGGCGTGAGTCCCATGGCCGTTCGCCGGCGCCGAGCGAAGGGGCCGTCTGCGGTTTCGCCCATTGAGCGAAACCATGTTTGTCCGTTTTGTTCGCGCCGAACTGGGTTGCTGCCCGCCGACGGCGTCCGTCGTCGTCGATCAGCGCCCGGAGCTCCTCGTACAGCTTCGACGCCTCGATCGGGCTCAGGGGTTTGCGCTGTGCGTTCTCCTCACGTTCGGCGAGCAGCAGGTGCAGTTCGTCCGAGAGCCCAGACCTCACGGTGACGCGGATGGTCGACCGCCCCAGGCGGCGCACCGCCTCCAGCCGGCGTCGCCCGCAGATCAGCAGTCCGTCGGGCGAGATCGTGATGGGCTGCAGCAGTCCAAGGTCGTTGATCGACGCGGCGAGGGCGTCGATGTCGCCGAGATCGTTGCGGTGCCGGGTGCCGACCCGGATCGAGTCGATGGCCCGTTCGGTGTCGAGGTGGCCGTGGTCAGTCACTGTGCTCTCCTTCGGTGGGGGCTCCTGCGACGAGCGGCCGGACGACGTCGTCGATCAGGAGCAGATCGCGGGCGGACATCCCCGCGAGGACGGCGTGGAGGGCGCCGCGGCCCGCCCACGTGTTCGCCTTCTCGGGGTTCTGGCTGCCGAGCAGGCAGCGGAGCATCGCCAGCCAGGACCGCTGGCTGATGTCGAGCTGGCTTCGGGTCGTGGGGTCGCGGCGCAGGTACTCGTACGCGGTGCCGCGTGACGTCGAGTCCGCGAGCCGGCCCACGACCAGTTCGATACCGGTCTCGGCGACGTCCCGCGCCCAGTCGCACACCCGGAACACCTCGACCAGCACCTGGACCCCCCGGTCTACAAGCCCCTTGGCGGTGCGGGCAGCGTCGTCGAAGTCGACCGACGTCGTGAGCGCGGGGAGGTCGTCGGCGAGGCGCTCGCGCTCGCCGAACCGGTACGCGTCGTGGTGTGAGGAGACGTCGCGCTTGCGGGCGCGGTCGGGGCTGCACAACAGGCCACGGCCGCGCTCCTCAGCGATGATCGCCCGCTGCACCGCGCGGGTCAGCGCACCCCACGGATCGAGCGCCTCACGGACCGAGCGGGTGCGGAGGTTCTCGAGGGCGATCGGTGCGACGTCCTCCGCGTCGAGGTGATGAGTGCGGGCGAGGGCGCCGTACTTCTTGATCGTGAACAGCAGCAGGTCGGCTGCTTCTGCGTCGTGCCGCCATACGTCACCACCGGCGCGGTGGAGGCGGAGCAGCAGTCGCCGGAGACCTTCCGGTGACTCGTAGGCGGGTGACGTGTTCATTGGCCTAGTGCCTCACCGGGCGGGACCGCCGACGGCGGTCGATGAGAACGCCTGTGCATAACGTGGCTCGTCGACACCCTTTGTGCCGCGTTCCGTGTCGCGGTCACCGGGGCGCGGCGACCGCGCCGGACCAGCTCGGAGAACAGGTCCACGCCCCGGCGGGCGACCGTGTTGCTCGCCCGCGCGGGGAGATCCGCGATCCGCGCCCACGCCAGCCCCGGCCTGTCCGACGACGGCGCCGCCGACGTCGGCGACACGCGGACGGACTGCGACGGGTCGCGGTGGACCGCGAGCGGGGACCGCTCCGGGCGAGGGGCCGGGGGTGCGGACTTCGGGTGCTCTAGGTGGTGCTCGAACGGGTCGGGCTGGTTCATGGGGTCACCGCCTGTGGTGGCTCGGCGCGGCGGGTCGGGCCGCTCGGGGTGGTGGGGGCTGGGGGTCGGCGAAAGGTGGACCGGATGGTCGCGGCGATCTCCGCCGGGGTGAGGCCCGCGGCCTGCGCGGCCGGGCCGAGCGCGCCGAGCGTGGACGCGTGGTCGAACTGCGCGTCGCGCATCTGCCGGGCGGCCCAGAACAGGGCGTAGTTCCGGCCGCCCTCGGGGACGGTCCGCAGCCAGTTCGCGATCGCGGTGGGGTCGGTGCGCCGCTGCGGCACGGGGATGCCGACGGCGGGCGCCCGGCGGGCTGCCCTGTACCCCGGGTCGACGAAGGCGTGCAGGGCTTCGGCGTCGATCGGCCGTGGCCGGTCCTGGGTGACGGCGCTCAGCGCGTATGCGACGGCCTCGCCGTCGCGCTGGACCACCGACGGTGGCACGACGACGTAACCGCCGTCGCCACGAAAGTCGACGTGCGCGGCCGGGCTGGACCACGAGCGCTGCTCGGTGCCCGCGAGGTGTGGGTAGTAGGCATGGAGCCCGCCCGATGGAGTGCGCACCATCCAGGCGAACCCGTCGACGAGCCAGGCCCGCCGCGCCGCGTGAATCGCGGGGAAGCCCGTCTGGCTGCCGTGGACGTCGACGTCGACGACGTCGAGCCCGGACGCCTGGCCGGTGGGCATGCCGATGTTCGCCCGTGGGGTGACCCGCCACCACGCCGCCAGACGTTCGGGGTCGGTCGTCGCGTCGAGGAAGCCGTGCTCGGTCAACGGGCGCTTGGCGCCGGCGACGCACGGGAAGACGGGTAAGCCTGCCGCGGCGAGGGCGAGTGCTGCCTCGGCGACCGTGTGCGGTCCGTCAGGTCCGAAAACGCGGACGACTTCGGCGGGAAGACTGCGCTGGACGTGTTTCATGCCCGCGACGGTGCAGGGGCAACGTCACCATCTTCGTACCCCCTGACCGCAAACGGGCAGGGGGCACATGATGTCGGGGCAGGTCACGGCACGTACCCCCGGAGAAGGGAGTCGGCCGGCACACGCGTGCGCACAGGCCGAATGACTCCCTGGCTCGTGCGCAAGCCACGAGGATGTGCGCGATGTTGAACGCACCTCCTGGGTATCTGCTGAGTGAGGCGGGGCCAACCGAGTGTTCTCGGTACCGGACTGATCGGGTCAGGCGGTGTTCGCGTGGGTGGCGATTGGCCACCAGTGTCGGTCGCGAAGCGGGCTTTCTTGGTCCGAGATTGAGAGCCACTGGCCTTGGATCCTTGGCTCGCCGTGTGCAGCCCAGACGCTGAAGTGGGCGTTCGGCGTCGGCCAGGGGTAGTCCGCGTCGGGGGTGTCGACGATGTTGCGGATGAACCCGACGAGCGTCACGGCGGCGGGTTCGCCGAGGATGTCGCGCGTCAGGAGTTCTGCGGTGGTGCGTCCGTCGTCGAGGTCGGGGACGGTGCGGGTCGGCAGGTCGGGTTTCCCGGTGTCGTCGCGTGCCACGCAGAAGACGTGGTCGCCGCGCTGGATGAGTAGTCGGACGAGTCCGGTGGGTGCGGGCGCCGCGCCCCCCGGGGAGTAGACGGCGTCTGCTCGGTTCCCCGGTGGAAGCCAGGGTGCGTTGGGGGTCGTGCTGATCCGCTCGGGCGCGGTGGGTCGAGTGATCCCGCTTTCGGTCGCCATCACGCGGGTGAGCAGCGGCAGGAGGTGCGCGTCGGCTAGGTCAAGCCGTGCCGCCTCGGCCAGCGTCACGAAGGCCAGCTTGTCGTGCTCGTCCGGCGCTCGGTTTCTGATGGCACCGTCCCATTCGTGGACGACGAACACGTCTATCTCGTAGTCGTCGGTCTCCACGTGCGCGGCGGGCCGCCCCGCGCGGGCGGTGATGCCGAGTTCTTCGCGAAGCTCACGCGACAGGGCGGTTGCCGGGGACTCACAGTCCTCGACGTGGCCACCGGGAAGATCCCAGACGCCCGGGCACCAGCGCCGGGTGCGTGAGCGGAGGCAGAGCAGCACCCGATCGCCGTCGATGAGCACGGCCGCTGCGATCCGATCTCTCACGGCCGCATTGTGCCACCCGCGAGGTCAGCCGAGCCCGATGCAGTAGGCCATGGCGGCCTGCTGGACCGGCAGCAGGGGCGCCCTGAACCCGCCGCCAACGGGCCGGTGCCGCGGCTGCGGTCCTAGCCGAGCCGGAGATCAGCCGGTCCGGCGGTAGGGCGAGACCGGAGCCCGGGTCCAGCCGCAGCGGGTGTCACCCGGTCGCGGGAGACTCGTGCGACAACGCCGCCGGTATCCCTCGCGGCGCCGGCGCACGAGTCGTGCACCGCAGTGGTGCACAAACTAGAGGCGCGACTCGATCGCGGCCCGGACGACGTCCTCGGCCGGAGCGTCGTCGGACGTGATGACGAAGCCGGGTCCGAGGACGCGCCACCATCCACCGCCGGTCGGCGTGACCAACACGTCGCCACTCAGGACGTTCGGGTCGAGGGCGTGCGCCGCGGCGACCCCGTGAACGACCTGCCTGTAGAGCGTCCACGGCGTCTCAGTCTCGAAACGGGTTGGCGCCGTGCGTGCTCGGCTGGTCTGGGGAAACAGCCCGACGCAGGCGCGTTGGAGGGCCGGGGCCCAGGCGAGGCCAGCGAACCCGTCGAAGGGGTCGCCGGTGTCGACGAGGCGTTCGTACGTCGCGCCGATCCATTTCCTCGAGGAGTTGGGCGTCGTGGTCTGCGGCGGAGCGTCGCGACGGTCCAGTTGGATCGCGACCAGCGCCCGCCACCATCGCAACCAGTCCCGACCGACAGCCTTCAGGTCTTCGCCATCGAGGATCGCCGAGGCCGGTGGACGAACGAGTAGCGGGGGTGGGACGTCGTCGGACTCGACGACCAAGCCGGTGGCGTCACGGATCCACAGTGCCGCGCTGAGCATGTGGTCGTCGCCAACTCGAAGGCTCCACGACGGCCTGTTCGCGAACCGCATAGTTGGAGTGTCCAGGATCAGCGCCGAGGCCGCTTCGCGATTCGCGGGCTACCTGGTCGCAGGAGTGTCACGCAGGTCCGGCGACGCGACGTTGGTCGTCGTAGAGAGGCACGCAGTGGCCGCGCGGCCGTCCGACCATGCGCCAGCTTCCATCTTCGACGGGTTCGAGTCCGTGGGCGGCGTACACCGGCACCAGGTCGCCGTGCCGGGCGATGAGGCCGAGGGTCCCGTCGGGTTCGGCGAGTTCCTCGGCGAGGCCGAAGATGATGTCCGCTCCTGGGAGGTCGCAACTCGGGCGTCGCGCGAAGCCCGTCCCTACCCAGTCGGCTGCGGGGACGGTCTGCTCCTCGGTGATGTGGCCGAGGTGTTTGGCCTTCCAGATGCTGTTCCGTGCGTGCAGCATCGACAGCCCGATCACGAGCAGGACCACGGCGAGCGGCATCACGACGGCAAAAAGCAGGCTCGCGAGCCGGGGCGCCGCCGCCCACAGTCCGACACCGAGCCCGACGGCGACTACGAACCCGACCGCCAGCAACACCGCGGATCGGACCTTGCTCCCGGGCTTCGTCTGCTGCCGGCGCAGGTTCGCGACGATGACGCGGTCCCGGTGCCATGTGCCCGGCGTGAGCGCGATCAGCGCGAATGGAACGGCCGTCACCACGGCCTCGATCCGACGCAGCCACGCCGGGTTCGGCCGGGTGGGGCGGCCGAGCCAGCGCGGGCTTTCACGTCGGGAGAAGGCGAGGGCCATCGTCCACGCGCAGCCCGGCAGGTCGCGCAGCCGCATGGGTCGCATGCCGTGGTTCACCGGCCGCCTCCGGTCCTTGCTCGATGTCGGTCGGTGGCGTCGAGGAGTGCGGCGGTGCGTGGTGGGAGGTCGATGGGCGGGCGGTCGTCCTCGGACCAGTCGATGAGCCGCTCGCGGCGCAACTGGTCGGAGGCGGAGTGCTCGCCCTCGGCGTCGAGCACCGCGGCGTGGTCGAGCACGGTGACGTCGCCGTCGGCCTCGGCGAGCAGCGCTTGGCCCAGCGCGAGGCGGGCCAGGGTGACGTCGCCCTCGGCGAGCGCGCGCGTGATGACGATGTGCGCGACGTCGGCGATGGCGTGCGGGGCGATCAGGTCGGGGCGGTCAGTGGAGTCGAGCCACGCCCAGGCGTTGCGGTGGCCGTGGCTGAACGGGCGGCCGGTGACGAGGTCGAGGGCGCAGATGAGGTCGTCGATGCCGTCGACGCCGCGCGCCTCGCCGCGGGCACGGAGCTTGCGGAACAGGTCCCAGTCGATCAGGAGGTCGTCGACCTGGTAGCGCGGCTCGCCCGCGAGACGTGCCGCCCGGGTGACGCGCGCGTCGGGGATGTAGGTGGTCCCGGTACGCGGATTGGAGCCGAGCCACGCACGGACCAGGCCCACGTTGGTGCGGCACTTCTCGTGCCCCCCGAACTGCTCGATGTCCTCGGAGGTCACCCCGTTCGGGTGCAGGGCGAGGAACCCGAGGAGGGCGGTGAAGTAGGGGCGGCGCTTGGAGACCGCGTCGTC
Organism: Xylanimonas ulmi; assembly: GCF_004216535.1. Taxonomy (NCBI): domain Bacteria; kingdom Bacillati; phylum Actinomycetota; class Actinomycetes; order Micrococcales; family Promicromonosporaceae; genus Xylanimonas; species Xylanimonas ulmi. Next base: position 1,031,754 of record NZ_SGWX01000001.1, read on the forward strand.
GGAGCCCTTTCCGTGGGCGGTGATCGGGCCGAGCAGCATAAGGCGCGGACGGCTGCACCCGTCCCCCTGGAGCCAGTCGGCGAGGTCGGCGTCGAGGGTCGTTGTCGCCGCCTCGACGTTGTCCCGCGTCGTCGCCGGGACGACGGGCGCCAGTGACGCGAGGTCGGCGGGGGTGGCGACGGCGGCGTAGTCGGCGGCTGTGCCGGCGAGCAGCGACGTTGGGCCGGCGGCATCCGACACGGGCCGGACCTCCACGACCTCGACGCGGAGCGCTCCTGCGGCGTCGACGAGCGAGAGCGCCGGGTCGGGCGACTCGGCAGGCCGTGGGATCGGGACGCAGGCGGCATCCTCAGCCGCGGCAGCGAGGGCGGCGCTCGCAGCCGCCTCGTCGTCGGTCAGACCGGCGGCGGTGAGGTTCAGCCCGAGGGACGGGAGCGCGAGCCGACCGTCGCCGGTGACGGTCGCGGTCACCGCGTGGTCCGGTGCGGAGCCGACGACGACGATGGCGACACCGGGGCGGCGCGGGTGCGCGGCGACTGCCATGGAGAGCTGCTCGGCGACGGAGTCGGTGTCCTCCTCGGTAGTCGCGACAAGCACGTGCAGCGCGTCAGGTTCGTGCTCGACGACCGCAGGGTCCGTCGTGTCGAGGGCAGCGCGGAGGGTGCCCAGATCCGTCGCGTCGATGTGTGTCTGGACGCGCGTCGGCGTAAGTGAAGCGAGCGCGTCACCAAGGCCGAGCGTGTGGACGATCACGCGGCCCGCCCACGGGTTCATCGCGAGCTCGGCGACCATCGACCGGGCGAGCGCCGCGGCCTGTGGTTCGTCGCCCATGACCGCCAGTGTGCCGAGCCGCTCGAGGTCCGCAAGCCAGAGGTGATCGGTGCCATCGGCGCCGAGGGTGACGAGCATCGGGTACGGCGCCGGCGCGGCGGATGCTGACGGTCCGGCAGGTAGGTCGCGCGTCCACCGGCGACCTGCGCCCGTCCAGGGCGCGGGCAAGTCGTCGTCCTCGGCGAGGTGCAGGACGACTGCGGTCGCGGTGACCTCGACCGCATCGAGCGCGGGGCGTGTGCGACTGGCGCACAGGTCACGCAGGACCGTGTCGATCGCGGCCAGCCGATCTGCGGCGTCCTCGCCGACGACGGTGACGGTTCGATCGACGGCGCGCAGTGCCGGCGGGGGCGGTGCGAGCGTCTGCCCCGGTTCGCGTAGACGCGCCTGGGTGCGGCGTCGGGCGCGAACCGTGACCAGGAGCGCCGCCGCCAACAGCGAACCCGAGCCGGTGAGGCCGGGGAGCATCCAGGACGGACGGCGCTGCTCGTCGTCAGCGTCTGCGGTCGAGACGTGGCTCGTCGCCGCCCTCGCAGGGGGAGTGGGTGACGGCGTCGCCTCCGTGGTTGGTGGCGTGCCCTGTGGGGGTACGACGTCGTTCTCGGCCACAGGGTCCGGCCGCACGGGGCGCGCCAGCGCTGACTGTGGCGCCTCCGGCGTGTGATCGAAGGTGCCGTCGACGTGAGTCTCCGCCGATGTACCCCCACCCGGGATCGTCAGGACGTCGCCGGGGTGGATGAGGTCGGGATCGGTCAGGGTGTCCCCATCTGCCTGGACCGTGTTCTTCGACGCCTCGAGGATCTCGGGGTACCGCTTCGCGGAGCCGAGCTCGTCGGCCGCGATCTGCGAGAGCGTGTCGCCGGGCTTGACTATGTGCGTACCCCCTGATGTACCCCCAGGAGGCGCAGGGGGCGTGGGCAGCGCGAGCACCGTGCCGGGGAGCAGGAAGTCCGGGTCGGCGCCGAGCGCGGCTTCGTTGAGTGCGACGATCTCTGGGTATCTGAGCGGGTTGCCCAGGTGGTCCTTGGCGATCTGCCACAGGCTGTCGCCCCGCATGACCGTGTACGACGTCGTCCCCGGAACGTGGGGCGCCGGAGCGCGTGAAGGCAGCTCGTCCGCGCTGGGCATGCCGGAGGGGGACATGGTCCCCCCGCCGGTCACCGCGGGCCCGGTCGCAGTCGACGGTGGGTACACCGCTGCGACGGTGGGGGAGACGGCGCCCGTCAGTGGGGCGGACAGCAGCGAAGGAAGGTCGCCCGTGTGCGTCACGACAGGAGCCGGTGCGGCCAGCGCGTGCGCCGCCATCGGCGTGCCAGCGAACAGCAGACCGGCCACCGCGACAAGGTTGCGCACGGCGCCCTGCGGGGCGCGCAGCCCGCGCAGGTGTGGCGCGTCGATGCCGCGCGCGGCGGCCACGACCTCGACGGCGACGAGAACCGTGAGCACGACCCATGCGACCCAGGCGGCCGCGCCGATCATGGTGGGCACGAGGGTGCCGTCGTCGGGGGCGAGGAGCCGGCGCCATACGGGTGCGGTCACGACGTCGACCGGACCCGACCCGATGGCGACGAGCATGACGGGAACGCCGACGGTGAGGGCGAGCAGCGTCAGTGCCGCCCCGAGACCGCGCAGTCGAGTGGTCATTGGGCCTCGTCTCCGATCGTGCGGATCGCGCGGGCCGCGACCGTGCCGTTGACGGGGAGCGTGTCGAACCCGAGGACGCCGAGGTACGTCGTGCGGTACTGATCGGTCACGGTGACTGTCACGGTGTCTGCGCCGCTGACCTGGACGTCGCCGGAGACGCCGGCGTCGCGCAGGTGGGCGAGCGCTGCGGCGCGCGCCTCGCCGATCGCGAGGGTCACGTCGTCGCCGCGCATCGCCGCCGCGGAGATCTGCTGACCGCCGACGCGGGCGGCCTCGACCGCGACCGCGCGGGCGTTCTGCTCGGCGGAGACCTGCCCCCCAAGGTCGACGGCGAGGGCGAGGCAGACGATGAAGACGAAGGCGGCCAGGCACGCGAAAGCCGAGATCGACCCCCGTTCAGGGTCGTCGGCTCCGGCCCTCCCGCGGGGGTTCATCGTTGCCGCCACTGGTCGATCGGACTGGTGACCTCAGCCGTGATGGTGCGGTCGCCTGGCAGCGGCACCATCAGATCGGTCAGGTCCAGGCGACACGCGACCGTCACCGTGACCCAGGCCGGCGCGCCCACGGGAGCGGCGAACCCGCCGGCGTCGACCTCGGTGCTGGTCGACGTGCAGCGCAGGCCCTGGTTCGCGAGCGTCGCCGCCACGACGTCCTGGGCGCGCCGGGCGGCGGTGTCACCGGTTCGCTCCAGGGACGCGGCCCGGGCACCCTCGGCGGCGACCGACTGGAGGGACTGGTTCGCCACCGCGACACGTCCGGCGAAGATGAGCAGCACGATGAACGCGCCGAGCGCGGGCACGACGATGGCCGCCTCGATGGACCCCGACCCGCGTTCGAGGTCGCCGTCGGACCGCATGCGCCGGAGCCAGATCACGGGGCGACCAACCTCTCGACGGGCATCGACGCCGACTGCGTGATGGTCGGCGACCACCCGGGGATCACCGACAGGGCGTGCCCGGTGACGACAACGGTGGCGATCTCCGCGTCGCGAGTGCCGGTGATGGACGCGTCGGTGATCGCGTCGTCCCACCCGACTTCCTCGACGGCGGTTGCCGCCGAGGCGATCCCTGCGGCGAGGGTCGCCTCGTAGGCCGCGGCGACGCGGGCGCCCTCCTGCGCGGCGGCGCCGGCGATGGAGCGCGCGTAGTAGTACAGGACGGCCTGCACGCCGACGAACATGAGCGCGAACAGGACCGGCAGCAGGATGACCATCTCGATCGAGTGCGAGCCGCGGTCGTCCGACCAGTCCCACCGGCGCCTACCCGATGCCGGCGGCCTGGTCGTTGACATAGTTCGTGATCGCCAGGACGACGACGCCGACGATGATGATGATCGCCAGCGCCCACAGGACATGCTCGATGGTGTGCGACCCGCGCTCGGGGTCGTCGTCGGGCTTGACGAGCCAGGCCCGCAGCGTGGCGAGGCCGAGGAGGAACCGATACATGGGGGTGCTTCCTTCCGGGGGTTGCGACTTCAGGTGGGTAGGGCCATCCGCAGAACGGCCGGTGCGATGAGCAGGGCCATGAAGATCACGCCGAGCAGCGAGCTCGGGATCGCCATGCGCTCGCCGACGTTGTTCGCTTCGGTCAGGTCGTCGGACAGGATCGCCGAGCGCAGGGCGCTGGACCGGGCCCGCAGGTGGTCGTAGGCGGCAGCGCCCTCGGTCGCGGAGAGCCCGACGATGTCGGCGAGGTCCTTCAGATCGGGCAGGCCGAGCTCGTCCGCCATCTGCTCCAGCGCGTCCCACGGCTGCTGACCCGACCAGCGTGTGCGCCGCAGCACCTCGCCGAGGCGGCGGAACACCCAGGTGTCCGCGACGTCGGCGGCGGCCTCCATCGCGGGCCGCACGCCGGCGCCCGAACGGCGCTCGACGGCGACCAGGTCGAGGTAGAGCGCCAGCGCGCGCCGGAACTGCCCGCGCGCCCGCTTCGCATCGCGGGCGACCGCGGCGTTCGGCGCGAAGAACAGCAGTGCGGCGAGGCCGAGGGACGCGACGGCCGGGATGGCGATCGGCAGACGGAGGCCCATCGCCCCGTACAGGGCGGTCGCAGCGGGTACGGCCACCAGACCGAGACCCGCGACGATGAGCTTGTCCGCGTAGAAGCGCGTGACCGGGATCTGCAGGAGCGCGAGCTCGCGCACGGGGGTGCGCACCCAGATCCCCGGCGGCATGGTCCGCAGCGCCCACGCCCCGAACCGGTCCTTGCGGGTCAGGTCCGACGGCGCCGCCGACCTCGGACGCGTCGTCGGGGTGATGCGCTCGAAGGCGTCGTCGAGGGCGACGTGCTGTGCGGGGAACAGGCGCATGACGAGCGCGGCCAGCCCGCCGAACAGGAGCGCCCCGGCGGTCATCGCGACGAGCAGCCCGGCGCTCACCGGGCACCCCTGGCCGCCGCCCCCATCACCCGGGGGACCTCTTCGCCGTTCGACATCCTCTTGAGCCACACCAACGTCGCGACGTAGGCCGCCAGCAGGAGCGCGAGGACGATCTGGCCAAGGGGTGTCGAGAACGGCTGGACGTACTGCCCGGAGAACGTCAGCACCAGGAGCACCCCGGCGCTGATGAGCGTGACCCAGCGCGCGGTGGCGCGCGGCTTGGCCCGGTCGGCCTCGATCTGCCGGCGCGCCCGCACGTCGGCGGCGACGGAGTCGGCCAGCGACGCGAGGACGGTGGCAAGCCCGGCGCCGCGTCGTCGGGCGGCGAGGATGAGGTTCGCGGCGACCAGGTCGCCGGTCGCGTCGTCGAGGTCGTCGGCGAAGGCGCGCAGGGCCGTCTCGGTGGACCAGCGGGCGTTGAGGCGCGCCGTCAGCAGGCGGAGCTGGGGTTCGATGGCGGCGGGGGCCGAGCGGAGCGTCGAGACGAGCGCCTGCTCCAGGCCGACGCCGGCGACCAGGACCCCGGACAGCGAGCGGGTCCACTCCTCGAGCGCCTCGAGCCTCGCGATCCGCGCCTTGGCCGGGGCGGCGCTCAGCAGCGTCGGCAGCCCGAGCACGGCGATCGGTGCGATGACGACCGCGAGGACCCAGTGCGTGATCAGCCACACGACGACACCGCCGCCGAGACCCGCACCGACCAGCAACCCGGTGCGGCGAGAGATCCGCGTCAGGGGAGAGGTTCGGGCCGCGCCGGTTCGTACCCCCTCGGGCCGGGGAACGTACCCCCACACGACGAGGAAGAGTCCGAGGCAGATGAGCGCCCCGAACAGACCCGGGAGCACGGGGGCCGTGAGCTGCGGGATCATCGGACGTCCCCCTGCCCGGGGTGACCCCGCCGCCGGAAGGCGCCGAGGTCGAAGCCGTGGTCGGCGAGGTCGTCGAAGTCGTCGGGCAGTACGTTCGGGACGGCGACCTGCCGGTCGACGTCGAGCGCGAACACGTCCTGGAACGCGATCCCGAGCGGGCCCTCGCCGCGCTGCACGGCGACGATCTCGGAGACGCGCCGCCGTTTGGTGACTGTGCCGTCGGGCAGCGTGTGGCGGGCGAGGTCGAGGTGGACGATGAGGTCGATCGTCGCCGCGAGCTTCTTGGCCGCGTTCTCCTCGGTGACGTGCGGACCCGCCTCCATCGCACAGGTGATGAGCTTGTCGATGGCCAGGCGTGCGGTGCGCGAGTGCGTCGTGGACAGGGAGCCGTGGCCCGACTCCATCGCCTTGATCATCACCCAGATCTCCGGGCCGCGAACCTCACCGACGATCTGCCGGGACAGGCCGAACCGGAACGAGTCGAACAGCTCCTCATTCAGCGTGAACTCACCCGCCTGACGGCCGTCGGGCAGCAGCTCGCCCGTGCCCGGGCGGGCCTCCCAGGGGCGCACGAGGAGGTGCCGCTGCGGGAACTCGTGCAGGTGCAGCTCGTACTCGGTCTCGAAGGTGCCGATGATCTCGAAGAAGTCGATCTCCGCGCACAGCGCCCGCATCAACGTGGTCTTGCCGGCGCCCTGCGCGCCGGTGACGATGATCGACTTGTGCGCCTTGACGGCCGCGGCGAGGAAGGACGCGGCGAGCGGCGTCATGAGATCGCGGGCCACGAGGTCGGGGAGCTTCGCCGTGACCAGCCGGTGGCGCCGGATCGTGACCTCGGGCCGCAGCGTCACCCAAGCCGTTGCCGCGAGACGGGAGCCGTCGTCGAGCCGCATGTGCAGGCGCGGCTGCGCGGGGGAGAACGTGCGGGCGTTGACCTGCGACCGCGAGGCGAGGAACACCAGGAAGTCGATGAGCTCCTCGTCCGAGTCGGCGACCGGCGGCGCCAGCACGACCGAACCGTCGGTCCGTTCCAGGATGACCTTGTCGTGCCCGGAGATGTGGACGCTCTCGACGGCGTCGTCGTCGACCAGCGGCTGCAGACGCCCGAGCCGGAACAGGGCGTCGAACACGGCGTGCTGGAGGGCGCGCTGCTCGCCCGGCGACCAGCCAGGCTTGCCTGCCCGCACCCGATCGGCCATCTCCGCCTCGATGAGCCCGACGATGATCGACCGGCCGAGCTCCTCCTGGACCGGTGGGTCGAGCCGGTCCTGCATCCCGGAGACCTGCTCCGAGAGCTGCTCGGACGCGGTGGCGCGCAGGCGGGCCACCAGAGCCCAGTCGATGGCAGGGCCGGCGCCGTACTCGATGCGCGGCACGTCTGTCGTGGTCATGGTGCGGCTCCTTCGACGACGTCGGCGGTCAGTTGCTCGCGGTGGCGCGTTATGGCTGCACAGATCCGGTCGGCCCCCGCGCGCAGGGAGCGCACGTACGGGCCCTGGTCGAACTTGCGTGGCGGCGTGAGGCCGTCCGAGTAGACGGCGGCGGCTGCGACGTCGAACGCGACGGCCGCGACGACGGGCAGGCCGAGCGAGCGGCCGGCATCCTTCGCGCCGTAGGGCCGGCCTTCACCCACGAGGAGCAGACCCGCCTGACGCCACGCCGTCGTCGGCGCGCCGAGCTCACCGGCCCGGGACCGTGCCCCGGACAGCGACGGCAGCGACGACCGCGTGACGAGAAGGGTCAGGTCGGCCCAGGCGAGCAGCGGCTCGGGGGAGCCGGCCTGGCCGAGCTGTCCGGCGTCGACGATGACGTCGTGGCCCTGCGCGTCGAGGTCGCCGAGCGCCTCGGCCAACGGCTGCCAGAGCGATCGCAGCCCGCTGGCCTGCGCGTGGTTCTGCACCCCGAGCACGAACGATGCCGACGAGTCCGGGAACGGGTGCACTACGTCCCGGAGCGCGTCGCCGGTCGCAAGGGGCGAGATCGCCAGCTCGACTAGCCCGCCGTCGTACTCGCGGGCACCGCGGAAGAACCCGGCCAGCAGCCAGTTCCCGCCCGACGGGTCAGCCTCCACGAACACCACCGGGCGCGGCCACACCATCGCGAGCCCCAACGCCGTCGTCGACACCCCGGGTGCGCCCTTCGCCGAGCACAGAGCGATGACCGTCATCTCAGCGCTCCCTCGACTCCAGGACGAGCGCCACGTTCCCCGTGGCGATCCGGGAGGCGAGCACCCCGGCGTCCGTGCTGGGCGCCTCGAGCGAGACGATCGTGGCCCCGGTGCTCTCGGTGACCCCGATCATGGCGACGACGGCGCTCGTGCTGGCCGGGTTGCCCACCGTCTCGGCGCCCGCCTGGGGTGTGTCGACGACCTTGACGGCGTCACCGACCTTGAGGCTCAAGCCCGTCGCCTGCGCGGGCGTGAGCTCGAACGGGACCAGCGACTTGCCCGCGGCGGGCTGGATGTCAGACGCCGACGACGTCGGGGTGAGCAGCGAGCCCGCACTGAGATCCACCGCGGCCCGCTTCCCGACGACGTTGGCGCGCGAGGACGCGGGGACGGGCTTGAGGAGCGGGTCGGCGTTGAGGGTCGCAACCCCGAGATCGGCCGCCTCGATCACCGCACCGCGTGGGACGTCGGCGACGAGCACCAGAACCTGGTCGACGTTCGTGAGCGTGTTCCACAGCCACCCGGCGCCCAAACCCCCGGCCAACGCGACGAGAGCGCCAGCGGCGATCGCGATCGGACGTCGTACGAGCTTCGGCGGGGTCCCCGCGCGGGGATCCTCGACGGGTGTGGTGCTCGGACGTGTCGTTGTGCTGGTCATCTCTGCTACCCCTCGTTGGGTGTGCTCGTCTACGGCTGCACGAGCACCTGCACTTCGCCGATCGCCACCTGGACTGAGTTGGAGAGCCCGTCCAAGCGGATGGTCCCGGTCTGGCCTGCGCCCTCCCAGGAGATGACCCAGTCCGACGTCGCCGACACGGTGAACCGGTCCTCCGGCTGGCCCGCGCTGCTCGTCGAATAGGTGTGCCCGCAGTCCGGCGACGGCTGCTTGCCGAACCGGTCCTCATACGGGGTGCCGAGGCCGTCGCAGACGACGGTGGCGCCGTCGCCCATATCCCAGGTGATCCGCTCCATCCGCGCGGTCGCGGTGATCGTGATCCCGCCCGCCGACGCGGACGCAGTGTTCGGCCCGGTCGTCGACACGCCCGGGTTCGCAGCCCACATCCACACCGGGAGGCCCACGATCCCGACCTTCCCCGGGCCGGGCTCGGGGACCATGCCAATCTCGATGGCGTGAAGGTCCATCGAGTCGACGGCCATCTGCGCGACCTCGCGCGGGCTGGGGCCCTCGGCTGCGACGTCGGGCGGGTTCTCCAGCCAAATCGCCGTCGAACCGCCGTGTGGGGGCGGGATCACGCAGGAGTAGACGGCTCCCGGTCTGTCGCGCGGAAATCGGGGATCGGGGGCCGGCTGCGGATCGAGCTTCTTCATGAAGCAGCCGTACGCGTTGCTCCACTGGCCGTCGGAACTGGAGCACACGATCGGCTCTACGCCCCCGCTGGAGTTCCAGATTGACAGGTCATTGACGCATCGCGTCCCCGCCCCCGAATCCTTCGCGCCGTCGTCGGTGGAGACGGGCTGGAGGGTGGGGGCCGGGGGCGAGACATACACCAGACAGTGACCGGTCTGCCGGTCCCACTTCTCGCACTGTGCGTCTGCCGCGTTCGCGATCGGCGTAGCAATGAGAGCGATCGCCGCAGCGGTCGCTGTAGCGGTGAGGATGACCCTCAGGATGCGGGCTCGCATGGTTCTTGCTCGCGCTGATCCAGAGCGATCGAGACACGCCAAGCGTTCTCGGGGTCCGTATCCCAGGAGTGGTTGCTGACGGTGAAGCGAACCCAAGCGCGGTCGGGTCGATCAGCGAGCACGACGGAGGTGCCCGCCGGATCGACAACATCGACAGCGGTGACGTCGTAGCAGGCGTCGACCATGACCGTGGGGACGCGCCCAGTTGCCGGGTCGGAGTTGTCGAGGTTCACGGATTGCGCGGCCACCTCGAGGACCTTGGTCCGGCCCTTCTGAATCCATCCGGCGTTGCGCCAGTCCTGGAAGCTTCGGCGCTGAACGTCGAGCTCCTGGGAGATGGCTACGTCTTCGAGCCGCATGAGGTCAGCGGTCGGGTCGAGACCGAGCTCATCAGTGACCGCGTAGTACTTGCGTACGAGATCCTCTGCCTGTGCGACCGCCATCTCTTCGTCGGTCGTAGGAGTAGGAGCGGGCGCCAGACTCGTCGGCCCGCCTGTTGCGCTGGGCGCCTCCGCTGTCGCTGTCGGCGGCGTCGGAGTCGGACTCGGTTCCATCGGGGTGCAGGCGGGGATGACGGCAAGAGCTGTGACAGTTGCCGCCAGGAGTCCCGCTCGACATCCACGTTTCATGGCGTCTCCCGACCGACGCACCCCTCGTCGGGGCACGGAGAAGGGTCTGGCGTCAACGTGCGACGCGAGGCCCTTCGAGACCATTTCACCCACGGTGTTCCCCTTTGTGCACGCCGGAGCGTTGGTGTGCGATTCGACGGACAGGTGTACGGGCGTCGCCGGGAGCGCCAGTACGGGCCCCCGACTGGCGTCCCAAGGAGGCACGCCATGACCGTGAGGCAGGGGTAAGAACACCAGAACGCGGGAGGAGTCGACACTCCGACACGGCGCTGGTCAGCAAAGGGAGCGCCCGGTTGGTCGTACTCGTCAGTTCGACGACGAGGAGTGCGGTGCCGGGTCAGTGAACGTCGGCGACGGTCGCTTGGAGAGCGCCGTGAGACAGAGAAGTCCTGGCTGAGGGCCGCGGTGGTCAGGCCCGGTCGAGGGCCACGATCTCTGCCTGCCGGTACTTCGGGAGCTTCGCGAGGATGAAGTCGTAGGACTCGTTTGCCATCTCGAGGAGGTGGGCGGGAGGCACGTCGCCGTCGAGCGGCATCGTGTTCGCGTACTGGGCCTCGGCGGGTGGGCAGTGGTAGCCGCGCGCGACGACGCCGGGATACATGTCCCGGTAGACCAGTGCGGCCTCGGCGTCGCAGCGCAGGGTGACGACGTCGACTCCCTTGAGCGTGAACACCTCGGCGAAGATCCGACCCTTGTCCATCGTTGGGGTCTTGAGCCGGACGGCGGAGTGCTCGGGGCCAAACGGGTGGTCGAGGTAGGCCCCCGGCATGGCAAGGCAGTAGTCGAGCATCTCGTCGGGCGTCATGCCCACAACGCTATCGAGGTCGGCCCGCGCCGGTGGCGAGATGGGCTGTGGCACGCAGCCGGCGAGATGAGGTGGCAGGGACCAGTGCGTCGAGGATGCCGGATCCATCGTCCACGTGACGACCAGCGACGCGAGGCGAGGATGACGAGCGGCGAGCACGACGAGAGACACGAGGACGTCAGGGGGTACGAGGGCAACGAGGAGGAGCGCGAGGCTCACGCAGGGGACGACCGAGCCGAGACGGACGACCCCATGAGCACAGGAAGTGATCGCCGCACACATCTGCCACGCGAGGCTGCTCCAGTGGCTACGCCCGCCCACCTGGGTCACGGAGGTGGTGTGGCCGTGACGGTCTCGCTGCGGGTGATGAGTGCGGGGAAGGGGTACCAGTACCTCCTGCGCTCGGTGGCCGCCGGCGACGGGAACCGCACCCTCGACATCCCGCTCACGCGCTACTACACCGAGGCCGGCACGCCGCCCGGACAGTGGCTCGGGAAAGGCGCAGCCGCGTTCGGCGAAGGCGAGATCGCACCCGGTGACGTGGTGACCGAGGAGCAGCTTGCGCGGCTGCTCGGCGCGGGCTGCGACCCCGTGACGGGGACTCCGCTCGGCCACCCGTTCGCGGCCTACCCCACGGTCGAGGAGCGGATCGCCGCGAAGGTGGCACGGCTCGACACGGCGCTCAGCCCTGAGGAGCGTGCGGACGCCGTGGCGCACATCGAGGCCGCGGAGATCGCGCGAGGGCCGCGGACCGCGGTCGCCGGGTTCGACCTCACCTTCTCGGTGCCGAAGTCCGTGTCCGTTCTGTGGGGAGTCGCCGACGCCGACACGCAGGCGATGGTCGTCGAGGCGCACCACGCCGCCGTCGCCGAGGTGATGGACCTCTTCGAGCGCGACGTCGCCCGTACCCGGATGGGGCGACAAGGCGTCGCGGTCGTCGACGTCGTCGGGATCGCGGCCACCGCCTACGACCACTGGGACTCACGCTCCGGAGACCCGCAGCTCCACACCCACGTCGTCGTCTCGCACAAGGTCAAAACCGTCGCCGACGGCGAGTGGCGCACCCTGTACTCGCGGCAGATCCACGAGGCCGTCGTCGCGCTCTCCGAGCACTACAACGCCGTCCTCGCCGACCGGCTCACCGGGACGTTCGGGGTCGGGTGGGAGCACCGCGACCGGGGCGACGGGCGCTCGCGGGCGTTCGAGATCGCCGGCGTCCCCGACGGGCTCATCGACGAGTTCTCGTCGCGCACCCGCCATATCGACGCCGCGGCGCAGCAACTCGTAGACGAGTACGTCGCCCGCCACGGGAAACGACCGTCCGGAGCGACGTACTCGAAGCTGCGCGCGCAGGCGACGCTGGCCACACGACCGCCGAAGGAGCTGCACTCGCTCGCCGACCTGACGACGGGGTGGCGCGCCCGCGCGGCACGGCTGCTTGGGCGGGACACGATCGCATGGGCGCACGGCCTGACGCACACGGCGGGGGAGCGGGTGTGGCGGGCAGGCGACATCCCCGAGTCGTCGGTCGAGCAGGTGGCCGCGAGCGTGCTGGTCGACGTGGCGGCACGACGGTCGACGTGGCGGCACTGGAACCTGTGGGCCGAGGCGTCGCGGCAGACGATGGGCTGGCGGTTCGCGTCGGCGGAGGACCGGGAGGCCGTCGTCGGGCGGATCGTGGACCAGGCCGAGCACGCGTCCGTTGCGCTGACCTCGGCGGAGGCCGCGCCGACGCCGACCGCGATGCGCCGGGCCGACGGTGTGAGCTTCTTCCGTCCGCCGCACGCGACGGTGTTCTCCTCGCGCGAGACCCTCGACGCCGAGGACCGCCTCCTCACGCTGGCCACCGACCGGACGGCGCCGCACGCGAGCGTCCGCGCCGTCGAGGCTGCGGTGATGAAGCGGTACGACGGCGTCGCGCTCAGCGCGGAGCAGCAAGCGGTGCTCGAAGCCGTCGCGTCGTCGGGGCGCCGCGTCGACCTCCTCGTCGGCCCCGCCGGAACCGGGAAGACGACGGCCATGCGGGCGCTGCACCGCACCTGGACCGCCCAGCACGGCAAGGGCTCCGTCGTCGGGCTCGCGCCGTCGGCCGCCGCCGCGCAGGTCCTCGCTGAGGACCTCGGCATCGCGACCGAGAACACCGCCAAGTGGCTCCACGAACGCGCCCGCGGACGCGCCACCTTCCAGCGCGGCCAGCTCGCCATCGTCGATGAAGCCACCCTCGCCGACACGCCCACCCTGCTTGCCATCGCCAACCACGCACAGGTCGCCGGCGCCAAGGTGCTGCTCGTCGGCGACTGGGCCCAGCTCCAGTCCGTCGACGCCGGCGGCGCCTTCGCACTCCTCGCCGACGCCCGCGACGACGTCGCCGAACTCAGCGAGATCCACCGCTTCACCAACGCCTGGGAGAAGCCCGCATCCCTCGCCCTGCGCACCGGCGACACGACCGCCATCGACGCCTACGAGTCCCACGCACGCCTGCACGGCGGCACCACCGAGGAGATGCTCGACGCCGCCTACGCCGCCTGGCGAGCCGACCTCGCCGACGGCAAGGCCACCCTCCTCGTCACCGACTCCACCGCCACCGTCCAAGCCCTCAACGCCCGCGCCCGCGCCGAACGCATCATCGACGGCGACACCTCCACCGGACGCAGCGTCGCGCTCGCGGACGGACTCTCCGCCTCGGTGGGCGACCACGTGATCACCCGCCGCAACGCCCGCCGCCTGACGACGCTGCGTGGCGGGTGGGTCCGCAACGGCGACCGGTGGAAGGTCATCGACGTGCGGCGCAACGGGTCGGTGCTCGTCGGGTCGGTGGACCAGGCGGGCACGCAGCGCAGGGGAGCGACCGTCGTGCTGCCGCCGTCGTACGTCGCCGAGCACGTCGAGCTCGGGTACGCCGTGACCGCCCACCGTGCCCAGGGGGTGACCGTCGACACGGCACACGTCGTCGTCGCGGGCGGGACGACGCGGGAGAACCTCTACGTGTCGATGACGAGGGGGCGGGAGTCGAACATCGCGTACGTCGCACTCGACAAACCCGACGAGACGCACGCGACACCGCAGCCCGAGGACATCACCGCACGGTCAGTGCTGCACGGCGTGCTCAACCACTCCGGCATCGAGCTGTCCGCGCACCAGACGATCGACGCCGAGGCCAAGCGGTGGGGGTCGATCGCACAGTTGGCGGCCGAGTACGAGACGATCGCCGCGCTCACGCAGCGGCCCCGGTGGGAGCGGATCATCCGGTCGTCCGGGCTGCGGCCCGAGGAGGCCGAGGCGGCGATCGCGTCGCCCGCGATGGACGCGCTTGCCACGTCGCTGCGGCGGGCCGAGGCGCGCGGGCTGCACGCGGACGAACTGGTGCCGATGGTCGTGGCCGAGCGGACCGTCGTGGACGCCGACGACGTCGCCGCCGTCATCCGGCACCGTGTCGAGCGGGTGACGGCCCGGTACCGGGGGAAGGTCCGGGGCCGACTCGTCGTCGGGCTCATCCCGGCAGCCGTCGGCGTCGACGACGACGAGGTACGCGAGGCGCTCGACCGGCGTCGTGACCTGATGGAGGCCCGGGCCCTCGCCCTTGCGGAGGAGGCGGTCGCGCGTCGGTTGCCGTGGACGCGAACGCTGGGGTCGGCACCCCTTGGCGTCGTCGACCGGAAGCGGTGGATCACGGCACTCGGCGTTGTGGCCGCGTACCGCGACCGCTACGACGTCACGACCTCGGCACCCCTAGGTTCCGTACCTGGGACGGACCTTCAGGCAACCGACCGCGGCGCGGCAGAGGTGGCGGTGCGGCATGCGCAGGCGGTGAGCGATCGACGCGGCGGCCCGGCTGCACCCGTCCGCAATACTCCGACGCTCGTCGTGAGGTAGTCGGGTGCCAACCGGAAGGCATGGGCTTGGACTGATGCACTCGCCGCCCGGCAACTATCTCGGGGGCGACCACTCGCGCGACGGTCGGCCTCGCCTTCGCACCTTCCGAACGAAGTGTGGCCGGACCGTCGGCCGCCGGACTCGATGAGGTGGCGTCGTGATCGCGCTGGTGATGATCGTGTCGTTGTTCCTGGTGACCACGATGTTCACCTGGGTGCGCACCGCGTTGCTCGTCATCGGGCCGACGAACTGGCTCGACGCGTACCTGCATACGCGGCGTGGCATGAAGTGGGGCCTCGTCGTCTGCCTGCCGCTTGCTGCGGCCTGCGTGTTAGGTGCCCGCCTCATCGAGGCGAACAACATCCCTGGCGACTACGCCGTCTGGCAGATGCTCCTGTGGGCGCTGCTGTGGTTCGACGCGATGAAGCTCGTCCGCATGGGGATCGTCTCGGTCGTCCTCCTCGTCCGCGCCCGCTTCCGCGAGTGGGCCGCAATCCGGCGAGCCCGTCGGGAGGGGGAGTCGTGGTCCGGCGTCGTCGGCGCACCTGGTGACAGGTAGACCCGGCATCGGCGCACCGTCGCGGTCTCGACTTCGGCACCGGGATGCGATGACCTTGAGGTTCTCGCCGCCCACATCGGAACGACGCTCTCCGAGTCCCTCACCAGCATCCTGCGGGACGAGTCCGAGAAGCTGAGCGTTCAGGTCGACGGGTTCTTGGGTACATACCCTGAGGCGCGCGTCTCGATCGGCGGGCGTTCGTCTGCCCCAAGTTTCGACGCGACACGGGTCTTCGCGTCGGTTCTGGCAGGCAGCGCCGTGTACGGAGCGCTCGCGCTGTGGGCGGCTGGCCTTGGCAACCTCGGCGGATACATCATCGCCGCCAAGGTCGGCTCGTGGCTCGTGGCTCGCGGCAATCGGGATCGGCGTTGGAGGGGTAGCTCCGGCCGTGTCGTTTGTTGCCGCACTCGGCGGGCCAGTGGCCTTTTTTATCGGGTTGGCGATTCTCGCTGCGCTCAGCATCTTCTCCTTCTTCGGTATCGGTGGCGGTTGGGAGAAGAAGGTCGCCAAGAAGCTCGTCGAGGCGTACGAGAAGGAGCACGTGCTTCGCCGCTACAAGGACCAAATCCGGTCCTACTGGGACGACACGGCAGCGGCCTTTGCGGCGACGTCTGACGCGCTCGAGCAGGAGTGGCAGGGCTTCCTAGCCGCGCAGAAGCAGATGGTCCAGGACGCCACCAAGGAGGACCTGGAGGCGCTGCTGGATGCTGGTGACCGCCTCAAGAGCTTTCTCAACGACATCCCGATGCCCGAGGCTGGATCCAGCACGGAGCGTGGCTAACTAAGAGATCGCGCGGATAGGGCGTCCGGCGTGGCGTAGCGGTGCAGGCACCAGGTGCCCGGTTCGATGTGGATTGTCGAGGTCCATTTCTGAACAGGGAGTACCTGGTGCCTGCGGTGCCATCGTCGTTCATCGAGCCGTTGTGGGTCCAGTTCAAGGCGCTGATCCCGCCCATCGTGGACCTCCACCCGCTGGGCTGTCACCGCCCGCGCGTGTCCGACCGGGTCGTATTCGACAAGCTCGTCGCGAAGCTCGTGTTCGGCGGGTCATACGTCAAGCACGCCGACGCCACCGTCTCGGCGACCACGATCCGCTCCCGTCGCGACGAGTGGATCGCGGCCGGGGTCTTCGCCGCCCTGGAGCAGATCGTCCTCGACACCTACGACCAAATCGTGGGCCTCGACCTCGCCGATGTCACCGTCGACGGGCAGATCACCAAGGGACCCTGCGGCGGCCAGGTAGCCGGGAAATCCCCGGTAGACCGCGGAAAACTCGGCATCAAGTGGTCCCGCCTGACCGACGCGGCCGGTATCCCGCTGGGGTGCGTGATCGCCGGCGCCAACCGGCACGACTCCCCACTGCTACGCCCAACACTGGAGAAGCTCGCCCGGTTCGGGTTCAACCTGCCAGATCAGATGCGCCTGCACCTGGACGCCGGCTACGACTCGAACGTCACCCGCGACCTGCTCGACGAACTCGGGTTCGACGGCCACATCCAGCCCAAAGGCGTCGTCGTGCCGATCGACCACACCCGCCGCTGGGTCGTAGAACGCACCAACTCCTGGAACACCCGTGGCTTCAACATCGTGCTCGCCTGCACCGAACGCCGCACGATCGTCATCGAGGCATTCCTCGCCCTGATCACCGCGATCATCGTCATCCGCCGCCTGGTCCGCACCGCCTGGACAACCCACCGCTGGGACACCCGACCCCCACGACGCCCGACCCCCACGACGCCCGACCCCCACGACGCCCCTGATCAGCCCACCTATCCGCGCGATCTCTTAGAGATCGCGCGGATAGGTGTGCTGGGGGATCGACGAGCGGCAGCGGGTCATAAGACGCCTGGCGCGAAGCGTTCGCACAGGAGGTGACATCTGGGTGACGTGGTCGAGCTCCAGGGCCTCAGGCTCCACCGCCCGCAGCCTCGCCCATGTGATCGATCACTGTCCAAAGTGTTGGTTTCCGTTGCCCGGGCAAGGAGCCGAGACCAGGCTCGCTCATGCAAGCCAAGTTCCGGCATGAGGGGTGCAGATGTTCGATAGGGCTCAAGTGGGAAGACAGAGAAGACGAGTCGGTGCTATCGCAGGGGTCGCAACAATCGCGGTCGCCCTCTCCGGGATTTCGGCCCACGCAGCGCAAAACGGGGCCACTACCCTCGCCGCGGCTTCGGCCGAGAGCGAGGCTGCCCCGGGATCTGACACTCTCGACGTGCCCGGCTCGCGGGACGCATACGACGCGGTCACCGACATCGCCCGAGCTCCGGCGGCGGCGAGCGCTGTCGACGACCTCATTGCGGACTCCGTTCCGCTCGTCGACGGCGTCGCCACCTCACCCGATGCGGTGACGTCATTGCCCTCGGCCGCAGATCTGGACATCGAGACACTGTCGTCCGCCACGGGCGACGTGGTCGAGTTCGCCGTCGAGGGATTGAGCGCTCCCAACCGGTCCGGTGACGCTGTCGTGGCGAGCACCGGCGAGGGATCGTCGATCGTGGCCAGCGCCACCGAGACAGGCGTCCAGGTTGTCCAGGTCGCCGAGACGCCACAGGCCGCCACGCTCACGCTCGCGACATCGACTCCCGAGGGGGCGACCTGGGTCCCTCAAGACGACGGAAGTCTGCTGCTCAGGCCCGCAGACCAGGCCGCCGACCCCCTCATGGCCGTCGACGCGCCCTGGGCGGTTGACGCCGAGGGACGCGCGCTGCCCACGGCGTACACCGTTGACGCCGACGGGACCATCACGCAGCATGTCGACACCACCGGTGCCGTCTTCCCGGTGGTCTCCGACCCGTCCGCATGGTGGTGGACGAAGCACATCACCGTGTGCGTGGCGCAGGTCGCGTCGATCGTGGTTCCCGGCAAGGCTGTCGCTATCGCGGCGAAGCTCGCGAGTCTAGCCGCCAAGAGTGAGAAGGCCCGCAAGGCCAAGGCGGCGATCGACAGCCTCGGCGGCTTCACGGAGGCCATGAAGAAGGTCGCGACCTACATCAAGACGAAAGGCTCCGGGCTGTCGAAGACCAACAAGGAGCGTGTCCAGAACCTGCTGAGCCAAGGATCCGCCATCATCGTCGACGTTCTCGGCTTGGGGGGCTGCTGGGAGATATACAAGGAGGTCGGATAGCAGATGGCTCTTCGATCACGACGGCGCCTCCCATGCTAGTGCTCTGCGCCGCTCTCTCGTCGGCTCTCGCCGGGTTCTTCACCCATTCAGCATTCGCGGATCGCGGCCGGATTCCGCTCGGCGTGTGGAGGGCGTTGCGGGTGGTCGCCTTTCTCGGGATGGGAGTCCTGGGGATCGAGGCGACTGCGCTGTTCGGGGAGCCCGGCTCCCAGGCGTTCGGACCGGCGGGGTTGCGCATGGCGGCCGTTCTCTGGCTCCCACACTTCGTCATATCCTTCACGATGGGGCCCCTGAGTCGCACACCGGACACGTCCTCCACCGAGGATGAGCCCTGATCCGTAGGTTGTTGGGAGGGCCGGGTGTGGCTGAGCCTTGATTGCCCTGTGATGGCTCCGAAGGATTGGCCGTTCGGCGTGGCGTAGCAGTGCGGGCACCAGGTGCCCGGTTCGATGTGGATTGTCGAGATCTACACCTGAACAGGGAGTGCCTGGTGCCTGCGGTGCCATCGTCGTTCATCGAGCCGTTGTGGGTCCAGTTCGAGGCGCTGATCCCGCCCGTTGTGGACACCCACCCGCTGGGCTGCCACCGCCCGCGCGTGCCGGACCGGGTCGTGTTCGACAAGATCGTCGCGAAGCTCGTACTCGGCGGCTCCTACGTCAAGCACGCCGATGCCACCGTCTCGGCGACCACGATCCGCGCCCGCCGCGACGAGTGGATCGCCGCCGGTGTCTTCGTTCGCCTGGAACAGACCACGCTCGAGGCCTACGACCAGATCGTGGGCCTCGACCTGGCGGATGTCACCGTCGACGGGCAGATCACCAAGGCGCCCTGCGGCGGGCAAGCGGCCGGACGATCCCCGGTAGACCGCGGAAAGCTGGGCATCAAGTGGTCCCGCCTGACCGACGGGGCGGGCATCCCGCTCGGCTGCGTGATCGACGGCGCCAACCGGCACGACTCCCCGCTGCTGCGCCCCACCCTCGAACGACTGGCCCGGTTCGGGTTCGACCTGCCCGACCAGATGCGCCTGCACCTGGACGCGGGCTACGACTCCGGCGTGACCCGGGACCTGCTCGACGATCTCGGCTTCGACGGCCACATCCAACCCAAGGGCGTCATCGTGCCGATCAACCACACCCGCCGCTGGGTCGTCGAACGCACCAACTCCTGGAACTCCCGCGGCTTCAACATCGTCACGATCTGCACCGAGCGCTCCACCACCGTCATCGAGGCCTTCCTCGCCCTGATCAGCGCGATCATCATCACCCGACGCCTGATCCGCACCGCCTGGACCACCCACCGCTGGGACACCCGACCCCGACGACGCCCCTGACCAGGGACACCTATCCGCGCAATCTCTTAGTCCTTCGTCTCGCCGCCGCACTGGCCGTGACCGTCGACGGGAACCGGGACATCCTGGGGCTGTGGGCCGGGGAGGGACTGTCCGATAAACGGCTCTGGCGCACTTTCGGTGTGTGGCCTGTGGTGTGTGAAGTCTCAGGACATCGTGGACGGTTCTGTCTCATGACATCGTGCACATTCGGTCTCAGGACATCGTGGGCACTTGGCCTGCGTGTTCGTCTCGGGCATGGACTTCAACCACGTGCCCGCAGACGTTCGGTGGGCGATCGCGAACTGGCCCGGCGACGCCGAGCGGGGAGCCGTGTCGCGCTTCTGCGAGCGGCACGAGATCAGCCGGTCGGTGTTCTACAAGATCCGGCGGTTGGCCCTTGAGGTAGGGGCGGTCGGGGCGACAGAGCCGGGCTCACGGCGACCGCACGCGAGCCCGTCCCGCACCGACGAGCGCGTTGTCGAGCACGCGATCGCGGTGCGCGCGTGGCTCGTCGAGCAGGGCCTGGACGCCGGCCCGCTGTCGATGCGGGCGCGGATGCCGCCGGCAGGGCCTGAACCCGCCGTCACGCGCCACGCTGGCTCGCGCGTTCGCTGCCGCAGGAGTCTCCAGGCCGGAGCCGCGTAAGCGGCCGAGGGCGGCGAACCGCAGGTTCGTCTACCCGGCCCCGAACTGCTGCTGGCAGATCGACGCGTTCACCTGGTCCCTGGCGGACGGCACCACGGTCGCGGTCCACCAGGTCATCGACGACCACTCCCGCCTCGCCACAGCCACGCTTGTCGCCGAGGGCGAGACTTCGAAGGCCGCCGTGCAAGTCGTCGCGGCCGCAATCCGACGGTGGGGCGTCCCGCAACGCCTGCTCTCGGACAACGGGCTCGCGTTCAACCCCACCCGGCGCGGGTTCACCGGCAAGCTCGTCGACTACCTCCTCGATCTCGGGGTCAAGCCGATCACCGGGAAGCCGGACCGGCCCACGACCCAGGGCAAGAACGAGCGGTTCCACCAGACCCTGCAGAAGTGGCTCAACGCGCGACCGCCTGCCAGGACGATCGCCGACCTGCAAGCGTCAGTTGACGAGTTCGACCAGTACTACAACCACGAGCGCGTCCACCAAGCGCTCGACGGGAAGACTCCGGCTGAGGCGTGGGCCGCCACCGCCCCAGCACCGGAACCGACGCCCGAGCCGCGCATGCCACAGATCCCGCCGTCCCTGCGAACCCCCACACCAGTCACCCCGGCCCCGCCCGCGACCGGCGCGACCACCGCCATGGCCGCGGACGAGGCTGCGGCCCCGCCGACCTCGAGGCGGACCAGGACGCCGCTCGCACTGCACGCGGCGACGGGCAACGTGACGTTGAAGGTCAAGCCGAACGGACAGGTCAAGGTCCTCAGCTGCTTGTTCTACGTCGCGACCAGCAGGGCCGGACAGCCAGTCCACGCCATCTGGGACGAGAACAAGGTGGAGATCTTCACCCACGACGGCGAGCATCTCGTCAGCTACCCGCGCCCCGAGACCACCGGCATGTACTACGGACCGCGCACCGCCCGCCAGGGCACCCCGATGAAGACGACCAGCCAGAACCCCTCAGCCGGCGTCACCGGAACCGCGCTGCGCACCGTCACGAAAGGCGGCTACGTCGGCGTCCTCGGCAGCAAGTTCTACGCCGGCTACAAGCGCGCGGGTCAGCACGTCACGATCACCTGGGACGCCACGACCGTCGCCATCACCGACACGGCAGGCACGCCGATCGCGAGCTACGACAAGCCGACCCGGCCGCGCGGCTGGCACGGCCCGACGGAGAGTCGAATGTCCACGAAGTCTTGAGACATGCCCGTGTCCACGATGTCCTGAGACACATCTGTGCACGATCTCCTGAGACATCACATGTGGCCTGTGGTGTGTGATGTCTGTGAGTCTTCGGGTGGCTGGTCTGGGGCTGGCTGCTGAGGATGGCGTCGGTCGTCTGGCTTGGGCGTGACTCTTGTGATGTCTGGCCTCCCGTGAGGAGTGCCCTTCCTGAGATCTGTCCGCCTGGGCCAGGTGGCCGACGCCGTTCCGGCCCGCCTTGGTGGCTTGATCAGAAGACTGTCCGACCCTTTGCGGTGACGCGGGTGTCGTGACTCATCACAGACCTGCCCTGATGCGACTTCCTCCCGGACCGGCGCCGGCCATCGACGGCCGGACCGTTCCGGAGCGAGGAAGGACACCGACCGTCGTGACTATCGTTGCGCACGCTCATCCGTTCGTCATCGGCGTGGACACCCACGCCAAGAAGCATGCCTTGTCGATCCTCGCGGCGCCGGTCGGCGAGGTCGTCGACGATGGGGAGTTCCCCACCACGACCGCCGGGATCGGCCGCGCGATCGCGTGGGCTGGCCGCCGCACGCGTGGAGGCCAGGACGTGCTGTGGGTGGTCGAGTGCTCCGCCACCTACGGCGCGCAGCTCGCCAACGCGGTGCGTGCCGCCGGCTTCCAGGTCGTCGAGGCCGCCCGCATGAGCGCCAGGGCCAGCCGCGGGGTGGGCAAGTCCGACCCGCTCGACGCTCGTCGGATCGCCGCCGCGGTCCTTCCGCTGGAGACCAGCAGGCTGCGCCGCCTGCGTGAGGGCCAGGGCGTGCGCGCCGCACTGCGCGTCGCGATCACCGCCCGCGACACCATGTCCGGCGAGCGCACCGCGGCCCTCAACACGCTGACGGCGCTGGCGCGCGTCATGGATCTGGGGATCGACGCCCGCAAGCCCTTGACCACCACCCAGGTCCTGGAGGCCTCGAGGTGGCGCACCCGGGCCGAGGACGTGGCCGCCGCGACCGCGCGCGCTGAGGCTGTCCGTCTGGCCAGACGCGTGGTCGAACTCGAGGACGACCTGACGGAGAACACCAAGACCCTGACCACCCTGCTCCGCCAGAGCCCCGCCCGGGTACTGCTCGAGATGCCAGGGATCGGCCCGGTGACCGCCGCGGTCGTGATGGCGGCCTGGTCCCACCCCGGGCGGCTGCGTGACGAGGCGGCCTTCGCCTCGCTCGCCGGGGTCAACCCGATCCCGGCGTCCTCCGGGAACACGGTGCGCCATCGGCTCAACCGCGGGGGCGACCGCCGCCTGAACCAGGCGCTGCACATGGCCGTGGTCGTCCGCATGCGCTGGGACACCGAGACCAAGGCCTACGTCGAGCGGCGCACCGCCGAAGGCCGCACCAAACGCGAGTTCCGCCGCAACCTCAAGCGATACCTCGCCCGCCAGGTCTACCGCGCACTCACCACCGCGTCCCGAACGCCAGCTCCAACGCTGACCCCTGCCGCCCCGACTTGCGGAACATAGAAGAATCTCAGGACATCGTGGACGAATGTGTCTCAAGACATCGTGCACATTCGTGTGTCTCAGGACTTCGTGGGCGGTTGGCGGGGGCCGTGCCAGGTTCCGGTCTGGGTGGGTCTGGCGTAGCGGTAGATCTCGGCGCCTGTGGTGTCGGTGATCGTGACGGTGTCCTGGCTCCAGGCGAGGGTGACCTTCTGCCCTTGGCGTGTGGTGGAGGCGTAGAACTTGCAGCCGAGCGCGCCGACGTATCCGCCCTTGGAGACGGTGCGTTCGACGGCGTCGGGTGCGCCGGCGGTCGGGGTCTGGGGGATGCTGGCGAGGGGGAACCCGTCCGGGTTGCGGGGGCCGTAGTACCAGCCCGTCGACGTCGGGCGCGGGTAGTGGGTCAGGGACTCGCCGTCGTGGGTGAGGAACTCGATGGTCGAGGTGTTCCAGACGACGCGCACGCTCTGGCCGGCGCGGTCGGTCGAGATGTAGAACAGGCAGCCCAGCATCGTGACCTGCCCGTTCGTGCGGACTCGGGCGTCTGCGGCGCCCTCGGGGCCGGGGCGGGTCAGGCGTGGGCGGCGCACGGGCGAGGCGGCCGGGCCTGGTGCTGGTGGGTTCGGGTCGATGGTCGACGGGCTGATGACCGCAGGGGGCCGGGCCGCTCGGGGCGGGACGGGCGGCATCCGCGGTTGCGGGGTCGGCTCCGGCGCTGGGGCGGTGGCGGCCCACGCCTCGGCCGGGGTGAGGCCGTCGATCGCCTGGTGGGCGCGCTCGTGGTTGTAGTAGGCGTCGAACTCGTCGACGAGCGCCTGCAGACCGGCGATCGTCTTCGCAGGTGGGCGTGCGTTGAGCCACTTCTGCAGGGTCTGGTGGAAGCGTTCGTTCTTGCCCTGGGTCGTGGGCTTGTCCGGCTTCCCGGTGATCGGCTTGACCCCGAGATCGATCAGGTAGTCGACGAGCTTGCCGGTGAACCCGCGCCGGGTGGGGCCCGACGCGAGCCCGTTGTCCGAGAGCAGGCGTTGCGGGACGCCCCAGCGGCGGATCGCGGTCGAGACGACTTGCACGGCGGCCTTCGCCGTCTCCCCGTCGGCGACGAGGGTTCCCACAGCCATGCGGGAGTGGTCGTCGATGACCTGATGGACCGCGACCGTGGTCCCGTCCGCCAGGGACCAGGTGAACGCGTCGATCTGCCAGCAGCAGTTCGGGGCCGGGTAGACGAACCTGCGGTTCGCCGCCCTCGGCCGCTTACGCGGCTCCGGCCTGGAGACTCCTGCGGCAGCGAACGCGCGAGCCAGCGTGGCGCGTGACGGCGGGTTCAGGCCCTGCCGGCGCATCCGCGCCCGCACCGACAGCGGGCCGGCGTCCAGGCCCTGCTCGACGAGCCAGGCGCGTACCGCGATCGCGTGCTCGACAACGCCCTCGTCGGTGCGTGTCGGGCTCGCGTGCGGCCGTCGTGAGCCCGGCTCGGTGGCTCCGACCGGCCCTACCTCAAGAGCCAACCGCCGGATCTTGTAGAACACCGACCGGCTGATCTCGTGCCGCTCGCAGAAGCGCGTCACCGCCCCCCGCTCGGCGTCTTCGGGCCAGTTCGCGATCGCCCACCGCACGTCCGCGGGCACGTGATTGAAGTCCATGCCCGAGACGACCACACGACCGATGTGTCCACGATGTCCCGAGACAGACTGTGCACGATGTCATGAGACAGAACCGTCCACGATGTCCTGAGATTCTTCTATGTTCCGCAAGTCGGGGCGGCAGGGGCGAGCGTTGGAACTGGCGTTCGGGACGCGGTGGTGAGTGCGCGGTAGACCTGGCGGGCGAGGTATCGCTTGAGGTTGCGGCGGAACTCGCGTTTGGTGCGGCCTTCGGCGGTGCGCCGCTCGACGTAGGCCTTGGTCTCGGTGTCCCAGCGCATGCGGACGACCACGGCCATGTGCAGCGCCTGGTTCAGGCGGCGGTCGCCCCCGCGGTTGAGCCGATGGCGCACCGTGTTCCCGGAGGACGCCGGGATCGGGTTGACCCCGGCGAGCGAGGCGAAGGCCGCCTCGTCACGCAGCCGCCCGGGGTGGGACCAGGCCGCCATCACGACCGCGGCGGTCACCGGGCCGATCCCTGGCATCTCGAGCAGTACCCGGGCGGGGCTCTGGCGGAGCAGGGTGGTCAGGGTCTTGGTGTTCTCCGTCAGGTCGTCCTCGAGTTCGACCACGCGTCTGGCGAGACGGACAGCCTCAGCGCGCGCGGTCGCGGCGGCCACGTCCTCGGCCCGGGTGCGCCACCTCGAGGCCTCCAGGACCTGGGTGGTGGTCAAGGGCTTGCGGGCGTCGATCCCCAGATCCATGACGCGCGCCAGCGCCGTCAGCGTGTTGAGGGCCGCGGTGCGCTCGCCGGACATGGTGTCGCGGGCGGTGATCGCGACGCGCAGTGCGGCGCGCACGCCCTGGCCCTCACGCAGGCGGCGCAGCCTGCTGGTCTCCAGCGGAAGGACCGCGGCGGCGATCCGACGAGCGTCGAGCGGGTCGGACTTGCCCACCCCGCGGCTGGCCCTGGCGCTCATGCGGGCGGCCTCGACGACCTCGTAGCCGGCGGCACGCACCGCGTTGGCGAGCTGCGCGCCGTAGGTGGCGGAGCACTCGACCACCCACAGCACGTCCTGGCCTCCACGCGTGCGGCGGCCAGCCCACGCGATCGCGCGGCCGATCCCGGCGGTCGTGGTGGGGAACTCCCCATCGTCGACGACCTCGCCGACCGGCGCCGCGAGGATCGACAAGGCGTGATTCTTGGCGTGGGTGTCCACGCCGATGACGAACGGATGAGCGTGCGCAACGATAGTCACGACGGTCGGTGTCCTTCCTCGTTCCGGAACGGTCCGGCCGTCGATGGCCGGCGCCGGTCCGGGAGGAAGTCGCTTCAGGGCAGGTCTGTGATGAGTCACGGCACCCGCGTCACCGCAGGGGTCGGACAGTCTTCTGATCAAGCCACCAAGGCGGGCCGGAACGGCGTCGGCCACCCAGCCCAGGCGGACAGATCTCAGGAAGGGCACTCCTCGCGGAGGCCAGACATCACAAGAGTCACGCCCGAGCCAGACGACCGACGCCATCCTCAGCAGCCAGTCCCAGACCAGCCACCCGAAGACTCACAGACTTCACAACCGCCCGCAGCCACCACCTAAAGTGCGCCAGAGCCGCAGACCGTACAGACCCAGGAGCAGCAGTGAGCGAGGTAGCGTGCTCCGGTGATTCCTGCGTCGGCAAACGAACGGCGTCCCATGGTCCGAGCCGCGACCTCGGACGATCTAGACGCAGTCCTCGACGTCGGGGCGCGGAGCTGGGATGCCACGTACACGTCCCTTGCCGGGGCTGAATATGTCCGCCGCGGGCTTGCGCTGTGGTGGAAGAGGCACGACATGCTGTCTGCGATCGTTGCTGGCCGCGTATGTGTGGTCGAGTCAGACGGGCGAGTCGTTGGGATGTTGCTCGGCGTCGTCGATGACGAGGTGTTGGACGTCTGGAAGCTCTACGTGGCCCCGGAAGCTCAGCGGGCAGGCGCGGGGTCGGCGCTGCTGCGAGCAGCGATCTCTCAGCACCGCGGCGATGTCCGCGCGGTTCGTCTCGCGTACAAGGACGGCAACGTCCGAGCGCGCGACTTCTACACAGGTCACGGTTTCGTTGAGACTCACCGAGGCCCTGATGACATCGGTGGTCCGGCCAACGTCTGGATGGCCCTGGACCTCGAGCGAGCCAGCACAGCACCCGCGTGATCCCTAGGTTTCGAAACGTCCAGAACTCGATTCTGGCGCGCCTCAGAATCGGTCGTTTGTTGGCAGAGCTCCGGGCCCTCGCCGCTGCGTAGGAACGCCGGTCAGCGTCGGGCGACGGCGCTGGCCCACACCCATGCCGAGTCCTTGCGCCCGTGCTTGTCGATGAACTCGACGTGGACTGCCCTTCGCGTCCAGGCGATCGCGTCGGCGTCGGTCTCAAATCGATCCCGCGCACGGTCACCAGCCCGCGCCTGCACAGGCAGGTGGCGGAGGAACCGAAGGTCGGGCGCACCCCGCCAGTCCCGATCGACGTTCACGCCGACGACGACGTCGACGACGCACTCAAGGTCCTACGCCTGAAGATGACCGCCGGCAGCCGCCGACGCCCGGACGCTCATCTTGAGCGGGGTCTCCTGCAGCCTCGGATTACGGCATCAGAGGACGTCCTGCGCGCTGCACCCGTGTGCTGACCGGCGAGGGTGCCCGTGTGATCGCCGTCGCCCGCAACGCTCCCGGCGACGGCGTGCTGCCGGAGGGCGCGGAGTTCGCTGCCGCCGACCTGGCCGACCCGGCAGCCGCCGCCCGCCTTGTGCAACGGGCGCTTGACCGGCATGGGCGCATCGACGGGTTGGTGAACAACGCCGCCCTGTTCGACACCCGCGACTCGTTCGCCGCTATCGAGGACGAGCTGTGGGCTGCGACGTTCGAGGTGAACCTGTTCGCCGTCGCCAGGCTCACCAGGATGGTGATCCCTGTCATGCGGGAGAACGTGGCGGGTGCGAGCATCGTTCATCTCGGCAGTGAGGCTGCCCGGATGCCCGATCCGACCATGGCTGCGTATGCGGCGTCGAAGGCGGCGGTGCTGTCGTTGTCGAAGTCCCTGGCGATCGAGCTCGGTGCGTCGGGTGTCCGTTCGAACGTCGTCTCGCCCGGCCCGACCCGCACCACGCTGTTCGACGCGCCCGGCGGGTTCGCCGATCAGCTCGCCGCCCGCTTCGGCACCGACCCGGATGCCGCAGTCGACCGGTTCATCCGGGAGGAGCGGCGCCTGCCGACCGGCAGGATCGGGCGGCCTGAGGACGTCGCCGGCGTGATCGCCTACCTCCTCTCGCCGAGAGCGACGCAGGTGACTGGTGCGGAGTGGTCGGTCGACGGCGGCGCACTGCGCCAGATCTGACAGGGCAGGCGCAGCATGACCACGATCACCGCCCTCGAGACGGCCTTCACGAGCACTGTCGCGTCTGACGGCACGCAGGTGCCGATCCTGACCCACCGCCCGAGCACGTCGTTGGGTCTGCTCGTGTGGGCGCACGGCGGCTCCTGGCAGCACGGCTCCGCTGCGGCCTGGGCGCCCGTGACCGCCGCGCTCGCCGCGCACTCCGGGTGGGCGCTCGCGTCGGTGGACTACCGCCTCGCGCCCGCGCACCGGTTCCCGGCCGCGGTGCTCGACATGCTCGCCGCGATCGAGTGGGCACAAGCCCACGCCGGAAACCTGCCGATCGTCATCGGCGGCGACAGCGCCGGCGGAACGATCGCCGCAATCGCCGCGATCGCGCGGCGCGACGCCGGCGGCCCGGTGCCGCCGCAACTTCTGGCGTATCCGCCACTCGACCCGAGCTGCGCCCGCCCCTCCTACACCGCCGTGCGGGGTGCTTTCCCGAATGCTGCGCAGCTGCGAGCCGCGTGGCGGTCGTGGCTCGACACCAGGACCCCGGATGCCCCGTGCCCGCCGGCACCACTCGAAGTACCGAGTCTGGCCGGGCTGGGACCGGTCGTGCTGGTGGTCGGCGAGGACGATCCGGTGCGCGACGACGTGACCGCCTACGCCGAACGGCTTCGAACCGGTGCGGTGCCGACCACCCTGCACCTGCTGCCGGGTGTGCCGCACGCCGACCTGCTGAACCCGGCCGGCACCGTTCTCCAGGCGGTCACCGCCGCGCTGAACGAACCCTCCGCTGTGTGAACCAAACCGATTCGTGGCGCCCGCTGCGGATCAACTCGCGAAGCATCTGGAAGGAACCCAGCCATGACCACCAACACCACTGCCGCGCCGGCACCGCTGGAGGCATTGACCCGGCACTTCATCGATCTGCGCGACGGAAACCACTTCGGCCATATCACCCGAGCCGGCAAGGAGTCCGTGTTCGCCGAGGCCGTACAACTCCTCGACTCCTCCGCCCGGCGAGTCCTGGCGGAGTTCAACGAGCACCTGCTCGCGGGCAGCGGGAAGATCCACGCCACCGGTCTCCACCGCGATCAGCGGGGCGGGCTGATCGCGTCCTGGCTGCTGACCTGGCCCGAGCAGCGGGCCGCGAGCATTGCCCCGATCAGCCTCATCGCTACCTACGGGGCGGGGTTCCATCACCCGCACCTGCGCGGCGCGACCCTCGGCGAGTGGCCGCTGAACGTGGCCGAGCCCGCCCATGCCGAGGAGCTCGTGCCGGTGCTGCGCACCATCGCCGGAGGTGACATCCACAATCTCGTGTTCCAGGTCGGTGGCGACTGGCGCCTCGTGCCCGGCGTCCACCCGGCCGCAGAGCAGGTGGCAACGGCATGAGGCTCTCGATCCTGGATCAGGTCCCGATCACCGACCACACTCCCGCAGTGAAGGCCGTCGACAGCGGTCTACGGCTCGCCGTCGAGGCCGAAGCGCTCGGCTACCACCGCATTTGGTTTGCCGAGCATCATCGCTCTGCGTCGTTCGCCAGCACCGCACCGGAGATGATGGCTGCGCTGGCAGCCGAGCGCACCACGCGAATCCGGGTCGGCACCGGCGGGATCCTGCTTCCCCTCTGTCCGGCGGAGAAGGTCGCCGAGGTGATGAGCCTGCTCACCCACGTCCACGGTGACCGGATCGACACCGGTGTGGGACGAGCGACGCTCGAGGACCCCTACTACGCCGCGAAGATCGCTGCTCTGGTCCGCAGCCTCGGCGCCGAGCATGACGAGGTACCGGGCGAACCGGCCAGCCGGGTGTGGGTGCTTGGCGCCGGAGGCTCGAGCGCACCCCTCGTCGGCCGCGTCGGAGCGGGCTACGCACACGGCCACTTCTTCGTCCCGCGCGGCGGCGAAGCAGCAGCAGCCGCCTATCAGGCCGCCGCTGGTGAGGACGGCCACTCCTCGCACACTGTGCTCGCGGTGCGCGCCATCACCGCCGAGACCTCCGAACGAGCTCAGGAGCTGGCCGGGGCGATGCTGTTGTGGCGAGCCCGCAAGGACCTTGGCCACGATGGCCCCGTTCCCTCGGTCGAGGCCCCCAGTCCCGGACCAGCCACCTGAAGACTCACAGAGTGAAGGTCGCCGCGAGGTCCGGTCTGAGCCCGACAAGTGCAGCAGCCCGTAGGGTGCGGTGGTGAACCTCGACCCCACAGAGATCCTTGTCGGTGGCCTGACGCGAGAGGCGTTGATGGATCGCCTGACAGTTGCCGGGGTCCGGCTGAACCCTCATGCCCAGGTTCTCCTCAACTCTGCAGCGTTCGACTGCGCGCCCTGAGCGACCCATCGTTGTGACGACCCGATCCGTCGCAGATCTCGGACTCACGCGGGGAGCGACGTACCTGACCATCTTCGACGCGGCGCGACGGCAAGGGCTCAGCCTCGGCCCCGTGGACACCGGTCCGTACCTGAGGCTCGCGTTCGACGATCAGGCGGCGGCGCCCGACGCCGTGATGCCGTCGGGGCGCGCACCCTCAGGCTCGGTCACGGTTGCGTCTGAACCGGTGGAGGCAGATCACGACTTCCCCAAGGGGTTCTACCTGCGTGTGGTCGATGGCACGGCGTGGCTCCGGGGGTACATGTGCGACAACCAGCATGTCTTCGCGCCGAACGACCGCTTCGCATTCCAAGCAGGTAGCGGCCAGGAGGACCAGCGAAGCCGGGCAGTGCTCGGTGGCATAGCACGAGGCGGGCCGTCGGCCAGGCGTTGCCAGTCCGGGGCGCTTGGTGACGACCAGCGGCTTATTGACGAGCCAGTGGTGCGCGCCGACTCTGGCAGCGAGGGATCGCCAATGGGCAGGACAGTCAGGGGGACGGGCTGAAGCTCTCGCGGTACTGGCGAGGGCTGACGCCGACGATCTGGCGGAAATGGGGGCGTAGCGCGATGGCGCTCGAGAACCCGACGGCGGCGGCCACGTGCTCGACGGGCAGCGTGGTTGTCTCGAGCAGGCGTTGGGCGGCGAGAATGCGCTGGTGCAGCAGCCACTGCAGGGGTGAGGTTCCCGTCGCCGCTCGGAAGTGCCGGTCGAGGGTGCGCCTGCTGGTGTTGAGCCGGGCTGCCAGCTGATCGACGGTGAGTGGGTGGTGGAGGTTGGCCAGCGCCCAATCGAGCAGGGCTCCGATCGTGTCGTCCCGGGGTCGGGGCGGCATGATGTCGACGAACTGTGCTTGCCCGCCCGCCCGGTGCGGTGAGACGACCATCCGTCGGGCGACAGCGCCTGCTGCGTGGGCGCCGTCGAGCCTGCGGACCAGTGCGAGACAGGCGTCGATCCCGGCGGCGGTGCCGGCCGAGGTGACGACCGTGTCCTCATCGACGTAGAGCACGTTGACGTCGACGTCCACGGCTGGGTACTTCTCCCGCAGCAGGGCGGCCCAGCGCCAGTGCGTGGTGGCTCGTCGTCCGTCCAGAAGCCCGGCAGCGGCGAGCACGAAGGCGCCGAGGCACAGGCCGACGATGGTTGCGCCGTCGTCGTGTGCGCGGCGCAGTGCCGCGGTCAAAGAGGCCGGCGGTGTGCGGTCGGGATCGCTCCAGGTGGGAACGACCACGATCCCGGCGCCATCGATGGCGTCGACCCGGTGGAGGTTGCCCAGTCCGATGCCCGCGGTCGTGGTCGGTGTCTCTGCGTCGTCGTCGGCGGCGACGGCGACGACCCGGTAGCGCGGCCCACCGGAGTCGGTGCGGTCGACGCCAAAGACGCTCAATGGGATCGCCGTCTCGAACAGTGGGGCTCCGTCGGACACGACGACGGCCACGGTGCGGGGATCGCGTCGCATCACGGCCTCTCGAACGGGTGGCGTGATTCTATCGATAGTCGGCGAACAAGCCGATGGTGTGCGGCGCGCCAGCCAAGGAGACTCGCCGCATGAACGAGCTCACCCCTCTTGATGGGCCAACCGTGCTGATCGACTTTTGTGATCTGCGGTTCGTGGTCGATCCCACGTTCGACAACGCGCAGGAGTACCCGGTCGGCGCGCGTTCCTTGCGCAAGACGACCGACAGCACGTGGCGGGTGGATCAAGTCGGGCCCCTCGACGCGGTCCTGCTCTCCCACGACCAGCACGTCGACAACCTCGATCACGGCGGTCGAGAGCTGCTCGCCCAAGCGCCGTTGACCCTGACGACACCACTCGCCGCCTCGCGACTCGCGGGCACGGCGCGGGGCCTGGATCCGTGGGAGGCCCTCACGCTCGGTGCGGTCACCGTGACGGCGGTGCCCGCCCAGCACGGACCGGACGGCACGGAGCACCTGACCGGACCCGTAACCGGGTTCGTGCTGCAGGCACGCCAAGCACCGACCATCTACATCAGCGGCGACAACGCCTCACTGGCAGTCGTCGAGGAGATCGGCGCCCGGTTCCCGAGCATCGATGTCGCAGTCCTGTTCGCGGGAGCCGCACACACCCCGCTGGTCGACGGGTCGCTGACCCTGACCAGCACCCAAGCCGCGCAGGCCATCATCCGGCTGGGCCGGCCCCGCACGCTCGCCATGCACACCGACGGCTGGGCTCACTTCACCGAGAACGGCGCGACGCTCCGTGCGGCGTTCGCGACCGCCGGCCTTGGTGACCTACTCCTGCCTACGCAGCCTGGGGACTCGGTGGCGATCTGATGGCACTGACTGACTGGACGGGATGGGCATCGGCTGTCATCCTCCTCGCCGCCTACCACGCTGGTACTCGCGGACGAGGGCAAGCCGTCCGGGTGCACATCGCGAACGCCGTCGGGTCGCTCGGACTTGGGTCGATGTCGGCGGCGCACCACGCATGGCCTTCTGTGGGCCTGAACGCGATATGGCTGATCATCGCAGCCGCCGCGCTGCGCAGCCGGCGGCTGCACCCCAACGCCGACGTCAAGCAGCCAACGGCTCGGCGGGCTGGTGTCGCACTCGAGGAGCCTGTAGCCCCGGCTGGGTCTGCCACGATTGCGTCATGACGGAACGACGCTCAGCTCTCCTCATTATCGATCTGCAGGTGGGCGTCATGCCCGGCTGTCATGACGGGGAGGGCGTCCTGTCCCGGGTTCGGACTCTCGTCAGCCGCGCGCGCGACGAGGGCGTCGCAGTCGTCTGGGTGCAACACCACGAACCCGGCCTTGAGGTTGGAAGTGCCGGCTGGCAGCTTGCGGGTGGTCTTCAGATCGCCGATGGCGAGCCGCTGATCAGGAAGGCGTACCGCGACGCGTTCGCGGAAACGCCCCTCACCGAGGTGCTGGGGTCGAGCTCGATCGGTCGCCTCGTCATCGTGGGCGCACAGTCCGACTACTGCGTGCGCACGACTGCGCAGGCCGCTGCGGCACGGGGTTTCGACGTCACCCTGGTGAGCGACGCGCACACGACGACGGACTCCGAATGGGGCGGCGTCTCGATCAGCGGCGAGCAGATCATCGCGCACACCAACCGGTACTTTGCGGGCTTGCGGTACCCCGAGCGGGAGTTCGCCGTCGCCCCTGCATCCGCCGTCGTGCTGAGTTGAGCACAACGTGACCTGCGTGGCTGCCGCAGCGCGCTTCGCGCCAACCGGCGACTCAGTCGTTCGCCGTCGACCTGAGAGACTCACGGCATGATGAGCGAGAACGGGACGCCGTACGCTTCGACCCAGCCTGGTCCCGCACGGTCGGCGACCGTCCACGTCGTCGTCGGGACAGCGATCTGCCTCGCCACCGTCCTGCTGTTCGCAGCCTTCTGGACCCAACTGCCGCCAGAAGTGCCGATACAGCTCACGATCGACGGGTCGCCGGGCAACACGCTGCCCCGAGCGGTCGCAGCGTTCGGCCTGCCGCTCGCAACCGCCACGGTCAACCTGCTCGCAGTCGCACGACACCCAGCCAAGGCCGGCGACCGCGTCTACAGGTACTACGTGACCCCCGCCGTCTCCATCGTGCTCAGCGTCGCAACCATCGTGATGGCACTGATGTCCTGATGTCCTGATGCAGATCCGTCACCGATGTCCTGAACCTTCTATGTCTTGTCAAGCCGGGGCGGGTGTCCCGGCGGCCGTGCTGGCGGCGGCTTCGTAGGCGGCGGTCAGGGTGCGGTGGATCTGGCGGGCGAGGTAGCGCTTGAGGACGCGTCGTATCTCACGTCTGGTGCGCCCTTCGGCGAGGCGTCGTTCCACGTAGGCCCGGGTTTCGGGGTCATGGATCATGCGGGTGACACGGTCACGTGGAGGGCTTGGTTCACTCGCCGGTCCCCGCCTCGGTTGAGCCGGTGACGAACGGTGTTGCCCGACGACGCCGGGATCGGGTTGACGCCCGCGAGGGAGGCGAACGCGGCCTCGTCACGCAGCCGCCCTGGGTGTGACCACGCGGCCGTCACGACGGCGGCGGTGACGGGGCCGATGCCGATCTTCTCCAGCAGCACCCTCGCTGGGGAGCGTTCAAGGAGTTCGAGGGTGTGCTTGGTGTTCTCGGCGAGCTCGTCGGTCAGGGCCGTGATCCGCTTGGCCATCCGCACGGGCTCGGCTCGGGCGGTGGCGGCGCCGACGTCCTCAGCGCGGGTCCGCCAGTGAGACGCCTCGACGATCTGCGCGTTCGTCAGCGGTTTGCGCGCGTCGAGCCCCAGGTCGACGGTGCGCGCCAGCGCGGTCAGCGCGTTGACGTAGCCAGTCCGCTCGGTCGTCATCGCGTCGCGAGACATGATCAAGACCCGCAACGCCGCACGTACCCCGTCCTCCCGGCGCGGGTGGCGCAGTTGATCGACCTGCAAAGGCAGGACGGCGGCAGCGATCCGGCGGGCGTCGAGCGGATCAGACTTGCCTACCCCACGGTGGGAGCGGGCGTCCATCCGGGCCGCCTCGACGACCTGATAGCCGCGGCGGGCAGCAACCGCTGCCAAGCGCGATCCGTAGGAGCCGGTGCCCTCGATCACCCACAGCACATCGAGGTCACCGCCGGTGCGGCGGGCCACCCAGTCCAGGGCTCGCGCCATCGCGGCCTCGGCAGCTGGGAACTGGGCGGCGTCCACCTGTTCGCCGGTGGCGGCGGCCAGAATCGACAGGACGTGGTTCTGGGCATGGGTGTCGACCCCGACGACGTACGGGTGAGCATGCGCGACGATTGTCACTGCGACTGGGTCCTTCCTTCCGGGAACAACGGGTCCGGCCGCAACGGCCGGCGCCGACCCGGGGAAGAGTCACTTCAGGGCAGCTCTGTGATGAGTCACGACGAGTCCGCGACAGCGGGGTCGGACAGCCTTCTGATCAAGCCACCGAGGTGGGCCGGGATGGCGCCGGCCACCCGCACCCACCGGACAGTTCAGGACCAAGGCACCACACGACGCGGGCCAGAGACACAACGAGTTACAGCAAGAGCAGACGACCAGCGCCATCCTCAGCAGCCAGTCCCGGACCAGCCACCTGAAGACTCACAGAGTGAAGTGCGACGGGGGCGGTGCGGTCTTGACTCAACGGTGGTCAGTTGGACAGCGTCGGCTCGGTGAGCAGGGCACGGAGCCGGGTACGCGTCGGTTTGTCGACGTCGAGCTCGTCGAGTGTGTCCTGAGATGCAGTAGCGAACGCGCGCACGTGTCCCTCGTTGGCGGAAAGCCATGTGTCCACTTGGTGTGTGGTCCACGTCGCCTGTCGGTCCTGGACAGGCTCGCCGTGGGCCGCGGTCCCAGCCATCGCTCGGACTGCCAGGGCGTAGTCGTGGAAGACGTCGTCAGCGTTGACGCCAGCATGGGCTAGGAGCAGTGCGCTGATCATGCCGGTGCGGTCTCGGCCGGCCGCGCAGTGCACGAGGATTCCCGGTTTGGCCTCGGCGACGGCCATCAGCGCGCGGCGGACGTGCTGAGGAAGGATGCGTACGTTGTGCTGCCAGTACTCGGGTGAGTCGAGGATGGGCATGCATACCCTGCGGAACTCCGGATGGCTTTGGTCTTCGGTTGGCGCTGAGATGACCGACACTTCGGCCGGCGGTTCGTCGCCCATGTCGCCCTCGCGTGAGCCGGCCTCGGGACCGTTGCGCAGATCGATGATCGATCGGATGCCCCACGCGGACGCCGCTTGCCAGCCTGCCGCTGTCACGGTCTCTCGTCGAGCTCCGCGAGCGATGCGCCGCGAGACTGTCCGACCGGTCGGCGAGAGCAGCGTTGGCAGCCCTCCAAGGTCCCGAAGGTTGCGGCCGCCGCCCCAGTGAAGTTCGCGCACCCGCGCACAGTACATTCGGCAGGCTCCACGGCGGAGAGGCCGTTCGCAGCGTGTGACGAGTTGGCAGAAGCCATCAGGTCGCACAACGGGTCGGCGTGGCGTTCCACTTGCCACTCATTGCTTCACTCAAGCAGATACCCAGAACACATGTTCGATACTGGATCCGTGACGGCAGACCGCGCGGCGACGCTCGCAGCTGCTCGCGCACTGCTGCGGCAGGCCGAGCAGCGCGTCGGCGTGACGTCACACGAACCGGAGCCGCTCCCCGACGCCGCGCCACAGACAGGCGGCCTCGACCTGCTCCTGCCCGCCGGCCTCCCATCCGGCGCCGTCTGCTCGGTCGTCGGATCGACGAGCGTCCTGCTAACCGTCCTGGCCGCCGCACAGACATCGGAACGATGGGTCGCCTTCGTCGGCATGCCCGCACTCGGCATGCTCGCCGTCGACGAGGCCGGCATCGACCTACGCCGCGTCGCGATCGTCCCCGACGTCGGCGCTCGCGGCACCGAGGTCGTCGCTGCGCTGCTCGACGGCGTCGACCACGTCGTCGTCGGCCCCGGCTGCGGACTGACGGCCGCTGATCGGCGCCGCCTCTTGGCTCGGGCGAGGGAGCGCGGCACCACCCTCGTCGCGACGACGCCGTGGGAGGGCGCCGCGCTCTCGCTCGAGGTCCACGGCACCAGGTGGTCTGGCGCCGAGGGCGGGCACTACTGGCTGCGAGAGGCCCGCTGGAACGTCATGCGCCACACCAAGGCGGACGGGGCCGGGGCCAGGTTCAGCCTCACTCGTGACGGTGAGGGCGGGCTCATTGTGCAGGCGCCCGCCCGGCGTCTTCACGTCGTGACCGGTGCCGCCTGACCTTGGGAGCCGCAGGTGATCTGTGCACTTGCTCGGGGGACCACCGGTTGGACAGCGCCGGAACTTGGATGTCTGACTTCACCCGCTGTGCGTTCAGGACTGTCGCGGCGCCGCCATAGGCTCCGCTGGTGCCTTGGCGTCCCGGATCCCACATCACGTCCCCTACGGCCGCCGAGGAGATGGCGGCCCACCACATGGTCAACGTGCTCGGCATCCGCGACGCCCGCCGGACGCCGACGGGACCCGATGGCGGGATCGATGTCGTCTCCAGGTCCGCCATCGCTCAGGTGAAGCGACACTCCGCACCGACCGGTCGCCCCGATCTCCAAAGGCTGGTGGGTGCACGAGGGCGCAGCGCGAGCCTGCGGCTCCTCTTCTACTCGGCTGCGGGCTACTCCGAGTCAGCGCGGCGGTACGCCGACGAGATGGACATTGCGCTCTTCACCTACGACATCACAGGCAATGTCGCGCCGCTGAACCGGCCCGCCAAGTCGATGCGTGCCAGCGCGTCCAGGTCCTCTGGTGGCGGCAGCGTCGTCGCACCGCGCGCCGCGTCCGCCCGCGCGCTGCCTCCGAAGCCCTCGAAGCACCCAGGTCGCCCAGGCCTCGGTTGGGTCGTGGCGGGAGTGCTCTTCGGCGGCGCGCTGGTGAACCGCATCGCTCGTCCCGATCCGTGGGGCTTCTTCGATGTCGTCGTCGCGGTGATCTGCCTTCTCGTCGTCGTCCTGGGGATCCACTCCATCGTCGAGCGTGTGAAGTGGAACCGGCGGAGCCGACAGGCTCGCGCGCTGAGAGCGGCGCCGCCGCTATCCGGAGTTCTGCAGCCGAAGTCGGAGACGTCGCGCCCCGCCGAACCGGCGGCGACCGGCGCCGTCGAGATCTGATCTGAAGCCCTCAAGGCTCGTCGTGCTCGAGGAGCACCTCGGCGAGCTCGCGCGCCTTTGCGCGGAGCACGGGGTCCAGGGCGGGACGCTCGGGCCAGCGACCCGCGACCCGGTAGAACATCGCATCGAGCTCGGCGAGACCCTCGGCATCGAACATGGCGGAACGGTACGTGCGCTAGCGCGGCCGCGGGCTTCGTCATCCACAGCCCGCCGTCGCCCGATTAGGCCGCCGGTTGGCGCCGTTGATGGAGCCAGATCGCGTGGTCGAGCGCCCGTTCCGTTGCGCCCAACCGGCTGGCGGCCGCCTTCACCGCGCTCTCGGCACGCTCCTTGGAGACCAGCACCGATGCGCCAACCGCTGCAGTGACGAACCGGCGCACCATCGTGTCGGCCTTGACGCCCTGGACCCCGGCCAGCATCAGGACGTAGTCCCACGAGACCGCCCCGAGGCCCCTCACACACCACGCCCGCCGCGCCGCGGCCTCGTCGGCACCACTCAGAGCCTCAGCCGTCTCGATGCCAATCTCGCGCAGCCGGCCAACGGCCTCGGCGAGGGCCTCCGACTTCAGCCGCGCACTGCGCGTGCCAGGAGCCTTCCCACGGTTCCCGAACAGCACCTCGGCAGCTACGGCCGGACCGCCAGCGTCGTCGACGGCCGCCAGGAGCTCGGACGCGCCGTCGCGCTCCGGATCGCCGCCCTGGCGCCGGCGGGCGACGCGGTAGCGATCGAGGACGCGGACGGTGGCCGAGTAGGGGCTCTGGAGTGAGTAGACCGAGTCGATCGCGCACAGCGCCAAGGAGTCGGGGTAGCCCGCTGGCTCCTGCCAGCCGGCGGTGGCGCCGAGCAGCTGCGTGGCTGCGCGCTCGACGTCGAGGGCATCGGAGGCGTCGGTCATGGTCGGACGCTACGCCGAACGCTGGCGCAGGCAGGAGTGCTGGCTGTCGTCGCCCGGGAGCTCGGCCACCCCTTCCCAGGCGCGCTCGTCGGCGGCGCGACCGGTCATCTTGCAGCCGGCCGCGTGCCAGACCCCGGCCGGCTGGTCGACGCCCTGCCGATCACGGAACGCGCGCTTGCGGACGAACGGTCCCTTGAGCGCGATCGCCTCGACCATGCGCTCTCGGGCCGACGCGTCATTGGGCACCTGGTGAGGTGCCGGCAGGCCGCCGGCCCTGCACTCGCTGCACAGCCGCCCGTCGTCGGGCAGCGTGTCCGTCCCCTCCCAGATCTCCGGCTGGCGCGCCTCGGCGACCCAAGGGCAGTCCGTCGCGTGCCACGGCCCGGCCCCTCGACTCGCGGTCGCCCGGCTGCGCACGTACGTCCCGAGCTTGGCGATCGCTGACTGGCGCTCGCGGCGCGTGGCGACCCGCGCGGCGACGTGCTCGGGGTGCTCGATGTAGTCCCGGAGCCACCAGGCGACGTGCTCTTCGTTGGGGCCGGACATCTCCGCGAGGTCTGCCGCGCGCGACAGGGCGCCGATCGCGACGTCGGGGACAGCGCTCACCATGTAGCGCACGACCTCGGGCCAGCTGCGCACCCGCGTCCCGAACTCCCGTCGCAGCTCGGTCGAGAGCTGCTCGATGTCGGCCTCGCTCAGAACGCCGTCAGGACTGGTCATGGCAGGAATCATCGCGCACCGCGGCGGGTCCGCCGGCGTCGCGGATCCGGACGCAGTGGAGCCCCGCCGCGGGGGGAGTGCAGCGGGGCTCCGGCGGGCGCTGGCCGGGTCAAAGGTACCCACGGAGGTAACAGGTTCCTCACCGACCATCGGTCCCACGCCGGCGATGCAGGACACCGGGTGGGTGGCGTTGACGCCCTCACCCAAGGAAGGTGCAGCCGCGCCCGCCGGGGTGACCTGACAGCGTCGAGTTCGACGCCGCGGGGACGGGCGGCATGGGGTGCCGGCGGGCGGTTTTCTGCCCCTCCTGGCGTGGGTGGGGGTGCGTAGCGTCGGTGACGACCAACCCACTGGCGGCCTGACCATCCGCCCTGGCTCCGAACGGAGTTTCGTCATGAGCGACCTCGCTGCGACCGTGACCGTGATCGACGCCTGCGGGCGTGCTGGTGTTCCCGTCCTGCTGCTGTCCGACCCCGGCATGGGCAAGTCGTCCCTGATTCGCGGCATCGCCGCCGCCGAGGGGGTGCCGTGCGAGACGGTGCTGGGGTCGATCCGCGAACCGGCAGACATTGCCGGCCTGCCCGTGGTGACCGACACCGGCGTCACGCTGTGCCCGCCCGAGTTCGCGCGTCGGCTCGCTGAGGCCGAGGCCGGGTACCTGTTCCTGGACGAGCTGACGACGTGCCCGCCTGCGGTGCAGGCCGTGATGCTCGCCGTGTCCCTCGACAAGACGGTGGGCGACCTGCGCCTGCCGGACGGGGTGCGGATCGTGGCCGGGGCCAACCCGCCCGACCGTGCCGCTGACGGCTGGGAGATGAGCCCGCCGCTGGCCAACCGCTTCTGCCACGTCACGTTCGCGCCGTCAGTGGACGAGTGGCTCGACGGCATGACGGTCGGCTGGGGTGCCCCGCCCGCCTCGCGGGCGATCACCGCTGACAAGACCCGCGTGGAGGCCGTCAAGGCGCTGGTGACCGGGTTCATCCGGCACAAGCCCGAACACCTGCACGCCTTCCCGCGCACCGCAGACGGGACGGGTGGGCCGTGGCCGTCGCGCCGCTCGTGGGCCATGCTCGCCGCCGCGCTCGCCAACGTCCGCGACGACGACGCCGCCGCCCGTCAGGCGCTCACCTTCGGGTTGATCGGGGAGGGCGTCGGTGTGGAGTTCCTGACCTGGTGCGACCACGCGGACCTGCCCGACCCCGCCGCCGTGCTGGCCGACCCCTCGATCGTGGACTGGACCGGGCGCCCTGACCGCGTGTGGGCCGTCCTGTCCGCCGTCGTTGGCTGGGCCGCGTCCGCCGCCACCGTGGACTCCTGGCGCAAGGCGTGGGGGCCGCTGCTCGCCACCGCCGATGCCGGTGCGCCCGACGTCGCCGCCGCCGCCGCACGCCCGCTGGCCGCGTGCCGACCAGCCGCTGCGAAGGTGCCCGCCGCCGTGCGCGACAAGTTCAAGCCCGTGCTCGACGCGGCCGGGCTGACCGGGCAGGCCGTGGCATGAGTTCCCTGAGTCAACCTCTAGGCGGCCAGGTTGTGGGTTTGTCCGGTTTTGACCTGGGTCTGGGTGGCGTGGTTGGTGGCGTCGTAGCAGACGCCGTCGCGCCAGCAGGCGTAGATCACGCGCAGCCAGGCGCGGGCGAGGATGCGTACGGCGTTCGCGTGGCGCTTGCCGGTGGCGCGGGCTTGGTCGTAGATGGCTGCGGCCCAGGGACTCGCGCGTCGGGAGTTGTCGGCCCAGAAGGTCAGGGCTTGGCGTGCACGGGTGTTCGTGGCGTAGCGGAACACCACGGCGTGGGACTTGCCCGAGGCGCGGGTGACGGGCACGACGCCGACTTCGGCGGCGGCCTGGTCCGCGGTGGTGACGCGTTCGAGGATGGGGCCGACCTCGCCGATGATCTGGCCGAGGCTGATGGTTCCCACGCGTGGCAGGGACGCGATCAGCGGTGCCCAGGGGTGGGCGGCGACCGCGGCGGCGATCTGGGTGTCCAGGGCGGTGATCGCGGTCTTGAGCGCGCGGATGACGGCGACCTGGGCGCGCACGATCACGGTGATGATCTCGGGCGTCAGGCGGGACGCGGGGAGGGGCGTTGCGCGCAGGCGCGCGACGAGCACGGCGGGCTCGACGCGTCCGGAGTACTGCTGACGGGCGAGCCAGTCCCGCATCCTGGCGGGGGCCAGGCCCTGGGCGGTGTGGGGTGCGGGGAACCGTTCGCAGAACGCCAGGGCGATGTCGGAGTCGAGGCGGGCGAAGACTTGCCCGGCGCCGGGCCAGTGCTCGGCCAGGAGTGCGGCGAGCTGGTTGGTGGCCGCGACGCGGGCGGTGACCTGGTCGGCGCGGGCACGGGTGAGTGCTTGCAGGTCGAGGGTGGCCTGCTCGGTCGGGCGCAGGGTGCGCAGGCGGTGACCGTCGGTGCGCAGGTAGTCGGCGAGCTTGAACGCGTCGCCGGGGTCGTCCTTGGCGCGCGCCGCGCCCCAGCGGGGACGGGCCGCGTTGAACGCGTTCGGGTGGATCGGTACGACCGGGTGCCCGGCGGCCAGGAGCCTGTCGACGGCCAGGCCACGGGTGGTCTCGATCGCGACCGGCAGGTCGCTCGGGCAGCCATGGGTAGCCAGCCGCGCGAGCGTCTTGCTGAAGCCTTCCTCGGTGTGAGGGCTCAGCCAGCCCGCGACTTCGTGGCCGTCGTCACCGATGACGCTGACCGCATGGGTGGTGTTGCCCCAGTCCCAACCGACGTGCACGTGTCTACTCCGCACCTGCCAAAGGAGCACCACTCGGTGAAGGTCGTCCGCCGGAAGCTCACTGCTCGGCCCTCTGCGGGGCATGTTCCTGACGCCGATCGGACGGCCTCGGCCCGGCAGGGCCGGCAGAACTCATGCTGGCCGTCGAGCGGCACGCGCAGATGGCCGTGCACCCGCCGGGACCGAGTGATCACGACCCTACCGATCAAGGCCGCAGAGAGGATGGTCCTCCAGTGAGCGCCCCGACCCGCCCCCTGACCAGCGACGAGCGCGAGGCGTTCCGGCTCGGACGCCTCGTGGCCGCCGAACGCGCCCCGTACTTCATGCACGCGCTGTTCGCCGTCTCGCCCGTCGCCGCCCCCGGCCTGGACACGTTCGCCGTGGACGGCGCCTGGCGCCTCTACCTCGACCCCGACCTGCTCACCGGCCCGAACCGCTGGGACTCCACGACCATCGGCGCCGTCCTGCTGCACGAGGTAGGCCACCTGCTGCGCGACCACGCCGGACGCGCCGCCAACCTGCCCAACCCGAGGCACAACCT
This sequence comes from Xylanimonas ulmi, assembly GCF_004216535.1. Lineage (NCBI taxonomy): Bacteria > Bacillati > Actinomycetota > Actinomycetes > Micrococcales > Promicromonosporaceae > Xylanimonas > Xylanimonas ulmi. The sequence goes on from NZ_SGWX01000001.1 coordinate 1,074,674, forward strand.
GGCCTGGAACCTCGCCGGGGACGCCGAGATCAACGACGACCTGCTCGCGGCCGGTATCCCGCTGCCCGCAGACTGCGTCACCCCCGGCGCGCTCGGCTGCGAGGACGGCGACCTCGCAGAGACGTACTACGCCCACCTGGTCCCGCCCACCGGCGCCCCGCCCGCCCTGCCCGACGACGGCTCGGCAGGGTGCGGCTCCGGGTCCGGCTGCCCACCCGCCCCCGGCGAACTCCCGGCAGGCGTCAACCTGGACGACGGCACCGCCGCCCCCATCACCGCCGCCGAGGGCGACCTCGTGCGCCGCCGCGTCGCCAACGCCGTGCAGGAAGCCGCCCACGCCAAGGGACGCGGCTCCGTCCCCGCTGGGCTGTCCCGCTGGGCATCCGACGTGCTCGCCCCGCCCACCGTGCCCTGGGAGCGCGTGCTGCGCGCCGCCGTGCGCCGTGCCGTGGCCGACCGCGCCGGACGGGTCGACTACACCTACTCCCGCCCCTCCCGGCGCCGCCTGCCGCGCATCATCAAGCCCGCCATGCGCGCCCCCTCCGTGATCGTGTCCGTCGTCGTGGACACGTCCGGCTCCATGGGCCAAGCCGACCTGACCGCCGCCATGAGCGAAGTTACCGGCGTCCTGCACGCCTCCGGCGTCGCCCGCGAACACCTGCGCCTGCTGTCCGTGGACGCCGCCGCCACCAAGCCCCAACGCATCCGGTCGGTCGCAAGCATCAACCTCACCGGGGGCGGCGGCACCGACATGCGCGTGGGCATCGCCGCCGCCGAGGCCGCAACCCGTGCGCCCCACGTCGTGATCGTCCTGACGGACGGATTAACTGCACCTGTCAAGCGGGAGGGCAGTTACGTTAGGAGGGACGTCATTCCGTGCAACGGCATTGAGGCGTGGGTCCTCGTCCGCCAGTAGCCCTGGCGAGACCTGTCGTAGTGACGTCGACAGATTGCCACCCCCTTTCCGGTCAAACCTGCCTCGGCCCCCATGCCGCCCAACCATGTGACACCGATCGGGTGTGTGCCGCGAGATGCAGGTCGGCGTTGACACAACGGAGTCCTGCCTGGGCGCGACTCCGGTCCGGTCACACGGCCGGGGTGTCGTCTCGCCGTGCGTCAGGTGGCTCGCCGACCGCCGCGAGTAGGTCGCCCAGAACGATCGCCAGCTCGTTGTACCCGTGGATGTAGAACATGGCCGTCATGTCAGAGGGCCGAGTGCTGTCGAGCGCGGCGAGGATGCGTGACGCGTCGGTGGTCGCTTCGCGGAGTGACAACTGCGCATCGGGTCGTGCCACGATCAGGTTGGCGCCTGTTGGCGCGCCGAGTCTCGTGATCGGCACTTGTCCGCCGGTGCGCCGTAGTTCCGAAATGGTGTCCCGGGCGAGCGGGCCCAGGTTCGTGAGCTCGATGTAGTTGACCATGGGTGCACCTCGCGTCGGACGCCGGCCGGAGTCATGCGCAGTCTCCCCGACGTTCACATGAGGTTGCTACCTGTACCGAGGGTGTTGAGTTCCCCGGGTTCGCTGTTGCGCGCGTGGTGGACCCATGAGGGTTGGACTCCAGCAGCAGGTCGCGACGGGCGGCCGCTCGCCCCAAGCAGTGGACAGGACAACGTCACCAAACGAACACCAACAACCACAGCAACTGTCGACGTGCAGTGCAGACTGCACGGAGACGCCGCCGTACTCTTCTCGACTCCGAGCGTTCCGCGCGATCCGCGCGATCCGCGCGATCCGCGAAGAGTGAGTTCGCACGGCCTAACGAGCGTCATGTGTCCGCGGCGTCCGTCTGGCGCTTCGCGGCCGTCGTGAGATGCGCCGCTCAGCCATGTTCTGGGTGACTTACGCTCGCTGCCCGTGGACCTCAGGACGCAAGACCCCGACGACTACCTGGCCGCCGATGAGGTCATCGACGCCACGCATCCAGAGGTTCGCGCTCTCGCTGCGGAACTGCGGGCGTCCACGCTCGACGACGCTCTCTACGCCAAGGCTGCCTTCGAATGGGTCCGCGACAACGTCTCGCACTCCTTCGACGTTCAAGATCCGCGCGTCACGCTCACGGCGAGCGAGGCGCTGCGCGAAAGGGTTGGCCTCTGCTACGCCAAGGCACACCTCCTCACGGCGCTCCTGCGTGTTGAACACATTCCCGCAGGTCTGTGCTATCAACGCCTGGCCGACGAGGCCACCGGCGGTCACGCACTGCACGGGCTCATCGCCGTGTACCTCGATGGCTCGTGGCACCGTCAGGACCCGAGGGGCAACAAGCCAGGCGTCGACGCGCAGTTCTCGCTGCAGCAGGAACAGCTGGCCTGGCCCGTCGACCCTGTCGAAGGCGAGGTCGACTATCCGACCGTCTACACCGCTCCGGTCCCCGAAGTGGTCGACGCCCTGAAGCGCGCTGACGACGTTCTGCTCCTCTACAGGCAGGGGCTGCCCCCAGCGCTGAAGGAATGACCGGCTCTGTCCCCAGAGAGCTGAGGGATCGGGGCCGCAAACCACGGATACCTGACCTTCCGCGCGATCTCTCGTCGAGTGGTCATGCGCCGACGGCATCAACGATGCGCTACTGGCGGGGTCGGTACCTTCGCGCGGACAGCGCGGCTGCCACAGGGGGTAGAGCCGTAGCAGCAACAACCAGCTGCACCGACCTCGACAAGCGGCCCGCAGCAGCCGGCGCCGCACGGCCAGCAGCGGCAGACGGCCACCCGCACATCGACAACTGCGCAGCCCCGCCCGCAGGGGCATCGGGTATCAGTCAGCCACACCACCACCCGGCAACAACAACAGCCGCATCGGACCGGTCAGTCCGGCGCGGCTGTCCGTTTTGCTCCCCTGGCCGAGAGGCCACGCCGGGATCGATTCGCCGGGCCTTGGGGAAACGAAACGTACGGCCTGACCTGCGCGGACGGTCTCGTTTCCCTCGTTTCCCCTCGAAAGCTGGCGGACGCGACCGGGTGATGTTCGGGCGCCGCCGGTGACAAGGGGGCGGGATGTCGGCGGCACCTGCAAGGATCCAGGGGACCTCGAGGCTCGCGCTGCCGGCGCGGTGACCGACGTCCCTGATGAGGAGTTGCCTGTGTCGCAGTCGCTGTTCCCCGCCGCCGGTCACGGCTCCCTACTTGAGCGAGAGCTCTTGGCGGAGGACCGTTGCGTTCGTGTGGGCGCGATCCATCGGATGGACTTTCACGAAGCGATCGTTCTGACGCACGACAAGTGGAAGCACGACGTCGCCGGGATCCCGCAGTTCTCGCTGCTCCTGGCCACGGCGCGCGACATCTCGTCGGAGGGCTTCGACGACGACGAGGTGCTGCTCCTCCGCGTCGAGGGGAGCGCCCCGTTGTCCCTGGAGTCCGACCTGCTCGCGGTGCGCGAGGAGTCGCTGCGGACCGCGCTGTCGCAGTACGACTCTCCCTCGCCTGCAGTGGTCCTCGACATGGGCTTGGACCCGTTCACTAAGAACCGCGTTTCGTTCACCGGGCTCCGCTGCCGGGTGCTGGGGACGTTCTACGAGTCGATCGTCGACGGCACCACACGACTCGAGTTCGGCGCTGACGTCGACAACTTCTACGCCACGTCGACCTACCGCGTGCTCAAGCCCGTTGGCAAGGGCCTGTCCGCGGTCGCCTCGTACATCAAGCCCGCCCCGACGAAGGAGCCTGTCGACATGGTCCGCATCGGAACGGTGCGGTATTCCTCGACCCGTCGCCGCGCACAGGCCGCCGGACAGGACGACGCGGCGGTCCAAGTCAACATCCACGACTTCATCGGCAACAAGACCGGCATGTTCGGCATGACCCGCATGGGTAAGTCGAACACGATGAAGACGGTCGTTGCCCGGACCCAGGTGATCTCCCAGCTGGCGGTCAAGGCCGGTGGGAGGCCGATCGGGCAGCTGATCCTGGACCCGCAGGGCGAATACGCAAACCCCAACCAGCAGGACGGGACTGAGATCGCCGCGATTGGCGAGGACCGTGTCGTGATCTACCGGTTCGGTGGCGCGGCCAACGCGAGCAACGTGCGCCCCCTCGGCATCAACTTCTTCGACCCCGGCCAGCTCGACGTCGCCAAGGGTTTCGTCTCCTCGAGCCTGAGCGAGTCGGGTGCCGACTACGTCCGCGCGTTCGTCAACGCCGACTTTGCCGGCACGCCTCGTCCTGGGGAGAGCACCAAGGAGGGGTACGAGCGAGCGGCCCGCGCCGACCGCGGACGCCTGATGCTCTACGGCGCACTGGCAAAGGCCGACTTCATGATCCCCACCAAGGACCCCGTCGACACGCAATACCCGTGGCGCGCGTGGGTGTCCATGAAGGACCCCGTCGCCGACGCGATCGAGCGGGACCTCCCCGGAGCGCTGTTCCGCCCGGCTCGCAAGGGCAGGGTCGGCGTGAACCGCGACCACCTGGTCGACGTGTGCCAGTGGTTCGTGGACCGCGCCGCCGACGGGTCGATGGTCAACACCGACGGGTTCAACTCTTTCGTCGACGGCGACCCATACAAGTCCGCGCTGCCGATCTTCTCCCAGATGAACGGCAACCGGTCGGTGTCGGGCTACACCAAGCTCAAGCCGCTGGCTCCGTTCCACCATCCCGACTCCAAGTCGGACTTCCGCGACCAGATCTTCGACGACCTGGTGGACGGCAAGATCGTGATCGTTGACCTGCACCTCGGCCCGCTCGCCGTGACGCGCCGCATGTCGGAGGGAATCGCCTCGCGGCTCATGGAGCGGCAGACCGAGACGTTCACGAAGGGCGTCGAGCCTCCGCGGATCCAGGTCGTTCTGGAGGAGGCGCACAACCTGTTCAGCAACCGGCAGTTCACCGACGAGCTGGATGTGTGGGTGCGGATGGCCAAGGAGTCCTCGAAGCTGAAGATCGGCCTGATTTACGCGACGCAGGAGGTCTCGGGCGTCGCGCACGAGGTGCTCGCCAACACCAAGAACTGGGTGGTCGCCCACCTGAACAACACCAAGGAACTGCGGAACCTCGGTCAGTTCTACGACTTCGAGGCGTTCGCCGAGGCGATCATCTCCCAGGAGGACCGCGGCTATGTGAGGCTGAAGACGATGAGCTCGCCGTACATCGTGCCGGTCCAGATTGACCCGTACGGTCTCGAGCTAGTCAACGAGGCCCGTGCCGCGGCGAACGACCCGGCTCTCGTGCCGACGAGCGCGGCCTGACCGTGCCGTACGAGACCGTAGGCGGCGGGTTCGAGCTCGCCTCGCGCACCGGCCACGCCGAGGCCGTCCTCCGTTCCATGGCCGACCAGCGCAGCTTCTTCGTGCCCGCCGAGAGAGTTACCGACCTCGACTCCTTGAGCCAGAGAGTGCGCCGCCGGAGCGATATGCCGGCGGCGCCAGTACACACGCTTCGCGCTGCTCTCGCGATCGATGGGTCGCGCATGCCGGCGCACGTACGCGACGGGCTCCCCAGCGTGGTCTACGGGTTCGCGCAGGCCGCGGCCGCCTACCTCGACCTGCAAGCGCTCGAGAACCAGCGGGCGGTCCGGTTTGTCGACCCAGTCGTCCTGGAGGGCGCCGTCAACCGGGCGCTGGTCTCTCTCGACCTGCCGTGCGCGGGCGCCTACGAGCGCGAAGGAGTCGACATCAAGCGATCCTGGCGCGAGGCAGTCGACCGGATCTTCCGCACCAAACGCGTTGAGGTCAACAACCTCAACCTCACCCTCCTCGACCTGCTGTGCCTGCTGTACGGCGCACCCGGCGTTCCAGCGACGTCCATCGAGATCGACTGTCAGAACACCGACTGCAAGCAGACGCGCATCGCGGTGCCGGCCGCGGTGGCTGCGGCACCGATCGGGTTCCCGTGCCCGGCTTGCGACCACCCCGTGTTCCCGACCGACATCCTCGGCATCCACGACGAGGTGGTCGAGGAGGGCACCAACGAGACGTCGCTGGGCCGGCTCATGTCAGTCGTCGAACTCCTGGTCCTCGTGGGCCTGGTGACCCTGCTGTGGCGCCAGCATCGAGCCGACCTGCTGCCGGAGACGCTGTTCATAGTCGACGGGCCTCTCGCCGTGATGGGTCCGCCCGCGCCGCTGCGCTATCGCGCGTTGCGGTACTTCCAAGCGATGGGCGGGGGCCCTGCGGGGCACATGCCATACATCGTCGGGGTGGAGAAAACCGGACCGATCGTCGACTTCGCGCGCCGGCTCCTACAGCACGACGTGCTCGCGCCCGGTGAGCTCCTGGTCTGCGACGCCCGTGTCATCGGGCAGATCTACAACACCGACAACGCCCTGGGGTATGGCAAGGAGACCTACTGGGGGCGCAAGTTCATCTACCGCACCGCGGACGGCAGGGTGCTCGTGCCCACGTTCGTCCCCCCCGCCGGCCGGCCCTACGACCGCGACGGCGGGCTTCCCGACCCGTCCAGCTACCCGCAGATGGCCGCGATCCTTGACGTCTTCGATCGCACCGGCTCGTCGATGTACCAGGATGGCATCATCCCAACGGCGCTGGCGCACGGGTCGGCCGCGTTCCCGATCGGCGTGGGCACCGACGTGCTCAAGCTCGTAGCGCGCCGCAAGCTCGGCCTCGACGACGCGCCACGACACGCCAGGCCGTGATCTGAACTGGTGCGGAGTTGAGGCGCAAGTCGGGCAGGATATGGGCATGACCGAGGCAATGGTGGGCGATGTGCGTGTGCCCGCCTCGCCCCGGGAAGTGAGCGAGACCCTCGGGATCCGGGACGGCGCCGCCTTCAGGCTGACCCCGGGCAAGATCACCCACCCGCTCGCCCAGGGACGCTACCAGTCGCCATTGCGATACCCGGGCGCGAAGTCTGCGCTCGCCCCGGCGCTCGGAAGGGTGATCTCCGCGGCGACTGCGTCCAGCGAGGTCCCGCGCGTGGACCTGCTCGTCGAACCGTTCGCTGGCGGCGCGTCCGCGTCGTTGCGGTTGGTCGGCGACGGCACCGTGGAGAGGATCCTGCTCGCCGATGCCGACCCGCTAGTCGCGTCGTTCTGGCAGGCGGCGGCCGCCGACACCGACCGGTTGATCGAGCGGATGCAGCACGAGCGGAGCACCTACGTGCAGCGCGGTGGCGCCGTCGCCGTCGAGCGCTGGGATTACTGGCGTGACTGGCGTCCCGCGGCCGGTGTCTCGGAGGCGACGGCACGCCTCGAAACGGCGGTCAAGTGCCTGTTCCTGAACCGCACGACGTTCTCCGGGATCCTGCACGGACGCGCTGGGCCGATCGGTGGACGCGCGCAGACCTCGCCGTACGGGATCGGATGCCGATGGAACCAGCAGGGGCTCGAAGAGCGCCTGCGCTTCATCGGGCACCTCTACTACACCGGCCGGCTCGTAGACGTGTGGCTCTGCGATTGGCAGCGCACCCTCGAGGACGTGCCCGAGAGGTTCCCGCAACTGATCCCGTCGCGCGTCGTGGCCTACCTCGACCCGCCCTACTTGGAGAAGTCGGAGAAGCTGTACCGGACAAGCTTCGACCCGCACGGCGGGTACGCGGCCGCGTCCGATGAGGCAGCCGCGCAGACCAGTGAGCGTGTCGGTGACTTGCACCTGAAGCTGGCGGAGTATCTGCGCGAGCGCGCGCAGTTTCGGTGGGTGCTCAGCTACGACGCCGATCACACCCTGATCCAGGATCCGAGGTTGTACGCGCGGCGAGAGATGAACCCCTCGAGCCAGGACCGCGAACTGCTCGGCGTGCACCGGTGGCGCATCAGCCGACGCCTGCTGTCCACGCGGTACAGCGCGTCGGGCAAGAGCGGCAAGCGGGCGGCCAGCGAGCTGCTGCTCACGACGTTGCCGCCGTCAACCGTCCCGCTCGATGAGGAGTTCCGCTCGACGCACGAATGGGAGCGGGCCGCGCAGGCGACCACGCGCTGATGGCTGGTGGCCGGGGCTGGAAGCGACGACGCGGGCCTGTGACCTGCACTCGGGCCGCGACACGGGGATCGGCGCGGTGTCGCACGCGTCGCTACGCTTACACCCACGCGATCGGAAGGCAGGGCTGTGGCGGCTAACAACGTTGTGCGGGGTACCAACACCAAGCCCGTCGCCAGCGACACGCTCGCTCGGTTCTTCGAGTCGAACCAGGCGCCGACTGGTGGCGAGTTGTTCGTCGGTTACCCGATCACCACCGCCGCCGACGGCAAGCGCCCGATCGACGCGGTCTATGTCTCTCCGCAGCACGGTGTCGTGGTCTTCGATCTGGTCGAAGGCACCGATCTCGGCGACTTCGTCGACCGGCAGGACGACGACGTCAACCGTCTCGACGTGAAGCTTCGCGCCCACCGCGACCTGGTGCGCCGCCGCGAGCTCCTCGTGCAACTGAGCACTGTTACCTTCGCGCCGGCTTTGTCCCACCCGCACGGCGAGCCGGACTTCCCGGTCGCGAACGAGGCCACCCTCGCGCAGGTCTTGGCAGACTTCGAGCTCGACGAACCGAACCCCGAGCTGTTCTTGCGCACCGTGTCGGCGCTGCAGAGCATGTCGCGGATCCGCCGCACCAGCACGGCACGGGTCGTGGTCGACGAGAACTCCCGAGGGGCACGCCTGAAGGCCCTGGAGGGCTCGATCGCGACCCTCGACGCGCAGCAGTCGCGCGCCGTCATCGAGACCGCCTCGGATGTGCAGCGCATCCGCGGGCTGGCCGGGTCGGGCAAAACGGTGGTGCTGGCCCTCAAGGCGGCCTACCTGCATGCGCAGCACCCCGAGCTTCGTATCGCGGTGACCTTCATGACGCGGTCCTTGCGAGAGCAGTTCCGGTCACTGATCACGATGTTCTCGATCGAGCAGGCGGGCGAAGAGCCCGACTGGACGAAGGTCCAGATCCTGCCGGCGTGGGGTGCGCGCGGTGGCGGCGACCGAGACGGCATCTACTACCGCTTCTGCGTGGAGAACGACGTCGCCTACTACGACTTCGCCTCGGCCAAGGCGCAGTTCGGCGGCATCGACCCCCTCAGTGGTGCATGCAGCGCGGCGCTCGACGCCGCGAGCGAGCCCGTGCAGTCGTTCGACGTCGTCCTGGTCGACGAGGCCCAGGACCTGCCGCCGTCCTTCTTGCGCATGTGCTACCAGATGCTCGGTCCGGTCAAGCGCCTGGTCTACGCCTACGACGAGCTGCAGAACCTCAACGCTTCCGGGCTCCCGCCGGCCGAGGAGATCTTCGGCACCGACAGGGACGGTCGCCCGCTCGTCACGTTCGACCGTGACGACCCGACCGGGGCGCGCCGCGACATCATCCTCTACAAGTGCTACCGCAACTCCCGACCGGTCCTGTCCACCGCGCACGCGCTCGGGTTCGGCATCTTTCGAACGCCGCCGCCCGCGCAGAGCACCGGACTGGTGCAGATCTTTGAGCAAAAGGACCTGTGGGGCGACATCGGCTACCGCGTGACCGACGGGTCCCTCGCCGATGGGGCGCGGGTCCGCCTGGCGCGTACACGCGACTCGAGCCCGCTCTTCCTCGAGAACCACTCACCGATCGACGACCTGATCGAGTTCCGCCGCTTCGAAACCGCGGCCGAGCAGGCGCGGTGGGTCGCCGCTCAGATCAAGCAGAACCTCGAGGTGGACGAGATGGTCGCGAACGACATCATCGTGATCAATCCCGACCCGTTCACGACCCGGAACAACGTCGGCATCCTGCGCAAGCAACTCGTCGAGCTCGACATCGACTCCCACCTCGCCGGCGTCGACACGCGCGCCGACGTCTTCTTCTCCCCGGAGAGCTCCAGCGTCACCGTCACCGGTGTGTACCGGGCGAAGGGCAACGAGGCCGGGATGGTCTACGTCGTCAACGCGCAGGAGAAGTTCACCTCGGGCGCAAACCTCGCGCAGGTGCGCAACCGGCTGTTCACGGCGGTCACGCGTTCCAAGGCCTGGGTCAGGGTGACCGGGGTGGGGCCGGAGATGGACGCGCTGATCGAGGAGTTCAACCGCATCAAGGCCAGTGACTTCGCTCTCGACTTCGTATACCCCAACGAGGAGGTGCGCGCGAAGCTGCGGATCGTGCACCGCGACAAGTCCCAGGTCGTCAAGAAGCTCCGGCACTACGGGCAATCCCTGGGCGAACTGGTGAGCGACCTGGAGCGCGGCGCCGTCTACACCGAGGACCTCGATGCCGAGACGGTGGCACGGCTGCGCGCACTGCTGAGCGACACCGATGCCTGAGCCGCTGGTCGAGTCGTTCCGCAAGGAGTTTCACGACGTCGCGGTCTACCTGATCGAGAAGAGCCTGGTCGACCACCAGAACTTCCCGGCCCGGCGCACCCGTTCGGACGACGTCGTGGTGCTCGAGTCCGACTACTGGAAGACGGCGCCGCGCATGCAAGAGAAGGTGCCCTACAGCCAGTTGTACGAAGGGGCCTTCGACGCGTCGGCATACGACCTGAGGTTCCTGGACGGGGCCTTGGTCCAGATGCGGTATGAGTTCTCCAAGCGCAGCGGTCAGCTCCTTCGCTCGAGCGCAAGTTTCCTTCCGTCGCCCGATCTGACCGCGTACCAGGATGACCCCCAGCTGTACTTGCGCGACGAGGTCTACGGGGACGTTGTCGACCCTCGAGTCGTGCCGGTCCCGATGCGCGTGGACTTCGACGCGGGCGCAGCGGTCGACCTGCACCACCCGCACTCCCACATGACCTTCGGGCTGTACGAGCACTGCCGCATCGCGGTGACTGCGGCGATGACGCCCTGGCACTTCCTCGAGCTGGTGTTACGCAGCTTCTACCGGACCAAGGACTGGCTGGGTACCGATGAGCTCCCGGGTCCCCGCGTGAAGATGCCGAAGACGATCACGCCTCGAGAGCAGGAGCTCGGGCACTTCGCCGTTCCTGCATCTGCGTAGCCGTCCGACGCGTACCCTCGCGTGCCCCGCCAGTGACCGTGTTGCTCTGTGGCTCTGAACATGACATCGGGCAATGGGTTGTACGCCACTTCGGGCAACACCTGCGCGGTGGCGAACTGTGTGTACGTGAGTCGCGACAGCACCCGGAGCGTGCGCGGTCTCCCCAAGAGGGCGAGCGGGACGCGGGCGCGGCGTTAGCGCATGCGCTCGGCGAGCTGGTCGAAGAACTCAGCGAGCATCCCGTCCGCGCCGTCCTTCATGAGCTCGGCCCCACCGAACCGGTAGACCTCATATCCAGCGAGCTTGAGCCGCCGGTCCTCGGCCACCATCTCGCTGTAGAGCGTCGGGCTCGCGGTCTCACCTTGCGCATAGTGCTGCTTCCCGTCGACCTCGAGGACGACCCGATGTCTGTTGGAGAACAGGATCAGGAAGTCCATCCGCTGCCGCTGAAGCGGTCGACCGCTCTGGCCGGCTCGCCGGCGGGCGAGTTGGGTCGTGGGGTCGAAGTGCAGGTAGACCTGAGGAATCAGAGCCGGGATCTCAAACTTCTCGTCTTTGTAGCGCGCCGCGTAGGCCTCAAACACGACGAGTTCGGCGGGATTGGCTCCGAGGGACTCCTGGAGGCGACGATGCAGATCCAACCCGACGTCCCGCGCTGACGCGGTATCGGCGAAGCCTTGACGCTCTCGCCACCAATCGATCAGGTTGCTGTACTTCAGGCCGTCGGCCGGGATCGGCCGGTCGTAGACGAGGCAGTACTCGCCGTTGCGGACGATCTCGATATCGTTGTTGAGGGCGTCGCGCAGCACCAAGTCGGGCTTGGGACCGTTCGCAGCGAAGATCAGGTTCTTCGCGGGCGCGCCGACACCTCCTCCGCGGTCGTGCTCGGCAAGGAGGGCGGTCAGGTCGGCGAGAGCGGCCTCGGATAGCTCGAGCTCACTGATGATTCGACGCGCCAGGGCGACGAGTTGGGGGAGGTTCCAGCCCTTGGTGTACGCCTGGATGACTTCGCGCTTGCTGTAGTCGGGGTCACTTGGCGGGCGATCCGACTCCGGCCATGGCAGCCCGAACTCCTCGGCGAGGACCGTCTCCAGGTTGCGCCGCGTGTAGGCCATGAGCGCCGCCTCGATAGCGCTCCGGAACGCTCGCGACGACACCTTGGCCGGAGCCTTCGTGGGATCGAAGAGCGCCGCGTTGAAGAAGTTGAGACCGCTCACTCTGCCATTGTCCCCGTGGCCCACGGCAAACCATGGAACCTTCGCGCCTGGCCGGGACTGAGCACGGTGGCCCCAGTCCGAGTCGCCCATCGCGACACGGCCGGTCGCAGCGCAAGCCCGACCACCCCGGGTTCAGGGCTTCCTGCTGCGCCACGCGGGTGTTGCTCTCCACTGGCGTACATTCCGAACCACTCGAGGCACACAGTGTCGCCCGACGGTGCGTACATCCGTCGCCGAGGGTCATGTTCGCAGCCACTTTGGCCTGACGTCGCAGATCGGCCACACGACGGGGAGTGCCTGCTTGGGCGCGGTGCCACCGCCGAGAGGCGCAGAGCGTGCTTGCCGCGCCGTTGCAGGGCCAGTTGGTGGGATCAGTGAGCCCGGAAGGGGCTGCAAGACCCCCGTCGTCGCCCCCCACGTCAACCAAGCCGCCGCCGTCCGCGGCTCTGGCGCACTTTCGGTGGTGTGGCCTGCGGTGTGGCCTGCGGTTGTGTGGCCTGCCGTGACGCTCAGGCTGTCAGGAGGATGCGGTGGCGGAGGAGGTCGAATCCGGCGCGTCCGTACATCTGGCGTTTGAGCATCTTGGTGCGGGTGTTGACGCCCTCGGTGCGCCCGTTGTGGTGCGGCAGGGTGACCGCTGCTATGACGGCGTCGCGGTCTTGTTCCAGGCCGCGGACGAAGGAGTGCAGGTGCGGCAACGACGCCGCGCGGGCCTGCTCGATCCAGGAGGTCAGGGCGTCGGCGTTCGACTCGTCGGGGGCGAGCAGCCGGGCGAACCCGGCGACGAGGTCGTGCAGGGCGGTCATCTCCGGGCACGCCGCGACGAGCCGTCCGAGGCGTTCGGTCTGCCGCTCGGTCAGGGCGGTGGGTCGGGTGAGCAGGAGCCGGGTCGCGTGCCGTGGGGACAGGTGCTGGTGCTCGCCCGGGTGGCGGTGCTGGTTCAGGTACCGGTAGAGCAGGTTCTGGCTCCCGGTGTACCCGAGGTCGCGGATCTCGGCCAGCAGTTGCTGCACGCTCACGCCCGGCTCTGCGTCCCGGCGTCGGCGTAGGTGGTCGCGGTAGGGGTCGACCAGAGTGGCCCGGTAGCGCGGTGGGCGGGCGATCTGCTCGGGCTTGGCGGCGCGGGCGTACCGCTTGACGGTGTTCAGCGCGATCCCGAGGCGGCGTGAGCAGTCCAGCAAGCCGACCCCGGCGTCCAGCAGTTCGTGGACCTGCTCCCAGCGTTGCGCGGTGGTCTCGGCGAGCCGTCCTTCGCGCATGCCGGTCGCGGTGGCCGCGGCCCAGCACGCCGAGTGCGCCGCGACCTCCTTGCCGACGGCGTCACCGAGGCCGTGCCATAGGTGCCACCGGTCGGCGACCTGTGTCGCGTCCGGCAGGACGTCGCGCACGGCCTGGGCGTAGACGCATCGACCCGTCCCTTGTGACGACCTGCACCCCGGGATGGGCGGTCAGCCACGCCTTGACGACGTCGGCGTCCCGGCCGGGGATGACGTCGACCCGGCGGCCGGTGTCCGCGTCGATCAGGACGGTCGCGTAGACCTGCCCGCGCCGCAACGCGAAGTCGTCGATCCCCAGCACCCGCGGCACGACCAGCGCCGGGAGCTCGATCCTGCGCAGGACGCGCAGCGCGGTGTCTCGCCGCAGGCGCATGCCGAGAGCTGGGGCGAGCCGGGCCGAGGCGCGCCCCGCGAGCTCGGTCACCACGGCCTCGAGGGCTTCGGTCAGCCGGGCCGTGCGCCGTTGATAACGCTCAAGCACGCCCGGGACCTGCTCACGGAACGTCCTGCGCGGGCAGTGCGGCGACTGGCAGACCAGGCGCCGCACCCGGACCCGCAGCACGACCCGCAGCCCAGCGACGGGCAGGTCAGCCGGCGCGCGCTCGTGCCAGGCATGCAACCGCGTCGACGGCCGCCCGCAGACCGGGCAACCCGCTGGCCCGCCACGTGTCGTCACGGCGAGGACGAGCCCGCCCTCGCCCTCCTCCACGTCCTGGACGATCAGCCCGTCCAGCCCCGCGAACACCGCCCTGACCAGCACCGACGCATCGAGCACGGCAGATCATGACAGATCCGCCGAACGCAATCGGTCACCACCGAAAGTGCGCCAGAGCCGCTGGCTTTACAGACCCCCGCCGTGTGCGTGCGGGAGCGCAGGCGGCTCGCTCCAGCACATCCGCGCGAGCCGAGGCGCGCTCCTGACGCGGACTGGGCGCTGAGCATGTTCTGCAAGCGGCCGGGCGTGCGTGACGCGACGGCGCTGGTCTTGGCCGGCGCCAAGCACATGGGCGCGCCCTCCGAGACAGTCGGCCTGCACGCTCGCAACGCCGCGCTGGTCGGGCTCTACGAGCGCCACGGGTTCCAGGTGGTGCCCGGCGGGCTTCGGCAGATGAGGGCGCGGCTCGGCGACCTCAGATGACCAGGCGTCGATCACGATGTCGTCGCCGTAGTGGGAGACAGGCCTAGCGGGCCGAGATCCCGTGGATCGAGTGCGGGCTGGCTCGTGTCGGCTCGCGCGATCCCGTTCGTTGACAGAGCGTGAAGATCACGATCTAGGACACCAGTGCAGTGACCGACGATCTCTTGGACGGCTCAACTTCCCGCTCGACGACGATTGCGACCAGCTCTTGACGGGCAGACCGCTCGACGTGCCGGCGTTGTTCTCCGGGCTGTTGACGACTCGTGAAAACTGACCCCTGAAGGGCTGGCGGAGTCCAGCGAACGACGCAACACGCTCTACGTTGTGGTGCGACAGCGACAACGTCACTGGGAGGATCGACCCGCGGCGTGGAGGCCTGCGACGTAGCCAAAGGTCATCGCGGGCCCCAGGGTCGCTCCGGGCGCGGGGAATGACCGCCCCATGACGGAGGCAGCTGTGTTTCCCGCGGCGTACAGGCCACGGATCGGCTCGCCGTCGACGCGCAGCACCCGGGCGTTGCCGTCAGTGAGCAAACCCCCCTTGGTCCCGACATCACCCGCATGGACCGGCACCGCATAGAACGGAGGGCGTGACACCGCGCCCAGGTTGGGGTTGGGACGCACTCGGGGGTCGGCGTAGACGGTTCGGTCGTATTCGGTGGCGCCGCGGCCGAAGTCGAGGTCGACGCCGGTGATGGCCTGGCCGGCGAACCGGCGGGCGGTATCGCGAAGTCCGTCGGCGTCGATTCCGGTCCTTGTGGCGAGACGCGCCAGCGATCGGTCCCGGATCATTGCGCCGGACGCCAGCCAGCGCACGGGTGGGACCCGAGGCGGAAGCCAGCCGAACGGATACGACGCGCGGTGTCGGGCGTCTAGCAACAGCCAGGATTCGCCGACTTCCAGCAGCGCCCGGCCGACGTCTTCCAGCACGCCGGACTCATCGCAGAACCGCTGGCCAGATCGGTCGACGAGGAAGGCGTGCGGCATGGAGCGCTCCCAGAGAACGAACTGCGGCCTTCCGCCTGGACCGATGATCGTAGGCCCCCACCACGCCTCGTCCATGAGCGTCCAGGCCGCGCCGACGGCGCGGCCTGCGAGAATCCCGTCGCCCAAGTCGCCTGGTGCGGCGACGGTCCAGGAGGTGCTGGGCACGGGCAGGTGCGCGGCGCGCAGCGCTGGATCGCGGGCAAACCCTCCCGTTGCCAGGACGACGCCCCGCGCCGTACGCACGTCGACCCGGCGGCCGGCGCGGGTGACAATCGCCGCCGTGACGTTCCCGCCGGCATCGGTGACCAGGTCGCTCACGGGAGCGTCCAACCAGACCTGCACACCCGCCCGCAGGCAGAGGTGCAGCAACTGCCCGACAAGTGAGCGCCCCGCACCCCAAATGCGTCCTCCGCGGAGCATGCCCCCGGCACTGGCAACCGCCACCCGGGCGGCGGTGGTTAGTCCGGATCGGGTGCGGCCGGCCAGTGCCAGCCCACCGACCTCGGCGGCGTGGACTGGCAGTGGGAACAGTTTGCGCACTCGTTCTGCCCACGGTCCGAGCGCTCGGGCATCCCATCGGGCGGGCACGACCTCGCGACCCTGGCGGGAGGCTCCGGGGACGTCCAGGTAGTAGTCGGCCATGGACAGTCCGCCGTCGAAGGCGAATCCCTGACTGTGCAGCCAACTCACCATCGGGGCAGCGCCGTTGAGGAATGCCAACTGGCGGGCCGGGCTTGTCGCCGCATCGTCTCCGGTCAGCGCGGCCAGATACCGGGCGGCGGCGCCAACGTCGTCGACGGGCTCAGGCCGAGGTTGGCCTCCGTCGCTCAAGACGCCATGGCCGGGCGCCCACAGCCCACCGCCGGACGTCGCTGAGGATCCACCGATCAACTCGGTGCTCTCTACGAGGAGCACGCTCAGACCCGCGTCGCGAGCTGTGAGCGCGGCGGTGAGCCCCGCGGCGCCTGACCCCGCAACCAAGAGGTCGACGTCCAGTGAACCAGTCACGACTGCTCTCCTCGCGTTGCGATGTTCGCGCTACTGGGGTTTCGCACACCATAGGTCCGCACTGCGCACCACTTGGACCGGGGTGTTACAGACCCGTTCACGAATGTCGCATCAGGCGGACGGAGGTTCCGGCAAGCCACGGTCGGAGGTCTAATCGCCGAGCAAGTCTCAGCAGGTCCCACACTGTCTCGCCCCGCACCAGGTGAGCGTTGCGCCGATGAACGGAGATGCGATGTCAACAACGGCCGCCCCTGTCAGCGCCGGGTCGGTGACGGTGCATCAAGTCTCCCGGACGTTCCCCGACGGAACGCAGGCATTGGCCGCCACCGACCTCACGGTGCAGCCCGGTGAGCTGGTCACGATCGTTGGGCCATCTGGGTGCGGGAAGTCGACGTTGCTCAGGTTGGTCGCCGGACTCGATGAGGCGACAACGGGCTCGATCGCCGTGGACCGAGACTCACTGGGGTATGTGTTCCAGGACTCGAGTCTGCTGCCGTGGCGAACGGTGCGGGCAAACGTTGAGCTCCCCGCGCAGTTGCATCGGCTCCCGCGCTCCGAGCGTCGCCAACTCGTTGACGAGGCGATCGCTCTGACGGGGTTGTGTGGGTTCGAGCGACACCTGCCGCGTGCGCTCTCCGGTGGGATGAAGATGCGTGTCTCGCTGGCGCGTGCGCTGACACTACGACCCCGTGTCTTTCTGTTCGATGAGCCCTTTGGGGCACTCGACGAGATCACTCGGTAGCGCCTGAACGACGAACTCTTGCGGGTTTTTCGCGTGGAGGGGTTCGCGGGACTGTTCGTCACGCACTCAGTGGGGGAGGCGACGTTCCTAGGCACCCGGGTTGTGGTGATGTCGGCTCGGCCGGGGCGGGTCGTCGCCGATCTAGACGTGCCGTTCGGGCCCGACCGGACTCCCGAGTTGCGGTTCGACGCTGCGTACGTGCGGTTGGCCGCCCAGGTTTCTGAAGCGCTGAGGGAGGCGTCATGAGCGTCGAGACCGATGTGACCGAGCTGGAGCTCGTCGACCAGAGGGTCGGACGTAGAACCACTCAGGGTCCCTTCCGGGGAAGGTCCAACGGCTCATCCCGGACGCGAGTCCGCAACGTCGTCTTGCCAGCCGCCGCCTTCGCGCTGCTGCTTGGGGTCTGGACGTATTTCTCCGACCACGTGCTGGACCCGAGGAGGCGGTTCTTGCTGCCCTCGCCGCACGACGTGGTGACACAGGGACTGCTCAATCCAGCCAATCGGGGAGAGCTGTTCGCAGGGCTGCTCGACACCGCGAAGACAGCGACCATCGGGCTCGGCCTTGCCATCGCCGTTGGGACCGTACTGGCGGTGATCCTGTGCCAAGAGGCGTGGCTTGAGCGCGCGTTCTTCCCTTGGGTCCTTGTGCTCCAGACCATTCCTGTGCTGGCCATCGTGCCGTTGATCAGCTTCTGGTTCGGCTATGGGCAAGCCGCTCGCGTGTTGGTCTGCGTGCTCATCGCGTTGTTCCCGATTGTCACCACTACTCTTTTCGGGCTGAAGTCGGCCGCCTCTGTTGACGACGCCTGAAAACTGACCCTGTGGCGACGGATGAATCTTGACCCCTTTGGCTGAGTCTGGAGGGATGATCTCGATGGAGGACTGGGCGGAGATCCGCCGGTTGCACAGGTCTGAGGGCGTGCCGATCAAGGCGATCGCGCGGAGGCTGGGTGTCGCGCGGAACACGGTGCGGGCGGCGTTGGCGGCGAGCGATCCGCCGCGGTACTCGCGGCCGGCGAAGGGTTCGCTGGTCGACGAGGTCGAGCCGCTGGTGCGTGAGCAGTTGCGGCTGGACCCGACGATGCCGGCGACGGTGATCGCCAAGCGGATCGGGTGGACGCGCTCGTTGACGATCCTCAAGGACAGGATCCGCGACATCCGTCCGGAGTATCGCGGGATCGATCCGGCCGACCGGGTCGTGCACGAGCCCGGAGACACGGTGCAGTGCGACCTGTGGTTCCCCGAGCCGCGGATCGCGGTGGGGCATGGGCAGGCGATGATGTTGCCGGTCCTGGTGATGGTCGCGACGTACTCGCGGTACATGTGCGCGGTCATGGTGCCCTCGCGGCGCAGCGGGGACCTGACCGCGGCGATGTGGCAGCTGCTGGGGCAGATGAACGCGGTCCCGCACCGGTTGTGGTGGGACAGGGAGTCAGCGATCGCCACCACGCGCGGGGTGCCGACGCAGTCGATGCGCGCGTTCGTCGGTTCGCTGGGCGCCCGTGCGGTGATCGCTCCGGCCGCGGACCCGGAGTTCAAGGGCGGCGTCGAGCGCCACAACCGGTACCTGGAGTCGTCGTTCTTGCCGGGGCGCCGGTTCGCGGGACCGGGCGACTTCAACACCCAGCTCGGCGGGTGGCTGGCGCAGGACGCCAACCAGCGCGTCGTGCGGGCGCTCGGCGCCCGGCCCGCGGAGGTCTTCGATCGGGAACGGCCCCTGATGCTGCCGCTGCCGCCGGTGGCCCCGACGACGGGCTGGCATCACCGGGTGCGCCTGGGCCGGGACTACTACGTGCGCCTGGACTCCAACGACTACTCCGTCGACCCGTCCGTCATCGGGCGGATGGTCGAGGTGCACGCGGACCTGACGAGGGTATGGGTCACGTGCGAGGACCGGCAGGTGGCCTCCCATGCCCGCTGCTGGGCCGACCACGCCACGATCACCGATCCCGCGCATGTGGCCACCGCGGCGGTCCTGCGCAAGCAGTACCAGCAGACCATCGACGCCCGCGCCGAGCAGGCTCGACTGGCCGGCGCCAGGACGCACGCGGACGGCACGATCGTGCCGCTGCGCGCCTTGTCTGACTACGACACCCTGTTCGGCGTCGACCCCGCCATCGGCCACGCGGCCGCCGAGGACGGGCAGGGGGTGGCCGGATGAACGCCGAGCAGACGACGTCCCGGATCGCCTACCAGGCCCGGGCTCTCAAGACGCCGACGATCGGGCGGGTGTTCGCCGAGCTCGGCGATCGGGCCCGCGCCGAGGGCTGGTCCCACGAGGAGTACCTCGCCGCGGTCCTGGACCGCCAACTCGCCGACCGGGAAGCCGCCGGGATCGTCACCCGCATGGGCCAGGCGCACCTCCCTGCGCTGAAGACGCTCGAGGACTTCAACACCACCCACCAGCCCGGGCTTCGCCGCGATCAACTCGCGCACCTGGCCTCGTGCGCGTTCGTGCCGAAGGCCGAGAACGTGATCCTGCTCGGCCCGCCCGGGACCGGCAAGACCCACCTAGCGATCGCGCTGGGCATCAAGACGATCCACGCCGGGAACCTCGCCCTGTTCAACACCGCGACCGGATGGCTCGACCGCCTCGCCACAGCGCACGCCGCCGGCCTCCTGGACGCCGAGCTGCGACGCCTGCGCCGCTACAAGGTCTTGATCATCGACGAGGTCGGCTACATCCCGTTCGACCATGACGCCGCGAACCTCTTCTTCCAGCTCGTCGCAGCACGCTACGAACAAGGCTCGCTGATCATCACCTCGAACCTGCCCTTCGGGCGCTGGGGTGAGGTCTTCGGCGACGAGGTCGTCGCCGCCGCGATGATCGACCGCCTCGTGCACCACGCCGAGGTCGTCACCCTGACCGGCGACTCCTACCGCACCCGAGCGCGCCGCGAACTACTCACCACAAAAACCGACAAGTAGGACACAACCACCACCGGAGGGGTCAACTTTCAGACGACGATAAGGGGTCAGTCTTGGGCCGTCGTTGACACGCCTCTTCCAGCAAGGACCTGTTCCGGCTGCACGGCGCGACCCGGGCGCAGATCACCTGGCACCTGCTGTTGCCTGGAGCCATGCCCTCGATTCTCAATGGTTGGCGATCCGCCGCGGGCCTGGCCGTCACCGGCGGCATAGTCGGGGACTTCTTCTTTCGGCAGGGGAGTGCGGGAATTGGTCGGCTTCTGGACAAGTACACGAATTTCCTGCAGTCCGAGCAACTCTTCGCCGGGGTGTTGTTGTGCTCGGCGTATGGGCTGGCGGTGTTCTGGTTCTTCGGCCTGCTCACTCGTGTGCTCGTGGGGTCATGGCACGAGTCGGCCGGGGCGATTCGCTCATGACCACCGTCTTGCGTCACATCCACCTGGCTGACGGGTCGGAGCACGACCTGACACTGGCTGACGGGCTAGTGGCTCGCTTGGATCGGGCTGGCTCGGCCAACGCGCCAGTCGGCGCGGATGTGCGCCGTCTCGATGGCTGGCTCGTCGTCCCGTCGCTGGTCGAGCCCCATGCGCACCTGGACAAGGCCCTCACGGCTACGCGGGTGCCGAACGCCTCCGGCGACCTCGGCGGCGCAATCGACGCATGGATTGCCGCGCGCCAGTGCTTCGACGTTGAGGAGCTCCGGACCCGTGCTGTGCGGACCCTCGCGTTGTACGCCGGTCATGGTACGACCACGATCCGCACCCATGTCGACACCGGCCCAGACGTCGCGAAGGAGGCTGTGGGGGTTCTCGTCGGGCTCCGCGCCGAGCTTGCCGGCGTGATGGACCTGCAGGTCTACGCCGGGCATGGACTTCCGGTCACAGGGCCTGGCTCGATCGAGACCCGAGCAGCCGCGCGCGAGGCCCTAGCCATGGGCGCGGACGGGCTAGGCGGGGCGCCATGTCTTGACGCCCGCCCCATCGACGCTTTCGAGGCGCTTGTCGAACTGGCCGAAGAGGCCGATGTGCCGCTGGACCTACACATCGACGAGACGCTCGACCCCACGCACCTGCTGCTGGAGCACATCGCGGCTCGATCGAAGCCACGAGTTCCGCTCGCGGTTGATCACGTCTGCTCCCTGTCGGCACAACCCGAGCAGGTGCGCCTGAGTATCGCCACACGCTTGGCGTCCAAGGGGGTGGGCGTGGTCACTCTTCCCCAGTCCAATCTGTACCTTCAAGGCCGCGAGCACGGGCCGAACCGACCACGGGGCTTGACCGCTGTTGCCGATCTCTTAGCCGCAGGTGTGAACGTCGCCGGGGGGAGCGACAACGTTGGTGACCCTTTCAACCCCATGGGTCGCGCAGATCCCCTCGAGACTGCGTCGTTGCTCGTCACGGCCGGTCATCTGAGCCCGCTCCAGGCTCTCGACGCTGTGACGCGGGCTGCCCGACAGTTTGTCGGAATGGCACCGACCAGCGTCGCTCCGGGGCAGCCTGCGGACCTGCTCGCCGCGCCAGCCGCCGACGTCGCTGACCTGCTCGGTCGCGCTCCCGCCGATCGTCTGGTGTTCCGGGCGGGGCGGGTCGTGGCGCAGACCCATACGTCCCGGACCTGGGCCGGGGACCGCCGCATCACCATCCAATGAATGGAGTGCCCACCATGCACCACAAGTCACGACGCGCCGTCGTGCTCGGCGCAGTCGCGCTGACCGCCAGCTTGGCGGCGTGCTCGGCTGGCGAGGAAGCCGCTCAACCCGCGAAGCCCGCCAGTACCGCCGCGGCCCGGTATGCCACTCCGTTGGCTGACGTCTGCCCGTCGACAGTGTCGCTCCAGCTTCCTTGGTGGCCGCAGTCTGAGTACGGATGGGCATACCAACTGATCGGTCCTGGTGGTGTCGCCGACCCCGAGACCTACCGCTACACCGGACCACTCGGGAACACGGGTGTCGACCTGGAGATCCGCTCCGGGGGTCCGGCGCTGGGCGGCGAACTGCCACTGGCGACCCTGTACAAGGACGACGACGTGCTTCTCGGTCAAACGACGACCGAGGACTCGATCGCGGGTGCGGCGGAACACCCGTCGGTGTCCGTGTTCACGTTTGAGCAGAAGTCGCCGCTCGTGTTCTTCTGGGGGGCGGACGACTGGGACTTCCAGACGATCTCGGATATTCGCGACGCAGGAGTCACGCTCCAGGCGTTCGAGGGTGCGACATATCTTGACGTGCTCACTGCGAAGGGGCTGCTCGAGCCTGGCCAGATTGACGGCGGGTATGACGGCACGCCGGCGAGGTTCGTCGCCGAGGACGGCAGGATCGTCTCTCAGGGCATCATCACCTCCGAGGTCTACAGCTACGAGCACGACATCCCCGCGTGGGACAAGCCGGTGAAGTACGTCAAGGTCGGAGACGAGTACGAGGCCTATCACTCTGAGGTCGCGATACGGTCCGACAAGTTGGATGAGAACCGAGCGTGCTTGGAGAAGCTCGTGCCGTTGCTGCAGCAGGCCGCCGTGGACTACTGGACGGACCCGGCCTCAACGAACCAAGTGCTGCTCGATGTCGTCGATGCGTTCGAGGGCGCCTGGCAGCTGAGCGCGGGTCTCAATGACTTCGCGGTGGAGGTCGCCTTGAAGGAGGGGATCGTCGCGAACGGCCCCGACCACGTGTTCGGTAGCCACGACCCGGCCAGGCTGGATCGCTTCATCGCCGACGTGAGCCCAGCACTCGCGAGACAAGGCATTGCGGTGAAGGAAGGCCTGACGAGTTCTGACATCGCGACGAACGAGTTCCTTGACCCGTCCATCGCGCTGCCTGAGCAGCCGTGAGCGCCACAATCGACGAGGGTGGCGCTGTCATCGACCGCGTCGGCTGGGTCGCCGCTGTGCCTATAGAGCAAGCCACAGGCACTTTGAAGGAGGCGTATGACTGGCAGGCGGCCGTGATCGGTGAGCCGACCGAGTTCACCAGGTTGGGCAGCCTGCACCCGCACCTGGTGATGGAGCGACTGCGACTGTACAAGGAGGTCGAGGCGGTCGTCTCGGGTCTCACCGAAGCTGAACGGAGGCTGACCGTCTTCGTGACCTCTGTGCTGAACGCGACGCCGCACTGTGCGTCCGGAGCCCAGGCCGCGCTTCGCCGCGCAGGTGTTGGCGACGAGCTCGTCGAGCGCCTCGGCGCAGACCCGAACGCGCTCACCGGCAACCCTCGCTGGGACGAGATTCTGCGGCATGTGCGGCTGCTCACTCGCACGCCAGGTGAGATCACCGCTGGCGACCTGGACCGGTTGCGATCTGTCGGTCTGGACGACCGGGACATCGTCGCGTTGAACAATCTCTCCGCGTACTACAGCTACATCAACCGGGTGGCGACCGGGCTCGGGTTGCGGACGTCGATTCCTGACGCCCACTCCGCGGCCGCTCCGCGGTGATCGCGTTGCCCCGCCGGGGCGTCTGGCTGTTCCCCAGCGCCCCGGCGCACGCGCTCGTCGAGGCAGCGGTCACGGCAGAGCAACGAGGACTGGACGAGTTCTGGCTCGGCGACGAGGGTCCTGCGCGAGACCCGTTCGCGGTGCTTGCCGCCGCGGCGGTACGGACCTCCCGGATCCGACTGGGCGTCGCTGTGACGAACCCATACCTGCGCCATCCGGTGGCGCTGGCTGCGCACGCCATGACCATCGACGAGCTGTCGGGGGGACGGTTCGTGCTCGGCCTCGGACCGGGTGGGAATGTCGCGCTCGGCCCGGCCAATGTGCCTCGGACCAGGCCGCTGGCCACCGTGCGCGAGGCTCTGCACACTGTCCGGGCAGTCACCGCCGGTCGGGCAGAGGCTGGTTACGCTCCGCCCGCGGGCGCATTCACCCGGCCCAGGGTGCGGATCGTCATCGGATCGCGCAGCCGCGGGTTCCAGGAGTTGGCGTCACGCGAGGCCGACGGTGTATTCCTCGGAGGGGTTCCGGAGCCGTTGATCGGGCAGACCGTCGCATGGGCGCGTTCTGTGCGACCCATCGAGGTGGCGCTGTACGGCACAGCCGCGCTCGGCGATACGGTCACTGAAGAGGTGCGCCCTCAGCTCGTCATGCCTCTGGCAGACTCCCCACCGCACGTCCACGAGGCGCTGGGCCTGGACCCGGTTCGCCTGAGAGCCGCCGCCAACGCCCTGGCGGCCGGCGATGCGGGTCCAGCGCGTCGTCTGGTTAGCGACGATGTGCTCAGCGCCATGGTGCTTCACGGTTCCCCACGAGAGATTGGCCGACGGCTGCGTGGTTGGTTGACGCACCGGTCTGACTCGATCGGCCTGAGCATCACCGCGGATGATCCAGTGCAAGCCGTTGCCGACGCCGCACAGGCGCTTGCGACGCTCAGCGCCACCTCGACTGCCGCCGACGGTGTGGCGAACCCCGAGGTGGCGCGGTGATTGCCCCGCACGGCTGAAGTCGGGGACTGTCGACTCAGCCTGCCAGTGCGGCGGCTGGTTCTGACCTCAGATGGGCCGTCACGGGGCGAGAGGCTCCGGGCGGCGTTGTCGGTGAGTTGGTGCTGATGCCAAGAACGCCGCCGAGCTCGTGCTCGGCGGCGTTCTCGTTGTCGCGACGGTGGTTGCCGTGCTGCCTGCCGCAGTCCGCGTCGTCAGAGTCCAGCCGTCAGATCGGCCAAGCGAGGTAGAACTTCGTCGACGAGGGCCTTCGTGGTCGCCAAGGACGCCTCGTCGTCATGACCCGGGATCAGAGACACGTCACAGACTCCCAGTGCGGCGTAGTCCGCGAGGGTTTGTGCGACCTCTACTGGCGAGCCCGTCACTGCGTACCCGGAAAGATGCGCTGACGACGTTGGCTCATCGGTGACACGCACGGCAACTCGCAGACCGAGGAGTCCGCCGCCGCCCTCAAACCATGTTCGTGTTGTGGGTGCCAACTCCGCGGGACTGGCTCCGCGAGCTTGGAAGGGCCATCCGCGCTCCTGTGCCCGGCGCATGGTCGCAGCCCCTCCCGCGAGCCACAACTGAGGCGCCACGCCGTTGTGCGGGCGTGGGGAAAGCCGTGCCCCATCCGCCAGGCGTACGTGTGCGGAGGCGTACGGTTCTCCCGCAAAGGCCGCAACGAGCGCGTCCAGCAGGCCGTCGAGCGCGGCGCCGCGGGACTCGAAGTCCACACCCCGGTAGGCGAACTCGCTGGCCCAAAACCCCGGGGCGAGCGCGAGAACGTGGTTCCCGGCGGTGAGTTGGTCCAGTGTTGCCGACTGCTTCGCAAGCCACTGGACGTCGCGCAGCGGGAGCACCGACGCACCTAGCCCGACGCGGATCCCTGGGTGCTGTCCCGCGAGGTAGGCCAGCCAGGTCAGCGGCTCCATCCCGCCCGACCACACCGGGAACGCCGGCATCTCAAGAAGACCCTCACCCAGCCAGAACGTGTCGATGCCTCCGGCAATGGCCACGTCGGCCACGGCCGCGGATCCATCTCGGGTCGAGGCGAACGGTGATATCCCGATGCGCACGAGAATCCTCCTCGGTTTACCTGGTGTCGCTGTCGCCTTGCAGTTGGCTGAGCCAGCCTGCCGCGAGCTTCATCAAAACCTGGCCTCATCCGGACCATCAAGCGGTCTCACCTTCTGGGCATCTGTGACGTGATCTGGTGAGGGACGGACTGCACCGTCTCATCCGTTGAGATTCGGTACGCGGATCACGGGTTGCGCCCCGATCATGGGGGACATGGTTTCCAAGCCGAACGTCCTGCACCGTCTGGTGCAGCGTCTGGCTGCCCGAATGCGCATGCTCAGCCGCATGTGTCCCTGTCAGGACTAGCGCTCCTTGTCCCCCGACCTCCGCCGACCCTTGTGTCGGCGCCCGCGAACTGCGGAAGCGCATTGGAAGCCACCTTGTCTGTCACTTCACTTGCATCCCCCCGCGCTGCGGGACGAAGCACTTCGTCCCCGCGCGGCTTCGTCCTCACTGTCGACCTGACGGCAGTGGCCGACTGCGACCGGGCCGAGATGCTGCGCTCGATCTCGACGCTCGCCGAGCTCGCCTACGAGTGGTTTCCGCGCTGTCGAACACAGGTTGCGCTCACCGGCGATGGCCGGCGGGTCCGTGCCGCCTCCCAACCTCCCGCACTGCGCGAGCGCCTCGAGGCGCTCGGTAGTCACGCCGACATCTCGCTGGATCTCGTCAGCCGTACGGCGCGCGCATCTGGCCGGGAAGTCGAGTTGACGGACCGCGAGGCAGCTCTGCTCGCGTACTTGGCCCGTGTCGAGGATCGAGTTGTCTCCCGCTCGGAACTGCTCGACACGGTCTGGAGCGACGGCGCGGCGCCTGTCGGCGTGAATCGCACCGAGACCCGCACTGTTGACGTGCACGTACACAGAGTGCGCCGGAAATTGGGGCTGGCTGACCTGATCTTGACCGTGTGGGGCACAGGCTACCGGCTGAACCCGGACTATCAAGTCCGGCTTGTGTCATAGTCGACAAGCGCGGGTCGTCTCGCAGGTGCTTGCTCAGCCTTGGTATACCCCGACGGCCTTGCGCGGAGAGTGCGGGCGCTGGTTAGGTTCTTTGATTTCGCGCGGGCAATTGTGTCCCGACGAGAAGTGATAACTGGAGCACGCGATGCTACAGTAGGCTCGCATCCCCACTACCCATATTCGACCCCTTTCGGGCACGAAGACTCTACGAGGGAGTTCTCGATGGTTCGCAGCAACGCCTACGATCTACCCACCATCTCTGTTCAGGGGGAGATCGACCATCCACGCTTGCGAAGCCTAGGTTTCGTCGACCCTTCCGGCCATGCACAACTCGTCGCCCTCGGAACGAGCGGAATCGCTTACGACGTCCGGATTGGTGATCGTGCGGTTGGTTGGGCCGCCGATCACGTCGAGCCCGGCGTGTCCATCCGGCATTCAGACGTCGAGGCGAACCTCGCTCTGGCGTACAACTCGTGCGTCGGGAACCGCGCGATCGTTGTGTCAGGACGGGCGCAGGGCGCTGAGGGAGTCGTGACCGGAAAGCATGGGGGTGCTTTGCCCACCGACCGACTCTTGGTGGACTTTTCCCCCGATGTGCTCGACAAACTGGTGATCGGCGACTCGATTCTGATTCGTTCGCGCGGGCAGGGTCTCGTGCTGCCCGACCACCCCGGGGTGAGTGTGCGCAACCTCGACCCGAACCTCCTTGACAGACTTCCCATCTCCGAAGTGGGCGGAGTGCTCTCGGTGGGGGTTGCGGCGCGTATCCCAGCCAGAGTGATGGGCTCAGGTATTGGAATGGGATCAGTCGCGCTGGGCGATTACGACATCAATCTTTTCGATGCGCAGACCGTGGAGGAATTCGGCCTCGACAGGCTCAGGCTGGGCGACCTGGTTCATCTTGAGGACACTGACAATCGCTTTGGTCGTTCGTACCGCAAGGGAATGTCAACCATCGCGGTCGTGGCACATTCCGACAGCGTCCTCGCCGGGCATGGCCCTGGAGTGGTGACGCTATTCTCGGGGAGCGATGAAGATCTTGTTGCGGTCGATGATCCGGCAGCGAACTTGGCCGACATCTGGCGCGTATAGTGGGGTAGTCACCGCGACGGGCTGCCAGATTCGGCGCCAGCTGTCGGCTGCAGCCCCAGGTCAGTGAGTCGGGGGACCGCAGCGATCAGTTTCCGGGTGTACTCGTGGCGCGGGCTCGCCATCACCTCGCGGGTGGGCCCGGCCTCCACGACGTTTCCGGCCACGAGCACGACGACGTCCGTGCACAGGGCTGACACAACGGAGAGGTCGTGAGAGACCATGACCAGCCCGAGCCCGCGGTCCCGACGTAGCTTTCGTAGCAGGTCGATGACCTCGATCTTGGTGGTCACGTCGAGAGCACTGACCGGTTCATCCGCCAGTACGATTCGAGGTTCTGTGATCAGGGCCCGGGCTATGGCGATGCGCTGGCGTTGCCCGCCTGAGAACTCGTGCGGCCACCGGGTTGCCATCGCCGGTTCCAGCCCGACGTCACGAAGGACCTGCGCCACACGGTCCGCGCGCGCGGCGCGGTCGCGCTCAAGCCTCAAGGACACGAGGGGCTCGGCAAGGGTGCTGCCGATGCGCTGGCGAGGGTCGAGCGACGTATATGGGTCCTGGAAGACAGGCTGCACCTCGCGGCGGAAAGCGTGTCTTGCCGCTTGAGAGCCAAGGTTGAGCTCGCGCCCGCTGACGCGCACTTGTCCGCTGGTGGGACGGGACAGGCCGAGTAGGAGCGCAAGCGCAGTGCTCTTGCCGGACCCGGACTCGCCCACGATGCCAATTGACCGGTTCTCGCTCGCCACGAGACTGACCCCACTCAACGCCTCCCGGTCGGCCCTGCGGTACCGGTAAGTGACGTCGGCCAACTCCAGCGTCAACTCAGTCATGCTGCGCTCCAATGGTCAGTCTCTCATCGAGAGCCCGTGCTCCAGCGACGAGCCGCTGGGTGTAGGGATGGGCCGGCTGACGGATGAGTTGCTGTGTGGGTCCTGACTCGACGACGCGCCCATGCTGCAGCACGACGACGCGGCTGGCCATGGATGCGACGGCGCCGATGTCATGCGAGACGAACAGCAGGGACATTCCGCGCTGCTGGGCGACGTCGGCGATTAGTCTGAGTATCTCCTTCTGCACGGTCACGTCGAGCGCGGTCGTCGGCTCATCGGCGATGAGCAGCTGGGGGTCACAGGCCAGCGCCATCGCGATGGCGACGCGCTGACGTTGTCCCCCGGAGACCTCGTGCGGAAAGGACCGCGCGATCCTGTCGGCGTCGTCCAATTGGACTTCGCGCAGCACGCGCCTGACCTCGGCGCGAAGCGGTGCGCCACGCAGGCCGCGACGGCGCCGCAGTGGGCCGGCGACCTGGCGCCCCAGGCGCATCAGTGGGTCAAGTGCGGACGTCGGCTCTTGGAAAACCAGCGCGACATCGCGTCCACGAACGGCGTTCCATGCTCGCTCGGAGGCGCCCAGCAACTCACGACCGCCGAGCGAGACTGAGCCTGTGGCATCGAGCGGCTCGGGAAGCAGACCGATCGAGGCCAGGGAGAGCAGAGACTTGCCTGAGCCCGACTCGCCGATTAGTCCCACCCGCTCTCCCGCCCCGACTCTGAGGCTGACGCCGTCCAAGAGCACTCGCCGATGCCCGCTCTCTGGAGTGCTCGCGACGGTGACCGTGAGATTGTCAATGCTCAGCACCCCGCTCACCGCAGGCCTCCCGACGCTGGATCTGCGTCGTCGCGTAGGCCATCGGCGAGAAAGTTCGCACCTACAACCAGAAGCACGACCACGACGCCAGGTGCAATCGCTCCCATGGGTGCGGTCAGCACCGTCGACTGTGCCTCCTGCATGAGCCGGCCCAGCGAAGCGCTCGGCGGCGGGACGCCAAGCCCTAGATAGGAGAGTCCGGCCTCGGCAAGGACCGCGATGCCGAATGAGACGGCCACCACCACAGCAAGAGTCGGAAGCATATTGGGCAGCAGGTGCCGAATGGTGATGGCAAGGCGACCGGACCCAGAGGTCGCGGCAGCCGTCACGAAGCGCTGCGCACGCAGTCGCCGCGCCAAGATCCGACTCAGCCGCGCGACGTAAGCGCTCTGCGCCAGGCCTATCGACACGACAACTGTCGCCGTGCTCCGACCCTGAGTGGCGCCGACGATCATGGCGAGCAACAGCGTCGGAAACGCCAGCAGGATGTCGAGCAATGTGGCAGCTGTGTCGTCGACCCACGAGGGCGCCCAAGCCACCGTGAGGCCGAGGAGCACGCCGATCACAGTGGCGATGAGCGCCGAACCGATGCCGACCATGAAAGCGATCCGCACGCCAACCAGGACCTGGCTGAGGAGGTCACGCCCGAACCGGTCGGTGCCGAGCAGGTGTCCGGGGTTGGGTGGCTCCAGACGCCCACCCGTCGTGTCGTCCAGGGCAAACGGTAGCCAGAGCAGGGACGTCAGCGCCGCCGCGGCGCAGAGGGCCAGAAGTACCACGCCCACGACCAGCGTGGCCGACGCTCGCCTCGGTGAACCGTGCGAGGGGAGGGGCGTTTGGGGCAGTTGTGTCTGGGCAGTCACGAGTGGCTCCCTACGGCAACCGACCGCAGACGTGGGTCAACGAGGCGTTGAGTCAGATCTGCCGCAAACCCAACAATCAGTACGAAGAAGGTGGTGGCCAGCAGAGCTCCTTGGATGGATGGGTAGTCGTGCTGCAAAATCGCCTTCGTCAGCAACGCGCCAATACCCGGCAGTGAGAAGACCGCCTCGACGATCACGGCTCCGACTACCGTGGTCCCCAGCTCGATTCCAAGGATTGCGATCACCGGTACGGCGGCATTGCGCACACCATGCCGCCAGAAGGCCGCGGTGCGTGACATCCCCAGGGCTCGTGCAGTGCGCAGGAAGTCGCTGCCGAGGACGTCGAGTGTGGCCGACCTGATATAGCGAATCAGGAAGGCCGTTTGCCCACCCAGCACGATCGAGGCCACAGGCAGCGCTAAGTACCGCAGCACCTCTCCGGGAGCAGACCAGCCCTCGCGCGGATAGCCCCCTGAGGGCAACCAACCAAGCCGCAGCGCGACGATCCACACCAACACGAGTGCCACCCAGAAGACTGGTATGCCGATTCCAACCTGGGACAGCCCGGACAGGAGGATTCCGTACCACCGGCGGTGCCGGACCGCAGCGACGTACCCGATGACGGTTGCCAGAACTGTGGACACGACGAATGCGATCACGACCATCGGCACCGTGACGCTCATCCGTCGCAGGACTTCGGGTAGGACCTCCTGGCCGCTGGCCAGCGAGCGACCGAGGTCACCATGGAGGAGACCTCCCAACCACCTCCCGAGTTGTGTCCACATCGGCTGGTCGGACCCAACGGCCGCGCGCGCAGCGGCGATTTGCTGGGGGCTCGCCCCAGCGGACAGTAGGGCGTTGGCAGGGTCGCCGGGCAGGAGGTGCAGCAGTGCGAATATGACCAGCATGGCTCCGATCAGCGAGGCGACGAGCAATGCCGAACGTCGTCGCAGGTAGCGGATCATCCTCGCTCTGACTTCTGGATGGTCGAGGCGTAGAACTGCGAGTTGAGGCCGTGCAATGGGTAGCCAGTGACGTCGGCGGAAGAGACCACAATCTGCGGGTAGAGGTAGAGCCACACGCTCGCTGCCTCGTGGGCCATGAGCGTGTTCGCCTCAACGAGTTTGGCCGTTTGGTCTTCAAGAGTGGCCGCGTGCTCGGACTCATTGAACAGGCGAATAAAGTCCGCATCGTCCCACTCAAAGTACATGTCCCGCCCGCGCGCGTAGAAGGCTAGGTCGCGGTCGTTGACGTGCTCCTGCAGTGTGGCGACAAAGTCGTGCTTCTCGTACACGCGCGAGTACCACTCGTCCGCGGAGATGAGGTTGATGTCCACCGTGACGCCCACCTTGGCCAGTTCGGACTTGACGAACTCGGCGACGGCCGGATGAGGGTCGTAGGTGGGCGTGTCAAGGACGAACTCGAAGCCGTCGGCGTGGCCTGCCTCGGCCAGTAGCTTCTTTGACAGCTCGGGGTCGTACGGGTTCACTGCGTTCAGGTCGACATACCAGGCGTCGGTGGGAGGGACCATTGAGCCGACAAGCATTCCGTGATCGCCCCAGATCGACTCCAGCAACTTCTTCCTGTCGATGGCGGAGTAGATTGCGCGACGCACTCGGGTGTCATCGAATGGCGCAGCGTGATCGTTGAACGCCAGCAGTTCCTTTGTCGTGGACGGCGAGTCGTTGACGACGTAGTCGTCGTTCCCCTCGAACTGGGAGAGTGTGTCCGGGCTCTGGAGGGCGGCGATGACGTCGATCTCGCCCGATAGCAGTGCGTTGCTAAGCGCGCTTGCGTCTGTGAAGTAGTGGAAGACTATCTCTCCGTTGGTGGCGGCGGGACCCCAGTAGTCGTTGGACCGCTTGAGGGAGATTGAGTTTCCGCGCACCCATCCTTCGAAGACGTAGGGACCAGTGCCGTCCTCGGTCTCTTTGAGATCGCCTGCGTCGGTGTTCACGATCCACAGGTAAGTCATATCGTATTCAAAGGAGATCCACGGTTCCACCAGT
Source organism: Xylanimonas ulmi (assembly GCF_004216535.1). Taxonomy (NCBI): domain Bacteria; kingdom Bacillati; phylum Actinomycetota; class Actinomycetes; order Micrococcales; family Promicromonosporaceae; genus Xylanimonas; species Xylanimonas ulmi. The sequence continues at coordinate 1,106,858 of NZ_SGWX01000001.1, forward strand.
TGGAACACAACGGTCGAGGCATCCGGTGCTGTCACCGAAGCGATCGACGATTTGTAGATGCTCTTGCGTGAGCCCTGTGCGTCATCGGCGATTGCGCGCTCGTAACTGGCCACGACGTCGGCGGAGGTCAGTGACTTGCCGGAGTGGAATTTCACGCCATCAACCAAGGTTATCGTAATCGTGCGTCCGTCGTCGCTGGTCGTGGCCTTGTCTGCGAGTGCGTTGGTCACCGAGCCATCGTCGTTCAACTTGAATAGAGCCTCGTAAACGTTGCCGTAGAACGCCTCAGTGAGCCCTTGGCCGGCGCCTGCGACGTTTGATAGAGATGTCGGCTCGTAGAGCGATCCGATCCCGATTGTGGCGTTCGGGTCGTAAGCGGCGTTCTCGGCGACGGGGCCATCGGCTGACGAGTCAGAGCCGGAGGGGCCGCAGCCGGTCAGCGTGACAGCGGCCACGGCGAGGGAGGCCAGGGTGGCGAGGAGACGTCGAGTTGTCATGGGAGTCCTCCGGGTCAGGTGGGGTGCGCAAGGGGCGGGATGGGAGGCCGGTGCGGTGCCGTCGAGGTGTTGACGGAGTCGGTTGCCTCGACGGCGCGCTGGTCTCGGCTCGGGATTGGGCGCGCAAGTTGCGCGACGGCCGAGCTCAGTACTCCGTCGGCTTCCGACGAGTCACGCAGCGGCAGGGGGTGGCTGGGTCAGCGACAACAGCGCGGGTGGGGCGTGCGACGCCCCTGATCATCTGAACTTGGCCGCGTGAAGGCACAAGCGTCAAGGCTCGATGCGCGACGAACGAGGATTACTCGGGCTTCCTGAAGCGTGTCGGCGTGCCAGGGCATGACAGCGGCGGTGCACCGACGACTGTCGATCCAACGCACGAGGGTGTCCTTCCGGGTGGCAGTTCGTGTCTGGACGCTATCGACGCCTTCCCTGCGCGCACAACCGTGTCCACGATTCGGACCGGGGTTACCGCGTGCGGTCTGTGGAAGGTGGTGCGACCTCGTCCGATGGTCGTGCCCAGTGTCGATGTGGGCGAGTACGGTCTGGACCGTGACGCAGCCTCCCCGTGACATCAGCGCCGAGCTCGGCGCCGACTTCGACCCATCTGCGCCCGAGTGGACCGTGGAGGTCTGGGAGGACGAGAACGGCCGCAGCCCGTTCGCCTCATGGTTCGACAGGCTCGAGGAGCAGGACCAGGCGATCGTCGACGCCGTGCTGACGCGGGTCGTGGCCACGCTCGGGATCGGTGTGTGCTCGACCGAATGGGGCAAGGCGCTGGGCGACGGGCTCTACGAGGTGCGGATGCGGTGCTCGCTGAACGCCATCCTGAACAGGGGTCGCTCCACTGAGCTGGAGCCACTCCAGATGGCGGGCGGCGACAGGACTGTGCTCCTGCGCCTGTTCTGCACGTTCCACGGCAACAAGGTCGTGCTGCTGTTCCAGGGCTACGACAAGAGGAAGCCCTGCCGGACAGGCAGGGGAACGTCTTCCAGCGCGTATACAGCCGTCCGGCGCGAGGAGGCTGCCCTGTTGAGAGTCAGAGGCGGCCGGGTGTCCCAACTATCGCTGCGGGTGATGAGTGCTGGGAACGGATACGCGCGCTCGAGGCAGGCGGCGCGCCATACCCGACTCGATAGCCTTGGACGCGGGCGTCAACCAGAATCGGGTCGTGTGGTCAGTGCTGAGTGGCATGGGAGAGGCATGAACCGCCTTGAGACCCCCAGAAACCGCGGAAAATCAACGATCCTGGTAAATGATCAACTGCTGAGGCGGATGACCGTCTTGAGCACCGAAGAAGTTGCTGTAGAGGCGATCGGCCTCGTCATTCGGTTCGGGTCCAGGGTGGTGTTCGACGACGTGTCGTTCGCGCTGCCGTCCTGCCGGCAGGCTGTCGCGCCGCTGGGGCCGAGCGGTGCGGGAAAGAACACGGCCGTCGAACTCGTCTGGCACGCCGTTGTAGGCTCGGCGTTGGCGGAGGAGCCGACCGCTGCGACGCACCTCGCGATAGTCGTGGCCCGTAGGGCGCACACAGGGCGAAAACAATCAGCCTGGCCCGGACTTGATCTGTGTCCGCGGATGGTTTGAATAGAGTGAACAACGAAGTCATCAGCCCTTTTAGGAAGAATCCCGTTGGGCTCGGCCCTTGCCGGATCGGGCCTGAACAGGCCGTCTCGCGAGATGCTTGAATGTGGTGGTCGCGACCGCGTGGCGAAAGTAGTTGGTCCAGCCGCGCAGGAGCGGGTTGATCCGCCTGAACAGCGCGCTCGCTCGTGTGTCCGACTGTTCGGTCCTCGTCCATGCCTGTGCGGCGTTGTTCTTGGAGTGGGCGTGGGGCGACGGCAGGGTTCGGTGCGGGACTCCAGATGGCGTGGATCTGGGGCACGCCAACAGGCTTCGGGTATGAGAGCAGCCATTGTCGTCGCGTCGATGCGCGGAACTACTGCGGAGGTCGCCTGCCGCGTCGCCGAGGCGATCGCGGACGACGTCCCGGTCTTTGACCTCGTCGACGGTCCACCCGTGGTGAGTGCCTTCGACACCGTCGTGTTGGGCACTGCAATCTACCGGGGTCAACCGATGGCGTCGATGAGACGCTATGCCGCATCCACGACCGATCTGGTGGGCAAGCGGATCGCGCTGTTCGTCTGCGGGATGAGCCGCGATCCTGTCACGCGTGAGGCCGAGCTCGCGGCGGCGTACCCGGGAGCGTTGTTGGACGTGGCTGTCGCACGGGGCTTTTTGGGCGGCCGTGTTCAGACGACCTCGCTCAATGCGCTAGAGCGTCTGGCGGTCTCGGGTGTGGCCCAGGCGAGCCAAGACGTCGACGCGATCGATGATCACGCCATCGGTGCGTTCGGAGCCATCGTCCGCGCGAGCGCCATGTGGGCGTCCGACGCGACAGCGGCGGCGCTCGAGGTGACACGGACGCTCGGGCCTCAAGGCGCCCGGCTAGTGTCGGAGCAGCGTTCGGCGTTCGACCCGAGTGCGCTCGGGTGTTCGAGCGATGTGAATGCGGCCAGCCACACGGCTGGTTCCCTTGGTTAGGCAGCCTCCGCTCACGAACGACCCCCCATGGTGAGCGGAGGCTGTCTTGCGTTAACGCCTTACGCGTCGTCGTGTTCCGACGGCGACCGCTGCGGGCACGCCCAATGCGCCGAGCGCCCACCAGGGGAAGCCGGGCGACGCGCCCACGGCGGGTGCCGTCGTCGTCACCGGTGCGAGCGCGGCCTGCGCCTGGACTCGCACGCCTCGCACCAGGAGCCGGTGGGAGTTCACGCCGATCGGCGTGCAGGTCACGAGGGTGACGTAGTCCTGGCCGGCGACAGGGCGCAGCGCCTCGATGTCGGTCGGCTCGACCGTGAGGATCTGGTCGACCTCGTACGTCAGCACCTCGTCGAGCACGCTGATCGTGAACTGGTCGCCGATCCGTAGGTCGTGCAGGTCGTCGAACACCCTGGCTCCGACCATGCCGGAGTGCCCCGTCAGCACCGCGTGGGTGCCAGGCCCGCCCACGGGCAGCGCGCTGCCGAAGAGGTGTCCGACACCCCGGGCGAGGGTCTGCTCGCTCGTTCCGTGGTAGATGGGCAGGTCGGCGTCGATCTCCGGGATGCGCACACGCGCCATGACCTCGGTGTCGTCGAGTTGGCCCAGGTACTCCTGAACACCCCAGGCGTCAGCGTCCATCTGGGCGCCTGCGTACGGGTCTTCGAGCGGCATGCCCGCGAGGTTCGCGTTGAACTGGCGTGCGCTGCGCAGCTCGTCCGCCTTCTCCGGGACGGGGAGCCGGCTCACGCTCTCGACGTAGTCGGTGACCTCGGCGCCGTGCGCCCACGCGGAGAGCCACCCGGAGGCCGCCGGGTAGAACAAGAGCCCCGATCCGAGGGCGGCTGCGGCCAGGGTCACCAGAGACCGCAGCTGACTGTGCTTGCCGACCGTGCTGTGGCGTGGGGTGGGCGCCGCGTGGCGTGCGGTGTGGGATCTCGATGCCACCTGTGGGTCCTTCGTGCGACAGGGTGTGGGGAGCGGGCGGTGGCCCGCTTCCCCACACCCTGTGGGAGCCGGTGACTGCGGTCAGGCCTGCGCGGTCGTGCGGCGGCGTGAGGCGATCAGGAGCGTGCCGCCGATGACCAGCGCACCGGCGACGGTGAGCAGCGCGGCGCCGGAGCCACCGGTCAGCGGGAGGTGGAGCACGTTCTGCTCGGGCACGTTCTCCACGGTGAGCCCGACAACCCGGACGACCTCTTCGCCGGTCGCGGGGTCCGTGGCCTTCAGGATGGAGACCTCGATCGGAGCGGCGAGCAGCTCGTACCCGGCGGGCGCGTTGAGCTCTGCGATCCAGTAGGTCTGGTAGCCGGGATCGCCCTCCTTGACGTCGTTGCCGTCGGCGAAGTCCGAGTACCGCAGGCCTGTGAAGGTCAGCATGCCGTCGGCGTCTGTCGTGCCGGTCTGCAATGCGTTCTGTGGGTTCGCCGCGTCGGCGTCGGGCTTCGTGAGGTAGAGGCCGAACGTCGCGTCTGGCAGGTCCTTCGCGGAGCCCTTGGCGATCTTGTGGATCGCGACACTGCCCCACTTGGTCTCCACGGGATCGGTGGTGGTCGGCCCGCCGGGCTGACCCGGCTCGATGGTGAAGCTCGGAAGGTTCGGGTAGACGATGGCCGTGTTCGGGATCACGCCCGCGTTCTTCGCCTTCGTGGTGATCTCCACCTTGACCTGGGCGTTGTGGTTCGCGCCGAGCACACCCAGGCCCTGCTCCGTGAACTCGACGGTCACGGTGTTGGAGCCGCTGTCGAAGGCCAGCGTGTAGTCGTTGTTGGCCAGGGTGGCACCGTTCGTCAGCGAGACCTTGGTGCTGTCGTAGTGCAGGCGCGTGTCGAGCTTGTCGACGATTTTGTAGCCGTCGATCTTCGCGACGGTGGGCGTTGCGTCGACGTCGACCAGTGGGACGTCGGGGATGTCCGCGAGGATGGTCCACACGACGTTGTGGAAGAGCTCCGTCGGGTCGTCGTCAACGGTCTTGGTCGCGCCGACGATCGAGTTCTTCGGGTAGACGTGGACGTTGTAGAGCCACGCGTCGCGGTTGGCGGGGTCGGTCATCGGGATGGTGACCAGGAACGGCGCCACGGGCGCCGCGCCGACCGGTGCCTCGGTCTCGGTGACCAGGTAGACGCCCACCGGAAGGTCGCCGGCGACCGCGACGCCTGCGCTGTCAGTCGTGACCGCCCTCGGCTGACCGGACAGACCGGCCGCGGCGTTCTCGGGCGTGAGGGCCGTAAGCGCCGTCCAGCCTTCGTTCGTCGTCAGGTCGTACTCGTTGTCGGCGCCGACGACCTGCTCGACGGTGAACTTGACACCAGACACACCTTTGAACCCCGTGAGGCCGTCGGTGATCACGGTGCCGTCGTGCGCCAGGCCGGTCGTCTCGTGGTCGAACTTGTGGATGGTGATCGAGCCCGTGTCCTTGGGGTCGATCAGGGGGCTGGGGTCGTCGGCGGCCAGCGCCGCGCCCGCCCCGGTGGCGAGGGCGAGGGCCCCCGCCACGGTGGCGGCGGCAGCGCGCACGAGGGCGCGTCGGATGTTGTTGTGCACCTTCTTCTCCTTGTGGTGTGGCGAGAGAACTGGGGAGGTGGGGCGGGCCGCGGGTCTCACCGGCTCGCGGTCTCGGTCTGGCGACGCTGCGTGATGGCCCGCACACGCCCGACCACGAGGCTCGCGGCCACGATCGACAGGACGGCGCCGCCGCAGAGCCAGAAGGCCGCTGCGCCCGATCCGCCGGTCAGGGGGAGCGTGTACGCGCGCCGATCGCTCACGGTGATCACGTACACGCCGTCGTCGGAGAGGGAGACCGTGACCGGCCCGGTCCCGGACGGGCTCGTCAGCGTCACAGCGCCCTGGTCGCCGACCTTGAAGCGCACCGGCTCCGCCAGAAGCTGGTAACCCTCGGGGGCCTGAACCTCCTGGAGCCGGTAGACGCCCCGCTCGAGCGCACCACTGACGAAGATGCCCGTGTCCGTCTGTGTCAGGTCGACGCTCGTGCCGTCCGCGTCGTTCAGCAGCGCGAACTGCGCCCCGTCGAGTGCGACACGGTGTTCGTCGACCTTCGCGACGTAGACGTACCGCACCGGGTGCTCGGTGGACGGACCGTCATCCTCGCCCGTCTTGACGATGACGTTGCGCAGAGTGTGGTCGCCGCCGGTTGGGGACTGCGTGGCCGGCTTGACCTTGACCGAGTAGCTGACCGTCGCGTCCGCGCCCAGCGAGCCCGTGATGCGCACGTCGCCGTTCTCCAGACGGGTCACGCTCAGCCCGCCGTCCCTGATCACCTCGACGAAATCGGCGTCGTCGAGCACGTCGGTGAGGCGGTCGGTGTAGTCGACCGCGGCCTCGCCAGTGCCGTCGTGGTCGAACGCAAGCGTGTAGGTCACGACCTGCCCGGGACCGACCACGGTCCCGGTCGTGGGGTTGGCGGTCTTCGCGACGGTGACCGTGGCTTGCTTGTCCGAGACGTCGCCCTCACCGTCGCCGCCCGCGCCCATGCGGATCACCTCGCTGGGCACCTCGTCCGTCGTCCGATCTGTGGTGATGAGCGCCGAGTTCTCATAGACGTCGAGGTACTCGGTGACTTGGACCGTGTACGTCAGGACGGCGATGAACTCCTCGGGGACGTCCTTCACCGTCACCGTGAGAGTGGCGCTCTCCGGTGCGCAGTCGATCGTCGTCTCGTCCTCCTTCGGGTAATCCGTCGCGAGGTAGTCGCCCGTATCGGGGTCGATCTTGTAGTAGACGACGCTGGGGGCGTCGGCGTCGTCGGTGTCGTGACAGACGTAGGCCTGTCCTTCTCCGAGCGTGTCTTTGAAAGTGACGGTGTCGAATGGACCCACGGGCGTCTTAACGACGTAGTCGATGTAGTCGCCCTCGCCGCCGTAGCCCTCCTCGCCCCGCAGGTGGCCGTACTTGGTGGCGCTCAGGTCGGCTGGGCCGCCCGTGCCCGGCCCGCCGGGGTCCCCCACGATGATCGTCGTGGTCGTCGAGCCCACGGTGAAGGTGAACTCATCGCCCTTCTCAGCGTCGTCGGAGATCCGGACCCAGAAGCGCGCTGTGCCACGAACGTTGGTGTGCGTGGTGACGTAGTCCGAGAGGGTGAACACCGCTTGGCCATCGTCGACCACAGCAGTCGCGACGAGATTGCCCGCCCCGTCCCTGAGCTCGAACGCCGTGGTGATCAGCTCCAGCGCACCCGGCAGTGCGAGTGCGAACGTGTCACCGGCTTCCGTGTCGTTGGGGACGGCCCACTGAAGGCGGAGCTCGACCGACTGCCCGGGCAGCGGGTTCATGGGGGAGACGGTGAGGCCGGTGATGGCGTCGTCGATCGGCTTCGCGCCCGCGGGCGCGGGCAGCACGCCGATCACCAGGACACCCACGAGCAGCGCCACTGCCGCACACGCCACGAGCCGGGTCGCGGAGCACGCCCGCCCCAAGGTGACTCTCATCTGTCGTGGTCCTTCCCGCTCGTCGATGACCGCACCGGAGCTACCTGCCGGTGACCGCAGGAGAGTGTGGGTCGGCCTCGGGGCTGCGGAGAGCGAGTTGTCAACCGGAGCCGCCACGCCGGGCAACAGCGCGCAGGCGCCGCGAGGGACGAACGCGCTGGTCAGGTGGCTCGTGACGGGTGATCGTCGTCGCGTGGCCCGTGTCGTGGAGTGCTCAGCATCCGTCAGGGGGGAAAGTCACCACGTGTCATGACTTGCGCAATTCCTGCCGTAGAAAAACGCTTTCGCGCCAGGCGTGCCAGCCTCCGACCGTGCATGACTATGGCCTCAACCCCCGCCCTCAACCCGACCGCGAGCCCACGAGCCCGGACGGCGCCGGTCTGCGACCGAGTCCCCACCCCGCCACGATGGTCGCCCCGACCACGGCCGACCGGCGCACCGTGATGCGCCTGACCGGGACGCCCGGTCTGGCCGCGTTCGGCGGCGTCGCGCCCACGCGCGGTGAGCGCGAGGGGTTTCGTCTGACCGCCGCCATCTCGCGCTTCAGCGCGCTCGCGGTGACCCACACACGCCACACAGCGGTCACGACGCTGCGCGCGGGTGACAACTTCGGTTGGCCGCACCGCGCCATCCGACTGCTCATCGTGCTCGAGGGCCGGATCACGTTGCGCGCCCCCGACCGCTCGGTCCGCCTCGGCGTGGGCGGCGGCGCTCTCCTGCACGGCTGGGCCGAGTACCTCTATGAGAGCGAGGGAACGGTCGCCAGCGTCCACCTCGACGTCGGCGTCGAGGACGCACCCTTCGCCGGCTCGCTCCGCCATGTTCCGGCGATGCAGTGGCCCGAGGGCTATCCGGTGCTGAGCGCTGCCGGCGCCGCCCTGTATGAGATCGTGCGCCGCGACGAGGGAGGCATCACCACCGCGACCCGCAACGCCATGGAGCGGCTCGCGCAATCGACCCTGCTCTCGGTCCTCGCCTCCCCGCTGGAGAGCTCTGCGTCCGAGCCCGAGTCCGAGATCGGCCGCGCCCGCGTGCTCGAGCACATCGCGACCCGGCACACGGACCCCGACCTGACACCCGCCGTCATCGCCGCCGACCTCGGCATGTCCATGCGGTCACTGCAGCGCCTGTTCACCGACACAGGCATGGGCGTCGCCGGGCACATCGCCGCGGCACGCCTCGAGCACGCCCTCGCCCTGTTGAGCGATCCACTCCTGACCAGACTCAGCCTCGCGCGGATCGCCGCCAGGTCCGGGTTCGGCTCCAGCGCACGCATGGCACGGGTGGTGAGCAAGGCCACGGGCCTGCGCCCCGCCGAGCTGCGACACCAGCACACCTCACATGGCCCCTGAGCGAACCCATCGGTGACCACAACAATCGCCGAAGGCCCCGCGACATGGCCTGCTCTCGAGGTGTCGCGCAGCGGCGAGCGGTGAGCGCGGGCGCCTAGTCTGCGTCCATGGTGAGGACAACGAGGCTTGAGACCCTCTCCGACCTCAGCGGTGCGTCCGGCGCTTTTCCGGTCACGTTCTCCTTTGAGGGCTCCGCATACACCGTCGACGTCACGGATGCTGAATGGGCGACCCTCTCCGGGGTGCTCGACCCGTACATCAAGGCGGGCCGTGAAGTCACCGCCGCAGGCAAGGCTTGCCAGGGGAGGTCTCAACCTGACAGCGCCCAGCCGAGGTGCGCGCTTGAGATCTGGTGCTGGTGTCCGCGCTGCTACGGGTGGGACTTGTTTGCGTAGTCGTCACGCGCTTGCGCCGGCGTCCGCCGTGCTGGACGCGCGCACGTATCTGACCAGGTAGGCCAACGCCGCGCCGTAGCCCGCCACGGCCACCGCCACGATGGCCTTGGCGCTGTGCTCGCCGGCGTTGAGCGCGTCGTTGACGTGACCCAACACCGGCAGCGAGTACCAGACCCGCGCCCGCACCTGATAGTCGTGGACAGGGGCGTCGAGCATCGAGTTGTTGTCACCCTGGGTGACGAACACGGATCTGTCCTCACCCGTCGATGACGCATAGCTGCGCACCTCGCAAACTCGGTGCATGACGAGTGTGGCGTCGTTGGGGTTGGGAGCGAAGAGGATCACATCCCCGACGCCCACGTGCGAGGTGTCGTTGACCTCGCGGATCTGGCCCGGGCTCAACGTCTCGAGCTCGTGGGCGGACACGCTCAGCGGCATCGTCGGTCGAACGACCGCGAGCGACCCCACGGGCATGGCCGGCGCCATGGAGTTCGACAGCACCGTCAACGGCACCGCGCCCGCCAGATGGGGGACCGCGATGGTCAACGCCGTGACCAGCAGGACGAGCAGGAGCGTCCCATAGGAGAGCCCACGCACCACCGCGCGCACCGCGCGCACCGGGTGCTCCTGCGTTCGTGCGTCTGCGCCTGTGCCTGTGCTAGTCGAGGCCTGGGCCTGAGTCGCCATCGACGTCCACCTCCCGCCTCGGCTCATCTGCGGCCACATCTTGGCGATGCAGGAGCAGGTCATCACGGTCACCGTCGGCGTCACGGTGGAGGTCGCCTGGCGCAGTCCCAACGACGTCCACGCCAGCGGGCTCCTCGACTGCTCCTGTCGATCGGGCGACGGCCTGGTCGTTGACCAGGACGCCGACGACATACGCGGCGAGGACGTTGTGCTGCTGTGGGTCCATCAGAGCGAGCGCGAACCAGCCGTCTCCTCCATCAACGACATGCTTGAAGAACTGCTCGGTGAAACGCCCGTTGACCGTGATCTTGTGGGTGTATTTCGGCTCGTCTTTCAACGGCGCCGTGCTGCCTTCGGCCTGGACGATCGACTTGGCGGGCAGAGACCGCGCCTCGTTGAAGGTCAGCGTCCATACGGGACGGCTCGCCCAGAAGTAGAACGGGTTGAGTGTGAACTCCCGTTCTTTGAGGCTCGTTGCTGACGTGTAGACCTCGCCGACGTAGACACAGGTGTCCCAAGGTCCCTTGAGGCCGTTGGAGACCTGCATCGTCGTGCCCGTGAGGTCCGCGCACTCGCGGGGGAGGAGGTCCTCATGCTCCGACGAGGCCCGGACCGTGACGTGGCCGAGGTCGAGCGCCCGCTCGTCGGTCCACGTGCGCCCTGAGTCGAGGCGGATGACCATTCCCGTCAGGTCGATGACGCCAGAGGTCTCCGTCGGCAGACTCTCGGACACGTGGATCCGAAGGGCAATGGAGACCCTCTGGCCGCCGTCGTCCACTGCGACCGAGTGATCGCCGGTCACCGCGACGGACGCCAGACCCTTGAGGTCCGGCCCGACTACGGCGCCGACCATGTCAAGGGTCGGGCGCATCGTCGTCCCCGTGACCTTGACCGTCGTTGGGACCGTGACGGTCAGCTCGTCGCCCTGACGCAGAGCATCCTGTGACGGGTCGAACGCGGCGCCTTGTCGGATCCAGGCCGGGCTGCCGACCTCGGCGATCCTCACATCGCCGGTGGAGACCGACCCCAACGACACCGGGGAGGGAGATGACCAAGAGGCCCGCGCAGGCGTCGACGCGGTCACCAGCACAGCCGGCACGAGCAGTGCCGCCGCCCACGCGCGCAAGGCTGTGCGCGTCACGAGCATCCTCCTATCCATGGTGGTTCAACGCGCATGTGACAGCCCCGCCGAGGACTGTTTGCTCGGTTCGGGGCTGTCAGCCGCAGGTCAGGACTCAGTCTTCGAGGGAAGAGCCCCGTCGCGGCCGACCTGCTGGAGGTTCAGGACGATGTCCTCCGTCAGACGCACAGCGTTGGCGATGCCCTTGCCCTCGTTCGGCAGCTCACGTGAGAACGCGACAGTCACGGTCACGGCGACCTCATCGCCCGTGAACCCGGCTGCGCCGGAGATGACCCCGCGATCGTCTGCCCCGGTGACCGACGTCCTCACCGTCACGTAGTCCGCGATTTCGTTCTTGACAAGAGACTCACTGAACTTGTTCTGGACGTCGAGCCTGGCCCACAGGTCAGTGCCGGTGACCGTGATCTCCGCCGAGCCCGTCCACGTCAGGACGTCTCCAGGCGACGCCAAGAACTTGCCGATGTCATCAATCTCCTGGTTGACGGTGCCGTCAGCCTCGTCGGTGAGCGTCCATCCATTGCCGACGACATTGCTGATGGCCAGGTTGCCGGTGGCGAGAGAACCTCCCTGACTGGCGACTCTCCCCGTGTCGTTCCACAGGGCGAACGCCCCGAATCCCCCCATAAGGACCGCAGTGGCCGTAGCGGCGCAGATGGCGCCGCGCAACGCCAGACCCGAACGCCGATCGCTCTCAGTCTTGCTCATCATTCAGTCCGCCTTCATGTCTCGGTGGACAGCGGACCAAGAGATCCGCGCGCGCCCCGTCAACCCGGCATGGGGGAGGGATGCGAGTCCGGTCGGGGCGTGAGGCCGACTTCATGGTCAGCGAACGCTCAACAACGTCAAACAGTCCTGCCGCTTCTCTGGGTCAGAACGGTCGCGACTCTACAAGGGCAGTTGTGACGAGGTCTCGCTGAGGTCACGTCGTTGGCGCACAGCGACCCAAAGTTCGGCGGATCCAGCCCCGGCGCGCGCGCCAGCGGCGAGGGCCGGCGTCGTCCTACTCGCCGTGGCGTCATCGGCCGTCTCGACCCTGACGCCCGGTACCAGGAGCCCCGAATCGGCGTCCGGGTGGACGGCGCGGCCGAGGGAGGCTGCGCAGGCAGTGTGTCCAGCCTGCCAGGTTGGGTCCTGCCGAACTCAATCCGGATTCCGCCTGACAGACGTCGTATATGGCTGATCTCGCTCCCCAGCCCGCAGACGTCAACGCCCGTACTGTGCTGTACGGGGTGCTGCGCAACACCGGGACCGAGTGTCCGCCCATCAGGCGATCGACGCCGAGGCCCAGCGGTGGGAGTCGGTGGCCCAACTCGCCGCGGAGTACGACGAAATCGCCGCAACCGCGCAACCCGGCCGCTGGGAGCAGGTCCTGCGCACCTCGGGCCTGAGCCAGCAGGAGGCCGACAGCGTGCTCTCCTCACCGGCGATGGGGCCATTGGCTGCGGCGGTGCGCCGCGCCGGGGCCCGCGGCCTGCGCGCCGAGGACCTCGTGCCCGACGACGTCGTGGCCGTCCTGGCGCACCGCGTCGAGGCGCGCACTACCCGCCACCGCGGCCGGGGCGGTGGCCAGGTCATCGCGGGGCTCCTCCCCGAAGCGCTGGGCGTCGACGCCCCGGAGATGGCCGAGGCGCTGCGGCGGCGCGGCGACCTGATCGAGGAGCGTGCGAGAGACCTGGCCGAGGCCGCCGTGGCGAGCCGTCCGCCCTGGACGCGGCCGTTCGGCCCGCCACCGGCCGACTGCGTCGAGCGGCGGCGGTGGCTGCCGCCCAGGCCGTCGTGGCCGCCTACCGCGACCGGTACGCGACGGTCACCTCTGCCACCCCACTCGGCGCCAGGTCGGAGTCGGAGGCCCAGGCGCGTGACGCCGACCGAGCGGCGGCCGCGCTCGCCACACTCATCCAGCACGCGCCCGGCCGGCGGCCCTCCACGACAGGCGTCGCGCGCGGCGCCGGCCCAGAGCCTGGCCCGCTGAGGCGGGGGCCTGTGCTGCTGGCGGACAGGCGCGCGGCGTCGTCGCCGGTGAACGCGACCAGGCGCGGTGTGCCCGCCTCACCTTCCTCACGACGGGCCGCACGGGCCGGCCTCGGGACAAGGAGGGCGACGATGGTCGCGTTGGCAGTCATCGCGGGGATGTGGGTCGCGGCCTGGGCCGTGACGTGGGTGCGGGTCCTCTTGCGGGTCATCGGACCAACGAACTGGCTCGACACGTACATCCACACCCGGCGTGGCATGAGGTGGGGCCTGGCCATCTGCTGGCCGGCCGCCGTCGCGTGCGCCATGGCCGGCCACCTGATCGAGGTCAGCGGCACGCGCGGCGAGTACGCGACCTGGCAGATCCTGCTGTGGGCGCTGCTGTGGTACGACGCGCTCAAACTCGCGCGCATGGGCGTGGTGTCCGTCGTGCTGCTGATACGAGCACGGTTCCGCAAGTGGCATCAAGCCCGCGAGTGGCGCCAAGCCCGCTCGGCGCGCCGGGAGGCGGAGCGGCCGGGCGTCGAGGACGCACTTGGCGGCACGTAGCGCGACCGGCATGGGGAGCGCGCAGACACGTCGGGCCGCGCTCCCGGAGCAGGTGGCTGACCGGGTTCACGTGCTCAACGAAGCCGTCAGCGGCTTCTGACACCATCACCCCATGAGTGCGCAGAGTCCAACTGGCGAGGTGCGGCGGGCGCTGCTCGCTCCAGAACGGGTGACGACGCGGGAGGAGGCGCTCGACCGTCCCTCGCCCGTACCGGCAGCGCCGGGCGTCTACGCCTGGTACTTCGACCGCGCGCCCGCGGGTGTGCCGTTGGCGGGGACGAGCGAGACCGAGTTCGGCCACCTTCTCTATGTGGGAATCTCCCCAAAAGGCGCCCCCGACCAACGGCAGCCCGCCGACACGAGTAGACAGAGCCTCCGGACCCGAATCAGATATCACTTCCGCGGGAACGCCGCCGGCTCCACGTTGCGCCTCACGCTCGGATCGCTGCTCGCTGAGGAGATCGGCGTCGAGCTCCGGAGGGTCGGTTCGGGTGCGCGGTTCACGTTCGGCGTCGGCGAGGCAGCCATTTCGGATTGGATGGCGGAGCACGCCCGGGTGTGCTGGTTCGTCGACGACACGCCCTGGATCAGCGAGTCGAGACTCATCTCGGAACTGGTCCTGCCACTCAACCTCGACCAGAACCGGCACAGCGGCTTCCACACTGAGCTCTCGAAGGCCCGGCGCACGCAAAGAGATCAGGCTCGGGCACTGCCCATCGTGCCCCGCTAGTGGCCCGTCTCTGAAGTCTTCTGACGGTTGGCCTTCGTGAGGATCTCGTCGGCGGTCTTGGTCCAGATGAAGGGGTGGGAGCGGTCGTTCCATCCGTCGATGAAGGCGCGGATCTTCGCGTTGAGTTCCTTGACGGACTTGAAGACGCCGCGGCGGATGGCCTGTCGTTCGACGATGCCGAACCAGACCTCGACCAGGTTCATCCAGGAGGCGTGCGTGGGCGTGAAGTGCACGGTGACGCGCGGGTTGGCCTCCAGCCAGGCGCGCACCTCGGGGGTCTAGTGGGCGGCGTAGTTGTCCATCACCAGGTGCAGGTCCTGGTCGGGGTAGGCGCGGGCGACCTGGCGCAGGAACGCGAGGAACTCCTGGCGGCGGTGCCGCGGTTTGAGTGCGCCGGTCACCTTCCCGGTCGCGATGTCCAGCGCCGCGAACAGGGTCGTGGTGCCGTGGCGCACGTAGTCGTGCGAGCGGCGCTCAATCAACCCGGGCTGCATCGGCAAGATCGGCTGGGTGCGGTCCAACGGCTGGATCTGGCTTTTCTCGTCAACGCACAACACGACGGCGTTCTCGGGCGGGGCCAGGTAGAGGCCGACGACGTCGGTGACCTTCCCGACGAGCTCCGGGTCGGTGGAGAACCGGAACGACTCCGCCCGCCACGGCTGGACCCCGTACGAGCGCCACGCCCTGGCCACGGTCGCCGGGGACACCTTCAGCCGGGCGGCGAGCAGGCGCGAGGACCAGTGCGTGACCCCGAGCCGCTTCGGCGGCGCGGTCAGCGTCGCCGTCACGATCGCCCGATGATCGATCCGCCGTGGCCGACCCGAACGAGGCGCATCACCCAGCCCCGCGAGCCCCGACTCCTGGTACCGCTCACGCCACGTCAGCACCGTCGGGACCGACACTCCTACCATTGCAGCGATCCGCGAGTTCGCCACCCCCTCGCCCGCCAGAAGCACGATCTGGGCTCGCCGCACCAAACCCGCCGGCGCCGTCGTCGACCTCAACCACCGCTCCAACTCCGCCCTGTCACCAGCACGAAGAGTCAGGCCAGGAGCAGGTCGATTCGCCACACCCCATGGTCCCAAACACGTACCATAAAGTCACTTACGACACGCGACACTAGTCCGTGCTTGGAGTCCGTTCACGCTTGAACTGATCGACCGCCATTAGGTACTCCTCGTCCCGCTGCGCGATGAAACGGTGAGACGTGACAAGCAGGCAGACTGCCCCTGCGATCATGCATAGGCCCGACAAGATGAAGAGGGCCGTGGAGTCGCGATCCGAGGGACCCCAAGAGTCGACAGCGGCTACGGCGGCGATCGTGCCTAAGACGAGGCCGGCGAGCGTCAGTATCCATCCTGCGGCCAGAGTTTCTGCCGCGCGCCCAACCGCTCGTGGCCAGTAGGGCGACGGTGATGGAGCCTCCCCTCGGCGGGCAGTTCCTTGCGGTCGAGGCGCTGCGCCGGACTCCGCGTTCGGCCAGAGCTCCTCCGCTCCTACGCCGAGTAGACGCGCTGCGGCGCCGCGGTTGCCTGGCGACGGCGTCACGTTGGCTGAGATCCAGAGCACGACGGCCTGCGGAGCAGCTCCGATCAGGCGCGCGAACTCATCCACCGTGAGCCCCGTGCTCGCGATTGCCGCTCTCAGTCGATCGTTCGTCATGCCGCCTCCCAGCAGTTCAGGTCCCGCCCAGATCGTAGGGATCGGGACCCGCCCCGAACGTGAGATGCGGCATTTGTGACCGGGTGAAACCCACTTCTCAGAGTCCACCGATACTGTCACCTGTGCCGCGGCGTCGGTATCCAGTCGAACCGACCGAGTTCGCGCGTGTTTCCGCCGTAGGCATGAGTTCCGCCTCGGTCGACTCGCGTGAGCAACGGAGGCTCGCGGCATCCGCTCGCCGAGTCCATGCCCTCAGGTCGGTGATCATCACCGGCGCCGAGCGAAGCAGTGCCACCGCCGTCCCGAACGGCAGCGTC
Source organism: Xylanimonas ulmi (assembly GCF_004216535.1). Classification (NCBI taxonomy): domain Bacteria; kingdom Bacillati; phylum Actinomycetota; class Actinomycetes; order Micrococcales; family Promicromonosporaceae; genus Xylanimonas; species Xylanimonas ulmi. The sequence continues at coordinate 1,123,142 of NZ_SGWX01000001.1, forward strand.
CGCAGCGCCTCGGGCGGCATGATCGGAACCCGCCGTGTCGATCGCTGCGTCGACCGCAGCCCGTCGGCCCCTACGGACACGGAGTCGGTGACCTCGTCGCGTTCGCCGATGAGTGCCGACACGTCCTGGAGATCCTTCGCGACCGACCCACCCCCGAGAAGCACCTTGACGATCGAGGAGTCCCAGATCGTTCCGGCGTCGTCGATGCCCCACTTGGAGCGGGCCTGCGACATCGACTGCAGCACGGGCATGGTCGTGATGCCGGACCCTCCGCCGTCGGACATGAGCTGCGGCAGGGACGGAAGCGGCGCGAGGTTGCCGATCTCGTCGAGCGCGAGCAGCAGCGGTGGATCGAGGCGCTGCTTCGGCAGCGTCGACGCGGTGCGGCGGGCGACCTCGACCAGATCCTCGATGAAGGCCGCGACGAGCGGCCCGGCGCCTGCGGCGCCGCCCGCGGTGCCGAGCAGGTACAGCGTGCCCCGCTGGGCGATGAACGCGGCGGGGTCGAAGTCCTCGCCGGGGCGGGGTGTGACCGCGTCCATGACCTGCGGGTCGGCGAGGCAGTCGAGGGCGAGGGAGACCCCCATCCACACGGAGTCGCGGGTGCGGGGGTCGGCGTGGATCTCGGTGGACAGGGCGTCTGCCCAGCCAGGTGCGGCGTCGCGGTGGGACGCGAGAATCTGGACGGCGGCCTCCGCGGCAGCGGGGGAGAGGGACCAGTCGTAGAGGTCTCGGGCTCCGAGCCCGGCGAGGGCGGCGGCGTGGAGCATCCCTTGCAGGGTGGTCTTCGTCTTCTTCTCCCAGAACCCGCCCGAGTCGGTCCCGCCGCCCTTCTGCAGCCCGGTCGACGCGGCGAACCCGTGCGCCCGGGCCATCGCGGTCTGCGCGCGTTCGCAGCCACGGACCGGCGACCACCGCATCGCCGACGTGATCCCGCCGGCGAGGCCCTGCGGGTCGAAGACGGCGACAGGGCCGACGCGCTCGCGCGCCGCGATGGTGATGGCGAGGTTGTCGGGGCGGGTCGAGGTGGTGACGACGGCGCCGGGGGCGTCGAGGATCGCGTTGATGACGAGGTGGAGGCCCTTGCCGGAGCGGGGTGGGCCGAGCACAAGGGTGGAGTCCTCGACGGAGGTCCAGATCTCGTGGCCGCGGCAGGTGCCGAGCAGGTAGCCGAGGTCGGTCGCCTTCGCGTGCTGGAGGGAAGGGCGCAGGTCTCGCGCCCGTTTGAGGAGCTGCCGCTTCGATGCGGCCTTGCGCACGTCGGCGGCGGTCGCGGTCCCGGGCTGGTGGTGTGGGTCGCGGTGGGTCGTGCTGGCCTGCTCGTGGAGCAGCCGCCATGCGCCCCAGGCTACGCCGGCGGCCGCGAGAAGGAGGGCGACGACGATGGCCCAGTACGTGACGGCGCTCAGTGAGGGCGTGCCGAACGCCGCTCCCGGTCGCCCCGGTTGGCGGACGACGTCGATGGCCGCTTCCAGGCCGCCCGACGGCGAGGGCGCCCCGCTGAGGTGTGCGGCCATCGAGGCGGCACCGCGGAGCAGCCCCGCGAGCGCGACGGCGCCGACGAGGAGTCTGAGGCCGAGGTTGAGCAGGAGGTCGTTGCCGCCTGCGGTCGTGCGTGGGCCGGTCATCGTTGGTCGCCGCCGAACGGGTCGGCCAGGACGAGGGTGCCCGACGTCTGGCCGAACAACACCAACGGTCCCGGGCGGTGGCTCAGGAGTCCGGTCGGCAGGCGTAGGGATGCGGTGCCGTCGTCGTCGGCGACGTGGCGCGTGACGATGACGGCGAACGCGACGTGCTCGCCCGGGAGGAAGCCGTCTCCGGTCAACCCGAGGACGACGCCGTCGTCGGAGACGTGGAACGGTGTGGTCGCCGACGACGTCGGTGTGCCCGATGGTGTCCCCTCCTGGTGGTGGACCTGCCCTGCGGGCGGGACGGCGTCGCCCGCCGCGCCCGGTGCTGCGGACTCCGCAGGACCAGCCAGGCTCGGTGCGGTGTAGACGTCGTCGGGCGTGACGACGTCCGTGGACGACGGGAGGTCGCCCTCGGTGACCCGGACCTGGAGCGCAGTGTCGCGGGCTCGGGCGAGCTCGATGATCTGTGCGCGCAGGGTCGACCGGTCGAGCGGGGTCGTGGACTCGAGGCGGACGCCGTCGACGGTGACGGTGAACTGTCCGTCGTCGGGGATCGTGACCTCGACCAGAGGCAGCGCGATCGGTGGCGGAGCGGGACGTTCGCGGGTCTCGTGGCGGATCATCGGGACACCACCTCACGGGTTCGGCCCGTCGCACGCTGCGTCGTCGGGCCGTTGCGGCTCGCGCCGCGCTGGCGGGTGTGTCCGTCGCGGTCCAGGCCGGGCGGGAGGCCGTTGCCGACCTGTGCCGTGTCGAGCTGGCCGAGGATCGTCGTCGCGGTCTTGGCGACGCGGTCAAAGGTGCGCATGACCGTCTCGACCTGGTCGCCCGGGACCGACGACGCCCACGTCGCGACGTACGGGACCGTGTACCGGGAGGTGTCGACACCGTGGGCCCCGAGCACGAGCGCGGCGGTCGACTCGGCCTCGACCTCGACGATGCCGCGATGCATGGTCGCGTCCTCGGCGGAGGGACCGTGAGCCAACAGGTGCGCGAGCTCGTGCGTCAACGTACGGGCAGCGGACAAGGGCTCGACATCCGTGCGGACCTGGACGGTCTTGGTCAGGTAGTTCGTCAGACCGTTCGCCCCACCGATCTCCGCTGCGGAGCCGACGAGCTGGAGGTCGAAGCCGTGGGCGGCGATCTGGGCGGCGATGCCGTCCCAAAGGCTCTCGGGTGCCTGACCCGTCAGGAGGACCGGTGCGGGGAGCGGTTCGACCGGTGCTCCTTCCGTCTGGCAGATGTCGAAGACCCGGCCAACCTTCGTGTTCACGAGCCTGCGCTTGAGTACCTCGCCGGGCGCGAGCCGCTCCCAGTTGCCGAGGCGACGCCACGTCGCCTCGGGGGCATCGGGGTACTCGGCGGTGTAGCGGCCGAAGACGGGCAGGCGGATCACGAGGCCGTGCTGACCCTTGATGACGGTGCGGCCCAGCGAGTTCCACTGCTTGATGCCGGCGACCATCGTGGGGGTGTCCGTCGGGACGAGGCCCTGCGCGTGCTGCTCGGCGAGGCCCACGCAGATCAGCACGCCGTTCATCGCCGAGTAGGCCCGGAGGCGAGCGCTCACCATCAGGGCGCGCATCCACTCCTCACCCGTGACCAGTGCGCCGACCGCGGTGGCCAACTTCTCGTGCAGGAGCTTCAGGTGGGATTCCTGCTCGATCCGCATGCTCTCATCGGTGGTGTACATCTCGCACTTCCCTTCCTGCGATGGGAGGTGCGAACTCGTCACCTGGATCGGTGTGCGGTCAGCGGTCGTCGCGCCGCCGGTACGCTCGGGGTGCCATGCCGTGGAGCTTGGCGAACTGCCGGGAGAAGTAGAGCGGGTCGGCGTACCCAACCAGGTGCGCGATGACGGAAACCGCCCTGTCGGTAGTGTCGAGGAGTTCGCGGGCGTGTCCCATGCGCACGCGGGTCTGGTACTCGAGTACGGAGAACCCCGTCGCGCGCCGGAAGAGTGTGGCGAAGTGGGACGCAGACAGGCCGGTCATTCCGGCGAGCTCTGCGACGGATGTGCGGCCTACCCAGTTGTCGCGCAGGTGCCTGAGCGCGGTCTCGACGGGGTCTGCCTTGGTGGACCGGGGCGTGCGTCGCTGCGCCCCCAGCAGGGCGAGGGCGTGCCACGCGGCACCCGACGCGGCGAGCAGCGAGGTCTCAGTCTCGTCACGCTCCATCTCATGCAGCACGGTCGCGAGGAGCGAGACGACGCGGGCGGGGTCGTCTAGATGCAGCACATGCCCGCCAGCGGCTGCGCGGACCGCCAACTCCAGGTCGGCGACGGCCCGGCCCGCGACATGCATCCACCAGATGGTCCACGGCTCGTCCCGCTCGGCGGCGTAGTCGTGCGGGGTCTGCGGCGGCAGGACGACGACGTCGCCGGGGCCTAGATCGTGCTTCCCGCTGGGCAGCGTGGCGGTGCCGTGGCCAGCCGTGCACACGATGACGACCAACTGTTCGGTGCCGGCGGGCCGGCGCCGCCGGTGGCGTACTGCGCGGGGGAAGAAGCCGGCGTCGGTGACCAGGAGCTGGCCCATGACCGGGCGGTCCAGGGCGCGGCGGACGAAGGGGCGGGGGAGCACCCGCATGCGTTGTCCGGGAAAGCCGTCGCGCACGGACCCGTCGGGAGTCTGTCCAGTGCTTCCATCGTCGATCATCGTTTCGTCCATGAACGTCGTCGATACACCCCTGTCCGGGGTGTCGCGGGAAGCCTACTGTCCCGACTGTGCTCAACGACGAGTCCTTCCTGGACCTCCCGGACCGACCAGCGTCGCTCGCAGCCGCACCTGTCGCGGCATGGCGGCGGCCGGTGACCATCGACACGTACCTGCCCGACCCGCCGGACCGGTACCCTGCCTACCTGGACCACCGCGTTTACCAGGGCTCGTCGGGACGCATCTACCCCCTGCCGTTCCACGAGCACGTGAGCCCGGCAAAGCGGCCGCACGCGTGGGACGCGATCCACCTGGAGAACGAGTACATCCGGCTCCTCGTGCTCCCGGAGCTCGGCGGCCGGATCCACGCGGGCGTCGACCGGACCAACGGCTACGACTTCTTCTACCGGAACAACGTCATCAAGCCTGCGCTCGTCGGGCTTGCGGGCCCGTGGATCTCTGGCGGTGTTGAGTTCAACTGGCCGCAGCACCACCGCCCCGCCACGTTCCTGCCCACCGACGCGGCGATCGAGTACGAGGAGGACGGCTCGGTCACGGTGTGGTGCTCCGACCATGACCCCTTCGCCCGCATGAAGGGCATGCACGGGGTGCGGCTGCGCCCAGGGTCGAACGTGGTCGAGGTCCGCGTGCGCCTCTTCAACCGTACCGAGGACGTGCAGACCTTCATGTGGTGGGCCAACGTTGCTGTAGCCACCGACGGCGACTATGAGTCGTTCTTTCCTACCGACGTCCGCATGGTCGCCGACCACGCCAAGCGGGCGGTGACCGCGTTCCCCCGCGCGGATCGTCCATACTACGGCGTGGACTATCCGGCACTCGCGGACGCTGAGCACCCGGACGCCGACCGAATCGACCGCTACCGGAACATCCCCGTGCCGACGTCGTACATGGCCCTGGGGACGTCGGACGACTTCTTCGGCGGGTATGACCACAGCCGGTCTGCGGGCCTCGTGCACTGGGCGGACCACCAGATCGCTCCCGGCAAGAAGCAGTGGACGTGGGGCGACGCACCGTTCGGCCACGCGTGGGATGCCAACCTCACGGACACCGACGGGCCCTACGTCGAGCTCATGGCCGGCGTGTACACGGACAACCAGCCAGACTTCTCCTACCTCGCCCCCGGGGAGACCAAGACCTTCAGCCAGTATTGGTACCCCCTGCGGGACACGGGCCCGGTGCAGCAGGCGACGGTCGACGCCGCCGTCGCGCTCGACATCGCACCAGGGCGCGACGGGACGCACGTACGCATCGCGGTCGCCCTGACCCGCGACCGGGGTGTGGTCGACGTCGAGTTTCGCGGCCCCGAGGGGACCGGTGCCGTGTGGACTGTTGGCGGCGGCCCGGCCCAGCCGATCGTCATCGAGCACGACGTGCCCGCGACCCTCGCTCCGCAGGATGTCACCGTCGTCGTGCGCGACGGCGCGGCGGAGCTCGTGCGGTGGACGCCGCGACCAGTGCCCGACGACGTGCCGGACGCCGAGCCCGCCACTGAGCCGCCCGCACCGGAGGACATCGCGAGCGTCGAGGAGCTCTACCTCACCGGCCTGCATCTGGAGCAGTACCGGCATGCCACACGGGACCCGGAGCCGTACTGGCTCGCGGCTCTCGCTCGTGACCCGCAGGACGTGCGGACCAACGTCGCGCTCGCAACCCGCCGATACCGGGCCGCGCGGTACGGCGAGGCGGAGCAGCTGCTGCGCACGGCCGTCGGGCGCCTGACCCGGCGCAACCCGAACCCTTACGACGGCGAGGCGTACTACCGCCTCGGGCAGGTGCTTGCCCGCCAGGGGCGGACGAGCGACGCGGACGAGGCGTACGGCAAGGCCGCGTGGAACGCCGCGTGGGTGGTTCCCGCCCGACTGGCGCAGGCGCGGCTGGCAGCCGCGCGCGGCGATGACGCGGTCGCTCTCGCACACGCGGAGTCCGTGCTCGCCCGTGACAACCAGCACCTGCAGGCCCGCGACCTGATGGCGCTGCTGCTGGCGAGGACGGGGAGAGCTGACGCCGCCGCGGCCCTGCTCGCGGCGACCGTGGCCCTCGACCCGCTGGACTGGTGGGCGCGCAGTCTCCGCGGGGAGCAGGTTGGTGCGGACGCTCCGACGGTGCTCGACGTGGCGCTCGAGCACATCGCCGCGGGGGACGACGAGGCCGGCCTCGACCTGCTTGCACGAGCGGCGTCGCAGCCTCGCGTGCCGGGCCAGGTGGGCGTCGCCCCGCTGGCGCACTACCACCGCGCGGACGTGCTGGCCCGGGTGGGCCGGACCGACGAGGCCGCGGTCGCGCTCCGTGCGGCGCACGACGCTGACCCGACGCACTGCCTCCCGTCGCGCCTGGACGACGTCGACATGCTGGAGCGCACGGTCGCCTCACACCCGGACGATGCGCGTGCTTGGGCGCTGCTCGGGCACTGGCGGTACGCGGCACGCCGGCACGCGGACGCGGTCGCTGCGTGGCAGCGCGCAGACGCGCTCGACGGTACGGATCCCGTTGTAGTGCGCAACCTCGCAGTGGCCGCCGTGAACGTGGCCGACGACCCGGACCTCGGCGCGCGCCTCTACGCTCGGGCCCGGACGCTCGCGCCCGACGATGCGCGGCTGCTCTACGAGCAGGACCAGCTCTCGCGGCGTGCAGCCGTGCCCGCCGCCCAGCGGCTCGCAGCACTGCGGGAACGACCGGACCTCGTGCGGCAGCGTGACGACCTGTCCGTCCAGCTCGCCGTGCTGCTCACGGCCGAGGGTGAGGCCGAGGCCGCGCGCGACCTGCTCGCGGGCCGCCGGTTCCAGCCTTGGGAGGGTGGCGAGGGGCAGGTGCTCGCCGCCTGGGACGACGCCCAGCTCGCGCTGGCGCGCGACGCCCTGGTACGGGGCGACGCCGCGGCCGCCGTGGCGGCGGTCGACGCTGCACTGGCACCGCCCTCGTCGCTCGGCGAGGCCCGACACCCGCTGGCCAATGCGGCGCATCTGCTGCTCGCTTCGGGCGACGCCCGGGCGGCTGCTGGCGACCACGCTGGTGCGACTGCTGCGTGGCAGGCTGCGGCGTCCCGGGCCGGTGACTTCCAGGAAATGGCCGCAACCCCTTTCTCCGAGGCGACGTACTCCTCCGTGCTCGCTGCGCGGCGACTCGCAGCTGCCGACGGCTCGTACCGCGAGGTGATTGAGCGGCTCGTGCGCGGCCTCGACGAACACGTCGACCTGCTGGCCGCGTTGCCCGCCACGGTCGACTACTTCGCGACGTCGCTGCCGACCATGCTGCTTTTCACGGACGACGTCCAGGGGCGGCGCGACACCACGGTGTTGCTGCTGCGCGCCCAGCTGGCAGCGCTGCGCGACGATGATGCCGCGGCGTTGGACCTCGTGGCGCAGGTGCTGCGCCACGACCCCACGAACTCCACCGGTCTCGACCTGCTGCGGCAGGTGGGGGTGCCATCCTCCGCCCTCCGGACGGAGCACGCGCTGGAAGGGGGAGAGGTCGTCCTGCACTGACAACTACCGGCGGACGTCGACGTCCACCGGCCCACTCTCGGCCGCCGGCCGGGACTGCCCTGCACGAAGAGAGACATCGATGACACCAATGAAGTGGTCACGCGCCCGTCGCACCGCGGTGGGATTCCTGGGGGCGGCAGCCTTCGCGTTCTCGCTCGCCGCGTGCGACTCGGGCCAGGCGCCCGCGTCCGCCGACGCGCCGGCCGAGGTCGGCTCGGGTGAGACCGAGATCGTCTACCTGCAGAAGCAGGGCGACCAGCAGTACTTCGTCGACCAGGCCGATGGCGCGAAGAAGAAGGCGGCCGAGCTCGGCGTCAAGGTGACCGTCGTCAACCTCGGCACCGACTCCAACAAGGCGATCAGCGAGCTGGACGCGGCCATCGCGCGCAACGTGTCCGGCATCATCATGGTCGCCCCCGATCAGGCGATCGGGCCGCAGGTGATCGACAAGGCGAAGGCCGCGGGCATCCCGTTCCTCGCCTCCGACGACGGACTCGTGGACGCGGACGGCGACGCCGCCCCGTTCGTCGGGTTCAACGGCACGCAGATGGGCGACTCGGTGGGCACCAAGGCCGCCGAACTCTACAACGACGCTGCCTGGACCGCTGCAGACACCAAGATCCTCGCCGTGGGCAAGCAGGACCTCTCGGTGTGCGTCCAGCGGATCGACGGCGCGAACGCGGCGTTCGAGAAGGGCGCGGCTGATGCACCCGAGGTCATCACCATCGGCACGGACAACTCCGTGACGGACGCCCTCAACAAGGCGGGCGCCGTGATCACGGCCAACCAGTCCGTCAAGAACTGGGTTGTCTACGGCTGCAATGACGAGTCCGAGACGGGTGCCGTCACGGCCCTTCAGAACGCGGGCGTCGCGCCGGCGAACATCCTCGGCGTCGGCCTCGGCGCCTACCTGACCTGCAAGGACTGGGCTGCGAGCCAGGACACCGGCAACAAGGCCGCCCTGTACATCTCGGGCGTCGACGTCGGCTCGGCCGCGATCGAGGAGATGGCCGCCGCGATCAAGAACGGGGCTGACCTGCCCGCCGAGACGATCGCCGACACCCACATGGTCGACGCGTCCAACTTCGAGGCGGAGGGCGTCGTCTGCACGTGATGCCGTTCGGCCCGGCCACTGCGGTGGCCGGGCCGGTACCGCACCGTCCGAGCAGACACCCCGTTCGCCCAGCGGCAGGGAGTGAGCATGAGCACCACCACCGACGCCACCGCAACGCTGCGGGGCATCTCAAAATCCTTCAGCGGGGTCCGCGCGCTCGTCGACGTCGACCTCGACCTCCCCGCGGGCAAGGTCACCGCGCTCATGGGTGAGAACGGGGCCGGCAAGTCCACGCTCCTGAAGATCCTTACGGGCGACTACCGGCCCGACGCCGGGAGGGTTACCGTCAGCGGCGAGCCGGTGACCTTCACCACGCCGACCGACGCGCGGGCAGCCGGTGTGCGCGTCATCGTGCAGGAGCCCGAGATCGTGCCGCACGTGTCGGTCGCCGAGAACCTCTATCTCGGTGCCCTCCCCGCGCGCCGCGGCGTCGTCTCGCAGCGTGCGCTGCAAGCGCGCGCTCGCCAGGATCTGGCCCGGTTCGGGTTCGATGGGCTCTTGGACCCGGCGGCCCGCGGCGTCGACCTGTCTCCCGCCGAACGTCAGATCGTCGAGATCGTGCGGTGCCTTATCGACGAACCCAAGGTCGTGTGCTTCGACGAACCCACCTCGTCACTGTCCGGCGCCGAAACCGCGGTGTTGTTCGCGCTGATCGCGAAGTTGCGGGATGCCGGGCGCGCCGTGGGCTACGTCTCGCACCGCATGCGCGAGATCTTCGAAGTCGCCGACCGCGTCACCGTCCTGCGAGATGGCCACGTGATCGGCACCCGTGACGTTGTGGAGACCAACGAGGCGGAGATCGTCCGCATGATGGTGGGCCGTGACCTGTCGTCCATGTTCGAACGCAGCCGGCGCTCGCCGGGCGAGGTCGCACTCCAACTCGATCACGTCACGACCGACGACGTCACCGACGTGTCCCTAGAGGTGCGGCGCGGCGAGATCGTCGCCCTCGCCGGTCTGGTCGGCGCCGGGCGCACGGAGCTCGCGCTCGCGATCTGCGGTGATCGCCCCGTCACGGGCGGCACACTCACGGTCGGCGGCACGGTGCGCCGCTTCCGGTCGCCGCAGGACGCGATCGGCGTTGGCGTCGCGCTAGCGCCCGAGGAACGCAAGGCGGACGCGCTCGTCATGGTCCGCAGCGTCAAGGACAACATCGCGCTCGCCGCCCTGCCGGGGATGACGCGGTTGGGCTTCGTGAGCGATCGGAGGGAGAAGGCGCTCGCGGCCCGGTACATCGAACAGCTGCGGATCCGGACGCCGTCCTCCGCGCAGGTGGTGCAGAACCTCTCCGGCGGCAACCAGCAGAAGGTGGTCCTCGCCCGCTGGTTGGCGAAGGAGCCGGAAGTCCTCATCCTCGACGAGCCCACGCGCGGCGTCGATGTCGGCGCGAAGGCGGAGATCTACGCGATCATCGACGACCTCGCGAGCCGGGGTGTCGCCGTGCTGGTCATCTCGTCCGAACTGCCGGAGGTGCTCGGCCTCGCCGACCGCATCGTCGTCATGCAGGACGGTCGCGTCACCGGCGAGCTCGACCGTTCGGACGCCACCGAGGAAGCCATCCTCACCCTCGCCATCGCCGATCACATCTCCGAAGGAGCGCCGTCGTGAGCACGACTGCCGTCCGCACCAGCACCACCTCGCCGGAGCCCACCCGCGTCTCGACGCTGCGCCGCGGCCTCCGCGCCATCGGCGCCCAGAACCTGAGCCTCGTCGCCGCGATCGTCGCGGTGATGCTCTTCATCGGCTCACAGAACTCGGCGTTCTACCTGACGTCGAACCTCAAGACGATCGGCATGGCCGTCACGATCTCCGGTCTGCTCGCCATCGTCCAGACCGTGGTCATCGTCATGGGCGGGATCGACCTCTCGGTGGGTTCCGTCGCAGGGCTCGCATCGGTGTCATCCGCCATGCTGTTCACCCACTTCGGGGCCGGCGTGAGCATCCTGGGCGCCTTGGCTATCGGGGCCGTTTGCGGCGTCGTCAGCGGCTGCATCGTGGTGTTCGGGCGCGTCACGCCAATGATCGCCACGCTCGCAGGGCTCATCGCCTTCAAGGGTGTCGCGCAACTCATCTCCGACGGCCGCGCTCAGGGCTACACGGGCGCCGACAACGTGTACATCTTCCTCGCCCGCGGCTCGATGATCGGTATCCCCACCCTGGTGTGGGTGCTCGCTGTGGTCGCGATGGCCGTGCATGTGCTCCTCCGGTACACGCGGGTGGGGCGCAACATCTACGCCGTGGGCGGCAACGACACGGCCGCCCGCCTCTCCGGCGTCAACATCAACCGGTACATCATCGGCGTCTTCGTCCTGGCCGGGGCCGTCGCGGCCCTGGCCGGGGTGCTCATCACCGCCCGCACAGGCTCGGGTCAGCCGATCTCCGGATCCGAAGGGCTGGAGTTCCAGTCGATCACGGCCGCAGCCCTCGGTGGGGTAGCGCTGCGCGGCGGCAAGGGCACCATCGGGGGAACAATCCTTGCGGTTGTCCTCCTGGGCGTGCTCCTCAACGGGATGTCGCTTCTGGGCGTCAATCCGTTCTGGCAGAACGTCGCTCAGGGGAGCTTGCTCATCGCGGCCGTAGTGATCCAGCAGCTGCGCAACGGTGAGCGTCGGGTCGGGCTGCCCAAGTGATCGAACCGCTCCAGCGGCTCGGGGAGCCGCAGGTCGAGTCGCCGCTGCGGACGGTCGGCCTGCGCGGCGCGTGCGGGTGGACGGCGGAGGTCGACCTGTGGGGCGGCGGGCTGCGCTCGCTGCGCCGCCGCGGCGTACCCCTCGTGGAGGAGTACGAGGTGACTGCGGGCGCGCGCCCGCCGCACTGCTCGGGGTCGGTCCTCTTCCCGTGGCCCAACCGTGTGCGCGACGGGCTCTGGGTCCACCGTGGCCACCAGCTGGCTCTCGAACTCACGGAACCTAAGCGGTCCACCGCCAACCACGGCCTGGTTCTTGACGACGTGTTCGGCGTCGTCCGCCACGGGGTGGGCGACGTCGAGCTGGTCACTGACGTGCGCCACCGCCCCGGCTACCCGTTCACCCTGCGGCTCGCGACCAGGTACACCCTCTCTCCCGCGGGCTTGCGCGTGGAGCACCTCATCGAGAACCTCGGGGACGACACAGCACCGGTCGCGATCGGCGCGCACCCGTACGTGCGGGTTGGGGACGTGCCGACGAGTTCACTCTCGGTCCGGGTTGATGCCGAGGCGGCCTTGCGGGTCGATGGCCGGCTTCTCCCCGTGGGGTGGGACGTGCTCGATGGGCGACCGGTGCTCCCCTCCCCGCTGGGTGGTGCCGATGTCAACGCCTGCCTGCGCTTGCGTCCCGCACACGCGCAGGGGGCGAGGCACCACGTGGCCGCCCCGGACGGGCGTCAGGTGGTCGTCTGGACGGACCCGGATCTCGCGTACGTGCATGTGTACGTGTGCCCCGACCTGCCCTCCGACGGCGGACCCCGCCGTGCGCTCGCCATCGAGCCGATGAGTGCTCCGCCCGACGCGCTGCGGTCAGGCGAGGGTCTACACCGGCTGGAGCCCGGCGCGACCTGGACCGTGGCTTGGGGGATCTCGGTCGGCTGACGCTGGAATGCGGTAAGCCCCGCCAGGTGAGCGCCGCAGAACGGAGGATCACGGGTGCGCGGGCCGCTACGGCCTGGAGCATGGTGGCGCGCGCCTCCTCGCGCATGTCCAGGTGCATTCGTCCGGCCGGGGAACTGCGCTCACCACATCGCGGAGGAGGGATGTGAAGGCTCCAGATGAGTCACCAATCTCACCAGACTGGGCCCACCTGGTTCCGCGATGCCCCGTCAGCAGCGCGCTCATCGGCGGCATCCACCCGTGTCCTCCGGCCTGCTGGCGGGCGGGACGCGGCAAGGACGGATCCGCGGTGTGCCGGTTGGAACGTTCGCTCGCCCCCTGTGGTGCTGGGGTCGAGTACGCGAGGGTCCGTGGAGGACCGACTTCCTGACCTGTTACGACGGCTCGAGATCTACCGACTTCAGGCAGAGGCGGCCGAAGCGGCGGCAAAGCGGCGTGCGGCGGAGGAGCGACGGGAGTGGGAGGCGGCGATGGCCGTCGCCAGGTCCCGCTACGACGAGCACTCGCGGTGGGAGCACTTCGTCACGGCGTCGGACACGTGGATCGAGCACCGCGAGCGGCGAGCGTTCCTAGCCGAAGCGCGGCACGCGGCGTCGCAGTGCGACGACGAGACACGCCTCGCCGTGCTTACGCAACTCGACCTGGCGGCGCGTCTGCTCGACGAGCGGGACCCGTTTCTGAGACCGGAACTCTTGATTCCGGAGGTCCGAGCCCCCAAAGCCGACGAGCTGATTCCGTTCCTGGATGGCTGGGAGCCGTGGGGCCCAACTCGACGATGGAACTGGAAGGCCCGGTAGCGATGCTTGGTCGGACCTGGGTCACGCCGCAAAATGGGTGGCAGGGTGGTGCGGGCGCTGGGTGTCCGTCAGCGTTTGGTGGGGGATCAAGACGCTGATCACTTAGGCATCAGATACTCGCGGCCTACGCCGTTCTCAGTCGGTACCACTGAGTACGCTGCTGAGGACGTTCACGCAGGTAGACCATTCTGGTCGGCCCAACTCGACTCGCGTCGGAACCTCCCGAAAGTGCCACGAGGTACTCAAGGGGTCGCAGGTTCAAATCCTGTCAGCCCGACAGGCGGGAAGGCCGGAATCTCAACGATTCCGGCCTTCTTCACTTCCCGGCTTGACGTCGCGGTGCACACAGAGGTAGGCCATTCACCCCGCTCCTACGCCCGCCCCCACGGGTTAGCGGCCACGAGGTGGGACGGCGTCCAGGCGGTGGGTTCTGCGGCCGAATCGCTGTCCAGACGTGCGGCCGGCTCAGGCCTGCCGGGCCTCCTTCAGTGAGCCGGCGGGCGCCGCCGGTGCGGCGGCGGCAGCGGTTCGGCGTTCCACCACGGCGAGGAGCACCGCCGGGAGGGCGGCCGCGGCGCCGATGCCGAGCGTCCACCAGAAGGCCACGCCAAACCCGTTCGCTTGGTCGGCCGGCAAGTGGGCGGACTGGAGTTGCCGCTGGAGCACGACGGCGAGAATCGCGGCAGCGAGCGAGCCGCCGATGCGCTGGCCCACGTTGAGTTGCACGGTGGCGTCTGGGATCTTCATCGGTGACACCGCGCGGAAGGCCGCCGTGACCGCCGGGACCGCGCACGTGCCGATGCCAAAGCCGCGGACCACCATGGCGACGCCGATCCACCAGTACGACGTCGTGTCACCGATCAGGACGAACGGCACGGTCCCGACGATGCTGATCAGGCCGCCGACCAGCGCGACCGGGCCGCTGCCGAACTTGTCCACGAAGCGGGCCACCCGCAACAGAGCCACCGCGATGCCGACGCCCTGCGGGATCAGCAGCAGACCCGTGGCGACCGCGTCCTCGCCGCGAACGGTCTGGAAGTAGAGCGGCATGAGGATGACGGCGCCCAGGCTCAGCGCGCCCATGAAGAAGTTGGTGAGCGAGGCGGCGCTGTAGGTCTGGTCCTTGAACAGCCGGAGGTCCAGGAGTGGCTTGGCGCGGCGTAGCGAGACGACGATGAAGGAGGCGAGGAGCAGGGCGCCTGAGACGAGTGGGACGAGCACCTTGGCGGAGGTGGCGTGGCCGGAGTTGCCGATCTCGGAGAGCCCGAAGGTCAGACCGACGCTCGCCGCGACGATGGTGACCAGGCCGGGGACGTCGAGTTTGCCCGGGTGGGTGATCGTGTCGCCCGGCAGCAGCCGGACGGCCAGCAGCACGGTGATCATGCCGATCGGGATGTTCACCAGGAAGATGGACTCCCAGCCGACGTGCTGTAGGAGCAGACCGCCCAGTGTGGGGCCGATCACCGGGGCCATGATGACCGGGATGCCGCTCACGCTCACGACCCTGGCCATCAGCCGGGGTCCGGCGGCGCGGACCAAGATCGCCTGGCTGACGGGGACGGCGATGCCGCCGATGCCCTGCAGTGCGCGGAAGGCGATCAGTTGCTCGACGGAGGTGGCCAGGGCGCAGGCCAGCGACGCAAGCGTGAACACGGCGATTGCGGCGATGAAGACCCGTTTGGCGCCCCATCGCGCGCCAAACCAGCCGCTGATGGGGATGACTGCGGTCATCGCCAGGAGGTAGGCGGTGACCAGCCACTGGATGGTGGACAGCGAGGTGTCCCACTCCTTCGTGAGCGTCTGGAGCGCGACGTTGACGACGGTGGAGTCGAGGAAGACCATGAACGCGCCGAGTGTGGTCACCGCGATCACCTTGCGGAGCGCGGGGGAGAACGGCTCCCTTCCGGCGTCCGGTGCGCTCGGAGGGCTGGTGGTGGTCTCCGCTGACATGGTCAATCTCCCTCAAGTGCGGACGTGGGCGGAACAAGGGGGCTCTGTACACTGGGAGCAGTGCTCCGAAAAAACGAAGCGGTGCTCCGATTACTGTACGGAGCGGTGCTCCAGATCTCAAGCAAGCGAGGCGCCATGAGTGGACGAGACGGCGCGGTCGCCGGACCGGACGGGACAGCGGGACCGCCTGAGGGTGCGGCACGGACCGAGGCTGGCGGCGGTATGCGCGTCGACGCCCGCCGCAACCGCGACAACCTTGTCGCGGTGGCCCGCACCGTCATGGCCGAGGAGGGGCTGGACGCCTCCCTGCGTGACGTTGCGCGCCGCGCCGGCGTCGGCATCGCCACGCTCTATCGCCATTTCCCCACGCGGGACGCGCTGGTGCAGGCGGTGCTCAGCGACCGGCTCAACGCGCTCGCCGACGCCGCCGACGAGTCGCTGGCCGCTCCCTCTCCGGGTGAGGCGCTGGCCGGGTGGCTGCATCGGTTCGCCGCGGGCTCGGGCGCCTTCCACGGACTGCCCGGCTCGGTGCTGGCGGCACTTCACGACAGCCGGTCCGAGCTGCACGGCTCCTGCGTGGCGATGAACGAGTCCGCTTCCCGCCTCTTGCAGCGCGCCCAGGAGGCGGGCGAGGTACGGCCGGACGTCGACGCAGAGGACCTCTTCACCGCCGCCGCGGCGATCGGCTGGGCAGCGCAGTACTCCGCGACCGAGCGCGCCGAGCGCATCCTGACGCTGCTTACAAATGGAATGCGCGCCGAGGCGCCAGAAACGGTAGGCCGCCGGGCGTAACAGCCCGGTCCGACTGTGAGGCGGACACCACCCTCACACCAGTGTCCCGGCCCAGGACCGGGTTCAGTCGCGTCCAGCAGGGGAGCCGTGTCGCCGCCGCGGGGCGCTGCGTCGTCACGAGAAGGCGGCGCTCTCGCTCGCCGACGTCGCCCCGCGAGGAGGCGGCATCCTGGTCAATGTCCTGCGCTCCCAGATCGGGATGGGCGAGGGCAGGTCGTCGCGGCCCAGGCGCGACACCGGCACGCTGCGACCCTCGCACAGCGCCACATCCGACCGGCCGACGCCATGGCGACGACGTCGTCGCGAGACCTGGGCGTGGCTGGCTATCGGCGCAGCGCTGTGAGCGCGAGCGTGCCCGCGACGGCGGAGACGCGGCCCTGCGCCCGGCGATCCTCGGAGCGTTCACCGATGGCCCCGAGGATGGAGCCGGCAGTCCCGGCGTGGCGCAGTGATGCCCGGTCGACCGGCGAGCCGTCCGGCATCCGGTAGCCGATCTCGCCGAGATGCGCGCCGATCGCGGCCCACGGCAGCTGCTTGCCCATGCTTGTCGCGGCGTAGGCGAGGACGAGGAGGTTGGCGTCATCGGCAAAGGTGCGTCCGTCGCCAGGCTGCAGCGTCGAAGCCAGGTGCGCGAGCAGCGCCCGCGGCCGGCCTCGCGCGGCGGCTCCGGCCCGCGTGGGGAGCAGGTGGCCCCTGTACTTCCTCAGGAGCCCCAGAGGCCTGGTCATCAGGTCGCGGAACTCGGCCACGGGCCACGTCAGGTCCTCGCGGTTCGCCTTGCCGATCCAGCCGGCCATGGTCGGCAGGAGTGTGGCGAGGGCTTCGACGTCGGCGGGCTTGAGGTACCCGGCCGCGGTGAGCGGGATGCCGCCGTCCGATGCCCGGTCCAGCAACCACAGGTGCGGGAGCAGGGCGGCGGCGAGCTCGTCGTCCGACGGCGTCTCGGGCGGATCCGGCAGCGCCGCCAGGTCGGCGGCGAGCGTCACGGTCGGGTCGTCGTACGCAAGCATGGCGAGCATGTTGATGAGGCGGCGCGGGTACGCGCGCCGACGCAGCTCGTAGAGCGGCCCCGCCAGGGCTGTGTTCACGGATGCGATGTCAAAGTGGGCCGGGTCGTCGAGTACCTCGGCGAGCTCCTCGGCGGTGCGGATCGAGCCCGAGTCGTCGGGCGGGGCCGTGCGGCGGCCGTCGACGCAGCGGGCCACGGCGTGGCCGTCGTCGGTGAGCGGTATGACCTGTTCGAGACGGAGGGTGAGGTCCCAGTTGTCGCCGTAGTCGTAGAGGTAGGCGAGGGCGTCGCCGGGTGCGGCGAGCGCCTCGTCGAGCCGGATCTGCTCTTCGGGGAAGCGGGCGCCGTCGTCGTCCTCGAGGTTCTCGAGGTCACCCTCTTCGACGTCGTACGGGCACAGGTACCGCTCGGCGGCGTGGTCGTACGTCTCCGCGGAGAGCCAGAACGAGTGCAGGTGCGAGTCCGTCCATCCGAACGCGTCCTGGAGGACGTCATGGACGACGTCGAGGGTCAGGTCGGAGCGCAGGTCCAGGCGACGCCAGATGGGCGGCTTCGCCCGGTTGAGATCGACGCGCACCCGCAGGACGACGACGTCGTCGCGGCGCGGGTGCCGAGAGCGCGGGGGAGTCGTGGGGCGGTGTCGTCGGACGGGCCCGACGGCGAACGTGTCGAGGACGGCGCCGATGCCGACCTGGGCGACGAGGTCCTCCAGTGTGGCGCGGAACTCGTCCTCGTTCGTCGTCATTCCCCACCTCGCTGTGTGATGGCCCGGCATGCTTGATCGAGACCGCGCCGCAGGCTTATGGCGTCCTGGAGTGGTCGCAGACAGCGTACGCAACGCCGCGGTGGAGCAGCTCGGGACAATCCGCAGCGACGGGCTCCGCGTTGCCGTCGTGCGGGTCGAACGAAGTGGGGCGGCTGGGGAGACAGGGGCGTGGTGGAACCGGTCGAGGTGTCTCGGGTCCGGACCGGGATCGCGCCGACCAGGCCTTTCGCCGCAGCCGCAGCCGCGGTCCGACTCCCGCCCCGCCACCCTGGACCACCGCGACCCCGCCGTGGGAGCGTCCGACCACGATGGGCATCCGTGACGAGCGCTCCGCCATGCTGGTGGGCGGGGTGCGCCGTGAGGCCGAGGCAGCCTGGGACGCGGGCCACGACCTGCACGCTCCGGTGCTGCCGTACCCGCCGAGCGGCCGCGCGATCCCCGGTGGGGGCGGCGACGTGGCGGCGATGGCTGAGGCGGTCCTGGCGGTCGGGTGGCGACTGCACACGTGGACGGTGGTCGCTGACGGGCGCGGGCGCATGAAGGCCGCGCCGCTGTTCGTCCGGCCTGGCGTCGAGGCCCGCTGACAGGCCAAACGCTCGAACCGTCTCCGGCCGGGCCCGGGCTGAGATCGGCCGTCTCGGTGACACCTCGAGCGACCCACGAGAGCTCGGCCGTCACGGGCGCCGCCCGGTGAAGCGCCGACCCCACGCCGTCGGTGTGATCGACGTGGCCGTCACCGTCGGCGTAGGAGCCCGCAGGAGGAGCGCGGCCACGCCCAGCAGCCACAGGCACCACACCACGTAGCCCGCGAAGTTGCTCAGGCTGGCTGCCTCGACCAGCGGGATCACGACTCCGGTGGCGATGAGAGCCGCCGCCGCGACGCCGATCACGGCCATCCAGCGCGGCAGGATCGTGCGGCCCAGGGCGACCACCACCAGCACGGTGAACGTCGCGGTCAAGGCGTAGCCGAAGGTCTCGCCGATGAGTCTGCCCAGCAGGTTGTGCAGCAACTCGAAACGCGCTTCGGCGTCGGCGCGCCGCGTGGGGTCGAGAGCCTCCTGGCTGACACCGGGGACGACGGTGGCCCAGCGCAGCAGCCCAATCACCTGGACGGCCGCTGCGGCGATGCCGACGCGAGCGATCCAGGCTCCGAGGGTCCCCCCGACCAGACGTCCCAGGAACACCCCGGCCGGAGCCATCAGGGCGGCGCTGAGGGCCAAGACGAGGAACCAGGTGACAACGGCGCCCTGGCGCTCGCGGAACAGGGCGAGGATCTGCGATGTCGGCTCCTCCAGGATCTGCGGGTACTGGAAGATCGAGCCGAGGACCGTGAACCCGGCGATGGCGAGCACGGACGCCAGGGCCAGCGCGGCGGCGGCGAGACGGGCGGCGCTGCGGTGGGTGACGGGTTCTTGGGTGATGGTCTGGGCGCCCATGTGCGGCCTCCGAGTCGTGATGCGCGGTGTCTGGCGTGGAGGTACGGGGTGACGGGTCACGCGATGGCGGGAGCGGACGCGGTGGCGCCGTACCAGGCGAGGGTGGCGTCGAGCGCCTCGTCGAGCGGGGTGGCGCTGACGCCGAACGCGGTGCGGAACTTGGAGTCGTCGACGACCCACGGGTCGGTGAACTGGTAGAGGGTGTGCAGGTACTCCCGCATCGCCGGCCTCACGAGGCCGAGGGCGCGCAGTGTGGCTCGACTCGCGGCAAGGATGCGTGGCCGGTGGCCGCCCGCCGTATAGAGGCGCTCGATGATCTCGCGGGTCGTGTGCGCCGGGGCCACGGGCAGATGCCAGATCTGTCCCGTGGCTCCCGCTGCGGTGCCCAAGACCAGGAGTGCCGCTGCGACGTCGGGGGTGTAGGAGTAGCTGTGCGGTTGGTCGGGATCTCCCAGGACCTGCGCTCGCCGACCGCTCAGGGCGTTCGCGAAGACAGTCTCGCCGAGGGCGCTGCGGCGTGCGCCCGGCCCGAAGTAGTCGGAGGCGCGGCCGATGGCGACCGCGACGCGCCCGGAGGCGTGGGCTCGCAAGAGGTCCTCGGTCATCGCCGCTCGGGTGGCCGACTTCCTCGACGTCGGCTTCGCGGCCATTGTCTCGACCAGCGGGCGGCCGTCCGGCGGTCCGTAGGAGTAGAGGTTGTCGAGGACGACGAGCCGGGCGTCGGCGTGGGTCGCTCCCGCGAGGACTGCGCGTTGCAGGGGCGGGAACTCCTCGTCCCAGCGCCGATAGTCCGGCGCGTTGAGGCAGAAGTAGACGGCGTCGGCTCCGAGGCAGACGCGGCTCGTGAAGGCCGGGTCGGTCGCGTCGCCCCCGACAACCTCGGCGCCAGGCAACGGACCACGTCCGTTGCGGCTCACCGCGACGACGTCGTGCCCGTCTGCGAGGAGGCGCTCGACGAGCGGTCGGCCGACCTGGCCGGCGCCGAAGACGACGTGGCGGCTCATGACGTGCGCTCCTCGGCGCCGCGACGGACGCCCAGGACCAGGGGCAGGACCGTGGTCAGGACGACGACGACGAGGGCGCCGGAGGCCCCGAAGACCGTGAACTGTCGGTCGACGTCGATCCCGGCGGACGTCGTGACCGCCCAGCCGATGGCGTAGGCGCCGCCGAGGTAGGGCGGCCAGAGGAGGGCCCGGGCGCCGAGACGCGGGACGAGGACGACCGCTTGGACGATGCCGGTCAGCGTGCCGGCTACCGCGCCCTGGACGACCAGCGAGCCGAGGTCGGTCCGGTAGTCGACCAGGGCGGCGCCCGCGGCCACACCGACCATCAGGCCGACCGCGGTGGCGAGGACCCACGCCCACGGATGAGGCCTCGCCCTCCCCAGGGCCCAGACCTGAATGGCGCCGAGGATGGCGCCTGTGAGCAGGCCGCCGGCGAGTGCGGGAGCGGGGCCGTCGACACGCCCGGTGAGCAGGAGGGCGGCATAGCCGCCCAGCGGGTAGCCGGCGAACGACACCATCCAACGTCCGATGGCTCGTCCTCTCCTCGGTGGTGGCGCACGGCGGGCGACGGGCGCCTTCGTGTGGAGGTCTGACATGACGTTCTCCTGTTCGTTGGCCATGCGGATGATGTGACGCTGATGGCGGCCGACGGCCTCATGGGGTGGGTGGCGTCCGCCCGGCGATCCAGGCCGCGAGGAGGTTGTCCGGATAGTCGGACAGGTGGTCGCGAACGAGCGCGTGAAACAGGTCGGCGTCGCCGCGCAGGTGCGCCTGCGCCAGCGCGACCAGTTGTCGGTCACGCGTCGTCGTGGCGTGCTGGGCGGCTCGCGTGAGGAGCCCGGCGTCGCCGACCAGGAGCGCGGCGGCCACCAAGAGTGGCGTCGAGGTCGAGTCAGCGGCGTGCGCGAGCACGTCGGCGGACGCGTCGGGCTGGTCGCCGATCAGTTTGAGAAGGAGCGCGGTGTCGTCGTCTGGCACACCTGAACGGTGGCCCTCGGCACTGACGAGGCACTGACGAGGCGCTGACGGGCGCTGACGTCGGGCGCGCGGTCGGCGCGTAGTCTCGAAGGATGCTCACTGTCGCCGTGCTCGGCGCGGTCGAAGCACGCAGGGATGGGGACCGGCTCGCGGTGCCGACAGGCAAGACCACCGAACTGCTCGTCCGGCTCGCCCTCGACGCGGGCTCCAGCGTGCGCGTGGACACCCTGCTCGATGACCTGTGGACCTCCGGCGCGGGTCGCAACACCCTGCAGTCGAAGGTCTCCCAGTTGCGTCGTGCTCTCGGCGGCAAGGCCCTCGTCGTCGGCGCGGACGACGCCTACAGACTCGTCGTCGAACCGGGCGGTGTGGACGCCGTCCGCGTGCTCGACCTCGCCGGCCAAGCGTCCGCGGCCCGCCATGCGGGAGACGCGACGACGGCGCTCGACAAGGCCAGCGAAGGGCTGCGGCTGTTTCGTGGCGAGGCCTTGGCCGACGCCGGCGACTGGGCCGCGCCCCACCGCGCTCGTCTCGAGGACGTCCGACTGGGTCTCCTTGAGGACTTGATGGC
Organism: Xylanimonas ulmi; assembly: GCF_004216535.1. Classification (NCBI taxonomy): domain Bacteria; kingdom Bacillati; phylum Actinomycetota; class Actinomycetes; order Micrococcales; family Promicromonosporaceae; genus Xylanimonas; species Xylanimonas ulmi. The sequence continues at coordinate 1,144,930 of NZ_SGWX01000001.1, forward strand.
CTCCCGCGTCGACCTCGGCTCCGGAGGGGAGCTGGTCGGTGAGCTAGAGCGGTTGGTGGCCGAGCACCCGTTCCGCGAGCGCCTGTGGGCCTCGCTCATGACGGCGCTGTTCCGAGGCGGCAGACAGGCCGAGGCGCTCGCGGCGTACGCCCGTGTGAGGAGGCTGATGATCGAGGAGCTCGGCGTCGAACCCGGACAGGACCTGCGCGCGCTCGAGGGGCAGGTCCTGCGGCACGGCGCCGTGCTGGGAGGGGCGCCGGTGGACCCGGTCGCAGCTCCTGGCAACCTGCCGCGCAGCCTGGCCCCGATGGTGGGACGTGGCAGCGAGCTGCGAGCGCTGGGCGAGCTCATCGTCGAGCACCGGCTCGTGAACGTCGTCGGCCCGGCCGGGGTGGGCAAGACCAGACTTCTGCTCGAGGCGGCGCGATCCGTGGCAGCCCCCGGCGGGGTGTGGCTGGTCAGACTCGACGCCGTGGACCGCTCAGCCGATCTGGAGCAGGTCATCGCCGAGACCCTGCACGTGCCGGGAGGCGCCCCGCTGCGGCCGCGACTCTTGGGCGCGCAGACAGTGCTGCTGCTCGACAACTGTGAGCATGTCGTGGAGACCATCAGCGTCCTCGTCGAGAGCCTCCTCGACGACGTGCCGGGCTTGCGCATCATCGCGACAAGCCAGGCGCCGCTGGGCGTCGAACACGAGTGGGCCTTTCACCTTGAGCCGCTCTCGATCCAGGACTCGGTGGCGCTGTTCTTGGCCCGGGCACGTCAGATGCGGCGGCGGCTCGTCGTCGATGACGACACGACCCGCGTGGTCGAAGAGGTCTGCCGCTCTCTCGACGGACTGCCGCTGGCCATCGAACTCGCCGCCGCCCGGGCCCGCTCCCTGTCCGTGCGTGACATCGCTCGACGCATCGACGACCGCTTCGCTCTGCTCCGCGACCCCAGCAGTCACCGACCCGAGCGGAGGCGGGCGCTCGCCGGCGCCATCGGGTGGAGCTACGACCTGCTGTTCCCCGACGACCAACGTGGGCTGTGGGCGCTGTCCTGCTTTGCCGCGAGCGCACCCTTGGAGGCGTTGGAGCACGTCCTGGTGACTCTCGGGGTCCCCGCGGACGCCGTCGTGGACACCCTGACCCGCCTCGTCGACCGGTCGCTGATCAGCCTCGACGTCTCCCCGGACGGCCTGGTGCGCTACCGGATGCTGGACAGCATCCGTGCCTACGCCGCACAGCGCCTCACTGACGCAGGGCTCGCCGAGACCGCCAAGCGCGCGCATGCGGCCTGGTACGCCCGCACGGCCGCGTGGTGCGAGGCCAATGTCCGGGGCCGGGGGCAATCCGCCTGCCTGACCATCGCACGTGCCGAGAGGGCGAACATCGACGCCGCGCTCGCCTGGTGCGGGACGAACGCGCCGGACCTCGGCCTGAGCATCACGACCGGGTTCGGGTGGACCTGGGTTGTCCTGGGCGACGGCACGGCCGCCGCCGCAAGGATCCGGCGGGCGCTCAGGTCGACCACTGGGTCCGCGGCGCGGGCCTCGGCGCTCCTGCTCGCCGGATGGCTCGAAGCGTCCGCGGGCGATGTCGCTCTCGCCTGGCGCGACCTCGATGAGGCCGACCGCATCGCGGAGTCGATCGATGCCGAGGGGCTTGGTGCGGATGTGGCGCGCCACCGAGCCTTCGTCGCCCTCCAGCAGGGCCGTTCCCCGCAGGCCTTGGTCTACGCCACCGCCAGCGTCGCGTCGTATCGACGCCTGGGTCTGGCGTGGGAGACGGCGGCCAGCCTTGTGCTCGCTGCGTACGGAGCCCTGGCGCTGGGGGACACCGCGGCCGCGGCCCGCCACAGCGCCGAGGCGATCGACCTGCTGACCCCCATCGGTGACTCGTGGGGATTGGTGCACGCCAAGGCGGTGGTGGGTGGCGTCGCCCAGGCTGAGCATCGTTTCGAGGACGCCATCCAGGCCCTGTCTGGCGCAGCACAGGAGTCCACGGCGCTCGGCCTGCTCGGACAGGCGGCCCTCCATCGGGCCTCGCTGGCGCGCGCGCAGCAGCGCGCCGGACGTCCTGCGGACGCCGCTGCGTCGTTCCGCCAGGCTCTCGCCGCCGCGACCGCCAGTGGTGACGGCCGGATGGCGTCGACGGCCCGGTTGAACCTTGCGCGTCTGCTGCGCAGCACGGGAAACGGGCCTGCGGGGGTGTCGCTGTTGAGGCAGAACGTGGAGTGGTACGCCAGCGCGGGAGGCGGCGACGGGGACCTGCTGTCGCGTTGTGTGCTGGCTGCCGAGACCCGTGACCGGGACGCGCTTGAGGTCGTGCTCGCCCTCGCTCGCGCCACGGCGAGCCAGGAGGCCGCCATCCTCGCGCTTGACGGGCTTGCGCGGCTGAGTGCGCAGGAGGGCGACCGGCAACGCGCGACGGCGCTCGTCGCGGAGGCGGACGCGCTCCACCGGCCCCTCGCTCACCTGCTCGACGACGCTGACCGTCCTGACCGCGCGGCCGCGCTGGCGGTCTGAGCCCATTGTGCGGCGGGGGCGAACGCGTCCTAGTTGAGAATCGTTCTCGAACGTGGTTCACTGGGATCTACTGAGAACGGTTCTCAGAGGCCCGGCCGACGACGAAGGAGGCGCGGTGTCCGCCCGCTGCCAGGTGCTCGGAACTGTCCCCGGTTTCGGCCATTCGATATCCCACTCCCACGTGCGCACGAAGCGCCGGTGGTCACCGAACATCCAGAGGAAGCACTACTGGGTGCCCTCGCTCGGCCGCAAGGTCACGCTCCGGGTCAGCGCCCAGGGGATCAAGACCATCGACCGCAAGGGCATCGACGTCGTGGTCGCCGCGATCCTGGCGCGAGGGGAGAGGGTCTGATGGCCAAGAAGTCCAAGATCGCGGCCAACGAGCGACGGCGGGCGGCCGTCGCGCGATACGCGGCGCGGCGGGCCGAGCTCAAGCGCGTCGTCGCCGCCCCCGCCACGACACCGAAGGAGCGAGCCGCCGCGGTGCTGGAACTGCAGCGCCAGCCGCGTGACGCCAGCCCCACCCGGGTGCGCAACCGCGACGTCGCCGACGGCCGCCCGCGCGCCTACCTGCGCAAGTTCGGGCTCTCGCGCATCAACCTGCGCGATCTCGCCCATCGGGGTGAGTTGCCCGGCGTGACCAAGTCCAGCTGGTGAGCCACTCGTGACTCGAGGAGAGCGATGAAGAAGAACATCCACCCCACCTACGGACCCGTCGTGTTCCGTGACGCGAGCGCCGGGTTCGCGATTCTGACGCGGTCCACGCTGGCCGGCGACCCGTCCGGGGGCCCAGGGCGCCCCGCCAAGACCGTCGAATGGGAGGACGGCAACACCTACCCCGTCATCGACGTCGAGATCTCCGCCGCGTCACATCCGTTCTGGACCGGGAGCGCTCGCGTGGTGGACACCGCCGGCCGCGTGGAGAGGTTCCGCCAGCGGTATGGCGATCGGGCGGCGCGATGAGAGTCCGCGCCTCACTACGCTCGCTGAGGCTGGCGCCCGGGTCCGCGGTGGTGCGCCGCCGCGGCAAGACGTACGTGATCAACAGGCAGAACCCCCGATTCAAGGCCCGTCAGGGCTGACGTCGATCAGGAAGGGCCGTCATGGCAGTACCGAAGCGAAAGACCTCGCGCTCGCGCACCCGGTCCCGGCGCGCGCAGTGGAAGGCGGCGGAGTCGGCGCTCGTCGACGTGGTCGCCCACGGCCGCACCGTCCGGGTTCCGCCGCGCCTGGTGCGCGCCGTCCGGCGTGGGCTGATTGACGTGCCCTGAGCCCACGGAGTGCTCGGCGACAGGTCCTTGGGCCCTCAGCGGGCGCGGGCGCCAGGCCGTGGGCGTCACGCGCTCGTCAGGACGGCGTCGGCGCAGCCTGCGAGCAGGGCGCGGGCTGCGGGGGCGACCGCGTAGTGCGCCCACTTGCCACGCTGCTCGCGGGTGACCAGGCCGGCCTCGGTCAACAGCCTCATGTGGTGCGAGACGGTGGGCTGCGACAGCCCGACGGGCTCGGTGAGGTCGCAGACGCAGGCTTGCCCGTCGGGCGCGGCCGCGATGATCGACAGCAGTCGCACGCGGGCCGGATCGCCGAGCGCCTTGAACGTCCGGGCGACGTCCGCGGCCTGCTGGGCGTCGAGTCCGCCGCCCGACGGCGCGCAGCAGCCCGCGGTCGGGGTGGCGTCGACGGCGGGCGGCAGTGTGGTCATGTCGCGGATCCTCCCACACGTATTGACAGATGTCGATGGAACCTGCAAGGTCGCATCTATTGACGATCTTCGATCCGAAAGGAAGTCAGCGATGACGACGGAGCAGGACCAGGTGCGTGCGCAGGTTCGCGAGCGGTACGCGGCGGCGGCCAACGCGGCGGCCTCGGGGCTGGTCGCCGAAGGTGAGATCTCCCCGAACGCCGACTGCTGCGGTGGGGGCGGCTGTGGGCCTTCCGGCGCGCAGCCGGTGATCTTCGGATCGGGGCTGTACGGAGCTGACGCGGCGGCGCTGCCCGAGACGGCGCTGCTGGCCTCCCTGGGCTGCGGGAACCCGACGGCGGTGGCCGAGCTGCGGGCAGGGGAGCGTGTGCTGGACCTGGGCTCGGGTGGCGGGATCGACGTGCTGCTGTCCGCGCGCCGGGTCGGGCCGACCGGGTTCGTCTACGGGGTGGACATGACCGACGAGATGCTCGACTTGGCGCGCCGCAATGCGGCCGAGGCCGGGGCGCGCAATGTGGAGTTCCGCAAGGGGACGATCGAGGCCCTGCCGATCGACGACGGCGCAGTCGACGTGGTGATCTCCAACTGCGTCATCAACCTCTCCGCGGACAAGCCGGCCGTGCTCGCCGAGATGTTCCGCGTCCTGGCTCCAGGCGGACGGGTCGGTGTGTCCGACGTCGTCGCGGAGGACCACCTGACCCCGGCCCAGCGCGCCGAGCGCGGCTCCTACGTCGGTTGCGTCGCCGGCGCACTGTCGAAGGCCGAGTACCTCCAGGGCCTGGCCGCAGCCGGGTTCGCCGACGCTGAGGTCACCTTCACCCATGAGGTCGCAGACGGCATGCACGGCGCGATCGTGCGGGCCGTCAAGCCCGCGAGGTGACGTGCGGCGCCGATCCACGCGGCGCCGCACGCGCGACGAGGGGGCCGACCCGCCAGGGTCGGCCCCCTCGTCGTGCGACTACCCGCCGCGCGCGGCGGGTGACGTTCGTGTCAGAGCACGCGAATGTTCGTCGCCTGCGGGCCCTTCGGGCCCTGGGCGACGTCGAACTCGACGTTCTGGCTCTCCTCGAGCGTGCGGAAGCCCGACGACGCGATCTCGCTGAAGTGGGCGAACACGTCGGCGCTGCCGTCGGAGGGGGCGATGAAGCCAAAGCCCTTCTCCGCGTTGAACCATTTGACGGTTCCGGTGGTCATGATGACTTCTCTCTTTCGGGTGCGAGCCCGCGGATGCGGTCCCGCGTTCCGTGCGATCCATCGCGCGGAAGGGTCTGTGGTGATCCTGCGCCGGCTGCGGCTTCCAGGGTGCGAAGAGGTGGCGGTATGGGCCGTTGATGGACCGGGGCCAGGTCTCTTTCGGTCGGTGTGCGTGCGTTCGCCGTGGCGGGGCGAACGGGTTGGCCCTCGTGGTGGGCGGGACGGTGGGTCCTGCATCCCAACAGAGGGTCAGGAGGGTCGAGCGGCGCGAGGAACGGCCTGCCGACACCAACGCGGCCTCAAGCCTACACGAGTCGCCGTGGACGTGGGGCCCTCGGGGCGCCGCGGGTGGCTCGCGCGGGCGTCGTCAGGACACTCAGACTCCGCGCAACTGGTGGTAGGCGGGGCAGTCGAACGGGTCCCGGGCGGCCAGTCCCACCTCGTTCAGGTAGCGCACGACGATTGCGTAGGAGCGCATGAGGCTCGTCTCGGTGTAGGGCACCCCATTCGAGGCGCAGTGCGCGCGGACGAGTTCGCGCGCACGGACCAGGTGCGGGCGCGGCATGCTCGGGAACAGGTGGTGTTCGATCTGAAAGTTGAGGCCGCCCATCAGCACGCTCATGACGTGACCCCCGCGGATATTGCGCGAGGTGAGCACCTGCTTGGAGAAGAAGTCGATCCGACTGTCGGCGGGGATGATGGCCATGCCCTTGTGGTTGGGCGCGAAGGAGGCGCCCATGTAGACCCCGAAGACGGCGAGCTGGACGCCGAGGAACGCCGCAGCCAGCCCTGGTGGCAGGAGCCACACCAGCGCTCCGACGTATAGCGTCAGCCGCAGTGCGATCGTGGTGAGCTCTCGCGCTCGCGAGTGCCGTTCGGCGCGCGCGCCGGTCAGGAGCGAGCGGATCGAGGTCGCGTGCAGGTTGAGGCCCTCAAGGGTCAGCAGCGGGAAGAACGCCCACCCCTGGACGCGTTGGAGGGGGCGCAGCCAGCGGCGCTGGGAGCGCGCGCCGTCCACGGTGAACACGAGGGTGTCGTTTTCGATGTCCGGGTCCTTGTCGACCCGGTTGGGGTTGGCGTGGTGGCGTGAGTGCTTGGCCATCCACCACGAGTAGCTGATTCCGACGACGCCGTTTGCGAGCACGCGCCCGAGCCGGTCGTTGGCCCGCCCCGAGCTGAGCACCTGGCGGTGCGCCGCCTCGTGTGCGAGGAAGGCGGTCTGGGTCAGCAGCACGCCGAGTGCGGCGGCCAGGAGGAGTTGCCACCACGAGTCACCGAGGAGGACGACGGAGGCGACCACGCCGCCGAGGGCGAGCGCGAGCACGCCGCCAGTCCAGGCGTAGTAGCCGTGGGCGCGGCGCAGCAGGCCCATGTCGCGCACCGTTCGCGACAGCGCGGCGTAGGACGTGGTGGAGCGCACCCCGCGGCGGGCGTCCTGTGTGGTCGGGGGCATCGTGCCTCGCAACTGTCGGCGTCGACTTCCCAGCCGTGGGAGGGCGGGTGTGCCCATGGTGCGGATACTCCGACCCTACGGGACCGTAGGTTCGGCCGGGGCGTCGCGGTGTGGACGTCCTGCGCAGATCCGGGCGCGCCGTCCGCGTCCACGTGGCGGGCGCCGCGACGCAGCGACGAGGCAAGGCTTACCTAACATCTCCGCCGAGATCTCCGCTAGGCTCCCGGCCATGCCTTGCGCCACGGAGCTCACGAACACCACAGGCCACGTCACCCGCGCCCGGATCGAGCCGGTCGGACGCCGCTTGCTGACCGTCGTCCGGGTCGAGGACGTCACCCCGCACTACCGGCGCATCGTGTTGGGCGGCCCAGAGGTGGAGGGCTTCTCCTTCGCACGCTTCGCGTGCGGCGACCACGTCAAGGTCGTGGTCCCTGACGAGGCGACCGGCGACATCGTGCTTCCGCAGCCGACGCCGCAGGGACCCCGCCTGCCCGACGGCTCGCGCCCGGTCATGCGCGACTACACCGTGCGCGCGTGGGACGGCGAGCGGTGCGAGCTGACGCTCGACTTCGTCGTCCACGAGCACGGTCCGGCGGGGCGCTGGGCGGCCCGAGCCGCCGCCGGCGATCGCATCGGCGTGCTCGGACCGCGCGGACACGTGCTGTTCCCGCAGAATTACCCTGTCTACCTCGCGGTGGGCGACGCGACGGCACTGCCCGCGATCGCGCGTCTGCTCGAGGAGCTTCCCGAGGGCGCACGAGCGGTGGCGTTCGTCGCGGTCGCCGACGGCGAGGAGCAGGACCTCGCGGTGCGCGCCGGGTCCGAGTTGACCTGGGTTCCTCAGGCGTCCGGGGCGCTCGAGGCGGCGGTGCGCTCCTGGCGGGCCCCGCACGACGGCGACTGGTTCGCGTTCGCCGCCGGCGAGGCCGGGGTGATGACCGCGATCCGCCGCTACCTGCGACACGAGGTCGGGCTGCCCAAGGAGCAGGTCGACGTCGACGGCTACTGGAAGGCGGGTGTGGCGGGCCTCGACCACCACACGGTGACCGTCGGGGACGACTGAGAGGTGGTCGGTCCGGGTCCGCCCCGAAGGGCGGTCCGGGCGCGCCAGCCCTACGGGCTAGTCGACGAAGTCGATCTCGATGTCGGCGACGTCCTGGTCCCGCAGGTTGACCACGATGTTGTCCGGGTTGCGCGTCGTCATCCAGATGAGCTCCTTGGTGTGGCTGAGGTTGCCCTCGATGTGCGGCACGAACGGGGGCACGTAGACGAAGTCACCTTCCTCCAGGTAGACGATCTGCTCGTATCGCTCGCCGAAGCGGATGAAGCCCTGGCCTTGGAACACGTAGCCGCCCGTTTCGGCCTCACCGTGATGGTGCGGGTCGGACACCTCGCCCGGACCCGTGTAGACCTTGCCGAACCAGAGGTCCTTCACCTCCGTGTTCTCTTTGCTGACCCCGGAGACGCGGCGGGCGTTCGCGGTCTGGCCGGGCGCCTCGGGGAGCGCGTCGCGGCGCTGGACGGAGAGACGCTTCAGGGTGGTCGGTGCGTTCGTCATGGTGTCGGTCCTCTCTCGGTGAGTCGTGCGTGGTGCGCTATCCATGGGGGAGCGCGGTCGGATCAGCGTGCGGGGCTGGCGAGGGCGGTGGGCGCGGCGAGCTCGGCGCACGCTCGTCGCAAGGTGGCGCCGTCCTCGTCGGCCAGCGCAGCCTCGCGCAGGCGGGCGAGAGTCGCCGCCGCGTCGTCGCGACCCAGAAGGGCGTCAGCCTGTTCCAGGAGGGTGGTGAAGCTCTCGCGGCCGTGTTGATGGGTGGCGCCATAGCCCTTGAGCACCCGCTGGCACCCGACGATCTCGCGGGCGAGTTCGACGTCGGTCGCGGCTGCGGCCAGCAGCTGGTCGAGCCACGCGTCGATGGCCTCCTGCTCACGGACGAAGCGCAACGAACGTGGCCGCAGCGGGCGGAACATCGCTATGGCCCACAGCGCAGTGAAGCCGACGAGGCCCGTGGTGTTGACCACCATGCCGTTGTGCGTCAGCTTGCCGACGAGTTGTGCGAACCACGTCGAGCGCGCCACTCGGCGCCCGAGCCCGGCTGGCAACGTGTCGGCGATCTCCTCGAGTTGCGGGTGAAGGTATTCACGCACGTTCAGGAGTTGGCCGGGGGCGGCCTTCGCCTCCGCGCGAACCCCGTCGAGCCGGCGACGACGGATCTTCTGCAGCGCGACCTGGATGGTGTCCTGGTAGCACATCCACAGCGCGATGTGGCGGGCTGCCTCGGTGGTCAGTCTCGCTGCCTCGTCCGCCGTGTCGAACGCGGCGACTCGGGCGACGCGGTCGAGGTAGGAGTCGGCGTACGCCGGGCCTTGATACGTCGCGGTGCGGACCACCCCGTGCAAGAGCATCGACCGAGCGGGCGCCGGGAAGTGGTCGGCGACGCGGGCGGCGTGGCGCCGCAGCGCCGGGCCGACGAGCGACGCGGGATCGCTGATCGCGAGCTGTTCGCGCCGCGCCTGCGCCGCCGCGGCCGCCTCCTCGGCGGGGTCGATCGGCCGGCGCAGGCCGATGGCGACCGGCACAGGTCCGTTGCCTGTCGGCGCCGGCGTGCGCAGCGGCTGCGGCGCTGGCTGTTGGGCCGCGTCGAATCCTGAGGCGAACGCGGCGAGCGAGGCGCCCACGCCCTTGCCGCTGGCGCGGATCGCGTCCTCGAACGCGCTGCGCTCGAAGGGCAGCGTCGCCGAGCCTGCGAGCGCCCCGAAGAGCGAGGCGCTGATCACGCTGCCCGAGCGCAGCGCGAGGTCCATGAAGTCGGCGCCGATGAAGCGCCGCGATCCGAGATGTGCCGCCTCAAGAAGTGTGTTGCTGTCCACGCGTCCGTCACCCAGTGCGAGCCTCTCGTCCATCGAGTAGACCCGGTTGGTCGACGCGATGAGCGTGGTGCGGTCCGGCGTCGAGAAGCCACGCTGGATTGCGCGACCGGCCTCCATCAGCTCCGAGGCGATGACGACGTCGACCTCTCCGGGCGTCGGGAAGAGGCTCAGCACGGGCTCGGAGCGCGTGTTGTCTGTGCGGGCGTGTCCCGGCGGGTAGAGCTCGACGTAGTACACGGTCGCTCCGGTGCGCTGGGCGACGCCGGCGACCGAAGTGTTCTGTGCGTGGTGGCCCGCCTGCTCGCCGACTGCGACGATCCAGTCGGCGAGGACTCCGCCGCCCTCGCCGCCCATGGCGAGGATCGCGATCGTGATGGGCCGTTGGCCCGATCCCCAACTGCTCATGCGGGCACCTCCATGGCTTCGAATCGTGCGGCGCGGCGTTCCACACCCGAGGAGAGGACGGCGATCCAGCCCCGGCGCAGCCGCGCGAGCGCCTTGTCGCGCCAGTGGGGGTTGTAGACCAGGTCGCTGCGGTAGAACGACGGGCACAGCGCGGCAGCGTGCGCGTTGGCGCCGCAGGTGCCGCATCCGACACACGAGTCGAGCACCGTCGCGACCGGATCGGTCCGCATCGGATCAGGGTTCGCCTTGATGGTGAGCGAGGGACAGCCGGAGACACGGATGCAGGCGTGGTCACCTGTGCACGTGTCGGCGTCGACGCCGAAGCGCTCCTTGACGGCGCGCTTGCCGTCCCGAATGGCCTGCGCCTTGAGCGGACGCTCGCGCCGCTGCCGGTTCAGCGAGCACTCGCTCTGCGCGATGATCACCTTGGGCCCGGGCTCCTTGGTCGTCAACGCCTTGACGAACAGGTCCCGAAGCTCGCCGATTCGATAGGTGTTCTTGACGGTTCTCGCCCAGGTGACGCCGACGCCTCGGACCGCCTTCTCAATGGGGTGCTTGGTCGACCGCAGGGGACTGTCGTTCCGGGACGAGAGGATGTCCTGCCCGCCGGTCGCCGCGGAATAGGCGTTGTCGACGACGAGGAGGAGCTGGTCGCTCTGGTTGAAGACGGCGTTGCCGACGCCGCTGGTCAGACCGTTGTGCCAGAAGCCGCCGTCGCCCATCACGGCGATCGTTCGTCGGTCGGCGCCCTTCGGGCTCAAGGCTGCGGCGCCCGCAGAACCGAGGCCGTAGCCCATGGTGGTGGCGCCGAGGTTGAACGGCTCGTTGATCGCGAACAGGTGGCAGCCGATGTCGGCGCTGACGTGGTGCTGTTTCCCGGTCTCCCGCTCGGCGAGTTTGAGCGCCGAGAAGATCGGTCGCTCAGGGCAGCCGGTGCACAGGCCGGGCGGGCGTGTGCGGACCACGGAGGGGTCCACTCGTGGCGCGAACGGGCTGCGGGGGTCGCCCACGGGCAGCAGCAGCGCCGGCTTGGCGGCGGCCGCGTCGGGCAGGTACCTGCTGAGAAAGGCGTGCAGGCCGCGCGTCACCTCGGTCGCGGTGTACTCACCCGCGACGGGCAGAAGGTCCTTGCCGTGCAACGCCACATCGGACGCGGCGCGCCGCAAGATGGTGTTGAGGTTCTGCTCGATGTAGTCGGGCTGGCCCTCCTCGACCAGCAGCACGGCGCGCTTGTCCTTGACGAAGTCAAGGATCTCGGCGTCCACGACCGGATAGGTGACGTTCATGACGTAGGTCGGGATCCGGGTGTTGCCATAGGCGTCCGAGACGCCGAGCAACTCCATCGCACGGTTGAGGGTGTTGTAGACGCCGCCCTGGACAATGACGCCGACGTCGGCGGCTCCCGCGCCGAGCACCTCGTTGAGGCCGTGGTTCGTGATGTACTCGACGGCGGCCGGCCAGCGTTCCTCGACCTTCTCCCGCTCGTGGACGAAGCTCGCGGGCGGCAGCACGATCCGATCGACCTGGCGCGAGGGGTTCTCCGCCGCGTCCTTGACCGTCATCGGCGGGCGTACATTGTCCTTCGCGGTGAAGCTGCCATGCAGGTGGCACGAGCGCAGGCGCAGTTGCAGCATCACCGGAGTTGAGCTCGCCTCGGACAGCTCGAAGCCCGCTTCGACCGCGTTGACGATCGCGGCGACATTGGGGCGGGGGTCGAGGAGCCACATCTGGGATTTCATCGCGAAGGCGTGCGAGCGCTCCTGCATGATGCTGGATCCCTCGCCGTAGTCCTCGCCGACGATGATCAGGGCGCCACCCTGGACCCCGCCGCTCGCGAGGTTCGCCAGAGCGTCGGAGGCGACATTCGTGCCCACGGTCGACTTGAACGTGATGGCGCCCCGCAACGGGTAGTTCACCGATGCTGCGAGCATGGCGGCAGCCGTCGCCTCCGACGCGCTGTTCTCGAAGTAGACCCCCAACTCCTCCAGGATCTCGTGCGCGTCCCCGAGCACGTCCATCAGGTGAGAGATCGGGGCGCCCTGGTATCCGCCCACGTAGGCGACTCCTGACTGAAGCAGCGCCTTCGTCACGGCGAGGATTCCCTCGCCCGAGACGGTGCTCCCCTCGCCCGCCCGGAGCTTGCGCACCTCGTGCGCGAATGAACGTTCGGCCATCGGCCTTGCTCCTTACCTGATCGCGACTGGTCGTGTGGGTTGAGCTCGCGACGGGTCAGGCCGAGACGAACGCCAGTGCTCGGGCCGGCGAGCCGGTTCCGCCGACGATCGGCAGCGGTGCGGCGACGATCACGGCGCCTGTCGCCGGCAGCCGATCCAGGTTCTGCAGCTGGGTGAGGCCGAACTTGTTGGCGCCCAAGAGGTAGTGGTGCGCGGGGAACGGCGGCTCCATCCCGCCAGCCTGTCCCGCGTCGATGCCGACCGTCTCAACCGCGAGGCCGGTGATGGGCGAGGCGGCCAGCCACCGCGCGGCGGCGGGGGAGACGCCCGGGGTGTGCGGACCGGCGTCGTCGGCGTTGGCGAAGGCGTCGGCGTCCTGGTTGAACGCGCTCCAGCCGGTGCGGAGCACCAGCCAGGCGCCCTCGGGGAGAGGGCCGTGCTCGGCAGTGTGCTTGTCGAGGTGCACCGGCTCGAGGAGGAAGTCCGGGTTCTCGGCCACCTCGTCGCGCACATCGAGCACGACCGCGGGGCCGACCAGGCGCGAGGGCTCGATCGCGTCGACCGAGAGCCCGTCGCGGCCGGTTGCCCAGTGCACGGGCGCGTCGAGGTGGGTGCCCGTGTGCTCACCTGTGTGGATGTTGTTCCATCCCCACGCGGGACCCCTCTCGTCGAAGTCGCTGACGGCCTCCAGCGAGAGCGGGATCGTGTTCGCGAAGGGGGCTGGCAGACGCAGGACCGGGGTCTGGGGGGACAGCGGTGCGGTGAGATCGACGATCTCGACCTCTCCCGACGACAGACCGGCCAGCAGGGCTTCGATGACAGACATGGGTGCAGCCTTTCGGTGAGCGGAGCGTGAGCGCGATCACGTATTGGCGTCAGAACCTAGGTCTCCCGGACGCGATCGGCTATCCGCTGGGCGCATCGATGAGCCGGATCGCGCGGTGGGCTCGCCGTCACTCCTGTCAGCGCGAGCGGCCGAGGGTCTCGCTGGGCGACTCGCCGAACGCCGCACGGTAGTCGGCTGAGAATCGCCCGAGGTGCCCCACCCCCCAGCGGTGCGCGGCCTGCGCGACGGACTGCGCGCTGCCGTCGATGAGGCACTCCCGGACGCGCTGCAGCCGGGCGTGGCGCATGTGAGCCATCGGTGTGGTGCCGAGATGGGTTCGAAAGCCCTCCTGGAGCGTTCGCACGGACACTCCCACCGTCTCGGCGATATCGGGGGTGCGCAGCGGCTCGGCGCAGTGATCCTCGATCAGGCGGGCCGCACGGCGGATGATCCGACCGGAGGCCATGGCGCCGGCCGGCGCAGTTCGGCCCGCTTCGGCGAGTGATGCGATGAGCCCGTCGACGACTGCGAGCTGGAGCGCGCGGGTCGTGACGGGGGAGCGGCTCAGCCCGTCGTCGCGGTCGAGGTCGCTCACGACGAGGCTGACAAGGCTGCGCCAGGTGCGGCCAGCGCCGCTGCCTGTGTCGAACACGCTCGCCGACCAGCGTGGCAGCGCCGTCCCGCACGCCGCCGCGACCGCAAGTCGCTCGTGCAGCAACGGCGTCGCGATGCGGACCATGAGGCGGGGATTGCCCGCGGAGTAGCGCATACGGACGGTCTCTCCCGGCGCCGTGACGACGGCGCTGCGCGCGGTGGCCTTGACGGCGCGCACTCCCGTCTGGACCACCGTCAAGCCTGCGAGGGGGAGTTGCACCAAGCAGAACCCCAGGTGCTCGGCGGTGACCTCGACCTCGGTTCCGTAGTCGATGTAGTGCAGGCTGACCTGGTCGAGCCCTGCCGCGTTGTGCTGAGCCTGGAACGCCCCCGGATCGCGAAGCGCGGTCAGGCGATGCGGGGCCAATGACGCGGCGACCGAGGCGCGAGCGTCATCGAGGTCTGTGGTTCGCAGCAGTCCGTGCGATCCGAGCGGTGTCGCGACTCTCGCCATGGTGCCTCCTTGGTCGACTTCGGCACGTCTCTGGCCACTCCTCGCCGGCGTGTCGGCGAGGCGACGATCGTCACGATACTGCAAGGTCTGCGCGTGCTGGACAGGCCGCGACTCTCGACGGATAGCCCGGGGCGGGCAGTCGAGTCGAATATCTGGATCCATGAGTTGTGTGACACCCGCCACAATCGAGGTGACGCCCGCGACACTTCGTGGCCAGTTGGCCCGTTGGCCCACGGGCGTCGCGATCATCACGGCCAATGGCCTCAGCCGCCCGCTCGGAAAGACCGTCAACAGTTTCCACTCAGCGTCACTTGAGCCGGCGATGGTCGGCTGGTGCATCGACAAGAAGTCGAGTCGGTTTGACGAGTGGGTCGCGGTGACCGGGTATGTCGTCCATGTGATGGCGAGCCATCAGGCCGAGCTCGTCTCGCGGTTCGCAGCGTCGAGGTCCGATCGGTTCGACGGAGTCGAGACGACACCCGGGCTCGACGGCATCCCCATGCTGACGGGCGAGGTTCCGCTGCGACTCGAATGCCGGGTCGCCGGGACCTTCGACGTCGGAGACCACGTCTACCTGATCGGCCAGGTCGTCACGATGGCCGCCACCGCGCACGTCCCCATGACCCTGCAGCGTTGACCTTTCGCTCTCGAACCAACATCTGGAGGCACCCTCATGAGCATCCCCATCCTCGAGTCGGAGCACTTCCGGCTCGGCCTGTTCTCGTCGAACTGTTCCGGCGGCCTCGCGGTCACCACGATCCCCGAGCGGTGGTCGGCGTCATGGGACGACAACCTGCGTCTGGCTCGGCTGGCGGACCAGACGGGCATTGACTTCATGCTCCCGATCGCGCGGTGGATCGGATACGGAGGCGAGACGAACTTCCATGAGGGCGTGCTCGAGCCGATTCCGTGGGCGACGGCGATCCTCGCCAACACTGAGCGACTGACCGCCTTCAGCACGATCCACACCGCGTTCAACCACCCCGCGGTCACCGCGAAGCAGCTGGCCACCATGGACCAGATGGCCCCGGGACGGGTGGGCGTCAACGTCGTCGCCGGCTGGAACCAACCCGAGTACGTCGCGATGGGATCCGACCTGCCCCAGGACCACGACTCGCGTTACGCGCTGGCTCAGGAGTGGGTCGACATCCTGACCACCCTGTGGTCGCGCGACGGCCGTTACGACCTCAACGGCAGATTCTGGGATCTGCGAGGCATCGAAGCGGTTCCCAAGCCCGCGGCTCGACGCCTGCCGATCCTCAACGCCGGCTCCTCGCCGCAGGGCAAGGCGTACGCCGCGCGCAACGCCGACTTCGTCTTCACGATCGTCAGCGGCCCGCAGGAGGGCGCCGCAGTCGTCAAGGAGCTCACGGCCGCATCGGCTGCCCAGGGACGCGCGGCGGGTGTGCTCAGTCCGACGCACGTGGTCTGCCGCCCCACCCGCAAGGAGGCGCAGGAGTACCTGCACTACTACGCCGAGGAGAACGCCGACTGGGACGCGGTCGACAACCTGATGCGGTTGCAGGGCCTGCACGCGCAGTCGTTCAGCAAGGATCTGCTGGCGAACTTCCGCAGCCGGTTCGCCGCGGGTCACGGCACGTGCCCCCTCATCGGGTCACCCGACGATGTCGCGGACGAGATCGAGCGGTTCGCCAAGGCGGGATTCGGCGGCATCACGATGGCCTTCGTCGACTACGTGGGTGAGTTGGAGTACTTCGCCCAGGAGGTCATGCCGCGGCTTGTCAAGAAGGGCCTGCGTCCCGAGAGCCCCGCCTGATCGACCCGCTCGAACCACGGTCCTCGCGGTGGCGGGCATCCCGTCCGCCACCGCAGGCCGCTGAGGCGTCGATCAAGCCTGCGGCCAGAAGAGGCCCGCGTGTGAGAGCGCCGGAGGCTCCAGCGCTGTGACGAGTCGTTGGAACACCCGCGCGGCGCCGGGACCGGGCCAGTCCGGCGCCAGAACCTCCGTGGGCAGGCCCGGGTCCGCGAACGGCAGACGCCGCCACGCGTCGATCGCCTCCAAGTAGCTCGTGAACGCAGGTGCGCCGTGCGGCGTCTCGCTCTCGACGAGATCGGCGAGCGCCTCGTAGTGGTCCAGGAAGCCGCGGTAGCCCTGCGCGATCGATGCCAGGTCCCAACTCGCGTAGACGAGATCTCGCAGGTCCTGGGGGCCGTGATAGTCACCGGTGAAGATGGTCGCGAACTCGTCAAGGCCAAGGTCCGAGATGGCTCGGGCTGCTGCCGCGCGACGCCGCGCGGGAGCGATCCACATGGCCGTGCCGATGTTCCCGAAGCCCTGCGCCGCAAGGTGGGAGCGCAGTTGGTGGCGCTGTGCGCGCCGCGACTCCGGCACGCTGAAGTTGACGACGCACCACCCGTCCTCAAGAGCGGGAGCGGTCGGTGCGTCCCAGATGACGCTGTCTCCCGCCGCGAGTGTCGCCTCGGCGAGCTTGGTCAGTGAGTAGCCCCGCACGCCGCCACGGGTCTGTGGCGTCAGCCACCCCTTGCGCTTGAGCCTGTGGATGGCGGTGCGGACGCCGGGATCGTCCAGGCCGCACAGCGCGAGCAGCTCAACCGCGGCCGCGACGGGCGTCCAGGCGCCCAGCGGACGCACGACGGCGCCGAGGTAGGTCACGACGGTGCTGCGAGACTGTCGCACCGCCAGGGCGCTCGCGCTCGGATCGAGCGTCTCCACCGTCGTCACGTGACCTGCTCCGTGGCGCTCGGCGTGCGCGGCTCTCCCGCCAGATCGGTCAGGGCGCGTCGCCACGCTTCTGGCCACGGCACGCTGGCCGGGTCGTGGCCGGGTCGGCGGCCCACGCCGATGTGAACTGTCACGTACCGTCCCCGAGCCGCGCGTCGCCGGGGACGGCCCTGGAACGACTCGCCCCACACCTCGAACTCCCAGTGCATCGAGGACGTGCCGATGCGCGTGAGCGCGACCTGCGTGGTGACGTCCTGAGTGAAGGAGAGCGGGGCCTCGAAGTCCGCCTCGAAGCGCACCCGTGGACTCGTCGGGAAGTAGTCGGACAGGCCCCGCTCGACCATGAGGCGGGATTCGGCGGCCTCGACGAACCGGATGACCGTGCTGTTGTGGTAGATGCCCGCCGCGTCGGTGTCGATCCACTCCACGCGGGCGCGGGCGACACCGACGGCAATGGGGCGTTGACTCACGCGGGCACCGTAGCACCAGCGCGCCAGCGCAGGTGGGGCGACGGTTCGTCTGCGGCCAACAGCAGCCGCAGACGCGGGGGGACCTTGTCGGTGCGCGACGTCGGCGGCTTGCGTCGCCCTGCCGCCCACGGGACCGGCCACGCGGCGGCGGGCCCCGAGTAGGACTGTTCGGCCGCGGCGTGAAGCGTCCAACTCGGGTCGTACAGGTGCGTGCGACCCAGAGCGCACAGGTCCGCGCGACCGGCGAGGAGGATCGAGTTGACGTCGTCGTGCGAGGAGATCGCGCCGACGGCGATGACCGCGACGCCCGCCGGGGCGGCGACCTCCTGGCGGATCCGGTCCGCGAACGGTGTCTGATACGAGCGGCCGAACGCCGGCCGCTCGGCCTTGGTGACTTGGCCTGAGGAGACGTCGATCGCCGCGGCCCCCGCCGTGATGAACGCGCGGGCGATCTCGACGGCGTCGTCCGCCGTGTTGCCCTCGGGCGCCCAGTCAGTGGCCGAGATGCGCACCGTGACGGGGATGTGATCGGGCACGACGGCGCGCACCGCGGTGAAGACCTCGAGCGGGAAGCGCAACCGGTTGTGAAGGCTGCCGCCGTACTCGTCGAGGCGGTGGTTGGAGACCGGGGAGAGGAACGAGCTGAGGAGGTATCCATGGGCCGCGTGCACCTCGACGAGGTCGAAGCCAGCCTCGACGGCCCGGGCGGCCGCGGCGACGAAGTCGGCGACGACCTTGTCGAGGTCGGCGCGGGTGGCCTCGCGCGGCACATGGCAGCCCGGGCCGTATGGCACGGCGGAGGGTGCGACGACCTCCCAGTTGCCGTCGTCGAGCGGCTCGTCGATGCCCTCCCACATCAGCTTGGTGGAGCCCTTGCGCCCGGAGTGGCCGAGCTGGACGCCGATCTTCGCCGTCGAACGCGTGTGGACGAAGTCGGTGGTCCGTCGCCACGCGGCGGCCTGGGCGTCGGACCACAGACCGGGACAGCCGGGGGTGATCCGTCCTTCGGGGGACACGCACGTCATCTCGGTCATGACCAGTCCCGCGCCGCCGAGGGCCCGTGAGCCGAGGTGGACGAGGTGGAACTCGCCGATGACCCCGTCGGTGGCGCAGTACATGTCCATCGGCGAGAGCACAACGCGGTTCTTCAGCTCAAGCTGGCCGATCCGCGCCGGCTGGAACATCGCAGGAGCGTCCTCGTGCCCACCGTGGCGGTGCGCGAACGCCGACTGGATCCGCGCGGCGAAAGCGGCGTCGCGCTCCTTGAGGTTCTCGAAGGTGATACGGCGCGATCGTGTCAGCAGGTTGAACACGAACTGCGCGGGGTCCTGGTCGGCGTACATGCCAATGCTCTCGAACCACTCGAGCGAGGCCTGCGCCGCGCGCTGGGTCGACTCGACGACGGGCTTGCGCTCGGTCTCGTAGGCCTCGAGCGCCTCAGCGAGGGTTGGGTGCTCGTGCAGGCACGCCGCCAGAGCGAGCGCGTCCTCCATCGCCAATTTGGTGCCCGAGCCGATCGAGAAGTGCGCGGTGTGCGCGCTGTCGCCCAACAGCACGACATTGTCGTGGTGCCAACGCTCGTTGCGCACCGTGTGGAAGTTGATCCACTTGGAGTTGTTGGTGAGGATCGCGTGTCCTTGGAGCTCGTCCGCGAAGATCTGCGCGATCCGCTCGACGGCGTACTCGTCGCTGGCCCCAGGCGGGAGGTCGTCGCCCTCTGTCTTGTCAAGGCCCGCCCGGCGCCAGACCTCCTCGCGCATCTCGACGATGAAGGTCGAGCCCTCGGCCGAGTAGGGGTAGCCGTGGACCTGCATGACACCCCACGGTGTCTGCTTGACGAAGAACTGGAACGCCTCGAACACGAGATCGGTGCCGAGCCAGATGTACTTGTTGGCGCGGCGGTCCAAGGAAGGCCCGAAGTGGTCCGAGTGCTTGGTGCGGATCGCCGAGTGCAGCCCATCGGCCGCGACCACGAGGTCATGCGTCGACTGCAGCAGGTCCAGATCGGGTCCCGGGGTGCGGTAATGGACGGTGACGCCCAGCTCGTGGGCCCGCTCCTGCAGGATGCGCAGCAGCACCCGGCGCGACATGGCGGCGAAGCCTTGGCCGCCCACGGTGAACTGGTGACCGTTGAAGGTGACGTCGATGT
This sequence comes from Xylanimonas ulmi, assembly GCF_004216535.1. Lineage (NCBI taxonomy): Bacteria > Bacillati > Actinomycetota > Actinomycetes > Micrococcales > Promicromonosporaceae > Xylanimonas > Xylanimonas ulmi. Next base: position 1,164,489 of record NZ_SGWX01000001.1, read on the forward strand.
CGCTCCACCGGGCGAACGTGGCCTCCATCCGCTCGTGGATCACGGGATCGGCGCCATCGATCCCGCCGAGGGTCTCGTCCGAGAAGACGACCCCGAACCCGAATGTGTCGTCGTCGGCGTTCCGCTCCCAGACGGTGACTTCGTGGGCGGGGTCGAGGGTCTTGAGGAGGGTGGCGAGGTACAGGCCTCCGGGGCCGCCACCGACGATCGCGGTCTTCATTCCTGGTCTCCCTTCGCGGGCGCAGTGGCCCGGATCATGCCTTCCTGGACGACGGTCGCCACATGGACGCCGTCGGCGGTGAAGAAACGGCCGGTGGCGCTTCCGCGGCCGTCGGCCACCGAGAGCGCCTCCTGGGTGTAGAGAAGCCAGCCGCCCAGCGTCGCGGGCCGGTGGAACCACATGGCGTGGTCGAGGCTCGCGGTGACGAGCCCCTCATCGGCCCACGCCAGTCCGAGCACTCGCAGGACGGGCTCGAGGATCGTGTAGTCGCACACGTAAGCGAGGGCGGCCGCGTCACGCTGTGTCTGGCTGAGTCCGTCGACCGGACGCAGCGCGTCGAAGGGTCGGATCCACACCGCCTGGTGGGGCGTGCGCCGGCCGTCCGCCGTGAGGTAGACGGGGTCGGGAGCGTGGCGGATGTCGAAGCCTCGCCCGAGGGCCCAGTAGGTCAGTGCGTCGTCGCGGACCGCGCCCGCGTCTCGTGACGCGAGGTGCGCCTGTGACGTCGAGACCGAGTCGGGTCCCGGGGCGGGAGGCATCGCCGGCTGGAAGCCGCCGCCGGGAGCTGCGGTGGCGAAGCTCGCCAGGCACACGAACACGGGCTTGCCGTGCTGGAAGCCGCGCACGTGGCGTGCGCTGTAGCCACGCCCGTCGCGCAGCAGTTCGACCTCGTAGCGGACCTGGGCGCCGATGTCGACAGGCCGCAGGAAGTAGGCGTGCGTCGAGTGGATCGACTTGCCGTCGGTGACCGTGCGCGTCGCGGCGACCAGCGCCTGCGCGACCATGTCCCCGCCGTAAGCCTTGGGCCATGGGCACCGGCCCGTCGTGGCGGTGAACGCGACGTCGAACACCTCCGCGTCGGCCGGCGTGAGCGTGAGGGCGTTCGTCACGAGCGTCGACGTCGGTGTGCGGGCGGAGACGGTCGCGGCGGGGAAGGGGGGCATCGGCGTCTTCCTTCGGAGCGTCATGCGAGCCGGATGGTGTTGGTCAGGACGCCGATGCCGGTGACCTCGGTCTCGACGACGTCGCCGTCGGCGAGCAGCGCGGGAGGCGTCATCCCGATGCCGACTCCGCCGGGAGTCCCGGTCAGGAGCACGTCGCCTGGCCTGAGCGTGGTGAAGGTGGACACATAGGCCAGGAGCGTCGCGCAGGGGAACACGAGCGCTTTGGTGTCGCCTCGCTGTCGCTCGATGCCGTTGACGCGGCAGATCACCTCGACACCGGCCTCCGGGTCGAGCTCGTCGGGGGTGACGACGACCGGACCGAGGGGGGTGGTCGCGTCCCAGGCCTTCCCCTGGAACCACTGCGGAGTGCGGCGCTGCCAGTCGCGCACGGAGATGTCGTTGGCGACCGTGTAGCCCGCGATTGCTCCGCGCGCCTGCGCCTGGTCGGCATTGCGCAGTTCGCGCCCGACGACCACGGCCAACTCGGCCTCCCAGTCGACCTCGACGCCGGCCGGGAGCCGGATGTCTTGGCCGTCGCCCGTCAGCGTGTCCGCATATTTGGCGAAGAGCGTCGGGTGGGAGGGGGTGTCGCGTCCGGTCTCGGCGATGTGGTCGCCGTAGTTGAGGCCGCAGCAGATGACCTTGCCCGGACGTGGCAGCGGCAGTGTCGGCGTGGCGTCGGCGAGCCGCGCGCCGGGCTGCCAGGCGACGTCGGCGGCCAGGAGGGCTGAGAGGTCAGCGGCGGGCAGCGCCCGCCAGGTCGTGCCGTCCTGGACCGCGGCGGTCGTGCCGTGGGGTGTGATGACTGTCGCAGCTCGCATATTGCAGTTCTCGCACGAACGTTGCACATCTGTCAATAGATGGTTAGCCTGCGGCGCATGAGCTCAGAGTTGACGCCACTGGCGGTGAACCCGGACACGCTGCCCGCGCCCCGTGGGTACTCCCACGGCACACTGAGCGGGAACACGCTCTACCTCGGCGGCCAGACCGCGCTCGACGCCGAGATGCGGATCGTCCCCGGCGGGATCGTCGCGCAGTTCCGCCAGGCGTTCGGCAACGTCCTGACCACGCTGCGGGCCTGCGGGGGTGTTCCCGGCGACCTCGTGTCGATCACGATCTTCCTGACGGACATCCCCGACTACCAGGCGCACGGACGCGAGATCGGCGCGGTGTGGCGTGAGCTGGCGGGGCCGGTCTACCCGGCGATGGCGGGCATCGGCGCCACGGGCCTGTGGCAGGCCGAGGCCCTCATCGAGATCATGGGGGTCGCCGTCATCCCCGACGAGCGGCTGATCCGCTCATGACGCCGGGCTGTCAGTCCCGGCACAACTGCACGGGCGTGCGGGCGAGCCGCGCCCCGAGCGCCTGACACGCCGAGTCGACCGCGGGGCTGGCGGCGAATCCGACCCACATGGCGATGGCGCCCGCGTCGCGCGGCGCCTGGCCGCTCGCCCACTCCGCGACCCAGCCGGTCAGCGCCCGGGCCAGCAGCTCGCCCGGGGCGCTCGCGGCGCCGCGGGGGCGGAGCAGGAGCGTCAGGCAGACGCCATCCGGCAGCTCGTCCAGCAGGAGCGCGCGGGCGACGGGGAGGTCGCGGTCGTCGACTTCGAGGTAGATCTGGCCGTACACCCACGGCGACGAGTGCTCCAGGACCATCACGATCCGCGGGATGTCGTGGAGGTCGCCTGCGAGCAGGACGTGGCGGTCGCCGGTGGGGGGCATGCGTTCCTTCGTCGAGCGCGGGCGCTGCGGGGCGGTGGTTCGCCCCGGGCTCGGACGCTCGTTCGTGCTGAGGTGTGCCTCACCTCAACACGGCGCGAGCCGTGGGCGCAAACTGCGCGGGCTGCTGGCGCGATCGGAGCGCCCCTATCATCGTCGGCATGTCGCTCGACGTGGCCGCCGCCCATCTCGCTCGCTTCGACATGGCCGACCGGATCCGGGTGACGCCGCAGTCGTCGGCGACGGTCGAGCTCGCCGCGGCGGCGTTCGGCGTCGAGCCGGCGCGCATCGCCAAGACTCTCAGCTTCCGCGGCGCCGAGCCGGGCACGGCGATCCTCGTGGTGCTGGCAGGCGACGCCCGGACACAGAACGCGGCCTTCCGCACGGCGTTCGGCGTCAAGGCGCGCATGCTCGGCGGCGACGAGGTCGAGGCGTTGACCGGCCACGCGCCGGGCGGCGTCTGCCCGTTCGGCAACCCGCCGTCGGCCGCCGTGTACCTCGACGAGTCACTGCGCCGGTACGAGACGGTCTTTCCCGCGTGCGGCAGCGCCAACTCGGCGATCGAGGTCACGCCCGACGAGCTCGAGCGCGTCACGGGCCACCACGGCTGGGTGTCTGTCGCCCAGTATCCGGGGCAGGCGGAGCACCCGGCGCCCTGACCAGCAGGCTGTCCGACGGCGGGCGCGAGGTGGGTGCCCGACGCGATCAGCGACGAGTGAGCGCGGCGGCGGCGAGCCCTCCTGGCGCGGTCACCCGTCGGCGCGGATCTCGCCCGGCGACCGATCGTTGCCTGCCACGCTCGTGGGTCTTGGGCGGGGCGGGTCGCGTCCGCCGTAACGTCGGCGTCGGGACCGCGGCGTGAGCGGCGGGCGGGCAGGAGGGACTGCCCGGTCCGGCGTGCGCCCGCGCGGCGCGTCCTGTTCTCGCACCTGGGTGCGGCGCGCGCGGGTGCTCTGCCGTCTGGAGGTAGCAGGATGAGGTTCGAAGGCAAGACCGCGCTGGTCACCGGGGCGGGATCAGGCATCGGCCGCGCTGTGGCGATCCGACTGGCCGCGGACGGCGCGACCGTCGCGGCGACCGACCTGGACCTCGAGGCGGCCCAGGCCACGCTCGCCATGGTCGAGCAGGCCGGGGGAGCGGGCATCGCGTTGCGACAGGACGTGGCCGACCCGGACGACGACCGCGACGTCGTCGAGGCCGTGGTGACCGCGTTCGGCGGCCTGCACCTGGCGGTCAACAACGCGGGCATCCCGGGCCCGAACCTGCCGATCGCCGACCTGCCGATCGCCGACTGGGACCGGGTCATCGGGATCGACCTGTCCGGGACCGCGTACTGCCTGCACTACGAGCTGCCGGCGATCATCGCCTCGGGCGGCGGCGCCATCGTGAACATGGCGTCAATCGCCGGGACGATCGCCGTGCCGCAGAACCCCGCCTACACGGCCGCCAAGCACGGCCTGGTGGGGCTCACCAAGGCCGTCGGGTCCGACTACGGGCGCTCGGGCGTGCGGGTCAACGCCGTCGGGCCGGGGTATATCGCGACGCCGCTGCTGACCGCGCTGCCGCAGGAGATCACGGCGGACGTCGCCGCGAAGCACGCGATGGGGCGGCTCGGCGAGCCCGAGGAGGTGGCCGACCTCGTGTCCTTCCTGTTGAGCGACGAGGCGTCGTTCATCACGGGCAGCTACCACCTGATCGACGGCGGGTACACGGCCGTGTGACGGCAGGGCGCGGCGGTCGGCCCCGACCGCCGCGCAACGTCGGCTGTGGCGGGTCAGTCGCCGAGGCTCTCACCGAGCACCCGCAGGACGGCGTCGCGCGCCCGCGCCGAGCGTCCGGAGCGCCGCTGGGCCACGAGCTCCACGAGCTGCTCGACGACGAGCGCCAGGGCCGCGCGCGAGGTGTGCAGCAGCTCGTCGCGGAAGGTGCCTCCCACCGGAGGAACGACCAGGGCCGTGTCCGCCAGGCGCACCAGCGGCGCGTCGGCGAACGACGTCACGGCGAGCACCTGGGCGCCCGCGTCCCGCGCGTCCGCCGCGGCCGCGAGCGTGGGCCGGCTCGACCCGGAGCCCGACAACACCAGGCAGACCGACGACGCCGTGAGCTGGCGGGCCGCGATCTGCTGCGCGAGCGGGTCGGGCACGAACTCGCACGGCCGGCCTGCCGCGCCGAGCCGCATTGCGGCGTCGTACCCCAGCGGCATCGACAGCCCCGCCGCGACGACGACGACACGTTCGGCCTCGTCAAGCGCGGCGACCGCGGCGGTCACCTGCTGCTCGGTCAGCACCGACGTCACGCGCGACAGCCCACGCGCGAACTCCTCGACCGCCGCGCGCAGCGCGCCGACAGCCGTGCCATCGCCGGTCGAGGCCTCGGCCGGCGGAGCGAAAGCGAGCTCGCGGGCGACGGCGACGCGCAACTGCGGGTAGCCGTCGTACCCGAGCGTGCGCGCGGTGCGCACGACCGACGCGCGCCCGACGCCCGCGTGGTCGGCGAGCTGCTGCGCGGTGCGCTCGACGGCCCCGGCCAGGTCCGCTGCGATCGCGTCGGCCACGCGCCGCTCGCTGGGCTGCAGCGCGGGCGCCAGCGCGGCGATGCGCGCCGACGGCGGGGCGTCATCCGGTCCGTTCCACGACACGTGCGCGGGCCCCCTTCGTGATCCGTCGGCGGATGGCGCCGGAGACGGCGTCGATCGCCATGGTCACCACGACGACCACGACGACCAGCACGCCCACGGCGTCCCACTGACGGTACTGGGTGTACCCCGTCAGCAGGTCGCCGACGCCGCCCACACCGATGACCCCGAGGATCGCCGAGGTGCGCACGTTGATCTCGAACCGGTACAGCGCGAGCGACGCGAGCTCGGGCGCGGCGGCGGGCCACAGGCCCCAGCGCACGATCGCGGAGCGCGTCCCCCCGGCGGCGCGCACGGCCTCGGCGACGCCGTCGGGCAGGGCCTCGATCGTCTCGAAGGTCCATTTGGCATGCGTGCCGACCCCGCCGATCGCGAGGGCGAGCGCGCCGGTGAACGGCGTCAGGCCGGTGACCGTGAGGATGACGATCGCGATGACCACCTCGGGCACCGCGCGCAGCACGGCGAACAGCGCGCGCAGCGGCAGGCGCAGCCACCCCGGTCCGACCCCGCGGGCCGCGGCGAGGCCGAGCGCCGTCGCCACGACGACGCCGGCCAGCGCCCCGGCCCACGCCATCTGGACCGACACCCAGGTCTGCGCCAGCGCGTAGGGCAGACGCGACCAGTCGGGGTCGGCGAACATCAGCCACAGGTAGTGCGCCACCGCGCTCGGCAGCCCCGGCAAAGCCGACCAGTCCAGGCGCAGGTGCAGCGCCGCGCCGAGCACCACAGCCGCGGTGGCGGCCTGCGCGGCCCGCACGCCGCGTCGGCGCGGGCGCGGCGGGGCGGCGACGTCGGCGCCGGTGGGCGCAAGGACGGCGGTCACCGCAGCCTCGCGCGCAGCGCGCTGGAGGCCGCCTCGATGAGCACGACGACGACCAGGATCTCAAGGATGACCGTCGCGAGGGCGTCGTAGCGGTAGAAGCCGCGCAGCTCGTCGATGAGCCGGCCGATCCCACCCGCGCCCACGAGCCCGAGCACCGACGAGACACGGACGTTGAGCTCAAGGGAGTACAGGACCTGGCTCGCGTAGGCGGGCCAGGTCTGTGGCACGGCGAGCAGACGGTTGACCTGCGCCTGCGTGCCGCCCGCGGCGTGCCCGGCCTCCAGGTAGGCGGCGTCGGCCGCCTCGATCGCCTCCGAGACGAGCTTGACGACGACGCCCAGGTCGAACAGCACGAGGGTGATCACCCCGGGCAGGGCGCCGACGCCGACCATGGCCACCAGGAGGGTCGCGTACACCAGGTCGGGCACGGCGCGCACGACGTTGAGGGCCGCGCGCACCACGTGCCGCGCCCGGCCAGGGTGGGTCGGGCGCGCGGCCCACATCGCGATCGGCAGGGCGAGGGCGGCGGCCACCGCCGCGCCGAGGACGGCGACCTCGAGCGTCTCGAGCAGCGGGCGGACGGTGCGCGGCAGGATCGACAGGTCGGGGCGCAGCAGGGCGGCCACGCGGCTGGCCCCGAAGTGCCAGTTGCGCGCGATCGCGCCCAGGTCCACGTCGATGCCGCCCAGCGCGGGGGTCAAGGCGACCACGGTGACCGCGCCGACGACGCCCAGCGCCGCGAGCGTGCGCGGCCAGGTGCGTGGGCGCGGTGGGACGGCGAGACGCGCCGTCATCGGATCCGCCCCAACCGGTCGCGCGCCTGGATGGGGCGGCCGTAGATCTCCTCGAACACGGTGTCGTCGGCGCTCGCCGAGGGGCCGTCATAGACCAGCTCGCCGCCGCGCAGCCCGATCATGCGCGTCGTGTACTGCCGGGCCAGGTCCATCAGGTGCAGGTTGACCAGCACCGTCAGCCCGCGCTCGGTGTTGATGCGCCGCAGGTCCGCCATGACCGCGTGGGCGGTGGGCGGGTCGAGGCTCGCCACGGGCTCGTCGGCGAGCATGACGCGCGGGCGTTGGCTCAGCGCCCGCGCGATGGCGACGCGCTGCTTCTGCCCGCCCGACAGGGCGCCAGCCCGGCCCCAGACCCGCTCCAGCATGCCGACCGAGTCGAGCGCGGCCAGCACCGTGTCGCGGTCGGCGCGTGTGGGCGCGCCCAGCAGGGTCCGCCACGTCGGGGTGTGGGCGACCCGGCCGACGAGCACGTTCTGGTAGACGCTCGCGCGGTCGGCGAGGTTGAAGGACTGGAAGATCATGCCGACCTCGCCGCGCAGCCGCCGCAGCCCCCGCCCCCGCAGCGCGCCGACGTCGTAGGGGCCGACCCGGACGGCGCCCTCGGTCGGGGCGACGAGCCCGTTGACGGTGCGCACCAGGGTCGACTTGCCCGAGCCCGACAGCCCGACGACGGCGATCATCTCGCCCGCCTCGACGGCCAAGGACACGTCGCGCAGCGCCGTCGTGCCCGTGGGGTAGCGGACGGTGACGTGGTCGAGTCGTACGGGCCAGGGCCCGGAGGCGGCCGGCGCCGCCTCCGGGCCCGGGGCTGGGGTGGCCGTCACTTGCCCGCGAACCGGGCCGTGACCTTGCGGGCGAGGTCGATCTGGTCGGGGTCGGCGGGAGTCCAGCCGGTCTGGTCGAAGATGCTCTGGAGCGTGTCCGGGTCGACCTTGTCGTATCCGCCCATGAGCGTGGTGATCTGGTCACGCAGGTCGGCGGGCACGTCAGGGCCGAGCACGACGCCGCCGTTGGGGTACATCTCCGACAGGCCGAAGACGACGACCTTCTGCCCGAGGTCAGGGACCTCGGCCGTGTCGATGGCCGAGCGCGCGTCCCAGTACGCGAAGCCCACCTCGGCGTCGCCGTTGTAGACCGCCATGACGAGGTTGTCGTTGCCGGTCACGGGCACCTGCTGGAGCGTGTCGACGTCGACGCCGGCCGCCTCCAGGTCGAGGACCGGAAGCTGATAGCCGGCAGGCGACGTCGTGTTGCCGAACGCGACTTTCGTGCCGGGGGTGATCTTGGCGAGGGCGTCGAGCCCGACCGGGCCGACACCCGTGTTGGTCTCGCCGTTCGCCACGCCGTTGCAGTACAGGTACGAGGCGCCGTTGGCGGCGTAGGTCGCCTCGACCGGGGTGTCGGTGCAGTACTTGTCGGCGTTGTCGACGCTCGTGAAGAACTGCGCGGCGTAGGAGGACGCGCCGAAGCGCACGTCCTGGAGCACGGGGAACGCGCCGCACTGGTCCTGGGCGGCGGCGAGCGAGCCGGCGTCGGCGATGGCGATCTGGGCCTGGCCCGAGCAGATGGCCTCGACCGCGGCGGCGTAGTCCTTGGTGACGACGCCGCGCACGGGGATGCCGAGCTGGTCCGAGAGGTAGTCGGTGAGCGGCTTGGCCGAGGTGACCAGGTCGCCCACCTGCTCGTTGGGGATGAGGGCGAGGGTCAGCTCCGCGGGCGGCTCGGCGTCGGAGTCTGCGTCGGCGGTGGCGGAGGGGCTGCAGCCCGCCAGGGTCAGGGCCAGGGCTGCGATGGCGAGCGCACCCGGCGCGAACAGGGTCTTGCGCATGTCCGTCATGCCTTTCGGTCAAGGGGGTCGACGTCGGCGGGCGCCGACGGTCCTTCGGCCGCGGTCGCGGCCCAAGAGTGGAGGTCGCCGTACAGGGCGGCGAGGCTCGGCCCGCGCAGTGTCGCGGGGACGGCGGCGTGCGCCGCCGTCGGGCCGACCAGCGCGGTGTCGGCGCCGAGCGCTCGGGCGGGCTCCAGGTCGTAGGCCCACACGTCGCCCACGCTGAGCACGGGGCCGGCGGTCAGGTGGTGGGCGACGACGGCGGCCAATCCGGCGGGCTTGCCGACCGCGAAGTGGCGCTCGGCCAGGTGAGGGGCCGCGCCGATGGCGTCGAGCACGCGCTCGACGCCGGTGGGCGGGGCATTGGTCGCGAGCACGAGGCGGGCGTGGGAGCGCAGGGCGGCCAGGAAGTCGGCGAGCCCGGGCGGGCCGGAGACGGGCGCCGCGTCAGTGCCGAGGTCGTCGCGGCTGGCGAGGTAGGCGTCGGTGAGCACCGACTCGGGCACGGCGTGGGCGAGCGCGACCTGCCGGACGGCGTCGTACCCGTCCCAGAAGGCCTCGTCGCCGACCGCGGCGCGCTCGACGGCCGTCCGCGCCTGGACGAGCAGGCGCGGGTCGGCGACGGCGGCGGCCACGCGCCGCGCGTAGGCGAGCGCCGGGCCGGGCCCGAGGGCGAGGGTCCCGTCGAAGTCGAGGACGACGGTCGGCAGCATCTGCCCGCCTCTCGTGTGGACGATGCGGCCAAGGTAGTGGAGGCATGTGGACGGATAGGCCACAGGCGCGTGAACTTCTGATGTCGTCGCGGTCACGACTGTCGCCGAGAGAAACCCATTTCGCCCCGATTGGTTCTGCTTGAAACCGATTGAACGCGCCATCGATGCGACATGGAGATGACACCAGGCATAACCGGGCGTAGAACAGAACCAAGCAAAAGAGATCACCGCCTCGGCGGAGAAGCGCGGAGTGGACGTGTACGCACAGGAGCGGTTAAGGGCGATCGCCGACCGGGCTCGCGAGCACGGGCGCGTCGAAGTCGCGGCCCTCGCGGCCGAGCTCGACGTGACCCCCGAGACGGTGCGCCGGGACCTGACCCAGTTGGAGCGGCGCGGCCTGCTGCGTCGCGTGCACGGCGGGGCCATCGCGATCGAGCGGTTCGGGTTCGAACCCGGACTGGACACGCGCCAGGGCCTGTTCGCCCCGCAGAAGCAGGCCATCGCCGAGGCTGCGTTGGCCGAGCTGCCCGACGGCGGCTCGATCATCCTGGACGCCGGCACGACCACCTACCGCCTGGCCGAGCTGCTGCCCCCCGACCGCGAGCTGAGCGTGGTCACGCACTCGCTGCCGATCGCCATCCTGCTGTCCGGGCGCCCCCACATCACGCTGCACCTGGTCGGGGGCACGATCCGGGGGCGCACGCTCGCGGCCGTCGGCGCCTGGGCGGAGCGGTCCCTGGCCGACGTGCGAGCCGACGTCGCGTTCCTCGGCGCCAACGGACTGACGGTCGAGGACGGGCTGACGACCCCCGACCTGTCCGAGGCCGTCGTCAAGCGCGCGCTCATCCGTGCGGGCAAGCGCGTCGTGGTGCTCGCCGACCACTCCAAGGTCGGCCGCACGGACCTGGGCCTTGTGGCGCCGATCGGCGACGTCGACACGCTCGTCAGCGACCGGGACCTGGACCCCGCGCTGAGCGAGGAGCTGGAGTCCGCCGGTGTGCGGGTGGTGCTCGCATGATCCTCACCCTCACCCCCAACCCGAGCCTCGACCGCACCTTCGAGGTCGACGACCTCGCTGTCGGCGAGGTCGTGCGCGCCACCGCGACCCGGAAGGACCCGGGCGGCAAAGGCGTCAACGTCGCGCGGGCCCTGGGCGCGAACGCCGTGCCCGCCACCGCGGTGCTGCCCGTGGGCGGGGCCGACGGCGCGCAGCTCGTGGACCTGCTCGCGACCTCGGGCATCACCGTGGCGCCCGTGAGGGTCGGCGGCGAGACGCGCTCCAACGTGACGGTCGTCGACGCCGCGGGGCGCACCACCAAGCTCAACGCGCCCGGCACGGCGCTGACCGAGGCGGAGGCCACGGCGCTGCTCGACGCCGTCGCCGCGGCGCTCGGCGCGCAGCCGGACGATCGCGTCGTCGTCGGCGCCGGGAGCCTGCCGGCGGGCGCGGGCGACGACTTCTACGTGCGGCTCGGCCAGGTGTGCGCGCGGGCGGGGGCGCGGCTCGCCCTCGACACCTCGGGCGCGCCACTCGCCGCGGCCGTCGCGGCGGGCGTCGCGAGCCTCGTCAAGCCCAACGACGAGGAGCTCGCCGAGCTGGCCGGGCGAGAGCTGCGCACGGTCGGCGACGTCGTCGCCGCCGCCCGCGACGTCATGCGCGCCGGCGTCGCACAGGCGTTGGTCTCGCTCGGCTCCCACGGCGCGCTGCTCGTCACCCCCGAGCGGACCTGGTGGGCCGGCGGCCCGCCGCTGGTCCCGCTGTCGACCGTCGGCGCGGGCGACTCGACGCTCGCCGGATACCTGTCCGCAGCGCACCTCGGTCCCCGCCAGGCGCTGCGCACGGCCGTCGCGTGGGGCCGCGCCGCGGTGCTGCTGCCCGGCAGCGGCGTGCCCGCACCCGCCCAGATCCATCCGGACGACGTTCAGGTCGTCGCGGAGCCCGACCCCACCACCGCTGTTGAGGAGTTGTAGGACATGCCTGCCCTGACCACCCCTGATCTTGTCGCGCTCGACGCCGCGGGCGGCGACCGCGAGGCCGTCATCCGTGAGCTCGCGTCGCTGCTGGCCGACGCCGGGCGCGTGAGCGACCTCGACGGCTTCGTCGCCGACGTCCTGGCGCGGGAGGCGCAGACCTCCACGGGCATGCCCGGCCGCGTCGGACTGCCGCACGCCAAGTCGGCCCACGTGAGCGTCCCGTCGCTCGCCGTCGGACGCGTGCCCGCGGGCGTCGACTTCGGCGGGCCCGACGGCGCGGCGACCCTCGTGTTCCTCATCGCGGCGCCCGCCGAGGGTGACCTGGCCCACCTGCGCATCCTCGCCGCGCTGGCGCGGCGGCTGGTGCACGAGAGCTTCCGGGACGCGATCCGCACGGCGCCCGACGCGGCGGGGGTCGCCCGCATCATCTCCGAGGAGGTCGTGACGGCATGAGGTTCGTCGCCGTGACGTCATGCCCCACGGGCATCGCGCACACCTACATGGCCGCCGAGGCGCTGGAGCAGACCGGGAAGGCCGCCGGGCACGAGGTCGTCGTCGAGACACAGGGCGCCGCGGGCTCGGTCCCGCTCGACCCTGAGGTCATCGCGGCCGCCGACGGCGTCATCTTCGCCGCCGACCTCGAGGTGCAGAACCGGGGCCGGTTCGCCGGCAAGCCGACGGTCGACGTCGGGGTCAAGGCCGCGGTGCACGACGCCGCCGCCGTCCTCGCCCAGGCCGTCGCCGCCGTCGAGGCGGGGCCCGCGCCCGCGCCCCCGTCCGCCGACGAGTCCGTGCCCACCGCGGCCCCGGCCACCAAGGTCGAGGCCGGCGCCTCGACGGCGACCCGCGTGCGCCAGTGGCTCATGACAGGCATCTCGTACATGATCCCGTTCGTCGCGGCGGGTGGCATCCTCATCGCGTTGTCGTTCATCCTCGCGCAGGCGGCCTGGGGCGAGCACGGCGCCGTCGAGGTCACCCAGGTCAGCGCCGACACGCTCATCCACGAGTTCTCCGTCGTCTCGGCCCAGCACTGGGCGGCGCTGCTGTTCGTCGTCGGCGGCGCGGCGTTCGGGTTCCTGGTCCCCGTGCTCGCCGGGTTCATCGCCTACGCGATCGCCGACCGGCCCGGCATCGTGCCCGGCTTCGTCGGCGGCGCCATCGCCGTCACGGTCGGCGCCGGATTCCTCGGCGGCCTCGCCGCGGGCTTCCTCGGCGGCTTCCTCGCCCTGTGGATCAGCCGCTGGCCCGTGCCCAAGGGCGTGCGCGGTGTGATGCCCGTCGTCGTGATCCCGCTGCTGTCGACGCTCGTGACCGGTGGACTCATGCTCGTGGTGCTCGGCCGACCGATCGCCGCGCTCATGGACGCCCTGACGAGCTGGCTCGGCGGCCTGTCGGGCCAGAGCGCGATCCTGCTGGGCGTCATCCTCGGCGCCATGATGGGCTTCGACCTCGGCGGACCCGTCAACAAGGTCGCCTACGTGTTCGCGACCACCGGCCTGGCGACGCCCGGCTTGGCCGCCGACGCCGCCCAGCTCAAGATCATGGCGGCCGTCATGGCCGCGGGCATGGTCGCCCCCCTGGGCATGGCCCTGGCCACCGTGGTGCGCAAGGCGCTGTTCTCGCAGGCCGAGCGCGAGAACGGCAAGGCCGCGTGGCTGCTGGGCGCCTCGTTCATCTCGGAGGGCGCCATCCCGTTCGCCGCACTCGACCCGTGGCGCGTGCTCGCCTCCTCGATCGTCGGCTCGGCCGTCACGGGCGGCCTGGTCATGGCGTTCGGATCGACGCTGCGCGCCCCGCACGGCGGAGTCTGGGTCGCGCCGCTGATCGGCAACCCGTTCGCGTTCGTCGCCGCGGTCGTCATCGGCGCGGCGGTGTGCGCCGGCGTCGTCATCGTCCTGAAGTCCCTGCGCCGCGCCCCCGTCGAGGCGGCCGAGCCCGCGGCCGCCCACGCCTGACCCGCACGAAGGAGAACCACCATGCCCACCCGCCACGCCGTCATCGCATCGAGCTCCGGTCTGCACGCGCGCCCCGCGGCGCTGTTCACCCAGGCGGTCGCCGCCAGCGGTGTCCCGGTGACCCTCACGGTCGGCGACGGCGCGCCCATCGACGCGTCGAGCATCCTCATGGTCATGGCGCTCGGCGTGGCGCAGGGCGCGCACGTGCGTCTCGACGCCGACGGCCCGGACGCCGAGCGCGTGCTCGACGAGCTGGTCGCGCTGCTGGAGACCGACCTCGACGCGCCGCAGGCCACCCCGTGACGGCACTCGCCACCCCCACCCTCGCGCCTCTGGTGGGCGTGGGGGTGGGGCGCGGGGCCGCGATCGGCCCCGTCGTGGCGGTCGCCCCGGCTCCGGCCGTCCCGGCCGACGAGCCAGCCCCCGCGGACAGCGCGGCCGCGGCCGCGCGCGCGACACAGGCGTTCGACGAGGTCGCGGCAGCCCTGAGCTCCCGGGCCGCCCACCTGACCGGCGCCGGCGCCGCGATCCTGGGGGCCAGCGCGGCGATGGCGTCGGATCCGGGCCTGCGCGGCCAGACGGCCGCCAAGATCGCGGCCGGGACCGGCCCGGTCACGGCGCTGACCCAGGTCGTCGACGAGTTCGCCCAGACGTTCGCCGCCGCGGGCGGCTACCTCGCCGAGCGCGTCACCGACCTGCGCTCGGTGCGCGACCGTGTCGCGGCCCGCCTGCTCGGTCAGCCCGAGCCCGGCGTGCCGGCGCTCACACGTCCCAGCGTCGTCGTCGCCGAGGATCTGTCGCCGGTCGACACCGCGGCCCTCGACATGTCGCTCGTGCTGGCCATCGCCACCGACCGCGGCGGGCCCACGTCGCACACCGCGATCATCGCCGGCCAGCACGGCATCCCCTGCGTCATGCGGGCCGAGGGCGCCAGCGGTCTGCCGGCGGGCGCGGTCGTGGCGGTCGACGCCGCCGCCGGCACCGTCATCCCCGAGCCGGGACCGCAGGTCGCCGAGGCGTTCCGCCGCCGCGGCGAGGTGGCCCGCGCCCTCGCGCAGGACTCCTCGCCCGGCGCGCTCGCCGACGGCAACCCGCTCGCGCTGCTGGCCAACGTGGGCACGCCCGGCGCCGCAGCCCACGCCGCCGGCCAGTCGGTCGAGGGCGTCGGGCTGCTGCGCACCGAGGCGCTGTTCCTCGGACGGGCGACGCCCCCCTCACACGCCGAGCAGGCGGCGGCCTATGCCGCGGTGCTCACCTCGTTCGGGGAGCGCAAGGTCGTCATCCGCACCCTCGACGCCGGGGCCGACAAGCCGCTGGCGTTCGCGGCCATGCCCGCGGAGGAGAACCCCGCCCTCGGGGTGCGGGCCTACCGGCTCGTGCGCACCCGCCCGAGCCTGCTCGACACGCAGTTGGGCGCCATCGCCGACGCCGCGGCGATGACCGGTCGCATGCCGTGGGTCATGGCGCCGATGATCGCCACGCCCGCCGAGGCGCGCGACTTCGCGCGTCGCGCCCGCTCCCACGGGCTGCCCACCGTGGGCGTCATGGTCGAGGTCCCCGCGGCCGCATTGCGCGCCGACGCGATCCTGGCCGAGGTCGACTTCGTCTCGATCGGCGTTGACGACCTGGCCCAGTACACGATGGCGGCCGACCGTCTGCGCGATGAGCTCGCCGACCTGGTCGACCCGTTCTGGCCGCCCGTGCTCGACCTCGTCGCCGCGACCGCCGCAGCGGGGGAGCGGTGCGGCAAGCCCGTGGGGGTGTGCGGTGAGTCGGCGTCTGACCCGGTCATGGCGGTGGTGCTCGCCGGGCTCGGCGTCACCTCGCTGTCGATGGGACCGACCGCGGTTCCCGCGGTGCGTTACGCGCTCTCGCGGCACACCGAGCAGGAGGTCCGCGACGTCGCCGACGCGGCGCGCAGCGCGGACGGGGCGCCGCAGGCGCGAGCCGCGGCGCTCGCGGCGATGAGCCCCGACGTCGTCGAGGCGCTCACGCTGTAGGGCGCGACGGCGCCCCGCCGCGGGCTCGACCCTCACGGCGCGCAGGCGACGATCACCGGGTCGTTGAAGCGCTGCCCGATGGTGATGCGCGCCGAGTCCAGGTCGACGCCGTTCGCGTCGGAGACCACGACGTATGCCGGCGTCAGCGGCTCGGTCGCCCGCCATCCAGTGGCGGCGATCGTGACGTTGGAGATGTTGTACCTGGGGTGATACCCGGAGGTGTTGTCGCTCGACAGCGGGTAGCGCACGCCGTCGACGAGCAGGTACTCGGTGTAGGTGGACTCGAGCGGCTGGATGCTCGCCAGGAGCGGCCAGTAGATCGTGATGTGGTAGTCACCCTCGTCGGGGTCGAAGTTCTCGCACACGGCGGTGCCCGTGCTCACCGGAGGCTCCGCGGTGGGGGTGGGGCCGGTCCACGTCAGCACCGCCGTCGGGCCAAAGACGGCGACCTCCTGGGTCCACAGCGCGCCACTGACTCCCGTGCCGAAGGCGATCGCGCCGACGGCGATCGCGCTCACGCACAGCCCCGCGACAGCCCTGCCGCGCACCGTCCCACCTCCTCGAGCCGCTCCGACGATCCTGGGCGATCAGATGTAGTACTCCGGCTCCGGGTCCGCCCGCTTGCGCCCGACCGCGTAGTACACGGCCAACGCCGCCAGCACGCCGGACGCGGCGAGGGCGGCCCACCGCAGGTGGGCCACACGGCGCACCGCGTTGATCGCGTACCCGACCTTCGGGACGGTGTACATGACCACGCCCTTCATGGCGCGTGCGGGCAAAGCCCTGTCTTCGGCGGTGTTCGCGTCGCCGCGGGTGACGAACGAGCAGCCCTCGTAGGTGGTGTCCTCGTAGCCGTCGGGGTCGAGGTCGTCGTGGCGGATAGCGACCAGTCGGTGGGTGACCAGCGTGGCGTCCTCGGGGTCGGGCATGAAGGTGACGATGTCGCCCACCTTGACCGTGCCGTCGCACACCTGGTGCGGCTTGATCCCGCGGATCGCGACGACGTCGCCGGGGTCGATGGCCGGGCGCATCGATCCCGACAGGATGGTCAGCCCGGACCCGGCGTGCGCCTGAGGGATCACGAAGACCAACAGGGCCAGGGTGGTCAGCGCGACCAGCGCGCCCCATCCGAGGGCCGCGCGAGCGCGCCGGCCCGCGGTGACCCACCTGGGGCGGCGGCGCACGACGGTCACCGAGCCCGTCAGGGCCGCACCTGTGTGATCGTGATCGAGTAGTCGCCCAGCGACACGACGGACGACCCGCCCGCCTGGCTCTCATAGTCGTTCGAGGGGTCGTCGGGGAACGTGACCTCGACCGTGGCCGTGGCGACACCCTCGTTGACGGTCACGTCGAGCGTGTCGCCCACCACCTGCAGCGGATCACCTGCGCTGACCGCGCCGTCGTAGGCCGCGTCCGTCAGCTGCGCGCGCAGGTTCTGCCCGTCGAGGTCGGTGACCGCCGCCTCGATGGTGAACCTGCCGGTGATGGTGTCGCCCGGCACGATGTGGAACGTGGCCGGGTCGATGGGGAACCCGCCGACCTCGGCGTCCCACGGCCCGGTCCAGGTGTTCTCCCACCCCTGGTCGGCGGGACCCCAGGTGGCCGGGTCGTCCCCGGCGTCGAGCTCGGGGGAGGTGTCGAACCACGCGATGTCGCCCACCTGCGCGGACCACTCCCAGGCGCCGTCGGTGATGGTCTCCTCGCCGCCGTCGACCGTGCCCTCTTGCGACCACAGGGCGTAGGTGGATCCTCCGGCGAGCAGGATCGTCACCGACGCGACGGCGCACACGGCCGCCTTGAGATAGCTGGACGATCGACCCGTCGTGCCCACGGTTGCTCCTCGCGGCGCTGTCACGGGCACCTGCCCGCAGTTGAGGTTCGAAACCGTCTTATCACTCGGAGGTTGGTGGCGCACGGCAACCATCGACGCCGCCGGCGCTGGAGGGTGCGGGCTACAGGTCGACCGGGTCGCGCGAGATCGGGCACGTCATGCAGTGCCCGCCGCCCCGGCCGCGGCCGAGCTCGGCGCCGACGATCTCGACGACCTCGACGCCCGCCTCGCGCAGCAGGGCGTTGGTGTGGGTGTTGCGGTCGTAGGCGAACACGACGCCGGGCTCGACGGCCACCACATTGTTGCCGCTGTCCCACTGCTGACGCTCTCCCGCATACCAGCCGCCGCCGGGCTCGACGGCGCGCAGTCGCGCAAGTCCGAGGGCGTCGGCGACGACGTCGACGAACGGAGCGGACTCCGCGGTGACCTCAAGGCCACCGGCGTCGGCGGGGCGCAGCGAATACGACGCGATGCCGTCGACGATGTCGGGGTAGTAGGTGACCAGGTCCCTGTCGGCGAAGGTCAGCACCGTGTCGAGGTGCATGGCCGAGCGCATCTTGGGCAGCGCCGCCACGACGACACGCTCGGCGGCGCCGGCGTCGAACAGCGTCGCGGCCACCTGGCTGACGGCCTGGCGTGAGGTGCGCTCGCTCATGCCGATCAGCACGGCGCCGTTGCCGATCGGCATGACGTCGCCGCCTTCGAGTGTGGCCCGGCCCCACGAGCGCTCCGGGTCGCCCCACCAGACCGTGGAGCCGGCGAAGGCCGGGTGGAACTCGTAGATGGCCTTCATCAGCAGCGTCTCACCGTGCCGCGCGGGCCAGAAGAGCGGGTTGAGGGTCAGGCCGCCGTAGATCCAGCAGGTGGTGTCGCGCGTGTAGATCGTGTTGGGCAGCGGCGGCATGAGGTACTCGCCGACCCCGGACTCGCGCGCGAGCGTCACGCGGGCCGAGCGCAGGTCGGCGGGCAGGTCACGCACCGACAGGCCGCCGATGAGGTACTCGGCGAGCGCGACGTCGTCGAGCGACTCCAGGAAGGCGCGCGTGTCGGCCAGCAGGCCCAGCCCCACCTCGTTGGCGACGATCTTGCGGTCGAGCAGCCATTCGCGCGCCCCCGGCACGGCGAGCGTGGCCGCGAGCAGGTCGTGCAACTCCAGGACGTCGACGCCGCGCTCGCCCAGTTGGCGCACAAAGTCGGCGTGGTCGCGCTGCGCGTTCGCGACCCACAGGACGTCGTCGAACAGCAGGTCGTGGTTGTTGCGGGGCGTCAGGCGCTCGTGCGCCAGGCCGGGGCGGCACACGAGCACGGTGTTGAGCTTGCCGACCTCGGAGTGGACGCCGAAGGGCGCTAGAGACACGGTGACTCCCTGGGGCCGGGGTGGCGGACGGTCAGATCTGCACGGTACCCGTGGCGAGCAGCACGAGCCCGACCAGCGCGCACGCGGCGACGACGCAGAAGACGCCGCGCCCCGCCCGGGTGAACACGGGCTGCCCGCTCTCGCGCCGGGCCACCGCGTACAGGAGCGTGGCGGGGGTCAGCAGCAGGCCCGCCAGGATCACGAACACGTATCCCGCGGCCCAGACCAGGAACAGCGTGTAGGCGGTCGAGACGCAGGCGACGGCCAGGTCGCGGGCGCGGGTGCGCGGCGCGACGCCGTCGTACCCGTCGCCGCGCAACGCGATGCGCAGCGCATACGCGCTCGCGAGCGCGAACGGCGCGAGGGCGAGCGCGGCCGTCAGGTCGAGCGCGAAGTCGAGCGTGTCGGCCGCGAACTGGACGGCGAAGAGGATCGCGGTGACCAGGACCGACGTCCACAACACGGCGCGTTGGGGCGCGCCGTGCCGGTTGAGTGTCGCGAGATGGCGCGGCAGGTCGCCGTCGGAGGCCGCCGCGTACACGACGTCGGCGGCCAAGAGCTGCCAGGCCAGGTACGCGCCCAGCACGCTGACCACGAGCCCCACGCGGATGAGCGCGCCGCCCCACGGCCCGACCGCGGCCTCGAGCACGCCGCCCGCCGACGGCTGGGGGAGCGTGGCGAGGCGGGCTTGGGGCGCCACGCCGTAGGACAGGATCGACAGGCTCGCGAACAGGGCAAGCACCGAGACGAAGCCGAGCACCGTGGCGCGCCCGACGTCGCGGCGCGAGCGCGCATAGCGCGAGTAGACGCTCGCGCCCTCGATGCCGAGGAACACGAACACCGTCACGAGCATGGTGCCGCGCACCTGCAGGAACAGGGACTCACCGCCCGGCACGTCGTAGCCGCCCGTGAGGTTGCCCGCGAACACCTCGGCGTCGAACGCCCACACGGCCAGCGCCAGGAACAGCCCGAGCGGCAGCAGTTTGGCGATCGTGACGACCAGATTGACGACGGCGGCCTCGCGCACGCCGCGCCGGATGAGGGCGAAGACGCCCCACACCGCGACGACCGAGACCGCGAACGCCGCCGGGGTGTCACCGTGTCCCAGCACCGGCTCCAGCGAGGGGAAGAGCTGGGACGCCGTCGTCATGATGAGCACCCAGTAGAAGGCGTTGCCCGCGCAGGCCGACGCCCAGAAGCCCACCGCCGCCAGGAAGCCCGGATACGCGCCGAAGCCCTCACGCGCGTAGACGTACACACCGTTGTCCAGGTCGGGCTTGCGGACGGCGAGCGTCTGGAAGACCAGGGCCAGGCTGAGCATGCCCAGCCCCGCGATGGCCCAGGCGATGAGCGCTCCGTACACGCCGGTCTCGCGCGCGAAGCGGGCCGGAAGCTGGAACACCCCGGCGCCGACCATCGAGCCGACGACCATGGCGGTCAGGGTCGGCAGGGCGAGCCCGGTGGCCGCGCGGGTGGCGGAGGCGGCCGCGCGGTCGGCGCTGGTCATGACCTCGGACGCTACCTTGAGCCCGGTGGTCGGGCGCGCCCGGTGGTTGAGCCGCCGCCGGTGGTTGAGCCCGTCGAAACCACCGCCCGATCACTTGGCCCGGTTTCGACGGGCTCAACCAGCGAGGTTGTGTGGAACCACGCACATCCGCCCTGGCTACCCGGCGTCCGGTGTGCTCGTCGGCCCGCGCCCCGCCAGACTGGACTCCCGCGCCGGCCCGGCGACCGAACCAGCGGAGGAACAGTGAGCGATCGACGACCGCGTGTGCGGGGGACCGGCCCGCGCGGGCGTCCCGAGTCCGCCCTCGACGTGGCGGTGGCCGCCACGCCCGCGGGCCGCGACCGCGTGGTCGACCTGCTGCGCGTGGTGAGCATCGGCGTCGTGGTGCTGTGGCACTGGTCGCTGTCGCTCACGCACTGGGGCGCCGACGGCGCGCTGACCATGCCGAACCCGATCCGCGACATCCCCGGCGGCTGGGCGGCGACCTGGGTGCTGCAGGTCATGCCGGTGTTCTTCTTCGTCGGGGGCTACGCCAACCTGGCCGGGTGGCAGGCCGTCGAGCGCGACGGCGGTGGCGCGGGGTTGTTCGTGGGGCGGCGCCTGCGCCGGCTGCTCGTGCCCGTGGCGCCCTGGGCCGCGTGCTGGGCGGCGTTCGACCTCGTCATGCTCGCGTCCGGCCGGCCCAGCGTCCTGCGCTGGGGGCTGGCCGTGCTGGCGCCCCTGTGGTTCCTGGGCGTGTACGCCGTCGTCATCACGCTGGTTCCCGTGACGGTGCGGCTGCACCGACGCTGGGGCTGGCGTGCGCCGGTCGCGCTCGCCGCCGTGGTGCTCGCCGCCGACGCGGTGCGGCTTGGGCCCGGCTGGGGCGCCCCTGTCGTCGGGTGGGTCGGCTCGCTCGCGGTCTTCGTGCTCGTCCACCAGCTCGGCTACTTCTGGCGCGACGGCACGCTGCTGCGGGGCGGGCGGCGCACGGCGGCGCTTGTCGCGGCGGTGGGGCTCACGGGCCTCGTCGCACTGACGGGCCTGGGACCGTACTCACGCTCGATGGTGGCGGTGGCGGGTGAGGGGGTCAGCAATATGTTCCCCACCACGGCGCCCATCGTGGCGCTCGCGGTCTTCCAACTCGGCCTGGCGCTGCTCGCGCGCCCGTGGCTCGCCGCGTGGCTGTCGCGACCAGGTCCGTGGCGCGTGGTCGTGGCGGCGAACGGCCTGGCCATGCCGGTGTTCGTGTGGCACATGACGGCGCTCGTGGCGTTCCTGTGGCTGTACGAGCGCACCGGGCACACGCTCAGCGCGGAGCCGACGGCGGCGTGGTGGCTCGGTCGTCCGGTGTGGGTGGTGGGACCGGGCCTCGTGCTCGCCGGGATTCTGGCGGTAGGCGCCCGCGTGCGACGACGGTAGGCGCCTGGAGCGACATTGACGTGCAGTTCGTCGGGATGGTGGTATATGCGCCGATCACCACATTCCGGAGGAATTCGTGTCTCTGTCCGATCTGTCCGCTCGCCAGTCCCACACGCCTGACGGGCCGGTGCGCTACCGGGGTCGGCATCTGCCCATGGTGGCCGTCGTCCTCGCCGCGACCATCGCGACCGCCCTGGCCTACAGCGGCATGGTCCTGTTCGGGCTCGAGGTCGCGCACATGTCGCGCATCGAGGCGTTCGGGCTGGCCGGGTTCCTCGAGGTCAGCCTCGTCGCCGTCGCCCTCCTGGCACGCAACGCCGCCCTGGAGGGGCGGCCGTACGGCGTGCTGCTGACGCTCACCTGGATCCTGTCCGGGACGTCGGGCATGTTCGCGGCGCTGCACCAGATCGCCGTGCCGGACGAGACGACGCCGTACATGGTGGCGTTCCGGTTTGTGCCGCCGCTGGTCGCGGCGCTCATGTGGCACCTAGCGCTGGTGGGGGAGCGGCACCTGGTCACCGGGCACACGCTTGAGGAGCGGCGGCGCGAGCACCGGGTGCACCAGTACGTCACCGCGCTTGAGCTGTGGCGCGACGCGCGCGTCGACAGCCGCGGCGACAGCGCCGGGATGCGCAAGGTGCGTACGGCGCACCGGCGCCAGATCGCGGCGCGCGACAGCGCTCTGCGCATGCTGACCGTCGAGGACTTCGAGCAGCGCATGCAGGTGTGGGTCGAGAGGCTGGAGACCGCGGAGCGGCACGGCAGCCGACTCGACCTGATCGGAGCGACGTCAGCGCAGCGCGGGGTGAGCGCCGCGCGGCACGACGACGGCGTCGCGCCGGACCACCTCGCCGCGGTGACCGACGAGGCGCCGGTGGCGCCGGCGCCGGTGGAGGAGGCGGCGGTCGCGGGCCAGAGGGCCGACGACGGAGAGGCCGCCGACCCCGCGTCGTCGGAGCCGTTCGCCGAGGCGTTCGCGCAGGCGCTCGCCGCGTCCGACGACCCTGAGGTTGAGGTTGAGGTTGAGGTTGAGGTTGAGGGCGAGGGCGAGGCTCGGGCTGCCGCGCCGATGGCGACGGCCGAGGCGTGGACCGAGCCCCTGCCCGAGACGGGGCACACCCGTCGGGTCGAGCTCTTCGACCTGGTGCGGGACGCCGACCCTCTGCTCGGTGGAGCTGCCGCGCAACGCTCCGCCTTCTTCGTCGCGCATGGGGCCGTGGCGACGCCGCCCACGGCGGGCGAGGTCGGCGCGCCGCGGACGGTCGAGGTGAACGCTGACGCGAACGCCGGGGCCAACCCTCAGGTCGAACCTGAGGTCGGTGCCGGTGCGCGTGCCCGTGCGAACGATGGCGCGAGTGCTGAGGTCGTGGAGGGGAGTGCCCCACGGGAGCCCGAGCGCGTGGCTCCGGCCGTGTCGTCGGCGCCGAGCGCGGTCGAGCGCGACAGGCTCATCCGTGACCTCGCCGACCAGGGGCTGGCGCAGCGCGACATCGCGGCCCGGGTCTCGGCGTCGCGAGCCACCGTGAGCCGGGTGCTGCGCCAGCGCGCGACAGCCGGGGAGTCGGTCGGCGCGGTGACCCCGTAGTCCGTCGACGGGAGAGTTCGTCAGGCACGCGACAGTCAGGTACTTGACAGAAGTGCGCCGCATGGCGCACCCTTGATGTCAGGTACCTGACAGATAGACGCACTCACCCCTGAGGACTTCATCATGAATCACCCCATCACCCCCCGCCCCGACGACGAGGGCCTCGACCGAACCCCCTTGGACGACCTCGCCGACGACCTCGGCGACGACCTGGACGACAACACCGACGACTGCACCGACGACACCCTGGACGACACGACCGGCGAGGCCGCCGCGGAGCCCGACGCCCGCCAGGAGGCCGCCCAGCGGCTCGCCATGGTCGGCGTCCTGCATATGCGACTGCTGCGCCGCGAGGCGCGCGCCGGGCGCGGCGCCCCGTGGGCCGACCCGCGCCAGGGTCAAGGGCGCGTGCTCGCGCTGCTCAAACTGCAGCCCGAGACCACCCAGCGCGAGCTGACCTTCCTGCTGGGCATGTCCCGCCAGGCGCTCGCCGAACTGCTCGGCAAGCTGGAGCGTCAGGGCCTGGTCGAACGCGAGCCGTCCGCGCAGGACAAGCGCGTCGTCGTCGTCCGGCTCACCGACGCCGGGAAGGCGGCCGAGCAGGCCACGCACGACCAGCGCACCACCGACGACCTGCTCGACGCGCTCGAGGACGAGGAGGTGTCCAGCCTCTCCGGATACCTCGCCCGCATCCTCGACACGGTCGAGCAAGAGTGGCCGGACCGCGAGGGCTGGAGCCCCCGTGAGGGCTTCGGCCGCGGACGGCGCGGCTTTGGCCGCGGCGGGTTCCCCGGGTTCGGCCCGTGGCCCGGCGGCCCGGGGCCGCGTGGCCCGTGGGCCCCGGAGGGGCCGCGCCCGCACGACGGCCCGCGCTCGCACGAGGGCCCGCGCCCACACGAGGGCCCGCGTCCGCACGGCCCGCACGACGGCCCGCGGCCCGAGGGCCACGGCCCCCGTCGCTGACCGACCAGCCCTCGTCCGCTGACGCGGGCGAGGGCCCCCACCTGGCCGCCGCGTGCCGCCTCGGCGCGGGAACCACGCACCTGCGTGCGCGTTTCCCGCACCGGCCGACCGCGGCGGCCTTCGCACGCCCGAGACTGGGCGCCACGACGAGGACCTCGCCGCGCGCCGCCGTCGCGCCGCCTCGCCGAGCGATGAGGGGAACCGCCCATGCCGACGATCGCCGAGTTGGCCCGACGCACCCCAGCCACGCGCCGCCGCCACGTCGACCTGCTGCGCGCGCTCGCGATGGGCGCCGTCGTCGTCGGCCACTGGCTGGTCATGACCGTCGAGCGCGGCGCGGACGGGCTCCTGACGGGCTTCACCGCGCTGCCGCACCTGACCGTGCTGCACCCGTTGACGTGGGTGTTCCAGGTCATGCCGCTGTTCTTCCTGGTCGGGGGAGTCTCCAACGCGATCTCCTGGACCCGCGCCCGTGACCGGGGCCGCGACGCCGCGGGGTGGCTGCTCGACCGCAGCACGCGCCTGTTCCCACCCGTGACGGCGCTGCTGGTCACGACCGCCGTGGGCGCCGTCGTGGCCGGCTGGGCGGGCGCGCCGGCCGTGTTCGTCGCGCGCGTGGTCGAACTCGTGGTGCTGCCGCTGTGGTTCCTGGTCGTCTACCTCGCGCTGATCGCCCTGACCCCCGCGATGCACCGCCTGCACGAGCGCTGGGGCCTCGCGGTCCCGGCCGTGCTCCTGGTCGGCGTCGTGCTCGGCGATGTGGTGCGCCTGTCGACCGGGGTCGAGCTCGGCGCCGCCGGCAACTTCGCGTTCGCATGGCTCGCGGTGCACCAGCTCGGCTTCGCGTGGCGGGACGGCTCGCTGCGCCTGACGCGCGCCCGCGCGGCCGTGCTCCTGGCCGGCGCCGTGACCGCGCTTGTGCTGCTGACCGGCCCTGGCCCCTACCCCGTGAGCATGGTCTCGGTGCCGGGCGCCGCGATCCAGAACCCGTCGCCGCCCTCGCTCGCGCTCATGGCGCTCGCCGCCGCGCAGGTGGCCTTGGCCGTGCTGGTCGCGGGGCCGGCCGACCGGTGGCTGGCCCGACGCCGTCCCTGGGCCGCGGTGCTCGGGATGAACGCCACGGTGCTGACGGTGTACCTGTGGCACATGGTCGCCTCGTTCGTCGGTGCGATGCTGCTCGACGCCGTCGGGATGCTGCCGTCCTCGGACGTGCACTCGGCGGCGTGGTGGCTCGGGCGCGTGCCGTGGCTCGCGACGCTGAGCCTGGTGCTGGCCGTGTTCGTGGCGGTGTTCGGGCGCATCGAGACCCGGACGCTGACCCGCAAGCTCGCCCAGGGCGCCACTGCCGCGACGCCGCGAGGCCCGCTGGCCACACTGCCCGTCGTCCTGGGCGCCTACGGGGCGGCGGCGCTCGGCATGTACTGGCTCGCCTCGGCAGGCCGCGGCCCCCACGGCCCGTTCGTCGTGCCCACCGGCGCGCTCGCGCTGGTGCTGGGCGCGGCCGCGATGTTGCGTCTGGCGCGCACGGCGCGCGGCCGCGGGGTCGAGGCCGACGCCGTGACCGCCCCGACCAGGCCCGCGTGTGCCGGTCGGCGGGGCACGTCCGGACCATCGCGGGTGATCAGCGCCGCGCGCGACTAGGCTCAGGCGGCAGACCGGGGGCGGCGGTGGCCTCCCCTTGCGGCGCCCCCGACACCACTGCCCTCGGCATCCTCGACGGCATCGCTGGGCGCTGCCGAGACGGAGGAGGACGATGGTCGCGCTGGTGCTGCTGCCCGTCCTGCTCGGCGTGGCCCTGTACAAGGCGCCGACGGCGCCCGCCAAGGCGCTGGCCTTCGCCGGTCAGGGCTGGCTCGCGTGGCGCGCCGTCACGCTGCTGGCGCGCACCGTGCGCGAGGGCCCCACCCTGGAGGTGCTCGGGGGCGGCGACGGGTTCGTGTACATCGCGCTGCGCGGCGAGCGTGCCGCGCTCGCGCTCGTGGTCCTGACGGTCGTGCTGGTCACCGCGGCGCTCGCGCATGCGCTGGGCGAGCCCTACTTCGACAACAGACTCCTGCTCCTGCTGCTGGTGCTGCAGGGGCTGGTCGCCGGGGTGCTGCTGACCGACGACGTCTTCAACCTGTTCGTGCTGTTCGAGGTCGCGACCTTGACCACGATCCTGCTGGTCATGTTCAAGCGGGACCGGCGCAACACCTACGACGGCCTGTACTACCTCATGGTGCAGATCGTCGCGATGACGTTCTTCCTGTTCGGACTGGCCTACCTCTACCGGGTCTTCGGCGTGCTGTCGGTCACCGAGATCGCGGCGATGGTCGGCCAGGGCGTGGACGGGCGCGCGCTCGTGGCGCCGTTCGCCTTCATGGTCACCGGGCTCGCGCTCAAGGCCGGGCTGTTCCCGCTGTTCTCGTTCGTGCCGCGCTCGTACGCCAACCCCGGCGCCCCGACCGTCGTGCTCATGCTCATGTCAGGCGTCCTGGTCACGGCCGCGCTGTTCTGGGTCGCGCGCCTGGTGGACCTGTTCGCCCCCGCGCTCGACGTGAGCGGGTTCCTCGCGGTGGTCGGGCTCGTCACGGGCGTGGCCGGCGCCGCCAAAGCCCTCGCCCAGCGCGACATCCGGCTGCTGCTCGCCTACAGCACCGTCTCGCAGGCCGGGCTCGTCACGCTCGGCCTGGCCGCGGGGACCGCCGCCGCGTCGGGCGGCGCGATCGCGCACCTGGCCAACCACGCGCTGGCCAAGTCGGCGCTGTTCCTGACGGCCGCCGCGATCGGGCGCCGCTACGGCTCCGTGCGCCTGGACGAGATCCGCGGCGTCGCCCGGCGCATGCCGCTGGTCACCGCGCTCTCGGCGGTCGCGGTGCTCGGCATGCTGGGCGCGCCGTTCACCGGCGGCGCGTGGTCGAAGGACCTCATCGCCTCCGGCGCCGCGGGCACGTGGGTCGAGGCCGCGGTGTGGGTGGTCAACATCGGCACGGCGCTGGTCTTCGTGAGGTACTGCGCCATGTTCTTCGGGACCCCGCCCCCGCCCCTCGCGCCCGCCGCCGCGCCCGCGCCCACGCGGGCGGTCCGGCTCGGCCAGGGGGCCAAGGTCGGCGTCGTCGTCGCGCTCACGCTCGCCTGCCTGGCGACCGGCGTACTCGCCGTTCCCACGGCCCACCTGCTGCTGGGCGCCGACGTGGCCGTCTCGGCGGGCACGACGGCGGCCAAGGCCGCCGCCTTCGCCGCCACGATCGCCGTCGCGCTGCTGGCCCACCGCTACCTGGGCCCCGCGGCCCGGCGCCTGCGCGCGCCGCTGACGCGCACGCTGTCGCTGCCGTACGCGTGCCTGGCGCTGACGGTGTTCTTCGCGGCGACGGCGCTCGCGGGCTCGATCGCCACGCGGGGGGTGGCGGGATGATCCGGCGCTCGGTCCCCGTCGTCCTGGCGTTCATGGCGATCTGGGTGGTCATGGTCGAGATCGTGAGCCCGGTCGTGCTCGTCTCGGGCCTGGTGGTGGGTGTCGGCACGCTGGTGCTGACCAACCGCCTGCTCGGGGTCGACTACACGACGGTGTTCCTGAGCCCGCTCGCGACGCTGCGCTACGTGGGGGTGCTGCTGCGGGAGATGACGGTGGCGGCCTACGGCATGGCGGTGGTGATCGTGAGGGGGCGCGCCGAGGTGACCGAGTTCGTGTACGAGAGCGCGCTGCGCGACGACCTGCTGCTGTTCCTGCTGGCCAACAGCATGACGCTCACGCCCGGATCGGTCGCGGTGGACCGCGACGGTGCGCGCATCACCGTGCTCACGGTCGACGACGTCGCCACGGCCCGCGCCTCGTGCCTGCGGCTGGAGCGCTCGGTCGCCCGGCTGCGCAAGGAGGAGACGTGTTCCTGACGGTGGTCAGCTTCGTCCTGGTGGCCGCCTCCGTGCTCACCGGCGTCATCGTGCTGCGCGGCTCCGACCCGTGGAACCGGCTGCTGGGGTACTGCCTGGTGGCGGGCAAGGTCAACATGCTCGTGATCGTCCTCGCGCTGGTGACCGGGCAGAGCTTCTACCTCGACATCGCCCTGGTGTACACGCTGCTGAGCTACGTCGGGGTGCTCGTGCTGGCCGACTACATGGCGGGACGGGGGAGCGACCTTGACTAACGAGATCGTGGGCGACGTCGTCATCGGGATCGGCGTGGCCATCGTCGTGCTCGGGCTCGTCGGCCTGGTGCGGTTCAAGGAGTTCGACCTCAAACTCCTGGCGGGCGCCAAGATCGACACGGTCGGCCTCATCGTCATCGTGCTGGGCGCGGTGGTGCGCAGCGGGGTGAGCTGGCTCAGCGCCAAGGCGCTGCTCATCCTCGCGTTCGTGCTGATCGTCAACCCCGTGGTGACCAGCACGCTGGCCGCGGGCGCGCGCAGACGCCGCAGGGGCGAGTGATGGGCCTCGACCAGATCGTCTTCGTGTTCCTCATCGTGTTCGCGGTGCGCGCGGTGTTCGCCTCATGCCTCAAGCACGCCATCATCACCTCGGGCGTGTTCGGGCTGTGGGCGTCACTGGCGTACCTGCTCTACCACGCGCCCGACGTCGCGGTGTCCGAGGCCGTGGTCGCCTCGTCGCTCGGCACGGTGCTGCTGATCCTGGCCATCCGCCACTACGGCGACATCACGGTGCCGGGCATCGGGAAGATGGTCTGGCGGCGCAAGGGCGCCGACCTGGTCATCGTGGGCGCGTGCGCGCTCGTGCTGTACCTGACGGCCGCCACGCCGCCGGCCGGCGTCGGGGCGCTGCGCGAGGCCGTCATGACGACCTACCTGGACTCGCCGCGCCTGGTCAACCCGGTCACATCCGTCCTGCTGCACTACCGCGTGTTCGACACCGTGCTTGAGGCGCTCATGCTGCTGGTCGCGGTGCTGGGCGTCATGCACCTGCGCGACGACGCCGGCGGGCCGTCGCCGGCCGGGTACGGATCGCTGACGGCGCGCCACCCCACGGTGGTCAAGGCGCTGCAGATCCTCACCCCCGTGCTCATCATCGTGGGGCTGTCGCTCATCGTCGGCGACCCCTACACCCCCGGGGGCGGGTTCCAGGGCGCGGGCCTGCTCGCCGCCGTCATCGTCTCCCGCTACCTCATCGGCGTCCGCGGACCCGCCAGCACCAAGGCCCTCGAGACGCTCGAGAAGGTCATCTTCGTGGTGTTCGTGCTGAGCGTCGGGCTGTATGTGTTCCTGGGGCTGCGGGAGACGGCGCCGGACGCCTACGTCCCGTTCGTGCTCGCCATGAACGGACTGCTGGGCGTCAAGGTGTTCTGCGGGCTGTCGATCATGTTCCTGTACTTCGCGAGGGAGGCCTGATGGACGGGCTGCTCGACCTGTCGTGGCTCAACGGCGCCAACGTCGCCGTGATCCTGTTCTTCGTCGGCCTCGCGGGCCTGGTGCTGCGCAAGAACATGATGATCAGCGTGATCTCGGTGTCGATCATGAACACCGCGGTCATCCTCGCGTTCGTGACGATGGGCTCCAGCCTCGACCACGTCGCGCCGATGTCCGCGCAGACCGTGGCGGGGGCGGCCGACCCCGTGCCGCAGGCGCTGATGATCACCACGGTCGTGATCGGCGTCGCCGTCCAGGCGGTTTGCCTCGTGCTCATCCTCAACCACTACCGCGAGCACAAGACGCTCGACTGGGACCAGGCCAAGGCCATCCGTGAGGGACGTCCGACTGATGGGACGACGACCGCGGCCCCTTGACCGGCGCGCGCGGCGCGGCCTACCTTCCAGGCGCGTTTCCCCGCCAGGGCGGATGGCCCCGGCACGCCGGCACACGACGTCGGCGAGCCGTCGCGGGGAGCAAAGGAGCACCTGTCCCTGCTCGTGAACGGCCCGCCCGGGGGCGACCACCCCGGCGGCTGCGACCACCGCACCCAGGCCTGAGGGCCGAGGGCCCGAGCAGTCCATCCCGAGAGGACTCCTCATGCCCATCGCCACACCGTTCCCCGGCGGAACCATCCTCGGCTACCCGCGCATCGGCCGGCGCCGCGAGCTCAAGCGCGCGCTCGAAGCCCGCTGGGCCGGGCGCACCACCGACGCCGAACTGGAGGCCGCCAGCCGCGCCCTGCGCCTGGCCACGGTGCGCCGCCTCGTAGCGCTCGGCCTCGACCCCGCCGACGGCTCGGTCCCGTCGTCGTTCTCGCCCTACGACCAGGTGCTCGACGCCGCGGTGCTGCTCGGCGCCGTGCCCGCCGCCGACTACTTCGTCGCCGCGCGCGGCGACGGCGCCCGCCCGCCGCTGGAGATGACCAAGTGGTTCGACACCAACTACCACTACCTGGTCCCCGAGATCGGCCCCGACACCCCGCTCACCTTCGCCGACGATGCCCCCGTGCGCTGGTTCGCCGAGGCCGCCCGGCCCGACGACGGTGGCCAGGCCGTGGTGACCCGCCCCGTGGTCGTCGGCCCCGTGACGTTCCTGCTCCTGGCCAAGGCCGCCGCAGGCGCCCCCGTCGGCTTCCGGCCGCTCGACCGCCTCGACGACGCCGTCGCCGCCTACGCCGACCTGCTCGCCGCGCTCGGCGCGGCCGGAGCGCCGTGGGTCCAGCTCGACGAGCCCGCCCTCGTCGCCGACACCGTCACCGGCCACCTGGCCCCCGGCGCGCTCGCCGAGGCCGTCACCCGCGCCTACGCCACGCTCACCGCCGTGCCCGGACGCCCGGCGATCCTCGTCGCCGCTCCCTACGGCGACCTGCGCGGCGCCTCGGGCGACCACCTGGCTCCGCTCGCCGCGAGCGACGTCGAGGCCATCGCCGTCGACCTCGTGCGCGGGTCCGCCCCGACCGGCCTCGTGCCCGGCCTGGAGTCCAAGGCGCTCGTCGCCGGACTCGTCGACGGGCACAACGTCTGGCGCGCCGACCTCGCCGCGAGGCTCGCCCAGGCCGCCCGGCTCCAGGCCGCCACGGGCACAGGCGCCGTCGCGGTCGGCACCTCGACCTCCCTGCTGCACGTGCCCCACGACGTCGAGGACGAGACGTGGGACGGCGCCGCCGGACGCGACCCCCGCCTACGCGACTGGCTCGCGTTCGCCGACCAGAAGGTCGCCGAGGTCGTCACCCTCGCGCGCGGCCTCGCCCACGGCCCCGGGGCGGTCGCCGAGCAGATCGCCGCGGCGAGCGCGGCGCTCGCGGACCGCGCGGCGGCGGCCGGCGTCGTCGTGCCCGCGGTGCGTGAGCGGGTGGCGCGGCTGGGGGAGGCCGACGTGGCGCGGGCGCCCTACCGGGAGCGCGCCGCGGCGCAGGCCGCCCGCCTGAGCCTGCCCCCGCTGCCGACCACGACCATCGGCTCGTTCCCGCAGACGCCCGAGATCCGCGCGGCGCGCGCGGCATGGGCTCGCGGCGCGCTCGACGACGCGGCGTACGAGGCGGCGATGCGCGCGGAGGTCGCACGCGTGGTGGCGCTGCAGGAGGAGCTGGGCCTGGACGTGCTGGTGCACGGCGAGCCGGAGCGCAACGACATGGTGCAGCACTTCGCCGAGCGGCTCGACGGGTTCGCCGTGACGGCGGGCGGCTGGGTGCAGTCCTACGGGTCGCGGTGCGTGCGCCCGCCGATCCTGTGGGGTGATGTGTCGCGGCCCGCGCCCCTGACCGTGGCGTGGACGCGCTACGCGCAGTCGCTGACGGCCAAGCCCGTCAAGGGCATGCTGACCGGGCCGGTGACCATCCTGGCGTGGTCCTTTGTGCGCGACGACCAGCCGCTCGGCGACACCGCCGCGCAGGTCGCGCTCGCCCTGCGCGACGAGGTGGCCGACCTGGAGGCGGCCGGCGCCGCCGTCGTGCAGGTCGACGAGCCCGCGCTGCGCGAGCTGCTGCCGCTGCGCCGTGAGGACCAGCGCGCCTACCTCGACTGGGCGGTGCGCGCCTTCCGGCTCGCGACCGCCGGGGCCGCGCCCGACACGCAGGTGCACACGCACCTGTGCTACTCGGAGTTCGGCGAGGTCATCGACGCGATCGACGGACTCGACGCCGACGTGACCTCGCTCGAGGCGGCGCGCTCGCGCATGGAGATCGTGCCTCAGCTGCGCGACGCCGGGTACGGGCGCGGCATCGGCCCGGGCGTCTACGACATCCACTCCCCGCGCGTGCCGTCGGCGGGCGAGGTGACCGAGCTGCTGCGCCTCGCGGTCAGGGCGATCGAACCCGCCCTGGTGTGGGTCAACCCGGACTGCGGGCTCAAGACACGCGGGTACGCCGAGACGACCGAGTCGCTGCGCCACCTGGTGGCCGCCGCCCGCGCGGTGCGCGCGAGCCTGTGACCGCGCCGTCCGCCGTCGTCGCACCCGGGCGACGGCGGGCGGGCGCCGGCGGACGGGGGCCGGCTCAGCGGCGGCGCACCGCCAGCGCCGCCGTCGGGAACGTGAGCATCGAGACCATGCCCGCGCCCACCATGGCCGAGCCGAGCACCGAGCTCAGCGCCCCGGCGTCGACCGCGATGTTGACCACGGCGACGATGACGGCCAGCCCCACCGACGTCCACAGCATCGCGGCGACGCGGTCGCGCGCGCCCGAGCGCCACGGGATGACGAACGAGCCGGGCAGGCCGCGCGCGACGAACATCACCACGAGGAAGACGGGGACGAGCGCGAGCGCGAGCGGCTGGGAGAACAGGCCGCGCAGGTCGAACGCGACGCCCGTGGTCACGAAGAAAAGCGGCGTGAGGAACCCGAACGCCAGGCCCTGGAACTTGTGCTCGACGAGCTGGCGCTCGCCCGGGTCGACGTTGCTGACGAGCTGGCGCACCAGCACGCCCGCGGCGAACGCCCCCACCAGCATGTCGAGGTCGAACACGTCGACGCTCACGGCGGTGAGGATCGCGACCGCGAACACGACGATGCGCACCGCGAAGTTGCCCGAGGTGTGCATGGTGGCGCTCACGACGCGGCGCGCCCAGACGGGCAGGCCCCGCGCGGCGATGCGCACGGAGGCGAGCACCATCGCGCAGAACAGCACCAGGGCGAGCGCCGACCACCAGATGTCCCGCCCGCCGAACACGACCGACAGGGCCAGCAGCGGCGCGAGCTGCCCCACGGTCCCCGCGGCGATGATGGCGCGGCCGAACGGCGTGGTGAGCTCCCCGGCGTCGCGCATCGAGGGCATCGCGGTGCTCAGGGCCGTGGAGGTGAGCGCGATGCCGGCGAAGACGCCGGTGGTGACCAGCGACGTCGTCCCGTCGCCCGAGACCTGCAGGCCGCCGGCGTCGGCGGCGATGATGACGCCGATCCCGGCCAGCACGGCCAGCACGAGCGAGAGCACCCACCCTGCGGTCGCCCAGCCGAGCTGCGTGCGGGAGATGGCGCGGTACTCCAGCTCGTACCCGGCGATGAAGATGATCGCGGCCAGACCCATCCGGCCGACCGAGGCGGGCAGGCCGCCGGGCTCGACCAGGCCGAGGATCGCCGGGCCGATGAGCATGCCGAGCGCGATCTCCACGACCGGCAGGGGGATCGGGATCAGGCGCTTGCTCAGCGCGGCGAGCGGGGGAGCGGCGACGACGGCCGCGAGGACGGCCGCGAGGCCGAGCAGGGCAGAGTCCACGGCTTGAACTCTAGGGACGTTCGCGCCGGTCGGCCCCGTGGAGGCCGAGTCGGCTCGCGCGGCTGGCCACGACACGCGGCGCTCGGGCCGCTGCGTGCGGCGGTCGGTGTGCCGGGGTCGCTGCGTGCCAGGGTCGTTGTGTGCCGGGGACGCTCAGCGCGGTCCCGGACCGCCCGTGCCCCGGTACCGGTCGAACACCTCGGCGAGCGTGGGGACACTCAACCCTGCCGCCGCCCGCGCGCGCGGGCGCGTGACGAGCACGCCCACGACGCCGACGGCGAGGGGCACGAGCACGACGCTCAGCGCGAGCCGGTAGTCGGCGAGCGTGGGAGCGCCACCCGGCGCCCGGGCGTCGAGCACGACGCCGACGGCGAGCATGACCACGACGGCGGAGGCGAAGGCGCCCATATTCGCCACGCCCTGCGCGGCGCCCCGACGCGCGGGTGGGTTGAACGACGCGGCCAGGTCGAGGCCCACGAGCGAGGCCGGCCCGCCGATCGAGATGAGGACGACGAACACGGCCAGCGCCCACAGCGGCCGCGGTGTGGCGGGCAGCAGCACCATCGCCCACCCCGCGCCCGTCGCGACCGCGACCGCGAGCGCGCCCCACGTGCGGCGCAGCGGGTGGCGCGCGGTGAACTCGCCGATCGCGGGCCCGGCGACGAGCGAGACGGCGACGCTGACGGTCAGCAGGGCGCCCGCCTCGGCCGGGGTGCGGCCCTGCCCGCGCACGAGGAACGGGACGCCCCACATGAGCACGAAGACGTTGGGGCTGACCCCGCCGAGCAGGTGGGCGAAGAAGCCGAGCCAGGTGCCGGGGCTCGTGAGCGTGGCGCCGAGCCCGGCGAGGCCACGGCGTAGCGGCGGCTCGTCGTGCGGCCCGGGGCGGACCCCGAACGCGGCCAGGCCCGCGGTGGCGAGCCCGAGCGCGGCCAGCGCCGCGAATGCGGGCGTCCAGCCGAAGCGGTGCAGGGCGGCGGCGAACGGGATCGCCGAGACCACCTGGCCGAGTTGCCCGACCAGCCCGGTGACCTGCGTCAGCAGCGGCACGCGGCGCCGGTCGAACCAGCCCCACACCAGGCGGACCGCGGAGATGAAGACGGCGGCGTCGCCCGAGCCGACCAGCACGCGCAGCGCGATGGCCGCGCCGACGCCGGGCGCCACCGCCATGCCGGCCTGTCCGAGCGCCATCGTGAGCGCGCCGAACGTCAGCAGACGCCGGGCGCCGAAGCGGTCGAGCGCGACGCCCATCGGGACTTGCATCGCCGCGTAGGTGGCGAGCTGCACGACGACGAACAGGGACAGCACGGTGGCCTGGGCGCCGAACCGGTCGGCCGCCGCCAGGCCCGCGACGCCGAAGGACGAGCGGTGGGCGACGGCCAGCACGTAGACGGCCAGCCCGCACGCCCACACGAGCCACGGCGTCGCGCGGGAGGTCGGCGGGCGTGGCACCGCTCCATGCTGTCACGCCGCGCGCCCCGGGCGTCGCGCCCGGGGCGAGAGGGTGTCACTCCTCGGGGATCTGGAACCGCTCGCACTCGGCGGGCGTCAGCTCGTGCTCGCCCGGGTCGGTCGTGACGGCCTCGCGGCGCAGGTCCGACGGCGTCAGACCCGTGGCCTCCTGGACGGCGCGCCGCATCGCGACGGTCGAGCCGAAGCCCGACAGGGTCGCAATCTCGGCCAGGGAGGCCGAGGCGAGGCGCACGTCGCGCAGGCGCGCGATCGCGTGCTGCGTGCGCACCTCCTGGATGCGCTGGGCCACGGTGCGGTCCTCGTCCTCGAACAGCCGCTGCAGTGAGCGGCGCGAGAGGCCGAGGTGCTCGGCGACCGACGCCGAGCTCAGCTCGGGGTCGGTGTACCGGGCGGCGATGTGACGCAGCGCGGCCAGCCGCTGGCGGCGCAGGTCCCAGCCCGCGCAGCCGGCCACGGCGAGCGCCGTGATGGTGCTGACCGCGAGGGTGCGCAGCACGTCCGCGATCTGCGCCCGGGCGACCGGGGCGAGCTGGTCGGAGTCCTGGCGCAGCAGGTCGAGCAGGAACGCGCCGAGCGCGCACGGCACCGCGGCGTCAGCGCGGCCGACGACGAACGGGGCCGATCGCGGCAGGGCCGTCAGGCCGGTGTTGTCGGCCGGCAGGTCGCACAGCACGATGCGCGCCGGGGCCAAAGACTCGTAGGCCACGGGGCTCGTGCCGAGGATCAGGGCGCTGTCGCGCGCCGCGAGCGTCGCGTTCGCCTCGTGGTGTCGCAGTGTCACCTCGCCCTCGACGACGACCATGAGGCGCAGCGTCGAGGAGTCGGCGCCCCACATACGGTCGGGCGTGTCGAGGCGCACGGGGCCGTGCTCCAGATAGGTGACCTGCAGGTCGCCGAACTTGGCGGTGCGCGTGCGCGCGTTGCCCCGTTCGGTGGTGGTGGTCTGCGCCGGGTGGGCGCGGCGTGGGGTCACGCCGCGGTGGCGGTGGATGGTGCGGTGGGGGCTCGGATTCATCGTGCCGGGTCCCTTCGTTGGTGTGGTCTGCGCCTATCCCACGCGGCGCGCGCCGGATCACCGCCGTTCCGTGCGTGGTACCTCGCAGGTCCGTTCCGGGCAGCAGGAGACGCCCAGCACAGTGCGCCCCCAGGAGGGTCCCGGCGCGTCAACTCGGGGTGGCGCTGGGTGCGCCGTCAGACTGTCCGGGTGAGCGAGACGACGCTGTGGCTGGTGTGTGGGCTTCCGGGAGCGGGCAAGACGACGCGCGCCCGCGCGGTGGTCGAGGTGGAGCAGGCCGTCTACCTGAGCCCCGACGAGTGGATCGTCCGGTTGGGCGTCAGCCTCGTCGACTACGAGTTCCGCTTCAAGCTCCAGGCGTGCCTGCTCGACCTCGCCGGTGACCTGTTGGCGCACGGGGTGAGCGTCGTCGTCGAGTTCGGGTCGTGGTCGCGCGCCGAGCGTGAGGCCATCCGGCAGGTTGCGGAGCCCGCCGGCGCCCGCACCGCGCTGCACTTCCTGGACGCGCCCCTCGACGAGCTCGCGCGGCGTGTGCGCGCCCGTGGCGGCCCCGACGCCGAGGCGCTCGCCCGGGACGTGCTGCTGGCGACCTGGCAGCAGTTCGAGCGCCCGACGGCGGACGAGATCGCTCAGTTCGACGTCTACGTCGCCCCCGACGACCCCTGGCCGGCCAACTGACCGACGCGCGCGGGCGCGCCCGCGGGGGAGCGGCCCCTCACGAGCGCGCCCACACTGAGCCACGCGCGCCCGCGACGGCGGTCGCCGTCACGGGCACACGTCAACGCGGGCTGCGCAGGGGTTCAGCGCGCGCTCGGGCGACGCCGTCGGGCGAGCATCACCAGCGCCGCACCGGCGCCGAGCAGGGCGCCGGCCACGGCCAGTGCCGTGACGGCCTCCGCGCCCGTGCGCGGCAGGTACTGCGACAGCGGGTGCTGCGTGGCCGAGGCGTCCCGCACCACGCGGATGATCGAGCCGTCGTGGTCGTCCTCGTCGTTGTCGCGGTCGTTCTGGTCGTCGTCCGGCGTCATGGACGTGTTGGACTCGTTGACCTCGTTGTCCTCCCACGAGTGGTAGACCAGCTTGCCGTCCTCGACCGCGCTGTTGGAGCGGTCGGGCGTGGAGTCGACGTCGGGCACCTGCTGCCAGGAGCCGGCCACGCCGTCGTAGGTCTCGCTCGCGAGCGGCTGGGCGAAGCTGGCCATCATCGTGCGCGCGAGCGGCGCCGCGGACGGCTCGGACGCCGCCGCCGGCTCGACCCCCGCGGGGACCCACCCGCTGAACCGAGAGATCTCGACGAAGGTGGGCAGGTCCTCCGACTCGTCGGCGTGCGTGCCGAGCGCCTCGGGCGTCACGCGCAGGGTGAGGTAGACCTTGAACCGCTCGCCGGGGGCCAGCACGATGCCCGCGTCCTCCATCGACATGTGCCACAGGCCGTCGGGGGCCAGCTCCCACCCGTCGTTGTCGTGCCCGGGGACGGTGTTCATGTACTGGCCGTCCGCGTACTCCAGTCCGACGCCGGAGTAGTTGACGAGCTCGTCGACGCGCGCGGTGCGGTTGCCCTGGTTCAGCAGTTCGATGTCACGCACCAGCAGGTCGCCCACGTGGATGTCGACGGTGTCGTCGTCGTAGGTCACGTAGGGGATGATGTGCGACGGCCCGGGCTCGTCTGGCGATGACCGCCACTGGTAGATGAGCGAGCCGTCACGCCACACCTCGGAGACCCAGGTGCGCAGCGCGAGGTCGTACACGGGCTCGCCGTCGTCCGGGCCGTCCGCCTGCGCGGGCGCCTTCGGGTGGACGTCGACGTCGTAGAGCCAGCTCGCGCCGTCGTCCGGATCGGTCATCGGGATCGTGACGTAGAACGGCGCGACGCCCCCGACGGCCAACTGCTCGACGCGGTACAGGCCGACCGGAAGGCGCGAGAACGACGCCTGCCCGGAGCCGTCGGTGACCCGCAGGTCGGCGGGCCCGAGGTTCGGGATCCCCTGGCCGCCCGAGGCGAGGCGGGCCGCCTCACGCCACCCCGAGTCGGAGGTCAGGTCGACGCCGTCGACCTGGGCGACCGCGAAGCGCTCCCCGGACGCGGGCCGCGCGGACGAGACGTCGTCGCCCATCCGGTAGGAGTGCACCGTCAGGCTTCCGAGGCGGGTGGGGTCGATGACCGCGGACGACGCGGCGGCGGGGGTGGCGGCGGCGACGGGCGCGAGCGTGGCGCCCAGCGCCACCACCCAAGAGACCAGCTTGCGGTTCATGAACGCCTCCGGCGTCGGGTCAGGTTGCGGTCGGCGTGGCGCCGGCCGCCGGGAGAGGTGGAGGTGGACGGCGTCGTGTCGCGGCGCGCGGGCCAGAAGGCGAGGGCCATGACGCTCGCGGCGCCGCCGCCGTTGACGGCCGCCCACCACGGGAACCCCGGCCCGGTCACGGCACGGACGACGGAGCCGCCGTCGTCGTCGGGATGGGGGTCGTCGGTCCGCTCACCGCGGACGAGTAGACGGTGGGTGTTGACGTAGGTGGGGAAGCACGTGGTGAGGGTCACCAAGTCCTTGCCCTCCTCGATGCGGATCAGGTCCGTCGAGTCGGACGCGCGGACCGGGGTGATCGAGGTGACCTCGTAGGCCAGGTGGCGGCCCATGACCGACAGCGTGAACACGTCGCCCACCTCGACCTCGGAGAGCCGGTTGAACAACGTGGCCTTGCTCCAGCCGGAGTGCGCGCCGATCACGGCGTGCGTCGACGGGCCTCCGACCGGCAGCGACGTGCCATACAGGTGGCCGGCGTTGGTGTCCAGCGCGGTCGGCGACGTGCCGTGCACCACGGGCAGCCGCGCGTCGATCGAGGCCACGTCCAGGTCCGCCATGAGCGACGTGCCGTCCACCGAGAGCAGGTCCGTGTAGGCGATGTACTCGGGGTCGGACTCGTCGGCGGCCCCGAACTCATGGATGTCGTGGCCGATCTCGCTCGCGCCGCCGGCCGCGAGCCAGGCGTTGTACTCCTGCGCCGCGGCGAACTGGGCGTCCTGCTCGTGCGACGGCGTCGCGTCATGCGCCTGCGCGAACTGCGCGGTGCGGCTGGCGGCGGCGCGGTCGTTGAACCACGTCACCGCGGGGTTCCACTGCTACACGGCGATCGCCGCGACCACCAGGACTGCGACGACGACACGGACCGCGAGGGCCCGGCGCTGCGCGGACCGGTTGAGCTTGTGGCGGGGCATGGAACCTCCCTCCCGCACAGGTGATGGCTGGGTCATGTGCGCGCCACACGGGCGCTGGTGAGGGGCGCGGCCCCGGAGGTGACGCTCCGGGGCCGCGCGGGGAGTCGCGTCAGTCGTTCACGCGACGGGACCGCACGAGCCACAGCACACCGCCGCCGGCGAGCACCACGGCGATGATCGGCAGAACGGCGCGGTTGCCACCGATCGCGGGGAGGGCGAAGGGGCGCTCCGGCGCGTTGTGGACGACAATGGTGTACTCGCCCTTGTTCGCCGAGAGGAGCTTGAACTCCCGGGGCGTCTTGTCGGGCTGGTAGCCCTCAGGAGGGTCCGTCTCGACCAACCAGTACGTCTGCGCCGGGCTCAGAGACTGATTGTCTGCAAAGTCAGAGTAGCGGAGAGTGAAAGTCACGGTGCCGTTTACCGTCTTGCGCGGTTCGACGATATACGGGCCTTCTGTCGCAGCATCTTCGGAGGCGGCGATCGCGAACGTGGCGCCGTCGAGCAGGTCGCCGGACGCCGCGTCGAGCTTATTGACCGTGAGTTGACCCCACATAGTTGTCACTTCGGCTGATGTGCCGCTGTAGACGTTGCTGCCGACGATCATTTCGTAGGATGCATCGTTCGTAATCACGCCAGGACTATTGACAGTAGCTTCGATGCTGAAGCCGATGTCGGTGGTTTTGCTGATCGCGTCAAGAAGGACCTCTGGGAGTTTGACTGTGAGCGTATTGCTCGCCGTGTCGAGCGGGCTACCATTCAAAGTCTTAAATTGCTCATCGTAGTCGACTATGGGGGATGGAGCCGGATCACCCGCGTGAGCGAGTGTGAGCGAGTTGACATTCGGCACGAGCCGCTTGTCGAATATGTCAGTGATTGTTACGGAAGTTGTGCCCGGAGGGACTGGAATCGTCACCGTGTACTTGACTGGCTTGGTGACGTCGGCGTCCGAGACTGTCTTGGATATCAGACTCTTCTCGTTCTTGGGGTACACGTGCACGTCATAGATCCACTTGTCGCCGCCCGGATTCAGCGTGGGCACCGTCACGAGGAACTGCTCAGTTTCCGGCACACCAGCGGGTGCATCGATTTCGGTAACAAGGTAGAGCCCGACGTTTAGGTCCCTGACCTTGATGACGCCGTCCGCGTCGGTCTTGTGAAGCGTTTGCTCGGGGTCGGCCGAAATCAGAGCGGCTGCCTCTGTGGGCGTCATGGTCGCCGCAGTCGTCCAGCCTACGGGTGTCGTGAGATTCACCCCGGTCACCTGCTCGATCGTGAACGTGACGCCCTCAATCGGGATACCCTGGACGTCCTCATCCTCGCCGGTTGCGGCGTCACCGAGCTGCTCCGGTGCGACCAGTTTGGTGATGGTGATGCTGCCCGTCGCACTCGAGTCGATCTTCTCCGGGCCAACGACCACCGGGTCGTTTGGATCGGCGAGTGCGGATTGGGGCATTGCGAGCAGTGCCACGATTGCTGGGATGAGGACGGCTCTGCGTCCCCTGGTCTTCTTGACCACGGTGGGTCCCTTCTTGATCAGCGGACCGTTTTCGGTCTGTTCGAGAGCGGATTTCAATATTGCGGGCCGCATTGTTGGAGGAGGCTTCCGCGAGTTGGGCGGGCGTACGGAGCGTCAGCGGATGCGGTGTCGACGGTTGCGCCGCGAGGCGGCGAGGAGATAGACGGCACCGATTGCCGCGATCGAGGCCGCGACCGCGGG
The DNA here is from genome assembly GCF_004216535.1 of Xylanimonas ulmi. Taxonomy (NCBI): domain Bacteria; kingdom Bacillati; phylum Actinomycetota; class Actinomycetes; order Micrococcales; family Promicromonosporaceae; genus Xylanimonas; species Xylanimonas ulmi. The sequence goes on from NZ_SGWX01000001.1 coordinate 1,205,700, forward strand.
GATGGCACCCGGAGTTCCGCCGACTGGCGGGAGCGGAGGGCCCTTCGCCCAGTCGTCTGGCGTTGGTGTGGGTGTCGGCGTCGGGTCGGGAGAGGGCGCGCCGCAAGGGGTGACGGAGACCGTAGCGGTGGCGGGCGCGGAAGTCACCGACTGCGCTCCGAACTGTCCGGACGCGTGGGCTTCGTTGACGAACTGGCACACGGGAGTGCCCGTCCCTGCCGCGGTGACCTCTTCCGACGTGAGCTTGTGGGTTGCCGTGAACGTCTGCGTCTCATTCGGCCCGAGGGTGACAGGCGAGCTAGGTGCGAGGGTCCCATGATCGATGAGATCGTCCTCGATCGTGACGCCGGTGAGCGTCGTCGTCCCAGTGTTCTTGACGTCGAACTCGTAGGCGATCGTTTCGCCCACCCCATATCCGACGCTCTCTCCTCGCACGGTCTTCACGATCTCCAGCGCCGGGGCCGGAGCGTCGACGAGCGTGGTGATCTTGAGCATGCGGATGAGGTGGACGTCGGTGAAGTGACCAGTCGACCCGGCAAACCCGAACTTGAAATTCTCGGGCATGGGTTCCGTCATGCGGTACGACAGGAGTGGCGCGCTTTCGGCGAGGGTCTCTCGCTTTCCATCGAAGGCGACGAAGACCTGGACGAGCGGCTTCTCCTCAGGAGAGACGATGATGCGGACGAGTCGCTTCGACTCATCGAGAAGACGCTCCATTTTCTTGTCCTCTGACATCCCCGCCCATCCCGTGATGCCGCCAGTCCATCTTGGATCGTGACTGCTCGGGCCGCCGAGGAGACCAGGGAGTGTGGTCGTCGGCTTCTTGGTGGAGGGAAGGACGATTGTCGACGTCAGGTATTCGTATCCGTCAAAACCATTTCCCGGACCGCGTAGCGTGATCGTATTGTCGGCGTTGTCCTTCCAATCGGATCCGGCAGGCGAGAAAGTTCCTGGGTAGTAGCATTTTTTCTTGAGGCCGCCGGCGGATTCGCCACCGGTGGATCCTCTGCATTCGGGGTCGTCTTGAATGTAGTTTCCGAGGACGTCGAATCCGATTCCGAGATATCCGTGATCAACGCCACGTGTCCACGTCCCATCCTCGTCGCGCTTCTGCGCGTACCCGAGAGATCCGCCATAGGCTCCTGGGGTGTCAAGATTCGCGGTGCCATCGACGATGAAGAAGCCGATTCCGTCGGCGGGCGCCTGGGTGTTCGACGTGGCCGGTGTCGTCGAGTTGAACTGGTACATCTCGAACGTGACGTCGATTCCGCCGGAGGCGCTAATTGCGTGGTCGTACAGAACGGCTCCGACTTTGTTGTGGTTGTTGTCGGTGAGTTGGAGGTAGCCGTCCACGGACGCGTCCGGCCCCGGGGCGCCATTACGCGTACCCGTCTGCTCGACATTCGCGCCGTTGGGGCCCTTATCGAGACCCACCTTGGGTGCGAAGACGGTACCGTCGGGCGCATTCGTGAGTCCGGCGTGTCCGAGAAGTTTGAAGTTCGAGTCCTGCAACCTATCGCCGGTGAAGTCCTCATTGAGGAGCGGCGTCGGCACGGCGTTTGGCATCTCGTCGGCGGCCGCCGTTGGCTGGGATGCGACGTCGACCACCAAGGCAAGGCCCAATGTCGCCACTGCGATCGCTGCGATGGGTTTCGTCAGTCGCACCGGGAGCACCTCCTGCGCTTTCTCACTGCGTTGACCGAACAGCCGGCGGTTGTTCGAGGATGTGTCTAGGTTGCGGTTCGTGGGAGCGGCGACTGGGCGCGGGGCGTGAGACGCGCGCCGGGGTGGCGACGATTCGCGCCCGCGACTTGACGCCACTGCAGTGGGTATGCTTCAGGTAAAGGACGGGTCCCGGGCGGCTTTCGTGAGGGTCACGTACCGAGCGGTTCAGTCATGCGAGGTTGCGGTCACGTCACCATGGGGCGAGACGCTCACCGGCGGGATGCCCTCGGGTCTCGGCGTTGTGCGCACACTGCCCTCCGCAGGGATCCACCACGTGAACAGGAAGGCGCCAGTGACCGACCGCATCCTCCTGGCCGTGTCGCACGGCACGTCCTCTCGTACCGGGGCCGACGCGGTCGGCTTGCTCGTCGAAGCCGTCAGGGCGCGCCGAGGTGAGCGTGGTCAGGGCGTCGCCGCCGCGTTCGTGGACGTCCAAGACCCCGACGTGCCGACCGCGCTGTACACCCTCGGAGCCACCGTGCCTGGCGGGCCCCCGGTCGTCGTCGTGCCCCTGCTGCTGTCCGCCGGGTATCACGTGCATGTTGACCTGCGTGATGCTGTCGATGCCGCGCGGGCCGCGGGCGGGGACGTGGCCCTCGCCGGAGCGCTGGGCCCCGACGCCCGTGTCGTCGCGCTGCTCGCGCGCAGGCTCGCTGAGGCCGGGTTGCGCGCCGACGACGCCGTCGTGCTGGCCGCGGCGGGGTCCAGCGACGCTCGGGCGGTCGCGGACTGTGAGGCCGTCGGGGCCTCGCTCTCGGAGCGCCTGGGCCGGCCGGTGACCGTCGCCTACATCTCGGCGGCGACGCCCCGCCTGCACGATGCGGTCGCCGTAGCCAGGCAGTCGGGGCGCGCCGCCGTTGGCCGGTCAACGCCCGAGGCGCCGGCAGGGGAGGGGGTCGGCGCCCCGCGCGTCGTCGTGGCGAGCTACCTGCTCGCGCCAGGCAACTTCGCCGACCTGGCGGCCGCCGCGGGCGGCGATGTGACGAGCGCGCCGCTGCTGGTCGCAGGCGGCCCGGTGCCCCCCGAGTTGGTCGACGTGGTGCTGGACCGGTTCGCGGCCGCGTCGTCGTGACGCGCGGGCGTCATCTCTCGATCACGAATGCGCTGCCCCCGCGCGCGGGCACGTCGACGGCGTGCACCGCCGTGACGTGGGCGAGCGGCGGACCCTGGCGCAGCGCCGCGAGTACGCCGTCGACGGCGTCGGGCGCGCCTTCGAGCTCGGCCTCCACCGCACCGTCGTCGCGGTTGCGCACCCAGCCGGACAGGCCCGCGCTGTAGGCGGTGTCGGTGGTCCAGAAGCGGAACCCGACGCCCTGGACGCGCCCACGCACCACGACGCGGACGCGGCGAGCGGGCGCGGAGGTCACGCGCAGGCTCCCGCCACGGGCGCCGACGGCGCAGCGCCGGGCGCGGTGCGGGCGACGGCCGAGGTGCGCATGCCCACGATCGTAGGCGCCGCGCGGCGACACGCGATCGCGAAAGCCCTAGCCGCCACGCGCTGGCGCGCGTAGATTCTGAGCGGATGCAGGGCGCACGCGCTGCACGCACAGACACGCTCGTCGGCGACGCAAACCGGCGGCGAGCACCGGACACGGAAGGGGGGACACCACGATGATCCGATCGACCGCGACGGACCGCGGCGGCGCTCTCACCTGCGCGTGCCCGGGCCTGGGCGCGCAACGGCGGTTCGACCTGCACCGCACCGACCTCATCGACCATTCCTGCGGCACTCTCCACGTCTGACCGGGCCCGCGCCCGGCCAGCCCTGAAGCCGTCGCAGGAGATCCCTGGGCGGCTTCCGTCGTCCTCGGACCGAAAGACCTGGAATCCGACGACGCTGACAAGGACTGGGAGGCGGCTATGGCAGATGTGCTCGTCCTCAACGCCGGCTACGAGCCGCTGCACCGCGTCTCGGTGCGGCACGCGATCCACATGCTGGTGCGCAAGGTCGCCGTGGTCGAAGAGTCCGTCGTGGGACGCACGTTCGGGCCCTACCCGATGCCACGTGTGCTGCGCCTGGTGCGCTACGTGACGATGCGCTGGCGCTACCGCCGCGACCAGGCCCCGGCGTGCACCAAGGCGGGGGTGCGCGCCCGCGACGGGCGGTGCGCGTACTGCGGCGGCGCCGCCGACACCGTCGACCATGTGCTGCCGCGCTCACGGGGCGGGGCGTCGTCGTGGCTCAACCTCGTGGCCGCATGCGCGGACTGCAACGCGCGCAAGGCCGACCGCACACCGCAGGAGGCGGGCATGGAGTTGCGCCTCGTCCCGCACGTGCCCGACCTGTCCTGGAGACCCGCGGCCTGACGCCGCCACGCAGCGGCCACACGCGCCCCCGCGGCGGCGCCCGTGGGCGCCCGCGACGGCGCCGATGAGTGGGCGGAGCAACCATCAACGCGCGCCACGGGTGCACAATGGCGCCGATGCCCACCGCCGACCCCGTGACTGCCCCTGCGTCCGCCCGTCCCATCGCCGACGCCGACCAGTCCACGGTCGCCGCCCTGCGCCGTCTGCTGCCGTTCGTGCGCCCCGCCCTGCCGCGGCTGGTCGCGGGCATGTTCTCGGCGCTGGGCGCGTCGCTCGCCGCGCTCGCGATCCCGCGCGTGCTGCAGCGCATGGTCGACGGCCCGCTCGCCGCCGGCGCCCGCGAGCACGACGCCGGGGCGCTGTGGGGCGCGATCGCCGTGGTGCTCGCGCTGGGCCTGGCCGAGGCGGGACTGGTCCTGGCGCGGCGCAACCTCGTGATGCTGCCGGGCACGCGCGTCGAGGCCGACCTGCGCATGGCGCTGTTCCGCCACCTGCAAGACCTGCCCGTCGCGTTCCACGACCGGTGGGCGGGCGGGCAGCTGCTGTCGCGCTCGATGTCGGACCTGGGGTTGCTGCGCCGCTGGCTGGTGTTTGGCCTGCTGCAGCTCGTGGTCAGCTGCGTGACCGTGCTGGTCGGCGTCGGGCTGCTGGCCGCGACGACGGGGTGGCTGGGTGTCGTGTACCTGGTCGGGGCGGTGCCCGTGACCGTCATCGCGTTCCGGTTCTCACGCCGATACCGCGCCATCGCGCGCCGCTCGCAGGACCAGGCCGGTGACCTGGCCACCACGGTCGAGGAGTCGGTGCATGGCATCCGCGTGCTCAAGGCGTTCGGGCGGGGCCGCGACGCGCTGGCGTCGTTCACGGGACAGGCCGAGCGGCTGCGCTCGACCGAGCTGGCCAAGGCGCGCGCGCAGGCGCAGGTCAACGTCGCGCTCACGCTCATCCCCGAGCTCACGCTGGCCGTGTGCCTGGTGCTCGGGGCGCTGCTGGCGCACGACGGCGCCCTGAGCGTCGGCGCGCTGACCGCGTTCTTCGCGACCGCCGCCGTCATCAACGGCCCCGTCGTGGACCTCGGCATGACCCTGTCGATGACGTTCAACGCCCGCACCGCCGTCGACCGGCTCTTCGACGTGCTGAGCACGGCCAACCCGCTGACCGACCCCACCGACCCGATCGAGCCGGCCGACCCGCGCGGCCACGTGCGGCTGCGTGACGTGACCTTCCAGTACGACGACGCCGTTCGCCCCGTCCTGGAGCACGTCGACCTCGACCTGCCCGCCGGGACCACGACGGCGCTGGTCGGGCTGACCGGATCGGGCAAGTCCACGCTCGCCATGCTGATCCCGCGCCTGTACGACGTCACGGGCGGCGCCGTCGAGATCGACGGGGTCGACGTGCGCCGGATGCGCCGCGCCGACGTGCGCCGCGCCGTCGCCGTCGCGTTCGAGGACCCCACCCTGTTCTCCACGTCGGTGCGCGAGAACGTGCTGCTGGGCGTCGACGATGCCCTGCCCGACGACGTCAAGCAGGAGCGGCTCGCGCAGGCGCTCGACGTCGCGCAGGCGCACTTCGCCACGCGCCTGCCCCACGGCGTCGACACGCGCGTGGGCGAGGAGGGCCTGTCCCTGTCGGGCGGGCAGCGCCAGCGCCTGGCCCTGGCTCGCGCGATCGCCGCGCGCCCGCGCGTGCTCGTGCTCGACGACCCGCTCTCGGCGCTCGACGTCGCCACCGAGGAGGCCGTGACCGCCCGCCTGCGCCAGGCGCTGACCGGCGCCACGACCCTCGTCATCGCGCACCGGCCCTCCACCGTCGCGCTCGCCGACCGGGTCGCGGTGCTGCGCGACGGGCGGGTGAGCGCCGTCGGGACGCACGCCGAGCTGCTGGCCACCGACCCGCACTACCGGTACGTCATCTCGGCTTTGGAGGACGACGCGGCGCAGCACGGCGTCGGCGCGCTCGACGATCCCGCCCCACCCACCGACATGGGGGCCGAGTCCGGGCTGCACGACGACGAGGCGACGGGAGCACGGCTGTGAGCGCCACGACAGGAGCGGCGCCCGCGGACGAGGCGTCGGAGGACACGCTCGACCGCGCCCAGTCCCGTGCGGTGCGCGCCCGCTCGCTCGCCCTGCTGGGCGGCCTGCTGCGCCCGCACCGGCGCGTCCTGGTGTGGTCGGCCGTGCTGGTCGTCGCCTCGACGCTCGGCCAGGTCGCCGGCCCCGCCCTGGTCGCCGTGACCATCGACCACGCCCTGCCCGCGCTCGACGAGAGCCGCTACGGCCCCCTGGCCACGTTCGGCGCCCTGCTGGTCGTCGCGGCCGTCGTGGCGGGCGTGGCGGGAGGCGCCTACGTGCGCGCCGCCGCCGCCATCTCGCAAGCCGTGCTGCTCGAACTGCGCCGACGCGTGTTCCGCCAGACCCAGCGCCTGAGCTTGGAGTTCCACGAGTCCTACACCTCCGGCCGCGTCATCTCCCGCCAGACCTCCGACCTGGAGGCGCTGCGCGAACTGCTCGACGGCGGACTGACCGGCGTCGTCTCCTCCGTGCTGACGATGACGTTCACCGCCATCGGACTCACCCTGGTCGACTGGCGCTCAGGCGCCGTGCTCGCCGTCGCCATGGCGCCCGCCTGGGCGTTGACCCGCTGGTTCCAGCGGCGCTCGCAGGTGTACTACCGCCAGCAGCGCACGGCGTCGGCGCGCGTCATCGTCACGTTCGTCGAGACCATGACGGGGATGCGCGCCGTCCAGGCGTTCCGCCGTGAGGCCACCACCGAGCGCGACTACGGGCGCCTGGCCGAGCGCTACCGCCAGGCCAACCTCGACACGTTCTCGCTCAACGGCCGCTACCAGCCCGGGCTGCTGCTCATCGGCAACCTGACCGTCGTCGTCGCGCTCGCCTACGGCGGCTGGCGGGCGCTGCGCGGCGACCTGCCCGTCGGCGTCCTGGTCGCGGCCCTGCTGTACGTCAAGCGGTTCTTCCAGCCGATCCAACAGGTCGGCATGTTCTACAACTCCTTCCAGTCGGCCTCGGCCGCGCTGGAGAAGCTGTCCGGGCTGCTGGCCGAGGAGCCCACCGTCGTCGAGCCCGCCCACCCCGCGCCGCTTCCCGACGCGCGCGGCGAGGTGCGCCTGGACCACGTCACCTTCCGCTACGGGGGCGGGCCCCTGGTGCTGCCCGACCTCGACCTGCGCATCCCCGCCGGGCAGACCGTCGCGCTCGTCGGCACCACGGGCGCCGGCAAGTCGACCCTCGCCAAGCTCGTCACCCGGTTCTACGACGCCACCGGCGGTCGCGTGCTGCTCGACGGCGTCGACGTGCGCGACCTGGCCACCACCGACCTGCGCCGCGCCGTCGTCATGGTCACCCAGGAGGCCTACCTGTTCTCCGGGTCGGTGCGCGAGAACATCGCGCTGGGCAAGCCCGACGCCACCCAGGCCGAGATCGAGGCGGCGGCGCGCGCCGTGGGCGCCCACGACTTCATCCTCGCCATGCCCGACGGGTACGACACCGACGTCAACAAGCGCGGCGGGCGCGTCTCGGCCGGTCAGCGCCAACTGCTGTCGTTCGCGCGCGCGTTCCTCGCCAACCCCGCCGTGCTCGTGCTCGACGAGGCCACCAGCTCCCTCGACATCCCCGGCGAGCGCCTGGTGCAGCGCGGCCTGGCGACCCTCCTGGCCGGGCGCACCGCCATCATCATCGCCCACCGCCTGTCCACCGTGGAGATCGCCGACCGCGTCCTGGTCATGGAGCACGGCCGCGTCACCGAGGACGGCGCCCCCGCCGACCTCATCGCCGCCGACGGCCACTACGCCCGCCTCCACCACGCCTGGCAGACCTCCCTCGCCTGACCGTCGCCAGAAATGGGACCCTGACGGTCCGGTGATGGCCGGAAAAACCGGACCGTCAGGGTCCCATTTCTGCGGGGTTGGGGAGAGGGGTCAGTCGAGGCAGAACTCGTTGCCCTCGACGTCGCGCATGGTGATGCACGACTCGTTGAAGCCGTCGGCGCGCTGCGTCAGCACGTGGCTCGCGCCGAGCGCCAGCAGCCGCGCGCACTCGGCCTCGAGCGTCGCGAGGCGTTCGTCGCCCACGAGCCCGGCGCCCGCGCGCACGTCGAGGTGCACACGGTTCTTGACGACCTTGCCCTCGGGGACGCGCTGGAAGAACAGCCGCGGGCCCACGCCTGTCGGGTCGACGCACGCGAACGCCGAGCCCTGGTCCTCGGGCGGCAGCGAGCGGTCGAAGTCCTCCCAGGTCGCGAACCCTGTCGGCGGCGGGGGGACGACGTATCCGAGCACCTCGCACCAGAAGCGGGCGACGCGCTCGGGGTCCGCGCAGTCGAACGTGACCTGGACCTGCCTGACCGTTGTCATGCGCACACCGTAGGGGAGCGGGCGCGCGCACGGCACGCCGGAGGTCATCAGCCCAGGCGGTCAGCCCAAGCGGTCAGCCCGAGCGGTCAGGACAGGGCGCCCGCCGCGCCCGCCGCGACGAGCCGCACCAGCAGCTCACGCGCCGGGGGAGTCGGCGCGCCCAGCGTGAGCGCGAGCACGCGACGGCGCGCCCCGGGCAGCGCGTGCGTCACCACCTGGTCGGACCGGTGCGCGCGCAACGCCAGGTCGGGCAGCAGGCTCACCCCGACGCCGGCGGCGACCAGGGCCTGGACGGCCACCGAGTCGTCGGTCTCGAACGTGATGCGCGGGGAGAACCCCGCCGCGGAGCAGCGCGCGACCAGGTCGGCGCGGCAGCGGGGGCACCCGGCGATCCAGTCGGCCTCGGCCAGATCCGCCAGCGGCGGCGCGACGTCGTCGGGCGCCGCCGCTGGCGCCGGGCGCACCAGGTGCACCGGCTCGTCCAGGATCGGGGTCACCACGTACCGCGACAGGTCGTCGACGGCGCGCGCGTGGCGCACGTCGTCATGCTCGAACACCAGGGCGACGTCGACCTCCCCGGCGGCCAGCGCGGCCACCGCCTCGGGCGGCTCGACCTCCACCAGCCCGACACCCAACCCCGGATGGTCACGCACGAGCGCGGAGATCGCCGTCGGCACGATCGTGGCCAGGGCCGAGGGGAACGCGGCCAGGCGCGCACGCCCGGCGCGCAGCCCCGCCAGAGCGTCCAGCTCGCGGCGCACCCCCGCCACACGCCCCAGGATCTCCTCCGCGCGATCGGCCAGCAGCCGCCCCGCCTCCGTGAGCCGCACCCCGCGCCCCGCGCGCTCCAACAACGGGATGCCCGCCTCGACCTCCAGCCGGGCCAGATGGTGGCTCACCGACGGCTGCGCGACACCGAGCTCGCGCGCCGCAGCGGTCAGCGAGCCCGTGCGCGCGACGGCGGCGAGCGCGCGCAGGCGCGTCAGGTCAAGGTCGGCGGGCACCAGACCAGGCTACCGGGGGCCGACGCCGCCCATCGGAGTAGCCTGCCGGACATGGCCCGGTACTTCGATGTGCACCCCGTCGACCCGCAGGCCCGCGCCATCGCGCAGGTCACCGCCATGCTGCGTGACGGCGCCTTGATCGCCTACCCGACCGACTCGGGCTACGCACTGGGCTGCCGCATGGACTACCACGACGGCGCCGACCGCATCCGCCGCGTGCGCCGCCTGGACGACAAACACCACTTCACCCTCGTGTGCGCCGACTTCGCCCAGCTCGGGCACCTCGTCCACCTCGACAACAGCGCCTTCCGCGCCATCAAAGCCGCCACCCCCGGCCCCTACACCTTCATCCTGCGCGCCATGCCCGAGGTGCCGCGCCGCCTGGCCCACCCCAAGAAGAAGACCGTCGGCGTGCGCATCACCGACAACCGCGTCGCCCAGGCGCTGCTGCACGAGCTCGGCGAGCCACTGCTCACCTCCACGCTCATCCTCCCCGGCGAGACCGCGCCCCTCACCGACGGGTGGGCCATCAAGGAGGAGCTCGACCACGTCCTGGACGCCGTCGTCGACGGGGGAGAGGCGCCCGGGCGGCCCACCACCGTCGTCGACTGGTCGCAGGGGTACCCCGAGGTCCTGCGCGTCGGCGCGGGAGACCCGTCGCGCTTCGAGTGATCCACGACGCGGCCCGCCGCCCGCCGTTAGGGTTCGTGCCATGAGCGACGGTGGCCTGAAGCAGGCGCGCGAGAAGATGACACAGGCGGGCGTCGCGCCCGCCGCGATCGAGACGTTCACCCGGTTCTACCGGCTCCTGGAGTCGGGCGCCACGGGCCTCGTGCGCGAGGACGACGTCGAGCCCCTGCCGCAGCTCGACCGCGCGGCCGACCTCGACGTCAGCGACGACGCCGCCGCCGCGGCCCTCGCGCAGACCGCGATCATCAAGCTCAACGGCGGGCTGGGCACCTCCATGGGCATGGACCGCGCCAAGTCGCTGCTGCCCGTGCGCCGCACGGCCGACGGGCAGGACCTGACCTTCCTCGACGTCATCGTCGGCCAGGTGCGCGCCGCGCGGGCCGCCACCGGCGCCCGCCTGCCCCTGCTGCTCATGAACTCCTTCCGCACCCGCGACGACTCACTCGCCCTCCTGGACCGCTACGACGACCTCGCCGTCGACGGGCTCCCCCTCGACTTCCTGCAGAACCGTGAGCCCAAACTGCGCGCCGACGACCTCACCCCCGTCGACTGGCCCGCCGACCCCACCCTGGAGTGGTGCCCGCCCGGCCACGGCGACCTGTACCCCGCCCTGCACGCCTCCGGCGTCGTGCGCGCCCTGCTCGACGCCGGCCTGCGCTACGCCAGCGTCTCCAACTCCGACAACCTCGGCGCCGCCCCCGACGCCCGCATCGCCGGATGGTTCGCCGCCACCGGCGCCCCCTACGCCGCCGAGATGTGCCTCAAAACCCCCGCCGACGTCAAGGGCGGACAACTCGTCGTCCGCAAAGCCGACGGGCGCATCGTCCAGCGCGAGACCGCCCAAACCCACCCCGACGACCTCGCCGTCTCCCTCGACCCCACCCGGCACCGGTACTTCCACACCAACAACCTCTGGTTCGACCTCGAGGCGCTCGCGGCCGAGCTCGACCGCACGGGCGGGGTGTTGGAGCTGCCGCTCATCCGCAACGCCAAGACCGTCGACCCGGCCGACCCCGCCTCGACGCCCGTGATCCAGATCGAGTCGGCCATGGGCGCCGCGGTGGCGGTGTTCGAGGGCGCGACAGCCATCGAGGTGGGCCGCGAGCGGTTCCTGCCGGTCAAGACGACCAACGACCTGCTGGTGCTGCGCTCGGACGTGTACGCGCTGACCGACGACGCGCGCCTGGTCGCACAGGCGCCCGCGCCGCTGGTCACCCTGCCGCCGCAGTACAAGACCATCGCGCGGTTCGACGAGCGGTTCCCGGACGGCGCCCCCTCGCTGCGCGGCGCCACGTCGCTGACGGTCGAGGGCGACTGGACGTTCGGGCGCGGCGTCGTCGTCGAGGGTGACGCGGTGCTGGGCGACCCGGGCGCGCCGTCGCGCGTGCCCGACGGCGCCACGGTGACCGCCGCCGGGGTGGCCGCCCGCTGAGCGGGACAAAGTGACGCCCGGCTGAACCCCGGGTGGAGCGCGGGCGACCACGCGCGGGCCGCGATGAACTTCGCGTGAACGTGTTCGCCCCAGGGCCGCATCGGCTTGATTCACGCCGCCCCGATGCAGGATGTTCCCGGCGTGTCACGACGATCGCTGCCCCCGCGCGCCCCTTCGACCCGCCCCGCGACGCTCGCCCACGACGTCGACGTGCTCGTCGTCGGCGCCGGGATCGTCGGGCTCGCCCACGCGGTCGAGGCGAGCGCGCGGGGCGCGAGCGTCGTCGTGGTCGAGCGCGACGACCGCGCGCTCGGCGCCTCGGTGCGCAGCCTGGGGCACGTGGCAGTCACGGCCCAGGACGGGCCGGCGCTCGCCTGCGCGCTGGTGACCCGAGACAAGTGGATCGCGCTCGGCCGGCAGGCGGGCTTCGACGTGTCCGAGGCGGGGAGCGTGGTGGTCGCGCGCGCCGAGGACGAGCTCGCGGTGCTGGAGGACTTCGTGTGCGCGCGCGACGGCGCCGCGCACCTGCTCGACCGTGCGGGCGTCGCGCGCCACCTGCGCTCGGTGGACGACGACGTCGTCGGCGGCGCGCTGCTCGCCACCGACCTGCGCGTCGACCCGCGTGTGGCGGTGCCCGAGATCGCCCGATGGCTGTCCGCGCAGCCGCGCGCGGCGGTGGTGACGGGCACGAGTGTGCTGGGCGTCGAGCCGGGCTCCGGGCGCTCACTCGTGCGTACCTCGCGCGGCGACGTCATCGCCCGCACGGTGGTGCTGGCCGTCGGGGCCGACGTCGACCGGCTCCTGCCCGCGGTGGCCGAGGCGCATGGGCTGACGCGACGCACGCGCCAGGCGCTGCGCGTCACCGGACCGACGGCGCCGGGGGAGCGGGGCGCCGGGGGCGGGACGGTGCTGCTGGGTGGGACGGCGGTGCTGCACCATGCGGGGCTGACACGCTCGCCCCAGCACAAGGAGGTGCGCGAGCGGCTGGAGCGCGAGCAGCCCGAGGTCGTGGCCGCCGAGGTCAATCTGCGCGCCACGCCGCTGGCCGACGGGTCGCTCTTGCTCGGCGACGCCGGAGCGCAGGGCGGTGCGCTGCCGTTCCGCGCGGAGGCGCTCGACGAACTGCTGCTGCGTGAGGGGGAGAGGCTGGTGGGAGGGCCACTGCGCGTGGTCGAGCGGTGGGCCGCCGTCGAGGCGACGGCGCCGGAGCCGTTCGTGGTGGCCCGGCCGCAGCGCGGCCTGCTCGTGGTCACCGTGGGCGCGCCGATTGGACTGTCGACGGCCTTCGGCCTGGCGCCGCGGACGCTCGACGGCCTCCTGTAGCGCCCGACTCCCCGCGGATGCGGCGGGCGGGCCTCAGCCGGGGACGTCGGTGATGCGGTCAGCGCCCACGACGGGGACGAGCGCGCCCGCCGTGGCGGCGGCGACGTCGTCGCGTAGCGTCGCGACCTCGGCCGGGGGGACCAGGATCGTCAGGTGCGCGACGTGGGCGTACTCGGTCGGCCCGAGCACGGCGCCGTGGCCGGTGGCCCAGTCGCGCAGCAGGTTGTCGAGGCGGCCCGCGTCGGCGTGCGGCACGTCCAGACGAACCTGCGTCAGCACGCGGCGGTGGACGGGCCGGGCCAGGTCGAGCGCCTGCGACACCGCCGTGGAGTAGGCCCGCACAAGCCCGCCTGCGCCGAGCAGCACGCCGCCGAAGTACCGCGTCACGACGGCGACCACGTCGGTCACGCCGCGGTGGCGCAGCACCTCGAGCATGGGGACGCCAGCGGTGCCCGAGGGCTCGCCGTCGTCGGTCGATCGCTGCTGGTCGGCGTGCGTGCCGACGACGAGGGCGACGCAGTGGTGGCGGGCGTCCCAGTGCTCCTTGCGGCGTCGGGCGACGACGGCGTCGGCCTCCTCGACGCTGCCGACCGGGTGCAGGTGGGCGAGGAACCGTGACTTCTTGACGACGAGCTCGTGGTCCACGGGGGCGGCGATCGTCGAGGGCAGGTCCACCCGGTGAGCGTAGCGGCGACGCGCCGCGAGGGTTGGCAGGAAAAAGTGTGCCAAGCAGCGAGGATGACGCCATGAGCAGCGCCGACACCAGCCCCGACGGCCCCGCAGACGACGAGCGCACGACGCCGCGAGCCACCGTTGCCGCGCGCCTGACCGGTCCTGGCCGCTATCCGCGCCCGGTCGTCTCGCTCGCCGACGCCGAGTGGGTGTGGCGCGAGTTGGGTGTCGAGGCGCTGCGCCCGGGCGCCAAGCCCGAGGTGGTGCGTCTGGCGGTGATCGTCGGGCTGACGCGGGCGACCGGGGCGCGGTACGGCGACCTGCTGCGCGTGCGCGCCGAGGACCTCGACCTGGGCGAGGTGGGCGCGCACACGGGGGAGGGGAGCGTTCTGGTGCGCCACGGCAAGCACCGCACCGTGCGGGAGCACCGCCTGGCGCCCGAGGTCGTGCTGGTGCTGCGGCACTGGATGGACGTGCGGCTGGAGTTGGCGGCCGAGCTGGAGGGGTCGGTGCCGCGCGCACTGCTGCTGACGGTCCACCACACGCACGACAACGGGACGACCGTCTCCAGCGGCCTGCCCATCACCAAGCAGGGGCTCGTGCTGTCGTGGCGGCGGTTCGCGCTGCGCACCAACGCGCGCTACGGGGCGCTGCGCCCGCCGCTGCCGACGCGCTTCGAGCAGGTGCGTCGTGCCTGGACCGAGGCGGGCGTCCCGGACCTCGGACGGGAGGTCGCCTCGGCCGTAGCCTCAGTGGAGCCTTCTTCTGCCTCCGAAAAATAATGTGCCAAGCGCAGAGCGCTGCACGACCGACCCCACGGAGCACCCAACCGCAAGCCCTCATCAGCGGGGGCCGGCGCCGGTCAGGCTGTCCGCAGGCCCATGAGGGGAGCGGCCGCCGTCGAGGCCGGGAGCTCGACGAAGCCGAGGCGGTCGTAGAAGGTGCGAGCGCCCGTGTTGGCGGGGTCGTAGCTCAGGTGCACGCCGGGCACGCCGCGCGCGGCGAGGTTCGCGCAGAGCGCCGCCACCATGCGCCGGCCCCAGCCCTGGCGCTGGGCGCGGGGCAGCAGGTCGATGTGCAGGTGCGCGGGGAAGGCGGCGAGCGCCTGCTCGCCCGGGGCGAGAAGGCGCTCGGGGTGGACGCCGTCGTGCCACAGTTGGGCCTCGCTGTAGGCGGGGCCGCCCTCGGCGGGCGCCGGAGCCGGCTGCGGGTGGCGGGCCAGGAACCCGGGCGTCCACTCGCGCCGCCAGCGCTCGACGAACCGGGCGGTGTCGGCGGTCGCGATCACGTAGCCCGCCACGACGCCGTCACGAACCCGCAGCGCGGTGTCATGGCCGTCCGCCCCGTCCACGTCGAGGTCGGGCTGCACGACGACGAACGCGCTCTCGGGCTCCAGGTCCACGTACGGCAGCGCGTAGACGTCGGGCATGAGCAGGTCGTCCGAGTAGCGGCCGCGCGCGTCGCCGCCCGCGGCGGCGGTGCGCACACAGACCTCGGCGACCGCCGCGCGGTCGGACGACACGTAGGGGCGCAGCGCCCCCGTCACTGGCCGTCGAGGGCGTCGCGCGCGGCGCCGAGCTCGGTGCTGGCCCCCGCCGTCGAGAGCGCGCCGCCCGTGCTCTCCAGGTGCGCGCGCACGAACCAGTGGAACTGCTCGAGCTGGCGCAGGTGGCCGATCAGCAGGTCGTTGGTGACGACGTCGAGCACCTCAGTGTCCGCGGCCGCGCGGCGGTGCGCGGCGATGACGCCCTCGTAGACCTCGTCGAGCGCGCCCAGGTGCTCGATGGTGGAGGCGCGGCCCAGCGCGTAGTCGTCCCAGGTGCGCGCCGCGACGAGCGCGCCGGGCGTGCCGACGGGCGCGACGCCCAGGGTCGCGATCCGCTCGGCGATCTCGTCGACCATGAGCCGCACGGCGTCCACCTGCGGGTCGAGCATCTCGTGCACCGCGATGAAGTGCGGGCCGACGACGTTCCAGTGCACGTGCTTGAGCGTCAGGTGCAGGTCGTTGAGCGAGTGGAGGCGCTCCTGGAGGATCGCGGCGGTCTGCGCGCCCTCCGCGGGAGTCAGGGACGGGACGGTGTAACGGGGAACGTCGGGTGACGAGGACATCGCGCAAACCTCCGGTTGTGTGCTTACGAGTCATCCTCTGGCCGCAGCAGCCACCACGCCAGCGCGAGCAGGGCCGCCGCGCCCAGCACGAGCGTCGGCGCGGACGCTCCGCGCACACCGAACGCCAACGCTCCGACCAGCAGCGTCACCCCGACGACGGCGCCGTCACGCAGCGCCGAGCGGCCGAGCACGGCCAGTTCGACGCGTGTGGTCCACCCCACAGCGCCCGCCCATGCCGCGAGCCGCACCGCGATGTACCCGAGAGGGGCGAGCCCCAGTGCGGCGGGGTCGGGTCCGGACGCGGCCGTCAGGACGAGGAACGCGGTGAGCCCCACGCCGGTCAGCGCGGGCCGGTGGCCGGGGCGCCACAGGGACCAGCCGACGAGCAGTGCCGCGACACCGACCGCGACGGCGTCGAGCGCCTCCGGCAGGCGCGAACGCGACAGTGCGATGAGCACGAGCGCTGCGGGAGTCACCGCGGCGAGCACGCGCACCACCCAGCCGGGCGCCCAGCGTCGGGTCTCGACCTCGACACGCGGCAGCCGCTGTCGCCGCCCCGCGGGGCTCATCGGCGGGCTCCCGCGGGCCGATGGCGTTCGGCGGCGCGCACCAGCGCCTCGAACCTCGCCGGGGCCTGCGCGCGCGCCGACCCGGCCCACCGAACCACCGGCACGCCGAGGGAGTCGAGCGCCCGGACGCGATCGGCCCGCTCCATCGAGGTGATGCGCCAGGCGAGCACGAGGTGCCGTTCGGGCACGGGCCGCACGTCGGGCAGTGTGTCGACGACGACGGCCGGGACGCCCTGCTCGGCCCATGCCTGCGCGAGGCGCACGGGCGCGTCGTCGAGCAGCGTCGTGAACAGGTAGACGATGGCGTCGGCCGGGACCTGCGGCGCGCGGACGCGGTGAGCGGGCGCGCCGACGGGCGCGGCCAGGGCGAGCGCGTGCACGATGCGGCGCAGGTGCCGTCTGCCGGCCGCGGGCGCCAACGGCCGGCGTCGGCGCGCGAGGTCCTCAAGCCCGACGCGGTCACCCGCGTCGACGAGTGCGGTGGCGACCGACGCGGCGGCGTGGCGTGCGAGGTCGAGCGACGTCGGCTCGTCGACGCGCAGCGGCTCGGAGCCGCGCCAGGTGCGCAGGTCGGGGCCGACATCGTCACGGGAGTCGACGACGAGCACCGCGGCGGCCTCGGCGGTCGCGAGCGTGCGGCGCACGTAGAGCGCGTCGAGCGTCGGCGACAGGCGCGCCGTCGTCCGCCAGTCGACCCGGCGCAGCGGGTCGCCCGGCGCCAGCGGGTGCACGTCCCGCAGCTCGGCACCGTCGCCCAGGCGGCGCGAGGTGCGCGGCCCGGTCAGGCCGCGCAGTCGCGTGGGCAAGGGGACGCGTCCGAGTCGCGACGCCTCGGGCAGCACGAGGCGGCTGGGCGCCTCGGCGGGGTGCGTGTCCTCGGCGTACGCGTCGAACGCCGCGCCGCCGCGCACATCGGCGCGGAATGTGGTCTGCGGCCCCGTGCGCACCGTCGCGAGGCGCAGGGGCAGCGTGCGCTCGCCGCGGCCCGCCACGACGACGGTCGCGGGCCGGTGCCCCGGTGCGTAGACGCGCACGTGCGCCACGTCCGCCTCGGGCGCCGTGACGCGCAGGGTCTCCGCGATCTCTCCGGGGCCCGCCTCCCGCCCGGCGTCATCGAAGGACGCGACGGTCGGGGCGACCGGAGGCGCCAGTCGTCCGAGCAGGGCGCCGAGCACCAGGGGGACGCCCATCAGCGCGACGTCGGGGCGGCCGAACAGGACGCCCGCGACGAGGACGCCGAGTCCGGTCACGCCCGCGAGCGCCGCGGCCCGCGTGGGGCGCCAGGTCACGCCCGGCCCACGGTGGCCGGGCCGGCCACGGTCCCGAGCAGTTCCCTGACCACGCTCTCGGGGCGTACGGCGGCCGCCCACGCCGTGGGGCTGAGGGTGAGGCGGTGGGCGAGCACGGGCACGGCGATGCGCTTGACGTCCTCGGGCAGCGCGTAGTCCCGCCCGTCGAGCACGGCGACGGCGCGCGCGAGCAGCAGCAGGTTCTGTGACCCGCGGGGCGAGGCGCCGACCTCAAGGGCCGGGTGGGTGCGGGTGGCGGCGGCCAGGTCGACGCAGTAGCGCACGACGTCGTGGTCGACGGCGACGGCCTCGACGCCCGCCTGCATCGCCAGCACCGTCTCGGCGTCGACGACGGGGCGCGCGGGCGCCGCCTCCTGCCGCCGCGCCATGCGGCGAAGGAGCACCTCGGCCTCCTGGTCGCGGTCGGGGTAGCCGACGGCGAGCCGCACCATGAACCGGTCGAGCTGCGCCTCGGGCAGTGGGTAGGTGCCCTCGTACTCGACGGGGTTGGAGGTCGCCACGACGTGGAAGGGCCGCGGCAGCGGCCGCGTCGTGCCGTCGACCGAGACTTGGCGCTCGGCCATGGCCTCCAGCAGCGCTGACTGGGTCTTGGGCGCGGTGCGGTTGATCTCGTCGGCCAGGAACAGGCCGGTGAACACCGGACCGGGTCGGAACTCGAAGGCGCGGCTGGCCGGGTCGAAGACCGAGGAGCCCGTGATGTCGCTCGGCAGCAGGTCGGGCGTGCACTGCAGGCGTGCGAAGTCGAGCCCCAGGGCCGTGGCGAGCGAGCGCGCCGCGAGCGTCTTGCCCAGTCCGGGCACGTCCTCGAACAGCACGTGTCCGCCGGCCAGCACGGTCGCCAGTGCGATCTGGAGGGAGTCGCGCATGCCGACGACGGCGGTGGCGACCTCGTCGAGCACGCGCCCGCCGAGGTCGGCGACCTCGCGGAAGGGGAGCGGCGTCACCGCGCGCGCGGCGTCGGGGGCGTGGGCGTCGGGCTCGGTCATCGAGGTCTCCAGGCGGGGGTGGTGGGGTCGGGCGCCTCGACCAGGTGGTCGAGGGCGCTGAACCAGGTCTCCAGGGTGCGCGGCGACACCGGGCGGCGCGTCGTCAGTCCGGTGAGCACCGCGGCTCCCAGCAGGGCCTCGGCCCGCTCGCGGTGCGAGGCGGCGTCGTGCGGTCCGTGGCCCCAGCCGGTGGGCTCGTCGCGCGGCACGCCGTCCCAGAGCACGCCGTGCGCGGCCAGGCGGTGGGCCGCGATGGCGCGGACGCGGCGCAGGACCCGCTCGGTGACGTGCCCGTCACGCGTGAACGCCGCCCAGCCCAGCTCGCTGACGTCCGCACGCGCCCCCGGGCGCGCCTCGGTGGGCGGGCGCGGCCACGGCTCGTCCTCGGGGCCCACGGTCTGGGAGACGAGGTAGACGACGAGGGCGAGCGCGCCGAGCGTGACCGCGTGCGCGACGTCGAGGGTTCGCGTGAGCGCGAGGGCGGCCGCGGCCAGCGCGCAGATGGCGGCGACGACGACGGGTCGGCGCGTCACGGGACCCTGCCCTCGAACGCGCGCGCGATCGCCACGAGCGCTGCCCGGGCATCGGTGACCTGGGCCGCGGTGACCGGATGGGTCGTGAACCGGGCCTGCTGGTACAGGCCGCGCAGCGCTGCGGTGTGCTCACGTGGGGCGGGGGAGACACCGAGCAGGTGCGCGGTGAACTCGGTGCTGGTCTGCGACGCGTGCCGCTCCCAGCCGTGCCGAGCCGCCGCGTCCTCGAGCTCGACCCACGCGGCGACGACCGCGTCGTGGGGCGTGGCCGCCTCGTCGAGCCGCCTGAGGGCCGCCTCGACGGCGTCGGCGAGCGCCGGCAGGTCGACGAGGCCGCCGGGCGTCACCTCGCCCGCGGTGAGGTGGTCCGGCGCGGGAGTGGGCTCGGCGCCTGACGGGCGGCGGTCGACCAGGTACCGCACCAGGCTTCGCCCGAGGATCAGCAGCACGATCGCGACGACGACCACGACCACGACCGCGATCCAGGTCGTGTTGCCGCCGCCGGCGTCCTCGGGCGGCAGCGGCGGAGGGGTTGGCGCGGGCGGGGGTGAGACGGTCGGCGCCGCGCCGAAGTCGATGTCGAGGGCGGGGAGCCGGATGCGCCAGGGCGTCCCGGCGCCCGCGGCGAGCACCACGAGCGCGAGCAGCACGACGGCGCCGACTGCTGGAACCGCTCGGCTGCGCACGCGGTGATCGTAGTCATGCCGTTGGCCGAGGCGAACGGCCAGCAGGCGCACGCGCTTGCTCAGGCGCCCGTGGGACGCGCGCGCATCGCCTCGGCGTGGACGCCCGCAACCGCCGCGGCGACGAACGCGGCGGGGTCGGCGTCGAGCCCGCGGCCCATGGTCGACAGGCGTGCGGGCGAGTCCGCGAGCGCCGCGAGCAGGTCGGCGTCCGCGGGGACGTCGATCAGCCGGTGCCGGTCGGCGAGGGCTGCGGCCTGGGCGCGCAGGCGCCGGGTGAGCGGGGCGCCCCAGGCGGGGTGGGCTTCGAGGGCGGGTGTGGGGACGGGCACGGGGACGTCGGCCGGGCGCAGGGCGACGCGCCCGTAGGCGGTCAAGGAGTGGTGCGAGACGCCGCGGTGCCGGTCGCGGGGGTCGGCGCCCGAGACGCGCAGCGACGCGACGGGACGCCCGCCGAGCACGGCGGCGGCGTTGACGGCCTCGCCCGCGGCGACGCCCGAGAAGCCCCAGCGGGTCCCCGTGCCGAGGTTGCCGGGTCCTTGGGCGACGACGACAAGGTCGGCGCGGGTGACGTGGTGGGCGGCGAGCAGGCCGGTGTGGACGGTGACCGCCTCCAGGTCGCCGCCGAAGGACTGCCCGACGGTGATGGTGGCGGCGAGCCAGTCGTGCTCGCGCAGTGTGGCGATGGTGCGGGAGAACGCGGCGGGCAGGGCGCCGCCGTCGGTCATGACGTAGGCGACGCGCGGCGCGGGGCGCCCGGCCTGGCGCGCGGACCAGCGCGCGGCGGCGACGATGGCGGGCAGGGCCGAGTGCAGGTCGGCAACGACGACGGGCATCGCGTCCAGGTCGTCGGCCTCGCGCAGCGTCTCGTGGTGGGGTGACTCCTGCTCGTCGACGCCCAGCACCATCGCCTGCAGCGGTGTGTAGCGCGCCTTGACGAGGTGCCCCGGGCCGGGCTCGGGGTCGGCGGGCAGGGCGCCGGTGGGTCCGACGACGAGCGCGTAGCCGCCGGTGCCGAGTCCGCGGGCGAGCGCGGAGCAGTTGAGCAGCAGCCGGTCTCCCGGGGCGGGGTCACCGACCAGGGCCGTGTAGGCGAGCGCGCGCACACGCACACGCTCGGCGCCGTCGGCCGCGGTCAGCGGCGCGGCGAGGTCGAGGTCGAGCTCGCGGGCGCGGTCGGGGCCCTCGCCCCAGGTCGCCCCGCGCGACACCACGGTGCCGGTTCGCCAGGTGATCACGCGTGGCAGGCTACCGGCGGATAGCCTCGTCCCGATGTCCGACGACCTTTCCCTCCCCGCCCCGACGACGCTGAGCGTCCCCCCGGCCGAGCGCCTGCTGAACCTGGTGATCGCGCTGGTGAACACGAGCGCGTCGATGACCAAGCAGCAGATCCGCCGCGGTGTCGCCGGGTACGGGGACGCCGCCTCGCTCGACGCGTTCGAGCGGATGTTCGAGCGTGACAAGGACACGCTGCGCGGTCTGGGCGTGCCGATTGTCACCGTCGACGCCGGCGGGCACAGCGACGACGTGGGCTACCGCATCGACAACGAGGCGTACGCGCTGCCGCCGGTCGACCTGACCCCGGCCGAGCTGGGGGTGCTGGCGCTGGCGGCGCAGCTGTGGGGCGACAAGTCGCTGCGCACCGACACCTCGCGCGCCATGACCAAACTGCGCGCCGCGGGTCCCGCGCTGGTCGAGGCGGACGCCCTGGCGGGGTTGGCGCCGCGCGTGCGGGCCGTGGGCGACGCGTACGGTCCGCTGCTGGACGCGGTGACGCAACGGCGCACGGTCCGCTTCCGCTACCGGGCGGCGAACACCGGCGTCGTCGCGGAGCGGCGGGTCGAGCCGTGGCGCATCGCGGCGCGCGGCGGCGGCTGGTACCTGGTGGGCCGCGACCTGGACCGCGCGGCGCCGCGCGTGTTCCGCCTCTCGCGCATCGAGGGCAAGGTGCGCGTCGGCGCGCAGCCCGAGGCGTTCGAGATGCCCGCGCACGTCGACGTCGACGCGGCCCTCGGCGCCACGGGCCAGGTGCGCGCCGCGGTGCTGGCCGTCGTGCCCGAGCGCGCCTCGGCCGTGCGGGCGCGCGCGGTCGCGCCGCCCGACGCCGCCGCACCGGCCCCCGCGGCCGTGCCCGACGGCCGCGACGTCGTCGCCGTGCCGTTCACGTCCGTGACCACGCTCGCCGAGGAGCTCGCCGGGTACGCCGACGCCGTCATGGTGCTCGCCCCGCCCGAGCTGCGCGGCGAGGTGGTGCGCCTGCTGCGGGCCGCCGCCCGCCTCGACTCCCTGGAGGCTCCCCGTGCCTGAGCGCGCCGACGACCGCCTGGTGCGGCTCCTGGGCCTGGTCGCCTTCCTCGACGGGCACGGTCCCGTGCCCGTGCCCGAGCTCGCCGAGCGCTTCGGCGTCTCCGAGCGGCAGATCCACGACGACGTCGACCAACTGTGGGTCACCGGCACGCCCGGGTACTGGCCCGAGGACCTCATCGACTTCGACGCCGACGCCGTCGAGCGTGGCGTGGTGCGCCTGACCAACGCGCGCGGGCTGACCCGGCCGCTGCGGCTCGGCACCCGTGAGGCCGTCGCGCTGGTCGCGGCGCTGCGCGCCCTGCTGGAGTCCCCGCCCGTGCAGGCCGACCCAGAGCGCGTCCGCCTCGTGCGCTCGGCGCTCGACAAGCTCTCGACCGCGACGGGGGAGGCCGCGAGCGCCGTCGACGTGCGCCTGACGCGCGACGGCGACCCCCAGGTGCTGCAGTCCGTCACGGCGGCGCTGGCGGCGCGGCGACGCCTGCGGATCCGATACGTGACCGCCGGTGACGTGGTGGGGGAGCGCGATGTGGACCCGGCGCGGCTGCTGACGCAGGACGGCGCGGGGTACCTGCTGGCGTGGTGCCACCGCGCGCACGGGCGGCGCACGTTCCGCCTCGACCGGGTGCTGGCCGCGACGGTGCTGGACGCGCCGGTCGACGCCGCGCTCGTCGCGCAGGCCGACCGGGACGTGGACGTGGCGCGGTCGGCGGCGGCCGGCGACGGCGAGACCCCGACCGTGACCGTGACGTTCGCCTCGCCCGCCCGATGGCTGGCCGAGGAGGTGCCCTCGGAGTCGGTCACCGAACTCGACGGCGGGGCGTTCGCGCTGCGGCTGCGCGTGACGAACCCGGCGTGGCTGCGCGGTCTGCTGCTGGCCGTGGCGCCGCTCGTGCTGGCCGTCGACCCGCCCGAGGTGGCGGGGGACGTCGCGGCGGCGGCGCGGGCGGCGCTGGCGGCCTACGGCGATCCGGGCCCGCAATAGGGTGGGCGGCATGTGGTGGCTCGTGTGGGGTGTGCTCGTCGTCGGGACGCTGGTCGGCGCGTTCTTCCTGGGCCGTGACCTGTGGCGCAAGGCGGTCCGGCTGGGGCACGCCCTGGGCGCGGCCTCCCAAGAGCTCGGCGACGCCTCGGCCCGCGTGGCCGACGCCGTCGAGCGGGCGCAGGCCAACCCCGCCGACACCAGTCCCACGGTCTTCGACGACATCACCGAACTGCGTCAGCGGGTCGCCGAGCAGCGCTCGGCCCGGGCCGAGCGCGCCGCCGCGCGCCGCGAGCGACAGCTCGCCACGGCCCGCGGTTGGTCGGTCGAGGCGTGGCTCGCGCAGCGTGAGCGAGCCAGGAGCGTTTCGTCCGAACCGCCCCGTTGACCGCGTAGGATCGGCCGCACGAGCCGGGCGTGCTTGGCGCCGGCCGCCGGAGGAGGAGCCCCCCATGTTGCGCAACGGCCTACAGGCCTGGCACATCATCGTCCTGCTGGTCATCATCGTCCTGCTGTTCGGGGCGAACCGGCTGCCCGGGATGGCCAAGAGCGTGGGCGAGTCGCTCAAGATCTTCAAGCGCGAGATCAAGGACCTCTCCGAGGACGACAAGCCGGCCGACAAGCCCGCCGATCCGAGCGAGCCGAAGGCGTAACCCATGGCAGGCGCCCCCCGTGACCCCGAGGGGAGGATGCCGCTGCGCGAACACCTGCTCGAACTGCGCAAGCGTCTGTTCCTCGCTGCCTGCGGCCTCGTCGTCGGCGCGATCGGCGGCTGGTTCCTCTACGCGCCGCTGCTGGAGGTGCTGCGCCGCCCGCTCGACCTCGCCGCCTCAGCCCAGGGCAAGCAGATCTCCCTGAACTTCACCGCGCTCGGCTCACCGCTCGACATGCAGATCAAGGCGGCCCTGTTCCTGGCCGCGATCGTCACCGCGCCGTGGTGGCTCTACCAACTGTGGGCGTTCGTCACCCCCGGCCTGACCCGGCGCGAGCGCGTCTACGCCTACGGGTTCGTGGGCGCCTCGGTGCCGCTGTTCTGCGCGGGACTCCTGCTGGCCTGGTGGGTGCTGCCGCACGCCGTCGACCTGCTCACCGACTTCATCCCGCAGGGCGCCTCTGGCCTGTTCACCGCGCAGGAGTACCTGACGTTCGTGATGCGGCTCCTGCTCGCCTTCGGGCTGGCGTTCGTGCTGCCCGTGCTCCTGGTCGGGCTCAACCTCGTCGGGGTGCTGCGCCACGAGACGCTCGCCAAGGGCTGGCGGTGGGCGGTGCTCATCGCGTTCGTCTTCGCGGCCATCATGACCCCCACCCCCGACCCCTGGACGATGATCCTCGTGGCGACGCCGATCTGCGCCCTGTACTTCGGCGCGCTCGGCGTCGCCGCGCTGCACGACAGGCGCGTGGACCGACGGCGCGTCGCCGCCGCCGCCTGAGCCGGGTACGGTGTCCGCCGTGCCCGGCCCCACACCGCTCGCCCCCACCGCCCCTGTCGGCGCGCCCCAGCGCCTCGGCGTCGTCGTCAACCCCACCGCCGGCAAGGGGCGCGGCGAGCGCGTCGGGCGCGACGTCGTCGACCGCCTCGCCGCGACCGGGCACGACGTGTGGGATCTGTCGGGGCACAGCGCCGACCTCGCGCTCGAGCACACCCGCCGCGGCCTGGCCGACGGGCTCGACGCCCTCATCGTCGTGGGCGGCGACGGCATGGTGCACCTGGGCGTGCAGGCCGTCGCCGGAACCGCCATCCCGCTCGGCGTCGTGGCCGTGGGCACCGGCAACGACTTCGCGACGACGCTGGGCCTGCCCGTGCGCGAGGCCACACCTGCGCTCGACACCCTGCTGGCCGCGCTCGACGCCGGCGAGGCCGGTGTGCGCGCCGTCGACGCGATCCGCGTCACGGGCGACGGTCTGAGCAGCCGCAAACAGGCCGGAGAGTCGCTGCGCTGGGTCGCCGGCGCCGTGTCCGCCGGCCTGGACGCCGCCGTCAACGAGCGCGCCAACGCCATGCTGCGCCCCCGCGGCGAGGCCCGCTACGTCGTGGCCGCGCTGCGCGAGATCGCCGGATACCGGGCCTGGCACTACCACCTGACGTTCGAGCACACCCAGGGCGACGACGCGGCCATCGACGCGCTGCGCAGCCTGCCCGGCTTCACCGACCTGGGCCCCGAGGCCGACGGCGACGGGCGGCGCCTGCGCTGGGACTCCCGCGGCGCGCTCGTCACCGCGTCCAACGGCGCCACCATCGGCGGCGGCATCCCCGTCGCGCCCCACGCCGCGATCGACGACGGCCTGCTCGACATCGTCGTGGCGGGCGACGTCGGCCGCGGCGGCGCCTCGGTGCTGTTCCCCCAGATCCTCGCCGGTGGACGGCACCTGGGCCATCCGCTCGTGCGCGTCGTGCGCGCCCGCGCCCTCGACATCCAGCCAGGCGACGGGCACATCCCGTCGGCCTTCGGCGACGGCGAGCACCTCGGCGCCCTGCCACTGCGCGCCGAGCTCGTCCCCGGTGCGCTGAGGGTGCTCACCACGCGCTTAGGCTGACGCCCATGGCCACCGCCGACACCCCCGAGAGCCTCAGCCCGGCCGAGCGGTACGCGGCCTCGCGCGCCCGCACCACCCGCTCCCAGGTCGGCTCGGGCACCCGGCTCGCCGAGTTCCGCTCCGGCCTCGGCTTCGAGCTCGACGACTTCCAGGTCACCGCCTGCCAGGCCCTCGAGGACGGGCGCGGGGTGCTGGTCGCCGCGCCCACCGGCGCGGGCAAGACCGTTGTGGGGGAGTTCGCCGTCCACCTGGCCCTCGCCCAGGGCGGCAAGGCGTTCTACACCACCCCGATCAAGGCGCTGTCGAACCAGAAGTACGCCGACCTGGCCCGCCGCCACGGCGCGCACAACGTCGGCCTGCTCACCGGCGACACCACCCTCAACGGGGAGGCGCCCATCGTCGTCATGACGACCGAGGTGCTGCGCAACATGCTCTACGCCGGTTCGCGCACGCTCGACGGACTGCAGTTCGTCGTCATGGACGAGGTGCACTATCTCGCCGACCGCTTCCGCGGGCCCGTGTGGGAGGAGGTCATCATCCACCTCGCCGACCACGTGCAGCTCGTCTCGCTGTCGGCGACCGTCTCCAACGCCGAGGAGTTCGGCGACTGGCTGGAGATGGTGCGCGGCGACACCGCCGTCGTCGTCTCCGAGCGGCGGCCCGTGCCGCTGTGGCAGCACGTCGTGGTCTCCGCGCCCGAGCCGCGCGGCGTCCCCCGCCTCATGGACCTGTACGCGGGGCATGTCGACCCCACCGACCCCGGCGTCAACCCGCCCATCAACCCCGACCTGAGCCACGTGTTCCGCGTCTCGGGCCGCCGTGACGACCCCGGCGCGCGGCGCGGGCCTGGCGACCGCGGCTACCGGGGCCGCGGCGGTCACCGGCCCGGCGGAGCGGTGGGCCTCGCCCCGCAACGGCGCACGCCGCCCCGGTTCGCCGTGGTCGACGCCCTCGACGCCGACGCGCTGCTGCCCGCGATCTACTTCATCTTCTCGCGCGCCGGATGCGAGGGCGCCGTGCAGCAATGCCTCGGCGCGGGGCTGCGCCTGACCTCCCCGGCCGAGGAGGCCGAGATCCGCGGCGTCGTCGAGCAGCGCACCGCGACCATCCCGCCCGAGGACCTCGACGTGCTCGGCTACTGGCCCTGGCTGCACGCGCTGGCCCGCGGCGTCGCCGCCCACCACGCCGGGCTGCTGCCCGTCTTCAAGGAGACCGTCGAGGACCTGTTCGCGCGCGGCCTGGTCAAGGTGGTCTTCGCCACCGAGACGCTCGCGCTCGGCATCAACATGCCCGCCCGCTCCGTGGTGCTGGAGAAGCTCGTCAAATGGGACGGCACGGCCCACCAGCCCGTCACCCCCGGCGAGTACACCCAGCTCACCGGGCGTGCCGGACGGCGCGGCATCGACGTCGAGGGGCACGCCGTCGTCGTCGACCACAGCGGACTCGACCCCGTCGCCCTCGCCGGCCTGGCCAGCCGCCGCCTGTACCCGCTGCGCTCCTCGTTCCGGCCCACCTACAACATGGCCGTCAACCTCGTCTCCCAGGTCGGCCACGACCGCGCCCGCGAGGTCCTGGAGACCTCGTTCGCGCAGTTCCAGGCCGACCGCGGCGTCGTCGGCCTCGCCAAGCAGGCGCAGGCGCACGCCGAGGCCCTGGCCGGGTACGTCAAAGCCATGACGTGCGACGTCGGAGACTTCGCCGAGTACATGGGCATCAGGCGCCGCATCAGCGCACGCGAACGGGACCTGTCGCGCGCCGCCTCGGGCACACGCCGCGCCGAGGCCGTCGCCTCGTTCGAGCGCCTCAAGCGCGGCGACGTCATCGAGGTTCCCTCCGGACGGCGGCGCGGGTACGTCACCGTGCTCGACCCCGGCCTTGACGAGCGCAGCTTCGACGGGCCGCGCCCCACCGTCCTGACCCAGGAGCGGCAGGTCAAGCGGCTCACCCTGGCCGACGCGCCGGGCGGGGTCAGCGTCGTCACCCGCGTCAAGATCCCCAAGGCGTTCAACGCCCGCCGCCCCGACGCCCGCCGCGACCTCGCCTCGTCCATGCGCAACGCCCTGGGCGCGCTGCGCGACGACCTGCCCGGCTCAGACCGGCGCGGCGGGCGCGGCCCGCGCCCCGGCCAAGGCCCGGGCAAGCGGCCGGACGCCGCCTCCGACAGCGAGCTGTTGCACCTGCGCGCCGCGCTGCGCGCCCACCCGTGCCACGGCTGCCCCGACCGCGACGACCACGCCCGTTGGGCCGAGCGCCACGACACGCTCGCCGCCGAGCACCACCGCCTCGTCCAGCGCATCGAGGGCCGCACCGGCACCGTCGCGCGCACGTTCGACCGCACGTGCGCCGTCCTGGAGAGGCTGGGCTACCTGGAGCGCGACGGCGAGTTGCGCGTCACCGCCGACGGCGCGTGGCTGCGGCGCGTCTACGCCGAGAACGACCTGCTGCTGGCCGAGTGCCTGCGCCGCGGCGCGTGGGACGGCCTGGACGCCCCCGGCCTGGCCGCCGCCGTCTCGACCGTCGTCTACTCCGGGCGCCGCGAGGACGCGGCCGAGCCCTACGTGCCCGGCGGGCCGCACGGCCGCCTCGCCTCAGCCCTCGACGCCACGACCCGCGTGTGGTCGGACCTGACGGACCTGGAGGAGCAGCACGGCCTCGACGCGACCAGCCCGCTCGACCTCGGCATCGTCGCCCCCGTGCACCGCTGGGCCGCCGGCAAGGGGCTCGACGCCGTGCTACGCGGCACCGACCTGGCCGCCGGGGACTTCGTGCGCTGGTGCAAACAGGTCGTCGACGTGCTCGACCAGCTCGCCCAGGCCGCGCCTACCCCCGCGCTGCGCGCCACCGCGCGACGCGCCAAGGACGCGGTGCTGCGCGGCGTCGTCGCCTACTCCAGCCTGTAGCGCCCGCTGGCCAGGCCCATGCGCACCCGCCGACCTCGACCGCGGCCGCGCGGCCTGCGACTGGCGGCGTGGGCCGCCGACTACGCCTACGCGGCCCGGCAACAGGTCCGCCACGCGCTCACCCCACCCCGCCTGCCGCGCGGCGGCGGACAGGGCGCGCCCGTCCTGCTGCTGCCGGGGATCTACGAGCCGTGGGACTTCCTACGCCCCGTGGCCGGCCGACTGGCCGCGCGAGGCCATCGCGTGCACGCCGTCGAGGCCCTGGGACGCAACGCCGGCCCCGTGCCCGCGGCCGCGCAGGTCGTCGCCGCCTATCTCACTGCGGCCGACCTGCGCGACGTCGTGATCGTGGCGCACAGCAAGGGTGGACTGATCGGCAAGAGCGTCATGCTCGGACCGGCGGGCGACCGGATCGCCGGCATGGTGGCGTTCGCCACGCCGTTCGCCGGGTCGGCGCTGGCCCGATACGCCGTCCGGCGGCCGCTGCGCGCATTCGACCCGCGCAACCCGGACCTACGCCACCTCGCCGCGCAGACGTCGGTCAACGAGCGCATCGTCGCCCTCTACCCCTGGTTCGACCCGCACATCCCCGGCCGCGCGCGGCTGCGCGGAGCCCGCAACCTCGACGTGCCGCTCGCCGGCCACTTCCGTCCGCTCGGGCGCCCGCTGCTCATCGACACGGTCGTGCGCGAGGTCGACCGCATCGCGGCCGCGAGCGCCGCCGAGGGCTGAGGCCGACGCGGATTGCTCCGACCGACCGTCATGGTCCCACCCCGTGAGGCGTCTACGAGGGCGAAGGTGGTTTGACGGTTTCGAGAAGGGACGCACGCTGTGCGGTGTGGTCGGCGCACAGGGACTCCAGAGTCCTGTTTCGCTCGGTTGACGACGGGTGACGACGCGGGAGGGTCCGTGTCCTCGCGCTGTCGGGGCGGCGCGCGCCGCGGGGAGGCGTCGGGATGCCGCGCCGTGGCGCGGTTGGCGGGAGTCCGTGCCCCAGGACGCCGATGGCGGATGGGCCGGTGAGGCGTCGCGGGGGCCTAGTGCGTTCGGCCGTGGTGAGTCCGGTACCGAAGTCCCATGGAGCCGGTGACGCAAGGGGGTTCCGCTCACGACCTGGGTGCGCAACCGTGAGATACGCCTGGGTACGACGGAGTGGTCCCCTTGAGGAACGGTAGCCCGCCTGCGAGCGACGCGGACCTCGTCGCGATCGTGCGCGCTGGGGACCCGTCGGGCAGAGCCTACGCGGACCTCTTCGAGCGGCACTGGCATGTGGCGCGGGCGGCGGCGGTGCGTTTCGGCGCGGGCGGTGACGCGGACGACCTGGCGCAGGAGGCCATGGTCCGGGTCTTCGTCGCCATCGCGTCCGGGGCGGGGCCCGACAGCGCGTTCCGCGCCTACCTGATCGCGGCGGTGCGCAATCTCGCGATCTCCAGGGCGCGTCGCACCCAGCCGTACCTGGCGGGTGACGCCATGGACCTGGAAGAGCTCGCGTTCTCCGGGGAGGAGGGGCGCAAGGCGGACGACGACGTCGTCGACAGGTCGCTGCTCGCCGCGGCCTTCCACAAGGTGCCCGACCGGTACCGCGCGGTGCTGTGGCACACGGTCGTCGAGGGCATGACGCCGCGCGAGCTCGGACCGCGTCTGGGCATGTCGGCCAATGGCGTCGCCGTGCTCGCCGCACGGGCCCGCGAGAGCCTGCGGCGGGCGTGGATCAGCGTCCAGCTCGACGACGGCGACCTGGACGAGCGGTGCGCGTGGGCCCTGCGGGCGTTGATCAGCCTGCAGCGTGAGGACGTGCTGGGACGCACGACCCGCGACCGACTCGCCGCGCACCTGCGCCAGTGCGCGCGGTGCCGCAAGTCCGCGGTCTCGGTGCGTGTGCTCGCCCGCTCCGTGCGCCGCCCCCGGTCTTCCGGCGGTTCCCGCACGGCCTGTCGATCGCCCACCTGAGAGCGCGATCCGCGAGCCGGCGCCGAGGCTCGGCCGGACACGGATCGCCCCCACCGGCGCGCGGCGCCGGGCTCGCCGGTGTCCGACGATGTGTCCTCGCACGTCGCATGTGCGCTGATCACGCCTTATGGTTCGCACGTGACATCGACCTTGTACCGCAACGGCGCGATCCACTCCTCGGCGGACCCGTTCGCCGAGGCGATGCTGATCGACGACGGCGTCGTGGCGTGGATCGGCGCGGACGACACCGCCGCAGGCCTCGCCGCGCGCGCCGACAGGGTCATCGACCTCGATGGCGCTCTGGTCGCGCCAGGGTTCGTCGACGCGCACGTGCACACGCTGGAGACCGGGCTCGCCCTGGAGTCCGTCGACCTGTCGCCCGCCAGCGCCGCGACTCGCGCCGCCGCGCTCGACGCGATCGCGGCCGGGGCGCGCCGCCTCGACGCGGCCGACCCCGACGGCGACGAGGTGCTGCTCGCCTTCGGGTGGGACGAGCAGGCGTGGCCAGAGGCGAGCGCGCTCACCCGCGCCGAGCTCGACGCCGCGGCCGGCGGGCGCCCCGTCTACGCCACGCACGCCGACGTGCACCACGCCGTCGTCTCGACCCGCATGGCCGCGAACGCCGGTCTGGAGGCGCTGCCGGGTTGGGACGCGTCGGGCCTGGTCATGGGGGAGGCGCTGCGCCGGGCTCGCGACGTCGCCCAGGACCTGTCGCCGGCGCGTCGCACGCGCGCCTACCGGGTGGCACTGGAGCGCGCGGCGGCGCTGGGCGTCGTGGCAGTGCACGAGATGTCGGCGCCGCACACCGACACGCGTGAGGGATTGCGTGAGCTGGTCGCGCTCGCCGACCAGATGCCCGCCCCGCAGGTGGTGGCCTACCGCGGCGAGCTGGTCGAGTCCGCCGACGACGCGCGCGAGCTGTTGGCCGCCCTGCCGTTCCTCGCGGGCATCGGCGGTGACGTCAACGTGGACGGCTCGATCGCCTCCCGCACAGCGGCGATGCGCCACGCGTACGCCGACCAGCGTGGTCCGCTCGGGCTCGGGTTGGACGACGACGGCCGCGGTCTGCTGTACCTGTCGGCCGACGAGATCGGCGCCCACCTGGCGGCGTGCTCGGCGGTCGGGGTGCAGGGCGGCTTCCACGTCGTCGGGGACCGGGCGATGGACCAGGTCGTGCTCGGGCTGGAGGTGGCCGCCAAGGAGCACGGGCCGGGCGCCGTGCGCGCCGCCCGGCACCGGCTTGAGCACGCGCTGTTCGTGGACGCCGCCGCGCTGGCGTCGCTGCTGCTGCACGGGGTGTCGTTGTCGATCCAGCCGGCGTGGGACGCCGTGTGGGGTGGGCCCGACGGCTTGTGGGCCGCGCGACTGGGCGGGGCGCGCGCGGCGAATATGTCGCCGTTCGCGGACCTGGCCGGCGCCGGAATCCCGCTCGCCTTCGGGTCGGACGCGCCCGTGACGCCACTGGACCCGTGGGCGGCGGTGCGCGCCGCAGTCTCGCACGACGACGAGTCGCAGCGCTTGTCGGGCCGGTCCGCGTTCCGCGCGCACACGCGCGGCGGATGGCGGCTCGCGGGCCTGGAGGGCACGGGCGCGGGGGAGCTGGCGGTCGGGGCGCCGGCGCACCTGGCCGTGTGGCGCGCCGAGAGCTACGGCGTGCGGTCCTCGGGGCGTGGCCTGTCCTCGTGGAGTGCGGAGGCCCGCGCCGGGCAGCCGGTGCTCCCGGACCTGGCGCCCGACGCGCCGCAGCCGCAGTGCCTGCAGACGGTGCGCGCGGGCGTCCCGATCTACGACACCTTCGACTGAGGCGCGCGGACGGCGGGCCTGGGGCTCCAGCCGGGTCGCGTACGCTGCCCGCGTGTCCCGTCCCCCCGCCACGTTCTGGGCCTCACGCCCCGTCACCCTGCTGTTGTCCGTGCCGGTGGGAGCGGCCCTGTGGGCGGCGTTCCCCGACCTGGCGTGGTGGCCGCTCGGACTGGTCGCCGTGGCCCTGCTCCACCTGGCGCTGCGTCGGGATCACGCCGGCTGGAACTTCCTGGTCGGGCTGGTCGCCGGGCTCGTGTTCTTCGTGCCGCACCTGTACTGGGCGTATGTCGCGACGGCGCTGGTCCCGTGGTTCGCGTTGAGCCTGCTCGCGGCGCTCGGCCCCGCGGTGTTCTCCGCGGCCTGGACGTGGACGCGTCGGCTGCCGTGGGTGCGCGACCGGGCGTGGGCGCACGTGCTGGCGTTCGCGACGCTGTGGACCGCGGTCGAGGAGTGGCGTTCGGAGGTGCCGTTCGGCGGCTTCCCGTGGGGGCGAATGGCGTGGTCGGTCGCCGCAGCGCCGACGGGGCGCGCCGCGTGGCTCGGCGGCACGCCGCTCGTCTCGTTCCTGGTCGCGGGCGCGGGCGTGCTGCTGGCCCTCGCGGTCGGCCGCGCGGTGGCGGCCGCGCGCGATCCGCGCGCCCGCCGCGGGCACCTGGTGGCGGCCGCGGCGGGCGCCGTCGTCGCGGCGGTGGGCGTCGTCGGGCCGACCTGGCTTCCGCTACCGACCGCAGGCGACGAGCAGGCCGTCGCCAACCCCCCGGCGACCAGCGCCGTCGAGGCGCCGGACCGATCGGTGTTCGTCGACGCCGGCACGGGCGCCCAGCAGGCGGGCGTGCTGCGGGTCGGGGCGGTGCAGGGCAACGTGAGCGAGCCCGGCCTGGGCTCGTTCTACAACCGCGCCGAGGTGCTCAACAACCACCTCGACGGCACCCGCGCCATCGCCGACGACACCGACACCCGCGCGGCGCGCGACGAGCCCGAGCCGGGTGTCGACGTCGTGCTGTGGCCCGAGAACGGCTCCGACCTGGACCCACAGGTGGCCCGCGACGTCGCCCGTGCCCTCGACGCCGCGAGCGAGCGCGTCGAGGCGCCCATCCTGGTGGGCGCGCAGGAGTTCCCCGAGACGGGCGGGCGCTACAACGTGCTGCTGTTGTGGCAGGACGGTCAGGGTGTGATCTCGCGGTACGCCAAGCAGCGTCCCGCGCCATTCGCGGAGTACATCCCGATGCGATCGGTCGCGCGGCTGTTCACCGACCAGGTCGACCGGGTCACCACGGACATGTTCGCCGCGACGAACCCTCCCATCATCGAACTGCCGTCCCCGCGCCTGGGACGGACCGTGCGCCTCGGCACGGCGATCTGCTTCGAGGTCGCCTACGACGACATCCTGCGCGACGCCGTGCGCCGCGGCGCGGAGGTGCTCGTCGTGCCGACCAACAACGCGTCCTTCGGCGTCACCCCGCAGTCAGCGCAGCAGCTGCAGATGACGCGCCTGCAGGCCATCGCCAACGGGCGCGCCACGGTGCAGATCTCGACCGTGGGGATCAGCGGTGTCGTCGCGCCGGACGGCACGCTCGTGGCCCGCACGGGCCTGTTCACCGCCGACCACCTGTCCGCCGAGCTGCCGCTGCGCACCTCCTGGACCCCGGCGGTCGCGGCCGGGCACTGGCCTGCGTGGACCCTCAGCGCCGGCGGCGGACTGCTGACCCTCGCGGGGCTGGCGACGAGCCTGCGCCGTCGCCGCGCGGCCTGAGGCCGCGCCACCCCCGGCGGTCGAGCCTGTCGAGACCCCGGCCCCCGCACGACGAAGGCCGGCCCCTTGCGGGGACCGGCCTTCGGTCAGGTGCGGCGGAACGTGGCAGCCGCCGCCGTCGAGTCGTCAGGCGCCGCGGCGCAGCTTGCCCGCGCGCAGCAGCTCAAGGCGCTCGTCGAGCAGCTCCTCAAGCTCGGCGACGGTGCGCCGCTCCAGCAGCATGTCCCAGTGGGTGCGCTGCGGCTTGGTCGCCTTGGGCTCGGGCCGCTCAGCGTCGCGCAACAGCGCCTCCTCGCCGCAACGGCACTCCCACACGGGGGGGACCTCGGCGTCGGTCGCGAACGGCAGGATGATGGTGTGCCCGTTGGGGCAGTCGTAGTAGGCCTGGAAGCGGGGGGCGAAGTCGACGCCCTCGTCCGACTCCATGCTCTTGGCGCCGATGCTCATACCTCGCAGGGAGCGGTCGGGCATGTCGTCCTCCTGGGATTTCGGGGTGCCGGTGGTGCGGCCCGCTGGTAACGGGCGCGAAGGGGGCCTAGAGGTCCAACGTCGTGACGCGGCGCCGTGTTCCAACGTTTCATGAGATGCGCGCCACACGGCACAGTTCGTGGTCGGTGTCGAGGGTCCCTGGTCCTGACCCTGAGCGCAAACCGAGCGGGCTTGGCGACACTCAACGCACGCCACGGCGTCCGGAAGTGTGCTCTGCGCGACGCCGACACGCACACTGGACCGCGGGAATGAACGCGGCAGGGCACCGGTTGACCCGGCCAGTACATGCAAATGCATGAACCCCCATCGAACAGGGAGCTGAGCACCGTGCAGTTCGGAATCTTCTCGGTCAGTGACGTGACCACGGACCCCGTCACGGGACACACGCCCGACGACACCGAGCGCGTCCGGAGCATGCTGACCATCGCCAAGCACGCCGACGAGGCGGGCCTTGACGTCTTCGCGACCGGCGAGCACCACAATCCGCCGTTCGTCGCCTCCAGCCCGACGACGATGCTCGGCTACCTGGCCGGAGTGACCAAGAACATCACGCTGTCGACCGCGACCACCCTGATCACGACCAACGACCCGGTGCGCCTGGCCGAGGAGTACGCGATGCTCCAGGTCATCAGCGAGGGCCGGATGGACCTCATGATGGGCCGCGGCAACACCGGCCCGGTGTACCCGTGGTTCGGCAAGGACATCCGCCAGGGCATTCCGCTGGCGATCGAGAACTACGCGCTGCTGCGCCGTCTGTGGACCGAGGACGTCGTCGACTGGCAGGGCAAGTTCCGTACCCCGTTGCAGGGCTTCACCTCGACGCCGCGCCCGCTCGACGGCGTGCCCCCGTTCGTGTGGCACGGCTCGATCCGCAGCCCCGAGATCGCCGAGCAGGCCGCCTACTACGGCGACGGGTTCCTGCACAACAACATCTTCTGGCCCATGAGCCACACCAAGCAGATGATCGCGTTCTACCGCCAGCGCTTCGAGCACTACGGCCACGGCCGCGCCGACCAGGCGATCGTGGGCCTGGGCGGTCAGGTGTTCGTCCGCAAGAACTCCCAGGACGCGATCGACGAGTTCCGTCCCTACTTCGACGTGGCGCCCGTCTACGGGCACGGCCCCTCGATGGAGGACTTCACGCGCGAGACGCCGCTGACGGTCGGCTCGCCGCAGCAGGTCATCGACCGCTACGGCGCGTTCGTCGACGAGGTCGGCTACTACCAGCGCCAACTCTTCCTCGTCGACCACGCCGGCCTTCCGCTCAAGACCGTGCTGGAGCAGATCGACCTCCTGGCGCAGGACATCGTGCCCGAGCTGCGCCGCATCGCCGAGGCCAAGCGCCCCGCCGACGACGTCCCCCTCAACCCGCCGACGCACGCCGAGCGCGTGGCCGCAGCGCTGGCCGCGGGAGAGCTCGGCGCCGGGCACGTCGGCGGCACCGAGGACCGCTGGACCGGCCTGCGGGCCGAGGAGGGCGACCCCCAGCACCTCGAGCCGACCGCCGGCCGCGCCTTCGGTCTGTGAGGCCTGACTCCATGGGCACGAGTCGCACGCTCGTCACCATCTCGGCGGGGCTGTCGGTCCCGTCCTCGACACGGCTGCTCGCCGACCGCCTCACCGAGGCGGCGACGCGCGCGCTCGAGCAGGCCGGCCACCCCGTCAGGGTCGAGTCGATCGAGTTGCGCGACCACGCGCACGCCGTCGTCGACGCCATGCTGACGGGCTTCCCCGCGGGGGACCTCGCGGCGGCGCTCGAGACCCTCGCGGCGGCCGACGGCGTCATCGCCGTCACGCCGCTGTTCACCACGACCTACTCGGGCCTGTTCAAGTCGTTCGTCGACATCCTCGACAAGGACGCCCTGCGCGGCCTGCCGGTGCTGCTCGGCGCGACCGGGGGGACGCCGCGGCACTCGCTCGCGCTCGACTACTCGGTGCGACCGCTGTTCACGTACCTGCGCGCCGACGCCCTGCCGACGGCCGTGTTCGCCGCGACCGACGACTGGGCGGGCGAGGGCGACCAGGTCAACCCGCTCCCGGACCGCATCCTCCGGGCCGGGCGCGAGCTGGCGGAACGCATGGCGGCGCGTGAGCCGCGGGGACGCTCGAACCCCTTCGAGTCGACCCCGAGCTTCGCCGACCTGCTCGCGGACGGCGGCGTCGCGCCCTGACCGGCGCGCCCTGATCGAGGCGCCCTGACCGACGCCTCAGGGGCCGCCGTCACGCGACGGCGGCCCTTGGCGCGCTACAGACCGATGTCCGCGAGCGCCAGCCCGTGCGCCTGTGCGACGCCCGGGTGCGTGACCGCCCCGGCGTGCGTGTTGAGCCCCTTGGCGAGGGTCGCGTCGGCGCGCAGCGCCTCCTGCCAGCCGAGGTTCGCGAGCTCGACGGCGTACGGCAGCGTCACGTTCGTCAGCGCACGGGTCGAGGTGTGGGGCACCGCGCCGGGCATGTTGGCGACCGCGTAGAACGTCGAGTCGTGCACCCGATAGGTGGGCTCGGCGTGCGTCGTCGGGCGCGAGTCCTCGAAGCAGCCGCCCTGGTCGATCGAGATGTCGACGAGCGCCGATCCGGGCCGCATCCGCGAGACCAGGTCGTTGGACACCAAGACGGGCGCCTTGGCGCCGGCGACCAGCACGGCGCCGATCACCAGGTCGGCGTCGAGCACGGCCCGCTCGACCTCCCACGCGCTGGACGCGAGCGTCTGGACGCGCCCGAGGAAGACGTCGTCGGCGGCCGCGAGCGCCCGCATGCTGCGGTCGAGCAGTGTGACGCGCGCGCCCATGCCGGTCGCGACGCGTGCGGCGTTCATCCCGGAGACGCCGGCGCCGATGATGACGACGTGGGCGGGGGAGACGCCGGGCACTCCGCCGAGCAGGGTGCCGCGCCCGCCTGCGGCCTTGAGCAGTGCGGCCGAGCCGACCTGCGGGGCGAGCCGTCCGGCGACCTCGGACATGGGGGCCAGCAGCGGCAGGCCGCCGTCGGGCGTCTGCACGGTCTCGTAGGCGACGGCGGTGACGTCGCGTTCGAGCAGCGCGAGCGTGAGTGTGCGGTCGGCGGCCAGGTGCAGGTAGGTGAACAGCACCTGCCCGGCGCGCAGGTGGCCGTACTCGGTGGGCACCGGCTCCTTGACCTTGAGGATCAGGTCGCCCGCGGCCCAGGTGGCCGTGGCGTCGGGCTCGATGACAGCGCCGGCGGCCGCGTACTCCTCGTCGGGGATGGCGGAGCCCACGCCGGCGCCGGCCTCGACGTGGACGGTGTGGCCGTGGCTGACCAGCTCGTGCGCACCGGCGGGCGTCACCGCGACGCGGTACTCGTGGTTCTTGACTTCCTTCGGTACGGCGACGTGCATCGTGCCTCCTGTGCGACGGCGCTGTGGCCGCCGCGGTCCGGGGCGTCGATCCGCGGGCCGTCTCGCCGATGCGAGGGGCTGCGGCCGACGCCGTTGCCGCGGGTCCCCGTGCTGAGAGACCATGCTCGCAGCACGGTGGCGCGGGCGCAGAGGGAGTGGGCTGAGGTGGCCGACGGAGCATCGAGCGGCGCGCGGGGCCGCGTTGACGCGACGGCCGTCCTGCTCACGGCGGACGCGCTGGCCGCCGCGATCGACGCGGCGGGCTCGCCCGAGGCCGCGGCCGGCGCGGGCCGGTTCTTCCGGACCGGCCCCGGGCAGTACGGGGAGGGGGACGTCTTCGTGGGCGTCCGCGTGCCCGTCACGCGGGCTCTGGTGCGACGGGCGGTCGGGATGCCGGGCACCGAGGCGAGTGCGCTGTTGGCCAGCCCGGTGCATGAGCACCGTCTGGCGGGCCTGCTCGTGCTCGTCGAGCGCTATCGCCGCGCGACCGCGCCGCGCACACGCGACGACGCCGAGCGTGACGCGCTGCACGCCCGCTACCTCGCGCAGGTCCGTGGCGGGCGGGTCAACAACTGGGACCTGGTCGACGCGTCGGCGGAGTGGCTCGTGGGGGACTGGCTGCTCGGCCCGCCTGCGCACGGCGTCGCCGCGGTGCTCGACCCGCTGGCGGCGTCGCCGTCCCTGTGGGAGCGGCGCGTGGCGATGCTCGCGACGTTCGCGTTCATCAAGGCGGGTGACGCTGGTCCGACGTTGCGCTATGCGCGGCGGCTGCTCGACGATCGCGAGGACTTGATCCACAAGGCGGTGGGCTGGATGCTGCGCGAGGTCGGCAAGCGCGTCGACGCCGCGACTCTGCTCGCGTTCCTCGACGAGAACGCACCGGCCATGGCGCGCACAGCGCTCTCCTACGCGTCCGAGCACCTTGACCCGGCCGAGCGGGTGCGGCTGCGCGCACTGTGACCGCAGTAGGGTGAAAAATGGCGACCCACCGCTTCAGACCTCAAGGGAGACGTCA
The DNA here is from genome assembly GCF_004216535.1 of Xylanimonas ulmi. Taxonomy (NCBI): domain Bacteria; kingdom Bacillati; phylum Actinomycetota; class Actinomycetes; order Micrococcales; family Promicromonosporaceae; genus Xylanimonas; species Xylanimonas ulmi. The sequence continues at coordinate 1,244,501 of NZ_SGWX01000001.1, forward strand.
TGGAGATGATCGTCATCGAGACGTCGTCGCTTGTCCGCGCCGGAGCGGACAGATACGTCGTCGCGCATGCGGTGTTCGCGGACTCGGCGTGGGCATGGGGCGCCTGGCGCGCGTCGGCGCGAGGCACGTACCGACCCGTACTCGGTCCCTTGCCCAGCTACACATCAGAGCAGGATGGTTTCGCGACACTGGGAATCTGTGATCTGACTACCATCGATCACGAGTTCCCCACCCCGCCCGACTTGCCGCTCGCACACTTCACCCGAGAGCGCCTTGGTGAGTACTCGCCGCCTGCCGGCGCCAAGCGTGGCGTCATGAGGCCGAAGAGATCCTGGCGCTGGGCCGGCGCTCGCGAGACGACGAGCTGACACAGGACCGTGGCGTGGGGGCTGGGTCGAGCAGCGACAGCCTGACCGCGGTTTGCATGACTATGCAGCGCCATGCATACTCTTTCTGTGTCCAAGGTTCTCACGTCACTTCCGGCCGGCGAGCGCGTCGGCATCGCGTTCTCGGGTGGTCTCGACACCTCTGTCGCCGTCGCGTGGATGCGCGAGAACGGGGCGATCCCGTTCACCTACACCGCCGACATCGGTCAGTACGACGAGCCCGACATCGCCTCGGTGCCCGGCCGCGCCTCGGCGTACGGCGCCGAGGGGGCGCGTCTGGTCGACTGCCGCGCGGCGCTCGTCGAGGAGGGCCTGGCGGCTCTGACGTGCGGCGCGTTCCACATCCGCTCGGGCGGCCGCTCCTACTTCAACACCACGCCGCTGGGCCGGGCCGTGACCGGCACGCTGCTGGTGCGCGCCATGCTTGAGGACGACGTGCAGATCTGGGGCGACGGCTCCACCTACAAGGGCAACGACATCGAGCGGTTCTACCGCTACGGCCTGCTGGCCAACCCAAACCTGCGCATCTACAAGCCGTGGCTCGACGCCCAGTTCGTCACCGAGCTCGGCGGGCGCAAAGAGATGAGCGAGTGGCTCGCGGCGCACGACCTGCCCTACCGCGACTCGACCGAGAAGGCGTACTCGACCGACGCGAACATCTGGGGCGCCACGCACGAGGCCAAGACCCTCGAGCAGCTCGACACCGGCCTGGAGACGGTCGAGCCCATCATGGGTGTGCGGTTCTGGGACGAGTCGGTCGAGATCGCCCCCGAGACCGTCACGATCGGGTTCGAGCAGGGCCGCCCGGTCACCCTCAACGGCCAGACGTTCGCGACCGCCGTCGACCTGGTGCTGGAGGCCAACGCCATCGGCGGGCGCCACGGCCTGGGCATGAGCGACCAGATCGAGAACCGCATCATCGAGGCCAAATCGCGCGGCATCTACGAGGCCCCGGGCATGGCGCTGCTGTTCATCGCCTACGAGCGCCTGGTCAACGCGATCCACAACGAGGACACGCTCGCCAACTACCACAACGAGGGCCGGCGCCTGGGCCGCCTCATGTATGAGGGGCGCTGGCTCGACCCGCAGTCGCTCATGCTGCGCGAGTCGCTGCAGCGGTGGGTCGGCACGGCCGTGACCGGCGAGGTCACGCTGCGCCTGCGCCGCGGCGAGGACTACTCGATCCTCGACACCTCAGGTCCCGCGTTCAGCTACCACCCCGACAAGCTGTCGATGGAGCGCGTCGCCGACTCGGCGTTCGGGCCCACCGACCGCATCGGGCAGCTCACCATGCGCAACCTCGACATCGCCGACTCGCGCGCCAAGCTCGAGCAGTACGCCGCCCTCGGCCTGGTGGGCGGCGCGCACGCCGCGCTCATCGGCGCCGGTGAGACGACGCCGCTGCTGGGCGAGCTCGAGCTGGAGGAGGGCGGCGCCCAGGCGATCGCCTCACGCGGCCAGGCGCCCGAGGGCGAGCAGCTCCTGGACGCCGCGGCCATGGAGTTCGGCACCGACTGACCACCCGCCGGCGTTGGTTGAGCCTGTCGAAACCACTCACCGCGACCCGGCGGTGGTTTCGACACGCTCAACCACCAGGTCAGGGCGCGTGCACCCCGGGGTCGTCGCGCAACGTGTCCAACAGCAGCGACACGACGGCGTCGGGGCGCTCGAGCGCCGGCAGGTGTGCTGCCCACGCCAGCTCGGTGTGCTCGGCGCCGGGCGCCGACGCCGCGACGCGCGCGGCGACCTGGCGGTAGTGGTCCAGATCGTGTGCGCCAGAGACGACCAGCGTCGGCACGACGATCCGCATGAGGTCAACGTCGACCAGCACCTGCCGCGGCCCGTGCTCGGACAGGGCGCCCTCGGCCTCGGCCTGCACCTCGAGCGCGTGGCGCAGCATGGCGGCGAGCGCCTCACGCGTCGACAGCGCCGCGTCGGGGCCGAGCCAGGTCGCGATGTTGAGCCGCACCGCGCCCTCGATGTCGCCCGCCTCCAGCAGCGCGCTCTCGGCGGCATCAAAGGCCTGGGCGTCCTGCGTCGGCTCGACGCCGCGCAACCCGGGGTTGAGGAGCACCAGTTGGCGCACACGCGCGGGATGGCGTGCGGCCAGCTCCAGCGCGACGCGCCCGCCGAACGAGGACCCGACGACGGCGGCCTCGGCGATGCCGAGGTGGTCGAGCAGCGCGGCGACGTCGTCGGCGTCGGCGTACTCCTGCGGGGGTAGGGGGGTGTCGCCGAACCCGCGCAGATCGGGCCGCACCACGCGGAAGGTGTGCGCGAGGTGCCCAGCGATGTGCTCCCACATGCGCCGGTCGGCGACGCCTGCGTGCAGCAGGACGACGGCGGGGGCGGCTTCGCCGGCGGGGCGGGCGTCGTCGTGCGCGAGCAGCATGGTGCCCACGCTAGGTCCGGATGTGACCGGCGTCATGCGGAGCCGGTGGTTTCGACAGGCTCAACCACCGGGGCGACTCAACCACAGGGAGCCCGTGGTTTCGACAGGCTCAACCGCCGGGGGGACTGGTGGGGGTGGGCGTGTCAGGATCAGAGCGTGGCCGATCGGAGCGAGGACCGTCTGCGCGAGCTCGCGCTGCTGCGGCGTGTGCGTGACCGCATGGACCGGGAGTACGCCCAACCGCTCGACGTCGCGGCGCTGGCCCGCGGCGTGCATCTGTCGGCGGGGCATCTGAGCCGCCAGTTCAAGGCCGCCTACGGGGAGTCGCCGTACAGCTACCTGATGACCCGCAGGGTCGAGCGGGCGATGGCGATGCTGCGCGGCAGCGACCTGTCGGTGACGGAGGTGTGCTTCGCGGTCGGATTCTCCTCGTTGGGCACCTTCAGCACGCGATTCGCCGAGCTCGTGGGCATGGCGCCGAGCGTCTACCGGCGCGAGGCACGCGGGCACGCCGCAGGGTTGCCCTCGTGCGTGGTCAAGCGCGCGACGCGACCGGTCAGGAATCGAGAAGCGAGGCCCACCGCTGCCGTCCTACGTTGACGGGCATGGACATCACCATTCACTCCAGTTTCCTGCCGCACACCGACCCCGAGGCCTCGCTGGCCTTCTACCGTGACGCGCTCGGCTTCGAGGTCCGCCTCGACGTCGGGCAGGGCACGATGCGCTGGGTCACGGTCGGTCCCAAGGGCCAGCCGGACACCGCGATCGTGCTGCACCCACCGTTCGCCGACCCGGGCGTCACGGCGGACGAGCGCCGCACCATCGTCGAGATGATGGCCAAGGGCACGTTCGCCACGATCGTGCTGGCCACACCCGACCTCGACGCGACGTTCGAGGCTGTCGCGGCGACGGGCGCCGAGGTCGTGCAGGAGCCCACCGACCAGCCCTACGGCGTGCGTGACGCGGCGTTCCGGGACCCGGCCGGCAACCACGTGCGCCTCAACCAGGTCGACCGTCCGCGGCCCTGAGCCAGCCCCTCGCTCCTCGCACGCAGGGCGCCGCGCGGCGGTGGGCGCCAGCGGCGCCCCGCGGTTAGGTTGAACCGCCACCACGCCACACGAAGCCACGAGGAGTGCGATGAGTGCCATCTCGGCTGACGGTCACGACGTCATCCGCGTCCAGGGAGCGCGCGAGAACAACCTCCAGGACGTGAGCGTCGACCTGCCGAAACGGCGGCTGACGGTCTTCACCGGGGTGTCCGGGTCGGGCAAGAGCTCGCTGGTGTTCGACACGGTCGCGGCCGAGTCGCGCCGCCTGATCAACGAGACCTACAGCGCGTTCCTCCAGGGGTTCATGCCGACGCTCGCGCGCCCCGACGTCGACGTACTGGAGGGGCTGACGACGGCGATCGTCGTCGACCAGGAGCGGCTGGGCGCCAACCCGCGCTCGACCGTCGGGACCGTCACCGACGCGCACGCCATCCTTCGTGTGCTCTACTCCAAGCTCGGCGAGCCGTACGTCGGCCCACCCACCGCGTTCTCGTTCAACGTCCCCACCTCGACGGTCTCGGGCATGTCCGCGGTCGAGAAGGGCGGGCGCGTCGAGAAGACGGCGGTGCGCGCCAGGGTCTACCTCGGCGGGATGTGCCCGCGATGCGAGGGGCGCGGGCAGGTCTCTGACCTCGACCTGTCAGCCATCGTCGACGAGGAGCGCTCCCTGTACGGCGGCGCCATCCAGGCGCCCGGCTACACACCCGAAGGCTGGATGGTCAAGGGCTTCGCGGAGTCGGGGTTCTTCGACCCGGACAAGCCCGTGCGCGAGTTCACCGCCCGCGAGCGCGACGACCTGCTGTACAAGGCGGCCACCAAGGTCAAGATCGCCGGGATCAACATGACCTACGAGGGTCTGATCCCCAAGCTGCGCAAGTCGATGTTCTCCAAGGACCCCGACCAGCTCCAACCCCACATCCGGGCGTTCGTGGAGCGGGCGGCGACGTTCGGCACGTGCCCCGAGTGCGAGGGCACACGCCTGTCGGCCGGACCGCGCGAGTGCCGCATCGACGGCAAGTCGATCGCGGACGTCGCCCGGATGCAGGTCTCGGACCTGGCCGCATGGGTCGACGGGCTCGACGCGCCGAACGCCGGCCCGCTCCTGGAGGCGCTGCGCGGCACACTGTCCGCCTTCGTCGAGCTGGGCCTCGGGTACCTCTCGCTCGACCGCCCCTCCGGGTCACTGAGCGGAGGAGAGGCGCAGCGCATCAAGTTGCTGCGCCACCTCGGCTCGGCGCTGACCGACGTCACCTACGTGTTCGACGAGCCCACCATCGGCCTGCACCCGCACGACATCCAGCGCATGAACGGGCTGCTGACGCGGCTGCGCGACAAGGGCAACACGGTGCTGGTCGTCGAGCACAAGCCCGAGACGATCGCGATCGCCGACCACGTGGTCGACATGGGCCCCGGCGCCGGGACGGGCGGCGGGCAGGTGTGCTTCGAGGGCACCGTCGAGGGGCTGCGCGCCTCAGACACCCTGACGGGCCGTCATCTGGACGATCGCGCCCGCCTCAAGGACGCGGTGCGCGCCCCGCGCGGCGCCATCGAGGTCCGCGGCGCGTCGGCCAACAACCTGCGCGGCGTGGACGTCGACGTGCCGCTCGGCGTGCTGACCGTCGTCACGGGCGTGGCGGGCTCGGGCAAGAGCTCGCTCATCCACGGGTCGGTCGCGGGCCGTGACGGCGTCGTCGTCATCGACCAGGGCGCCATCGGCGGGTCGCGGCGCTCCAACCCGGCGACCTACACCGGCCTGCTCGAGCCGATCCGCAAGGCGTTCGCCAAGGCCAACGGCGTCAAGCCGGCGCTGTTCAGCGCGAACTCCGAGGGCGCGTGCCCCACGTGCAAGGGCAACGGCGTCATCTACACCGAGCTGGGCTTCATGGAGACGGTCTCCACGCCGTGCGAGGACTGCGGCGGGCGCCGGTTCATGGCCTCGGTGCTGGAGTACAGGCTGGGCGGCAAGGACATCGCCGAGGTGCTTGAGCTGCCCGTCGCGCAGGCGGAGGCGTTCTTCGCCAAGGACGGCCCGGCGCCGCTGCCGGCCGCGCACGCCATCCTCGACCGGCTCGCGGGCGTGGGGCTCGGGTATGTGACCCTCGGCCAGCCGCTGACGACGCTGTCCGGCGGGGAGCGCCAGCGCATCAAGCTCGCCGCGCAGATGGCTGAGAGGGGTGGCGTGTACGTCCTGGACGAGCCGACGACGGGCCTGCACCTGGCCGACGTCGAGAACCTGCTGCGCCTGCTCGACCGGCTCGTGGACTCGGGGCGGTCGGTCATCGTCATCGAGCACCACCAGGCCGTCATGGCGCACGCCGACTGGATCATCGACCTGGGGCCCGGCGCCGGGCACGACGGCGGACGCGTGGTGTTCGAGGGCACGCCCGCCGACCTGGTCGCGGCGCGCTCGACGCTCACGGGGGAGCACCTGGCGCAGTACGTCGGGGCGTGATCAGGGCCGAGCGCTGATGTCACTGATCGTTGACATCGGAAGGAATGTCACTTAGCGTTGACATTCGTCCCGATGTCAGCGACCGCAGACATCATCCGGAGCCCGGGGGAGAGCGGTGATCGTCACCAACGCCGAACAGCTCGGCGCCCTGCTGCGCCGGGCGCGCAAGGAGCGCGGCCTGACCCAGGCGCAGGTCGCCGCGACCGCGCGCGTCTCGCGTCAGTGGGTCGTCGCCGCCGAGGCCGGCGCGCCGACGGCACGGCTCGACCTCACGCTCGACGTGCTGCGCGCCGTCGGGCTCGTCGTCGACGTCGTGCCCGACGAGCCTGACGACGCGATCGAGACCGTCCTGGGCCGTGCCCGTGGGTGACCGCCTCGACGTATGGCTCGACGGCAGGCACGCCGGCTCCCTGGAGCGCGCGCGTGGCGGCGCGGTGTCGTTCGCCTACGCCGCGGCCTTCCAGGAGCTGCGCGTCGCGCCGTCGCTGTCGGTCAGCATGCCGCGCCACGCGACCCACCACGGCCCGCAGGTCGTCGAGCCGTGGATCGACAACCTGCTGCCCGACAGCGACACCGTCCGCGCGCGGTGGGCCGCCCGCTTCGGCGAGCGGCGGCCCACCGCGTTCGCCCTGCTGCGCCACATGGGCGCCGACTGCGCCGGCGCCGTGCAGATCCTGCCCGAAGGCTCCGCGCCCGCCGACGACGCCGGAGCGCAGCCGCTGACTGACGCCCAGATCGCGGCCCACCTGCGCGAGCTGCGCCGCGACGACAGCGCGTGGGCGTTCGAGAGCCACGGGGGACGCTTCTCGCTCGGCGGCCAGCAGGGCAAGTTCGCCCTCGCCCGCGACGTCGACGGCGCGTGGACCCAGCCCACCGGCCGCACCCCCAGCACCCACATCCTCAAGATCGGCGTCGGCGGGCTCGACCACTCCGACGCCGCCGAGCTCGTCACCATGCGCGCCGCCCGCGCGCTCGGCCTCGCCGTCGCCCGCGTCGAGGCCGCCTGGTTCGAGGACCAACCCGCCGTCGTCGTCGAGCGGTTCGACCGGCTGGCCGGGGCGGACGGGCGGGTGCGGCGCCTGCACCAGGAGGACCTGTGCCAGGCGCTGGGCCTGTGGCGCGCAGCCAAGTACGAGGCCGACGGCGGACCCGGCGTGCGCGTCATCGCCGATGCCGTCGCACGCGCCGCCGACCCGCGCGACCTGGCCGCCTCGCGCGACGACCTCGCCCGCGCCGTCATCCTCAACTGGGTCGTGGCCGGCACCGACGCGCACGCCAAGAACCTCGCGCTGCTGCACGTCGGCGCCCGCACCGTGCTCGCACCGCAGTACGACCTGGTCAGCGCCGCGCTCCTGTGGCCGCCCGAGGAGGTCTGGCACCGCGGCAGGCTCGCCATGCGGCTGGGCGGGGAGTACCGTCTGCGCGGCGTCGGCACCAGGCACGTCGCGCGCGCCGCCCAGGACCTCGGCGTCGAGCCCGAGTGGCTGGCGGACGTCGCCGCGCAGTACGCGAGCGCGTTCCCCGACGCCGTGCGCGACGTCGTCGCGCAGCACCGGCGCCTCATCGACGCCGCGACCGCGCGGCAGTTCGTCGACGGCGCCGCCGCGCGCTGCGCGGACGTGCTGCGGGCGCTCGGGCAGCGTCAGGCCGCGAGCGCCGCCGACCGACCGGGTGACGCCGTCTGGATTCCCGCGCACGAGCGCGACGGTCGTCGCGTCGAGGGACACTGGCGGTCGCGTCCCGGCCGGCGGGCGCGCAGCGTGTAGTCCGGTCGGTCACCAGGGCTCAGGAGACGGGACGGGGGAGTGCGATGCGCGACGCGCAGCGCGTCGCGGCCTACGGGGTCGCGGTGCGCCAGGGCTCGGTGCTGCTCACACGGGCGAGCGGCCGTTCGAGCACGCCTGGCCTGTGGTGCCTGCCCGGCGGCGGCGTCGAGCACGGCGAGGATCCTCGCGACACCGTGCGACGTGAGGTCGCCGAGGAGACGGGCCTGCGCGTCGCCGTGGGCATGGACCCCTGGGTCCTGAGCGACGTCGTCGACCTGCCCGGGGAGGGGACCCGCCTGCACACGGTGCGCGTCGTCTATCCGGTCACCGTGATCGGTGGAGACGTGCGGGACGAGGAGGCAGGCAGCACCGACCACGCGGAGTGGACGCCGCTCGACCAGGCGCTCACGCGTGACCCGATGGCGCCGTTCACCACGCGGATGGTCAAGCGCGCGCTGGCCGCCCAGAACAACGCCGGGGCCGCGCGCCCGATCCGCAACGTGGCCGTCGGGCTCGTCGTCCGCGACGGACACGTGCTCGCCGAGGAGTACCCGCGGATCGACGGCCATCACCGCTTCCTGCGCGCGATCGGCGGCGGGATCGCGTTCGGGGAGCGAGCGGCAGACGCGGTCGTTCGCGAGTTCCACGAGGAGCTGGGCGTCGCGGTCACGCACGTGCGGCTGCTCGACGTCACGGAGAACCTGTTCGAGATCGTGGGGGAGCCGGGTCACGAGGTCGTGCACATCTTCGCAGTGGCGTCGCCGCAGCTCGACGCCCTTCCGCTCGACGGTGCCCTGCCCGTCCGGGACGCGGACTCCTTTGTCGGCTGGCACCCGATTGAGAGGGTCCTGGCGGACGACCCACCGCTCTACCCGGTGGGAGCCGCCCGCCTCGCCGCGGCGCTCCACGACGACACGCGCTAGACCAGGCGGGCGTAGCAGAGGTCGGATCGGATGGTGGAGCGCGTGAGGCCTTGCTTCGCGTACCACTGCGCCGCGCGGGTGTCGATGGCTTCGGCGACGAGCGCGCGTGCGCCGATGACCTGCGCGGCGATAGTGGCGTTCGACAGGGCGTCGGCGAGCAGGTCTCGTCCGACGCCGAGCCTGCGGGCGTCGAGCGAGGTGGCCAGGCGCCCCAGGAGGACCACTGAGATCGGATCGGGTGCGTTGCGCTTGAGCCATCCGCCGCCAGCCTCGGCGTGCGAGACGGCCCACGCGGCCAGCGAGTAGTACCCGGCGATCTGGCCGGTGTCCTCGTCGATGGTGACGAAGGTGCGTGAGTCGCCGGACCTCTCGTTGCGCAGTGCGCGGGTGGCGAGCCAGGCGTTCATGGTCTCGTTGCCGCAGTCGAACTCTTCGACCCGGTCGCGGTCATGAAGCGCTCGAGGCCTGCCTGGGGTCATGCGCGCCGCTGACCCCATGCGGCGGCGTGTGTGCGCAGCGCGGCCAGGCGCTCGTCGTCGGGCTTGTCGAGGATCGCGACGAACTCGTCCCACGCCTGACGGCCCAGGCGGATCGTGCGCGCTTCGAGCAGGTCGTGCCGCGCGGCGGGAACGACCTTGGACAACACGTAGTCGGTGAGACTGACGCCGTTGATCGCGGCGGCCTCGTCGAGCAGCGCCCTGGCCTCACGGCTCATGCGCAGGTCGAAGCGAGCCTCGCGGGGGGCCTCTGCTGTCGTGGACATGACGCCAGTGTACGGACGCTTTCCGTACACGTCGAGCGCTCGGGGCATGCGCCTCAAGTCGGATGGCAAGCGGCCAGGGCCTCGGGGTTCGGCGTTGCTGCGGCAGCTCACCGCCTGTTGCGACGCACGCGCCGCTGTGTCGGGGTGGCCGGAGTGGTTGGGGTCTTGGGCGCATCTCCGTGACTCCGAACGGTAAGGCGCAACGTGGAGGTGCGCGCCGCCCTCGTGGCCGCAGGCGCAGATCCCTGTCGTGCGCATCGCCGCCATCCGGCAGGAGACACAGAGGCGCCCGTCGGGCCAGGTCACGGACAGCTGGTAGTGGCCGACGACGCACCTCTGAGACGAGTCCTCTCATCTGTTTCGACTCGTCCTAGTCGCACACCGATAATGCGCATTATGTCATCTAGAAGACGAGAGGCACCGCGACGGCCGCTCCCCATCGCCCTGAGGCGGTCGTGACGCCTCCATGAGCCTGACGCCATCGATGCCTTCCCTTGCCGCCGTCCCCGCCCGACAGGCGGCCCCGCGGGTCGGCGCTGGCGCGGTGACCTCCTGGTCGCCACGGCAGGCCACGGCCAGGTCGCGTCGCGGGCCACGTGCCGGCCGACGCTCATGGCTTGCCTCGACGGACGTCGCGCGCCCGGCGCGTTCGACCCGACTGAGCCCTGGCGAGTCGCCCCCATCGCCTCGCCGTCGAAGCCCCCAAGGCCTGGTGAACTGCGGCGCGGGCGCTGTGCGCGGTGGGCGATCGCCGTCGTCTCCGACCGACCGCTGGCGGGCCCGGAGCCATCCGCGGCCGGCGTCGCACGGAATGCGGCGAGCGGGCCTCTTGTCGCGAATCGGACAAACAACGCAAACTAGTGTGTATAGCACAACACAACGCTCTGACATAACGTCACGGGCGGACCCTCTGTCGGACCCAACGCCTACCGTTGCGCCCATCGTCGCAGGTCGGCGGGCCGCGCGCCTCCGCCCCGCCATCTCGCCGCTGGCTCGCAGGAGGTCCGTCCCTTGGTCGCCCCGCCCCGCCTGACCCTGCTCACCGTCGCTCAGGCCGCCGACCGCTACCTCGCCGCCGTCCAGAAGGACGCGGTGCGCGGCGTCCTGTCCCCCACCACCGCGCGCGGCTACGCCCGGGACGTGCGCGAGCTCGCCGCGCTGCTCGGTCCCGGCCGTGTGCTCGACGACGTCACCGGCGACGACGTCGACGACGCGCTCGTGACCTACCAGTCGCGCCCCGACGGCCGGTACTCCGAGCCCTCCCGCAAGTCCGGCCCCGGGCGATCGACCGCGACGGTCAACCGGTTCCGGCAGTCGGCGAGCCGCTTCTTCGCGCACGCGGCCCGCGAGTACTGGGTCCAGGCCGATCCCATGCTCTGGGCCGCCCCACCTGCGCGTGTGCGCGGCGGCCTGCGCGTGGCGCGCACGGCGCTGTCGGCCGCCGCGGCACAGGCGCTGCTGGCCACGACCGGCGACGGGTCATCCCGCCCCTCCCCGCGCGCGGACCAGGACCTCGCGCTGCGTGATCGGCTGGCCGTCGCCCTCCTCCTGGTGCTGGGGCCACGCGTCTCCGAGCTCTCCGGAGCCGACGTCGCGGACTTCGCCCGCGAGCCCGACCAGACGCGGTGGCGCATCGTGGGCAAGGGCGGCGCGGTCCGCACCGTCGCGCTGAGCCCGCCGCTCGCGTCGACGCTCGAGGAGTACCTCGCGCACCTGCGCCCACGCCTGGCCGCACGGCGTGCGCACGACGACGACGCCCAGCGCGCGCTGCTGCTCACCTGGCGCGGGCGCCGGGCCGACCCGCAGACCGTGCGCGGCCTGCTCGCGCGTGCGGTCGAGCGAATGCCCGCCGCCTACCGCCGGCCCGCCACGCCGCATGCGCTGCGCCACACCACTGCGACGCTGCTGGTGGCCCAGGGGTGGGACGTCAAGGTGGTGGCCGAGCTGCTCGGGCACGCGTCCATCGCCACCACCGGCGTGTACCTCGACCGCATCGAGGGCGAGCTCGCCGCGGCGATCCGGGCTCACCCCCTCTCGGCCGCTCTCGGCCGCGAGGCGCCTGGCGTCGACGCGCTGGACGAGCACGACTGACCAAGGGCCGCTCGACCTGCGACGACGTGTTCGTCTGCCCTGCGTCCAACAGGCCCGCGGGCTAGCCTGAGCGGGTGCCCCGTCTCTCCGACCTGACCGCGCGGCTCCCCCGCCTGTCGGTCACGCCGCCAGGCGTCGGCTGGGCTGGCGTTCGTCGCGCGGCCGCACGCGCCGGACTGGTCGCCGCCTCGATCCCGGTGGCGACGGGCTTGGCCCTGATGGTCGCCGAGCGGCTGCGCCGCCACGCGCACCCGCTCGACGCGCCCTTCCCCACCGCGCCCCCGGTCGACAACCCCGTTGGCGCGACGACGACGACGGTCTACACCTTCGGCGACGACCTGTACGCGGCGATGCTCGACGCCATCGCCGCCGCCCAGCGCCACGTCATGTTCGAGACGTACATCTGGAAGGGCGACGACGTCGGGCGCCGGTTCCGCGACGCGCTCGAGACCGCCGCGGCACGGGGCGTGGAGGTCTACGTCGTCTACGACGCGTTCGCGAACCTCGTGGTGCCGCGCTCGTTCTTCCACCTCGACCCACGCATCCACGTGCTGCGCTTCCCCTGGGTACGCGCCGGGCTGCTCGTCTCGCCCCTGCGCGCCTCGGGCCGCGACCACCGCAAGCTCCTGGTCGTCGACGACGAGATCGGGTTCGTGGGCGGGTACAACATCGGCTCGCTGTACGCGCGCCACTGGCGTGACACCCACGTGCGCCTCTCGGGCCCCGCCGTCTGGGAGCTGCGCAACGCGTTCGTCGACTTCTGGAACCGCTGGCGCACGCCCAGCCTGCCCGTGCTGCGCGACGTCGGGAGCACCGACTGGCTGCCGCAGCTGCGCGCGGCGCGCAACTCCCCCAGCGACCTCGTGTTCCCGATCCGCAACGTCTACCTCGACGCCATCGGCCGGGCGACGAGCCATGTCCAGATCACCCAGGCGTACTTCATCCCCGACCGTGAGATCCTCGGCGCCCTGCTCGACGCGGCCGCACGCGGCGTCGACGTGCGGGTGCTGGTCCCCGAGCGGTCCAACCACGTCGTCGCCGACTGGCTCGCCCGCGGCCACTACAGCACGCTCCTGCGCGGCGGGGTGCGGATCTTCCTCTACACCGACGCGATGATCCACGCCAAGACCGCCACGGTCGACGGGCGCTGGTCCACGGTGGGCACCGCGAACATCGACCGGCTCTCCCTGACGGGCAACTACGAGATCAACCTCGAGATCGTCGACGCCGAGGTCGCCGCCACGCTCGAACGGGTCTTCGCCATGGATCTGACCAACGCGCGTGAGCTGACGCGAGACGAGTGGGAGGCGCGCCCCCGGCTCAACAAGGTCGGTGAACGCCTGGTCTCGCCCCTCGCTCCCCTGCTGTAGCGGTGGCCGAGGCGACGGCGTCGACGCTGTGGCCGACGCCCCCGCGAGTCAGCTCCGGAGTCTGTGTACTCTCGGGGCCGACAGGGTTCACGAAGGGGTGGGTGCATGCGAGCAGCGCGGGCGGCGACAGCCTCGGCTCTACTGGTGATGGCGCTGGCGGCGGCCGGGTGCGACGGCGGCGCTCAGCCCGAACCCCCTGGGGCGCAGACCCCGGCGGACGCCTCCGAAGACGCGGCGACGGACGACGACCCCACGCACGACGCGGCGCAGGACACCGCGGCGTGCGCGGCTGTCTCGGACGCCCAATCGATCGTGGAGAACGCCGACATCGCCCTGCGCGAGGGCCGCATATCCGACCAGGAGCAGCAGGGCTGGTATGCCGTCGCCACGCGAGTGCTCCACCGCATCCCCTCCGGCGGCGACAGCGCGGTCAGCCAGGGGGTCGCCGCGCTGCAGGGGACCGTCTCGGAGGTCAAGGCCGGAGCGTGGGCCGAGCCGTTCGCCATCCGGTCAAACGCCTGGGGCGACGCCCTTCGCGCGCTCGACGAGCCGTGCCAGGCGGCGGGCTCCGAACTGTCCGTCTCCATGTTCGTCGGCGGCTGAACAGGGCACACGGCGGCCGCATCAGACCGGCGCCGATGGCGCCGAACCCACGGCGGCGGCCGAGCGAGGTCGCTAGACCGACAGCGACTGTCCGAGCGCGAGCCGACGGTACTCGTGCTTACCCGCCAGGTCGCGGTCGCCCACGTGTCGCTGCGCCATGCGGTTCCCGACCTCGCTCAGCAGCACGTCGTGGATCGGCACCACGTACGGCGCACGTGCGGAGGCCGCATAGTCGATCGCCTCGGCGAGTTTCATCCACGGACCCGACACCGGCGTCAGGAGCACATCGACGTCGCGGCCGGGAGGGTCGAACGAGTCCCCGGGGTGATAGACGACGCGCCCGTCCAACTCCACCAAGAAGGTCACGTTGACCGCTTGTGGGATCTTCGAATGGATGAGCGCGTGCGCTCCCCCGCCGACGACGATGCGCGCCCCGCCCAGCGTCAACTCCTGCCCTGGCTCCACGGCGTGCACGGCGCCGACGGGCGCGCCGCCCGCGCGCAGTGACTGCGCGGCCGGGCCGCTCGCGTACACCTCCAGCGAGGGGTTGGCGGTCAGCGCCGCCGTGAGGGCGTCGACGTCCATGTGGTCGGCGTGGTCATGCGTGATCAGGATGGCGCTGGCCCCGTCGAGGGCGCTCGCGGCCTGTGAGAAGGAGCCCGGGTCGATCGCCAGCGCCGTGTCGGCGTGGTCGAGGCGCACGCAGGCGTGGCCGTGGAATGTCAGTCGCATCGCGCGGTCAGACGGCCTGACGCTTGGCGCGGCGGGCCGCGAGCTCGTCGCCCTCCTGCGGCATCTGCAACTCCTCGTCGCCGAGGGTCTCGGTGGGCATCTGGGAGAGCGTCCCCTCGATCTCGCGCCAGACTCGCCCGACCGCGATGCCGAACACGCCTTGCCCGCCTTGGACGAGGTCGACGACCTCGTCGGCCGACGTGCACTCGTAGACCGAGGCCCCGTCGCTCATGAGGGTGATCTGGGCGAGGTCCTCGACGCCGCGCTCGCGCAGGTGCGTGACGGCCGTGCGGATCTGCTGCAACGAGACCCCGGTGTCGAGCAGGCGCTTGACGACCTTGAGCACCAGGATGTCCCGGAAGCTGTAGAGCCGGTGCGTGCCCGACCCTGTCGCGGGGCGGATCGAGGGTTCGACGAGCCCGGTGCGCGCCCAGTAGTCGAGTTGCCGGTACGTGATCCCGGCGACGCGACAGGCCGTGGGCCCGCGGTAGCCGGTGGCGGCGTCCTGCTCCGTCAGGTCGTCACCGAAGAGGAGCCCTTGAGCGCCGTGCGCAACGGCGCCGACCGGCGTGCCTGCCGCGACGCTTGCCTCACCGCTGCTGTTCACTCGTGCCTCCTGTGGGATGTCTGCCTCCACGCTAGGCCGGGGAGCAGGTCAGCACAACGACGACGCGCCCACAGGCCTCGGCGTGTCGTGGCCTTCATCCTCGACTTGAGGGTTGAGGCGCCCGGTTGACGTGATTCGTCCCGAAAGTCTCACCCTCACGTTGAGGGTGAGGTCACGGTTCGGGGCGGCCCGAGCCCGGGCCGGAGAAGTCCTCGGGCTCGACGTGCTCGAGGAAGTCGCGGAACCGCTCGACCTCGCGCTGCTGCTCGAGGTCGACCACTTCGATGCCCGCCGCGGCGACGACCTCGGCCGAGCACAGCACGGGTGAGCCGGTGCGCACGGCCAGGGCGATGGCGTCCGAGGCGCGGGAGTCGACACGCTTGCCGTTCGACAGCACCAACTCGGCGAAGAAGATGCCGCCGTCAAGGGCGACGATCTCGGCCCGCTCCAACTCGACCCCGACCGCTTGGAGCAGGTCGCGCATGAGGTCGTGGGTCATGGGCCGCGGGGTGACGAGCCCGGCCTGCGCCATCGCGATGGCGGACGCCTCGCGGGGTCCGATGACGATGGGCACGGCGAGGTCGGCCGCGGCGTCGAGGAGCAGGACCACGATCTCGTTCTCGACGTCGGGGCCGCGCTGCTGCTGGCGCACACCAAGAACCTCGACCGGCACCATGGGGAACTCACCGGGAGTCACCGGCTCGTCGAAGGGTCCGTCGCCCATGGGACTCACGCTACGCCGGGTCTCGGTCGCGCGTGCTTAGGCGAGGTCGTCGACGCCACGACGCAGCCAGGTTGAGTGCAGGCGCGCGAGGAGTTCGCCGACCTCGCTCGCGAGCGACGCCGCCTGAGCCTGCGCGGACGGCGTCTGCTGGCGGCGGCGCGGGGCGACGAGCTGATCGACCAACGCGACCTGACGCTCGGCGGAGGCGCGCAGGGGACGCAGGTGCCGCGGCTCGATCCCGTGCTCGGCGAGCTGGGCTGCGAGCTTGACGACGTCGGGCGCGCCGGCGTCGAGCCGACCGCCGGGGGCGGGGTGCAGCAGCCCCGCCTGGACGAGGTCGTCGACGAACGCCGGATCGGCGCCGGTGGCCTCAGCGACTGACGCGGTGGTCCACACGCGGCGCGACCCATCACCGGCGACGGCGGTGCCGCCAGCCAGGCGCGGCGACGGCCCGGGGGCGGGCTCGCCGGCGTCCATCGCGGCCAAACGCTCTTTGATGACTTTCAGCGGTAGGTAGGAGTCACGCTGCTCGGTCAGAACGAACCGCAGACGTTCGACGTCGGCGGGGCTGTACTGACGGTATCCGGCGGGCGTGCGGACAGGGTGGATGAGGCCCTGCTCCTCGAGGAACCGCAACTTGGAGTGGCTGATCCCGCCGAACTCAGGCTCAAGCGCCGCGAGCACGTCGGAGATGCGCATGGTCGCGTGGCGGGAGATGCCGCGCGGCCACGGCTCGTGCGTCTCGTGGGACGCCAGCCCTGCGAGCTCGGCGCGCGCGGGCAGCGGCGTCACGAGCCGGGCGCCGCGTCCCCCGGCGCCTGCGTGGGCTGGGGTGCGTGGACGGCCTGCGGGCTCGCCTGGAACGACATGCGGAACTTGCCGATCTGGACCTCGTCGCCCGTGGTCAGCACGGCGACGTCGATGCGCTGCCGGTTGACGTAGGTGCCGTTGAGCGAGCCGATGTCACGCACCACGAACCGATCGCCCTCGCGCACGAACTCGGCGTGCTTGCGCGAGACGGTGACGTCGTCGAGGAAGATGTCGGCCTGCTCCGACCTGCCCGCGACGGCGCGGTCGGTGTCGAGCAGGAACCGCTCCCCCACCCCGGCGCCCCTTTGAACCACCAGCAGCGCGGAGTGGCGCGGGAGCGCGACGACGGCCGCCGCGTCCTCGGACGTCAGCGCCAGTCGGGAGACGAGCTCCTCGGTGACCGGGGGGACGATCCGTCCGAGTGTGGCTGTGACGTCAGTGGCGGGGGGCTGCGGCAGAGAGCCGGGGTCCGTCATCAGTCCTCCAAAGAGATCGCCGTGCGGGCTGCGCCATCGTCCATTCAACCTACCCCGACACGGGGCGGAGCGAGAACCCATAGTCCGCCCTGACCGAGTGAATCGCCAGGTCGTGTCGCCTCTCGGGCGCATCGGACGGCGCCGGGCGGTGTCAGCCGTCCTCGGGCTCCATCGGACGGGCGAACTGCGGGTCGCGCAGCGGCACGGTCGCGTCGATGGTCACCGTGTCCATCTGCGTGGTGGTGGCCAACGCGCCCTCCTGCCGGATCGTGGGCAGGGCGCCGCCCGGGATCTCCAGCGCGCGGTCGAGCGTGGCGGGGTCGCCGATGACGGTCCACCGGTAGGGCGGGGCGAGCGGCGTGCGGTCGACCTGGATCGCGCCGCCCATGTCGATGAACGACGACGTCGTCACGAGCCGCACGTCGTTGACCTGCACCACCTCGGCCCCGGCGTTGCGCAACTCCTCAAGCAGGTTGAACATGTGCGACGCGCGCAGCGCGCGCTGCGGGTCGCGGATCTCGACCAGCACCCCGGGACCCTCGGCCGGCAGCCGACCCGAGAGGATGCCCTCGGACGTCGCCCGCTGCCGGGCCAGCTCAAGCGCGGCTTGCGCCTTGTCGGTGCCGGAGGCGAGCTCGTCCCGGCTCGCCTGGAGTCGCGAGACCTCAGCGTCGAGCTGGTCGGCGCGACCGGTCACCTCGTCCAGCAGGCGGACCAGGTCGTCCTGGCGCAGCGAGGCGAGCTCATCCTGGCCCGACAGGCGCACCTGCACGACCAGCGCGAACCCGAGCAGCGCGCACAGCAGCCCCGCGAGGAGCTGTGAGCGGGAGAACGTCGGGCGCATCGCCCGCGCCAGACGGCGGTACGGCGCCGTCTGGGGGCGCTCGCGGCCCGCGTCTGGTCGCGCGGCGTCCTCACCGGCCGCCGCAGCCTCGGGCTCAGCCGCAGCCTCGGGCTCGGGCTCGCTGGGGACGTCCGGCTCCGACGCTGGCTCCGCGTCCGGGGCGACCTCGGCGCCGACGTCGTCAGGGGTGGCGTCCCCGGCTTGCCGATCAGGCGCCGACGTGTGGCCGTCACCCTCCCTGTCGCCCTCGTTGTCAGCCACGGTGTCGTTGTCGTCGTCGCACTGTTCCGGATCGGGCGCGGGCGGATCCTCGGGCGGCGTGGCGCCCACCGCCGACGACTCGTCCCGCTCCGGCTCGGAGCCGTCCCGCCGCTCGACGTCGCCCGCCACGCTCACGCCTTGAACAGGTGGCGGCGGATCGCGGCCGCGTTCGAGAAGATGCGGATGCCGAGCACCACGACCACCGCGGTCGACAGCTGCGAGCCGACGCCGAGCTGATCGCCGAGGAAGACGATGAACGCCGCCACCACCACGTTCGACAGGAACGAGACCAAGAACACCCGGTCGTCGAACAGGCCGTCGAGCATGGCCCGGAAGCCTCCGAACAGGGCGTCGAGCGCCGCGACCACGGCGATCGGCAGGTACGGCTGAAGTGCGACAGGGACGGTCGGCTGCAAGAACAGCCCCGCGACCACGCCCACGATGAGCCCGACGACGGCGATCATGGCTCGGAGCCTACCGGCTGCGCATGCTGCAACGGCTGCACACCCGCGCCCGGGAGATCGAGGGTCGACTGGGCCACCGTCGAGGACCGGATCCCGTACGTCGAGCCCAAAACCTGCAGGTAGTCGCCCAGGCCCGAACGCGCCAACTGCACCTGCATGGCCTCCGCGTCACCCACCGCCCGCACCACGTACGTCGGGCCCGGCAACGGCACGAGGTTCACCAGCACGGCGAGACCCGCGTTACGGATCGACGAACGCGACGTGAGCCGCTGGTCGTCGACGCTGATCGCCTCCGCGCCCGCGTCCCACAGCGCGTTGACCACCGTCTGCAAGTCCACGTCCTTGACGCGCGCGCTCGGATCGGGCTCCCCGACCAGTCCGCCGCCACCGTCGGTCAACGACACGACCAGGCCGGGGCCGCGCACCGCATCCGTCCCGTTGTGCAGGGCATCACGCCTGATGACGTCAAGCAGACCCGGGTCCTGCGTCTCAAGAGCCGAGCGCTGGAGGTCGGCGATCTCGCGCGAGAGCTCCTCGGCGCTCGCGGACAGCCGGGCGACCTGGTCGTTGCGCTCGGTGATCTGCCGTTCGAGCACCGTGCGCGTCTCGGTCACGGCGGGCTGGGGCACCCGCAGCTGCTGCGACGCCGTCGCGCTCGCGCCACCGAGGACGACGGCCAGCGCGACGATCCCGACCCACGTGCCCGGTGAGCGGCGCCGGACGGAGCCCGCCTCCTGTGCCGCCCGCCGTTGGGCCGCGGCCTGCGCGTAGCCGGGGTCGAGCGGCTTCTCCATGACCTCGATCAGCAGCGTCATGGACTCGTCGAGGCGGCGCGGCGGGCGTGTGCCCGGAGCGGGGGGCGTCACGCGCGCCCCGCCGTCTGACCGGGTTGGGGGGCGGCGTCCTCGGCCAAGAGCGCCCGGGCTTGTCCGACGTACTGGACACCGGCCAGCCAGTACAGCGCGACGCCCCACCAGGTGAACGCCCACCCGACGATGTGCGCCGCCGTGCCGAGGGCGCCCGACGCCTCGGCGAGCAGCAGCAGCGGGAACGCGTACAGCAGCGCGAACGTGCCCGCCTTCCCGACGAGGCTCACCTCAAGGGGGCCGTAGCCGTGGCGCGCGAGCACCGGGATGAGCCCGGTGAGCATGAGGTCGCGCCCGACGATCACGACGACGAGCCACACGGGCACGACGTCGCGCCAGGCCAGGCCCAGGAGGGTGACGAAGATGAAGAGTCGGTCGGCCGCCGGGTCGAGCATCTGGCCCAGCCGACTGACCTGGTGCAGACGGCGGGCGAGTTTGCCGTCGAGCCAGTCGGTGAACCCGGAGAACGCGAGCACGGCAAGCGCCCACACGTCGTGGTGGGAGACGATCAGCACCGCGAACACGGGCACCATCGCCAGGCGCAGCAGGCTGATGAGGTTGGGCACGGTCCAGACCGAGGAGCCGATCTCCTGATCCTCCTGCACGGCCACCGTCCTGTTCTCTGCTTCGGCGCGCCCTTGCGGCGTCGCTCAGGGCACCAGCGTAGACACCCGACGCGGTCGCCCTCAGCGACGCACCTATCGCGGTGACCGACCTCACCGCCGATCGAACCGCGCCGTGGCGCTGCGTGCGCGTAGAATGGACTGACCTCTTCGGAGTTCGTCGCCCTTCCCGCATTGTCGTGCGCCCCTTCCCCCCGCCAGTTCGGCATGGAAGCGGGCATGTGTGTGTCTGTGTTCCGGGAGCCGCGACCGCCCGTCCACTGTGACGGACAGGACTCCCGCTCCCCGAACTGAAACGGTGCACCTATGCCCACCAGCCCTGACGTCGTCATGCCCGCCGAGCCCGAGACCCCGGCTCTGCCCGGGTTCGACACCCTCGGCCTGCCCGCGGCCCTTGAGGCCGCCGTCGCCGACCTCGGCTTCACGACCCCCTCGGCCATCCAGGCCCAGGCCATCCCGGCGCTGCTCGCCGGCCGCGACATCACCGGTGTCGCCCAGACCGGCACCGGCAAGACCGCGGCGTTCGGCCTCCCGCTGCTCGCCTCCATCGACGACGACGGCGGCCGCCCACGCCTGCAGGGACTCGTCCTGACCCCGACGCGCGAGCTGGCCATCCAGGTGTCCGAGGCCATCGAGTCCTTCGCCACGCACCTGCCCGGCCTGCGCGTCCTGTCCGTCTACGGCGGCGCGCCCTACGTGCCCCAGCAGCGCGCGCTGCGCGACGGCGTCCACGTCGTGGTCGGCACCCCCGGGCGCATCATGGACCACATGGAGCGCGGTGCGCTCGTGCTCGACGAGGTGCGCTTCCTGGTGCTCGACGAGGCCGACGAGATGCTGCGCATGGGCTTCGCCGAGGACGTCGACCAGATCTTCTCCAAGGCGCCCGCCAAGCGACAGGTCGCGCTCTTCTCCGCCACCATGCCGCCCGCGATCCGCGCCGTCGCCGACGCCCACCTCACCGACCCCGTCGAGGTCGCCGTCGCACGCCAGTCCTCGACCGTGTCCTCGGTCCACCAGACCTACGCGATCGTGCCCTTCCGCCACAAGGTCGGCGCCCTGACCCGCATCCTGGCCACGTCTGACGTCGACGCCGCCATCGTCTTCACCCGCACCCGCTCCGCGGCCGAGGAGGTCGGCGCCGCGCTCATCGAGAAGGGCATCTCGGCCGCCACCATCTCCGGCGACGTCGCCCAGAAGGAGCGCGAGAAGATCGTCGAGCGCCTGCGCTCGGGCGCCCTCGACGTGCTCGTCGCCACCGACGTCGCCGCCCGCGGCCTGGACGTCGACCGCATCGGCTTGGTCGTCAACTTCGACATCCCGCGCGAGCCCGAGGCCTACGTGCACCGCATCGGGCGCACCGGCCGCGCCGGGCGCACCGGCCGTGCCGTCTCGTTCGTCACCCCGCACGAGCGCGGCAAGCTCAAGCACATCGAGGCCACCATCAAGGCCAAGATCGAGGAGACCGAGATCCCCTCGCCGCGCGACGTCTCCGCCCACAAGGCCCGCCGCCTGCTCGACAGCGTTCCCGACCGCCGCCAGGCCGGCCGCCTCGACCTGTACGCCCAGCTCGTGCGCGACCTCGTCACGGTCGGTGACGGCGAGCAGCCCGGCGCCGTGGACGGCGCCCAGGCCGTCGACCTGGCCGCGACGCTCCTCGCGCTCGCCGTCGGCGACGACGGTCCGC
The DNA here is from genome assembly GCF_004216535.1 of Xylanimonas ulmi. Lineage (NCBI taxonomy): Bacteria > Bacillati > Actinomycetota > Actinomycetes > Micrococcales > Promicromonosporaceae > Xylanimonas > Xylanimonas ulmi. Next base: position 1,266,387 of record NZ_SGWX01000001.1, read on the forward strand.
GCATGCGCGCCGAGCAGGAGGAATACGAGCGGGAGCAGGCCGAGGGGCGCGCCGCGCGCCAGGCCCGTGAGACCCGCAAGCGCGAGGTCGGTGACGGGCGCGGCGCTCGCGGAGACCGGTTCGAGCGCCCCGACCGCCGCCCCGCGCGCGACGGCGACGAGCGTCCCTTCACGCGCGGCGCCAGCATCCGCCGTCCTGCGGCGGGCACGCGGTACCGCGTGTCGGTCGGCCACAAGGACGGCGTCAACCCGGGCGGGATCGTGGGCGCGCTGACCGGCGAGGGCGGCCTGACGGGCTCCGACGTCGGCAAGATCGACATCTTCGCCTCGTTCTCGCTCGTTGACATCACGGCGCCGCTGACGGACACGCAGCTCGACCGCCTCGGGCGCGCGCGTGTGGCCGGCCGCGCGCTGCGCATCACCGTCGACCGCGGCGCCCCCGCGGACGGCGGTCTGCGCGGTCCGCGCACCGAGCGCCACACGCGCTTCGAGCGCCCGAGCCGCGACGAGCGTCCCGCCCGGTCCGACCGCGACGAGCGACCGCGTTACGACCACGCCGACCGCCCGGAGCGGGGCCCGCGCACCGAGCGCGCGTCGTTCGGCGCGCGCAAGCCGCGCTGGTGAGCCCGCGCGCCCACCGGGCGCCCACCCTCACCTGACACGGCGGTGGCCCTGGCTCCTGCGGGAGCCAGGGCCACCGCCGTCATCCGCGGTTCCGCGGGATCGCGCTACTGCGGGGCATCCGGCTCCGACGAGCCAGGCTCTGGCGTCTCGCCCCACCGGCGAACGAGCGTCGACAGGCGTCGCGCCTCGGCCATGCCGCGCTCACCGTCTGCTCGCTGAACGGCCATGACCGGGAGCGTGGTGCCGTCGGCGAGGTCGAGCACCACCCACGGATCGCCGAGCGTCATCCGCACGGCCACGATCTCGGCCCACGCGAGGCGACGGGTGCGCAGGATGTTGCGCACCACGAGCCCGTCCGCCGAGGGCGTCGCGCGCACGCCCCCGAGCCGCCACAGCAGCACGGCGACCACCGCGGCGAACGCGACGAAGCTCCACGTGTTGGCGGCGGCCGAGGCGAGCGGCGCTCGCGCCGACAGGCCGACGAACAGCGATCCGCCGACGGCGAGCGCGCCCACCAGCCATGCCGCGACCGTCGCCCACAGGGGGCGGAACGCGCGCAGCTCGCTGGGGGACGTGGCGCTCGCCTCCGTCAGAGTCGGCTGGCGAGGATCGAGGTGATCAGGACACCGCGCGCGCCGACGTCGTACAGCGCGTCCATGGTGCGGTTCATGGTCGAGCGCTCGACCATGACGCGCACACCCGACCACCCGGACTCGTGCAGCGGCGAGACCGTGGGCGACTCGAACCCCGGCGTGATGCTGACGGCCTCCTCAAGCAGGTCGTTGGGCACCACATAGTCCATGAGAACCCACTGGCGGGCGGTCAGGACGCCCTTCAGACGCCGGGTCAGCACCGAGATCCCGTTGGTGGCGTCGGCGTCGGCTCGGCGGATCAGCACGGCCTCCGAACGCAGGATCGGCTCGCCGAACACCTCAAGCCCTGCCGCGCGCAGCGTCGTGCCGGTCTCGACGACATCGGCGATCACATCAGCCACGCCGAGCTGGACCGAGCTCTCGACCGCGCCGTCGAGGTGCACGATCGCCGCGGGCTCGACGCCCTGGTCGGCCAGGTGGCGCCCCACGAGCGTGGTGTACGACGACGCGACGCGCCTGCCCGCGATCTGCGCGACGTCGCTCAGCGCGCCGGCCGGAGCCGCGAAGCGGAAGGTCGAGCGCGCGAAGCCGAGCGGCAGGTGCTCGACGGCGTCGGCGCCCGAGTCGAGCAGCAGGTCGCGGCCGGTGATTCCGGCGTCGACGGTGCCCTCCCCCACGTACACCGCGACGTCGCGCGGGCGCAGGAAGAAGAACTCGGCGTCGTTGTCAGGGTCGGCGAGCACGAGCTCGCGCGAGTCACGGCGTTGCTTGTAGCCCGCCTCCCGCAGCATCTCGACGGCGGGTTCGGACAGGGAGCCCTTGTTGGGCACGGCGATGCGCAGCATCTGGGACCTCGTTCGGGTGGTCAGGGTGGACGACGGCGGACGTGCGGCGGCGCCGCTCACAGATGCGCGTACACGTCCTTGAGCGTCAGGCCCTTGGCGACCATGAGCACCTGCAGGTGGTAGAGCAGCTGCGAGATCTCCTCCGCGGCCCGGTCGTCACCCTCGTGCTCGGCCGCCATCCAGACCTCGGCGGCCTCCTCCACGATCTTCTTGCCGATCGCATGGACGCCGGCGTCGAGCTCCTTGACGGTGCCCGAGCCCTCCGGGCGGGTCACGGACTTCTCGGTCAGCTCGGCGAACAGCGAGTCGAAGGTCTTCACGGGCCAAGCGTAGGCGACCCGACCCCCTCCTCTGGGCCTGGGTTCGTTGGGCGGCGCGCGGGGTGCGGGTGCTGGAGGCGCTTGGCACACTATTTTCCTCCTGGAAGAAGACGACTCACTGACCGCCGGTCACAACCCGCGCAGTTGGCGGTGCAGTTCGTACCGGCCGCGGCCGGCCACATCGCCGTCGGGCAACGCCGCGCGCAGCGCCACGACCGTCGCGACCGCCGCCTGCGCGGCCTCGTAGCCCTTGTCCTCCCCTGAGCCGGGCAGCCCCGCACGGTCGAGCGCCTGCGCCTCGTCGTCGCAGGTGAGCACACCGAAGCCCACCGGGACACCCGTGCGCACCGACAGCTCGGTCAGGCCCGTCGTCGCGGCCGAGCACACGTAGTCGAAGTGCGGCGTCCCCCCGCGGATCACGACGCCCAGCGAGACGACGGCGTCCGCGCCTGCGGCCACGGCCCGCGAGGCGGCGACGGGCAGCTCGAACGAGCCGGGCACCCGCACCTCGGTCACCTTCTCGACCCCCGCGTCGCCCAGCGCGCGCCGCGCGCCGTCGAGCAGACCGTCCATGACCTGCGTATGCCAGCTCGCCGCGACGACCACGACGCGCAACCCGCGTCCGTCCACGGTCAGGGTGGGTGCTCCGGCGCCGCTCATCGGCTCTCCTTCGTCGGTTCGGGGCCGCCCAGCGTCAGCAGGTGGCCCATGTGCAGCTTCTTGGTGGTCAGGTAGTGCTCGTTCTCGGGCCCCAGGCCGACCTCGATCGGCTCACGCCCGACGACGTCGACGCCCGCGGCGCGCAGTCCCTCGGCCTTGCGCGGGTTGTTGCTCAACAGGCGCACGCGCTCCAGGCCGAGGGCGCGCAGGATCGCCGCCGCCGCGCCGTACTCGCGCGCGTCGATCGGCAGGCCCAGGTCCACATTGGCCTCGACGGTGTCGCGGCCCTGGTCCTGGAGCGCGTAGGCGGCGACCTTGGCTGCCAGCCCGATGCCACGGCCCTCGTGCCCGCCCACGTAGACGACGGCGCCGCCGTGTTGCGCGACGGCGCGCAGCGAGGCCCGCAACTGCGGTCCGCAGTCGCAGCGCAGCGAGCCGAACGCGTCCCCCGTCAGGCACTCCGAGTGGACCCGCACCCACGGCACGGCGTCCGGCTGCGCGCCGGCCGCGACGAGCGCGACGTGCTCGTCGCCCGTGTGCGCGTCGCGGAAGGCGTGCAGCCGGAACACGCCGTGCTCGGTGGGCAGCCGCGCCTGCGCCACATGCTCGACCCGCGCGCCGGTTGAGCCTGTCGAAACCCGCTGGGGGCCGGCGCTGGTTGAGCCTGTCGAAACCCGCTGGGGGCCCGCGCCGGTTGAGCCTGTCGAAACCCAGCGGGGGGTGGTTTCGACAGGCTCGACCACCCGGGGGCTCGTGTCCTCGTGCGCACGCCGCCACGCGACGAGGTCGGCGATGGTCAGCAGCTCCAGGCCCTCGGCCGCCGCGAACGCGCGCGCCTCAGCCAGCCGCACCATCGCGCCGTCGTCGCGCACGAGCTCGCCGATCAGCCCGACCTCGCCCGCGCCGGCCGCCCGGACCAGGTCGACCGCGGCCTCGGTGTGCCCCGGCCGCTCCAGGACGCCGCCCGGCACGGCGCGCAACGGCAGCACGTGGCCCGGCCGGATCAGGTCGGTGGGCGCGGTCGTCGGGTCCGCCAGCACGCGCAGCGTCCGGGCGCGGTCGGCCGCGCTGATGCCCGTGGTCACGCCCGACGCCGCGTCGACCGAGACCGTGTAGGCGGTGCGCCGCGGATCGCGGCTGTCGGTCACCATGAGCGGCAGGCCGAGCGCGTCGGCCCGCGCGGCGGGCATGGGCGCGCACAGGTATCCCGAGGTGTGGCGCACAGTCCAGGCGACCCAGCGCTCCTCGGCGTGGCGTGCGGCCATGACGACGTCGACCTCAGCCTCGCGATCCTCGGCGTCGGCCACGAGCACCGGGAGACCGGCCGCGAGCGCCGCCAGCGCCCGCGCGACGGCGTCGCCGCGCCCCGCGGGTTGTGGTGGGCCGGCGGGGGCCGTCGGGGCGGTCACCGCTCCCCCAGTGCGAGCATGCGTTCGACGTACTTGGCCAGCACGTCGACCTCGACGTTGACGCCGTCGCCGGGTTGGAGGGCGCCGAGGGTGGTGGCGGCGAGGGTGGTGGGGATGAGGGCGACGCCGAACCCGGTGGTGGTGACGTGGGTGACGGTGAGGGAGACGCCGGCGAGTGCGATGGAGCCCTGGGGGGCGACGTAGCGGCGCAGAGGCTCGGGCAGGTCGAAGGTGAGCTCGTCCCAGCGTGGCCCGGGGGTGCGCGACGTGAGTGTGGCGACGCCGTCGACGTGGCCTTGGACCACGTGCCCGTCGAGCCGTCCGGCTGCGGGCACGGCGCGCTCCAGGTTGACCTGTGCGCCCGGCCGCAGTGCGCCGAGCGTGGTCAGGCGCAGGGTCTGGGGCATGACGTCGGCGGTGAACGCGCCGCCGGGCAGGTCGACGACGGTGAGGCAGACGCCGTCGACGGCGATGGAGGCGCCGTGCCGGGCGTCGGCGGTGACGTGGTCGGCCTCGATGGTGAGCACGGCGTCGCGGCCGTCTCCGCGGTGTTCGAGGGCGCGGACGCGGCCGCGCTCCTCGACGATTCCGGTGAACATCAGTGCTCCTTGCCGGTGGTGTGGGCGGGGTCTGTGGGATGGGCCGGCTCGCTGACGTGGGCTGGCTCGGTGGGGTCGACGGGCTCGGTCGGCTCGGCGCGTGCGACGAGCAGGGCGTCGTCGCCGAGGCGCTGGACGCTGACGGTTCGCCAGCGGGGTGCGCCGGACAACGTGGTGACGCCGAACGGGGCGACGGCGGAGGGTCCGGCGCCGAGCAGGACGGGGGCGAGGTAGGCGTGCACCTCGTCGACGACGCCGGCGGCGAGCAGCGCGGTGGCGAGCGCGGGTCCGCCCTCGACGAGCAGGTGGCGCACCTCGCGCTCGTGCAGCGCGGCGAGCACGGTCGCCGCGTCGTGGGTGCGCAGCCGCACGACCTGCCCCCCGGGACCGTGCAGCCGGGCGCCGGGCGGCAGGTCGCGGTGGCCGACGACGACGCGCAGGGGCTGGTGGCCGGCGAGGGCGCCGTCGGGCGTGCGCGCGGTGAGGGCGGGGTCGTCGGCGAGCGCGGTACCCGTGGTGACGGCGATGGCGTCGACCGTGGCGCGCACGGCGTGGGCGTGGGCGCGCGCGGCGGGGCCGGTGATCCAGCGGCTCGTGCCGTCGGGGGCGGCGACGCGTCCGTCGAGCGTGGTGGCGAGCTTGAGGGTGACGTAGGGGCGTGCGGCGCGCAGGGCGTGGCGCCAGGCGCGCACGAGGTCGAGGGACGCCGCGGCGCGCAGCCCGCCGCTGACGAGGACTCCGTGCGCGCGCAGGGTCTGGGCTCCCCCGCCCGACGCCTGGCCGGGGTCGTCGAGCGCGTAGACCACCTCGGCGACGGCCGCGTCGAGCAGGGCGCGCGCGCACGGGCCCGTGCGGCCGGTGTGGTCGCAGGGTTCGAGCGTGACGACGGCGGTGGCAGCGCGGGGGTCGTTCCCGCGCTCGCGGGCGTCGGCGAGCGCGGCGACCTCGGCGTGGTCGGTCCCCGCTCCGCGGTGCCAGCCCTCGCCGATGACGCGCCGCGCGACGTCCCCGGGCCGCTGGGGGGCGAGCAGCACGCAGCCGACGCGCGGGTTGGGGCCGTGCGCGGGTCCACGGGCGGCGAGCGTGAGCGCACGGTCCATCGCGGCGGCGAGGTCCGCCACGTGCGTTGGCGTCGTGCCCATCGGTCCTCCGGAGCCTCGGCGCTCCGGGGTCCACGACCGGCGGCATGCCCGCAAGGGCACGCCGCGGCGTGTCACGGCGCGCGATGGCGCACGCCGCCCATGCTTCCTCCCATCCGGACTCTCACCGTCGGCCCTGGAGTTCCACCAGGTCGGCCACACCAGATCGCTCTCGTGTGGTTCGCGGGCTGTCACCGCCGGCTCGGAATTTCACCGACCCCGGAGCATGTTTGGACCCGATGCTGCCAGGCGAGGGCCTGTGCGCGCAACGTGCGGTCGCGCGCCGTCCGGAGCACGAGACGGCGCGGGCGGGCAGGGGCGGCTACGGGCGGTGGCCTGCGGGCCACGCGTCAGGCAGTCCGCCGTCCGCGGCGGGCGGCACGACGCCGTCGAAGGGCGTGACGGTGCGCAGCCCGCCCGGCTCGCCCACCGACGCGTCGGCCGGGGACCGCTGCAGGATCACCACGACCGTCTGGTCGGTGTCGAGCGGGTCGCCGCCGGGGTAGCGCTCTCCCGAGCCGTCGCACGTCACGGGGGTCGACGTGACGGTGATCCGCTCCCCCGGCTCCGCTCCGTCACCGGCCAGGACGGCCTGGACGTCCAGCTCCCAGCGCTGGGCCCGCACACCGAAGGCCGTGGTCGAGCCCGCCGGCCCGACGACGTCGCCGCGCACCACGAGGTGGCCCTGCGCGGCCGCCGCGGGGGTGTCGAAGGTCACCCAGTCCACGCACGCCTCGCCGGGGCCGGTGGCGGCACAACCGCCGGCGACCGCGAGCGCCGCAGCGAGCGCCCCGACGAGGGTTGTGAGCGTCGTGATCGTCCTTCGGACCATGGCTGCCTCCCGTGTCGGCCTTGTCAGGCGGGCTGTGCGGACTCGTCAGTGCGGGTGCGCGTCGGCGAGCGCGCGCAGCGCGGCGATCTCGGCGGGTAGGTCGTCGGCGCCGTAGACGGCGGAGCCTGCGACGAACACGTTGGCGCCGGCGTCGGCGGCACGCTCGATGGTCGCGCGTGAGACGCCCCCGTCGACCTGCACCCACACGTCGAGGCCCGCGGCGCTGATGGCCTGGCGGGCGCGGCGGATCTTGGGCAGCGTGCCCTCGATGAACGACTGACCGCCGAAGCCCGGCTCGACGGTCATGACGAGGATCATGTCGACCTCGGCGAGCAGGTCGAGGAACGGCTCGACGGTGGTGGCGGGGCGCAGGGCGACGCCGGCGCGGGCGCCCAGGCGGCGCAGCTCGCGGGCGAGGCGTACGGGCGCCTGCGCGGCCTCGGCGTGGAACGTGACGGACGCGGCGCCGGCCTCGGCGTAGGCGGGCGCCCAACGGTCGGGGTCGTCGATCATGAGGTGCGCGTCGAGCGGCAGCGGCGAGATCGCGGCGAGGCGGTCGAACACCGGCAGGCCCAGAGTCAGGTTCGGCACGAAGTGGTTGTCCATGACGTCCACATGCGCGTAGTCGGCCGACGCGATGGCGTGCAGGTCACGCTCGAGGTTCGCGAAGTCTGCGGACAGGATGCTCGGGCTGATCAAGGCTGCCATGGCCAACAGCGTAGGGGGAGCTGCGTGGGGTCGACGGGTGGCGGCGGATCGCGAGCCGTCAGCGCACTCTGCGCACCAAGGTCAGGTGCATCGCGTCGGTGCCGTGCACATGCGGCCACAGCTGGGCGTCCGCCCGGTCCCCCAGCGGCAGGTCGACGCCGGGCGCCACGACCGCGCGCAGCGCGGCCGGCGCGTCGATGCGCTCGGCATCGGGCACGCCGTCGACGCGGCGGCGGCGCAGCACGTCGTCGACGACCAGGCGGGTCTCGGCCAGGTGCGGCGAGCACGTCACGTACGCGACCACCCCGCCCACGCGCACGGCGTCGATCGCGCAGGACAGCAGCTCGCGCTGCAGCCCGGTCAGGGCCGACAGGTCCGCGGGAGTGCGCCGCCAGCGTGACTCGGGCCGGCGGCGCAGCGCGCCCAGCCCCGTGCAGGGCGCGTCGACCAGCACTCGGTCGTACGCGCCGGGCTCCTGCTCGCCGACCTCGCGCCCGTCACCGGTGCGCACGCGTTCCACGACGCCGTCGGGCACGGCGCGCAGCGCTTTGGCGACCAGGCGTGCGCGATGCGGCGCGACCTCGTTGGCCACCAGCGTCGCCCCGCGCTGGGCGGCCAGCGCCGCGAGCAGCGCCGCCTTGCCGCCCGGACCGGCGCACAGGTCGAGCCAGCGCGCGTCACGCCCCTCGAGCGGCGCCGCGGCCAGCGCGAGGGCCACGACCTGGGACCCCTCGTCCTGGACGCCCGCGCGACCGTCGGCGACCGCGGGCAGGAGCAGCGGATCCTGCCCGCCCAGCACCAGCGCCGTCGGCGCCCACCGGCCGGAGTCCAGGCGCATCCCGTCGGGCGCCTGCCCGCGCAGCTCGGTGACGCTCACCAGGCCGGGGCGGGCGACCAGCGTGACGCGCGGCGCGGTGTTGTCGGCTTCCAGGAGCGCGTCGAGCTCGGCCGGATCGCGTCCGTCGCCCGCGAGCGCCTCACGCAGCGCCCGGGCGATCCACACGGGGTGCGAGCCGACGACGGCGGAGGCGGTCACGGCGTCCGGGGCGGCAGCGCGCAACAGGTCGAGCCACTCCGGCAGCGGTGTGCGCGCGACCTTGCGCAGCACGGCGTTGACCATCTGCGCCGGGCCCGTCCCCACGCGCTCGCGCGCCAAGCCCACCGTCTCGGAGACGGCCGCGTGCTGGGGCACACGCATGCCGAGGACCTGATGGGCGCCCAGGCGCAGCACGTCGAGCAGCGGTGGGTCGAGCCGGTCGAGCGGCCGGTCCACGCAACGGGCCAGGATCGCGTCATAGCGCCCGCGCAGGCGCAGCGTGCCGTAGGCGAGCTCGGTGGCGAACGCGGCGTCGCGTCCCGTCACACCGCGTTCGCGCAACAGGGGCGGCAGCACCAGGTTGGCGTAGGCGTCCGAGGCGTCGACCTCACGCAGCACGTCGAACGCCGCCGTGCGCGCCGGGTCGGAGCCGCGCCGACGCTGCGAAGGGGCCTGCGCGGTGCGGGTGCGCTCACCGCGCGCCCGGGCCGCGCCGCGCTGACGCCCGCGGCTGTCACGGCGTTCGTCGCTCATCGTGCGCTCTCCGTCACGGCCGCGGCCTCCGGCGCGACGCCGAGGGTCGTGTCCGGTGTCAGGCGCGCCCCACGCGCCCAGTCAGGCGCTGCCATCGGCCGCTTGCCCACGGGCTGGACCAGACCCAACTCGACCGCGTGTGTCGCTGTGCCCACGAGCACCTCGCGCTTGGCGGGCCGCACCCGCCCAGGCGGCAGGTCGGTGACGTCGGGCCGGGGCGTCACGGGCCCCAGGCCCAGGCGCACGGCGGCGCCGTCCGGCCCGGGCACGGTGGTCCAGGCGCCCGGCGCGGGCGTGCAGCCGCGCACGAGCCGGTCGACCGCGAGCGCCGGGGTGTGGAAGTCGACGCGGGCGTCGGCGGTGGTGAGCTTGGGCGCGGCGCTGACCCCGTCGCCCGGCTGCGGCTGCGGGATCAGGTCGTCGGCCTCAAGCGCGTCGAGCGTGGCCACGAGCAGGCCCGCGCCGGCGTGCGCGAGGCGGTCGAGCAGGTCCCCCGAGGTGTCGCGGGGCCGGACGGTCTCGGTCAGCGTGCCGAGCACCGGGCCGGTGTCCATGCCCTCGTCGAGAAGGAATGTGGTGGCGCCGGTGATCTCGTCCCCGGCGATGAGGGCGCGCTGCACAGGCGCGGCGCCGCGCCAGGCGGGCAGGATCGAGAAGTGCAGGTTGACCCAGCCGCGGCGGGGCACGGCGAGCACGTCGGGGCGCAGCAGGTGGCCGTAGGCGACCACGGGCGCCGCGTCGACGTCGAGGTCGCGCAGGAGGGTGACGAACTCCTCACCGCGTGGGACGTCGGTGATGACGGGCACGCCCGCGGCCTCGGCCGCGACGCGCACGGGCGACGGCGCCTGCTTTCGCCCGCGCCCGGCGGGCGCGTCGGCGCGCGTCAGGACGGCGACGACCTCGTGGCGGGAGGCGAGCAGGGCCTCAAGCGACGGGACGGCGGCCTCAGGGGTTCCGGCGAAGAGCAGACGCACCCCGCGATCCTACGTTCGTCCGCCGCCGTGGAGGCCGCGGGCGCGGGCGAGTAGCGTCTGACGACGTGTCTGCGGCTCGTGTGCGTCCCTACCGCGTCCTGGCGGCGCGTGCGGGGCGTGTGCTGACGGTGGGAGCCCTCGCGTTCGGCCCGATGGCGTTCGGCTCGACCGCGACGTCCGGCCTCTCGCCCCTGACCGCCGCGCCCGCCGTCGCCGCGCCGGCGCTGGCCGAGCGCGCGGTGGCCGAGCGCGCGTCGGCCGCCGTGCGGCCCCGGCCCTTCCCGGACTCCGTCGCGCCGCTCCCGACGCCCCACGGCCCCGCGCGGGAGAGCGTCCAGGACTGGCGGGCGCGCGCCGACGACGCGGCGAGCCTGCTGGTCGTCGTCAACAAGCGCCGCCCCCTGGCGCCGCTCACCTACGAGCCCACCGACCTGCGCGCCGTCGACGGCGTGGTGTTGCGCGCACCGGCGGCCGACGCGTTCGCGGGCCTCGCGGCAGCGGCGGCGACGGCCGGCGTCCCGGTGCGCGCCCGCAGCGGCTATCGCTCCTACGCCGACCAGGAGGCCACGCACGCGGCGTGGGAGCGCGCGCTCGGCGCGGCGGCGGCGGACGCGCAGTCCGCGCGCGCCGGGCACTCCGAGCACCAGACGGGCCTGGCGGTCGACGTGATGCCCGTCGGCGGCGCCTGCCAGGACTTCGACTGCTTCGCCGAGACGCCCCAGGCCGCGTGGCTTGCCGACAACGCCGCCAGGTTCGGGTTCGTGGTCCGGTACGCGAACGGCCAGGAGGCCGTGACCGGCTACACACCCGAGCCATGGCACCTGAGATATGTGGGCGTTGAGCCGGCGTCCGCGCTCGCGGCCTCGGGCGCGGCGAGCGTCGAGGAGTACCTCGGGCTGCCCGCCGCCCCCACCTACGCCGACGCGGGCTGATCACCGGCGGACCTTCGCCCACAGGTGGCGACGCACAGCCGACGATGCTCAGACTCAGTCGGACGGTGGGCGCACCCCCACGCCCAAGCGCACCAGCGCACGCCGCAACGCCGCGGTGGTGGTGAAGCGCACCGCGTGGAAGCCGAGGGCCGCGGCCGCGGCGACGTTCACGGGCGAGTCGTCGACGAACACCGCGCGCGTGGGTGTCACGCCGTAGAGCGCGGCGAGGTGGCGGAAGATCGCGGGGTCGGGCTTGGCCATCCCCACACGCCCCGACACGACGACGCCGTCCATGAGGCCGATCGCAGGGGCGGCGGGCTCGGCGTGGTGGAACGTCTCGGCCCACCAGTTGGTCAGGCCGTACAGCCGCAGGCCCAGGCCGCGCAGCTCGCCCACGAGCTCAGCGGAGCCCTCGACCGGGCCGGCGAGGGTGTCGGCGTACCTCTCCAGGTAGGTGTCGAGGAACGGCGCCCAGCGGGGCGTGGCCGCCGCGGCCCGCGCGCGGGCGGCGGCGAAGGGCTCAGCTCCGGCGTCCATGCGCTGGTTGAACGCCGCGAAGTCAAACGACGCGAAGAACGCCTCGACCTTTGCCGGGTCCACGCCCCGGTACGCGCCGCGCGGGTCCCAACGCACCAGGACGTTGCCGAAGTCGTACACGACCGTGTCGATCACGTCGGGCTGCGTGCGGGGCGTCACACCATCTCCTCGGGGTCGAGTCGCACCCGCACGGTACCCGGCTCGCGCCGCGCCGATCGCACGGCCAGCGAGGCCCGCAGCTGTTGGGCCAGCTCCAGCCCGTCCCGCGGGGGCACGCGCACGACGACGCGCACGGGCACGGCGTCGAACAGGCTGCCGTCGCCGACGCCGTCGGGCTCGGTCTCCACGGGTCCGAGCGTCGTGGCGGGCGTGGCCAGGTCGACCCGGCCAACAACAGCGCCCACGGCCGCGCGGTCGCCCGTCACTGACGCGACGCGCACCGCGGGCGGCAGCGCGAGCTCGACGCGCTCGGCGAGCTCGCGCGCCGCGAACCCGCCCGGGTCGAAGCGCACGAATGCGCCGGTCGGGCCCGGCGCGGCGTCGCCCACGAGCAGCACCTGGCCGCCCGCGCTCGCCGGGCGCACCAGGTGGGCCGCCGCCAGCCAGCGGTGCAGGGCGCGGGTTCCGGTCGCCAGGCCGAGTGTCGCGGTCGCGACCGCGGCGTCTAGCAGCAGGGCCGCGGTGTACCCGCCGTCGGCGACGGGCTCGGCGCCGGGGGTCGCAACGACGACTGCGGGGCGCGCGGGCACCCGGTCGAGCACGCCGCCGGGCGCCGTGGAGGCCGACACGCGCACGGGCACGCCCGGGAATGCCCGGCCCAGCTCCTCTGCGGTGCGCTCGGTGCCGACGCGCACGGCCCGCAGCCCCGTCGCCCCGCACTCCCCGCACCGCCACGCGCCCGCGAGCCGACCGCACCACCGGCACTGCGGCGCCGCGCCCGCATCGCCGAGCCCGAGCGGACCGTGGCACGCCTCGCAGGCCGCGGGCGTGCGGCAGGCCGCACACGCGACGACCGGCAGGTAGCCCGTGCGCGGCACCTGGACGAGCACGGGGCCGTGCGCGAGCGCGTCGTGCGCCGCGCGCCACGCCGCCGTCGGGATGCGCGCGCCCGCGCCGGGCCCCTCGGAGGCCAGCTCGACCGACGTCAGCGCGCGCACGCGCGCCGCCCGGGCGCGCACCACGTCGCGGGGCGCGACGACCTCGTGCGCCCACCCGTCCAGCAGCGCCTGCGCCTGCGCGGTGCGCCCGGGCGAGCCGAGCAGGAACGCCGCCCCCTCCAGGTCGCTGCGCAGCGCCAGCACGTCGCGCGCGTGCGGGTACGGCGCGTGCGGCTCGGCGAGCGTGTCCTCACCGTCGCCCCACACCGCGATGAGCCCCAGATCGGCCACGGGCGCGAACATCGCCGCCCGCGTGCCGACCACGACCCGCGCGTGGCCGCGCGCCGCGGCCAGGAACGCCCGATACCGGGGCGCGGCGCCGTCCTCGGCGAGCAGGCGCACGACGCCGGGCGCCCCCGCCGTCTCCAGCGCGGCGCCGACCCGCGCGGCGTCGCGCGCGTCGGGCACGACGACCAACGACCCACGGCCCGCGGCCGCCGCCGCGCGCACCGCCATGGCGACGGCTGCCGCCCAGTGCGGCAGCGTGGGTGTGGCGCCCGGCGCGACGGGCGCCGCCAGGCCCGGAAGCGGCGTCCAGACCGCCTTCGGCGCCCCACCGCCCGACACGTGCGCCAAGAACGCCTCCCCGCCCCGGTAGTCGGACCACAGACCCGCCCACGCGGCGGGGGCCGCGCCGAGCACGTCGTCCGGAGTGGGCGCCTCCTGGCTCTCGGTGCGCGCGTGCCGTGGCGGCACGGCCAGCCGCAGCACGTCGGCGGTCGTCCCGGCCCACCGCTCGGCGACGGCGCGCGCGAGTCGCAGCGTCGCGGGAGTCAGGACCGGCTCGGGCGAGACGAGCCGCCGCAGCGGCGCCAGACGACCGTCATGGTCGGACTCGGCCAGGCGCGCCACGACGAAACCGTCGACCTCCTGGGCGCCGAAGCGGACGCGAACCCGCGCGCCGGGACGGACGCCGTCGGCCATGGCCGCGGGCACAAGGTAGTCGTACTCGCGGTCCAGGTGCGCCGGCTGCAGGTCGAGCACCACGCGCGCCACGGGGAGGTCGGCGGCCATCTCCTGCGCGCCGAGGGGCGTCGCACGCCGACGCCTCGCGGGTCGCGGCGCGACCTCGGCCAGCGCGAGCAGCGCGTCTTGAGCCTGCCCGTCAGCGGCGTCAGCGCCGGGCGCGACGACGTCGGAGGAGCTCATGACCCGACCTCACCACACGCCGCCGACACCGGGCGCTGGCGACGCACCCGACTCAGGCGGCGCCCACCGCGGCCTGGAGCGCCGCGACGCGGTCCGTGCGCTCCCACGTGAACTCGGGCAGCTCGCGCCCGAAGTGCCCGTAGGTGGCCGTCTTGGCGTAGATGGGCCGCAGGAGCTGCAGGTCCGCGATGATGGCCGCCGGGCGCAGGTCGAACACTGCCTCGATGGCGGCGCGGATGCGCTCGACCGGGACCGACTCGGTGCCGAAGGTCTCGACGTACAGGCCCACGGGGTGCGCGCGGCCGATCGCGTAGGCGACCTGCACCTCGCAGCGGCGCGCCAGCCCCGCCGCGACGACGTTCTTGGCGACCCAGCGCATCGCGTACGCCGCGGAGCGGTCGACCTTCGACGGGTCCTTGCCCGAGAACGCGCCGCCGCCGTGGCGCGCCATGCCGCCGTAGGTGTCGACGATGATCTTGCGCCCCGTCAGCCCCGCGTCACCCTGCGGTCCGCCGATCACGAACTTGCCGGTCGGGTTGACGTAGAGCCGGTGCTCGGACACGTCGAGGTCGACCGCCTCCAGCACGGGCGCCACGACCTTGTCGGCGACCTCCTTGAAGAGGGTCTCCTGGAGCACGTCGGCGTCGTGCTGCGTCGAGACGACCACGCTGTCCAGGCGCACGGGACGGTCGCCGTCGTAGGCGACGGTCACCTGGGTCTTGCCGTCGGGGCGCAGTCCGCGGACCTCACCGGTGCGGCGCACCGCGGCCAGACGCTCGGCGAGCCGGTGCGAGAGCCAGATGGGCAGCGGCATGAGCTGCGGCGTCTCATCGCACGCGTACCCGAACATCAGGCCCTGGTCGCCGGCGCCCTGGGCGTCGAGCGGATCGTGGTCGGCGGCGTCATCGCGCTGCTCGGCCGACTTGTCGACACCCTGCGCGATGTCGGGCGACTGCTGGCCGATCGAGACCGACACGCCGCACGACGCGCCGTCGAACCCGATCGCCGACGACGTGTAGCCGATGCGCTTGACCACGTCCCGCACGATCTGCGGAATCTCGACATACGCGCTGGTGGTGACCTCACCGGCGACATGCACAAGGCCCGTGGTGACCATCGTCTCGACGGCGACGCGCGAGGTCGGGTCCTGCTCGAGCAGCGCGTCGAGGACGGCGTCGGAGATCTGGTCGCAGACCTTGTCCGGATGACCCTCGGTCACAGACTCGGACGTGAACAGGCGCAGGGCTTCGGTCATGCCGAACAGCCTACGGCCGAACTCCGCTCCCAACCGCACCAAGAGCCCCGTGATGTCTCGCACCTCGGACAACGGATCGGCGTGTCGCACTGCGACACGCGGTCAGCCGCGCAGCTTGGCCACCGCGTCCCACAGAGCGTCGGCGACCTGCCGCTTGCTCCCGGTCGCGTACGCGACCTGCTCGCCCGCCGCGTCGAGCACCCACACCTCGTTGTCGGGTGTGCCGAACCCGCGGCCCGCGCCCACGGCGTTGACCGCGAGCAGGTCGGCCCCCTTGCGCAGCGCCTTGGCGCGGCCGTGGTCGAGCACGCTGCCGCTCGCGTCGCCGGTCTCGGCGGCGAAGCCCACCACCACCTGACCCTCGCGCAGCCGCTCGCGCACCAGCCCGGCCAGGATGTCGGGGTTCTCGACGAGCTCGATGGGCGCCGGGCCCCGGCCGGGCGCCTTCTTGATCTTCGCCTCGCTGGGCGCCGCCGGGCGGAAGTCCGCGACCGCCGCGGCCATGACGACGACGTCGGCGCTCGCGCCGGCCGCCCGCACCGCGTCGCGCAACTGCGCCGTCGACTCGACGCTCACCACGTCGTCCGCGGCCGCCTGCGCGCCTGCGATCTCCAAGTTCGCCGCCACGAGGGTGACCCGCGCCCCGCGGGCGCGCGCCGCCTCGGCGAGCGCCAAGCCCTGGCGCCCCGTCGAGCGGTTGCCGATCCACCGGACCGGGTCGATGGGCTCGCGCGTGCCACCCGCCGAGACCACCACGTGACAGCCGGCGAGGTCCTGCGGGGCGCGCGCGGCGTTCGCCACGGCGAGCGCCTCACGCGCGATGTCCTGCGGCTCGGGCAGTCGTCCCGCTCCGGTGTCCGCCCCCGTCAGCCGCCCACTCGCAGGCTCGATGACGTGCACACCGCGCTCGCGCAGCAGCCTGACGTTGGCGCGGGTGGCCGCGTGCTCCCACATCTCCGTGTGCATGGCCGGGGCCATGACCACGGGGCAGCGGGCCGTCAGCAGCGTCGAGGTCAGCAGGTCGTCGGCACGGCCCGCGGCCGCGCGCGCGAGCAGGTCGGCTGTCGCCGGCGCCACGACCACCAGGTCCGCGCCCTGACCGAGCGCGACATGCGGCACGTGCGCGACGTCGTCGAACACCTCGGCGCTGACGGGCTCACCCGACAACGCCTCCCAGGTGGGCGAGCCCACGAACCGCAGCGCTGCCTGCGTGGGGATCACCCGCACGGCGTGGCCCGCCTCCCGCAGGAGGCGCAGCAGCAGCACCGCCTTGTACGCCGCGATGCCGCCGCTGACACCCAGGACGATCCTCATCGCAGGGTCAGAAGCCCTCGGGGAGTTCCTCGGCGACCTCGGTCTCCTCGATCGGCGTCGAGGTCAGCAGACCCTCGTTGATCTCGCGCATCGCGATCGACAGCGGCTTCTCCTGCGCGCGCACGTCGACCAGCGGGCCGACGTTCTCCAGCAGGCCCTCGTTGAGCTGCGAGTAGTAGGCGTTGATCTGGCGGGCGCGCTTGGCCGCGTAGAGCACCAGGCCGTACTTGGAGTCGGTCTTCTCGAGCAGCTCGTCGATCGGGGGGTCGGTGATGCCGATGGGCTGGGCCACGGTACCGGCCATAGTTCACGCTCCAAAAGGGAGGAAGGACAGGTTCTGGCGGACAGTCTACCCGCCGACCTGCGCGTTCCCTCCCACGGCGCTCGGCGTCACGCGGCCCGCGCCGCCGTCCGGGTCCAGGCCCAGGTGACGCACGAGCTCGTCCGTCGCCCGGCGCACGTCGTCGTTGACGATCGTCACATCGAACTCCGCCTCGGCCGCCAACTCGACCCTGGCCGTGGCCAGGCGCCGCTCGCGCTCCTCGGCGTCCTCGGTGCCGCGACCGACCAGGCGCCGCTCCAACTCCTCGAAGCTCGGCGGAGCGAGGAAGACGAACAGCGCGTCCAACCCTGACGCGCGCGCCGACTCGCGCACCTGGCGCGCGCCCTGCAGGTCGATCTCCAGCAACGTCGGCACACCGGCCGCCAGGTGCTCCTCGACGGGTCCACGCGGCGTGCCGTACCGGTTGCGGCCGTGCACGACCGCCCACTCCAACATCTCCCCCGCGGCGACCATGCGGTCGAACTGGTCGGGCGAGACGAACAGGTAGTGGACGCCGTCCACCTCGCCGGGGCGCGGCGCGCGCGTCGTCGCCGAGACCGACAGCCACACCTGCGGGTAGCGGGCGCGCACGTCAGCCGAGACAGTGCCCTTCCCCACCGCGGTGGGCCCGGCGAGGACGGTCAGTCGTGCCGCGCCGGTGGCGGCGGGGAGTGCGGAAATGTCAGCCAAACCTCTCGATGAGCGCCGCGGCCTGGTGGGGGCCCAGGCCCCGGACGCGACGGGTCTCGGCGATCCCGACTTCTTCCATGATCGCCCGGGCCTTCACTTTACCGACCCCCGGGAGGGACTCGAGCAGGGCGACGACCTTGAGCTTGCCCACGACGTCGTCGGTCTGCCCCTGCTCGATCACATCCTTGAGCGATCCCTGGGAGTACTTCAGGCGGTTCTTGATCTCCGCACGCACGCGGCGTGCCTCGGCAGCCTTCTCAAGGGCTGCGGCGCGCTGCTCCGGGGTAAGAGGAGGAAGGGCCACGCAAGTCACCTACTCTGTCGAGCCGATGGGGCGGTGTTACTCCGACGAAAGTAACGGTGACCTGCGTGAGCGGCAATCCGGGCGCGCCGGTAGGCGCCGAGTGCCCGTCAAACGAGCGCGCGATCGTCATACGTGCGCGCTTTTGTGTGCCTACCGCTCGTGCGCGTGTGCGTGCTCGACCCCGTGGGCCGTGGCGGCGTGGTGCGTGTCCACCGCCCCCGCCGCCAGACGCGCCCACTGCGGCGTCGGGCGCCCCTCGACCCGCCAGAAGCCTCCGGGGCCGTGCGGCTGCGGCCAGTGTGCGGGCGAGTCCTCCCACCGCTCCCCGCGCCCGTAGACGCCGCGGTCGATCAGCTGCGTCGAGGGCACGATGGCCTCGGTCCCCCGCCCCGTGACACGGTAGGTGAGGTACACGCTCTGGCCGCGGCGCAGCAGCCACAGCCACTCGCCGAAGTCCGCGCCGAACGTCGGCTCGTCCACCTCGGCCACCGAGTACCACGGGACGGTGTAGCCCATGAAGTCGCGCAGCTCACGCGCCAGCTCCCACGGGCCCTCGAACAGCACCGCGAGCGACAGTCCGCGCGCGTGCAGGTACGACGGCTCGTGGACCCCGGAGACGCTCAGCGTGCATCCCTCGCACTGGTGGGACAGCGGCTCGCCCACGTGGGCCATGTGCTTGTAGACCACCAGTTGGTCACGCCCGTCGAACAGGTCGAGCAGGCTCACCGGTCCCTGCGGCCCGACGACGTCGACGACCGGGACCTCGGTCATCGGCATGCGCCGGCGAGCCGCGGCGAGCGCGTCCCCGGCGTGGGTGTGGGCCTTCTCACGCACCAGCAGGCGCTCGTAGGCGGCGTCCCAAGCGGCGCGGTCGACGACGGTCGGGACCGGAGCCTCGGGCTCCTCGGGGCGGTGTGCGGTCGGCGTGGACAGGGGCGTGGACATGGTGGGCCTCCGGGTCGGCGGGACGGTGTGCCGTCCTTCCGACGAGGTGGACCGCCGAAACTGATCGCCCACATCCCGCGCCCGTCGCCTCACCCGCGGCGGGGCGAGCGACCCGACCGCCCCTCAGCCGCGCAGCGCCGCCCGCGCCTCGTCGACCGCCGCCACGGCCGCCGCCCGCAGCGCCGCGACGTCGGGGCCGGCGCGCAGCACGCCGCGCGACGAGGACGCCAGCACCTGCGCGCGCGCCCGCCCGAACACCGCGGACAGCTCGGCCGCGCCCGCGCCCTGCGCGCCCACCCCCGGCGCCAGCAGCGGGCCGTTGACCGCCTCCAGGTCGGTCGCCGTCGCGCGTGCCGCGTCGCCGATGGTGGCGCCGACGACGAGGCCGACCGAGCCCAGCGGGTCGGCCCCGGCATTGAGCGCGGCGGCCTGCGCGGCCATGGTCGCGGCGACCGACACCCCGGACGACGTGACGGCGTGCTGCACCTGCGCCCCCTCGGGGTTCGACGTCAGGCACAGCACGAACAGCCCGCGGCCCGTGGCCCGCGCCAGCTCGACGGCCGGGGCGAGCGAGCCGAACCCGAGGTACGGCGAGACGGTCAGCGCGTCGCCCGCCAGGGGCGAGCCGTCGCGCAAGAACGCCTCGGCATAGGCGGCCATGGTCGAGCCGATGTCGCCGCGCTTGGCGTCGACGACGACGAGCGTGCCCGCGGCGCGCGCCGCCGCGATCGTCTCCTCAAGCACCGCGACGCCCGCCGAGCCATGGCGCTCGTAGAACGCCGCCTGCGGCTTGACCGCCGCCACCCGCCCGCCGACCGCCTCGACCACGCGCAGCGAGAACTCGCGCAGGCCGGCGGCGTCGTCGCTCAGGCCCCACGCGTCCAGCAAGGACGCGTGGGGGTCGACGCCGACGCACAGCGGCCCCAGGTCGTCCATCGCCGCCGCCAGGCGCGCCCCGAAGGCCGCCCGCTCAGCCATGGATCGGCCCCCGGCTCAGGCGGGCGTTGGTCGCCGCGGTGTGCTCCTGCAGGCTGCCGACCGCGAACGGGCCGGCGATGATCGCCTCGATGCCTTGCACCGCGGCGCCCAGCTGGTCGACGGTCGTGACGATCGGCTTGTCGGCCGCGGTCGTGGCGGCGCGGATCTCATACCCGTCGGCGCGCGCGCCCTGGCCCGAGGGCGAGTTGACCACGAGGTCGACCTCGCCCGCCGAGATGAGGTCCACGATGGTGGGCTCGCCGTCGGGGCCGCGCCCCTCGGAGAACTTGCGCACCACCCGCGCGGGGATGCCGCTGCGCTTGAGCACCTGGGCGGTTCCGGCCGTGGCCAACAGCTCGAAGCCGAGCTCGGTGAGCTTCTTGGCCGGGAACACGATCGCGCGCTTGTCGCGGTCGGCGACCGACACGAACACCCGCCCCGACGTCGGGAGCCCGCCGAACGCCGCCGCCTGCGACTTGGCGAAGGCCCGCGGGAAGTCGGCGTCAAGGCCCATGACCTCGCCCGTCGAGCGCATCTCGGGGCCCAGCACGGTGTCGACCACATGCCCGTCGGCGGTGCGGAACCGCTTGAACGGCAGCACCGCCTCCTTGACTGCGAGCGGCGCCCCCAAGTCGAGCGTGCCGCCGTCGCCGCGCGCCGGCAGGAAGCCCTCGGCGCGCAGGTCGGCGATCGACTCGCCCACCATGACGCGCGCCGCGGCCTTGGCCAGCGAGACGCCCGTCGCCTTGGAGACGAACGGGACGGTGCGCGACGCGCGCGGGTTGGCCTCCAGCACGTACAGCACGTCGCTGACCAGCGCGTACTGCACGTTGAGCAGGCCGCGCACGCCGACGCCGCGGGCGATCGCCTCGGTCGAGCGGCGGATGCGCTCGACCTCGTGCTCGCTGAGGGACACCGGCGGCAGCACGCACGCCGAGTCGCCCGAGTGGATGCCCGCCTCCTCGATGTGCTCCATGACGCCGCCGAGGAACAGCTCCTCGCCGTCGTAGAGCGCGTCGACGTCGATCTCGATGCCGTTGTCGAGGAACCGGTCGATCAACAGCGGGGCCGCCAGCGCCGTGCCCGTCGAGGCGACGCTCGCGCGGGCGGCGTCGATGGCCCGCTCGACGTAGGTGGTCAGCTGCTCGCGGGAGTAGACGATCTCCATGCCGCGTCCGCCCAGCACGTACGAGGGGCGCACGAGCACCGGGTAGCCGATGCGCTCGGCGACCTCGACGGCCTGGGCGAGCGTGCGGGCGGTGCCGAACGCGGGCGCCGGCAGGCCGGCGTCGACGAGCACCTGGCCGAACAGGCCGCGGTCCTCGGCGGCGTCGATGGCCTCGGGGCTGGTGCCCAGCACGGGCAGCCCGGCGTCCGCCAGGCGCTGGGCGAGCGAGAGCGGCGTCTGCCCGCCGAGCTGGACGATGATGCCCTTGACGGGGCCGGCGGCGAGCTCGGCCTGGTAGACCTCGAGCACGTCCTCGAAGGTGAGGGGCTCGAAGTAGAGGCGGTCGCTGGTGTCGTAGTCGGTCGAGACCGTCTCGGGGTTGCAGTTGACCATGACGGTCTCGTACTTCTCGGCGAGCGTGAGGGTCGCGTGCACGCACGAGTAGTCGAACTCGATGCCCTGGCCGATGCGGTTGGGGCCCGATCCCAAGATGATGACGGCCTCGCGCTCGCGCGGGGCGACCTCGGTCTCCTGGTCGTAGGACGAGTAGTGGTAGGGCGTCGTGGCGGCGAACTCGGCTGCGCACGTGTCGACCGTCTTGAACACGGGGCGGACGCCGAGCGCGTGGCGGATCTCGCGCACCGACTGCTCGCCGGCGGGCCCCATGCGGCGCAGCGAGGCGATCTGCCGGTCGGACAGGCCGTGGCGCTTGGCCCCGCGCAGGACGTCCTGGGTGAGGGTGGGCGCCGCGGCGACCTCGGCCGCGACCTCGTTGATGAGCTGGATCTGGTCGAGGAACCAGGGGTCGATCTTGGTGGCCTCGAAGACCCGCTCGACGCTCGCCCCGCCCCGCAGGGCCTGCTGGACGCCGACCATCCGCAGCTCGGTGGGACGCGCGATGTCGGCGAGCAGCGCGTCCAGCGCCTCACCTGCGACGGGCTCGCCGTCCCAGTGGAACTGCACGCCGGGCTTGTCGATCGAGCGCAGCGCCTTGCCGAGCGCCTCGGTGAAGTTGCGCCCCAGCGCCATGGCCTCACCGACCGACTTCATGGTGGTGGTCAGCGTGTCGTCGGCGGCGGGGAACTTCTCGAACGCGAAGCGGGGGACCTTGACCACGACGTAGTCGAGCGTGGGCTCGAACGAGGCGGGGGTCACCCGCGTGATGTCGTTGGGGATCTCGTCGAGCGTGTACCCCACGGCGAGCTTGGCGGCGATCTTGGCGATCGGGAAGCCGGTCGCCTTGGACGCCAGCGCCGAGGACCGCGACACGCGCGGGTTCATCTCGATGACGATGATCCGCCCGGTGTCGGGGTCGACGGCGAACTGGATGTTGCAGCCGCCGGTGTCGACGCCGACCTCGCGGATGACGGCGATGCCGATGTCGCGCAGCCGCTGGTACTCGCGGTCGGTGAGAGTGAGCGCGGGCGCCACGGTCACCGAGTCGCCGGTGTGCACGCCCACGGGATCGACGTTCTCGATCGAGCAGACGACCACGACGTTGTCGTCGCGGTCGCGCATGAGCTCGAGCTCGTACTCCTTCCACCCCAGGATCGACTCCTCCAGGAGCACCTCGGTGGTCGGCGAGTAGTGCAGGCCCTGACCCACGATGCGGCGCAGGTCGGCCTCGTCGTAGGCCATGCCCGAGCCGAGGCCGCCCATGGTGAAGGACGGGCGCACGACCATGGGGTAGCCCAGGTCCTCGGCGGCCGCGATCGCCTGGTCGATGGTGTGCACGATGTGCGAGCGGGCCGACTCGCCGCCGCAGCGCGCGACGACGTCGCGGAACTGCTCGCGGTCCTCGCCCTTCTGGATGGCGGGGATCGAGGCGCCGATGAGCTCGACGTCGTACTGGGCGAGCACGCCCGCCTCGTCCAGCGCGATGGCGGCGTTGAGCGCCGTCTGCCCGCCCAGGGTGGGCAGCAGCGCGTCGGGGCGCTCCTTGGCGATGATCGAGGTCAGCACCTCGGTGGTGATGGGCTCGACGTAGGTCGCGTCGGCGAACTCCGGGTCGGTCATGATCGTGGCCGGGTTGGAGTTGACCAGCACGACGCGCAAGCCCTCCTCCTTGAGCACGCGGCACGCCTGGGTGCCCGAGTAGTCGAACTCGCAGGCCTGCCCGATGACGATGGGGCCCGAGCCGATGACGAGGACGGACGAGATGTCGGTACGGCGGGGCATCAGTTCTCCATCTCGGAGGTGGTGGCGAGCTCGGCGACGACGGCGGCCGGGACGGCCACGGGCTCGCCCGTGCGCATGAGCTCGACGAAGCGGTCGAAGAGGTAGGCCGAGTCGTGGGGTCCGGCGGCGGCCTCGGGGTGGTACTGGACCGAGAAGGCGGGCAGGTCGAGGGCGGTGAGCCCCTCGACGACCTGGTCGTTGAGCCCGATGTGCGAGACGACGACGCGGCCGTAGGCGGACTTGTGCGGCGCCGCGCTCACGGCGTCCAGCGGCGCCTCGACGGCGAAGCCGTGGTTGTGCGCGGTGACCTCGACCTTGCCGGTCGTGCGGTCGAGCACGGGCTGGTTGATGCCGCGGTGCCCGTAGCCGAGCTTGTAGGTCCCGAACCCGAGCGCGCGCCCGAACAGCTGGTTGCCGAAGCAGATGCCGAAGAACGGGATGCGCGCGTCGAGCACCTGGCGCAGCAGCTCGACCTCGTGCGTGGCGGCGCCCGGGTCCCCGGGGCCGTTGGAGAAGAAGACGCCGCGCGCGCCGTCGTCGGGCAGCAGGGCCGCGACGTCGTCGAACGTCGACGACTGCGGGACCACGTGCACACGCACGCCGCGCTCGGCGAGCCGCTGCGGGGTCATGGCCTTGATGCCCAGGTCGACGGCGACGACGGTCGCCACCGGCTCGCGTCCGGCGAACTCGCCCGTGGGCTCGACGACGTACGCCTCACGCGTGGAGACCTCGCGGGCCAGGTCGGCGCCCGCCATGGGCGCGGCCGCCTTGACGGCGGCGACCAGCTCGCCGATCGGGCGCTCGTGGCCGGCGGCGTCGAGGAGGGCGTCACCCGAGAACACCCCGGCGCGCATGACGCCCAGCTCGCGCAGATGACGGGTCAGGAAGCGGGTGTCGACGTCGCTGATGCCGACCACGCCCTGCGCGGCGAGCTCCTCGTCCAGCGAGCGGCGCGCGCGCCAGTTGGACACGCGGCGGGCGGGGTCGCGCACGACCCAGCCGGCGACCCAGATGCGGCCCGACTCGGGGTCCTCGTCGTTGACGCCCGTGTTGCCGATGTGGGGCGCGGTCATCACGACGATCTGGCGGTGGTAGGACGGGTCGGTCAGCGTCTCCTGGTAGCCGGTCATGCCGGTCGAGAAGACGATCTCGCCCAGCGTCGCGCCGCGGGCGCCATGCGCGCGCCCGCGGGCCACGGTGCCGTCCTCGAGCACCAGGACGGCCGAGCCGCCGGTTGGTCCGGCGATCGGGGCGACGGTCGTGCTGAGCGTCGTGGCGTCGGTCACGGGGTCTCCTTCGGGAGTGTCTCGGTCGTCTCGTCGGGCGCGGCGGTCAGGCTCCGCACGGCCTCGAGGAGACGGGTCTTGTCAGCGGGGTGGCGCGTGCGCAGCCCCGTGTCGAGCTCGACGGCGCGCACCCGCCCGTCGGACGGGGCCAGCCAGGTCAGCACGAGGAGGCCGTCCGCCCCGACGTACTTGCCCGCCATGCCGGGCGCCAGCCCTACGCCGCGCAGCGCGTCAGCGGGTACGAACACGTCGGCGGCGCCCGCGCGCGCCACGAGCACCCCGGCGTCGTGCACGCTGACCCGCGCGGCCGCGCGGTCACCCAGGCCGTGGGCGCCGACGCGCGCGAGCCAGTCGCCCGCGAGCGTCGTGGAGACGTATGTCGCCTCGATCGGGCCCAGTCGCGCAGGGCCGAGGTCGTCGGCGGGCGGCGCCGCGGGCGGCGTGGGCACGAGCCGGCCGGTGCGCCGCGCGAGGCGGCGGCGCCCGCCGAGCACCACGAGCAGCAGCAGCACGCCGATCACGATCCACATGCCGACCGCGACCGGCATCGGCAGGCTCATGCGTCCGCCTCGACCGGAGCGCCGTCGAACACGGTGGCGCGCCCACGCAGGAACGTGGCGACCACCCGGCCCGGGATCTCGCGGCCCTGCAGCGGGGTGTTGGCCGACGCCGTCTCCTGCGTCGCGCCGTCGACCACGCGCCGCGCGGCCGGGTCGACCAGCACCAGGTTGGCGGGCTCTCCCACCGCGATGGGACGTCCGTGGCGGTCTGCGACGCGGCCGATGCGGGCCGGGGCGCCCGACAGCACGCGCGCGACGTCCGCCCAGGTCAGCCGGCCCGTGTCGACCATGGTCTCCTGCACCACCGACAGGGCGGTCTCCAGGCCCGTCATGCCGAACGCGGCGGCGGCCCACTCGCAGTCCTTGTCCTCACGCGGGTGTGGCGCGTGGTCGGTCGCGACGATGTCGATGGTGCCGTCGGCCAGGCCCTCGCGGACCGCCTCGACGTCGTCGGCCGTGCGCAGCGGCGGGTTGACCTTGAACCGGGGGTCGTAGCCGCGAGCCAGGTCGTCGGTCAGCAGCAGGTGGTGCGGCGTGGCCTCCGCGGTCACGGCGATGCCGCGCGCCTTGGCCCAGCGCACGATCTCGACACTGCCGCGCGTGGACAGGTGGCACACGTGCAGGCGCGAGCCGACATGCTCGGCCAGCAGCACGTCACGCGCGATGATGGCCTCCTCGGCGACCGCGGGCCAGCCCGCCAGCCCGATCTCCGCCGAGACGACGCCCTCGTGCATCTGCGAGCCCTCGGTCAGCCGCGGCTCCTGCGCGTGCTGGGCGATCACGCCGTCGAACGCCTTGACGTACTCCAGCGCGCGGCGCATCAGCACCGGGTCGTGCACGCACTTGCCGTCGTCGGAGAACACGCGCACGCGCGCCTTCGAGTCGGCCATCGCGCCCAGCTCGGCGAGCCGCTCGCCGTCGAGCCCGACCGTCACCGCGCCGACCGGGAAGACGTCGACCCAGCCGGCCTCCTCGCCCAGCCGCCACACCTGCTCGACCACACCGGCGGTGTCGGCCACGGGCGAGGTGTTCGCCATGGCGTGCACGGCGGTGAACCCGCCCGCGGCCGCGGCGCGCGTGCCCGAGCGGACCGTCTCGGCGTCCTCACGACCCGGCTCGCGCAGGTGCGTGTGCAGGTCCACCAGGCCGGGCAGCGCCACCAGGCCCGCGCCGTCGACCTCGACGACGTCGCCGTCCGGCGCCACCGCGGCTCCGGGGGGCGTGATCTGCGCGATCGTCCCCTCCGCGCCCGGTCCGCCGAGAACGACGTCGACCGGGTCGCCGCCGAGCGGGCGCACGCTCCTCAACAGGTAGGCGGGCATCAGATCGAGCTCCCCTCAGCCGAGGAGTCCCCGGCCAGCAGCAGGTACAGGGCGGCCATGCGCACCGCGACGCCGTTGGCGACCTGCTCGACGATCACCGAGCGGGGCGAGTCGGCGGCCTCCGCGGAGATCTCCAGGCCGCGGTTCATGGGACCGGGGTGCATGACGACGGTGTGGGCGGGCAGCATCGCCAGGCGCCGGTGGTCCAGGCCATAGCGGCGCGAGTACTCCAACGGGCTCGGGAAGAACGCGCCCGCTCCCCCAGACATCCGCTCGCGCTGCACACGCAGCATCATGACGGCGTCGGGCTGCCCGTGGGCGAGCGTCTCATCCAGGTCGTAGGACGTCGTGCACGGCCAGGTCTCGACGCCGACCGGCAGCAGCGTGGGCGGGGCGACCAGCGTCACCTGCGCGCCGAGCGTGCGCAGCAGGCGCACGTTCGAGCGCGCCACGCGCGAGTGCAGCACGTCGCCCACGACGGCGACCTTGAGTCCCGCCAGGTCCCGCCCGACGCCGTCGCCACCCGCGCCGCCGACCCGGCCCACCAGGTGGCGGCGGATCGTGAACGCGTCGAGCAGCGCCTGCGTGGGGTGCTGGTGGGTGCCGTCGCCGGCGTTGAGCACCGCGACCGGGTTGTCCGCGCTGCCCAGCCAGCCCGAGTGGGCGAGCTGGTGCGGCGCGCCGCTGGCCCAGTGCCGCACCACGACGGCGTCGGCGCCCATGGCGTGCAGCGTCAGCGCGGTGTCCTTGAGCGACTCGCCCTTGGACACGCTCGACCCCTTGGCCGAGAAGTTGATGACGTCGGCCGACAGGCGCTTGGCCGCCGTCTCGAACGAGATGCGCGTGCGCGTGGAGTCCTCGAAGAAGAGGTTGACCACGGTGCGCCCGCGCAGCGTCGGCAGCTTCTTGATCTCGCGCGACTGCGTCGCGGCCATCTGCGCTGCGGTGTCGAGCACGAGGATGGCCTCCTCGAGGCTCAGCTCGTCAGTGGACAGCAGGTGCCTCATCGCGACTCCCCCTCCCCGCCGTCGTCGGTGGACGGGCCGGCGTCGGCCGAACCGCCCCCGCCGGTCGCACCGCCACCGCCGGCCGAACCGCCTCCGCCTGTCGAGCCGCCACCGCCGGTCGAGCTTGTCGAGACCCGTCCGGTGATCACGACGGCGTCGCTTCCGCCGTCGACATCGGCCAGGCGCACCAGCACGCGCTCGCTCGCGGAGGTCGGCAGGTTCTTGCCCACGAAGTCGGGGCGGATCGGCAGCTCGCGGTGGCCGCGGTCGACCAGCGCCGCCAGGCGCACCGCGCGCGGACGGCCCAGGTCGCTCAGGGCGTCGAGCGCGGCGCGGATCGTGCGCCCGGAGTACAGGACGTCGTCGACGAGCACCACGACCTTGTCGTCGACGCCCGCCTGCGGCAGCCGCGTCACCCCGACAGCCCGCGTGGGGTTGCGGCGCAGGTCGTCGCGGTACATCGTCACGTCGAGCTCGCCCAGGGCGGCGACGGGGTCGAACGCGGGATCGATGCTCGCCAGGCGCTGGGCGAGGCGGTGGGCGAGCGGGACGCCGCGCGTGGGGATGCCCAGCAGGACGACGTCGGCGGCTCCGCGGGAGCGTTCGACCACCTCGTGGGCGATGCGGGTCAACGCCCGCTGAATGTCCTCGGCTCCGAGGACTGTGGTGACCGATGGCAGGCCGAGGCTCACCGGACCTCCTTCTCCGCCTCACGGGACGGTGTTAAAGGGTGTCTTGCGCCCCCCACACTAACCCGCCCCGACCCCCACCCCCCTCCCCACCCAAGGCGACCTCCCTCACACCCACATACCGAAACCCCGCCGAGATACCGGAATCCGGTCACGGATCGCGCGGATCGTGACCGAGGACCGGTACCTCGGCGGGGTTGCGGTATCTCGGGGTTAGGAGAGGAGGGTGGGTTTGATGTCGACGAGGCGGGCCAGGAGGCCGTTGACGAACGACGGCGAGTCGTCGGTCGACAGTTGCGCGGCCAGGTCGACCGCCTCGTCGATCGCGACGGCGTCGGGCACGTCGTCGTTGAAGAGGATCTCCCACGCGCCGATGCGCAGCAGGGCGCGGTCGACGGCGGGCATGCGCTCGATCGTCCACCCGTTGGAGTACGTCTCAAGCAGCTCGTCGATGCGGTCGCGGTGAGCGCTGACGCCCTCAACGACGTCGGCCGCGTACTGCGGCACGGGCGACTCGGTCAACGGCCGGGCCACGCGCTCGCGCAGCAGCCCGACGGCGTCGACGCCGCGCTGCTCCGCCTCGAAGAGGATGTCGGCGGCGCGCTTACGCGCCTTGGTGCGTGCACCCATGGTCGTGTCAGTTCCCGTCTGGGGAGAGCCCGCGGGCTCAGTCGTTCACGCGGCCGAGGTACGACCCGTCACGCGTGTCGACCTTGACCTTGGTGCCCTGCTCGAGGAACAGCGGGACCTGGATCTCCTTGCCCGTCTCGAGCGTGGCGGGCTTGGTGCCGCCCGTCGAGCGGTCGCCCTGCAGCCCCGGCTCGGTGTAGGTGATCTCAAGCACGACCGACGCGGGCAGCTCGACGTACAGCGGCGTGCCCTCGTTGGAGGCGACCAGGACGCTCATGCCCTCGAGCATGTAGTCCTTGGCGTCGCCGACGGTCTCGCCCGACACGTGGATCTGGTCGTAGGTGTCGTTGTCCATGAAGACGAAGTCCGAGCCGTCCATGTACAGGTACTGGAAGTCGCGGCGGTCGACGTTGGCGGTCTCGACCTTGATGCCCGCGTTGAAGGTCTTGTCGACGACCTTGCCCGAGAGCACGTTCTTCATCTTGGTGCGGACGAACGCGCCACCCTTGCCCGGCTTGACGTGCTGGAACTCGATGATCGTCCAGAGCTGACCGTCGATGCGGAGCACGGTGCCGTTCTTGATGTCGTTGGAGGTAGCCACGTTCGGATCTTCCCTACTGGTTATCGGGGCAGGTCGGGGGTGCGCGTCAAGCTGCGAGGGCGCGAAGAGCCCGGGCAAGTGTAGCCGCTCACCCCAGGCCGGTGACGATCAGGGCGATCGCCGCGCGCCCGAGCAGCCCACACGCGCCCGCCCAGACGACCGAGGCGAGGGTCCCGACGACGAACCGCTCCCGCGCCGCGGGCCGCTCGCGCAGCTCGTACACCCGCCCCAGGCCCTTGATCGCGACGACGACAGCGGCGCCCTCGGGGAAGCCGGCGAGGATGCTCAAGGTGACGCCCGCCCGCTCCAGCAGGCCGATCCAGGCGCCTCCGGCCAGCGCCCGCGCGGCGGCGGCCTCGGCGTCGACGGGAGCCTCGGTGCGCCGCAGCACCCAGGGCACCAGCAGCGCGCCCAGTCCGACCGACGCCGCCAGCGACCCCGCGCCGACGGCGACGCACGCCAGCGCCTGCCCCACATCCATAGGCGCGACGCTAGCGGGCCCCGGCGCGAGCATCCCCGCGCCGCGCCGCCGGGCAGCCGCCGGGACCGGCTTGCTGACCGCCGCGTCGAGTCCTGCGCCCGGGCCGTGCCACGATGGGCCGACGCCCGCGGCCAGCCCACGGACCGCGCCGAGAGGAGCAGCGAAGATGCAGCGCCACGCCCGGAGCCGACCCGCCGTCCAGTCCGTCGCCCGCAAGAGGGCACTCGCCCTGGCGGCGGCCGCACTCACCGCCGGGGCCCTGGTGGGGTGCGGGCAGGACGACGCGTCGGCGGACGGCGCCGGTGACGCGACGGCCCCGGCGTCCCAGTCGACGCCCCAGCAGCAGCCCGAGCCCCTCCGGGCGGAGAACTTCCTCGACCGTGTGCAGGCGGCTCAGCGCGAGGCGCGGACCGCGCGAATCGAGTTGCAGGGGGCGTTGAGCGCCACCGGGTTGGTGGACATGGGCACGCCGGATGGTCGTGACGTCCGCTTGACGATGACGCTCTCGGCGTCAGGCATGGAGCAGACCGTGACCCTCGTCGACGGGGTGATGTACATGCCGCAGCCCGGCGCGGGCGACACGTGGATCGCGATCGATCTCAAGAACCCCGGGAGCGAGCGGGCCGCCGCGCTGGCCGACGAGCTCGAGATCGACCCGTTCGCCCAGATCGACGACGTCAAGGGCGCGGTGACCGCCGTCGAGCTCGTGGGCCCCGAGACGCTCGCCGACGGGACGCGGGGGACGCGGTACAAGGTCACCGTCGACCCCAGCCTCGCCACCGGATCGACGGGCGAGGCACTGGCCGGCCTCGGGCTCGACGACCTGGTCTACGACTACGTCCTGGACGAGGAGGACCGTCCGTTGGCGGTCAGCACCGAGTTCCTCGGGCAGTCGATCGCGATCCTCGCGAGTGGGTGGGGCGAGCCCGTGGACATCCAGGCGCCCGACCCGTCGCAGGTCATCTCCGCCGCCGAGGCCGGCTTCTGAGTGCCCTCAGCGCTCGGCCAGCGCCGCCAGCAGTCGGGCGACGACAGGCCGCGTGGCGGCCTCCTCTGCCCACGACGCGGCGAGCAGCCGCTGACTGACGGCCTGCGCCGTGACACCGAGCGTCGTGGCCGCTCGTCGCTGAGACCCCGTGCGATTGAGCGCGTCGACCGCCTCCCACCCAGCGTCGGTGCGCCGCGCGGCGACGGCGGCGACCAGGCGTAGCAGCGCCTGCACCTCGGCGGCTCGCGCGGCGTCATCGGCCTCGACCGCGATCCCGCCGGCGCCTGGTTGCCGCTTGGCCCGCTCGACGGCCCGACGGGCGTGCGCGTAGGCGGGCCCCGCCGCCTCCCGCGACGAGGCGGGCAGTGGCCGGGCGACATCGCCCACCCCAAGGCCCACCGACCAGCCGCGCTCGCGGTCCAGGGCCAACACCAGGTCGACGGCGAGCGCGGCGCCGTCCGGGGCGGCCGTCAAGAGCCCCTGCACCTCGTCGCCCACCGTCCGGTCGAACGCGAGCGCGAGTCCGTGGCGGCCTTCGCACAGGCCGGTCAGCACCTCCAGGGCGCGCGGGACGCGGTCGACGTCGTTTGTAGAACCACGCTGGTCGGCGGTCAAGACGATCACGAGACCAGGCTATTGCCTTGATCTCTAAACATCAAGGCTGAACCCTTGAGCCTCACGACTCCAGGCTCAATCCTTGGGCGATGGCCTCGATCGCGAGCCGGTACGACCGGAACCCGAACCCCGCGATCGTCCCGGTCGCGACGCCCGAGACCACCGAGTAGTGGCGGAAGGACTCCCGGGTGTGGGGGTTCGACAGGTGCACCTCGACGAGCAGCAGGCCCGACGACGTGACCTGGGCGGCGGCGTCGCGCAGCGCGTAGCTGTAGTGCGTGAACGCGGCCGGGTTGAGCACCACGTGCGCGCGGGTGTCGACCGCCTCGTGCAGCCAGCCGACGATCTCGGACTCGTCGTCGGTCTGGCGCGCGTCCACCGTGAGGCCGAGCTCGGCCCCCCACCCCGCCGCGGCGGCCACCAGGTCGGCGTGGGTGTCGGCGCCGTAGATCTCCGGCTCGCGCACGCCGAGCCTGCCGAGGTTGGGTCCGTTGAGCACGAGAACGCGAGTCACCGCGCCAGCGTAGCCGCCGCGCCGGGCCGCGGGCGCGCACACCGTGCCCTACGGTGAGCCCCGTGACCACCGCGCCCGCGGCCACGCGCCGCATCGACATCCTGCTGGTGCCCATGGACATGACGGCCGCGCTCATCGGCCACCTCCTCGGCCCCGAGGCCGCCGACGCGGCGACGACGTTCACCGAACTCGAGGTGTGCGCCGATCCCGACTGGGACCCGTTCGCCGCGCGCCACGGGCTCGTGTGACCGCGCGCGACCTCAAAGGACCCGCACGAGCGTGACCGTCACCGCGGCCGCGAGCGCCGCGTAGCCGACCACGACCGACGCGCGCGCGATGCCCGCACCCTCCTCGCCGCTGGTGCGCACCGCGGCCAGCGCTCGCTGGCCCGGCACGACGGCGAGCGCCGCGAGCAGCAGCAGGGCGGCGGTGGCGTAGGCGCCTCCGGGCACGTCGTGCGCTCCGGTGAGCAGCAGCACCAGGCCGCCGACGCCCATGAACAGCGCGATGGTCAGGGCGGCCACAGCGCTGCGGTTCCAGCCGGTCAGAGGCTCGAGCGCGTGACTGGCGACCTGGCGGGAGTCGATCTTGACCATCAGCAGCAGGCCGAGGCCGAGCGCGAGCACGATGCCGATGCCGAGCACGCCGTAGCGCGTCGCGCCGAACCAGGCGATGAAGGCGGCCCACAGCGCCGGGGACAGCGGGCTGGCGACGCGGCCCGTGGTGGCGTACAGCCCGAAGACCTCGCCTTGCATGGCCTCGGGTGTCACCTTGGACAGCAGCGCACGGCTGGAGGCCTGCGCCGGTCCGACGCACGCCGACAGCACCAGGCCGCCGATCCAGAACACGATGTCGCCCAGCGGAGCGGCGACGAACACGAACACGGCCATGACCACGAGCAGGGCCAGGGCGAAGATGATGACCTTGCGCGCACCGACCCGGTCGTCGAGCCGCCCGACGAAGATGGTCGAGACGCCCGCCACCACGTTGGCCGCGATCCCGAAGATCAGCACTTCGTTGGTCGAGAACCCGAACCCGGCGGCGGCGAGCACCCCGCCGAAGGCGAAGACGCCGGCCAGTCCGTCGCGGTAGACGGCGCTGGCGAACAGGAACCAGAACGTGGGGCGGGACTGGCGGTAGAGCGCGATCATGTCGGCGACCAGGTCGACGTACCCGGCCAGGAAGCCGCGGCGCCCGGGCGCGGGTCTGCGGTATTCGGGCACGTTGACCACAAGCGGGATCGAGAACACGATCGTCCACACCGCGGCGCCCACGGCGATGAGGCGGAAGGGCAGGCCGTTGGAGGTGTCCATGCCGAACCAGTCGGCGAACGTCAGCACGACGACGATGACGAGCGCCACGAT
This sequence comes from Xylanimonas ulmi, assembly GCF_004216535.1. Classification (NCBI taxonomy): domain Bacteria; kingdom Bacillati; phylum Actinomycetota; class Actinomycetes; order Micrococcales; family Promicromonosporaceae; genus Xylanimonas; species Xylanimonas ulmi. The sequence goes on from NZ_SGWX01000001.1 coordinate 1,299,645, forward strand.
GCCGCCGAGGTACCCCATGCCCCAGCCCAGGCCCGAGACGCGTCCGACGGTGGCCGGCGTGGAGACCTGGTGCAGCATGGCGTTGTAGTTGACGCCGGCGATCTCGGAGACGACGGACCCGAGCGCGAGCACGATCGCCCCGTAGGTGAAGTACCGCGGGTCCTCCTGGACGAACGCCAGGAGGAACTGGATGAGGGCGAGGCCGCCGGTCGCGGCGATGAGCCAGCGCTTGCGTCCGCCCGACGTCTCGGCGCGGGCGCCCAGGGCGGGCGCCAGGTAGAAGATCAGCAGGCCCGCGATCGCCGTCCACGCCCCGTAGCGGCTGGACAGCTCCGCCAGCCCGCGCACCCGCTCGGGGGCGTCGGCGGGCAGGTCGGCGATGTGCGGGGCCAGGAAGCTGGTCGAGACCAGGTACAGCGGCGCGAAGACGAAGGTGAGGATGACGGAGTTGAAGGGCTGCGTCGCCCAGTCCCACAGCGCCCAGGAGCGCACGCGCTTGGCGGGGATGGGGTCCGGCGCGGCGGGCTGCCCCTCGGCCACGGCGGTCGCGGTCGGGGGCACGAAGTCGCTCATGTCGAGCATGATGCCCGACTTGGCGGAGCAGTGAAAGCGTTCTCCACGCCGACTCGGACCGCCGCCGGACCGCGAGCGGGTGGTGACCGGTCAGCGGCCGCCCGCGCCGTCGCCCCCGCCCTCCTCGTCCGCGAGGGCGCCCGGGCCGATCTCGGCCACGTCGCGCACTCCCGCCAGCGCCATGGTGAGGTCGAGCTCGGCCAGCACGTGCCGCACGACGGCGCGCACCCCCGCCTGCCCGGCCAGCGCCAGTCCGTAGACCCACGGGCGCCCGAGCAGCACCGCGTCGGCGCCGAGCGCGAGCGCGACGAACACGTCGGCGCCCGTGCGCACGCCCGAGTCGAACAGCACCGGCGCTTCGGGGCGCGTCGCGCGCACTGCGGCGGCGACCGCGGGCAGCGCGTCGAGCGAGGCGATCGCGTTGTCGATCTGGCGCCCGCCGTGGTTGGACACCACGACGCCGTCGGCGCCGGCGTCGAGCGCTCGCCGCGCGTCGTCGGGGTGCTGCACCCCCTTGACGAGGATCGGCAGGCGTGTGCGCTCGCGCAGCCAACCCAGGTCGGACCAGGTGAGGTTCGAGCGTGAGAACACGTCGAGGAACGTCTCGACGTCGGCGCGCCGGGCGCCGTGCCGGCACATGGTCGCCACGGCGCGCAGCGCGGCGAGCGTGGGCCGCCCCGACGACGGCGCTGGTGTGCGGGCGTCGGCGAGCCGGCGGAACGCGGGGTCGGAGGTGTACTGCGCGATGCCCTCGCCGCGCGCGAACGGCAGGTAGCCGAGGTCGAGGTCCCGCGGGCGCCATCCGAGCACGTGGGTGTCGAGGGTCACGACGATCGCCTCGGCGCCCGCAGCCTCGGCGCGCGCGACGAGCGAGGCGGCGACGTCGTCGTCGCGCGACCAGTAGAGCTGGAACCAGCGCGGGGACGGGCCCAGCGCGGCCGCGGTGGCCTCCAGGGGCGTGGAGGCCTGTGACGAGATGACCAGCGGGACCCCCAGCTCGCGCGCGGCGCGCGCCACAGGCGGCTCGGCGTGCGCGGGCCCGCCGCGCACTGCGAGCTCGAGCGCGCCGATGGGCGCGAGCAGCAGCGGCGCGGGCAGCCGCCGCCCCAGCAGCGTCGTGGCGAGCGAGCGCTGGGCGACGTCGACCATCTGCCGCGGCACGATGCGCCGCCGGACGAAGGCCGCGGCGTTGGCCGCGACCGTGCGCTCAGCCCCCGCGCCGCCGGCGATGTACGCCCAGCCGCGCGCGCTCATGCGGCGGCGGGCCGCGGCCTCGAGCGCCGCGGGGGCGACCGGGACCACGGGGCGGCGCCCGAACACGCCCGCGCGGTAGATCGCGCTCTGGACCGACCGCCCCACGTCGTGCGTCACGACGCCGATCGTGCCACATCGCCGCTGATCAGGGCATAGGCTTCCCGCGTGGCTGCGACAACGCTCCCGTCCGCCGGCCTTGACTGGCGCGACGACGATCTGCTGGGCGCGCCGTTCGAACAGGCGCCGCTCGGCCCTGCGACGCTCGTGCGCCTACGGCCCACGCCCGACGACGTCGCCGCGGCGCGCGGCGTGGTGCTGCACGTGCACGGCTACAACGACTACTTCTTCCATGCGCACCTGGCGCGCGCGTTCGCGGACGCCGGGTACCTTTTCCACGCGGTCGACCTGCGCGCTGCGGGGCGCTCGCTGCGGCCCGGGCAGACGCCGCACTACGTCACCGACCTGCGCGAGCAGGGCAGCGACGTCGCGGCCGCCTCCGCGGCGCTGCGCGCCGCCTACCCACTGCCCCTGGTGGCGCACGCGCACTCGACGGGCGGGCTGACCACGTCGCTGTGGGCGCACGCCCACCGGCACGCGACCGGGACCGCCGCTGGGCCCGACGCCCTCGTGCTCGACTCGCCGTTCCTCGAACTGCCCGGGTCCGAGTTCGGGCGCGCCGTCGGAACGCGGGTCCTCGACCGCCTCGGGTCGCTGCGGCCCCTGACGGCGCTGTCGCACGGCCCGTCCTGGTATGCGACGGCGCTGCTGCGCGAGAACGGCGGGCGGTGGGAGTTCGACACGACACTCAAGCGGCCGGACGGCGTCCCCGCGCGCGCTGGCTGGCTGCGGGCCGTGCGGCGCGCGCAGGCGCGCGTGGCGCGCGGTCTGGCGATCGCCTGCCCGGTGCTGCTGGCGGCCTCGGCCGCCTCCAGCCGCGACGCGCCCGACAATCCGCTCGTCGACTCGACCGACACGGTGCTCGACGTCGAGCAGATCGTGGCCCGTGCGCCGCGGCTGGGACGCGACGTGACCGTGCTGCGGATCGAGGGCGGCGTGCACGACCTCGCCCTCTCGGCCGACGGGCCGCGCCAGGCCTACCTCGACGCCGTGCTGGGGTGGCTGGCGACGGCGCTGCGGCCCGCGGTGGACCTCACGACGGAGCGGACAGCATGACCCACCCGTACTTCGACACCACGCTGCCCGACGGCCGCCCGGGCGTCGCCGCGCTCGCCCACCGCGGCTTCGCCCGAGCCGGGGGCGTCGACTCGGGCCTGGAGAACTCGCTCGCCGCGTTCGCCGCCGCCGTCGAGCTGGGGTTCCACTACGTCGAGACCGACGCGCACGGCACGTCGGACGGGGTCGCGGTCGCGTTGCACGACGCCTCGCTCGACCGCACGACGGACGCGCACGGCTTGGTCGCCGACCTGCCGTGGTCGCAGGTGCGCGCCGCGCGCATCGGCGGCGTCGAGCCGGTGCCCACGCTTGAGGACGTGCTCGGCACGTGGCCGACGCTGCGCGTCAACGTCGACGTCAAGGCCGACTCGGGGATCGAGCCGGTGGCCCGGGCGATCGAGCGCACGGCGTCACACGAGCGGGTGTGCGTCACCTCGTTCTCGGCTGCGCGCCGCCGCGCCACGCTCGCGCGGCTGTCACACCCCGTGGCCACGAGCGCCGGCACCAGCGAGGTCGCGGGATTCCTAGCGGGCGCACGGCTGCGCGTGCCCGCGATCGCGAGGGCCGCGCTGCGCCGGGTCGACGCGCTCCAGGTGCCGGTCCGCGAGGCGGCCGGCCCGGCCCGCCTCACCGTGGTCGACGCGACGACGCTCGCCGCGGCGCACGCCGCGGGCCGTCAGGTCCACGTGTGGACCGTCAACGACGCCCGGGAGATGGAGCGGCTGCTCGACCTCGGGGTCGACGGCCTCGTCACCGACCGCGCCGACCTGCTCCGGCAGGTGCTGGTCAGCCGCAGCCTGTGGTGAGCCAGCCCGCTCCGGCCGTCAGCCGAGCCTGATCGCAACTCCGGGCGCGCCCGTCGGCGGCTCCTTGCTGACCTCGGCGTACGCGGCGGCCAGCAGCGTCGGGTCGGGGCCCTCCAGCCGCACCGGCTTGGCGACGTCGTCCAGCACGACGAACCGCAGCAGGTCCCCCCGCGACTTCTTGTCTCGCCGCATGGCCGCGAGCAGCTGCTCCCAGCGGTCGCCGCGGTAGGACGTCGGCAGTCCGAGCGAGGTGAGGATCGCGCGGTGGCGCGCGACGACGTCGTCGGACAGCTTGCCGGCCAGCCGCGCGAGCTCGGCGACGAACACCATGCCGACAGCGACGGCGGCGCCGTGGCGCCACTGGTAGCGCTCGACGAGCTCGACGGCGTGCCCGAAGGTGTGGCCGTAGTTGAGGATCTCGCGCAGGCCCTGCTCGGTGAGGTCCTCCCCCACGACGCGCGCCTTGACGGCGACCGAGCGCTCGACGAGCTCGGCGAGCACCTGCCAGGTCTGCGGCGCGGCGTCGGCGCCCTTCCACTCCCGCAGCTCCTCGGCGTGCCGCTCGACCAGCGCCAGGATGCGCGGGTCGGCGATAAAGCCGGTCTTGACGACCTCGCCAAGCCCCGCCACCAGGTCCCAGCGGTCGAGCGAGGCGAGCGAGGCGAGGTCGCACAGCACGCCCGCCGGCGGGTGGAACGCGCCCACCAGGTTCTTGCCCTCGGCGGTGTTGATGCCCGTCTTGCCGCCCACGGCCGCATCCACCATGCCCAGCAGCGTGGTGGGCACGTGCACCACCTTGATGCCGCGCAGCCAGGTCGCCGCGACGAACCCGGCCAGGTCGGTCGTCGCGCCGCCGCCCACGGACACCACGGCGTCCGAGCGGGTGAAGTCCGCCTGACCGAGCACCTGCCAACAGAACGCGGCGACCTGCGCGGTCTTCTGCTCCTCGGCGTCGGGCAGCTCGACGGCGAACGCCTGGTAGCCCTGCGCCACCAGGTCCTCGCGCACCGCCTCGCCCGTCGCGGCGAGCGAGGCCGGATGCATCACCAGCACACGGCGGACCCGCTCGCCCAGCATGGCGGGCAGCTCGCCGAGCAGATTGCGCCCGATGACGACGTCGTAGGGCGCGGCGCCGTGCACCGTCACCCGGGTGGTCGCGACGCTCATGCCTGCTCCTGTTCGATCGACGCGCGGATCTCCTGCGCGACGGACTCGGGCTCGCGCCCGTCGGTCAGCACGCGCGCGGTCGCCACGCGCTCGTACACGGGGCGCCGGGCCTCCATCAACGCCGCCCACCGCGCGCGCGGGTTGCCCAGCAGCAGCGGGCGCGACTGGTTGAGCCCGACGCGCGGCGCCGCGTGCGCCAGCGACACGTCGAGGAACACGACCACGCCGCCATGCTCCGCGTAGCCGGCCAGCAAGCCCTGCGTCGCCGGGTCGAGCACCGCTCCCCCGCCGAGCGCGAGGACGCCGTCGTGCTCGGCCAGCGCGCGGCCCACTGCGTGGTGCTCCAACACCCGGAACGCGGACTCGCCGTCGTCGACAAAGATCTCGGCGATCGGCTTGCCCGCGACGACCTCGACGTCGTGGTCGGTGTCGCGGAACTCGACCCCGAGGAGTCCGGCGAGCAGCGTCCCAACCGTCGTCTTGCCGCTGCCGGGCGGGCCCACGAGCACCGCGAGCGGCCCGGCGCCGCCGGCGCGGCTCACCGCAGCGGCTCGGGGATCGCCGCGAGGTACGCCTCGGCGTTGCGGCGCACCTCGGCCACCGAGTCGCCGCCGAACTTCTCGACGACGGCCTCGGCAAGCACGAGCGCGACCATCGCCTCGGCGACGACCGCCGCGGGGGGCACCGCGCACACGTCGGAGCGCTGATGGTTGGCGGTGGCGGGCTCACCTGTGGCGGTGTCGATGGTGCGCAGCGCGCGCGGCACCGTGGAGATGGGCTTCATCGCGGCGCGCACGCGCAGCACCTCGCCGTTCGACATGCCGCCCTCGACACCGCCTGCGCGGTTGGTCAGGCGCGTCACGCGCCCGTCGGCGCCGCGCACGATCTCGTCGTGCGCCACGGACCCGCGCCGGCGGGCAGTGCGGAAGCCGTCGCCGACCTCGACGCCCTTGATCGCCTGAATGCCCATGAGCGCCCCGGCCAGGCGCGCGTCGAGCCGCCGGTCGCCCTGCACGTAGGAGCCCAGTCCGGTCGGCACGCCGTAGGCGAGCACCTCCACGACGCCGCCCAGGGTGTCGCCGTCCTTGTGGGCCGCGTCGATCTCGGCGACCATCGCCGCGCTCGCCGCGGCGTCCAGGCAGCGCACCGGGTCGGCGTCGAGGCGCGCGACGTCGTCCGGGGTGGGCGCCGTCGCCCCGTCAGGCGTCTCGGCCTCGCCGATCGCCACGACGTGCGAGACCAGGCGCACCCCGACGGCCTGCTCCAGGAACCGCGCGGCGGCGGTCCCGAGCGCGACGCGCGTGGCCGTCTCCCGGGCGCTCGCACGCTCCAGGACGGGGCGGGCGTCGTCGAAGGCGTACTTGCGCATGCCGACCAGGTCGGCGTGGCCGGGACGCGGGCGCGTGAGCCTCTTGTTGCGCGCGACCTCGCGCACGTCGCCCGTGCCGGCGTCTACTGTCAGCGCGTCGGCCTCGACGGGATCGGGCGCCATGACGTCGACCCACTTGGGCCATTCGGTGTTCCCGATCTCGATCGCGAGCGGGCCGCCCTGCGTCACGCCGTGGCGCAGACCGCCGAGCACACGCACCTCGTCCTGCTCGAACTTCATGCGGGCGCCGCGGCCGTAGCCGAGGCGGCGGCGGGCCAGCGCCGCCCGCAGGTCGTGCGTGGTCAGCTCGACGCCGGCCGGAAGCCCCTCCATGACGCCCACCAAGGACGGACCGTGCGACTCCCCCGACGTCAACCAGCGCAGCATGCGGCGATTGTGCCACGCGCCGCGCCCCGGCCGGGGCGGGCGTCCAGCCTCGCGTCGCCGCCACGTCGCCGGGCTCGCCCGTCACCGTCGGCGGGCGCTGGCGTTCAGGGAGCCAGGTCCGACCGATCGCCGAGGGCCGCGGCGAGCGACCTGTCCATGGCGGCGAGCGGCGCCGGGCGACCCGTCATGAGCCGCACCTGCTCGGCCGCCTGATGCAGCAGCATCCGCTCACCGCCGACGACGACGCCGCCGAGGTCCGCCCACGCCCGGGCGAGCGCGGTGGGCCGAGGGTCGTAGACGACGTCGAGCAGCACGCCCGTCACCGCGCCGGCGCGCTCGGCCAACGTCGCGGCGACGGCGTCGGCGGCGTGCGCCGGCAGTGTCGAGACGACGACGTCGGCGTGCCCCAGCGGCCCTGGCGCCGTCATCGCGTCGAGCACCTCGAAGCGCGGCGACGCCCCCAGGCGCCGCGCCGCCTCATGCAGCCCCGCGGTGCGGGCGATCGAGCGGGCCAGCACGCGCGGTGTGGCGCACCCGAGCTCCGCGAGCGCTCCGACGGCCGAGGCCGCGGTCGCGCCCGCGCCGAGCACGACGGCGCGGCGCACCTGGCGCCCGCCTAGACCCTCACGCAGCGCGGCGACGAGCCCGTGGACGTCGGTGTTGTAGCCGCCCAGCGTGATTCCACACGGCGCCGGGCGCACCACGACGGTGTTGACGGCCCCGGTCGCCGCGGCGAGCGGGTCGACGTCGTCGAGCATGGCGATCACGGTCTGCTTGAGCGGCATGGTCAGGCTCAGGCCCGCCCAGCCGAGGTCGAGGCGCTCGACGCGCCCGCGCAGCGTCGCCGCCGTCGTGTCCAGCGCGGTGTACTCCCACCCCTCAAGGCCCAGGGCGTCGTACGCCGCGTTGTGCAGCACCGGGGACAGTGAGTGCGCGACGGGGTGGCCGAGCACAGCGGCCCGGCGCGTGGCCACAGGCATGCTCAGCCCTGTCCGTTCGCGGCCTGCCAGGCGCGCAGCTCGGCGACGTTCTTCTGGTGCTCCTCGAACGTCACGGCGAACTTGGTCTCGCCCGTGTCGAGGTTGACGGCGGTCCAGAAGATCCAGCCGCCGTCGGCGGGGTGCACGACCGCCTCGACCGAGGCCGCGCCCGGGTTGGCGATCGGTGTGGGCGGCAGACCCTTGTGCGCGTAGGTGTTGTACGGGTTGCCCGCGTCCTGCGTGTCCGCGGTCGTCAGGTCCGTGCCCGGCTTGGCCAGCCCGTAGGCGACCGAGGCGTCGATCTGCAGGGGCATGTCGATCGCGAGCCGGTTGTCGATCGCGCGGGCCATCATCGGGCGGTCCGGGGCGTACTTGGCCTCACGCTCGACCAGCGACGCCTTCTTCAGCACGTCCTCGCGGTCCGCCGCCGCGACACCCTGCGCGTCGAGCTCCGCGACCGTCTTGGCGACCATGTCCGACAGCAGCGTCACCGCGCTGTCCCCGGGCTGGACGGTGTAGGTGGCGGGGAACAGCCAGCCCTCGACCTGGCCACCCGCCTCGGCCGGCAGTCCGATCGACGCCGGGTCGGCGAGGGCGGCGTCGATCTCGTCCTTGGTGATCGTGGTGACCGAGGCCACGCGCTCGAAGACCTGCGCCGCGGTGAACCCCTCGGGGATGGTCACCTTGGTCTCGACCTTCTCGTTCTTGACGAGCGCCGCGACGGCGTCGGACGCCCTCATCTCGGTCAGCAGCGCGTACGTGCCCGGCTGGATGCCCGCCGCGCCCGGGTTCATCGCGAACGCGTCCTTGAACGCGTCGACCGACGCGACGACGCCCGCGTCGAGGAGCACGCCGCCCATCTGGGCGCCGGTGGCGCCCTGCGGGATCTGGACGTCGACGGGGTCCTTGCCCGGACCGGGATAGTCCTCGGCGGAGCGTGCGAACGGGTTCGTCAGGAACCCCGAGACGTCACCCCAGGTCTTCCACGCCACGGCGCCCACGACCGCCAGGACCACGACGACGACAAGCGAGGTGCGCACCCGGCGGCGACGGCGCCTCTTGGCCGCCAGTCGTTGACGGGCGGCCGAGCGACGCCCGCTGGGACCCGGCGGCTGTGCGAGGGCTGGGTGCTCGAAGAGGTCGGTCACGCGAGAAGCCTATTCATCTCTGGCCGGGCGCCTTCACCCCGGCGCGCTGGTGCTGCCGCTCAGAAGCCGTTCGCGGCCGCCCAAACTTGGAACTGACGCCTGTACTGCAGGAAGACGTTGTAGTCGTCCGTGAACTTCGTCTCGCCTGTGTGCAGGTTGACGGTGACGAACCATAGCCAGTCACCGGGGGTCGGTGACGCGGCCGCCTGAATGGCGGCCACTCCGGGATTGCCGATCGGCGTCGGAGGGAGGCCACTGTGCACCCGTGACGCGAACGGCAGGTTGGGGTCGTTGAACTGTGCTCGAGTGATCAGGTGCGCCGGGATCCCGAGCCCGAACGAGTCGATGGCGTCCATGCCCAGGGGCATGCCGATCGCGAGCCGGTTCTTGATGACTCGGGCGACCTTGCCACGATACCCCTGTGGCGCCTCGCGCTCGATGATGGAGGCCTCGGTGATGATCGACTGCCACCGCTCGGTGGGGATGCCCAAGCGCTCCAACTCGGCCGAGGTCTGGGCGATCATGCGCGCCAGGAGCGTCACCGCCGTGTCGTCGTCCGTGACGACGTAGGTGGCGGGAAACAGCCACCCCTCGACGACGCCGCCGGCCTTGTCCGGCAGTCCGAGCGATTGCGGGTCGGCGATCGCCGCGTCGAGCGCGTCGCGCGTGATGTCGGTCTGCTCGACGACGCGCTCGAGCACCTGCTCGAGCGTGAACCCCTCGGGCACGGTGACACGGTTCTTGACCCGCTCGTTGCGGGCGAGGCGTTCGACGGCGTCGACCGCCCGCATGCGCGTGTACAGCTCGACCACGCCGGGTTGGATGCCCGCGGCCGCGGGATGCCGGGCGAACGCCGTCGTGAACGCGCCGACCGACGCGACGACGTCGGCCTCGGCGAGGATGGCGCCGATCGCGGCGCCCGTGGCGCCCGCGGGAATCTCCACCCGGACGACGGCGTCGCCCGGGCCGTCGAAGTCGGCGTCGACCCGTGCGAGCAGCTCGCGCACCGTGGCGACGCCGTCGCTCACCGCCCCGACCGCCACACCGCTCACCAGGGCCAGGCAGGCCGCGACGGCCAGGCCCACGCGGTGGCGGCGCCGACGGCGCGTGCGCGCGGCCGAGCGTCGCGTCGACCGCGTGCGGCGGCCCGTCTCCTCGGGGAGCCGGTGGCCGAAGGTCTCGAAAGGGTCGGTCACGCGGGTGGGGTCCTGTCGTTCGGGGTCAGGTCGGCGGCGTCTCCACGAGCTCACCAGCGCGCGTGCCCGCGGTCCGCTCCAGGTCGAGAGCAGATTGCAGAATGATAACGGCGGCCGCCTGATCGATCACCTTGCGGTGGCTCTTCGCCTTGCGCCCGGCGGCGCGCAGCTGGCTCGTCGCGGTCACGGTCGACATGCGCTCGTCCACCATACGGACGGGCACCGGCGCCACCGCCAGGGCCAGGCGCGTCGCGAACGCGCGCGCGTCCGCTGTCGCGGCCCCCTCGGCGCCCGACAGGTGCCGCGGCAGCCCCACATAGACCACGGCGGCGAACCGCTCACGCGCCTCGTCGGCGATGCGCCGCACGTCAGAGCTGTCCACGCCCGTCGCGTCGAGCACGCGCGCGACGGTCTCGACGGGCGTGGCCACCAACCCGTCAGGGTCCGAGGCTGCGAGGCCCACCCGCGCCTTGCCGACATCGACGCCGAGGCGGGCGCCGCGGGCCAAACCCGCGGAGCCCGCCTCGTGGAACTCGCTCACGCGCCGACGACCGCGCGCACACCCGCCGTGACGGCGTCGAGCGCCGCGGGCAGCGCCGAGGCGTCCGAGCCGCCGCCCTGAGCGAGGTCGGGCTTACCGCCGCCGCCGCCGCCGAGCGTGCTCGCCGCGGCCTTGACGAAGTCGCCGGCGCGCAGGCCCGCCTCACGCGCGCTGGCGTTGGTGGCGACGACCACGAGCGGACGGCCCGAGGCCACGCCGCCCACCGCGACCAACGACGGCGACGCGTCGCCCAGGCGGCCGCGCACGTCGAGCGCGAGCGCGCGCAGGTCGTCGGCCGAGGCCACCTCACCGGCGTCGTGCGCCACGACGCGGACCTCACCCACGCTCGGCGCCTCGGCGGCCAGACGGCCCGCCGCGGCCAGGAGCTGGCCCTGACGCAGCGCGGCGAGCTCCTTCTCGGTCTCCCTCAGGCGTGACAGCAGTGAGCCGACCCGGTCGGCGAGCTCGTCGGGACGCGTCCCCAGCAGGCCGGTCAACTGGCCCACGAGCGCGTGCTCCTTGGCCTGGAACCCGTAGGCGCCGTCGCCCACCAGCGCGTCGACACGGCGCACACCCGAGCCGATCGAGGCCTCGCCCAACAGCGCCACACGTCCGATCTCACCGGACGCCTTCACGTGCGTGCCACCGCACAGCTCGCGCGACCAGTCGCCGCCGATCGACACGACGCGCACGATGTCGCCGTACTTCTCGCCGAACAGCGCCATGGCGCCCAGGTCGCGGGCCGCCGCGATGGGCATGAGCTCGTCGGTGACCTCAAGGTTCTCGGCCAGGCGCAGGTTGACTCGCTCCTCGATCTCGCCGAGCGAGGAGGCGGGGACGGGCGAGGGTGAGCGGAAGTCGAACCGCACGCGGCTCGGGGCGTTCTCGGAGCCCGCCTGCGTGCGGTCCTCCCCCACGAGCTCATGCAGCGCCTTGTGGATCATGTGCGTCGCCGAGTGGGCGCGGCTGATCGCCACACGCCGCGCGACGTCGATGACCGCGGCGCCCGGGTCGCCGATCGCGATCGTCCCCTCGACCAGCCGGCCGCGGTGCACGTTGAGGCCCTTGAGGGGGCGCTGCACGTCGTCGACCTCGACCGTCGCGCCGCCGTCGAGCACGATCGTGCCCTGGTCGGCGAGCTGGCCACCGGCCTCGGCGTAGAACGGTGTGCGGTCGAGCACGACCTCGACGTCGACGTGCGCGCCGTCGACCGCCGTCGCGGCGGGCGCGGGCACGCCGTCGACCAACAGACCGACGACCGTCACCGCCGAGTCGGTGTGCGTGTAACCGAGGAACTCGACCGGGCCGGCGAGCTCGCTCTGGATGCCCTCGTACGCGCGCAGGTCGGCGTGGCCGGTCTTCTTGGCGAGCGCGTCCGCACGGGCGCGCTGCTTCTGCTCGGCCATGAGCTCGCGGAAGGCCTTCTCGTCGACCTGGACGCCCTGTTCGGCGGCCATCTCCAGGGTGAGGTCGATCGGGAACCCGTAGGTGTCGTGGAGCTGGAAGGCCTCGGCGCCGCGCAGCACGGGCGCCTGCGCCCCGGCCTGCGCCTTGGCCTTGCCCACCGCGACGTCCAGGATCGTGGTGCCGGCGGCCAGCGTGCGCCGGAACGCCTCCTCCTCGCCGTAGGCCACATCGCTGATGCGGGCGAAGCCCGTCTCCAGCTCCGGGTAGGAGGCCTTCATGGCGTCCATCGAGACCGGCAGCAGCGCGGGCAGCGCCTCGGCGTCGTACCCGAGCAGCCGCACCGCGCGCACCGCACGGCGGATCAGGCGGCGCAGCACATAACCGCGACCCTCGTTCGAGGGGCGCACACCGTCGCCGATCACCATGAGCGCGCTGCGCACGTGGTCGGCCACGACGCGCATGCGCACGTCGTCCTCAGGGTTGGCGCCGTAGCGCCTGCCCGTCAGCTCCTCGACGGTCGAGATGACGGGGAAGACCTCGTCGATCTCGTACATGTTCTCCTTGCCCTGGAGCAGGAACGCGATGCGCTCCAGCCCGGCGCCGGTGTCGATGCTCTTGTGCTCAAGCTCGCCCAGCAGCGGGTAGTCCTTCCCGGCGCCCTCGCCGCGCACGAACTGGTCGAAGACAAGGTTCCAGATCTCCAGGTAGCGGTCGCCGCCCGGGTCCACGTCGCCGCCCACAGCGTCGGGGCCGTACTTCGGGCCGCGGTCGTAGTGCCACTCGGCGCACGGACCGGCCGGGCCCGGCTGGCCGGTGTCCCAGAAGTTCTCGTGGCGCGGCAGGCGGACGATGTGCTTCGGGTCGAGGCCGACGCCCCGGGTCAGCGCCTCATACGACTCGTGGTCCTCGTTCCACAGCGTCACCCACAGGCGGTCGCCGTCGAACCCGTAGCCGCCCTGCTCCTGAGCGGTGGTCAGCAGCTCCCAGGCGAACTCGATCGCGCCGGTCTTGAAATAGTCCCCGAACGAGAAGTTGCCGTTCATCTGGAAGAACGTGCCGTGGCGGGTGGTGCGGCCGACGTTCTCGATGTCGTTGGTGCGGATGCACTTCTGCACGCTCGCCGCACGCGGCCACGGGGCGGGCTCGGTGCCGAGGATGTAGGGGATGAACGGCACCATGCCGGCGATGGTGAACAGGATCGAGGGGTCCGGGGAGACCAGCGGCGCGCTCGGGACGAGCTCGTGGTCCTTGGAGCCGAAGTAGTCGAGCCATCGCTGGCGAATGTCGGCGGTACGCATGGTGTCCTTCACGGGGTCAGTGGGGTGCTCGGGCCATTGTCGCGCGCGCGGCGCGATGCCCGGGAGCGAGGCAGGTGCGAGACGAAGGCTCGGGAGCGCTCAGAACGAGTAACCGAGCTCCGCCTCGTCGTCGTCGATGTCAGCGGCGGGGTCGCCCGCGGCCCACGCGCCGCGGGCGCCGGTAGCTCGGGCCGCGCGCGTCACCGAGGGGTCGGCCTGGCCCTCGGCGAGCAGCGCGGCCGCCAGCTCGGCCTCGCGGCGCGCGCGGGCCTCGGCGAACGTGGCGCGGAACTCCTGGGCGACGCTCCCGGCGCGCTCACCGACGTCATGGGCCGCCCGCTCGGCGCGCTCCGCGATCGACGACGGCAGATACTGCCGCACAACCTGGCGGCCCTTGCGGTAGACCACGACGGTCACGGCGACGCCGACGCCGACCCAGAACAGACGTCGCATCAGCGCGTGCCCTTGCGCGCGAACGCGCCCGCGAACGCCTGGCGTGTCGCGTAGGAGAAGGCGGCGACCTTGACCAGCGGACGGCCGAGCGTCGCGGCGTACAGGCCGGCCAGCGCCGACACGTTCTCGCTCACCTGGGCTGCCGACGTCGTGATGGTGTCGACCTTCTCGAGCTGGGCGTTGGCTCCGGCGACCGCTCCGGCCGCCTCGTCGAGGATCGGCACCGAGTGCTCGGTGACCTCGCGCAGCGAGCGCGACGCCTCGTCGAAGACCTTGCCGAGCTTGACGAGCGGCACGGCCAGGAGGCCCACCAGCAGCACGAAGGCGATGGCGGCGATGAGGCCTGCCACGTCACCCACGGTCATCGGATTTCCCCTCTCGATGCGGACGCCTGGTCACCCTATCCGACGTGCGGCCCTCGACCCGTGACCGGCTGCGGGCCGGACGCGCGCCGGGCTCCCGGGTCCGGGCAGGACGACGCCCCGCCGTCCTGCGGTGCAGGGCGACGGGGCGGCGTGGGACGCGTCAGCGGGCGTAGAACTCGACGACCAGCTGGACCTCGCAGGTCACGGGGACCTCGGCGCGCTTGGGGCGGCGGGTCAGCGTGGCCTGGAGCTTCTCGAGCGAGACGTCGAGGTAGCCGGGGACGGCGGGCAGCACGTCGCGGTGCGCGCCGGCGGCGGCGACCTGGAACGGCGTGGTGGCCTGCGACTTGGGCTTGACCTGGAGGGTCTGGCCCGGCTTCACGCGGAACGACGGGCGGTCCACGATCTTGCCGTCGATGAGGATGTGGCGGTGGGTGACCGCCTGGCGCGCCTGCAGGATGGTGCGGGCGAAGCCCGAGCGCAGCACGAGCGCGTCGAGGCGGGTCTCAAGGTCCTCGACCATGACCTCACCGGTCAGGCCGGCGGTCTTGCGGGCGTTCTCGTAGACCTTGACGAGCTGCTTCTCGCGCAGCGCGTACTGGGCGCGCAGACGCTGCTTCTCGCGCAGACGGACCGCGTAGTCCGACTCGGTGCGGCGGCGGGCGCGGCCGTGCTCGCCGGGCGGGTAGGGGCGCTTCTCGAAGTGCTTGACGGCCTTCGGCGTCAGGGCGATGCCCAGGGCGCGGCTCAGGCGGACCTGGCGGCGCGAACGGGTCACAGAGGTCACTGTGTTTCCTGTCCTGTTGAGGATCTGATAAAGGTCACACCCGGGCCGCGGTACGCAGTCGGGTGCGGGACCAGCCGACGCCCTCCGCCAGGAGGGAACAGGGCCGAGGTCCCAGGAGTCGCCCCCGGGAACCCCGGACAAGGCAACCCACCCATCCTACCCCACACCCCCACCCACCCCGCCCCCCACCCCCCACCCCGGTCCCCGGTCCCCGGTCCCCGGTCCCCCGAGGTACCGAACTGTCGGCGAGATACCGGTCCTCAGTCATCCCGCGGGCTCCAGTCGAGGGTCTGTACGGTCTGCGGTGTATCTCCTGACCAGGAGGAACACGGATGAGTACGCAGGTCGACATGGTCGCGGAGGCGATCAGCGAGGAGCAGGTGCACGTGACGACGACGCCGCAGGCGCCGCAGTTGGACAAGACGCTGATCGCTCAGCTGGTTGGTGACGCGCAGGCGTCCGGGCTGGGCATCGATGGGGAGAACGGGTTGTTGGCGCAGCTGACGAAGCTGGTCCTGGAGTCCGCGCTCGAGGGTGAGCTGACTGCTCACCTGGGCTACGAGAAGCACGAGAAGGGCGCCTCGACGGACGGCAACGCCCGTAACGGCACCCGTGCGAAGACGGTGCTGACCAAGGGCGGCCCGGTGCAGGTCGAGGTGCCCCGGGACCGGGCGGGGACGTTCGAGCCGGTCGTGGTCGCCAAGCGGCAGCGCAGGTTGGGGTCGATCGAGGACATCGTGCTGTCGTTGTCGGCTCGGGGGATGACGCACGGGGACATCAGCGCGCACCTGGCCGACGTGTACGGCTCGGAGGTGTCGAAGACGACGATCTCGACGATCACGGACAAGGTCCTGGACGAGATGGCCGAATGGCAGTCCCGGCCCCTGGACCCGGTGTATCCGGTGGTGTTCGTTGACTGCATCCACGTCAAGGTGCGTGACGGGCAGGTCGCCAACCGGCCGATCTACGTCGCACTGGCCGTGACCGTCGACGGGAACCGGGACATCCTGGGGCTGTGGGCCGGGGACGGTGGTGAGGGCGCGAAGTACTGGCAGCAGGTCCTGACCGAGATCAAGAACCGCGGCGTGCAGGACCTCCTCATGCTCGTGTGTGACGGCCTGAAGGGGCTGCCCGACTCCGTGAGCGCCGTGTGGCCGGACACCATCGTGCAGACCTGCGTCGTGCATCTGATGCGGGCCAGCTTCCGGTACGCCGCCCGGCAGGACTGGGACGCGATCTCCCGGGACCTGAAGCCCGTCTACCAGGCCGCGACCGTCGAGGGGGCCGAGGAACGCTTCTTGGAGTTCTCCGAGAAGTGGGGCGCCAAGTACCCCGCGATCGTGCGGCTGTGGACGAACGCGTGGGCCGAGTTCGTCCCGTTCCTCCAGTTCGACCGGGAGATCCGCCGGATCGTGTGCACGACGAACGCGATCGAGTCGGTCAACGCCCGGATCCGTAAGGCCGTGCGTGCCCGCGGGCACTTCCCGAACGAGCAGGCCGCGCTCAAGTGCGTCTACCTCGCCGTCATGGCCCTGGACCCCACCGGCAGGGGACGAGCCCGCTGGACCCAACGCTGGAAGGGCGCGCTGAACGCGTTCGACATCACCTTCGACGGTCGGCTCACCGCCGGCCGCCGCTGACCAACAACACCCAGAGATACACCGCTGGCTTTACAGACCCCCAGTCGACCGAGGACCGGTATCTCGCCGGAGGGTCGGTACCTCGGGGGGCGTCGGGAGGTGTGGGAGTGGGCGTGGTGGAGGCGGTAGAGGAGGTGGTCCTTGGTGGCCAGGTCGCGCCAGGTGACGCGTAGGACGGTCCAGCCCGCCTCGACGAGGGCGTCGTGGCGGGCCTTCTCCTCCAGGATCACACGCTGGGCGTCGTCGCCGGCGTACTTCAGCTCGCCGTCAAACTCCAGTCCCAGGCACATGTCGGGCCAGCCCAGGTCCACCCATCGCGTGCCCAGGTGCGTCTCGACGGGCACCGCCGCCGCGAGTGGCGGCAGTCCGTCGTCGAACGCGATCCAGCGCAGCCTGGCCTCGCCGAGCGACTCAACACGCCCGTCCGCCAGCGACAGGACGCGCCGAGCCGAGCGGACGCCGCGCTTGCCGCGTGACTCGCGCAGCACCTGCTCGACGACGTCGCGGTCCGCGCCCATGCGCAGTCCGCTCTCCACGATGCCGGCGGCCTGCTCGCCCGGGAGTGTCAGTGCGCAGTCCACGACGGTCCGCTCGATCGTGGTGATCGGCACGCCTCCGAGCTCCGTGCGGTCACGCTCGGGCAACTGGGTCCAGTGACGCATGAGCGGGTCGCGCCGGTCGCGCACGTCGGGCGGAGCGAGTTGGGTGACCTCGGCTCGCCTCCCCAGTCGCAGCACCCAGCACCCGTGCAGCAGCGCCGCGCTGGTGTGGCTCGCCCACGACGGCGCGCGCAGCGCGGCGAGGCCGGCCGCGAGTTGGAGCAGGTGCTCGTGCTCGGCGCGCTCCCACTCAGGCATCCATCGGTCGATCGCGTCGGCGAAGACCCCGGGGCGCAGCCGCGTGACCTCTCCACGGCGCAGCGCGGTGCGCAGCGCCGCCTCGGCGTGGGGGTGCGCGCGGTGCACGCGGGGCAGCGGGCGCGGCTGCGGCGTCGGGCTGCCGGGCCGGCCCCCGACGGGTGGATGCGTCATCCCCGCACCCTGCCCGTCACACAGCCCACACCGCCCTCCCGTCGCCCCCACCTGTGCACAACCCCGAGCCCCACCCCCCTGTGGACACCCACCCCACCCCGCGCGCCCTCGCGAGGTACCGGTCCGCCGCCGAGATACCGGAGCTCGGACACCCCACCTGGCGCCCGTGACCGAGGACCGGTATCTCGGCGGAGTAGTTAGGGGAGGATTTCTCGGATGCGGGTGAGGCGGTCGTGGATTTGGCGTTCGTAGCCGCGGTCTGAGGGGTCGTAGTAGCGGCGGCCGGCCAGGTCGTCCGGGAGGTACTGCTGCGGCGCGATGGCGTGGGGCGCGTCGTGCGCGTACTGGTAGCCCTTGCCGTGCCCGAGGCCCTCGGCGCCGGCGTAGTGCGCGTCGCGCAGATGCGGGGGCACGACGCCGACCCGGCCCGCGCGCACGTCCGCGAGCGCCGCGTCGATCGCCGTGTAGGCCCGGTTCGACTTGGGCGCGGTCGCCAGGTGCACCACCGCCTCGGCGAGCGGGATGCGGCCCTCGGGCATGCCGATCATCTGCACGGCCTGCGCGGCGGCGACGGCGGTCTGCAGCGCCGAGGGGTCGGCCATGCCGACGTCCTCGCAGGCCGAGATGATCAGGCGCCGCGCGACGAACCGCGGGTCCTCCCCCGCCGCGATCATGCGCGCGAGGTAGTGCAGCGCCGCGTCGACATCCGAGCCGCGGATCGACTTGATGAACGCGCTGATGACGTCGTAGTGCTGGTCGCCGTCGCGGTCGTAGCGCACGGCGGCGACGTCGACGGCGCGCTCGACCGTCGCCAGGTCGACGACGGCGCCGCCCTCCGCCAGTGCGGTCCCGGCCGCCGCCTCGAGGATCGTCAGCGCCTTGCGCGCGTCTCCGCCCGCCATGCGCACCAACTGGTCCTCGGCGTCGGCGGCGAGCGTGACAGCGCCGCCCAGCCCGCGCTCGTCACCGACCGCGCGCCGCACGAGGGCGCGCACGTCGTCGGCCGTGAGCGGGCGCAGGGTCAGCAGCAGCGACCGCGACAGCAGCGGCGAGTTGACCGAGAACGACGGGTTCTCGGTGGTCGCGGCGACGAGCGTGACCCACCGGTTCTCGACCGAGGGCAGCAGGGCGTCCTGCTGGGACTTCGAGAAGCGGTGCACCTCGTCGATGAACAGCACCGTCTCCGCGCCGGAGGTCGCGAGCCTGCGCCGGGCGTCCTCGACGACGGCGCGCACGTCCTTGACGCCCGCGGTGACGGCTGACAGCTCCACGAACCTGCGGCCCGAGACCGTGGCCACGAGGTAGGCGAGCGTCGTCTTGCCCGTGCCGGGCGGACCCCACAGGATCACCGACCCGGGCGCCGCCCGACGCGCCGCGTCGTCGGCGGGCTCCACCAGGCGCCGCAACGGCGAGCCGGACGCCAAGAGGTGCTCCTGCCCGGCGACCTCGTCGAGCGACGCAGGGCGCATCCGCACCGCGAGGGGCGCTCCGGGCCCCGAGCGCGAGACCTCCGGGGTGCCGTGCTCCCCCGTGGTGACGGCGTCGAACAGGTCCATGCGAGCCAGCCTACGGACCCGCAGGGACACGGCGGCGGGCCGGGCGTCCCGTGGCGCCGGGCGCGTCAGTCCGGCGCGGGGCACCCACACGACTCACGGTGTCGCAGCTGCGGCGTGATGCGCTCCACGACGGGCGCCCGGTCGTCGCCGCAGATCCGTGACAGCAGCAGGCCGACGGCGCTGCGCGCCATCGTCGTCAGGTCTTGGCGCACCGCGGTCAGCCGCGGCTGGAACAGGTCGGCCCACTCGAAGTCGTCGTAGCAGACGAGTGCGACGTCGTGCGGCACCGTCAGGCCGAGCCCGCGCAGCGCGCGCAGTGTCCCGATCGTCATGGCGTTGTTGAGGACGACGACGGCGGTGGGCCGGTGCGGGCCTGCGAACGCCGCCCGCGCCGCCGCCTCGGCGTCCTGCGCCCTCGAGCGCCCGCGCAGGATCAGCGCAGGGTCGTCGTCCAGGCCGCGGGCCGCGACGGTGGCGAGGTACCCGTCGAGCCGTTCGGTGGTGGTGTCGAGCCCTGCTGCGCCCGCGACGGCGGCGATCCGCGTGTGCCCGAGGTCCGCGAGGTGGCCGACGAGCTCTTCGACCGGCTCGCGGTTGAGCGGCACGACCTGATCGCAGCGGGCGTCGATATGCCGGTCGACGAGGACCAGCGGGACGGACTGGTCGAGGACGCGGGAGGCGACCGGCTCGCCCGAGCTCGCCGCGGTGGCGAGGATCAGCCCGGCGACGCGTTGGTCGAGCATCCGCTCGACGGTGGCGACCTCACGGTCCGGGTCGTCTCCGGTGTCACCGAGCAGCGCGGTGTACCCCTGCGCCTCGAGCGCCTCGTTGAGCGCGGAGACCAGCTCACCGAAGTAGGGGTTGGACAGCGCCGCGATCGCGATGCCGACGGTGCGCGTCTTGCGCAGCGCGAGGGAGCGCGCCAGGTCGTTGCGCCGGTAGGCGAGGCGCTCCACTGCCTCCTCGACCCGGGTGCGCGTCTGCGGCGCCACCGCGCGGGTGGCGTTGAGCACGTGCGAGACGGTCGAGACCGACACGCCCGCGAGCCGGGCCACGTCGTCCATCCTCGCCATGCGACCTCCTCATGTCTCGGCGCGCAGCGCGCTGCGCACGGCGCCCCGAGAGATCACGGAACGGGAAAGATCGCCGCGCAAGCGCTTGCGCAAGCGCTTGCCGGATTCTAGCGTGATCTGGGTCACATCCAGGTGACACCACCGGACAAGGGAGTTCGACATGCTCGGACCGCGCACCACGCCACGCTCTCGCCGCCTGCGCCGGACGCTCGCCTCCGCCGCGGCCTGCGCCGCCGCACTCACCCTCGCCGCGTGCTCCTCGAACGACACGGGCGACGACGCCGACGCCTCCGGCTCCCCCGTCAAGGTCGGTCTGATCACCAAGACCGACTCCAATCCGTTCTTCGTGCGGATGCGCGAGGCCGCCCGCGAGACGGCCGACGACGAGGGCGCCGAGCTCATCGCGCTCGCCGGAGCCTTCGACGGTGACAACGAGGGGCAGGTCGCCGCGATCGAGAACCTCGTGTCCCAGGGGGTCAAGGGCATCCTCATCACCCCGAACTCCTCGACGGGCATCCTCCAGGCGATCGCCGACGCGCGCGACGCCGGGGTGATCGTCATCGCCCTCGACACCGCCACCGACCCGGAGGACGCCGTCGACGCCACGTTCGCGACCGACAACACGCAAGCCGGCGTCCTGCAGGGATCGTGGGTCAAGGCCGCACTCGGCGACGCCGCGCCGAACGTCGCGATGCTCGACGGCACACCCGGCGGCACGGTCGACACCTTCCGCCACGACGGGTTCCTCCAGGGCATGGGCCTGACCGACGACTCCCCGCAGATCGCCGCGCAGGAGAACACCAACGGCGACCAGACCAAGGCGCAGACCGCGATGGAGAACATCCTCTCGGCCCACCCGGACATCAACGCGGTGTACACGATCAACGAGCCCGCTGCGCGCGGCGCCTTCCAGGCGTTGTCGGACGCCGGCCTCGTGGACGGTGTGACCGTCGGCTCGATCGACGGATCGTGCGCCGGTGTGCAGGCCGTCGCCGACGGCGAGGTCGGCGCCACCGTGATGCAGTTCCCGAACGAGATGGCCGCTCTCGGCGTCAAGGCGGTCGTGCAGTACGCCGCGAACGGCGCCAAGCCGAGCGGGTTCCACGACACCGGCGCCCAGCTGATCACCGATCACCCGGTGAGCGGGCTCGACTCCAAGGACAGCGCCTGGGGCCTCGAGAACTGCTGGGGCTGAGGTGACCTCGACCTCCGACACGACGCCCACGCGTCGCGGGGCCACGAGCGCGACGAGATGGGCTGACCTGGCGCGCAACCCCCTGGTCGGCCCCCTCGCCGCCCTCGTGGTCGCGGTCGTCGCCTTCTCCCTGATCACCGACACGTTCTTGCGTCCGGCAAACCTCTCGCTGATCCTTCAGCAGTCCGTGGTGATCGGGATCCTCGCGGTGGCGCAGACGGTCGTCATCCTGACCGCGGGAATCGACCTGTCGATCGGCGCGGTGGCGGTGCTGGGCACGATCATCCTGGCCAAGGTGGGCGGCTCGCACGGCCCCGAGGTCGCCATCGTCGCCGCTGTGGTCACGCTCGTGCTGGTGGGCCTGGTCAACGGAGCGCTCGTCGCGTGGGTGCACCTGCCGCCGTTCATCGTCACGCTCGGCGTCTTCACCGCCATGTACGCCGCGACGCAGCTGTACGCGGGCTCGCAGGTGTACCCGGTCGACAAGGGGATCCTGACGTGGCTCGGGACCAAGCTGTCGGCCGGTGGCCTGACGATCACGACGGGCGTCCTGGCGATGCTGGCGATCTACCTGGTCGCGTGGTACGTCCTGTCGCAGACGGCCGCCGGTCGGCACCTGTACGCCGTCGGCGGTGCTCCGGAGGCCGCTCGCCTCT